>NZ_JBVJHF010000006.1:66088-638038 GCF_055586945.1 Kribbella sp. NPDC048837
ACGGTGAGCCGACCCGGTGAGCCGACCCGGTGAGCCGACCCGGTGAGCCGACCCGGTGAGCCGACCCGGTGAGCCGACCCGGTGAGCCGACCCGGTGAGCCGACCCGGTGAGTGGGTCGGGGCTGCTGGGGCCTGGGCCGGTCGGGGTGGTGCGGTGGGTCAGCGGCCGAAGTCGGAGTCTTTGGGGACTTCCAGGTCGGACTTGGCGAGTTCCTCGATGTTGACGTCGCGGAAGGTGACGACCTTGGCGTTCTTGACGAAGCGGGCGGAACGGTAGACGTCCCAGACCCAGGCGTCGGCCATCGTCACCTCGAAGTACACGTCGCCACCCTCGGTGCGGACCTTGAGGTCGACCGCGTTGCACAGGTAGAAGCGCCGTTCGGTCTCCACGACGTACTTGAAGATCCCGACGACGTCCTTGTACTCCCGATAGAGCTGCAGCTCCATATCGGTCTCGTACTTCTCGAGGTCGTCAGCGCTCATGCCTGCACCTCGCTACGCTCGGCTCCGGCCTGAGCGCTAAGGGGCGCTGCGTTACTGGTTCGCTCGCTACGCTCACTCACAGGCTCTCCACTCCGGTGGGACTGGTCACATTCTGTCCCATATCGGGCCGCAGACTGCGGCGGACATTCTCGAACCGCCGTCGATGTTGCGGGCACGGGCCGTATTCGTCCAGTGCCGCCTGGTGTTCAGGCGTGCAGTAGCCCTTGTGGATCCCGAACCCGTACTGCGGGTACACCTTGTCCCAGTGCTCCATCACCCGGTCCCGGGTCACTTTGGCGATCACAGACGCCGCCGCGATACAAGCCGCCACGCGGTCACCCTTCCAGATCGCCAGGCCCGGTACGTCGAGGCCGTCGACGCCGAAGCCGTCGGTCAGCACGTACGACGGCCGGACGTCGAGTCGGAACAGCGCCCGCCGGAGGGCTTCCACGTTGGCGACGTGCATCCCGAGGCGGTCGCACTCGGTGGACTCGATGGAGACCACCGACCAGGCGAGGGCGCGTTTGCGGATCTCGTCGTAGCACCGGTCGCGGGCCTTGGCGGTGAGGAGCTTGGAGTCGGCGAGCTCGGGGATCTGGCCGCGCTTGCCGTCGGGCAGGATCACCGCGGCGGCGACCAGCGGGCCGGCGCACGGTCCGCGCCCGGCCTCGTCGACGCCGGCGATCGGGTCCAGGCCGACGCGGCGCAGCGCCCGCTCGTACCCGTACAGGCCGGCGTCCCGCCGGACCGTGCTCCCCCGCGGCAACTCGCTCATGCAGCCCTCCGCATCACACACCCCACCCTAGGCAGCCCCGCCGACCAAGTCCGCAGCAGGTCCGCACCCGGGACGACGGCAGTCGTACGGGCAGCGTGGAGGTCCGGGTACGGGATGCCGGTACCGAGATCGCGGCGGTGAAGACGAAGGCTGGAAGGTGTTGCCGGGGCCGGTGGGCGAGAGGTTGAGAGAGGCACCGGGGATTCGCTCACTTGGGTGGTGGGGTGAGGGAGATCGAGGGTTTGTCCGGGGCAGGCCCGGGCGCTGGAACGGCTTTGAAGGTATCCGGTACGCCGAGTTTGCCCCAGCGGCCCGCGGGCCAGACGATCATGATCGCCCGGCCGGTGATCTTGTCCATCGGAACGAATGCCGCGTCGCCCTGATTGCCGCCGTCGGCGTCGGTGTCCTGCAGATGGACGCGGGAGTCCCCGGAGGCGGAGCGATGGTCACCCATCACGAACACCCGGCCGGCCGGGACGGTGACCTGGAACTCCATCTGCGACGGCGCGTCACCCGGATACAGATAGCTGGTCTCGTCGAGCGGCTGACCGTTCACGAGCAGCCGGCCCTTGGAGTCACAGCAGGCGACCTTGTCCCCCGGCATGCCGATCAGGCGCTTGATCAGGTGACCGTGGCTGGAGTCCGGCAGCAGGCCGACGACCTCGAAGAACCGGCCGATCGAGCCGCGCTTCTGGCCGCTCTCCTCCGGGCCGAGCCAGCCGCCCGGATCCTCGAAGACGACCACGTCACCGCGCTTGACGTCGGTGAGCTTCTCGACCACGACCCGGTCCCCGACCAGCAGGGTGTTCTCCATCGACTCGCTCGGGATGATGAACATCTGCCCGACGAACGCCCGCAGGATCGACGAGACGATCAGGGCCCCGACCACGATCAGCACGAATTCGCGGGCCGCCGCCCCGAAGCCTGAGCGGTGGGCGGATTTGGCGTCCGTCTTGGTCGGTGTATCGGTCACTTCTTCAGCCCCGGCTTCTTGAAGGTTTCCGGAGGACGCAGCATCGTCATCCGGTCAGACGGCCAGATTACGCAACAGGCCCGGCCAACCACGTTCTCGACCGGCACGAATCCACCACCGGGGCCGCCCATATGGGCACGGGAGTCGGCGGATTCGGCGCGGTTGTCGCCCATCACCCACAGGTGGCCGGGCGGCACCACCACGCTGAACGGTACCTCCGACGGCTTGGCGTCCTTCAACAGGTACTCACGTTCGTCGAGCGGGATCCCGTTCACCGTGATCTGGCCGGCCTTGTTGCAGCAGACCACCTTGTCACCGCCGATGCCGATGACCCGCTTGACCAGGTGTCCCTCGCCGCTGCGCGGCAGGATGCCGACGAACTCACCGACCTTGCGGAACGGACCGGGCTCGGGCTGTGCCTCGTTCAGCCAGTTGCCGGGGTCTTTGAAGACGATGATGTCGCCGCGGTCGACGTCCCGGTGCAGATAGCTGATCTTCTCGGCCAGGATCCGGTCGTCCTTGGTCAGCGTGTCGTACATCGACTCCGACGGGACGTAGAACGCTTCCGCGACGAACAGCCGCAGCACCACCGTGATGACGAGTGCGAGCACCGTCACGGTGGTCATCTCGACAAGCAGACTGAGCAGCGGATTCCGCTGCTTCAGCCTGCGGTGACGTCCTTTGCTGCGACGTGCCCTCTGTGCTGGGCGAGGGCGAGCGCGAGTCGCAGTGCTCGGCGCCATAGGTGACCGTCGTCGTCAGTGGCGCTCAGGAGGCCGGGACGTCCCGCTTCTCCTTGATCTTGGCTGCCTTGCCGCGCAGCTCGCGCAGGTAGTACAGCTTGGCCCGGCGGACGTCGCCGCGGGTCACGACCTCGACCTTCTCGACGATCGGGGTGTGCAGCGGGAAGGTCCGCTCCACGCCGACGCCGAAGCTGACCTTGCGGACCGTGAAGGTCTCCTGCAGGCCACCACCCTGGCGCCGGATCACGACACCCTGGAACACCTGGACGCGGGACCGGTTGCCCTCGACGACCTTGACGTGCACCTTGACGGTGTCACCGGGACGGAAGGCGGGGATGTCGTCGCGCTTGCTCGCGTTGTCGAGCTCGTTCAGGATGTTGCTCATCAGGTGTCTCTTCCTCGCGCGTGCCACAGGTCACCCACGAATGTCGTGGTGATGAAGTCATCAAAAGGCTGCCGGTCGGTGGTCACCCCCTGTGGCAGGAGCACCGAAGGGCAGCAACGAGCAATCTTGCCACACCGCCCCAGCGGATCCGAAATCAGCGCCGCTTGCGACGCTTGGCGAGCAGGACCAGCTCGACCTTCGCGGTCTGTTGCTCCCGTCTGATCTCACGGTAACCGGCCTTCCGGTACAGCGCGAGGTTGCGCTCACTCTCCGCACCGGTGTTCAGCTCGTACGTCGTGACCTCGGCCGGCGCGAGCTTCTCGGCCACCTGCAGCAGCCGTGCACCCAGCCCGCGGCCCTGCCAGTCCGGTGCGACGACAAGCCGCTCGATGCGCCCCACCGAGCCGTCCACGGTCAGCTGGACCGAGCCGACGATCCTGGTGCCCGCGACCGCCTTCAGTACGCCGCCCCGCCCAAGGCGCTCAACACTCGCGGTCGGCTCCTCCGTCAGCGGCGGGATGCTCAGGTCGTCGTAGATCCGGCCCTCCGACAGGAACGACGCCAACTGGAGTGTGTGGATCTCCCCCGCGTCAGCCTCCGTGGCGGGCAGGACCCGGACCTGCGACGCCGCATCGTCCTTCCCCGCAACCGCATCGCCCCATGCCGCGAGCAGATCAGGCCGACGTTCCGCAGTACGGCGTACCGACTCGTCGTGGCGCCACTGCGCGATCAGACCGTGGTTCCCGGAGAGCAGTACGTCGGGTACGTCGTACCCGCGCCAGCTCGGCGGCTTCGTATAGACCGGGTACTCGAGTAGGCCGTCGCCGGAGTGGGACTCCTCGGCGAGGGACTCCGGGTTGCCGATCACCCCCGGCAGGAGGCGAGCCACTGCCTCGACCATCACGAGTACGGCGACCTCTCCGCCGTTGAGCACGTAGTCGCCGATGGAGACCTCGTCGACGCGCATCCGCTCACCGGCGTACGACGCCACCCGCGCGTCGATGCCCTCGTACCGGCCACACGCGAACGCGAGCCATGGCTCGGCCGCGAGCTCGTAGGCGAGCTCCTGAGTAAAAGGACGGCCCGCGGGCGTCGGCACGATCAGTCTCGGCTGCGTCGGACCGTCCACCGGCGCGATGGCGTCGAGGGCCTCACCCCACGGCTCCGGCTTCATCACCATGCCCGCGCCACCGCCGTACGGGGTGTCGTCGGCGGTCCGGTGCCGGTCGTGGGTCCAGTCGCGCAGATCGTGGACATGGATGTCCAGGAGACCGCTCTTGGCCGCTTTGCCGACCAGGGAGACGTCGAGTGCGGCCAGGTACTCCGGGAAGATCGTGACGACGTCAAGCCTCATCGGTCGGGACCACCTCGGCGCCCTCCGGGTCCAGCAGACCTGGCCGGTCGGCCACGACGACGTACTGCTTGTCCACGTTGATCTCCGGGACCAGCTGCTCGACCAGCGGCACGAGTACGACGTTGCCGGCCGGGCGGCGGATCTCCAGCAGGTCCTGGGACGGCAGGTGCACGACGTCGACCACCTCGCCGGCCTCGACACCGTCGGACGTCCGGACGGCGAGGCCGATCAGTTCACGGTCGTAGTACTCGTCCGGGTCCTCGGGGCGCTCATCCTCGTCCACCTCGGCCAGCACGACCAGGTTGCGCAACTGCTCGGCCGCGGTCCGGTCCGGCACGTCGGCGAACTTCACCAGCAGCCGACCACTGTGCCACCGGCTTGCGGCCACGGTCAGCGTCCGCGGCACTTTCGAGTCCGTCACCAGGGTCGCGCCGTCCGCGAACCGCCGGTCCGGCTCGTCCGTCCGGACGTCGACCCCGACCTCGCCCTTGATCCCGTGCGCCCGGCCGATCCGCCCGACAGTCACCAACACCCGCACAAACCTTTCTCTGCAGACACGACGATTCACCTGAGGAGTCACCTGAGGATAGGGCGAAGGGCCGCACCCGGTGGGGTGCGGCCCTTCGGGGACTGCTGCGAGTCAGCGGCGCGGGCGCCGGTTGAGCTCGTCGACGAAGTCGATGCGCAGGGAGGACTCGGAGCTGAGGGCGCCGACGACGGTACGGATCGCGGTGGCGGTGCGGCCGTTGCGGCCGATCACCTTGCCGATGTCGTCGGGGTTGACGTGCACCTCGAGGGTGCGGCCACGCCGCAGGTTCCGGGCCCGGACGCTGACGTCGTCGGGGTTGTCCACGATGCCTCGGACCAGGTGCTCGAGCGCCTCGGTCTCCATCATGGTCAGGCCTTGGCGTCGTCGGCCGGCGCGGCCTCGGCGGCAGCCTCGGCCGGGGCCTCAGCGGCCTCGGCCTTCGGCTCCTCGGCCTTCGGCTCCTCGGCCTTCGCCTCGTCAGCCTTGGGCGCGTCGTCCTTCTTCTCGGCCGTCTTCTTGGCCGCGGTCTTCTTGGCGGTGACGGCCTCGGTCTTCAGCGTGCCGTGCGCCTCGGCGAGGGCCTCGTTGAAGATCTCCTGCTTGTCCCGCTTCGGCTCCTTGACCCGCAGCGGCGCCGGAGCGGCCTCACCCTTGAACTTCTGCCAGTCGCCGGAGGCCTTGAAGATCGCCTCGACGGCCTCGGTCGGCTGCGCGCCGACGCCCAGCCAGTACTGCGCCCGGTCCGACTCGACGTGGATGAACGACGGCTCGGTCTTCGGGTTGTACTTACCGATCTCCTCGATGGCGCGGCCGTCACGCTTGGTGCGGGCGTCCATCACGACGATGCGGTAGTGCGGCGCACGCTTCTTGCCGATGCGCTTCAAACGGATCTTGACTGCCACGTTTGTGGGGTCTCCCTCGGATTACATGTCTGGGTGAGCAGCACAGCGTCGTGGGGACAACGGGTGACCACTCGAATGGGCCGAACCAGGCAGTGGAGTTAGAGGGCTGCACGAACCTGGACGGACTCAGCCGACCATTCTGCCAGATGGTGGGGTACGCCGACCAATCCGGTGTCAAGCCCGGAACCGGGACAGCCCCGGCAACTGCCCGGCGTAGGAGTCCAGCAACTTCCGGGCGGCGGTCACCGAGTCGATCAGAGGATGCCAGGCGAAGGCCCGCAGCGCGGCGTCCCGGGAGCCGGAGGTGGCAGCTTCGATGGTCGACCGCTCGACGGCCTTCACCGAACAGACCAGTCCGGCCTGGTGGTCCGTGAGCTGGGACACAGTGACCGGGAGTGCGCCGTTGGCGTCGACCGTGCAGGGGATCTCGACCACCGCATTGTCGTCCAGGTGGTGCAGCACGCCGCGGTTGCGCACGTTCAGGATCAACGACGCCCGCTCGTTGTGTGCGATCGCCCGCATCAGCGACAGCGCGACCTGTTCATACCCACCGGCTGCCATGTCGCGTTCGTCGCGCTCCCCCGCGTCGGCGACCTCACGGCTCTCCACCATGTACGTCGACTCACGCTCGGCCCGCGTCTTCTGCCAAAGCTCCAGCGCCCGCTCCGGATGCTCAGCCGTCTCCGCGTAGAACGCGGACTGCTGCTCCAACAAGAACGTCCCCCGCGTCTGCTTCACCGCTTGTACGGCGGCCAGCGTCTCCCGGGCGAAGTAGTAGTAATGCAGGTACTCGTTGGGGATCGAGCCGAGCGACCGCAGCCAGTCGGCCCCGAACAGCCGTCCCTCCTCGAAGGAGGACAGCGCGTCGGACGACTCGAGGAGCGCGGGCAGCCGGTCGACGCCGCCGGACCGCAACCCTCGCAGCCAGCCGAGGTGGTTTAGCCCCGCGTAGTCGTAGAACGCGGTCGACGGATCCACGCCGAGCGCAAGCGCCGCTCGCCGGCCGAGCCCCGAAGGTGAGTCGCAGATGCCGATCACGCGGTCCCCCAGGTACGGGATCATCGCCTCGGTCACCATGCCGGCCGGGTTGGTGAAGTTGATGACCCAGGCCTCGGGTGCCACCGCGGCGATCCGCTGGGCGATCTGCACCGCGACCGGCAGGGTCCGCAGGCCGTAGGCGATGCCACCCGCCCCGACGGTCTCCTGCCCCAGGACGCCGAGGTCCAGCGCCACTCGTTCGTCGACCGTCCGGCCCTCGAGTCCGCCGACGCGGATCGCGGAGAAGATGAAGTCCGCGCCCTGCAGTGCGTCATCCAGATCGGTCGTCTCGGTCACCACTGGTGCATCGGCCGCACCGGCCGCCTGCTGACGCAGGACCGCGCCGATCGAGGCCAGCCGCGTCCGGTCGGCGTCGTACAGCACCACCGAGGTGATCCGGCCGGGACCGCGGTCGCCGAGTAGCGCCTGGTAGACGAGCGGGACCCGGAACCCACCGCCGCCGAGGATCGTCAGTCTCACGCCAGCACCACCTGCACGCCCGCCTCCGTCAATTGGGCCCGGGTCGCCTCGTCGGCGCCGGGCTCGGTCACCACCATGAACAGCTCGGCCGGTTCGCACACCCGTGCGACCCCGTGCCCGGGAAACTTCGTCTGGTCGGCGAGCAGCACCACGCGGTCGGCGGCCTGGATCATCGCGCGCTTCACCGGCACCTCGATCATCGTGCTGTCCATCACCCGCCCGTCCGGCCGGACACCGCTGGTGCCCAGGAACAGCCAGTCGACATGGATCTGCCGCAGGCTCTCCTCAGTCAGATACCCCACCAGCGACCGATAACTCCGCCGGACGAACCCGCCGAGCACGATCAACTCGATCTGCTCGTCGTTCTCCAACTCCTCGAGTACGGCGAGGTTGCTCGTCACCACTGTCACCGACCGGCCGTGCAGATGCTGCGCGACGCGCAGGGCGGTCGTGCCGATGTCGAGCAGCACCGACTCGCCGTCGCTCACCAACTCCGCGGCCCGGCGCGCGATCCGGTCCTTCTCCTCGGCATGGACGGCGTTCACGTCCGCGAACGGCTCGTCGCCGCCGTCGACCGCGAGCGCACCGCCGTACACCCGGGTGAGGCGGCCTTCGGCGTGCAACTGCTCGAGGTCGCGGCGGATGGTCGCCTCACTGACGCCGAGCTTGGACGCCAGCACTTTGACGCCCCCGGCCCCGTCGGCCCGGAGCGCGCGAATGATCTGGTCCTGTCGCTGCTTCGGAAGCACACGCAGACCGTATCACGCAAACTCTGTCATTTTCAGTCAAAGTCGTGATCAGGTATTGCGGATCTTGCGTAGTAGATTCAAGATTCATGCACGAGTTTGATCGACCCTGCAGATCTATGGAGTGTTTATGAGTGAGCTGGACGTCGTTGTGTCCGGCCTGGTCTTCCAGGACCTGGTGCTCAGCCTGCCCACTCCGCCGCGCCCGGGGACCGAGGTGTGGGCCACCGGCTCCCAGGAGAGCCCCGGCGGCATCGCGAACTTCGCCGTCGCCCTGGCCCGGCTGGGGCTCCGGACCGGACTGGCCGCGGCCTTCGGCGCGGACCCGGAGGGCGACCGCGTCTGGGACAGCCTGACCGCGGAAGGCATCGATCTGACTCTCTCCCGCAAGCTCGTCGGCTGGCAGACCCCGCTGACCGTGGCCCTCGCCTACGCGGGCGATCGGGCACTGGTCACGCGGGGCACCCCTCCCCTGCTGTCGGCCGACGAGCTGATCACCGCACCGCCGGCCGCCCGAGCCGTCGCCGCCCACATCGGACCCTGGCCGAACGAGTGGCTGGCGAAGGCGAAGGCGGCCGGCTGTGTGGTGTTCGCCGATGTCGGGTGGGACCCGTCGGAGCAGTGGGACCCCGCGGTCCTCGACCAGCTCGAGCACTGCGACGTGTTCCTGCCGAACGCCGAAGAGGCCATGAACTACACCCGGACGGACACTCCGGAGCAGGCACTCCGGCGGCTGGCGGACCAGGTGCCGTTGGTCGTCGTGTCCGACGGTGCCGCGGGAGCCCTTGCACTCGACGCCCGTACCGGCGAGCAGGTCGCCGTACCCGCGTACCAGGTCCCGGCGGCGGACACCACCGGGGCGGGTGATGTGTTCGCCGCCGGTTTCATCGCCGCCACGCTGTGGGAGCTGTCGCTCGAGCAGCGCGTTCGGTTCGCCGCCCTCGCAGCGGCGCTGTCGGTCACCCGGCTCGGCGGCGCCGATGCGGCGCCCCGCTGGGCGGACCTCGCGGCCTGGCAGGCCGCGCACCCCGAAGACCACCACCTCCAAGCGCTGATCAGCGCCCACTCAGGAAGGTAGAACCAATGGAGCTCTCACGTCGGACGCTGCTCGGGGGCTTCACCGCCGTGATCGGCGGATCCCTGGTCGGCTGCTCGTCCGGGATGGACACCGGGACGACGACGAAGAAGAACACCACCACTGAGCTGACGATGTGGTGCTGGCCGGGCGGTCTGGGCAAGTCCGTGCTCGACGACACCATCGCGCACTTCCCCGACCCGAAGATCAAGTACTCCGAGATCGGCGGAGACTTCAAGCAGAAGCTGATCACCACGTTCAACGGCGGGACCGGGATCCCGGACATCACCGGTCTCAAGGGCGAGGACATCGCCTCGCTGCTGCCGCAGGCCGACCGGTTCGTGGACCTGAAGACGGTCGGCGCGGACTCGATCCTCGGCGACTACCTGGACTGGAAGGTCGCGCAGGCGACGACCTTGGACGGCAAGGTGCTCGGGCTGCCGATCGACGTCGGCCCGACCGCCCTGTTCTACCGCGAGGACGTCTTCGCGGCCGGCGGACTGCCGAGCGACCCGGCCAAGGTGGCCGAGCAGATGAAGACCTGGGACGACTTCTTCGCCGCCGGGGTCGAGCTGAAGAAGGCGAACCCGAAGGCACCGCTGGTCTGGGACGCCACCGACCTGTACGACATGGTCGTCGGCCAGGGCACCGAGCGGTACATCTCCAAGGACAACAAGTTCATCGGCGACCAGGACCACATCCGCAAGGCCTGGGACACCTCGGTCAAGGCGATGACGCTGAAGATCGACGGCAAGACGCCGAGCGGCAGCCCGGACTGGAACGCCGGCCTCGACCAGGGCACGATCCCCGCGCACATCGGTGCCGCCTGGGTCGCGCTGGACATCAAGTCCGCGGTCAAGACCAGCGTCGGCAAGTGGCGGCTGGCCCCGACGCCGAGCGGCCCGGCCAACTTCGGCGGCTCGTTCCTCGCGATTACCAAGAACGCGGCCGACCCGCAGAAGGCGTTCGAGGTGATCAAGTACATGCTCAGCCCGGACAACGAGGCGAAGGCCTTCGCCGACGCGCAGATCTTCCCCTCCGCCCCGGGCGCGTACGACAAGGCGCAGCTGAAGGCGGCCGACCCGTTCTTCGGCGGGCAGGTGCCGATCGACACCTTCGGCCCGGCCGCCAAGTCCATCCCGGTGGCGTACCAGAGCCCGTTCGACGACGCCGTCGCCGCGCCGTTCCACGACGAGCTCAAGACCGTGCAGACCGGCTCGAAGACCTCCGACGCCGCCTGGACCTCCGCGGTCTCGAAGGCGAAGGCGATCGCCAAGCGGCAGGGGGTGCAGTGACCGGAACGGCGACCGTGCCGCGATCGACCGCGCCGCTGACCGGGTCCCCTGCCGGTCGGCGGCGCGGCCGGGGGATCTGGTCGTACTGGCGGTTCTACCTGGCGCTGTCGCCGTTCTACCTGTTGTTCGCGGTCTTCGGGCTGTACCCGATGCTGTCGACGATCGTGCTGGCGTTCCAGCGCTGGGACGGCCTGAGCGCCCGCCGGTTCACCGGCCTGGACAACTTCCGGTTCCTGGTCGAGGACCCGACGTTCTGGCTGGCGCTGAAGAACACCGTCGTCCTGTTCCTGATGTCCACGGTCCCGACGCTGGCGATCGCCCTCGTGCTCGCGGTGATGCTGCAGTCCGCCGTACGGTTCACGAACGTCTACCGGATCGCGTACTTCATCCCGAACGTCACGTCGCTGGTCGCGATGGCGATCTTCTTCAGCTCGGTGTTCAGCACGAACTTCGGCCTCGTCAACGCCGCTCTGCGCTCGCTCGGCATCCCGCAGCAGGACTGGCTCGGCCAGCCGTGGGGGATCAAGATCGCGATCTCGACGATGATCGTGTGGCAATGGGTCGGGTACAACACGCTCATCTATCTGGCCGGTCTGCAGGCGATCCCACGGGAGCAGTACGAAGCGGCCAAGGTCGACGGTGCCGGCGCCGTACGGACGTTCTTCTCGATCACGCTGCCGCAGCTGCGACCGGTGGTGCTGTTCACCGTGGTCATCTCGACCATCGGCGGACTGCAGACCTTCACCGAGCCGCAGGTGATGGTCGGCAACAGCGGCGGCACCGGCCAGAGCGGCATGACCGTGGTGCTGTTCTTCTACCGGGCCGCGTTCCTGGACAACGACTACGGGTACGCCGCCGCGATCGCGCTCAGCATCTTCCTGCTCGTGCTGTTGTTCACCGCAATCAACTGGCGGATCTTCCGCGGGCGAGGAGAGGACCGATGACGCGTTACCGGCTGCGCGGTCTCGCGCTGCACGCTGCCCTCGTGCTGGCCCTGTTGGTGTTCATGTTCCCGTTCGCCTGGACCATCATCATGGCGTCGAACAGTACGGCGGACATCTACCGGTTCCCGCCGAAGTTCAGCTTCGGCTCGCAGTTCGACGACAACGTCCGCCAGGTGCTCGCGAACGTGGCGTTCTTCCAGTCGATGGCCAACACCGCGATCGTGGCGATCTCGACGACGCTGCTGGTGCTGTTCTTCGACTCGCTGGCCGCGTTCACGTTCGCCAAGTTCCGGTTCCCCGGGCGGCGGGTGCTGTTCGTCGTCCTGTTGGCGACGATGTTGCTGCCGGCCCAACTGGCCGCCGTACCGCAGTTCCAGACGATGGCGCTGCTCGGCTGGGTCGGCTCGCTCAAGGCGCTGATCATCCCCGGGGCGGCGAACGCCTTCGGCATCTTCTGGATGCGGCAGTACTTCCAGAACTCGATCCACGACGAGCTGGTCGAGGCGGCGACGCTGGACGGCTGCGGGTTCATGGGCACCTACTGGCATGTCGCGCTGCCGTCGGCCCGCCCGGCGCTGGCGTTCCTCGGCATCTTCACGTTCGTCGCGTCCTGGAACGACTACATGTGGCCGCTGATCGTGCTCACCAACCCCGACCACCTCACGTTGCAGGTGGCGCTGTCCACGCTGAACCGCGCCCACGGCGTCGACTACAGCATGGTGATGACAGGCGCGTTGATGGCGATGGTGCCACTCGTCATCGTCTTCGCGATCTTCGCGCGCCAGTTCATCAAGGGCGCGACTGAGGGCGCAGTACGGGGATGAGAACGGCGATCAGGATCAGGGCGTTCCCCGCGGCCCCCGTGAGGAAGTCGGCCGGAGATTGCCCTTCGGTCCAGGCAGGAATCGCGCCGATGATGCCGAGGACCGAATAGGTCACCGTGGCCGCGGTCAACCACGTCTTGGTTCTGGCGTCGACCGCGGCCAGGGCCGACCAGGCGAGTCCGATCGCCACGATCGAGTGCAGTGCCGCCAGCGGGGTGACGGTGAAGAACGAGATGCCGTCGCCGTGCGTGATCGACGGGCTCACCAGCATCAGCACGACGCCACCGACGGCGATGGCCGCGGCCGGCGGCGGAACCGGCAGGAGCGGCCAGCTCCGCGGCCGCAGCACGATCAGGAGTGCGGCGGCCAGGCCGATGGCGATCGCGGTCGAGGCGATCCACGTGCCCGTTTCGAGGTAGGAGATCCCGCCGCCGAGGATCAGCAGACCGCCCTGGATCATCGCCACGGCGCAGCCCGCCACGACTCCGAGCGCGACCGTTCCTGCCGACCGCGCGAACAGGCTCGCCAGCAAGGCGACGACCGAGCCCACGATCGCCGGGTCGTACCAGGTGCGATACAAGTGCCACCCGGTGTTGTCGGCGTCCTTCCACAGATAGCGGGAGTACTGCGCTCCCGGCCAGTTCAGGTAGACGAGAAGTCCCGAGCCGGCGACCAGTACGGCGATCAGCCACCAGGGCGGCGCGGATTCGGCCTCGCCGGTGGTGGGGGCCGGCGGCGTGGTCTCAGGCTCGCGGGCGGCGGGGGCCGGCGGCGTGGTCTCAGGCTCGCTGGTGGCCCGGACCGGCGGCGTGGTCTCAGGCTCGGCGGTGGCCTGGACCGGTGGCGAGGTGACCACCTGCGCGGCGACCGCCTGCGCGGCGAGCGCGGCGGGTTCGACGTGCGGTGGCTCCGGCTGGGGTGCCGGTTGGGGTGGGCCTGGTTCTGGTTCGGGAGGTGGTGGCGGAGGTTCGGACTCGGTGTCCGGCATGGTCAGGTGGACCGGGATCGTCAGGTCGCACGTAGGTCCGGTGAGGATCACCGATGCCTCGTCGTCTCCCACCTCGTCGGCCCGGACCCGGATGACCGGCCCGTCCTGCTCCGCCGTGAGCCAAGGGACGCTCGCTGACGCCACCGCGGTCAGTGCGATCGGCGTACCCTCCAACCGGATCTCGCCCGAACGCGTCGTACCGAGGTCGAGGACCGCGGGCGTCACCCGCGGAACGCCGTCGGTCAACGCGTCCGTGGCGGCCTCCGCGACCCGCCGGCTGTCGTCGTCCACCATCGGCTGCAGCGCCTGCCACGCGGCGTAGGCCTGGCTGAGGTCGGTCGCGCCCAACCGCTCGCGCAGGTAGTCGACCACGCCGAACCTTGCCGCCGGCAACGGACTCTCCATCGCCTCGATCAGTTCGGGTGCGAGCGGCGCCGGGGTGATCCGGCGGATCCGGCTGCGGGCGATCAGCAGTTCGCCCTGGGACCCGAACGTCCACATCTGCGGGTTCTGGTTCGGAGTGACGCGGTGGACCCGATCCGTCACGTACCCGACCAGTTCGGTGAGGCCGACCCACCCGTCGCCGTCGCGATCCGCCTCGCCGGTCGTCAACCCGTCCACGACCGCACTGCTGAACACCGAGGGAGCCGGCGCCGCGTCGGTCGCCAACTGACCACCCTCGAAGGCGTACTCCATCGCGCTGGACGCGGTCACCACCACCCGCCCGCGACCGCCGCCTACCTCGGCCTGGCCGGCGAAGGCGTCGCGGACCTGTGCCTCACCGGCCGCGCGGACGACCATGCCGCGCGGGAACGCGCCGCCGTAGCAACAGTCCAGGAACAACGCGATCCGCTGCGCTCTGCTGTCCGCCATCTGCCGGTTGACGAAATCCGCGGCGACGGCGGTCGACGCGAGCCTGGTCGGCATCGTGTCCGCGACCGCGAGGAACAACTCACCGGCCGCGTTCTTCAAGCCATGGCAGGAGAAGTGCAGCAACAGCAGGTCCTCCGGCGCCCGGTCGGCGAAGAAGTCCTCGACCGCGAACCGGATCTCCTGCGCCGCCTCGTTGTGCAGGACCTTCACCTCGAACCCACCGACCGCCGGGTCGGCGAGCACCTCGGCCAGCGCGGCCGCGTCCTGCGCCGGCGCGATCAGGCGCCGCAGCCCGGGATCGTCGTACTGGTCGTTCGCCACGACGAGCGCGAAGCGGGAGCCGTCCATCTCACACGTCCGCTCCAGCATGACGTCGTACGAACGCGTCGACGAGCTGCTGCTGCACCTCGTCACTGGCGCCGGTCAGCTCGATCGTGTCACCGTCGATCGCGAGCTTCACTGACCGCCCGGTCCCGGACCTGCGCAGCCACTCCCGGATCACCGTCACGACGGAGCCGAGCACCTGCAGCCCTGGCGCCAGTGAGACGCTCAGCACCCCCGCTATGGCAGCCAGGCCACCCCGCGAACCCTCCGGTGCGTCCCCCTCTCCGTACGGCTCGACCGAACGGACGTCGAGCATCAGCAACTCCTGCCGGAGCAGCAGCGCCAGCACCTCGAGCTGTTCCTCGCTGGCCTCGTCGTCGACAACCCCGACCTGGACTTCCTCGCCCATGGCCCCTCCCCACCACCCCCAGGCCGACGTTTCAACCATGCGCCCCGGACGGCTCCGCCGACAAGCACGCGGACGGCTAGGCTTCGGGAACTGGAGCAGCCGGAGTTGCGTCGGAGGGTCGTCATGGTGGGCAAGCGGGGACGGGTGATCGGCCGGATCGCACCGGGGATCGTCGGCGAAGTGATGCTGCCGGTCCGGGGTGCCACCGAGGCCTTCTACGCTTACCCCGCGACCGGCGAGGTGATCGAGGTGGGCACGCAGATCGTCGTGGTCGACTTCGACCCGCCGCGCACCGTCTATGTCGCTCGGGCCATCTAACTTTCTTTCCCTGGAGGGGAAATGCTCTGGACGTACCTGATCATCGCCGCGGTGGCGGTGGTCGTGCTTCTGATCCTGTTCCGGATGGTCTGGCGGGTGGCGGAGCCGAACGAGGCACTGATCATCTCCGGCCTCGGCGCGCACTCGAGCACGGAGCAGGTGAACGAGACCCTCGGCTTCAAGATCGTCGTCGGCCGCGGCACCGCCGTGCTGCCGGGCTTCCAGACGGTACGGCGGCTGCCGCTGGACATCCGCGCCACCCCGCTGACCGTCACCTGCGTGTCCAGCCAGGGCATCCCGCTGCACATCAAGGGCGTCACGGCGTACAAGGTCGGTGACGACTACGGCTCGATCGCGAACGCGGCCCGGCGGTTCCTGGAGCAGAGCGACGAGCAGGTGATGAGCACCATCCACGAGCTGTTCGCCGGTCACCTGCGGGCGATCGTCGGCTCGACCACGGTCGAGGAGATGCTGCACGACCGGGAGACGCTGACCACGAACATCCGCGGCTCGCTGGCCGGCGACATGGAGAAGCTCGGCCTGGTGGTCGACTCGCTGCAGATCCAGGAGATCGACGACGAGTCCGGCTACATCCGCAACCTCGGCCGTCCGCAGGCCGCCGCGGTCGAGGCCGCGGCCCGGATCGCGCAGGCCGAGCGGGACCGCGAGGCGACCGAGCGCGAGCAGGTCGCGGCCGCGGCCAAGGCCGCCGCGGTCCGGCAGAGCTCGATCGCCCAGGCCGGGTACCAGGCCGAGGTCGACCAGGCGAACTCGAAGGCGTCGCAGTCCGGTCCGCTGGCCGAGGCGCTGGCCCGACAGGAGGTCGTCGTCGCCGAGACGGAGACCGCGAAGCTGAACGCGTCGCTGGCCGAGAAGCAGCTCGAGTCGTCGGTGCTGAAGCCGGCCGACGCCGAGGCGTACAAGCAGCGCACGCTGGCCCAGGCCGCCCGGGACGCGCAGATCGCGGCCGCCGAGGCGAACGCCCGGGAGGTCCAGCTGCGCGGTGAGGCCGAGGCGAAGGCGACCGAGCTGACCGGTAAGGCCGAGGCCGCCGCGGTTCAGGCGAAGGCGATGGCCGAGGCGGCCGGTATCAAGGCCCGGGCCGAGGCGCTGGCCACCAACACCGACGCGGTCGTCGCGCAGCAGCTGGCCGAGGCCTACCCGCAGATCGTCGCCGCGGCGGCGGGCTCGTTCGAGAAGGTCGGCAACATGGTGGTGCTCAACGGTGCCCAGGGCATCGAGGACACGCTGGTGAAGACCATCACGATGGGCGGCTCGGGGTTCGCGCTGGCCAAGCAGCTGATCGACTCGCTGAGCGCCCCGAAGAACGACAAGCCGCTGCTGGAGTCGGTGCCGGACGAGACGGCCTGACATTCAACTACCGGTTCCGCGCTCCTGCTCGGTGCCGCCACGCTGGTGGCGGCACCGAGCACGAACAACTGGTGGTCGAAGCTCCGCGACCAGGGTGGGTTCATCACCAACATCTACATCGACTACCCCTCCGCGCAGCTTCCCGGCGTGCCTATCTGTTGAGCTAGAGACCCAGGTGCGCCAGGACGGCGAGAACCCGGCGGTGACCGGAGTCGGTCGGCGGCAGGTCGAGCTTGAGGAAGACGTTGCCGACGTGCTTGTGGACGGCACCTTCGGAGATCACCAGCTTCTCGGCGATCGCCGTGTTGCCGAGTCCCTCCGCCATCAGCGCGAGGACCTCGCGTTCGCGGGGCGTGAGGCGGTCCAGCGGGCTGCTCCGCTTGACCATCAGCTGGCTGACCACCTCCGGGTCGAGTACGGTCCCTCCGGCGGCCACCCGGCGTACCGCCTCGAGGAACTCGTCGACCCGGGACACGCGGTCCTTCAGCAGGTAGCCGACGCCTTCGCTGCCGGCGGCGAGGAGCTCGGCCGCGTAGATCTCCTCGACGTACTGCGAGAACACCAGCACCGGGAGCCCGGGCCGGACCCGGCGGGCCTCGATCGCCGCGCGGAGACCCTCGTCGGTGAAGGTCGGCGGGAGGCGTACGTCGACGATCGCGATGTCGGGACGCTGATCGCTCATCACCTTGGCGAACCCGTCGGCGTCACCGGCCACCGCGACCACCTCGAAGCCGGAGTTGCCGAGCAGCAGACCGAGGCCCTCGGCCAGGATCGGGTTGTCCTCGAGGATCACGACCCGCACGGGAGGATCACCTCGACCGTGGTCGGCCCGCCGATCGGGCTCTGCAGCTCCAACTGGCCATCGATCGCCTCCACCCGGTGGAGCATGCCATGCAGTCCGCTCCCCCGGCCCAGCAGGTCGGACTGCTCGTTGATCCGCGCTCCACCGATCCCGTCGTCGGTGATCGCGAGGTAGAGCTCCGCACCGCGCCGCTCCATCCGTACGTCGACGTGCCCGGCGGCGGAGTGCTTGGTGATGTTGGTGAGTGACTCGGCGACGACGAAGTACGCGGCGGCTTCGACCGCGGCCGGGACGTCGCCCAGCTCGCCCATCCGGAGATCCACCGGCAGTGGGCAGCGAGCGCAGAGCGCGGAGACCGCGCCGGCCAGACCACGGTCGGCGAGGATCGGCGGGTACATGGTCCGGAGTACGCCGCGTAGCTCGTTCATGGCCTGCTCTGCGCCGTCACGGGCGTCGTCCAGCAACTTGGCGGCCTTCTCCGGGTCCTCGGCCATGGTCTGCTTCGCGATGCCGATCCGCATGGCCAGCGAGACCAGTTGCGCCTGAGTGCCGTCGTGCAGGTCGCGTTCGATCCGGCGTAGCTCCGCTCCGTGCGAGTCCACCGCCCCGGCCCGGCTCCTGGTCAGCTCCTCGACCCGCTGCGCGAGTCTGGCGGTCTCCAGCTCGGAGTCAGTGGGTGCCAGCAGGTTGCGGACCGCATGGGCGTGTCCACGCGCCACCAACGGAGCCAACCAGCCCAGGGCGAGCAGGCTGCCGACAATCTGCGCCGGGCCGTTGGTGAGCGCCTCGGTCCAGCTGTCCACGTCGACACCGTTGAGCGTGAAGTTGCCCGGGGAGAGCTTCCACAGCAGCATGCCGACGACTGCTGCCGGTACGCCGACCACTCCGTAGACCACGACGAACAGTTCCGGGATCATGGCGAGCGGCATCAGCAGCAGCCACAGGCTGCGCTTGAAGGACCTGTCCCTGAACAAGGCGACCACGTCCCCAGGCCGGCGCGGCGCGGCCGCCGGCAGCGGCGGGCCCGATGGCACGCCGAGGTACCTGGCCGCGCGCTCGCGCTCGCTGTTGGCCAGCCGCACCAGTGCGCCGGTGAACGGCGGGATCAGCCAGCCGAGCAGCAGTCCGTTGGGCAGCGCGAGTAACAACAGCAGTGCGCGCACGTAGCGGATCGCCAGGTAGGCACTGGCCCGGCCGCCTCGCGCGAGGATGTTCGTCACCATGGCTCAATCCTCCGCCAGGCAGCCGGCCCAGTCGGTACAGCAGGCTCTACTGTTCAGCCTCTAGCACTCTGGAACGCCGGGGAGCTTCGGGTTCGGATCCTGGATGTAGATGTTGGTCATGTAGCCACCCTGGTCGCGCAGCTTGGCCCACCAGTTGTTCGTGGTGCCTTCGGCCGTGACCGGGTCGCCCTGGACCTGGCAGACGACGTACACCTGGGTCGGGCCGGGCAGCTCGGTGAGGATCGACGCGGACAGGCTCGGCGCCGAGCGGACCCGGACCCCGCTGCCGTAGGTGGTGAAGTTGTACTCCGGCGGGTTCGGGTCGCCGCCGTTCACCAGCTGCAGGTAGTACGTCCAGTTCCAGTTCGGACCCGGGTCGGTGTGGTCGTTGTTCGGCATCTCGCTGTGGCCCTTGATGTGGGCCCGGTCCTTCGGGATGCCGCGGCGGTCGGCGATGTTGCGGGTCAGCGCCGCCGACGACCGGTACATCGCGTCGGTGAACCAGGACGGCTGGTCGACGAAGCCCTCGTGCTCGATGCCGATCGTGTACGGGTTCTCGGTCCGGACGTGCCAGGCGGTGTCCTTCTCCGCGACCATCTGGGTGACCTGGCCGTCGCTGGAGCGGATCACGTAGTGCGCGCTCACCTGGGCCGACGGGTTCTTGAACCAGCTGATCGTGCCGGCGTACGAGCCCTGGGTCACGTGGATGACGATGGTGGAGATCGCCTGGGTCCGGCCGACCCGGTAGTTGCTGGTGCTGGCCGCGTTCCAGATCGCGCCGGGGTAGTCGACGGCCTGGACCGAGGACTTGGTCCGGGTCCCGAGCGGGGCGACCTTGGCGTAGCTGCCGAGCTGCGGGGTGACCTTCTTCGGCTCGGTGACCACGCCGGCGGTGCGGACACCTGTGCCGACGATCCGGTAGACCTCGTCGGTGTACAGCCGGGCGGTCGGGCCGTCGGCGGAGTGCGAGTACCTCGCGACCACGCCGTACCACTTGCCGAGGTCGGATCGATCGGTCAGGCCGGCCTGGTCGGCGTACGAGTCCAGGACGGCGGCGGCGCCGAGGATGTTCGACATGTTGTCTTTGGCAAGCTTCCCGACCGGCAGGCCGGTGAGTTCGGATGCCTCGGACATCGTTGTGTTCTGGTTGTTGCTGACCAGATGCATCACGCCGTAGCCGTTCGCCTGGCTCGGCCGGCCGTCGTGGCCGTCGAGATGCGACTCGGCGAATCCGACGCTGACGAGCACCTCACGCGGTACGTCGTACTTGGCGGCGGCGGTCTGGAAAGCGGACGAGAGGTCTGGCTGACCGGCGGATTGCGCCGGTTCGGCGGCGTTGCTCGGCAGGGCACTCACGGCGAGAGCGCCGGTGGCGGCAACGGCCAGGAGTGCGGACAGTCTGGGTACTCGGGCTGCCAAAGAAAGCTGGAGTTTCCCCATCGGGCGGTTCCTTCCCCTGATTCGGTCCGCCGAGGGGCGTCGGCGGTCCCAGGGGTCACGCTAGGCCAAAATCTTCCGCTAGATCCAGGGTTTGAGTGAGTTTTTTCCCGTCACCGCTTGAACACGACTGCCCCACGGAGTGCGATCAGCCGCGGGTGCGTCAGTACGGCGGGACTGACGCGCGGATCCTCGTCGTACACGACCAGATCGGCGGGATCACCGGGCTGGAGGTTGCTCGGGGCGCCCAACCACTCCCGGGCTCCCCACGACCCGGCGCTGAGCGCCTCCTCCCCCGACAGGCCGATCGTGGTCAGGGCCTGGATCTCCTGCGCCACCAGGCCGTGCCCGAGGACGCCGCCCGCGTCGGTCCCGGCGTACACCGGTACGCCGGCCTCGTAGGCGTCCCGGAGCCGCTCGAGGCGGCGGTCGTAGAGGTCGCGCATGTGGGCCGAGTAGACCGGGAACTTCGCGGCGGCCTGATCGGCGTACTGCGGGAAGTTCTCCAGCTGGATCAGCGTCGGGACCACCGCGACGCCGTGCTCGGCCATCCGGTCGAGCATGTCCGGCAGCAGGCCGGTGCCGTGCTCGATGCAGTCGATGCCGGCGGCAAGGAGATCCGGGAGGGCCTGCTCGCCGAAGACGTGGGCGGTGACCCGGGCGCCGAGCTCGTGGGCGCGGGCGATCGCCGCGTTCAGGGCCTCGGCGGGCCAGCAGGCGGTGAGGTCTCCGGCGTCGCGGTCGATCCAGTCGCCGACCAGCTTGACCCAGCCGTCACCCCGGCGCGCCTCCTGCTCGACGTACGCGACCAGTTCGTCCGGCTCGATCTCCCAGCCGTAGTTGCGGATGTACCGCTTCGAGCGGGCGATGTGGCGGCCGGCCCGGATGATCTTCGGCAGGTCCGCACGGTCGTCGATCCAGCGGGTGTCCGACGCCACGCCGGCGTCCCGGACCAGCAGGGCGCCGGCGTCCCGGTCGGTGATCGCCTGCCGCTCCTGGGTCTCCTCGTCGACGGCGCCGTGCTGGTCGAGGCCGATGTGGCAGTGCGCGTCGACCAGGCCGGGCAGGATCCAGCCGCCGGTGTGCACGGTGCTGACATCGGCAGCGGTGGGCCGGTCGACGACCAGCCCACCGCTGAGGTGGATCTCCTGCTGCTCACCGGCCGGCAACACCGTGCCGACGAGCCTGAGTACGCCGGGTTCGGTCATACCGCCGACCGTATCCGGCCTCGGCCCCGCAGGTCAGCCGCTGCCGGGGTGAGCCGTCCCTCACGTCCGCCGGCGCTCACCCTCGGCCATTGCTCACGTCCGCCGTTCCTCACGTCCGCCGGTGCTCGCCCTCGGCCATTGCTCACATCCGCCGTTCCTCACGTCCGCCGGTGCTCGCCTGGCCGTTGCTCTCATCCAGCCGTTGCTCGGGGTCCAGCCGTTGCTCGGGTCAGCCGTGGGAGCCGCCGCCGGGGGTGCAGGTGGGCGTCGGGTCGTCGCCGCCGGCGCACGGCGTACCGGACGGGGTGTTCGACGGGGTCTGGCTCGGCGTGTCCGTGGGAGTCGGCGTCGGGGTCGGGGTCGGCGTGGGACTCGGCGTCTTGGTGGGGGTCTTGGTCGGCGTCTTCGTCGGCGTCGGCCGGGTCGGCCGGTGCGTCGGGGTGTCGATCGGGTCCGGCTGCGTCACCTCGCCGACCGGCGTCGACGGCTGCACCGTCGGCGTCGGCGTCGCCGTGGCCTTCGTCGGCGTGGTGTCGTCCGGGATGTCCGGGACCTCGCGCGGGTCGACCTTGCGCTCGGCGTTGCCGGTCGACTTCGGCACCGACAGGCCGCCCTTCTCGTTCGGCACGAGCACCGCGTTCTTGCTGTAGACCCGCATCCACTTCAGCACGGTCGCGACGAAGTCCTTGGAGTGCTGGTAGCGCAACAGCGAGGCGACCAGGTCGCGCGGCTGCTTCAGGTCGTCGCCCTCGGAGCACAGCACCACGGCGACCGTGGTGACCGCGTCGTACACGTTGTTCGGGTTGCGGTAGCCGTCGCCGTTGCCGTCGGCCCCGAACTCGTCCCAGACCTGCGGGATGATCTGCATCGGCCCGACCGCCCGGTCCCAGGTCAGGTCACCGTCGTACTTGCCCTTGTCGGTGTCGGTGATCCGGCCGTTGCCGCCGCGGCCGTTCAGCACCGGGCCGAGGATCTTCCCCCGGGTGGTGCCGGCCACGTCGACCCGGCCCCCGCTGGCGTGGTCGGACTCGACCTTGCCGATCCCGGCCAGCAACGGCCAGGTCAGCCCGCAGTTCGGCCGGACGACCGCGAGGTTCGCGGTGGCCCGGCGGTAGGCGGGGAACACCCCGCGCGGGATGCCGTTCACGGCGTTCGGCCGGCCGGGGCGGACGACGGAGCGCCCGTCGGTCGCTCCCTGCACGGGCACGTCGGCGCGGGCGGGCTTGTCAGATCCGAGCCGGCCGTCCACCCCGGGACGCTGCGGCACGATCATCGTCAGTTCGTCGAACTCACCGCTGTTCAGCCCGGCTCCAGGCGAGGGGGCGACCGGGCTGTCCGCCGCGAGCGTTCCGGAGGCACCGGCTCCGCCCGAGGCGACTGTCACGATGGCCCCGACCAGGAGCGGGGCTGTGCACAGTGAAGCGATGATGATTTTGACCCGACGGTTACCACTACGGGTTAGGCGCATAGTCCCCTCAACGATCTATACGCCAGAAAGTTACATCAAGACGACGCAAAGTTACCTGACCCGCCAACACGCCTGACAACGGGCACCGGACAGGCGTGCAGGGCGCCGCGGAAGGGCGCGAACCGCAGGTAATCTGCCCGCTGACCCGCGGTTGAAACCCCGGGTTCAGCTGCCGCTCTGAGGCGCCTGGCTGGGCGTGGCCGCCGCCGTCCGGGTCGGCTCCGACTCCGGGCCGGTGGTGGTGCAGGGCGCCGGGGTCTCGGTCGGGGTGACCGTCGGCGTGGTCGTCGGGGTCTCCGTCGGAGCCGGCGTACAGGTCGGCGTCGGCGTGGGGGTGTCCGTCGGCGTGGGCGTCGGCGTCGGGGTGTCCGTCGGCGTGGGAGTCGGCGTCGGCGTCGGTGTGGGGGTCGGTGTGGGAGTCGGCTTCGGGGTCGGCGTCGGCGTGAACGGCGGCTTCGGCGTGGTGGTCGGCGGAGTCGCCTGCGTGTTCGTCGGCGTCGGCGTCGTCGGCTTCGTCGTACTCGGTGCCGTCGTCGGGGCGGTCGTGGGCACGGTGGTGGGCTGGACGGTCGGCGTCGGAGTCGGCGTGGGCGTCGACACACGGGTCGGGTTGTTCGTTTGGTCGACGTTGCCGTTGTCGTCCGGCGTGGTGATCTCGCCCTGCGTGTCCGGGATCGTCACCGTCTGCCGGCTGTACGACTGCATCCACCGCAGCACGGTCGACACGTAGTCCATCGAGTGGTTGTAGCGCAGCACCGCCTGCACCAGGCCCGCCGGGTCGGACAGGTTCGCACCGCCGGCGCACAGGTAGTCCCCGGCCGCCCGCGCCGCGTCGAACACGTTGTGCGGGTCCTTGACCCCGTCACCGTTGCCATCGGCGCCGAACGCCTTCCACGTGCCCGGGATGAACTGCATCGGCCCGACCGCGCGGTCCCAGCTCGTGTTGCCGTCGTACACACCCTGGTCGGTGTCCGCGATCGCGGCCATCCCCGGGCCGCCGTCCAGCACCGGACCGAGGATCTTGCCGCGGGTGTTCCCGTTCGGCTCGACCCGGCCGCCGCTCGCGTGCGCGGACTCGACCTTGCCGATGCCGGCCAGCAGTGGCCAGGTCAGATGACAGCCGGGCATCGCCAGCGCGAGATCGTTCGCGGCCTTCTGGTACGCCGCCAGCACCGTGCCCGGGATGCCCGAGGTGTCACCGGTGATGCCGGGGATCGGTTGCACCGTGCCGTCCGTCGTCCCCGTGACCGGCACCTGGATCGTCGACTTCTCCTGCGTCGGGAGGCTGCCGTCGACACCCGGTTGCTTCGGGACGGTGTTGGCCAGCTCGTCGAAGACCGCGTCCTGGCGCGGGGCGGCGAGCGCGTGCGCGTCGACGATGAACGTGTTCGACGTGACACCACCGACGACGAACACGGCGACCATGGCGGTAGGCGGAGCCAAGCAGGCACAGGTCGCGGAGAGCTTCCCCCGCCACGTGTCCAGGTTCTTGAACTGCTGCCTCATCCGAACCGTCCTCGGCGCATTCCGCAGTGTGTCTCTTCGGGCGTAGGCACGATCTTAGTCGTCACCGGGTCGTGGACAACCGGTAACGGTGCGCCACTTCATGCTGTGACCGGCTGCCCAACGAGGGTTCGGTCAGACGTCACCGAGAGTTCACACCCCCGGCTTTCACCGTACGCCGACGATGCCGGGGCCGGACCTGCCAAGCGCATGACAGTTCCGACACCTGACCGCCGTACGCCGGTCCGCTCGGGCCTCCCGTCGGAGGTTCGCCCGATCGGGCAGCGGCGTACCGCTGGCTACTTGTCGCCGCCCAGCATCTTCTTGAGGTCGTCGGGCAGCTCGAAGTCGCCGCCGGTCTGACCGCCGCCGAACGCGGCCGGCAGCTGACCCGGCTGCGGCACCTGCGGCTGGGGGTTGCCCTGGTTCGCCCGCTTGGCCGGGTTGCCCGAGCCGCGCTTCTTGCCCTTCTTCGCCTGCTGCTTCGCCTTCCGCGCACCGCCCGCGCCCGCACCGGGCATGCCCGGCATCCCGGGCATCCCCGGGATCCCCTTGCCGGAGGCCATCGCGGCCATCATCTTCCGCGCCTCGAAGAACCGCTCGACCAGACCGCTGACGGTGGCGACCTCGGTCCCCGAACCCTTCGCGATCCGGGCCCGGCGGGAGCCGTTGATGATGTTCGGGTCGTTCCGCTCGGCCGGCGTCATCGAGTGGATGACCGCCTCGATCCGGTCGATCTCACGCTCGTCGAAGTTCTCCAGCTGGTCCTTGAACTGGTTCGCGCCGGGCAGCATGCCGAAGATCTTGGTCAGCGGGCCCATCTTGCGGACCGACTGCATCTGGGCGAGGAAGTCGTCCAGCGTGAAGTCCTTGCCGCCGCGCTTCTGCAGCTTGGCCGCGGTCTTCGCGGCCTCCTCGGCGTCGAAGGAGCGCTCGGCCTGCTCGATCAGGCTCATCACGTCGCCCATGCCGAGGATGCGCGAGGCCATCCGGTCGGGGTGGAAGACGTCGAAGTCCTCGAGCTTCTCGCCGTTGCTGGCGAACATCACCTGGCGGCCGGTGACCTGCGCGATCGACAGCGCGGCACCACCACGGGCGTCACCGTCGAGCTTGGACAGCACGACGCCGTCGAAGCCGACCCCGTCGAGGAAGGCCTGGGCGGTGGTGACCGCGTCCTGACCGATCATCGCGTCGACCACGAACAGGATCTCGTCCGGGTTCACCGCGTCGCGGATGTCGGCGGCCTGCTTCATCAGCTCCTCGTCGACACCCAGCCGGCCGGCCGTGTCGACGATCACCACGCTGTGCTGCTTGGTCCGCGCCTCGTCCATCGCCTTCCGGGCGACCTCGACCGGGTCCCCGACGCCGTTGCCCGGCTCGGGCGCGAACACCGGTACGCCGGCGCGGTCGCCGACCACCTGGAGCTGGGTGACCGCGTTCGGCCGCTGGAGGTCCGCGGCGACCAGCATCGGCGTCTGGTGCTGGGTCTCCTTCAGCCACTTGGCCAGCTTCCCGGCCAGGGTGGTCTTACCGGCACCCTGCAGACCGGCGAGCATGATCACCGTCGGCGGGCGCTTCGCCATCCGCAGCTCGCGGGTCTCGCCACCGAGGATGTTGACCAGTTCCTCGTTGACGATCTTGATGACCTGCTGCGCCGGGTTCAGCCCGCCGCGCACCTCGGCGCCACTGGCCCGCTCGCGGACCGCCGCGATGAACTCCCGCACCACCGGCAACGCGACATCCGCCTCCAGCAACGCGATCCGGATCTCCCGGGTGGTCGCGTCGATGTCGGCATCGGTCAGCTTGCCCTTGCCGCGCAGATTCTTGAACGCGGTCGAGAGCCGATCGGAAAGCGTGTCGAACACGAGAAACAGTCCGTTTCCTCGAAGCAATGAACCCCCCGAGTCTACCGGCCCCCCAACCTGTGGATAACTCCCACGCCCCCACCCCCGAAATCGCTAGCGTTGGGCTCGTGCACGACCGGACCGAGGAGGAGCGCATGCCGTTCGACGTCGAGCGGTTCAACCTGGCGTACCTGCGAGCGCAGGACAAGATCAGGAACGAACCCGAGGCGGATGTATCCGCTGTCCAGGCCGGCCTGCGCGCGCTCGTACCGGCGGAGGCCTCCGAGCACGACCGGACCTGGACCATGGCTCTGATCGAGGAACTGGCCGATCCACCCGAGCCTGTCCGGGAATGGAGTTCGCTGTACTACGAGGCCGGCCGGATCAGCGCCGACGCCCACCGGGCCGATGGATCCCCGGCCGAGCAGATCGCGGTCCTCGAGGAAGCACGTCGGCAGATCTGGGCCATCGCCGACCGTGCCGCCAAGGACGAGGCGCCACACATCCGCGCGATGACGCGGACCCTCGAGCATCTCGAGGACGAACTGCGCGACCCCACCTGGCCAATCGACGACTCGACCGGCCACGGCAGCTGAACCATGAGTGGCGGAGAGAGGCTGGTACCCCGCGACTCCGCCACCTACTTGGAGTTCGCGCGGCTGTACCGACTGGCGCGAAGCCTTCGTCCGACCGGTGTCGATCGCTGGAACGGCGTCCTGTGCGCAAGTGATGCCGAATTGTCGTACGGCGGCTTCAGCCCGAAGACCGGCACGATGCGGTTGTCCGGCAGCGCCGTTCTGCCCTATCTGACCGGGGCCGCCATGCCCGAAGCACTGGCCGAGCAGGCACAGGCGCTGGCGACTGTCATCCATGAGACGACGCACGCGAGCATCGAGACCGATGACCCGGCCGAACCCAACGCGGTGCGGTCGGAGCACTCCCGCGGGCTGATGGAGGGAGTCGCCGAGCTCCGGGCCGTGGAGGACTTCCGGCTGTTCACTCGGCAGGCGGGGTACTTCGGTCTCTCGATGCCGCAACCGCAGTACGAAGGTGCCTACACGGCGACCGCCAGTTTGGTGCGCCAGGTCGCCGGTCCTCGTCGCGACCGGGTGTCGATCGTCAACGACCTCGCTCGAGGCCCGGCGGTGGCGCACTTCGACCGGCTGGCTCACGCCGTCGTCCAGAACCGCCTGTGGGAACTGGTCCCGCACCAGGACGATCACCAGCAAGCCGCCCGCGCCGCCCTCATCCCAACCCTGACCCACGAGTTGTGGCCGGGTCTGCACGACGAACGGGCCACCACCGGCCACTACGTCGCCGAACAAGTCCGCCAAGCCCTGAACGCGAAGGTCGACGAGATCCGGCGGCACTACCTGCGCACGCCGTTCCTGCCGTTCCCGGCGACTCCACCGCAGACCGCGTTCGCAACCGCTGCGCCAGGGTGCTCCTTCACGCCACAACAAGACGTGCCGGGCGAGCTCCGATTTCTGAGTGGCCTCGCACCGGCGAGCAAGGCGGTGGACCGCAAGCCGATGCTCGGCGACGGGGCACGCGGAGCGGGGATCGACCGGTCGGCCGCGCAGGTCAGCACGAAAGGCATGGTGCGCTAGGCATGTCGGTCCGGCTGCACGGATATGGTCTTGGCGACAGGAAGGCGGGGTGGCGCGATGGACGCGCAGGATGAGCGGTCCGCCGAGATGGACGAAGCTCTGCAGCTTCTCGACGAGGCCGACTTCGAGAGCGGGTCGGTCGAGGAACGAGTGGCCGCGTTGGCCGAGGCGCGGCGACGGATCTGGGAGATCGCGGATCGGGCCGGTGCGGACAGTTCGAGCATCCGGGGCCTGACCCGCGGGCTGGAGAAGACCGAGGAGACGCTGACCGAGGGCCTGCCATGGTCGGATCCTCCGGTCGCCGGCAAGACAGACGGCTGACCCCGTGGCAGACGAAGTCGATCCGGGCATGGTCCGGATCGATCCGTCGACACCTCTCTACCAAGAGGTCGCGCGCCTCTACCGGCTGGCGCACGAGCTTCACTCGGGCGGAAAGTCGCTGTGGAACGGCGAGCTCTACGCACGCAACGACGACAAGTGGGGCGGCCTCGGCCGGGACGGCGCTCTCCGGTTGAATCGGCGATTGGTCCTGGACCACTTGACCGGCGGGGATCTCGGCAACGACCCCGCCGTCCAGGGCCAGGCACTCGTCACAGTGCTCCACGAATCACTCCATGCGCGCGTCGACCTCGACGCCGTGCTCGAACCGAACGCCGTGCGCGATATGCAGAGCATCGGACTCGACGAAGGCCTGACCGAACTCGCCAGCATCGAGGCGTACGACGAATTCGCCCGCCGAGCTGGGTACGACGGCGTACCAAAGCCTGCACCGGAGTACGCCGGTGCAGTGCACGCAGCCGACGTCCTCCTGCGGCGCGCCACCTACTCCCCCGCAGAGCGCCAGGGTCTGCTGACCTCTGCGCTCAACCAGCCGGTGGTGATGCGTTGGGACACGATTGCGGATCACATCGTCCGCACCCAACTCGCCGATCTCGTGCCAGCCGATGCCACGCACCAGCAGGCCGCCCGTGCGCACCTTGTCAACCAGATGGCGATGCCGGAATGGAGCGTCGTACACAACCGCCCGCAGGCCGGTGAACTGACTGCCACGAAGACAATGGCAGGGCTGGAAGGGGCGATCGCCGACCTCCGGGTTCACTACACGCAGGAGCCCGGTGTGCCGTTTCCGGCGAAGGCACCCAACGCCACTGCGGCGATAGCAGCTCCGGACCAGGGAGAGGCGCAGCGGGCCGTGACCCGGCCCGATCGTTCGGAGCGGCTCGATATCGAGGCCGCGCAGCGGATTCTGTCCGCGTCGGCACCTGCGGCTGGAGCGGTCGGTTTTCGGCCGCAGCTGGGAGACGGTCGGGCATCGGTGAACCGGCGCGGGGGTGGGCCGGGCCTGGGCGTGGGTGACGGGCACGGTCGTTGACAGCAGCGGGATGGACCGCGAGGATCTAACCGGTAATCGACGAGGTATCGGTTAGGGAGGCGTGGTGGGGAAGGTGCGGGTGGTGGTGGATGGGCCTTCTAATTTGGGGTTGCGGGCTCCGGTGGAGGGGGCGGTGCCGGGGTGTTACAAGTTGGCGGGGGCGGTGCGGGATCTGGGGTTCTTGGCGCGGATCGGGGCTTCGGATGGCGGGTGTGTGACGCCGCCTCGGTATGACCGGGCGGGGTGGAAGCCGGGGGACGGGGTGTTCAACGCGGTGGGGATGGCGTCGTACTCGGTGAAGGTGGCGGATCGGGTGGGGCGGCTGGTGGACGAGGGGAAGTTCGTGGTGTTGCTGGGTGGGGAGTGCAGCAACCTGCTGGGGCCGGCCTTGGCGTTGAAGCGGCGGGGGCGGTACGGCGTCGTGTATCTCGACGGGCATTCGGACTTCCGGACCGTCGACAACTCGCCGTACGTCGGAGCCGCGGGCGGCGAGGCGCTCGCGCTGGTGACCGGGCGTGGACAGGCGGATCTCACCGACCTCGAGCAGCTCGGCCCCTACGTGAGGGACACGGATGCGGCGCTGCTCGGGATCCGGGACGACGACGAGTACGTCGGGGACGTCGAGGAGGCCGGGATCCCGGTGTGGCCGGCGCGCACGATCGCAACCGATCCGGCCCGGGCGGCGGCGCAAGTACTCGAGCACCTGAAAACGCTCGACGGATTCTGGGTGCACCTCGACGTCGACATCCTCGACGCCGAAGTGATGCCCGCGGTCGACAGCCCCGACCCCGGCGGCATCGACCACCCCCAGCTCCAGGCGTTGCTCCACCCCCTGCTGGCGGCGGAGAAGTGCGTCGGGATCGACATCGGCATCTACGACCCCGATCTCGATCCCGACGGTGTGTACGCGGCCGAGCTCACCGACACACTGGTGGCGTCACTCAACTGAACTCAGCTGGGATCCCAGACCAGCTCCTGGCCGTGAGGGCTGGCACTTCCGAGGACCCGGAGGTCGCCGCCCGGCCAGGTCTGGACATCGACGCGGAACTCCCAGCCGTCCGTCCCGCGACCGTGGGAGATCGTGTGGTGCGGCTCGAGGCGGAGATGGGCCAACGGGCTGGACTCGGTCGCCTGCGCACCGAGCTCGTTCAGCCGGTCCTCCACGGCTGCCCGGTCGGTTCGGCGCAGGTACTGCCACATGACCGAGTGCCACACGACGGTGACGTGCCCCTCTGACAGCTCCAGGCCGTGCAGGAACGAAACCGCGTCCTCCCGCCGGATGTCGGCCGGCACCTGCCGTGCGATCGCCAGCGCACCACGCAACCGCTCCAGCCGCTCTGGCATGTCCGGCCAGACGTACGACGTCAACGTGAGCGCACCCTCCGCCGACAACGGGTTCACCGGCGCGATGTCGCACCCGACCCGCTCCGCGATCCGCAGCTCCGCAGCCGGCACCGGCCCGGTCCACGCCGGGTCGAACACCACCGGGCTGTCCGGAGGTCCGTACGACGTTCCGTCGGCGACGTACCGGTACCGATCAGCTCGCAGGTTCAGCCCACCGCTCGCACCGATCTCGAACAGCCGCACCGGCAGCGGCACCGCATCGACCAGGTGCAAGAGACCGCCGTACAGCGAGGCGGCCCGGCCTACCTCGTTCGTCTGGGGCGGCTGGGTCAGCAGCGAGCGGATCTCGCCAGCCCGCGACTGCAGCACCTGCTCGAACGCCTCCCACCCGAGCACGGGGTCCCACGCTCCGCCGGCGCTCGGGTAGAACGCCGCCAGCTCCGGCGCCGAACCGGACAGCACCAGCCCGTGCACAGCAGCCAGCAGCCGCAGTGCGATCGCGTCAGCGAACGAACGATCCTCATAGCCGGCCAGCACTTCGACCGACGAGCCTCCGACCTCGTAGTCGTCCACGAGCAGCCGAAGCAGTTCGGCGTACATCGGGGACCCGAGGTCCTCGCAGGCGGTCGCTTGACGCTGGAAGGCTGCTACGACATCCACAGTGCCGAGACTAGAAGGTCAATCGATCCAGTACCGACTTTGCTGTCGTGCGCGCGTCCTCCTCCTCGAGCGGAGAGCCATGGCGGTCCGTGAGGTAGAAGACGTCCACACATTCGGCGCCCAGCGTGCTGACGTGTGCGGAGCGGATGTCAGCGCCGGTGGATGCGATGGCCGCAGTGACGTCGTAGAGCAGCCCCGGACGGTCGTGCGCGCGCACCTGCAGCACAGTCGCGGTCTCCGATGCTTCGGGCAACAGGTCCACCCGGCTGGCGACCCGCTGCTTGACAGCGGACGAGTCACGCGCGGCCAAGCGGCGTACGAGGTCGGTGTCATCTCGCAGTGCGACCGCGAGCCGGTCACGCAGCCGGACCGGGTCAGGCGGCGAGCCTGCCACCGTCCACTGCGAGATCCCCAGCCCCTCTACGGAGGTGATGACCGCAGACCGCACCGCGAGCCGCTCCACCGCCAGTACGGCGGCAACCGTCGACAGCGTGCCCACTTGGTCCGGTACGGCGACGTTCACCCGGAGATCACCGTGGTGGTCGGTCACCGTCAGGCCAAGGCGCCCGACTCCGACCACCTGATGCAACACGGGCACGGGGATGGGCGGAGCCTCTGTCCACATCCCCTCCCCTCCCCCGGACAGCTCGCCGCGCGCCCGCCGGCACAGCTCCCCGACCAGACGCATCCGCCACGGCGACGACGCCGCGGGACCCGCCGACCGCGCGTCGGCGTACGTGAGCGCCTCCAGGAGGTCCAGCGTCTCCGTGTCGCGGACGATGCCGACGACGAGGTCCACCGTCATCGGGTCATCGAGATCCCGGCGCGTCGCGACCTGGGCGAGCATGAGGTGCTGCCGGACCAGCAGCGCGATCGTGTCCGCATCCGCTTCGACGAACCCGAGACGCCGAGCCACTCTCCCGGCGATGACCGCACCGGTGACACTGTGGTCGCCGTCGACAGCCTTGCCCAGGTCATGCAGGAGTGCGGCGACGAGCAGCAGGTCAGGACGCCGTACGTCGCGCACCATCTTCGAAGCCTCGACACACGTCTCCAGCAGATGCCGGTCGACTGTGAAGCGGTGGACCGCCGACTGTGGCGGCCGGAACCGCACCGTGTCCCACTCGGGCAGGATCCGCGAGATGTAGCCGGCCTGGTCCAACGCCTCCCACACTTCGAGCAGTCCGTTGCCCGCACCCAGCAGAGCGCACAGCAACCGCCGCGCCTCCCCCTGCCAGGGCTCAGACAAGTCAGCAGCCGACGAAGCCAGCCGCCCACACACCGCGGGCGACAGAACGAGCTCGCGATCGGCCGCGACCGCAGCAGCCCGCAGACCCAGTACGGCGTCGCGCTCCGGCCGCGCATCCGGCATCAGCACGACCTCGCCCTCGTGCTGGCCGACTCCGTCGTCGAGTGCCAGCAGCAACGGTCCACCGGTCCGCTGCCGGCGCCTGGACCGCGGTGGCTTGGTCATCAGGCTCTCGACCCGCCGCCACGACACATCGCACACATGCGCGAGCGTGCGGCCGGTCGAGTACACGTGTCGCAGCAGCTCGTCCCGCCCGGACAGACCGAGCCCGGACGCGACCTCACCGGCCAGGTCGGCGACCAGTCTGTCGGTCGAGCGGCCCGCGACCGTGTGCAGCTCGTCCCGGATGTTCAGCAGGTCCAGTCGCGCCCGCTCCACCACCGGATGCGGTACGTCGATCAACCACGAGGCCACCAAAGCCCGCAGTACGACGGCATCCCGCAGACCGCCGTACGCCTCCTTGAGGTCGGGCTCGGCGAGGTGTGCGAGCTCACCGACCGTCGAAGCCCGGTCCCGGCAGGCTTCCGCCAACCCGGGCAGCCGGGAGCGCGCCGTACGTCGCCAGTCCGCCATCAGCACGGACCGCAGCTGCAGGGTGAGATGTGAGTCCCCCGCGACGTGCCGTGCGTCCAGCAGACCGAGTGCGACCCGGACGTCGTCGGCGGCCGCCTGCCGGGCCTCCGCGATGGTCCGGACACTGTGGTCCAGCTTGGTCCGCGAGTCCCACAGCGGATACCAGATCTGTGCGGCCAGCTCGTCCACCCGTGGGTACCCCTCGACGTGCACGAGCATCACGTCGAGATCGCTGTACGGCGACAGCTCCTCCCGGCCGTAGCCGCCGACCGCGACCAGCGCGACGCCCTCGGTGGGTACACCGAGGGCGTCACAGGCTTTGGAGAGGAGCAGGTACAGCAGCGCGTCGGCCTCCTCGGCCCGGGCGCGCCGCTGTGCTGCCCGATCGACCATCTAGAGCGCGTCTCCGTCCAGCTCGCCGGTGCGCACCCGCACGATCGTCTCCACCGGCGTGACCCAGACCTTGCCGTCACCGATCTTGCCGGTCTGCGCGGCCTTGACGATGACGTCCACCACGTCCGTGCTGTCGCCGTCCTCGACGACCACCTCGAGCCGGACCTTCGGGACCAGGTCCACCTCGTACTCGGCGCCGCGGTAGACCTCGGTGTGGCCCTTCTGCCGGCCGTAGCCGCTCGCCTCGGTGACCGTCATCCCGGTGACGCCGAACGTCTCCAGGGCGGCCCGGACGTCCTCCAGCTTGTGCGGCTTGACCACCGCGGTGATCAGCTTCATGCGTTCGCACCTTCCTTCTCGGACGTCTCGGTGGTCCCATTCTCGGTCTCAGCGGTACTCGGCCTGGCCAGCGGGGTGTGCCCACGCAAACCCGAGGCGCCCAGGAAGTCGTACGCCGTCTCCGCGTGCTCGACCTGGTCGACACCGGTGACCTCGTCGTCCTCCTTGACCCGGAAGCCGATCGTCTTGTCGATCACCTTGCCCAGGATGAACGCCACCGTGAAGGAGTACACGGCGACCACCAGGTTGGCCAGCGCCTGCTTGCCCAGCTGCGAGACACCGCCGCCGTAGAACAGGCCGTTGACCGCCGACGGGGCTGCCGCCGTCCCGAGGAAGCCGATCGCCAGCGAGCCGAACAGACCGCCGACCAGGTGCACGCCGACCACGTCGAGGGAGTCGTCGAAGCCGAGCTTGTACTTCAGCGACACCGCGAAGGCGCAGATCGCACCGGCGAACAGGCCGAGGATGATCGCACCGACCGGGGTGACCGCGCCACAGGACGGGGTGATCGCGACCAGACCGGCGATCGCGCCGGACGCCATGCCGAGCGTGGTGGCCTTGCCGTGCCGGATCCGCTCGACGATCAGCCAGCCGATCACCGCGGCGGCGGTGGCGACCTGGGTGTTCACGAAGGTGACCGCGGCGGTGGTGCCGGCGCTCAGCGCGGAGCCCGCGTTGAACCCGAACCAGCCGAACCACAGCAGACCGGCGCCGAGGATGACCAGCGGCAGGCTGTGCGGCCGCATCGGGTCCTTCCGCCAGCCGATCCGCTTGCCGAGCACGATCGCCAGCGCGAGCGCCGCGGCACCGGCGTTCACGTGCACCGCCGTACCGCCGGCGAAGTCGACCGCCCCCAGTTTGTCGCCGATCCAGCCGCCGTTGCCGTCATCCAGGAACCAGACCGAGTGCGCGACCGGGAAGTACACCAGGCACGTCCAGCCGACGACGAACGCGATCCAGCCGCGGAAGCTGGCGCGGTCGGCGATCGCACCCGAGATCAGCGCCGGCGTGATGATCGCGAACATCAGCTGGAAGGCGACGAAAGCGAGCGTCGGAAGCGTCCCACTGACCGCGTCCGGCGAGATCAGGCCCTTCAGGCCGACCTCGGAGAAGTTACCGATCACGTGCCCGGTGTCACCGGTGAACGTGAGCGAGAAACCGACCAGTACCCACAAAATGGTGACGACGGCGATGGTGATGAAACTCATCATCATCATGTTCAGCACGCTCTTCATGCGCACCATGCCGCCGTAGAAGAAAGCCAGGCCTGGTGTCATCAGCATCACCAGGGCGGCACTGGCCAAGACCCAGGCGGTATCGCCGGCGTTGATCTCCATCAACGTCATCCCTTCCATCGATCCAGGGGGTGGCCGGCGTCCTCAGTCGGGAGAACTCCACAACGCCGGGGAGCCCGCACTCGGCCACACCGCAAACGGTGTCGGCGCGCCGTTTCAGCCGATCGGTCCGTTTGTTTCAGGCATGTGACAAAGCGGGCTCCCAGGTGACATCGAGGTGACATCGCCCCGGTCGGGCACGCCAGGGCACGGTCCGGACACGGTCAGGGCGCATCCGGCCAAGGTGTGGCACTCTGGCCTGGACCACACGGGGAAGCAGCCGCGCCACTGCACCCGTCCGAGACTGGGACGAGAAATGGAGACCAATCAGACTGTGAGGCCGCGCCGGGGGAGACCACGAGACCCCGACGCAGAACCGCGGATCCGTCAGTACGCCGTACAACTGCTGCTGGAGCGCGGGTTCGACGGGATGACGGTGGACGACGTCGCCGAGGCCGCGGGAGTCGGCAAAGCGACGATCTACCGCCGTTGGGCGAGCAAGGAACAACTCGCCAACGACGCGATGGCACAGCTGTTCGACCTGGAGATCCCCGATGCCGACACCGGATCGATCGCCGAGGACCTGCGCCACGTGTACCGCTACGCGCTGGACTTCGTGAACAGCGAGAGAGGGCTGGCACTGATCCGTCTGGCCGTGTCCGAGGCGAACCGGGACCCCCGGTCCGCCGCGATCTACCGCACCTTCCTGGAGCGCCGGATCGCGCTCACCAGGAACGCCCTCGAGCGCGCCGTCGCCCGGGGCGAACCGATCCGGAGTACGGCGGACCCGGTCCTGATGGTCGAGTGGCTCGCCGGAGTGTTCATCATCCGCGCGCTGACCGGCCAGCCGATGCCGGTGCCGGAGGAGGCGGACCGCCTGGTCGAGGTGACCCTGCGGTGCATCATGAAGGACGGTTCAGCTCCGGATGCCTGGTCCGACAGCCAGACCGTCCACAGCGAGTTCGGTGACTCGCCGCACCCTGCCTGAGGACAGGTCCCAGGCCAAGACCCAGCCTCGGACCTGCAGCAGCGGGGTGTCGTCGTCGTACCAGCCCAGCACCGAGCAGCAGCCCGGCTCCCGGACAGTGACCCGGTCGAACGGACTGACTTGGGTCGACTGTGGAGCGAGGACGCCGGGCTCGCCCAGCACCAGCAGGCGGCTGGGCGTCGTGGGCGCGGTGGAGATCGCCGCCACGACCTGTGGCTGAGAGACCCTCGTCGGCACTTGGGGAAGGTCGTCGGAGATGAAGAGCCGGGCAGCCATGCTCTCCGATGAGAAGGTCTGGCCCACCCATCGCCGGACCGGCAGCGCGAGCACACCGTCCTCCATCCACTGCCCGCTGGTCAGGTAGCGCATCACCCGCCCGGCCTCCAGCCGGAAGGGCGCGGTGATCGCATCGGGGTCGCCGTCGCCGCTGATCTTCACCAGCGGTCCCTCGCCGAAGCCGCCTTCCCCCACGAGCACGCGGTAGGCCACACCGGGTCCACTGACGAGAACACGCTGGGCATCGTCCAGCCACGACACACTCCGGAGGTCTTCGCTGGGTACGTCGTAGTGCGTGACCTCGGCCGTCGACGCGTCGACGGTCACCAGCTCGCCCGGCTGCGGGAACGCCGCCAGCCGGCCGTCGGGAGACACGGCTCCAGGACTCAGCGGGGCGCCGGTCGCGATCCCGACCAGTCCCACGTCCGCCGCCGACCACTTGGAATCGGAACCGAGCAGGAGCGGCTGGTAGCTGCCGCTGCGCCTGGCCAGCACGACAGCCGCGATCTGCTCGATCGGCTGGTCGGAGAGCGAGCGCACCTTGTCCGGCAACTGCAGGCGATCGCCGAGCGGGGTCTCGAGCCGGTCGAGGAAGCGCTCGCTGCCGGACGGCGGTGCCGTCCAGTAGTCGATCCCGGCGATCTGTCCCTCCGGTACGAGGTTGTCGGCCTCGCTGGGCGGAGTGGTCGGCGGGACGAAGTCGGCGTTGTCGCCGGAGCCGGCTCCGACTCCGATCGCGGCGATGATCGCGATGAGGACCACGACGAGCAGGCCGACCAGGACACTGCGGCGCCGCCGTTTCCGGGTGGCGATTCCCTCGTCCCAGGCCGCGTCGGCCAGGTCCGGCTCGGGGAGCCGGTCGGCCGCCCGCTGGAGCAGCGGCCCGACGTCCTCCCGCCTCACCGTGAGTCTCCGGTGCCGGCGTCCCGCCAGTCCCCCACGCCGAGCGCGGACCGGAACCGGCTGAAGGCGGTCATCCCGTGCCCGTGCACCGCCTGGTGCGACAGGCTCAGGATGTCGGCCACCTCGAATTCGGTGAGCTCCTCCAGATGCAGCAGCACGAACACCGTGCGCTGGGCGGGGGTCAGCTCACCGAGCGCGAGCTTCACCGGGTCGTCCTCGTCCGGGAACGCCTTCGCCCGGTTCCATGGCTTCAGCACGGGCTGGTAGAGCGCCCGCTGGACGAAAGCGTCCGGATCGTCCACCTTCGTCCAGCGCAGTGACAGCCGGGTGAAGGCGCGCAACAGCGCCTCCTCGGCTCGCTCGAGGTCGCCGTACACGAGGTACGCCGTCCGGAGCCATCTGCCCTGCCGCGCATCGACATACGAGGCGAAGTCCGGGTCGACCGTGTCGCGCATCCACCCTCCCGCCTCTATTCAACTCCTCAACTACTCCGCGCTGCTACCGCCAATCGCGTCTCTTCGGTGATCAGGTCGAAGTTGATACCGGCGCCCGTCATCAGCCCGGCGGCCGCGGACGACATCACCTGGGCCATCGGATCGGTAACATTGCCGGCCGCGAAGACACCCGGCACCTCGGTCGCGCCCCGCGCGTCGACCGGGACAACAGTGCCGATCACGATGCCGTTGGCCTCCCGGACGACCGTCTCCAGACCCAGCTCGGCCAGGAAGCCGGCCCGGGCGCGCATGGTCGTCTGGACTGCCAGCGCCTGCCTCGGGATGACCTTGCCGCCTTCGAGCCGGACTCCGGTGAGCTTGTCGTTCTCCACCTCGATCTGCTCGACCTTTCCTTGGACCACGGAGATTCCGCGCGCAGCCAGCTCCTCCCACTGCTCATCGGTCAGCTCCGGCGCGGTGTGCAGGAACAGCGTGACGTCGTCACTCAGCTGCCGGAACAGCTGCACCTGATGCAGTCCCATCGGACTGGTCGCCAGTACGCCGATCGCCTGGTCCCGCACCTCCCAGCCGTGGCAGTACGGGCAGTGCAACACGTCCTTCCCCCACCGCTCGGCCAGTCCGGGTACGTCGGGCAGCACGTCGGCCAGCCCGGTCGTCACGAGCAGCCGCCGGCCCTGGTACGCCGTACCGTCCGCGAGCCCGACCGTGAAGCCGTCGGAGTCACGCCGGGCCGTGGTCACGGTGCCAGTGACGATCTCACCGCCGTACCCGGCGACCTCCTGGCGGCCGAGCGCGTACAGCTCGCCCGGTGGCACACCGTCGCGGGACAGGTAGTTGTGGACGCCCTCCGCGGGCGCATTGCGCGGCGTGGCGTCGTCCACCACCAGCACCGAGCGGCGCGACCGGGCCAGCGCCACCGCACCACTCAGCCCGGCGGCGCCTCCACCGACCACGATCACGTCGTACTTCGTCATCTCCGGCTCCTCTCTGTTGCTTCGAGGATTCGTCATGATTCTCGTTTTCGACAAACCTGTTTGCCACAATGGCAACATGGACTCTTTCGACGACGTACTCGAAGCGGTCGGGCCGCGGTTGCGCACGCTGCGGGTCGAGCGCGGGACGACGCTGGCCCAGCTGTCCGAGTCGACCGGTATCTCGGTGAGCACGCTGTCGCGGCTGGAGTCGGGTCAGCGCCGGCCGACGCTCGAGCTCTTGCTGCCGCTGGCCCGAGCGCATCAGGTGCAGCTGGACGAGCTGGTGGACGCCCCGCCGACCGGCGACCCGCGGATCTACGCGAAGCCGATCAGGCACCACGGCACCGTGCACATCCCGCTGACCAGGCGTCCGGGCGGGTTGCAGGCGTTCAAGCAGATCCTCCCGGAGGGGTACCCCGGCCGCGACGTGGAGCAGAAGACGCACGAGGGGTACGACTGGATCTATGTGCTGTCCGGACAGGTCCGGCTGAAGCTCGGCGACCAGGACTTCATCCTGAAGGAGGGCGAGGTGGCCGAGTTCGACACCCGGGTGCCGCACTGGTTCGGGAACCCCGGGCCGGGAGCGACCGAGGTGCTGTGCCTGTACGGGCCGCAGGGTGAACGCATGCACGTCCGGGCGCGCACCCGGTAGCCAGTAGGCTGCGGCCGTCTGTCAGGCGGTCCGTGTGACTGAGGAGGAACCGGTAGTGAGCATCGCGTTGTTCACCTTGGGCGGCACCATCGCCATGGCGGGTGGCCACCGGCTGACCGGCGAGGACCTCGCCGCCGCTGTGCCCGGGCTCTCCGAGCTGGGCCGGCCGGTCGAGATCCAGGACATCGAAGCAGTGCCCAGCTCCAACCTGACCGCCGCGAAGATGCTGGAGGTCGTCGACGCCGCCTCGAAGGCGGTGGCCGCCGGTGCGGCCGGCGTAGCGGTCACTCAAGGCACCGACACCCTGGAAGAGACTGCGTTCCTGGTCGATCAGGTCTGGCCGCACCCGCAGCCGTTCGTGCTCACCGGTGCGATGCGCAACCCCACACTGGCCGGTCCTGACGGCCCGGCGAACCTCCTGGCGGCCCTGCGCGTCGCCTGCTCCCCCGCGGCCCGCGATCTCGGCGCACTGGTCGTCTTCAAGGACGAGATCCACGCGGCCCGCTGGGTGCGCAAGACGCACAGCACGAGTACGGCGACTTTCGTGTCACCCAACACCGGCCCGATCGGTCACGTGGTCGAAGACCGGGTTCGCGTCCTGACGCGGCCGATGCGGCTTGACGGCGTCCAGGGAAGTGCTGAGCCGGCAGAGCTCGATGCGACGCGGGTGGCGCTCTACACCGTCACCATGGACGACGACGGCCTGTTGTTGCAGGGTTTGGCGGACACTCACCAGGGTCTGGTGGTGGCAGGCTTCGGAGTCGGGCATGTGCCGGCCGCACTGGCGCCGGTGCTGGGAGAGCTGGCCGCGAAGATGCCGGTGGTCCTGACCTCGCGGACCGGCGCCGGGTCGATCGTACGGAACACCTATCGGTCGGTGGGGTCGGAGTCGGACCTGCTGCAGCGCGGTCTGATCGACGGTGGATTTCTTGACCCGTACAAGGCCAGGGTGCTGCTTCGGTTGCTCTTGGCAACGGACGACGACATCACCGCGGCGTTCGCCCAGTACCACTGATCACTGCGCGGCTGCCTTCCGGAAGAGGTAGTCGCGCTCCGGCAGGCTCGTCGTCCGCCGGGCCGCTTCGCGGAAGTGGTGGGCCGCGGCCTCGTTGTCGCCGAGCATCTCGTAGAGGTGCCCGCGGGTGGCGTCCAGCCGGTAGTGGCCCGCCAGCTCCTCGTCGAGTGGTTCGAGGAGCTTCAGTCCGGCGTCCGGGCCTTCCACCATGGCGGCGGCGATGGCGCGGTTGAGCTTGACCATCGGGTTGCCGGACAGGTCCTCGAGCAGTCCGTAGAGTGCGAGGATCTGCGGCCAGTCGGTGTCCTCCGCCCGGTCCACCTCGTCGTACAGTGCGGCGATCGCGGCCTGGAGCTGGTACTCACCGAGTGGCGGCGTACTGAACGCTTCGACCGCGAGCGCGACGCCTTCGGTGATGTAGTCCTTGTTCCACAGCGTGCGGTCCTGCTCCGCGAGCGGGATGAGCTCCCCGGCGCTGCCGGTGCGTGCGAGCCGGCGGGCGTCGTTGAGCAGCATCAGTGCGAGCAGACCGGTCACTTGACCGTCTTCCGGCAGGAGTGCGTGCACAGAACGCGTCAGACGAATCGCTTCACTCGACAGGTCGCTGCGGTGCAGCTCCGGGCCGCTGGTGCTGACGTAGCCCTCGTTGAACATCAGATAGAGCACGTGGAGCACGTTGCGCAGCCGTTCCTCGCTCGCGTCGAGCTCGAAGACCGCACCCTTGAGTTTCTGCTTGGCCCGGCTGATCCGCTGCGCCATCGTTGCCTCAGGCACCAGGTACGCCGTGGCGATCTCGGCGGTGGTCAGTCCACCGACCGCGCGCAGCGTCAGCGCGATCGCCGACGCCGGGGTGAGCACCGGGTGGCACGACATGAACAGCAGTTGCAGCGTGTCGTCGCGTTCCTCGACGTCCTCCGGTGGCAGGTCCCGCAGCGCCGCGCGTTCCTCGCGCCGCCGCCGGGCCTGCTCCTGCCGGACCTCGTCGATCAGCCGCCGCGACGCCGCCTGGATGAGCCAGGCCTTCGGGTTGTCCGGCGTACCGTTCCGCGGCCACGTCGTCGCCGCGGCCAGCAACGCTTCCTGGACGGCGTCCTCCGCGGCCGAGAAGTCTCCGGACCAGCGGACGACGGCACCGAGGACCCGCGGCGTCAGTTCCCGCAGCAGGTCCTCGAGTGCCCGGTCGTGAGCACCGTCAGAAGTCGTGGAGGTCGCCATCCGAATCCATGACCCGGCGGACCTCGATCGGCTGCTCGAGCGGGACACCACCGGGGCCGGGGGCGGCGGACTGCTCCGCCGCGATCTCCAGCGCCCGCTCCTCCGACTCGACGTCGACCATCGTGTAGCCGGCCAGGACTTCCTTGGACTCCGCGTACGGGCCGTCGGTCAGGACCGGCGCGCTCACACCGGTCGCGCGCACCACCTTGGCGTGCTTGGGCCAGGTCAGCGCGTTCACCTCGACCAGCTCGCCACTCTGCCGCAGCCGCTCGATGGAGTCCCCGAGGTGCTGCATGTGGGCCTTCATGTCGGCCTCGTCCCACTCCAGCATCGGGATGTCGCAGTTACCGCCGTCCATGGTCATCAGCAGCATGAACTTGGTCATCTCATGTCCTCCTCATAGGCCTGTACCCAGGAGACGGAGCCGCCGTCGCGTTCTCGACATCAGTCCAGCAGGGCGTCGACGAACTGCTCCGGGTCGAACGGTGCCAGATCGTCGGGTCCCTCGCCCAGACCGACCAGCTTGACCGGTACGCCGAGCTCACGCTGCACCGCGATCACGATGCCGCCCTTCGCCGTACCGTCGAGCTTGGTGAGGACCAGACCGGTGACGTTGATGACCTCGGAGAACACCCGGGCCTGGGTGAGGCCGTTCTGACCGGTGGTGGCGTCGATGACGAGCAACACCTCGTCCACCTCGGCGGACTTCTCGATCACCCGCTTCACCTTGCCGAGCTCGTCCATCAGGCCGGTCTTGGTGTGCAGACGGCCGGCGGTGTCGACCAGGACGACGTCCGCCTCCTCCTCGATGCCCTGCTTGACCGAGTCGAACGCGATGCTGGCCGGGTCGCCGCCCTCGGGGCCACGCACGGTCCGCACCCCGACCCGCTCACCCCACGTCTGCAGCTGGTCGGCGGCGGCGGCCCGGAAAGTGTCCGCCGCACCGAGCACGACGTGCTTGTCCTCGGCGACCAGGACGCGCGCCAGCTTGCCGACCGTGGTCGTCTTACCGGTGCCGTTCACGCCCACGACCAGGACGACGGCCGGCTGGGCCTCCTTGCGGCTCACCTTGAGCGTCCGGTCCAGCGACGGGTTGACCAGCGCGATCAGCTCCTCGCGGAGGATCTCCCGGGCCTGTTCACCGCTCACGCCCTCGACCCGCATCCGGGTCCGCAGCTTCTCGACCAGCTCCTGCGTCGGTGCCACGCCGACGTCCGCGGTGATCAGCGTGGTCTCGATGTCCTCCCACGCCTCCTCGTCCAGCTTGTCCCGGGACAGCAGTGCGAGCAGCCCCTTGCCGAGCGAGCCCTGCGACCGCGCCAGCCGCGCGCGCAGCCGGACCAGCCGGCCCTGCGCGGACTCCGGCTTCTCGATGGTCGCGACGGAGGAGTCCGGAAGCTCGGTGTCCTCCAGCGTCCGGGTCGGCGTGTCCCGCGGCTCCTCCGCGTCCTCACCGACCGTCGGCTCCGCAGTCTTCGAGGCGGTGTCCAGCGACGCGGGCTCGGCGGCCCGCGGGAGCTCGGACTTCCGCCGCTGGGTGACGACGAGTCCGGTGATACCGGCGCCCAGCACTACGGCGATCACCACGATGATGGCGATCAGGGCTTGGTCGGTGAGCAGCGCGACGAGCTGTGGAGTCAACACGGTTCCCCATCTTGACAGACGCCCGGCCCGGCGCCCGCATTCGTCACGTCAGGCACACCAGCTGTCGCGGTACGTGATCCGGCACCAGCTCGGGCCGGTGGGTGAGGAGGACGACCGTACGGCGATCGGCCGCGGCGAACAGGTCCGCGAGCAGCGCACGACCGGTCTCCTCGTCCAGATGCTCGGTCGGCTCGTCCAGGACGAGGACGTCGCGGTCGGCCAGCAGGAGCCGGGCGAAGGCAAGCCGCTGCCGCTCACCACCGGACAGCCGCGCGCCGTGCTCACCGACCATCGTGTCCAGCCCGTCGGGCAGCGTTTCGACGAAGACCCCGAGCCGCGCCCGGTAGAGCGCCTTCCAGAGTTGCAGGTCGCTCGCACCCGGCTTGGCGAGTAGCAGGTTCTCCCGGATGCTCGTGTCGAACACGTGGCTCTCCTGCGTCAGCAGGCCGACCACCGAGCGCACCTGGTCGCCTTCGAGCCTGGACAGGTCCACACCGTCCAGCAGGACCTCTCCGGCTCGCGGCTCGAGGAACCGCAGCAGCACCGCGGCCAGCGTGCTCTTCCCCGAGCCACTCGGCCCAGTGACGACCACCCGGCTGCCGGCAGGCATGTCCACGCTCAGACCGTCGAGTACGTCGTGGTCGTCGTACCCGACGCGCAGCAGCTTCACCCGCAGGTCGCGGCCGGCCGGAAGCGCCCGCGGCTCGGTCGGCTCAGTGACGGGCACCGGCGTGTCCAGCAGTTCTTGTACTCGGCCGAGCGAGGATCGGATCCTGATCGCCAGTTGGGCCGCCGCGGGGATGCCGCCGAGGACGTCCGCCAACGCGAGTGGGGTGAGGACCAGTACGGCGAAGACCGCACCGGTGATGTTCGCCGTACTGCCGAGCACGAGGGCCGCCACGCTCGCACCGCCGATGCACAGGACGAGCAGTGCGCTGCCCAGACCGGCGCTCCACGCGGACCGGCGCTCGGCGGCGGCGAGCCGCGCGTCACGGCGGCTGAAGTCGTCGAGGACGGTGTCGATCGCGTTGAAGGCGACGATGTCCGCAGCGGTCAGCAGTGTCTCGGTCGTGGTGGCGGCGACATCACCGCGGGCGCCGGCGATCTTCTGCTCGGCGCGCTCGGCGGACTTGGCGGTCAGCCAGGGTACGAGCGTGCACGCGATCAGAACCGCCAGTGCGATCGCGGCTCCGGCCGCGGGGAGCAGGATGGCGAGCAGACCGACGGTCGCGGCGGCTGTCACGGCGGCGACCGCAACCGGCAGCAGCACCCGCAGCCACAGGTCGAGCACCGCATCCACATCCAGCACGAGCCGCGCCAGCAGGTCACCCTTGCGGTGCGAGGTCAGCCCACCCGGCGCCAGCGGCTCCAGCCGGCCGGTGATGCGAGCCCGCGTCTCCCCCAGCACTCGGTACGCCGCGTCGTGCCCCACCAACCGCTCGAGGTACCGGAACACGCCGCGCCCGACCCCGAACGCCCGCACCGCCACGATCGGCACCATCAGCAGAAGCACCGGCGGTTGAGCAGAAGCAGCCGTGATCAACCAGGCAGACGTAGCCAGCAAGGCGACTGCAGACCCCGCAGCCGCAACGCCGAGAGCCAGGGCCAGCAGCAACCGCCACCGCACGCCAACCTGCGGCCGCACAAGTCCCCACCACTCCATGCGCGCGCTCATGCGCTCACCAGCTCCCTCGCGCCCACGGTGACCGTGCGGTCGGCTGCGGCGATCAGCCCTGGGCGATGCGCCACCATCAGGACGGTCCGGCCACTGGCCCGCAGTCCGTTGATCACCGCGGCTTCCGCATCCGCGTCCAACCCGGCAGTCGGCTCGTCCAGCAACAACACCGGCGCATCCGTCACGAGCGCTCTGGCCAGTGCGACCCGACGCTGCTGTCCACCCGACAGCAACTGCCCCTGCTCCCCCACGACCTTGTCGAGCTCCAGCTCACCAGCGCCCGCACCGATCAGCGCCAAGCGGATCTCATCATCCGAGGCATCCGGCCGACCGAGCCGCACGTTGTCGGCGACGGTGCCCAGCCGAAGCCCCGGCCGCTGCGGCACCCACGCGAACTGCCGCCTCCACGCACTCGGCTCGAACTCATCGACCGCACTGCTGCCGGCAACGACCACTCCACGCTCCGGCTCGACGAACCCGAGCAGCACAGCCAGCACCGTCGACTTCCCGGCACCACTCGGCCCAGTGAGCGCAACCACCTCACCCGGCCGCAACTCCAGATCGAAGCCGTCCAGCGCCGGCTCGTCCCGACCCGGGTACCGCACGGTCACGTCGTACAGAGAGAGCGGGCTCAGCCGCAGATCGGGTACGTCGGTACGGTCGCCGCGCTCGGGTAGCGGAGTCTCCAGCACACGGAACACCTCTTCGCTCGCGGCCACCCCGTCGGCGCTGGCGTGGAAGTGCAGACCGACCTGCCGCAGCGGGAGATACGCCTCGGGCGCCAGGATCAACACCATCAACGCCGTCTCGAGTCCGAGCTTCCCATCGACCAGCCGGAGCCCGACACCCACTGCGACGAGCGCGACCGAGAGGCTGGCCAGCAGTTCCAACGCGAACGAGGACAGGAAGGCCAGCCGCAGACTTCCCATCGACGCAACCCGGTGCTTGTCCGTCACCCGTCGTACGGCGGACTCCTGAGCCTTCGCGCGACCGAACAGCTTCAGCGTGGGCAGTCCAGCGACCACGTCGGCGAAGTGGTGCGCCAGCACTGCCAGCGCGTGCTGGCGACGCCGACTGTGGGCTTGCGTCGCCCAGCCGATCAGGGCCATGAAGATCGGAATCAACGGCAGCGTGATCACGACAGTCGCCGCCGAGATCAAGTCACCGGTCGCCATCCACCCGATCACTCCGGCCGGCACGGTCGCGGCGAGGACGAGCTGTGGCAGATAGCGGGCGAAGTACGGGTCCAGGTCGTCGAGGCCCTTGGTGAGCAGGGTTGTCAGCGCACTACTGCGTTCACCGCTCAGCCACACCGGTCCGAGCGTCAACGAGTGCTCCAGCACCTGCCGCCGCAGCGTCGACTTCACCGCAGCCGCAGCCCGTTGAGCCACCACTTCCTGCGCCCACACGAGCAAGGCCCGTCCCACGACGACCGCCGCCAGCCCCCAGGCCACTCCGGCGACCGGACTCCCCTGCAGCACGACCCCCGCGATGCCGTGCGCCAGCAGGACTGCCTGCACCACGATCAGTACCCCACTGGCGACGCCGATCAGCACCGACGCCGCCAGGAAGACCCGGGCACCCCGGGCCCTCTGCACCAGCCGCGGGTCGAGCGGCTTCACGAGACCGACACCGGCTCGACCGTCACGCGCTTGCGGAACACCCAGTAGGTCCAGCCCTGATACAGCAGTACGAACGGCATGAAGATCGCCGTGATGATCGTCATCGCCTTCAACGTGTACGACGACGACGCGGCCTCGACCGCGGTCAGCGTCGACTGCGGCTCCAGCGTCGACGGCATCACGTCCGGGAACAGGGCCGTGAACAACGACACCACGGCCAGTCCGATGGCCACCGCCGTACCGGTGAAGGCCCAGCCTTCGCGACGGAACAGGTTGGCCACCAGGCCGCCGGCGAACGCGACCACCGCGGCGATCGTCAGGATGACGGACACGGTGTCACCGCGCAGAGCCTGGGCCCAAGCCAGGAAGGCGATCGTCAGGACCGCGGCGACGGCGCCCACCCGGGTGGCCAGCCGGCTGGCGCGGACGCGCAGGTCACCGGTGGTGCGCAGCGCGAGGAAGATCGCGCCATGCGTCGCGAAGACCGCGAGGAAGGTGACACCGCCCAGCAGCGCGAACGGGTTGATGAGATCGCCGAAGCTGCCGACGAACTCGTGGTCCGCGTCCAGCGGCACACCCCGGATGATGTTGCCGAAGGCAACTCCCCAGAGCACCGCCGGGAGCACCGAGCCGATGATGATCAGCAGGTCCATCCGGTCGCGCCAGTGCGGCTCGTCCCGCTTGCCGCGGTACTCCAGCGCGACGCCGCGCACGATCAACCCGACCAGGATCGCGAACAGCGGCAGGTAGAACCCGCTGAACAGCGTCGCGTACCACTCGGGGAAGGCCGCGAACGTCGCCGCGCCGGCCATGATCAGCCACACCTCGTTGCCGTCCCACACGGGCCCGATCGTGGTGATCGCCGCCCGCCGTTCGGGCTCGTTGCGACCGAGCACCCGCAGCAGCGTCCCGACCCCGAAGTCGAATCCCTCGAGGACGAAGTACCCGGTCCACAGCGTCGCGATCGCGACGAACCACACAGTCGTCAGTTCCATCTCGAGCCCCTCAGTAAGCGAACGACAGTGGTTTCTCGGTCTCGTCCGGTGAGCCGTCCGGCGGCCCCTCGGCGGCGGGCGCGTCGGTCCCCGCCAGTCCGCCCCGGATGGTCCGCAGCAGCAGCTTCACCTCGACCACCGCGAGTACGCCGTACAGCAGGGTGAAGCCCACCAGCGACGTGATCACCTCGGCACTGGTCGTCCCCGGTGACACACCCGATGCCGTCGGCAACAATCCGAACACGAGCCAGGGTTGCCGCCCGGTCTCGGTGAAGACCCAGCCGAAGGTGTTCGCCAGCAGCGGCAGCAACGGCAGCGGCGCGGCCAGCCAGATCAGCCACCGGGCCGGCGCCCGCCCCCGGCGGGTGACCCACAGCAACCACGCCGCGATCGCCGCCGACAACATCCCGACACCGATCATCAGGCGGAACGTCCAGTAGGTCAGCGGGATGTTCGGCTTGTAGGACCCCGGGCCGTAGAGCTGCTCGTACGCGTCCTGCAGCGAGTTGATCCCCTTCACCTGGCCGTCGAAGTGCCCGGTGGCCAGGAACGACAACAGGTAGGGCAGCTTGACCGAGAAGATCTCCTTCGAGCCGTCCAGCGTGCCGACGGTGAAGACCGAGAACGACGCCGGCTTCTCCGTCTCGTAGAGCGCCTCGGCCGCGGCCATCTTCATCGGCTGCACCTCGGTCATCACCTTGCCCTGCAGGTCACCGCTGATCGCGACACCCACACTGGCCACGAGCACCACCGAGGCACCGATCTTCAGGGCCGAGCGGAACACGTCCTTGTCGACCGCCGGCCGCCGGACCAGGTGCCAGAGCGCGACGCCGGCCACGAACGCGCCGCCGACCATGAACGCGGCGAAGATCGTGTGCGGGAAGGTGACCAGTACGACCTTGTTCGTCAGCACCGCCCACAGATCGGTCATCTCGGCCCGGCCGCGCACGGAGTTGTACCGGAAGCCGACCGGGTTCTGCATCCAGGAGTTGGCCGCCAGGATGAAGTACGCCGACAACTGGGTGCCGAGCACCACCATCCAGATGCACCCCAGGTGGACCAGCTTCGGCAGCCGCTCCCAGCCGAAGATCCACAACCCGATGAACGTCGACTCGAGGAAGAACGCGAGCAGCCCCTCCAGCGCCAGCGGGGCCCCGAACACGTCCCCGACGAAGCGCGAGTAGTCGCTCCAGTTCATCCCGAACTGGAACTCCTGCACGAGGCCGGTGACGACGCCCATCGCGATGTTGATCAGGAACAGCTTCCCGTAGAACTTGGTCAGCCGCAGGTACTTCTCCTTGCCGGTGCGGTACCACGCGGTCTGCAGGCCGGCGGTGATCGCGACCAGCGAGATCGTCACCGGGACGAAGAAGAAGTGGTACACGGTGGTGATCGCGAACTGCCAGCGGGCCAGATCCAGGGTGTCCACGGCAAGGCCTCCCGAGCCCATCTACGACATGACGTAGTAGAGGCTAGCGCGGATCTACTACATTGTGTAGTTATACTGGTCACGTGGCGAGTGAGGAGAAGGCCCCGCGTCCCCTGGGCGACCTGGAGCGGCTGGTGATGGAGCAGCTCTGGGCAGCTCCCCGGGCGCTGACCGTGCGCGAGGTGCACGAGCAACTGTCCGGGACCCGGGAGCTCGCCTACACCACCGTGATGACGGTGCTGGACCGGCTGGCGAAGAAGAAGCTGACCGAGCGGGAGCGCGACGGCAAGGCCTGGCGCTACCGGGCCGCGGCGCCGCGTGAGGAGCTCGCCGCCGACCTGATGCGCGACGCGCTCGACCGCGCCGGCGACCGCCGCGAGGCCCTGGTCCGGTTCGTCGGCCAGGTGAGCGACGAGGAGGCCGCGTTGTTGCGGGAGGCACTGGCCGGGCTGGAGGAGCAGGCCGGATGATCACGCCGGTTCTCCTGGCCGCACTCGCCCTCGTGCTGACCGGACCGGCTCCGGCGTTGCTGGCTCGTTCGAGCTGGCCCTACCGGATTCCCCGTGCTGCCGTCGCACTCTGGCAAGCCATCGCACTCGCTGCCGTCCTCGCAGCGGTCGGCGCGGGCATAGCCCTCTCCTACTCCACTGCGGGCGAGCCAGGCCAGCCCCGCTTCGACCCGTCGTCCCCCCGAGACCTCCTGGCTGCAGTGATCCTCGCCATGACCGCGCTGGTCCTGGTGAGGCTGCTCTGGGCGACTGGACACGTCGCCGTCGGCACGAGAGCTCGGCGCAAACGTCACCGCGACCTGGTCGACATCCTGGCCACACCGGACGGCCTGATCCCGGGTCTGCGCGTTCTCGCCGAGGAGACGCCGCTGGCCTACTGCCTGCCCGCGCTGCGCGGCGCCCGCGTCGTCGTGTCGGTCGGTGCGCTGGAGCGACTCGATGAGAGCGAGCTGCACGCCGTACTGGCGCATGAGCAGGCGCATCTGCGTGCACGCCACGACCTGGTGCTGGAGGCGTTCACAGCACTGCACATGGCCTTCCCACGCTGGGTCCGTAGCGATGTAGCGCTGGAGCAGGCACGCACGCTCGTGGAGCTGCTGGCGGACGACGACGCGCGTCGCCGCAACGGACCGCGGCCACTGGCCCGCGCCCTGGTCGCACTGGCCGGCGCGCCAGCTCCGGAGGCAGCCCTTGCCGCCGCCAAGTCGGCGACAGTGCTCAGGGTGCAGCGCTTGGCCGACCCACAGCCCCAGGAGCGCTGGCTCTCGGCGGCGACGTACGCCGGTGCTGCGGCACTGCTGATCCTGCCGACTTTCACCGTCGCCGCCCCGATCGTGACGGCGATCGTCGACGCTGTCAGCTAGCAGGCTGGTAGCGGACGAGGACGCCGCCCTTGGCCCACGGCCTGGCTTCGAGCAGCTCGAGGCCGACCGGTGAGCCGCCGGCCGGGAACGCACTCTTCCCGGCGCCGAGCAGCACCGGGCAGATCCGGAGCTGCACCTCGTCGACCAGGCCGGCCTGCAGCAGCGAGTGGAACAGCGAGATGCTGCCCCACAAGATGATGTCCTTGCCGTCCTGCTCGGCCTTCAGCGCCCGCACCGCGTCGATGTCGCGGACCACCAGGCCCGGCTCGTAGTCCCCCCACGGCGCACTGTCGAGGGTCGTCGACACGACCACCAGACGCAACGCGTTCAGCTTCGGCGCGATCACCTCGTCGGCCGACGCTTCGGTCGGCCAGAAGGCCACGAACAACCGGTACGTCTCGGCGCCGAGCAGCATCGTGTCGACGTTCTCGAGCAACGCGAGATTGTCGTCGTCGGCCTGCCCGGCGATCGAGTCGAAGAACTCCAGCCCACCGTCCGGCCCGGCGGCGTACCCGTCGAGCGTGACGTACTCCTGAAAGATCAGCCGCCTCATCTCAGCGAGGCTACCCGAATCGCTTCCCCTCGCCGCGGGCCACGGCCAGCAGCACGAGCCCCGACAGAACCAGCAGAACCACCATGGTGACGACGAATGTCAGCACATCTCTCCCCGTATCCCAACCCCGACACTGTGCCTGACGCGCTCAGCGGGGCAATAGTTCCCGGAACGCCTTGGCGATCTCGTCGACCTGCCATTCCAGCGACGTCGGCGTCGTCACCAGCTCCACCCACGACCAGCCCGGTACGTCGGCCGGCTGCCAGGGGCCGCAGATCGACTCGCGGGTGGTCTCCATCCGCTCGACCGCGGCCAGCTCGATCACCTCGGCCGCGCGCGGCGCGTAGAGCCGGAACGAGTTGGTGTGCGGCGGCTCGGGGAAGACCCGGAATCCCTCGCTCTGCAAGGCCATCGCGAGCTCGACGGCCCGCTGGTGCAGGTCGTCCATCACCGGCAGCACGGTCCGCAGTCCGTCGCGCGCGGACACGGCGTACGGGAAGAGCGAGTAGAGGTTGCCACCCAGTCGCCGCTGCCAGCGCCGTACCTCGGCGATCACGTCCTCCGGCCCGGCCAGCGCCGCACCACTCACGCCACCCAGCACCTTGTAGAACGACACGTACACCGTCGTGGCGAGCGCGGCGATCTCCGCCAGGCTGTGCTCCAGGTACGGCGTGCTCTCCCACAGCCGAGCCCCATCCAGATGCAGTGGTACGCCGCGCTCCGCACAGGACTCGGCGAACACCACCAGCTCGTCCCACGACGGCAGGACGAACCCGGCATCGCGCAGCGGCAGCTCCAGCGTCACCGCGGCCAGCTTCCCGGGAATCGCGGCCAGCTCGTCCGGCCGCGGCTGGCGTGGGTCCGACGTCAGCCGCTCGATGCGGAGGTGGTGCACCTCCTCGAGTGCGTTCAGCTCGTGCACCAGGAGGTGCGAGAGCCCGTGCACCGCGACCCGGCCGGTCCCCGCGCGATCGGCGTACACCCGCAGGACACTCTGCTGGGCCATGATGCCGGTCGGCACGAACACTGCCGCCGGCTTGCCGAGCAGCTCGGCCACCTCCTGCTCCAGCGCCGCGACCTCGCCACCGCTGCCATAGCTGTCGCTCTGGTCATCGGTGGCGACATCGGCGAGCTGACGCAACCTGTCCGGCACGGGGACCCGTCGGTGCGACAGCCAGCGTTCGCAGTTGTCGGCGGCAGCCTTCCGGCGGGCCCTCAGGTCGTCAGCGGTAGTAGGCACGCCTCCATCTTCTCGTGCGCTGCAACCGGGTTGTTCAGATGGTCGCGGTCACCACGTGCTGGCCCTGGAGGGTCTTGATCTCCACCGAACGGACCTGGTCGAGTGGCACCAGGACTCCGCCGCCGAAGACGCTGCCCTCGCGGGCTGCCTTCGGGGAGACCACCCAACTGCCGGCGCCCCAGGTCTTGCCGGACTTGTCGGTGACGAACATCTGGCACTCGGCCCCGGCCTTCAGGCCCGTGACGTTCACCCGGATCCAGCTCCAGCCGGCCCGTGGCTCCACCGTGGTCGCCATCGTCGTACCAGTGCCGGTATCGGTCGCGGTGACCTGCTTGGAACCGGCCACCGGCACGTCGGCCGGCGGTGCGGTCTGTCTGCCGAGGGCCACGCCGCCGCCGAGCGCACCGGCGATCAGCACGAACGCGGCCGCGACCAGCAGCCAGCGGGACCGCCGCTTCACCGGGACCGGAGTCTGCGCCGGAGCCGGAGCGGGCTCGGAAGCCAGCGCCCGCACCTCTCGCAGCGTGCGCTGCAGCAGCAGATCGCCACCCTCGGGTGGACCGTCCAGGAAAGCCTCCGGCGGCACCTCGCCGAGGAAGTCGTTCATCTCCGCCAGCTCGGCCACCTCGGCCCGGCACTCGGCACAGCCGGCCAGGTGCTCGTCGACCTCGCGGACCTCGTCCGGCTCCAGCGCACCCAGCGCGTAGGCACCCAACTGCGTACGGTCGTGCTCAGTCATCGGGCCACCTCCGCTTCTTGTCCTGCCATCACCGCGCGCAGAGCTCGGAGGGCGTAATACGATCTCGATTTCACGGTACCGGGTGGAACACCCAGTTCCTTCGCGGCTTCGGCCACCGACCGGCCGCGGTAGTACAGCTGCACCAGCACCTCGCGGTGCTCCGGTGACACCTTGTCCAAGGCGTCCATCACCACCATGGTGTTCACCACGGCCTCGGAGTGATCACTCTCCACCGGCGGCTTGTCCACCACGTCGGCGACCTCGGCCGGCCGCACCGCCCGCGCTCTGGCCCGGTCGGTGACGATGTTTCGCGCCACCGTCAGCAACCAGCCGCGGACCGATCCCTTGCCCTCGGTCAGGTCGCCGGCGTGTTTCCACGCCCGCACCAGCGTCTCCTGGACGACGTCCTCCGCCGCGGCCCGGTCACCGGTGAGACGGGTCGCGTAGGCCAACAGGCTGCGCCCGTGCTCGGCGTACAGGGTGCGGATCAACGTCTCGGCGGCGTCCGGCCCTGGGTAGTCACCCACCGTCCGTACGATAGGGGATTCCCCGCCTTTGGCAATGGCGGGGACCCACCGCGGCAGAGTTTCAGTAGCCGTTGCCATTACCGGAGCCGGACGGCTGTGTGGTGATCTTCTTGCCGTCCGCGCCGACCACCCACCAGACACCGCCGACCGCCTGGCCCTTGGCATCACCCGCCTGGGCGTCACTCGCGAACAGGTACAGCGGCAGTCCGCCGATCGCCAGCTGCTTGGTGCCGTCGGACCGGGTGACCGTGCTGACCAGGGACGCGTTGATCCCGTCCAGCTGCGGAGTCCCGTCGCCGGCCGCCACCACCGGCCATTTGTCCAGGCAGCCACTCTCGCAGTTCGACTTGCCAGAGGTGTCCTTGTCGAACACGTACACGGTCCGCCCGTTGCCATCGACAACGACCTTGCCGAGACCGCTGACGTCCGCGGTGGCCAGCTTCGCGGCCGACCCCGCCTGGCTGGTGGACTGCGACGTACTCGCACCGGAACCGGAGCTCGAGCCCGAGTCGTCGCCGCCACCGCAGGCGGTCAGCCCCGCGAGGCCGAGCGCCACCACACCGATCACACTGCCCAGTCCCTTCATCACGTCCTCCTCGGTTGTCGAACTCACCCGCCACACGTGCGGATCGCGCGACCGGTTCAACCGGGAGCGTTATCGTCACCTCCATGAGCCAAGAGATCCCCGCCGCGGTCCAGCGCGCGCTCACCGCGATCGACGAGCAGGACAACGACGCGTTCGTGGCGGCGTTCGCCGCGGACGGTTACGTCGACGACTGGGGCCGCCAGTTCCGCGGCCACGACCGGATCCGCTCCTGGAGCGAGAACGAGCTGATCGGCAAGCGGGCCACCTTCACCGGCACCGAGGTCTCCACCCCGGGCAACCCGCTCACCATCGTCACCCAGGTCGGCGGCGACGGCTTCAACGGCCCGTCCCACTTCACCTTCGACGTCCGGTCCGACCAACTCGCCTCCATGACCATCACGGCCTGAACAGCACCTTCCCGTCCCGGCCCGGCTGCCGGGCGTGCTCGAGCGCCTTCGCGTACTCCTCCAGCGGGTACGTCGCCTCGACCTGCGCCCGCAGTACGCCGTCCACCACCAGCCGGGCGAGATCGCCGTACGTCTGCTCGAGCTCCGCCCGAGGCGCTGTGGTCAGCCAGTTGACGATCCACAGGCCGGTCAGCCGCAACTGCCGGTAGATGTGGTCGCCGAGCCCGATCGCGGGTGGTTGCCCGGTCACGGACGAGTAGCTCACCACGGTGCCCTCGAACCCGGTCGCCTGCGCCAGCGCGCCGACCGTCGCGTCGCCGGTGCCGTCGAGCACCAGTTTCAGCCGGTTGTCCCCCAGCTCGGCCTGGATCCGCCCGGCCAGGTCGTCGCCGTCGACGACGACCGCGTCCCCGTCGAGCGCGACCGGCCGTCGTGCGACGCTCAGCACGTTGAGGCCGGCGTGCTTCGCGAGAGCGGTGGCGTACTGCCCGACGGCGGAGTTGCCGAGGTTCTGCCCGATCCAGTCCCCCGGCTTCAGGTCGACGTACTTGGTCAGCGCGAGGTGAGCGGTCAGCGGGTTGATGCCGACCATCGCGAGCTGCAGCGGGTCACCGTCGTCCGGGATCGGGATCACGTTAGCCGCCTTCACCACGACCTGCTCCGCCCACGTGCCCTGCTCGTAGTTCGGCAGGATCAGCACGCGCCGGCCCAGCAGGTCTTCACGGCCCTCGACCACGCGCCCGACGCCTTCCGAGCCGAGCGCGAACGGGACCTCGATCCGGTAGCCGTAGTTGCCTGAGGCAAGCATGGGGTCGACCGGGTTGATCGTCGCCGCCTCGATCCGGACCAGTACCTCGTCCGGACCGACGGTCAGATCAGGTTCGCGGTCGAGTACGACGTTCTCCAGGACGTCGCCCAAGGCTTTCAGGATCAGTTGCATGGTCAGGCTCCCGTCGTCAGAACCATGCGGAACCGGGCCGCGCCGGACCGCATCCGCGCGTACGCCTCGGCCGCCTGCGCGAGGGGGACGCGCTCGACCATCGGCCGGATGTCGTTGCTCAGTGCGAAGGTGAGGTTCTCCTCGTTCTCGCTCGGGGTGCCGGTGAGCGAGCCTTCGATCGAGCGACCACCGAAGATCAGCGAGCCGGTCGTCACCTCGATCGGGTCGCTCGCGGCACCGACCACGATCAGGTTGCCGCGCAGGCCCAGGCCGTCGACCAACGGCGTCATCGAGGCACCGCTGGCCGCGGTCGCCACGATCACCCGGGCACCGCCGAGCTCCTGCAGCGCCTTCGCCGGATCCACCGCGGCGCTGTCGATGTACTCACTCGCGCCGAGCTTCAGCGCGAGCTCGCGCTTCTCCTCGCCCCGCGCGATCGCAGCCACGCGCAGCCCGAGCTTGGCGGCGTACTGGATCGCCAGATGCCCGAGTCCGCCGATCCCCTGCACGGCAACGAGATCCCCGGGCCGCGCCGCACCCTTGCGCAGACCGTTGAACACCGTGATCCCCGCGCACAACAACGGCGCCGCCTCAGCCGCGTCCCACTCCTCCGGTACGGCGACCAGCCCACTGGCCGGCGTGGTCAGGAACTCGGCGTACCCGCCGTCGATGGAGTCGCCGGTGATGGGCTGGTTGGAGCAGTAGACGAAGTCGCCGCGCCGGCAGTTCGCGCAGACGCCGCAAGGGCCGGCCAGGTAGCCGACGCCGACGCGCTGGCCGACGGACCGGGTGGTCACACCGTCGCCGACTGCGTCGATCCGGCCGACCACCTCGTGGCCGGGGACGATCGCCGTACCGGCCGGGTGGTTGCCGAAGAGGTTGTGCACGCCGACGATGTCGCTGTGGCAGACGCCGCAAGCCTCGACGGCGATCCGGACGCGGCCGGCGCCCGGGTCGGTCAGTTCACGCTCGACCAGCGTGAACGTGCCGTCCTCGACGGCCTCGATCGCTCGGTAGGTGGTCATGGGTGCTCCTTAAGACGGTCGGTCATCTTGAAGTCGGAACAAGAAAGCCGTCCCGAGGCCGGGACGGCTGGTCGGCTCAGGTCAGCAGCGCGTCGAAGGTGATGGTGAAGAAGATGTCGAAGGCCTCGCCGGTCTTGTCCGCCCGGGCCTGCAGGAGGGTCCCCTCCCAGGCGTTGGTCAGGTAGTGCGCGGTCTGCCGCGGGTCGAGCGACGCGCGGATCTCGCCCGCCGCCTGCCCCTCGGCGATCGCGTCCGCCAGCATCCCCGACCACTCGTCGAAGCTGCCCTTGACCCGCAGGCGCAGCGGCTCACTGTGGTCGACGATCTCGGCACTGAAGTTGCCGAACATGCAGCCGCGCGCGAAGTCCGGCAGCTCGTCCCGGAGGAACTCGAAGTGCCGGCGGATCCGCTCCACCGGCGGCACCCGCGGGTCGGCGAGATCGCTGAGCCGGCGGGAGTCGCCGTACCGCTCGAGAGCCACCGCGGCCAGCGCCTCCTTGCTCTCGAAGTGGTTGTAGAACGACCCCTTCGGCACCCCGGCCCGATCCGTGATGTCCTTCACCCCGGCCGCGTTGAACCCCCGCTCCAGGAACAGGTCCACCCCGGCCCCCAGAATCTCTTCCTTCATACTCCGCCGCGCCATGACCCCAATATGACCGGTCGTCTCAGATTTCGCAAACAGAAGGCCCCGGGAGTTTCCCGGGGCCTTCGGGTCAGACCGGTTCGGGTTCGCGGATGCGTTGGGAGATGACGGCGGAGACGCCGTCGCCGCGCATGGTGACGCCGTAGAGGGCGTCGGCGACCTCCATGGTGCGCTTCTGGTGGGTGATGACCAGGAGCTGGCTGTTCTCGCGGAGCTCCTCGTAGATCTCCAGCAGGCGGCCGAGGTTGGTGTCGTCCAGCGCCGCCTCGACCTCGTCGAGGATGTAGAACGGCGACGGGCGGGCCTTGAACAGGGCGACCAGGAAGGCGACCGCGACCAGGGACCGCTCACCACCGGACAGCAGCGAGAGGCGCTTGACCTTCTTGCCGGGCGGGCGGGCCTCGACGTCGATGCCGGTGGCGAGCATGTCGTCGGGGTCGGTCAGGACCAAGCGGCCCTCACCGCCGGGGAACAGCCGGCTGAAGACGTGCTCGAAGGCGGTCTCGACATCGCGGTAGGCCTCGGTGAAGACCTGCTCGACCCGCTCGTCGACCTCCTTGACGATGTCCATCAGGTCGCGCCGGGACTTCCGCAGGTCCTCGAGTTGCTCGGACAGGAACTTGTGCCGCTCCTCCATCGCCTCGAACTCCTCCAGCGCGAGCGGGTTGATCCGCCCGAGCTGGTTGAGCGCGCGCTCGGCCTGCTTGAGCCGCTTCTCGACCTTGGTCCGGTTGAACGGCTCGCCCTCGAGCTCGAGCGTGCCGTCGTCGCCCTCCTTGGGCAGCGGTGGGACCAGCTGGTCCGGGCCGTACTCCGCGACCAGGGCGTCGACCTCGATGCCGATCTCGCCGAGCGCCTTCTCGTACAGCTGCTCCAGCCGCATCTTCTGCTCGGCCCGGGCCAGCGCGTCCCGGTGCACAGTGTTGGTCAGCTGCTCCAGATCGGAGCTGAGGTTCCGAGTCGCGGACCGGGCCTGCGCCAGCGCCTGCTCACGGTCCGCCCGCTGAGCCTGGATCGCCGCCCGCTCGGACGCCGCCTGCTGCAGCGAGGACTCCAGCCGGGCGAGCACGTGACCGGCCGCCAGGTGCACGGCCTGGGCCGCCTCCGCCTGCCGGGCCCGGCGTGCCGCCCGCGCAATCGCCCGGGCTCGGGCCTCGCGCTCCTGCCGCGCCGCGCGCTCCAGCGAGTCGGCCCGCCCGGACAGCGCCCGGGCCCGCTCCTCGGTGGTCCGCAGCGCGAGCCGCGCCTCCATCTCGGCCGCACGGCCGGCCTTGGCCGCCTCGGCCAGCCGATCGCGCTCCGACGCGTCCGGCTCGTCGCCGTCGTCGTCGAACGCCTCGGCGTCCATCAGGCGCTCTTCCAGCTCGGCCAGGCCGGACAGGTTCTTGTCGCGCTCCTCCTCGGCCGCGGCGATCGCCTCGGCCATCCGCTGCGCCTCACCGCGGGACGCCTTGGCCAGCGACCCGAAGTGCGCCAACTGCTCGGCGACAGCAGCCATCGCGGCGTCCGACTCGTGCAGCCGGGCCAGCGTGATCTCGACGGACTCCTTCTGCCGGGCCCGCTCGTCCTCCAGGCCTGCCAGCTCGAACCGAAGCCGCTCGCTCCGCGCCGTCGCCTCGGTCAGCTTCTCCGTCGCCTCGTCGACCGCGGACTGCACCTCGATCAGGCTCGGTGCCGCGTCCGATCCGCCGTACGCGAAGTGCGCCCCGAGTACGTCGCCACCGCGCGTGGTGCACGTGACGTCGGGGAGGTTCCGCAGCAGCGACCGAGCGGCTGCCACGTCGTCGACCACGGCGACCTTGCGCAGCAGCCGCCGCAGCGCGGGCCGGAGGGTCTCCGGGCAGTCCACGACATCGACGGCGTACGACGCTCCGTACGGCAACGCCGGCCACAGGGCGTAGTCGTCGGCCGGGGCGTCGCCCAGCAGCATCCCGGCCCGCCCGAGATCGTGCTGCTTCAGGTGCCCGACCGCGTGCAGAGCAGCCTCGGTGTGCGTGACAGCGACCGCGTCGGCGGCCTCACCGAGCGCGGCCGCGATGGCGGTCTCGTACCCGGAGCGCACGCTCAGCAGGGCGGCCACCGAACCCATCAGGCCGTTCACCTGCTCGGAGGCGGCCAGCAGAGCGCCGGCGCCGTCCTTGCGGTTCAGGCCTAGCTCCAGCGCTTCCTTCCGCGCGGCCAGTCCGGTGCGCTCACGCTCGGCGTCGCGCTCCTCGGCCCGCAGCTTCGCCAGGCGCTCGTCCATCTCGTCGAGCACCGCCTGGGCGGCCTCGTACTGGTCGTCGAGCCCCTTCTCGCCGGCGTCCAGCCCGGCGACCTGGGTCTCCAGCGCGGTGAAGTCGTGCTGCGCCTTGCCGGCCCGGACCTCGGCCTCGTGCATGTTGCTGGCCAAGCGGCCGATCTCGGACTCGGCGGCGGCCGCGCGGCTCTGCAGCGCGTTCACCTGGCCGGTCAGCCGGGCCAGGCCCTCGCGGCGGTCGGCGGCGGCCCGGATCAGCGCGGAGATCCGGCGCTCCTCCTCGGCCTCCTGCGACTCCAACTGCTGGCGGCGCTCGACGGCCTCGGCGAGCAGCTCGGAGTGCGCCTCGACCTCGGCCTCGATCTGCGCCTCGGTCTCGCGGACCCGGGCAGCTTCCAGCTCCAGCTCGTCGGGGTCCCGCCCCGAGCGCGGGCCGTCGTCGGCCTCGTCGTTCAGCGACCGGATCCGGTCCGCCGCGATCCGCGCTGTGCCCTTGATCTTCTCGCCGAAGCCGGACAGCTGGTACCAGGTGTCCTGGGCGGCCTGCAGGGCCGGCGCGTCCTCGCGGAGCGCGTCCTCGAGCTCGGCCTCCAGCTCACGGGCCTCGCGCAGCTTGGCTTCGGTCTCGGTCCGGCGCTGGGTGAGCGCGGCCTCGTCCCGCAGCTCAGCCTCCAGCGCGGACTGCGCCTGGACGATGTCGTCGGCCAGCAGCCGGGCCCGGCCGTCGCGGACCTCGGCCTGGATCGTCACCGCCCGGCGCGCCACCTCCGCCTGGCGCCCGAGCGGCTTCAACTGGCGGCGGATCTCGGTGATCAGGTCCCCGAGGCGGTGCAGGTTGCCCTCGGTGGCCTCGAGCTTGCGGATCGCCTTTTCTTTACGTTTGCGGTGCTTCAGGACCCCGGCCGCCTCCTCGACGAACCCGCGCCGGCCCTCCGGCGTGGCGCGCAGGATCGAGTCGAGCTGGCCCTGGCCGACGATGACGTGCATCTCGCGGCCGATCCCGGAGTCGCTGAGCAGTTCCTGGACGTCGAGCAGCCGGCAGTTCTGGCCGTTGATCTGGTAGTCCGACCCGCCGTTGCGAAACATCGTCCGGCTGATCGTCACCTCGGCGTACTCGATCGGCAGGGCGCCGTCGGCGTTGTCGATGGTGAGCACCACCTCGGCGCGGCCCAGCGGGGCGCGGCCGGAGGTGCCGGCGAAGATGACGTCCTCCATCTTGCCGCCACGCAGCGACTTCGCGCCCTGCTCGCCCATCACCCAGGCGAGGGCGTCGACGACGTTGGACTTGCCGGAGCCGTTCGGGCCGACGATGCAGGTGATGCCCGGTTCGAAGTTCATCGTCGTGGCCGACGCGAACGACTTGAAGCCTCGGAGCGTCATGCTCTTCAGGTACAAAGCGAAGCTCTCCAACCCGTGAAAGGACAGACGATACCGAAGGAACCGCCATAACCGCACATGACGCCAGTACTGCTCGTGACGCTGCCGCTACCCGGGGGAAGTAGTTCCGCATCGCAGTCTACAAAGAGATCGCCGCGATCCAGCGGAGGCCGACCGATCAGAATGGCCGGCAAAAGGTCAGGGAGCACAACATTCGGTGAACATACAACCGGCGGAGGCCCGGACGGGGGCCACCGCCGTGGTGATGCGGACGGTAGAGATGGAACTCTGTTGTCGCGGCTCGGGTCCTCAGACCGAAGCAGGGGCGCGCAGTGCCTCGTCGACGGTGAGCAGCCGGCCCTCGTGGACCTGTGCGACGAGATGGTCGTTCTCTGCCTGAAGCCGCATCACGTGCGCCTCCAGATCGGCGACACGCCGGTTGAGCAGACGAACCTGCTCGAGCATGCGCGGGTCAGTGCCTCCAAGGTGCCCTAGAAGAGCCTTGGCCATTGTGCTGTCCTCCGGAAGGGTTCTGGCCGGGTGCGCCCCTGAGTCCTGGTCACGAACGGAGCGCTGAAAATGTGTGCCGTCTTTCAGGGTGACACCGGCGGGGCCGACGGTCAACCTGGGCCACATTTATTAACGATACCTCGTTCACCAGCGGACATGGCGCGGAACCGGCTGACATTTCGGGCACCGGTACGACGAACGGTTCATGAACGGCTCCCGACGGATCGGGCGCCCGTCGCGCGGGCACGGCGATCCCTCTTGCCCGTAGACGTTCAGGCCGCGTTCGAAGTAGCCGGATTCCCCGTTCACGTTGACGTACAGGGCGTCGAAGCTGGTCCCGCCGACGTCCAGCGCGGCCGCCATCACCTCGTGGGCGTGCCGGACGATCTCCCTTATTTGTAAGGGTTTCAGCGTTTCTGTGGCCCGGGCGTAGTGCAGCTTGGCGCGCCACAACGCTTCGTCAGCGTAGATATTGCCCACTCCGCTGATCACTGTCTGGTCCAGCAAGGCCCGTTTCAGACCGGTCTTCCGGCGCCGGATCGCGGCCACGACGGCCTCCGGATCGAACAGAGGATCGAACGGGTCGCGGGCGATGTGGGCGATCTCCGCGGGCAGTTCCGCGCCGCCGTCGGAGTACGACAGACCACCGAACATCCGCTGGTCCACAAAGCGGACCTCTCCGCCGTCGTCGGCGAACCGGAACCGGACCCGCAGGTGCGGTTCGTCGGGCGCGCCGACCGGCTGGACCCGGAACTGGCCGCTCATCCCGAGGTGGGTGAGCACCGCGTCGCCCGACTCCAGCGGGAGCCACAGGTACTTCCCGCGCCGTGCCGGCTCGGCGAACACCTGGCCCTTGAGCCGCGCGACGAAATCGTCCGGCCCGGCGGCATGACGCCGTACCGGGCGGGGATGCAGGACCTCGACCGCGTCGATGGTCCGGCCGGTGGTGAACTGCGCCAGACCCCGGCGAACGACCTCTACTTCGGGAAGCTCAGGCACTCAGGGCTGCTGTGAGGGGTCCGTGCTGTCCGGGTGGGCGGCCCGGAGGGCCTTCCAGGCCGTCTCGGCGGCCTGCTGCTCGGCTTCCTTCTTGCTCCGGCCGATGCCGTGACCGTAGGTGTCGGAACCGATCCGGACCCGCGCCTCGAACGTCTTGGCGTGGTCCGGCCCCGACTCCGCGATCACATACTCCGGTACGCCGACGCCGAGCTGGGCGACCAGCTCCTGCAGCGAGGTCTTCCAGTCCAGGCCGGCACCGAGCCGGGCCGACGACTCCATCAGGTCGTCGAACAGCGTGTGCACGACCCGCCCGGCGGTCTCGAAGCCGCGGTCCAGGTAGACGGCGCCGATCAGCGCCTCGACGCAGTCGGCCAGGATCGACGACTTGTCCCGGCCGCCGGTCGCTTCCTCGCCGCGGCCGAGCCGCAGGTACTTGCCGAGCTTGAGGTCGCGGGCGACCCCGGCGAGCGCGCGCATGTTGACCACGGCGGCGCGCAGCTTGGCCAGCCGGCCCTCGGACAGGTCCGGATGGTTGCGGAACAGCGACTCCGTGACGATCACGCCGAGCACGGAGTCCCCGAGGAACTCCAGCCGCTCGTTCGTCGGCAACCCACCGTTCTCGTACGCGAACGAACGGTGGGTGAAGGCGTGCTCCAGTAGTGCGTCAGCCAGCGATACGCCGAGCCGCTGGTTCAGCTCGGCGTAGAGCCCCGTTTCGTTGACCGAATTCACTTCCTGGTGCCGTTTAGCTCTCGACGACCTGGCGACGCTCGCCCTTGGCGCCGTACTGACCGCAGGTCGGGCAGACGGTGTGCTGCAGGTGCTTCGCGCGGCAGGCGGGGTTCACGCAGGTCACCAGCGACGGGGCAGTGGTCTTCCACTGGGCCCGGCGGCTGCGGGTGTTGCTGCGCGACATCTTCCGCTTCGGAACGGCCACGGTTATGACTCCTCGGTTCGGCCGGGGGCTGGATGACCCGGCCGGCTAGCTGACGTGTATTCGGTCTTCAGTTGTCCTGCGGTCGTTCGTCCTGCTGGAGCAGGCCGCCGAGGGCGGCCCAGCGCGGGTCGACGCCGTCCTCGTGCCGGTGGCCGGGCTCGTCCGCCAGGCGTACCCCGCACTCGGGGCACAGACCCGGACAGTCGTCCGTACACAGCGGCTGGAACGGCAGTGCGAGCACCACCTGGTCCCTCAGCACCGGCTCGAGGTCGATCAGATCGCCCTCCATCCGGCTGGCCTCGTCCGGTCCGGCTTCGCTTTCCGGGTAGACGTACAGCTCCTGGACGTCAGCGAGGAACTCGTCCTCGATATCGACCAGGCACCGCGCGCACTCCCCGACCAGTCGGCCGCGGGCCGTCCCGGTGACGAGAACCCCTTCGACAACCGATTCCAGCCGTAGATCGAACTGGATCGGATCGCCTTCGGGGACGCCGATCACGTCGATTCCGAGATCTTGCGGTGCCGGTGCCGTGAAGGTGACTTCGCGTTGGGACCCGGCGCGGCGCGACAGCTCGTGCGTGTCGATCACGAGTGGGGACCGCGGGTCCAAGACGCTCAGAACATCCCTTTCAGGCGTGGGCAGGCAAGATCTCGGTCTCGTCGAGACCGGTGCTCCACATTACCAACTCCGCGGCCAACCGCCCAATTCGGGGCGATTCTAGAGTTTCGCCAGTAACCGGGAGTGAACGGCCGGGGTCACGAACGAGGCGACGTCGCCGCCGAGGCGGGCGATCTCCTTGACCCAGCTGGAGGAGATGAAAGCGTTCTCCGGCCGGGTCGGCAGGAAGGCGGTGTCCACGCCGGTCATGGCGAAGTTGAGCTGGGCCATCTGCAGCTCGTAGTCGTAGTCGGCGGCCGACCGCAGGCCCTTCACGATCACTCCGGCGCCCTCGGCCCGGCAGTAGTCGACCAGCAGCCCCTCGAAGGTCCCGATTCGCACGTTGCCGAACGGCGCGGCGAGCTCGGTGAGCATCTCGATCCGCTCCTCGGGGCTGAACAGCCGGTTCTTCGACTGGTTCACCCCGGCCGCGACGATCACCTCGTCGAAGGCGGCCGAGGCCCGGGCGATGATGTCCAGATGCCCGTTCGTGGGCGGGTCGAACGTGCCGGGGAAGACCGCCTTAGCCATGGCGGTGACCGTACCAAAGCCGGGCCTCGCCGTACTTGCGATCCCGCAGCGCGGCGAACCCCTCGGGCCACTCCCACGGCTCCCGTTTGCCACGCTCGACCACGACCACCGCGTCGCCGGCCAGCCAGCCCTTCGCGGCCAGGTCGGTCAGCACGTCCTGCAGCTCGGCCGTCTCCAGCTTGTACGGCGGGTCCGCGAAGACCAGGTCGAACGTCGCCGGGCTGTCCCCCGAGGCCACCTTCTCGACCGGGCGCGTGAGCAGGGTCGCGCCGGGCAGACCCACGACCTTGATGTTGGCCGCGATGACCTCGGCCGCCTTCCGGTCCGACTCCACGAGGACGGCGCGGGAAGCTCCCCGGGACAGCGCCTCGAGCCCGATCGCCCCGGACCCGGCGTACAGGTCGAGCACGGCGAGCCCGTGGAAGCTGCCGAACTCCGACTCCAGCGACGAGAACAGCGCCTCCCGGACCCGATCCGCGGTCGGGCGTGTCCCACTCCCCGGCGGTACGGCGATCCGCCGGCCGCCGGCCGCTCCCCCGACGATCCGGGTCACGGGGCCTCCCGGTCTGGACTGAGAGGCGCGGCATTCAACACGGTCACGTCTTCTCCAGGTACTCGGTCGTCTCGGATTCCAGCGCGCTCCGGACGAACGACCGCAGCGCCGGATACTCGGCCAGCTCGGCGTCCACCGAGACGATCGAGTTGGCCACGTGCCGGGCAGCGAAGATGACCTCCTCGTCCCGCAGCACGCTGAGCAGCTTCAGACTGCTCCGCCGGCCCGACTGCGCCACGCCGAGGACGTCGCCTTCGCGCCGGGTCTCCAGGTCGATCCGGGACAGCTCGAACCCGTCGGTGGTCGAGGCCACCGCGTCCAACCGCCCGTACGACTTCGAACCGGGCCACAGGTCCGTGACCAGCAGGCAGAGTCCCGGCACGCGGCCGCGCCCGACCCGGCCGCGCAGCTGGTGCAGCTGGGAGATGCCGAACCGGTCGGCGTCCATGATCACCATCGTCGAGGCGTTCGGTACGTCGACGCCGACCTCGATCACCGTGGTCGCGATCAGGACGTCGATCTCGCCGGCCGCGAACCGCGACATCACGGCGTCCTTCTCCTCCGCGGGCAGCCGGCCGTGCAGGATCTCCACCCGGAGGTCGTGCAGGATCTCGGCCAGCGCCTCGGACACCTGCAGCACCGAGATCGGCGGGCGGGCCTGCTTCTTCGGCTGGTCCTCGTCGCCGGCGACGAACTCGCCTTCCTCGTCGGCCGCGTTCTTCACGTCGTCACCGATCCGCGGGCACACGACGTACGCCTGGTGGCCCTTGCCGACCTCCTCGCGGACCCGGGTCCAGGCCCGCTGCAGCCAGTCCGGCTTCTCCTTCGCCGGGACCACGGACGACTGGATCGGCGACCGCCCGGCCGGCAGCTGGGTCAGCGTCGAGACTGCGAGGTCGCCGAACACGGTCATCGCCACGGTCCGCGGGATCGGGGTCGCCGTCATGACCAGCACGTGCGGGGTGTTCTCGCCCGACTTCTGACTGAGCGCGGCCCGCTGCTCGACGCCGAACCGGTGCTGCTCGTCGACCACCACGAGCCCGAGATCGGCGAACTGGACCTTGTCCTCGAGCAGCGCGTGCGTCCCGACCACGATCCCCGCGGCCCCGCTGGCCGCGTCGAGCATCGCCGTCCGCCGGGCGGCCGCGTTCAGAGAGCCGGTGAGCAGAGCGACCCGGGTGGCATGCTCCGCGCCGCCGAGCATGCCCTGCTCGGCCAGATGACCGAGCATCTTGGTCAGCGTCTTGTGGTGCTGGGTCGCGAGCACCTCGGTCGGGGCGAGCAGGACCGCCTGGCCACCGTTGTCGACCACCGACAGCATCGCTCGCAGCGCGACCACCGTCTTGCCGGAGCCGACCTCGCCCTGCAGCAGCCGGTGCATCGGGTGCGGACGGGCCAGGTCGGCGAAGATCTCCTCCCCGACCTCGGCCTGCCCGTCGGTGAGCTGGAACGGCAGCCGCTGGTCGAACTCGTCCAGCAGACCGCCTTCGGTCCGAGGCCGCGGTACGGCGTTGAGCGCGTCGGTGACCGCGCGACGCTGGGCCAGGATCGTCTGCATCACCAGCGCTTCCTCGAACCGGAATCGCTGCTGCGCGTCGCGGATGTCCTTCTCGGTGTCCGGCAGATGCACCTTCTGCAAGGCCTCCCGCAGCCCGAGCAGCTTCTCGTTGCGCCGGATCAGCTCCGGGACCGGATCGTCGAGGTTGTCGTCGAGGCTGTCCAGGACGATCTTCACCGACCGCTCGATCGTTGCGGTCGGCAACTTCGCGGTCGCCGGGTAGAGCGGCCGGAACGGCCGGGCCCGGCGCTCGATCTCGGCCTCGGACAGATCCTCCTCGTCGAGGATCTCGGTGCCCGGGCTCTTCAGCTGCATGATGTCGCGGAACATCGTCACCTCGCCCCAGAACAGGGCGGCGGTGCCGGGCGTCAGCTTGGTCGCCAGCCAGGGCTGGTTGAAGAAGGCGAGCTCCAGGTCCCGCCTGCCGTCGGTGACCACGACCTTGGTCAGCGTCTTGCGCCGGGCCCACTTCTGCACGTCGGTGAGCGGGATCTCGGCCTTGGTGTCCAGCGACCGCACGGTGACCTTCTTGACCCGGCCGTTCACGGTCGCCTGGTCGCCGACCTCCAGCTCGTCGAACGGGGTCAGCTCACCCTTCTTCAGGTACCGCCGCGGGTAGTGCCGCAGGAGCTCGCCGACGGTCTCGATCTCGAGCACGTCCGCGAAGATCTTCGCCGTCCTGGCACCGAGGAAGTCACGGAGCTTGCGGTCGATGTCGGTCTTCATTCCACCCCGATCAGCAACGGGTACCTGTCCTGCCCTCCGTCGTACACCACGACATCGACATCTTTGCGGTTCCGCCGGACGTGCCGCTCCAGAGCTTCGGCCAGGCCGGGGTCGGCGTCGCGTCCGGTGACGATCGTGAGCAGCTCGCCGCCACCGCCGAGCAGCCGGTCCACGACGCCGAAGGCGGCCTCCTCGAGGTCCTCGGTGATCAGCGTGAAGTCGCCGTCGACCACGCCGAGCGCATCGCCCACCCGGCATCGGCCGGCCATCGTCCAGGCGTCCTTGACCGCGATCGTGACCGCGCCGTGCCGGGTCTGCCCGGCCGCGGCCGACAAATGGACGACGTCGTCGTCGAAGCTGCGCTCCGGGTCGTGGACGGCGATCGCCGCCAGGCCCTGGACCTGTGCGCGGGTCGGGATCACGGCCACCCGGATCCCGTCCTGCCGGGCCGCGGTCGCGGCGGCCTCGGCGACCGCGATCGAGTCGTTGTCGTTGGGCAGGATCACGATCTCCGGTGCCTTCGACCGCTCGATCGCCTGCAGCAGCTCCCCGGTCGAACACCGTCGCCCGGGGCCGCCTCTGATGATGTGCGCGCCGGCCTCGCTGAACAGGTCGGCCAGCCCGTCGCCGGCGACGACCGCGATCACCGCCCGGCTCGGGACCGGCTCGTGGTGGTGCGCCTGGTCGGCGAAGTGCGTGACCCGGATCCGGTGCGGCCGGCCGATGTCGATGCCCTGCTCGACGGCGGCGCCGACGTCGTCGGTGTGGACGTGCACGTTCCACAGTCCGTCGCCGCCGACCACGACGACCGAGTCACCCAGACCCGCGAGGTTCTGCCGGAAGTCGCCGATCTTGTCGTCCGGCGCGTCGAGCAGGTACATGACCTCGTACGCCGGCCCTTCCGGGCTCAGGTCGCCCGTGCTCTCGGTCGGCACCCGAGCCGGTACGTCGACGTGCACGAGCCGCCCGGTGAGCACCGACTCCATCGCGCCCAGGATCACCACCAGGCCCGCTCCCCCGGCGTCCACGACACCCGCGCGGCGCAGGACGTCGAGCTGCTCGGTGGTCTTGGTGAGCGCCTGCCGCGCGGACGCGACCGCGGCCAGGCACACGTCGGCCAGGCTCTTCCCGTCGTTCGCGGCCGTCATCGCGCCGGTCGCGGCGGCCCGGGCGACGGTCAGCATGGTCCCCTCGACCGGCTGTGCGACCGCGCCGTACGCGGCATCGGCGGCGTACTTCAGCGCATCGGCGAAGGCGACGGACTCGCTCATCCGGGGATCCGCGAGTACTCCCTCGGCCTGGTCGCGCGGGAGGTTCTCGGCGAGGCGGAGACCGCAGGCGCGGACGAGCTGGGAGGTGATGACGCCGGAGTTGCCGCGCGCGCCCAGCAGTGCCCCGCGTCCGAACGCCTGGACCGCCTCCGCGAAGGTCAGCTCACCCCGCGGCAGGGCGTCGCAGGCGGCCTCCCAGGTCAGGTAGAGGTTGGTCCCGGTATCACCGTCCGGCACCGGGTACACGTTCAGCTCGTCGATCTCGATCCGCGCCCGCCCCAGCTCGGCCAGCGCGGTCCGGGCCCAGGCCCGCAACACCTCGACGGTCAGTTCCTCCACGCCCGGAAGGCTAACCGGTCCGCTTACCATGTGCTGTGCTCTCCCCGGTCTTGTTCTCGGTTGCCGCAGATAGTTACGAGTGGGCGGTGCGCGAGATCCGCGGTGAGTTCGGCCGCGACGTCGCGATCCAGCGGGTCGGCGGGGACCTCGGGCGGGTCACCGGACCGGCCGTGCGCGAGGTGGCTCAGGCGTGTGATTCCGGGCGGATCATGTTCGTGCGGCACCTGACCGTCGAGATCGGGAGCTTCGAGGAGCTGCCGCCCGACTACGAGCTGGCCGAACTGGTGCTGGGTGAGCTGCCCGAGTACCCGAAGGCGCTCGCGGTGCAGGCCTGGACGGACGGCGCCGGCACCGGCGGGTCGGCGTACCACCGGATCGAGCAAGCCCTCACCGAGCGTGGGGTGACCGTGACCCGCTCCGGCCAGGAGCTGGTCGTGTCGTGCTTCGTCGGCCGCCGGGCGACCCTGCTCGGTCTCAACCGGCTCGAGGACAGCCTGTCGGACTGGCCGGGTGGGCGGATGCGGTTGGCCCGGGCGGACGAGCGGGTGTCGCGGTCGGAGTTCAAGCTCGAGGAGGCGATCGCGACCTTCGGGCTGGAGCTGCCGGCCGGCGGGAAGGCGGTCGACCTCGGCGCCTCGCCGGGCGGGTGGACGCGGATCCTGCGGCAGCACGGGCAGGAGGTGTGGTCGGTGGACCCCGGCTCGCTGGACCCGCGGCTGCGCGGTGACCGCCGGATCCACCACGAGGCGACGACCGCCGGGCGGTTCTTCGCGGCGAACCGGACGCGATTCGACGTGGTGGTGAACGACATGCGGATGGACCAGCTGATGAGCGCCCGGATGATGCTCGACGCGGCCGCGCACCTGCGTCGCGGCGGGCTGGCGATCGTCACGCTGAAGGGCGGCGGGAAGAACCCGCTCGACGGAGCCCGGCGTGGTCTGGACGTACTGCGGCAGGAGTACGACGTACTGCACGCGCGGCAGCTGCATCACAACCGCAACGAGATCACCGTGGTGGCCCGGAAGCGCTGACCGGAAGCACTGCAGGAGAACGCGAAATAGGCGCCCGGGTGATCCCGGGCGCCTATTTCAAGGCCCTACACGGAGTGAAAGCTGGGGTCAGCCGACGACGCGCTGGACCTTGCCGGCCTTGATGCAGGACGTGCAGACCTTCAGCTTGGTCGGGGTGCCCTTGATGAGCGCCCGGACCGGCTGGATGTTGGGGTTGAACCGCCGGGGCGTGCGAGCCTTGACCCGGCGGATCATCGCGCCCTTACCCAAGCGGGCAACGCTGTTGCCGAACGTCGGCTGCTTGCCGCAGACATCGCACTTCTTAGACATGATTCTCCGTGTTCAGGGTCGTGACACCGACAGACCATGTTACATGTGGGTCAGCGCTCGACCAATTCGCGTGGCAGTCAGTACTTCAGGCCGTGAGGTAGGCCACTTCTTCGTCGGTCAGCGTCACCGACAGACCGGGTGTCGAGGTCCGGGTCTCGCTGATGTGCCGCGGCCCGATCAGCGGGAACACCGGGTACGGCTGGTGCAGCAGCCAGGCCAGCGCGATCGCCGTCGGCTCGACTCCCTTGGCGGCCGCCAGCTCCCGGGCCCGGTCCAGCCTACGGAAGTTCTCGTCGGAGTAGAAACAGCGCACCAGTTCCTCGTCCGACCGGTCCTCCGGCTTGGCCCGGCCGGTGAAGAAGCCGCGGGCCTGGCTCGACCACGGGAACAGCGCGACCTGCCGCTCCCGCAACCACGCCTGCGACTCGTCGTCCGACACATGCCGGCACCCGGCCCACGGTACGTCGTACGCCCGGGCCAGGCTGAGGTGGTTGCTCAGCAGGGTGAACGGCTGCTTGCCGCTCGCCCCGGCGTACGCGTTGGCCTCGTCGAAGCGGGCGGTGGACCAGTTGGACCCGCCGAACGCCTTGATCCGGCCGGCCTTGAAGTGCTCGTCGAGGACGTCGACGAACTCCGAGACCGGGATCTGCTCGTTGTCGCGGTGCATCAGGTAGAGGTCGACGTGGTCGGTCTGCAGCCGCTCGAGGCTCTCGGTCAGCTGCCGGGTGATCGATTCGGGGTCGCAGTGCGGCGTGTGCGCACCCTTGCCGATGACAACGACCTCGTCCCGGTTGCCACGGGAGGTGATCCACTGGCCGAGCAGCTTCTCGCCCCGCCCGCCGCCATAGACGTAGGCCGTGTCGAACGTCGTACCGCCGCGCTCGACGAAGTCGTCGAAGAGCGCGGCCGCGTGGGTGAGCGTCTGCTGGTTGTCGACACCCATGACGAGCCGGGACACCTGCTTGTCCAGGCCGGCCACCGTGCCGTAGATCATCGGGGCGTCGTCGCGGCGCTTGAGCGGCCGGCCGGTCGCGGTCGGAATCAGCGCGTCGTCGCGCTCACTGGCGTACTGCTGCCCGATCGCGGCCCGCCAGGCGTCCAGGACGGTGAGGTTGCCGAGGGTGTCGGCCCAGCTCATCTCCGGCGCCTGCCGCTGCGCGATCGCCGCGGCGACCGCCTCGGCCTCCGCGGCGTAGATGAGAGCCGGCTCCGCGGAGATGTCCCGCGGCTCCTCCCCCACCTTGTGCAGCGTGACGTGGGTCGGCTTGCCGTCGCCGCCGAACCACGGGTCCTCGATGACGAGGTAGCCCTTGCTGCCGAAGACGCGGACCTGGTTCTGGTCCTGCAGCCGTACGCCGGTGCTGACCTGAGCGGTCACGCCGCCGTCGAAGAACAGCGTCGCGACCGACCATTCGTCGGCGCCGGTCTCGCCGACGGTCCCGACCGCGGTCACCGCGGCCGGGTCGGCGAACGGCTGCCCGGTCGCGGCGCCGGCGATCAGCCGGGCGTACGAGACCGGGTAGCCGCCGACGTCGAGGATGCCGCCGCCGGCCAGTTCGTCGGCGAAGATCCGGCTCTCCGGCCGGAACCCGGCGGCGAACGCGAACGTGGCCTGGATCTGGTGGACGGTGCCGAGCTCGCCGTCGCGGACCAGTTGGGCGACCAGCTTGGTCTGCGGCAGGCAGCGGTACATGTACGCCTCCATCAGGAAGACGTCGTTGCGCACCGCGGCCTCGATCATCGCCTCGGCCCAGGCCTTGTTGATCGCCAGCGGCTTCTCGCACAGCACGTGCTTGCCGGCCTCGGCGGCCTTGATCGCCCATTCGGGGTGCATCGGATGCGGAGTGGCGACGTACACCGCGTCCACGGTCTCGTCGGCGAGCAGGTCGTCGTACGAACCGTGCCGGTTGGCGATGTTCCATTTGTCCGCGAAGGCGTTGGCCGAGTCGATCGACCGGCTGCCGACGGCGACGACCGCGTTGGCCGCCGACGTCGGCACCTGGCTGGCGAACCGCGACGCGATGTTGCCGGTGCCGATGATTCCCCAGCGAAGCTTGGTGTCAGTCAAGAGGAGTCCCGTTCGGTTGTGGGGTCAGAACTTCATGGCGCCGGCGGCGATGTCGGCGATGAAGGAGCGCGCGCCGATGATGAAGACGCCGATCAGCGGAATGACGCTCATCAGGGCACCTGCCATCACCATCGAGTAGTCGGTGCCGTAGATGCCGTTCAGCTGCTGCAGTGCGACCTGCAGCGGCAGCTTGTTCGGGTCGGTCATCACGATCAACGGCCACAGGTAATCGTTCCAGACATTGATGAACGTGAAGATACCCAGGAACGCCAGTCCGGGCCGCAGCACCGGGATACCGACGGTCAGGTACTGGCGGAAGAAGCCGGCGCCGTCGACCTTGGCCGCCGAGATGAGCTCGTCGGGGATCGCGCCGCGGGCGTACTGGCGCATCCAGAAGATGCCGAACGCGTTCGCCGCGCCCGGGATGACCAGCGCCTTCAGCGACCCGATCCAGCCGAACTCGGCCAGCGTCACGAACTGCGGCACCAGCGACAGCTGGGCCGGGATCATGAAGGTGGCCAGCAGCAGCCCGAAGAGCCACTTGCTGCCGGGGAACTCGTATTTCGCGAACGCGAAGGCGGCCAGTGAGTCGAAGAACAGCACCAGCACCGTCACCGCGAGCGCGACGATCACGGTGATCAGCATCGAGCCGAAGAAGTCGATGTTGTCGAGCACCTTGCCCATGTTCTCGAACAGGTGCGATCCGATCAGCAGCTTCGGCGGGTAGGTGAAGATGTCCGGGGTGGTGTTGGAGGCCATCACCACCATCCAGTAGAAGGGGAAGATCGACAGGACGACGCCGAACATCAGCACCACGTGGCTGACGATGTTCCGGGCCCGGTCAGCGCGCATCGGCCTGCTCCCTTCCAGTGCGGCGCGCGGCGCGGCGGGCGATCCGCTCGTCACCACCGCCGATCAGTCGCCAGTTGATGATGCTGAACAGCACGATCAGGATGAACAGCGCCCAGCCGATGGCGGCGCCGTACCCGAACTGGTTGTTCAGGAACGCGCTCTGGTACAGGTACGACACGATCGTCGTCCCGGAGCCGCCCGGGCCGCCGGTGTCGCCGACCAGCACCTGGGACTCGGTGAAGATCTGCAGGCCGCCGATGGTCGAGGTGACGGCGGTGAACAGGATCACCGGGCGCAGCAGCGGCACGGTGATCCGCCAGAACGTCTGCCGCGAGGACGCGCCGTCGACCTTGGCCGCCTCGTAGACGTCGCCGGAGATCGCCTGCAGGCCGGCCAGGAAGATGATCGCGTTGTACCCGACCCAGCGCCAGGTGACGATGCTCGCGATCGCGATCTTGATCCCCCACGGCTGGGTCAGCCACTCGATCTTGGTCAGCCCGATCGACTGCAGGAACGCGTTCAGCAGCCCGAAGTTGTTGCTGAAGATCGAGCCGAACACCATCGTGACGGCGACCACCGAGGTGACGTTCGGGATGAAGTAGGCGATCCGGTAGAAGCTGCGGAACCGGGTCGCGTTGTGCAGCGCGTTGGCGATCACCAGCGCGAGCAGCAGCATCGGCACGGTCGACAGCACCCAGATGATCAGCGTGTTGCCGATCGACTGCCAGAACTTCGGGTCGCTGAGCAGGTAGCTGTACTGCTGCAGCCCGACCCACTTCATCGCGCCGATGCCGTTCCAGGAGTGGAACGAGATCCAGATCGAGAAGAGCACCGGGAACGCGCCGAACACCGCGAACAGGATGAAGAACGGCGAGACGGCCGCGTACTGCGGCAGCGCCTGGCGGTACTTGTTCGGCGGCCTCGACGGGCCGGGGTCCTTCGTGGTGCTGATGGTGGACGGGAGTGTCTTGGTGGTGACAGCCATCTCAGATCGCCCCCGCTCGGGTGAGTTCACGTTCGATCTGGCGCTGCGCGTCCGCCCAGGCCTGGTCCGGTGACTTCCCGGCCACCTCGACGTTCACGAGTTCGGCGCCGAGCGGCGTACCGATGATCGTGTCGTACGGCGAGAAGTAGGCGCCGGGGTACTTCTTGGCCGACGCGGCGAAGACGTCGACGATCTTCTGGCCGCCGAAGAACGGATCCGGTGCGGCCATCGTCTGGTCGGTGTAGCTGGCCGGGGTGGACGGGAACAGCACCGGGTCGAGGAACGCCTGGGCCTGGTTCTTCGCCGACTCCAGCCAGCTGATGAACGCGAAGGCCGCCTGCGGGTTCTTGCAGTACTTCGTGATCGCGAGGAAGGACCCGCCACGGTTGCCGGCGCCACCAGGAGCCGCCGTCACCCGCCAGAGTCCCTTCGTCTTCGGGGCCGCGTTCTTCGGCCCGAGCTGCGCCCACCAGACGGCGGCGTTGTACGCGACCAGCTTGCCGTTGGTGACCACGGCGTTCGCATCCGTCGTACCGGACTGTGCGTTCGCGGACAGCCCCTCCTTGACCACCCGGATCGAGAGGTCGAAGGCCTGGCGGATGTGGTCCTGGTCGCCGATGTACTGCCCGTCCTCAGTCATGTACCGCTTGGACTGCTGGGCCAGCGCGTAGCTGAAGACGCCGGTGATGTTGTCGGTGATGGCCGAGCCGGGGACGGCGGCCTTGAGCTTCTTGCCGAGCTGGATGTAGCTGTCCCAGTCAGGCGCCAGCTCGGCGACCGCGGCCGGGTCGATGTCGATGCCGGCCTTCTGGAAGATGTCCGTGCGGTAGAACAGCGCGGTCGGTCCGGTGTCCATCGGATAGGCCATCATCCGGCCCTCGGGGGTGATCCCGAGCTTCCACTTCCAGGGCAGGAAGTCCTTCTCGAGGTCGTTCGCGCCGAGCGTCTTGAGATCGATGAACTGGTCCTGGTTCGGGAAGTAGGTCGCGACGTCGTCGTTGATCGCGACGATGTCGGGCACCAGCGACTTGCCGGCCAGTGAGGTCAGCACCTTCGTCTTGTAGTTGGTCCCGATCCGGGTCATCGCCAGCTTCATGCCGTCGTACCCCGGGATCGCCTTCTCCGCCTGGCCGATCAGGCCGTCGTTCACCGAGCCGACCCAGGTCCACATGCTGAGCTCGTCGGATCCGCCGAGTGAACTGCGCGAGCCGCATCCGGTGAGTCCCGCGGCGGCCGCGGCGGAGCCGAACGCGAGGAACTTCCTTCTGGTCAAGGTCATACGCCTCACCTGGCGCTTTCTGTTGGATTTCGCCGGAAGGTGTCCAGATATGTTGACGTAGCCATTAGGTAAGCGCATACCGACTGAACCGGTCAAGGGGTTGCCGTGGCCGGTCCCGGCAGGTGAACGGTTGGCGAGGCTGACAGGATGGCGGCATGGTCTCCGCCGTTCTCTTCGACGCCGACGGCGTCATCCAGCGCCCCAGCCAGGACTGGTGGGCGCGGCTGTCCGCGCTCGTCCCCACCTCCTCCGACGCCGACGCCTTCGTGGCCGAACTGATGGCGGCGGAGAGGCCGAGTCTGGTCGGGAAGGGCGACTTCCGGGACGCGGTGGCCGAGGTGCTCGCGCGCTGGAACTCGCCGGCCTCACTCGAGGAGGCGCTCGAACCGTGGCACTGGTTCGCGGCCGAGCCGGCAGTGATCTCGCTGATCGGTGACCTGCGCGCGGCCGGGATCGGCTGCCACCTCGCCACGAACCAGCAGGCCTACCGGCGGGCGATCATGCAGGACGAGCGCGGGTACGGTGCGTGGTTCGACGAGACGTTCTACTCCTGCGATCTCGGGCTGGCCAAGCCGGACCCGGCGTACTTCCGGGCCATCCTCGCGGCCATCGACGTACCGGCGTCCTCGGTGCTCTTCATCGACGACAACGAAGCCAATGTGGCGGGGGCTGCGAGCGTCGGACTGCGGGCCGAGCTGTTCGATCTGTCGGCCGGCGTCGAGGCGCTGGTCGAGCTGCTTCGGCGTTATGGGCTGCCGATTCCGGGCTGAGGTCTTGTGGCGCGCGGGTGGCTGTGGCATCGTCGCCGGGCAGATGACAACGTAGGACAGTCCACCAGCCGCTCCCTGGAGGCACCGCATGTCCGATCGCCGACGTCTCACGCTGACCCGCCGCCGCGCCCTCGGCCTCACCGCCGGTCTCGGGCTCGGCTCACTCGCACCCTCCTTCGCCTTCGGCGCCCCGTCATCCGCTCCCGCCGCGGCGTACCCCAAGGGGCAGCGGCCGCGGCTGCTGAACGTGCTGACCGAAGACTCCCTGAACCCTGCCGAGCGGACGCTCGCGACCACGCTCCAGGGCCTGATGGCGCGCCGCGGCGGTGAGTCGCTGTACCTGAACATCCCGTCGCTGGGCTACCAGTTCTGGCTCGACGACCTCGTCTCCCGGTACGGCGTCCGCACCCGCACCGGTGACCTGTGGAACACCGTCAGCCGCTCGGGCGCCGACGGATATGTTCTCTTTCGAACGGGCACGCCGTCGGTCAACGTGGCGACCACGCTGGCCGGCCTGACGGGTGCCGTCGCGATCGAGGAGAGCTTGGAGGCGACCGCGGTCCAGGCCGGACTGCGCAAGGTCCTGGACGTGCGGGACAAGGACGACCGCTGGGTGTTCGACAACTACTGGTCATGGCTGCGGCACGACGTCGCAGTCGAGCAGGCTCCGACCTGGCCGGAACGGCTGCGGGACTACGTGACGATGGCGGGGACGCTCGCCTTCTTCGACGGCAACTCGGACTTCCGCGCCGAGGTGGTCACCGCGCTCGACGACGACGCCACGGTGATCGGCTGGGGCGACGCATCGAACGGCGAGGACGCCTTCATCGGCGTGAACTCGACCGCCGGCGTCAAGGCCCTGCCCGCCGACCACGCCCGCAACCTGTCCGTCCTGTCCGGCATCCGCGAGGACCGGCTTTCTCAACATGTGTCCGCGAAGCTCCCGACACCGGATCCGAACGCCCACTACGTCACCTTCCTGATCACCGACGGGGACAACATCCAGTGGATGCTGGGCGACTTCCCGACCGACCAACGCTGGTTCGGCAGCCCGCGGCGCGGAGAGATCGACCTCGGCTGGGGCATCTCGCCGTCGCTGATCGACCTCGCCCCCTCGGTGATGCGCTGGTTCTACGACCAGTCCCGCAAGGACCGCTGGGTCGTCGGCCCTTCCGGCGGCGGCTATATGTACCCGAGCCGCTACCCGGCGGCCGCGCTCGAGAAGCACACCGCGTCGCTCGCCCGATCGATGGGCCGGGCTGACCTCTCCGTTGCCCAGATCATCGACTTCGACGCGTTCGAGAACACCGGCCTCTGGTCGTCGTACCTGAAGCGCCCCGAGATCGACGGCCTCATCTACCTCGAGTACTCCCGGTACGACGGCCTCAAGGGCAAGGTGGTCTGGTCGGAGGGCAAGCCGGTCATCTCCGCCCGCACGATGCTGTGGGACGGACTCGACGGCGCCGACGAGGCCTCGGTCACGGCCGAGCTCAACGCAGCCACACGCAACCCATACTCCACCGCCGGCTACTCGGTCGTCGTGTGGCACGCGTGGAGCAAGTCCGTCGACAACGTCCTGGCCGTCGTCGACGGTCTCGCCCCGCACGTGAAGGTCGTCCCGCCGGACACCTTGGTCAAGATGGTCGGCAAGTACGCCAAGCCCTAGAGGTCCTCGGCTTTCGGGTAACCATCACCGGAATCTTCCGGAAAGCAGGCTCACGGGCGGGCGGCGCCGGGGACCGCGACCGGGAGGGTGAGGACTTCGCCGGTGCGGGGGCCGTTGGTCAGGCGGCCGAGGTTGTCGGTGACGCTGTCGGCCGGGCGCCATTCGGCGGTCATGATGAACAGGGTGCGCCGATCGGGACCACCGAGCGCGAGCGCGAACGGGGCCCGGTCCTCGCCGATCTCGATGCGCTGGAGTACTTCGCCGCCCTCGGCGACGCGAACGACCCCGAAGCCTCCCGTCGAGACCCAGACCGCGCCCTCGGCGTCGAGGCAGATGCCGTCCGGCCCGAGACCTTCGGCGACGACCCGGCGGTTGGACAGTCCTCCGTCCGGTTCGATGTCGAACGCCGTCAGGCGTCCGGCGAACGACTCGGAGATGATCAGCGTCCGGTTGTCCGGTGTGATGACCATGCCGTTCGGGAACTCGATGTCGCTCGCGACCTCGCGGACGGCGCCGTCCGGCCCGACGAGCTTGATGTAGCCGGGTTTCGGCGCCTCGCCGCCGGCGAAGTCGAAGTCCGCGCCGTTGAGGTAGGTAGCGCCCTTCGCGTCCACGACGATCTCGTTGCCACCCTGGTCCGCGACGATGCTGACCGTCCCATCCGGCTCGTAGCGCCGGAGCTTGTCGCCAGTCGTCAGCATCCGGCCGTCCGGCAGCCAGTCGATGGACCATCCCATCAACCGCTCGACCGGTACGGGCGTGGCCTGCGTCGTACCGTCCATCGCGACGGCGACGACCTCCTGGTCGATCCAGTTGCAGAACCACAACCGGCCGTCATGCCACCGCGGCGACTCGGGAATCCCCAGACCACGCAGCAGGACCTTCGGTTCGGACATGTGTCACCTCGTCACCTCGCGCCTCGCCGGCTGTCGACCGGCTCCTGTCACCCTCTACACGAACGAGGACAGGTCCGATCGACAGCCGGCTCGGGTCAGTCGCGGCTGAGCACCGGGTTGGTGAGTGAGGCAGGTCCACACCGGCGATGCTCGGGCGGACCGATGCGTCGACGCTTGCTCAGTCGACGCGTGGCGCGAGGCCGTCGACGGGGTGGGGGCTGTCGGGGTCCCGGCGGAGGTGGAGGTCAGCTCGGTCGAGGGTCTGGTCCGAGCGGGATTTTGGGCGGCGGCTCAGGAGGAAGAGGACGGCGAGCAGGGGAAGCGTGATGAGGTACGCCGTTCGCAGGTCGAGGACTCGGGCGAGTACGGCGAGGGCCGCTGGGGCGACCAGGATCGCCGTACCCGAGGCCAAGGCTCCGATTGCGGCCAGTCGGGCGGGGCTGAGGCCGGGGGTTGCCACCAAGGCGGCCAGGGTCACCGGGTAGAGCGGGGCCACACCGAGGCCGGCCACCACCAGGCCGGCACCGACCGCCGCGGGCGTGTCGAACCCGCTCACGAGCAGGGTCCCCACGGCGGCGAACAGACCGGCAGGTACGACGGGCGACCAGCCGCGCCAGTTGATCGGGCCGATCGCCCGCCCGATCGCCATGCCGATCGGGAACGCACTGCCCAGCAGCGCAGCCGTTGCCGTCGGCACCCCTGTCGCCACCAGCCTGGCCACTGCCCACACCACGAAACAGAACTCGACGGACACGGCCAGCACGACCCGCAGCCAACCGAGCCCGACCGCCATCACCACGTGCCGCTCAACTCGGCGCCGGGGGCCCTTCCTGACTCGTCCCATCCCGCCGAGCCACTTCCGGCCGAGACCTACTGCGGGCGCGGAGTCGATCAGCACGGGAGCGCATGGCTCGTCGATCTGGTGAGCCGGCTTGACGCGTCGGGTGAGGACGGCCAGCAAAAGCAGCGGCGGAGTGGCCGCGAGGATGGCCAGCCGGCCCGTGGGGCCGAGGGAGTCGAGCGCGCCGATGGTGATGGGCGCGAGGATGCCCATGCCGCTGGCGACCGCGTTGACCCGGCTCAGTCGCGCCGCCGCGGTCGGCCCGTCCAGCATCAGCGGGGCGACGAGCACGAGCAGCGCGCCACCCAGTCCGATGAACAGGCCGCCGGCGACCGCGACGGAGTACACGGGAGCCAGTGCGAGCAGCACCGTCCCCACCGCGCAGCCGACCGAGCCGATCGCGAGAACATTGGGGATCGACCAAGCCCGCAGCAGCCGCGGACCGACCACCGCCACGATCAGCAGCCCGGCCGCGAATCCCGACGACAGCAGCGCCATGCGGCTCGTGGGTTCGTCCAGATCCCGTGCCAGGATCGCGATGCACGCACCGAGCCCAGCCAGCACGAACCCCATCGCTGACAGCCCGATGCCGATCCGGACCTCGTCAGCCCGGGCTGAGGCCTCCGGAGTCATTCGGCGCGGTCCTCCAGGAACAGAGCGACGAGGTGATGGAGGTCCGGGAGCCGGATGTCGGCGGAAACACCCTTGAGGCCGGCCGTGGTGGCGCCGGCGGCTTGGCCGGCGGTCAAGCCGACCGTCGTGTCCTCGACGACCAGGCACTGCTCAGCAGGTACGCCGAGGAGCTCGGCGGCTCGCAGATAGCCCTCCGGATCGGGCTTGCCACGGGTGACGTCGTCCAGGGTGACGAGGATCGACGGCGAGATGCCCGCGGCATCAAGGCGGGCCTTCGCCAGCCGGCTGGACGCACTGGTGTAGACCGCCCACGGCACACCGAGCCGTTCGAGCGTGCTGACCAGCTCGAGCGCGCCCGGTGCGGGCACGACATCGGACAGGTCGTCGCATTCGAGGTCCAAGATGCGCGCGACGGCCGCCGACCGGTCCTCCGGTGAGAGGTCGGGCCGCAACCGGGCGATGGTCGCCTCGGCCGGGCTCCCGTGCGCGACGGCGAGAACCTCGGGGGCCGGTACGCCGTACTCCCTCGCCCACAGCGTCCAGGTCCGGTCGACGACGGCGTCGGAATCGACCAGCGTGCCGTCCATGTCGAACAGCACGGCGTGGATGTCGGGAAGACCCATCACCCCTCCTATTAAACTCGTCCTCCGAGCATAAGGTAGAAGGGTGCTATGACTCCAGTGCGCCGGGGACAGTGGCAGACGGCTGCGGACGTGCTGGCACAGGTCAGCCGACAGCCCGGGATCACACGTGCCGCGGTCGCGCGGGCGTTGCGGTTGAGCACGGGCTCGGCGACGGAGGTGACCGCCCGGCTACGCGACGTACATCTGCTGACCGAGGTTCCTGCGCCGAGTCAGGGGCGTGGTCGACCCACCACGCTGCTGCGGGCGCATCCGCGGGGGCCTGTGGTGCTGGCACTCGACCTGCGGCAGGGCAGTTGGCGCAGTGCGGTCGTGACGCTCGACGGTTCGTTCCAGGAACCGCAGTACAAGCGTCACCGCAGCAGGCGGCCGCAGGTGGTGCTCAGCAACCTGCAGCGTGAGGTGAAGCGGGTGCAGGAGGCGTACGGCGATCGCCTGCGCGTGGTGAGCCTCGCCGTACCGGGCACCATCCGTGACAACCTCCTGATGCAGGCGCCGACGCTGGAGTGGTTCGAGCTGGACCTCGGGACCGTCACTGCCGGCATGGGGCTCACGCTGTTCGCCGGGAACGACGCAACGCTCAGTGGTGTGGCTGAGGCTCGCACTGGCGCTGCGGCTGGGGCTGGTACGGCGCTGCACCTCATCGTCGAGGTGGGTCTCGGTGGGACGCTGCTGATCGACGGTGTGCCGGCGCAGGGTGCGTCGGGGGCGGGTGGCGAGTACGGGCACATGCCTTTCGGTGATCGCTCGCGGGCCTGTCCCTGTGGTGCACGCGGGTGCTGGGACTTGGAGATCGACGGGCGTGCGCTGGCCAGACACCTCAAGGAGCCGGCGCCGGAGGATCCGTACAGCTACGCCGAGGCCGTGCTCCGCCGTACTGACCGTGCTGCCAGTCGCGCGGTCGGCAAGGTGGTCAGCGCGCTCGCCACGGGGATTGCCGGGCTCGTCAACGCGCACGACCCGGATGTGGTCACGCTCGGCGGTCTGGCGATCCCGCTCCGGGCTGCTGCCGCGCCGGTCTTCGAGCGGGCCTATCTAGATGGGCTGATGACCTTTCACCGCGCCGCTCCCCCGCCGGTCCTCTCCGCCACCCACCAGCCGGACGGCCCGCTCCGGGGTGCGGCGGCGCTCGCCCTCGACCACCTCACCAGCGAGCCCGCCATCGCGGCCTGGGCGGCGCAGCACTAGCTAGTAGTGTCAGCCTCAGTCTGCTGAGCGTCCGTGTCCGGCTCGCCTTCCTCGGCGGTCGGCTCCGGCTTGGGCTTGGGGATGATCGGGGGTTCGACCTCCGCCAGTATCGTCGTGAGGTCCAGACGGTGGTGCTGGATCTCATGCGCGGTGTGCCGGATGATCCAGCCCAACGTGCGCGGCGCCCGTACCGGGTAGTTGTAGAGACCCAGCCTCCCGAGCTGCTGCGGCGTGAGCACCCGAGCCGCCGCACCGAACTCCCGGGCGAACCGCATCAGCGCGGCTGCGACCTCCATCGGGTCCTGGTCCTCGTACTTGAGCTGCTTGACCCGGCCGGTCCGGTCCATCGGCGCGTACACCGGCCGGTCCTCCGCCAGGCACTGCGCGATCCGCTGCCGCTGCACCTCGAGGACGTCGCGCACGTGGCACGCGTACTCGATCGCCGACCACACCTCCGGCTTGGGCCGCAGCCGTACGACGTTCGGGTCCGGACCGGCCGCGGCCTTGGTGAGCGCCATGCTGCACTCGGCCGCCTGCCGGACGAGCAGCGTCACCGTGCCCTGCAGGTCACCCGTGTCGTAGTTGAAGCCGCACTGCTCGCAGTACCCGTCGACCGGGGGCTGCTGGTTCGTCAACTGCCACTCCCTCGAAATCTCCACGCGTGATCGACCGGACCGATCCCACCACCGAGTCCGAACCCGGCCGCGATCGCCCCGGTCACGTACTCCTTCGCAGCACCCACCGCACTTGGTACGTCGTACCCACGCGCCAGGTACGACGCTATGGCACTGGCCAGCGTGCATCCGGTGCCGTGCGTGTGCCGGTTGTCCGCCCGGACCGCACTGTACGACCGGCGTACCCCTGGTCCGTGCAGGACGTCGACTGCCGCCGTACCGACGTCGTGACCGCCCTTCACCAGGACCCACGACGCACCTGCGTCCAGCAGGAGCTTGGCCGCGAACTCTCGATCCTCCACAGCCTCCAGGTCGATTCCGGCGACCGGTCCGAGCTCTGTGAGGTTCGGGGTGAGGACGGTGGCCAGCGGGACGATCTCGGAGCGTACGGCGTCCATCGCGTCGGCGGCGAGCAACGCGTCGCCGTGCTTCGACACCGACACCGGGTCGACCACGATCGGCACGGACGGTGGCAGTGTGCGCAGCAGCGACGCGACCACACGGACCATCGACTCCGACGCCAGCATGCCGGTCTTCACCGCGTCGACACCGATGTCGTCCACCACGCTGTGGAACTGGGCCCGGACCTGCTCCTCCGGCAGCTCCCAGGCGCCCTGGACGCCGAGACTGTTCTGCGCCGTGATCGCGGTCAGCACACTCATCCCGTGCACGCCGTTGGCCAGCATCGTCTTCAGGTCCGCCTGGATCCCGGCTCCGCCGCCGGAGTCGGACCCGGCGATGGTCAGCACTCTGGGCAGCATCTCAACTCCTGAAGTGGGCGTGACCGGACTCGGCAGCATACGGCGCGCCGTCCACCGTCACGGTCCCGGCCGGGCGCTCCTGGTTGCCCTCGGCAACCGAGCCGATGACGGTCCAGCCCTCGGGGACGTCGGCCGGCTCGAACGTGCCGACCAGTGCGTGGTCCTCGCCACCGGTCAGGACGAACTTCAGCGCGTCCACGCCGGTCGCGGCCGCGACGGCCTGCAGCGGCTCGGGCACGCTCAACGCGTGCGTGTGCACGTCGATGGCGACCTCGCTGGCGACCGCGATGTGCCCGAGGTCGGCGAGCAGCCCGTCGCTCACATCACACAGCGAGGACGCGCCCGCGAGGGCTGCCCGCGGACCTTCGGCGTACGGCGGTTGTGGGCGGCGATGCGCTTCGACCACGGCACGCGGCGAGCGGAACCCGCGCGCCAGCACCGCCCAGCCGGCCTCGGCCCAGCCCAGCCGGCCGACATAAGCGACCTCGTCGCCCGGCTGCGCGCCCGACCGCAGCACCGGTGGCCGTCCGTCCAGCGAGCCGAACGCCGTCACCGAGACGACGATCTTGTCCGACTGGACCGTGTCGCCGCCGACGATGCTCACCTCGACCAGCTCGCACTCGTCCACCAGGCCCTGGTTGAGCTCCAGCGCCCACGCCGTCGGCAGTTCGGCGGGCGCGCCGAACCCGACCACGAGCGCTGTGGGCCGGGCTCCCATCGCCATGATGTCGGCCAGGTTCTGCGCGGCGGCCTTGCGGCCCACGTCGTACGCGGACGACCAGTCCTGGCGGAAGTGGCGGCCCTCCACCAGCAGGTCCGTCGTGATCACCATCCGCCCGTCCGGCACCGCCATCACGGCGGCGTCGTCACCAGGGCCGACCAGGACGTCCTCACCTGTGGACAGCCCTTTGGTGACGGCCGCGATCAGGCCGAACTCACCCGTGCTCCCCAACGTCTCTGTCACGTCAACAGACCTCCCATATCGCCAACCGGAGTCTAGGCGGTACCGTGACCGGGCAACGAAGAGTACGCCCGGCCGTCGCGCAGTACCCCTGCGGTAGCACAGCCGGAGCCAGCTGAGGACGACTGAGTGGAGAACGACGTGGTGGTCCAGGCCTACATCCTGATCCAGACCGAGGTCGGCAAGGCGGCCGACGTCGCTGCACAGATCGCCGAGGTCCAGGGCGTCACCCTGGCCGAGGACGTCACCGGTCCGTACGACGTGATCGTCCGCGCGGAAGCCCGCAACGTCGACGAGCTGGGCAAACTGGTGGTTGCCCGGGTCCAGAACGTGCCTGGCATCACTCGCACGCTGACCTGCCCTGTCGTCCACATCTGAACCGAGTCCGGTGCCGCCTTCCTTTCGCATGCCCAGAGTCCTGTTCGCTGCACTCGGCCTGATCGTGCTGGCCGGGTGCAGTGCCGGTCCCGCGCCCGTACCCGTCCCCTCCCCCGCGCCCGACGTCGCGGCGGCCTGCGCCGACCTCGTGAAGGCCCTGCCCGCGAAGGTGCTGGACGGCAAGCGCCGCAAGACGTCACCGGAGAGTCCGCTGACCACCGCGTACGGCGATCCGCCGATCGAGGTCACCTGCGGCGTCGCCCCGCCGGCCGGCATGGCCGAGGCGCAGTCGCAGTGTTTCGAGGTCAACGGCATCGGCTGGTTCGCCAAGGAAGTCACCAACGGCGTCATCTTCACCACCATCGGCCGCGCCCTCTACCTGGAGGTCGCCGTCCCCTCGAAGTACGCCCCCGAAGCCAACGCCCTCACCGACGTCTCCGACGTCGTCCACAGGTACAACAAACTCGTCACGCCCTGTACCTGACGACGGCATACTCCCTGTCGAGAGGGTTGCTCCGCGGTTCGTGTCCGGTTCGGGCGGGTGGGGGCGACGTCTCGGGTGAGAGGTGCCCGTGGTGGGTGCCTGGACGACGGGAGAATCCGATGAAGTACATGATCCTGACCTACGCGTCGCAGCAGGACTACGACGGGATGGCGGGCAAGGACACCGGGAAGCCGGCTTGGACGGGCGAGGACTTCGCGGCGATGGGCGCGTTCATGGAGAAGTTCAACGCCGACCTGGCCGAGTCCGGTGAGCTGGTCGAGACCCGCGGGCTGGCGGCGCCGGTGCTGACCCGGCGGCTGGGCTCGAAGGACGGCGCCTCGGTGGTGACCGACGGGCCGTACGCCGAGACCCAGGAGGTGCTCGCGGGGTACTGGATCGTCGAGTGCGAGTCCTTCGACCGGGCCACCGAGATCGCGGCCCGGCTCGGCGACATCCCGGCGCCCGAGTTCATCCGCGCGACCGCGTACGCCGACGTCCGCCCGATCGTCGAAGGTCGCGACGAGCTGGTGGAGTGATCGCGATGACCGGCGCTCTCGAGGATCTGCTGCGGGAGCTGGCGCCGCAGGTTCTCGGGGCGCTGGTCCGGCGGTACGGGCATTTCGACACGGCCGAGGACGCGGTGCAGGAGGCGTTGCTCGCGGCGGCACAGCAGTGGCCGGAAGACGGCGTACCGGACAGCCCACGCGGGTGGCTGATCACGGTGGCTTCGCGGCGGCTGACGGATCTGCTCCGCCGGGAGCAGGCCCGTCAGCGGCGGGAGGACCGGGTGGCGCAGTGGGCGCTGCCGGGTGAGCCGGTCGCGGACACCGACGACACGCTGGTGCTGCTGTTCATGTGCTGCCATCCGTCGCTGTCGCCCGCATCGCAGATCGCGTTGACGTTGCGGGCGGTCGGCGGTCTCACCACCACGGAGATCGCCCGCGCCTTCCTGGTGCCCGAGGCAACGATGACACGGCGGATCACCCGGGCGAAGGCGAGCGTCAAGGACAGCGGCGCGCGGTTCACCCTGCCCGACGACCGGGACGAGCGACTGGGAGCGGTGCTCAAGGTCGTCTACCTGATCTTCACCGAGGGCTACGCGAGTACGACGGGACCCAGCCTGCAGCGGGTCGAGTTGGCGGCGGAGGGAATCCGGTTGGCGCGGATGCTGCATCGGCTGCTGCCGGACGACAGCGAGGTCGCGGGGATGCTGGCGCTGATGCTGCTGACCGATGCGCGCCGTCCCGCTCGGACCGGTCCGCTCGGCGAGCTGGTGCCGATGGCCGAGCAGGACCGGTCACTGTGGATCCCCGAGCTGATCCAGGAGGGCGTCGACCTCATCACCGCGACGCTGCCTCGCGGGCCAGTGGGGCAGTACCAACTGCAGGCGGCGATCGCGGCCCTCCACGACGAGGCACCGTCGGCCGAGGAGACCGACTGGGCCCAGATCGTCGCGCTGTACGAGGTGTTGCTGGGACTCACCGACAACCCGATGGTCGCGCTCAACCACGTGGTCGCGGTCGCGATGGCGCGTGGGCCGGAGGCTGGGCTCGAGCTACTCGGTCCGATCGAGAACGACGAGAGGATCGCCAAGGACCACCGGTTGCCGGCTGTCCGGGCACACCTGCTGGAGATGTCCGGCGATCCGACCGGAGCCCGGGCCGCGTACGAAGAGGCCGCCAGCAGAACAACCAGCCTCCCCCAGCAGCGCTACCTCCACGCCCGAGCAAGCCGACTCTGAGCGTCAGGCCCACCGGGCAGGTCCTTCACCGAGGTCAGGCCGATCCGCAGGCTTTCACGTCGCTTTCGCGGCGAGTGGGTCAGCGGAGGCCGGTGGGGCGGGTTTTGGCGAGGGTCAGGAGGCGTTCCACCAGGGCTGGGTAGTCGACGCCGGAGGCTGCCCAGAGGCGGGGGAACATGCTGGTGGGGGTGAAGCCGGGCATGGTGTTGATCTCGTTGATGATGACCCGGTTGTCGGCGTCCAGGAAGAAGTCGACGCGGGCCAGGCCCTCGGCCTCGATGGCGTCGAAGGCGGTGAGGGCTTTCGCGCGGATGTCGGCGGCCACGTCCTCGGGCAGGTCGGCCGGCACCGACAACGCGAGGTACTCCTCACCCTCGGGGAGGTACTTGGTCTCGAAGTCGTAGAAGTCGTGCCCGCCACCCGAGACCGCGATCTCGCCGCAGACGCTGACCTCCGGCGTGCCGTCCAGGCCGTCGAGGACGCCGACCTCGATCTCGCGCGGGTTGTTCGCGGCCGCCTCGACGATCACCTTCGGGTCGTGCGCCCGCGCCTCGGCGACCGCGTCGTCGAGCTCGTCCAGGCTGTTCACCTTGCTGATCCCCAGGCTCGACCCGCCCCGGGCCGGCTTCACGAACACCGGGTAGCCGAGCGCGTCCACGGCGGCGCGGCACGCGGCCGGGTCACGGGTCCAGTCGCGGTCGCGGATCACGACGTACGGCGTGACCTCGAGCCCGGCGGCCTGGAAGACGACCTTCATGTAGTGCTTGTCCATGCCGACCGCGCTCGCGAGTACGCCGGAGCCGACGTAGCGGATGTCGGACATCTCGAGGAGGCCCTGGATGGTGCCGTCCTCACCCCAGGGGCCGTGCAGCAACGGGAACACCACGTCGACCTCGCCGAGCGTGCTCGGGACCTGGCCGGGTTCGCTCACCACGAGCTCGCGGTTGGCGCCGAACAGCACCGGCAGCGCGGTCACGTCGACCTCGGGGAGCTTGCCGTCGGTGATCGACAGCCGCTCCGGGTCACCGCTCTCCAGGACCCAGTGGCCGCTGGTGCTGATGCCGACCGGAACCACGTCGTACTTGTCCCGGTCGATCGCCTGCAGCACATTGGCCGCGGTCACGCACGAGATGGCGTGTTCGCTCGACCGGCCACCGAACACGACGGCGACGCGGGGCTTGCGTTGTTCTTCCCTCGAGTACTCACTCACCGGCTCGACTGTAGCGGCCCGGAGATCAGGAACCGATCGGGGCTCGGTTAAGAGCTCTTCAGATCGCCGTCCGTAGCCGTCGGACAGCACCTGATCACAGTGTGATCACTCCGTCACTCCCAGGTGATCAGCAACCCCGTGACGCCGTACACGAGGCGGTCATCCGTGCCCTTTCCATCGCGGCCTCCGGCGGGTCGGTGACCCGCTACGCTGCCCGCGGAGGTGGAGATGGGACTGCGCGAACTCAAGCGGGAACGGACCCGTCGGCTGATCGCGGACAAGGCGTTCGAGCTGTTCACCGACCACGGCTTCGGCCGGACCACGGTCGAGCAGATCGCGGCCGCCGCGGAGGTCGGCCCGAGCACGCTGTACCGGTACTTCCCGACCAAGGAGACCCTGGTCCTGGAGTTCGTCGAGGACTGCCTGGTCGACGCGGTCAGCTGGTTCCGCGAGCAGCCCCGGCTCGATCTGCCGGACGGCCTGCAGGCGGTGATCGAGCGCGTGCTGGAGCAGCTGGAGCGCAACCCGGACCGGGTCCGCGCCGTGTTCGACCTGGCCGCCCAGACCCCGTCCGTGAGCGCGCACCTGAACGAGCTGAGCTGGCGTTTCCGCAACGACCTGACCGACGAGCTGGTACGCCGGTTGCCGGCGAGGGACCCACGGGACGCGGAGTTCACCGCCGCCCTGGCGGCCGGGATCGCGATGAACATCATCGAGACCGTGGTCCGGATCTGGGTCGAGGACCCGGACGCGACCGAGGTGAAGAAGCTCGCCCGGCGCGCGATGACCCTGCTCCGCGGCGGCGGCATCCCCCTCCCGGCTGCGGCGGAGATCCCGCAGCCGGCCGGGGCCGAGATCTCCCGACCGGCCGGGGCCGGGATCCCCCGACCGGCCGGGGCCGGGATCCCCCGTCCGGCCGCGGCCGATCGGGTCAGGGACAATTCCCGGTATGGCTCCTGATCTCGATCCGTCCACCGTCGTCGTCCACGCAGGCCGCCCCGAGCGGGTGCCGAACGCGCCGGTCGGCGACTCCCCCGTCTTCAGCTCGACGTACGTCGCCGGTGGGGATCGTGGCTACGGGCGGTTCGGCAACGACTCCTGGTCCGCGCTGGAGGAGACGCTCGGCGCGCTCGAAGGTGGCCGCGGGCTGACGTTCGCCTCCGGCATGGCGGCCGTCGCGGCGATCGTCGACCTCGTCCCGGTCGGCGGCCGGGTGATCGCTCCGCAGCACGCGTACTCCGGCGTACTCGCGCTGCTCGACCAGCAGGCCGAAGCCGGCCGGCTCACCGTGGTCCGGGTCAATGTCGCGGACACCGAGGCGGTCGTCGACGCGGTCGACGGCGCCGACATGCTCTGGATCGAGTCACCGACCAATCCGGCGATGGAAGTCGCCGACATCCCGGCACTGTCCGCCGCCGGTCACGCGGCCGAGGCGATCGTGGTCGTCGACAACACGTTCGCGACACCGTTGCTGCAGCAGCCGATCTCGCTCGGCGCGGACATCGTCATGCACTCGGCCACCAAGTTCATCGCCGGCCACTCCGACGTCATCCTGGGTGCCGTCGTCACCGCCGACGACGAGCTGTGGAACGCGGTCGAGCTCCGCCGCCGCAGCCTCGGCGCGATCCCCGGCCCGATGGAGGCCTGGCTCGCACTGCGCGGCCTGCGGACGCTCGCCCTGCGGCTCGAGCGCGCGCAGTCCAACGCCGCGTTCCTGGCGCAGCGTCTGCTCGACCACCCGAAGGTCAGCCGGGTCCGTTACCCGGGCCTGCCCGGGGATCCGGGCCACAAGCGTGCCGAGGCGCAGATGTCCGGCTTCGGCGCGATCCTGTCCATCGAGCTCGGCGGTGACGCCGAAGCCGCGCAGCGGGTCTGCGAACGCACCGAGCTGTGGGTGCACGCGACCAGCCTCGGCGGCGTCGAGTCGATGCTCGAACGCCGCCGCCGATGGCCGATCGAGGTCCCGACGATCCCGGAGGACCTGATCCGCCTGGCCGTCGGGATCGAGCACCCCGCGGACCTGTGGGCCGATCTCGAGCGGGCCCTCACGAACGGGACTTGAGCACCGGCCCACCGAAGAAGGTCAGGACGCACAGCACGACCGGCAGGATGAACGCGATGTTCAGCGGCATCCAGTGCGCGAGTCCGCCGATCAACGCCGGGCCGGCGAGCAGGCCGACGTACCCGAGTCCGACCACGCGAGCCATCAAGGCACCGGCCGCGCGGGGGTCGAGGTTGCCGGCGGCGGTGAAGAGCTGCGGTACGCCGCCGGCCAGGCCGAGACCGAACAGCGCCCAGCCGAACAGCGCCACGGGCACCCACGGTACGACGATCACGATGGTCAGACCGACGGCCGCCATGGCCGCACCCCATCGCACGATCGCGGCCGGCCCGACGACCGCGGCGACCCGGTCGGTGAGGAACCGTCCGACGGTCATCGCCACCGCGAAAGCGCCGTACGCATAGGCCGCCGTGCTGACCGACGTACCGAGGATGTCGCGGAAGTGCAGCGCGGCCCAGTCGTTGGCGACACCCTCGGACAGCATCAGGCCGAAGGCGAGTCCGCCGAGCGCCCAGACCAGCTTGGCCGGCGGCTTCGCCCGCTCCTGGTCCGGCTCGTGCTCCTCCTCGATAGTTGCCTCAAGCAAGAACGGACGGGCGGCCAGCGCGATCACGATGCAGACCACACCGGACAGGCCGAGCGTGACTTCCGTCGGTACGCCGGCGTGCAGTGTGGCGGCTCCGATGACCGCGGCGATGGCCCCACCGATCGACCACATTGCATGGAAGGCGGCCATGATCGGGCGCGGGTAGCCGCGCTCGACCACGACGGCCTGCGCGTTCATGCCGACATCGATCGAGCCGTTGCCGAAGCCGATCAGGATGAGAGCGAGACCGAGGGTCCACCAGTTGTGCGCGAGGCCGGGACCGGCCAGCGCGATGCCGAGCAGTACGCCGGCCGCCGGGACGAGCCGGCGTTGACCGAGCCGATCGACCAGCGGGCCGGCGACCTGCATGCCGGTGAAGGCAGCGCCACCGAGCACCAGCAGCAGGAGGCCGAGGGTGCTGTGGGAGATGCCGGTCGCGTGCTCGATGTTGGGGATGTGGACGACCCACATGCCGACGGCGAAGCCGTTGAGGCCGAAGTACAGCCAGGTGGCGACGCGGGCGGCTCGGGGCGGTGCGGTCTGCGGACGCAGATCGGTGGCGGTCAAGAGGCCACCTCGACGAGGACCCCGCGCTGGGCAAGCATGGTCCGTTGATCCTCCGGTGCGTCGGGATCGGTGATGATCACGTCGGGACGGTCGGCCGGGCACACGTAGGCGAGCGCCGCGCGATCCCACTTGGCGGCGTCCGCGAGCACGATCGACCGAGTGGCGACCTTCAGCGCCTCCTGCTTGACCTCCGCGTCGCCGAGGTCGAACGCGGTCAGACCGGCGTCCAGGCTGAACGCGCACGGGCTGAGCACGGCCAGGTCGAAGCGCAGCGCGCGCAGCGACGCGACCGTCAGCGGGCCGACGAGAGCCAGTTCGCCCTTGCGCGCCTCACCGCCCGGTATCAGCAACCGGATCCGGGGCGCGTCGGCCAACTCGTGGGCGACGTGCAACGAGAGCGGCATGACCGTCACCGCCCGGTCGTGGAGCAGGCGCGCGACTTCGAGCGCCGTCGTACCGCTGTCGAGGACGATCGTCTCGCCGTCGTGAATGTGCTCGACCGCCGCCTTCGCGATCGCACGCTTGGCCGCGACCGCCGCCTGGGCGCGCAGTGAGTACGGCGGCTCGACACCGGACGGCATCGCCGACACAGCTCCCCCGTGGACGCGTTTGAGCACGCCCTGCGCGGCGAGGAAATCGAGGTCGCGGCGGACCGTCATGTCCGAGGCCTCGGTCGCCTCGACCAGTTCCTGGACCGAGACTCGGTCCATCGCCCGTAGTCGATCTACGATCACTTGATGCCGTTCCGCACTTCTCACGCGCAGAAATCTACCATCCGCCTGATCGTTCAAACAGATTGCGTGTTTGCTTGTGGCTGAAGACACAACGCTGGTCAAGCGATCGCGGTACGCCGTGGCCGCTGTCTTCTGCGTGCACGGAGCGGTGACGGGGTCGTTCGCGACCCGGGTGCCGTGGATCCAGGAACACACCGGCGCGTCTCCGGGGCAGCTCGGCCTGGCGCTGGCGTTCCCGGCGCTCGGCGCGGCCCTGATGATGCCGCTCGCGGCCCGGGTGAACCATCGGCTCGGCAGCCGGACGGCGCTCCGCGGTCTGCTCGCCCTCTGGACGCTGGCGCTGATCCTGCCCTCACTGGCGCCGAACCTGTGGACGTTGTGCGCGGCCCTGCTGGTGTACGGCGGGACCTCGGGGATGGCCGATGTCGTGATGAACGCCATCGGGGTCGAGGTGGAGCACCGGCTGAACAAGTCGATCATGTCCGGGCTGCACGGCATGTGGAGTGTCGGTGCACTGCTCGGGGCCGCGGTCGGGACGGTCGCGGCACACGCGGGATTGAGTGCCCAGATCCACCACGCCGTGGCCGCCGTCGTCCTGACGGTGGTCGGGGCCGTGGTGTGTCAGTTCGTGCTGAATCTGCATCCCGACGACGACGAGGAGCCGCCGGCGCGGTTCGCCTTGCCACCGAAGTCGGCACTGCTGATCGGGGCGGTCGGGTTCTGCGCAGTATTCGCGGAGGGCGCCAGCCTGGATTGGTCGGCGGTCTACCTGCGCGACATCCTCGACAGCTCGGCCGGAGTCGCGGCCGGTGCGACGACCGGGTTCGCATTGACGATGGCGATCGCGCGGCTCACCGGTGATGCGGTAGTCGACCGGTTCGGCGCCGTACGCACGGTTCGCTGGAGTGGGGTGATCGCGACGGCGGGCGGCGTACTGGTAGTCGTCGCTCCCAGCGCGGTCGTCGCCATGGTCGGGTTCGGGTTGATCGGCGTGGGCATCGCGGTCGTCGTACCGCTCGCCTTCGCGGCCGCGGCGCGCAGTGGCAGCAACGCCAGCCAGGCGATCGCCGGGGTGGCCACCATCACCTACGCGTCCGGCCTGGTCGCGCCGTCGATCATCGGCGGCATCGCGCAGGCCAGCAACCTGACGGTCTCGTTCCTGGTCGTGACCGTCCTCGCTGCCGCCCTGGCTGTGTTCGCTCCGGTCCTGCGCACCAAGCCCCGCGTGCGCACGCCCTAGCTCAGCAGCCGGTCGAGGACTTCAGCGGCCTCCTCGTAGCCGGCGTCGCTGATCCGCTGGAGTTCCAGCAGGTCCTTGGCGGCGGCCGCGCGCCGGGTGAGGTGCTCGCCGGCGCGCTCGTTGCCCTCGTCGAGCAGCTCGTTCAGCGCGTCGATGTCGGAGCGCTCGTCGGCCAGGTCGGCGAAGCGGTCCATCGCCTTCTCGTTGCCCTCGTCCGCGAGGGCGCGCAGGGTCTCCCAATCGCTCATGAGTCGAGTGTGCGACCTTGCCCCAGGGGCAAGGTCAAGAATGGGTCTGTGCTCACCATCGGACAGCTGGCCAGGTACGTCGGGGTGTCGACGAAGACCGTCCGTGTGTACCACGCGAAGGGCCTCCTGCCCGAGCCGGAGCGGGACTCCTCCGGCTATCGCCGCTACCCGGCCCAGGCCGTCGTCGAGCTGGTCAGGATCCGCACGCTGGCCGAGGCGGGCGTCCCCCTCGCCCGGATTCGCGAGCTGGGATCCGCACCGGACGACTTCGGTCCCGCCCTCGAGCAGATCGATGCCGACCTGAGCCGGCGCATCCGGCAGCTCCGCGCCACCCAGCAACGGCTCAGGCAGCTCGCCGCCGGAGACATCCGCCTGCTCCCGGCCGAGGTCGACCGCCACCTCGCGGGGCTGAGCACGCTGGGGTTCACCGATCGGTGGATCGCGATGGAACGCGACCTGTGGATCGTCGTCTACGCGACCCATCCGGAGGTCGCCGGCGCCTACTTCCACGACCAGGCGCAGGCCTTGGCCGACCCGGCGCTCCGGCGGCTCTACCTCGCCTACGACCAGGCCCACGATCTGGACCCCGCCGATCCGTTCCTCACCGAGCTGGCCGACCGCATCGTTGCGGCAAGCATCGACCGCTACGGCACCGACCTCCCCGTCCAGCCCGACGACACCGCGATCCCGCAACTCCTCCAGGCCACCGTCAACGCGTCGTCACCGGCCTGGCAGCACCTCGATTCGCTGATCCGCCGCCGCCTGAGTGACCTGGGAGTGCCGCCCGGCTGAGATACTCCGAGCCGTGGATGTCGAGGAGAGCCGCCGCCTGCACTGGGAGCTGCGGGCCGCGGAGCCGGCTGATGTCGAGGCGATCGTCGAGCTGCGGGCAGTGGTGATGCGCCCGGATCTGGAGCGGCTGGGGAGGTACGACGCGCACCGCGTCCGGCAGCGGCTGCGGGACGCTTACGCCCCGCACCACACGTCCGTCATTGTGGTCGACGGCGCGTTCGCCGGCTCCATCGCCGTACGACCGGCCGAGGACGGGCGATGGCTGGAGCATTTCTATCTCGCTCCGGAGCTCCAGGGCCGCGGGCTCGGATCAGCTGTCCTGCAGACAGTGCTGCAGGACAGCGATGCCGATGGCGTTCCCGTCCGGCTGAACGTACTCCAGGGGAGCCCCGCACAACGCCTGTACGAGCGCCATGGGTTCGCCGTGGAGTCTCAGGACTCCGTCGACGTCTTCATGGTGCGACAGCCGGCCTGACGCTACTTGTCCGTGGCGAAGGCGGCGTCGAACGCGGCGGCGGGCTTGTCGAAGGCGAGGGCACGGATGACGTTGACCGCCTCGGCGGCGCCGACCTTGCGCTCCATCCCGGCGTCCTCCCACTCGACCGAGATCGGACCGTCGTACCCGATCGAGTTCAGGACGCGGAAGCAGTCCTCCCACTGCACGTCACCGTGACCGGTGGAGTAGAAGTCCCAGCCGCGCCGCGGGTCGCCCCAGGGCAGGTGCGAACCGAGCCGGCCGTTGCGGCCGCCGCCGACCCGCATCCGGGTGTCCTTGCAGTCGACGTGGTAGATCCGGTCCTTGAAGTCCCACAGGAACGCGACCGGGTCGATGTCCTGCCACACCATGTGCGAAGGATCCCAGTTGAGGCCGAACGCCTCGCGGTGGCCGATCGCCTCCAGCGCCAGCGTGGTGGTCCAGTAGTCGTACGCGATCTCCGACGGGTGCACCTCGTGCGCGAACCGGACGCCCTCGGCGTCGAACACGTCGAGGATCGGGTTCCACCGGTCGGCGAAGTCCTGGTAGCCGGCCTCGATCCGCTCGGCGGGCACCGGCGGGAACATCGCGACGTACTGCCAGATCGAGGAGCCGGTGAAGCCGATGACGGTGTTCACACCGAGCTTCGCGGCGGCCCGCGCGGTGTTCTTCAGGTCCTCGGCCGCGCGCTGCCGGACACCCTCGGCGTCGCCGTCGCCCCAGATCCGGGACGGCACGATCGCCTGGTGCCGGAAGTCGATCGGATTGTCGCAGACCGCCTGGCCGACCAGGTGGTTGGAGATCGCGAAGACCTGCAGGTTGTACTTCGCCAGGATGTCCTTGCGGCCCTGGACGTACGTGTCGTCGTCGATGGCCTGCTGGACGTCGAAGTGGTCACCCGAGCAGGCGATCTCCACCCCGTCGTACCCCGCCGAGGACGCGAACTCGCAGACCTCCTCGAAGGGCAGGTCGGCCCACTGACCGGTGAACAGAGTGATCGGACGAGGCATCTGACTGGCTCCTAGCGATTAGGCGTGGTCGACGGTGGTCCAGGCGCTGTCGTCCGCGGCCGAGCGCAGTACGGCGTCGACCACGCGGGCGGACCGCGCTCCGGCGGTGAAATCGGGCAGGCCGTCCGGGTGGTCGCCCAGGACGGCGGCATAGCTGTCGGCGACGAACGAGTCGAACGCGTCCTGGTACCCCTGCGCGTGCCCGGCCGGCAGCCGGTTCACCCGCGCCGCGGGCGGGCTCAGCGTCTCGGGGTCGCGGGTCAGCACCTGCGAAGCGGTACGCCGGCCGACCCAGAGTCGATCCGGGTCCTCCTGGTCGAAGCCGAAGCTCGACTCGGTGCCGGAGACCTCGAGGTACAAGCGGTTCTTCCGACCGGCCGCCACCTGGCTGACCACGATCGTGCCGACCACTCCGGCTTCGGTCCGGAACTGCGCGGTGGCCAGATCCTCGGTGTGGACCGCGACCCCGCCGCGCTGCGACCGGACTGTTCGCAACTGGGCACTGATGGCGGCGATCCGGTCGCCGGTGACGAACTCGGTCAGGTCGCACCAGTGCGACCCGATGTCGGCGAACGTCCGGGAGGGACCGCCGGTGGAGTCGTCGACCCGCCAGTTCTGGTCGTCCGCACCCGCCAGCCAGTCCTGCAGGTACGACCCGTGCAGGCTGGTGATCACTCCGGCCTCGCCCGCGGCGATCCGGGTGCGCAACTCGCGGACCATCGGGTGGTAGCGGTAGACGAACGGCACCGCACCGACCAGCCCGGCCTCGACGGCGGCGGCGTGCAACCCGACCGCGTCGTGGACCGAGGTCGCCAGCGGCTTCTCGCAGATCACGTGCTTGCCGGCCTCGAGCGCCTTCAGCGTCACGTCGAGGTGCGTGTTGTTCGGCGTACAGACGTGCACGACGTCGACGTCCGAGGCGAGGAGCTCGTCGAGGGTCGCGAAGCCGCGGTCGGCACCGGTGGCCTCGGCCGCGGCCTCAGCCCGGGAGGGCGACGAGCCGACCGCACCGACCACGGAAGCGCCGGAGACCAGCGCGGACCTGCCGTGCACGCGGCCCATGAAGCCGCCGCCGACGATCCCGACCTTGAGCTTGCGCGCACTGGTGGACACGTCGAAGGACGCTATGTGACACTTTTGAACCCTGTCAAGCAAAAGTCCACCGACTCAGCGACGGAAGTGCGGCCATGAGCGAACTCGGGACGGCTGAGACCGACGCCGTACTGCGCCTGCTCCTGGACGGGCAACCGCGGACCCGCGCCGAACTCATCGACCTCAGCGGCCTGGCGCGGTCCACGGTGACCGGGCGGATCGAGGCGTTGCTCGCGTCGGGTCTGGTCGTACCGTCCGGGGAGGCGGCCTCGACCGGCGGGCGCCCGCCGGCGCGGTTCCGGTTCAACCCGACCGCGCGGCTGATCCTGGCCGCGGATGTCGGCGCGACGCACCTGTCCGTCGCGCTCACCGATCTGACCGGGGAGATCCTGGACCGGTCGACCACCCCGCTGAACATCGCCGAGGGTCCCGAGGCGGTCCTGAGCGAGGTCGCGCGGATGGGACGGGTGCTGCTGCGCGCCGCCCGGCGGTCCGTCCTCGACCTCGCGGGCACCGGCGTCGGCCTGCCGGGACCGGTCGAGCACAGCACCGGCCGGCCCAACCATCCGCCGATCATGCCGGGCTGGGACTCGTACGACGTCGTCGGCCGGCTGAGCGGTGAGCTCGCCGGCCCGGTCCTGGTCGACAACGACGTGAACATCATGGCCCTCGGCGAGCACGCGACCGAGTACGCCGACGTCGAGCACCTGCTGTTCGTGAAAGTTGCCACCGGCATCGGCGCGGGCGTGATCAGCGGCGGCCGGCTGCACCGCGGCGCGCAGGGCGCGGCCGGCGACATCGGCCACATCCAGGCACCGGGTCACACCGAGCTGTGTCGTTGCGGCAACACCGGCTGCCTGGAGGCGGTCGCGTCGGCCGCGGCCATCGCCGGACGGCTCGGAGTCGACGGAAGTCGCGACGTCGTCGAGCTGGTCCGGGCGGGCAACACTGCCGCCACCACGGCCGTTCGCCAGGCCGGACGGGAGATCGGCACCGTGCTCGCCGCAGCCGTCAGCCTGCTGAACCCGTCGGTGATCGTCGTCGGTGGCTCACTCTCCCAGGCCGGCGACAATCTGCTGGCCGGGATCCGGGAGGCGATCTATGCCAGATCGTTGCCTCTGGCCACCACCGACCTGCGGGTGGTCACCGCGAGCTCCGGTCAGGACGCCGCTCTGCGCGGCGCGGCCACCCTCGTCCTTCAGCACCAACTGACGACGAGCTGATCCACCAGCGCGACGATCCGCTCGAGGTGCGGACCACCGCGAGCCCGGCCGAAACCGTGCCGTCTCCCGTGGAACGCGGCCTGCACCACCTGGAGGTGAGCCCATCTCCGGACACGCTCCGGGTCGAGTCCCGCGGCCTCGGCGAACACGGCCAACTCGTGCCGCAGCGCCTTCATCAGGTCCTCGGCCTCGATCAGCGCCAGCGCACGAGGCTTCAGCAACGTCGCCCCGTCGTACGCCGGATCGCCCACGTAGCCCTTGGGATCGACGGCCAGCCACGGCTCGCGCTCACCGCGCAGGATGTTGCGGGGATGGAAGTCGCCGTGCACGAGCAGCTCCGGCTGGTCACGGCCCAACTCGTCGACAACCGCCAGCGCCGCATCCAACGCCACATCAGGCACTGCACCGGGAAAGTCCGCCGCGCCTTGACGCAGCTCCTCTTCCCAGCCGTCGGCCTGATCCGCCAACCGTGGCAGCTCCGCGGTCGTCGCAACCGACAACCGCCGGCTGAGCTGCCCAGCCACCGCGACGATCTGGTCACCGTCGCCGAGCTCCCACAGCGTCGACGGCTGCACACGCTCGAGCAGCATCGCGAAGTGCTCGTCGTCCCGCTCGTACAGCAGGACGGCCCCGCGACCTTCCCAGGCTGCGTAGGCATCCGGCTCGTGCACGTTCCCGGGATGCGGGAAGGACACCTTGATCACCGCCGGCCCGGCCGCGGAACGGACCGGCACGATCACCCCGACCTGACCATGCATGACCGGGCCGTCCGCCACACAGTCCCACTGCGACAACAGGCGCTCGATGAGCCCGGGCAGCTCGGCCAGCCAGGCCGCACCCGATGAGCCTTCGCGATCGACTGTGGACTGTGCGAAAGCGGCCGGGATCATCCCCACCGCTCCGACTTGGCGGAGCGGGAGACGAGGCTGAAGAGCATGTCCTTCGGGGTCATCTCGCCGGCGACGACCTTGGTGACGTGTTCGGCGATCGGCATCTCGACGTCGTGGTGATGGGCCAGCTCGGAGATCGACGCGCAGGACTTCACGCCTTCGGCGACCTGACGGGTGGCGCCGGCGATCTCGGCCACCGTCATGCCCTGGCCGAGCTTCTCGCCGAAGGTCCGGTTACGCGACAGCGGCGACGAGCAGGTCGCCACCAGGTCGCCGAGGCCGGCCAGTCCGGAGAACGTGTGCTCGTCCGCGCCGACCGCCGTACCCAGCCGGGCGATCTCGGCCAGGCCGCGGGTGATGACCGAGGCGCGGGCGTTGTCGCCGAAGCCGAGGCCGACCGCCATCCCGACGGCCAGCGCGATCACGTTCTTGCACGCGCCGCCGAGCTCGCAGCCGATCACGTCGTTGTTCGTGTACGGGCGGAACGTCGGCGAATGGCAGAGCTTCTGCAACCGCGTCGCCGTCCCCTCGTCCGCACACGCGACCACCGACGCGGCCGGCTGGCCCTCGGCGATCTCGCGCGCCAGGTTCGGACCCGACACCACCGCGATCCGCTCCGGCCCGGCGCCGGTCAGCTCGGCGATCACCTCGCTCATCCGCTTCGTCGTCCCGACCTCGACGCCCTTCATCAGGCTGACCAGCGGTACGGCGTTCGGCAGCACGCCGGCCCAGTCCTTCAGGTTGTCCCGCAGCGACTGACTCGGAACCGCGAGGACGACGGCCTCCGCGCCGTCGGCGGCCGCGGCCGGATCGTGGGTCGCGGTGATCGCGTCCGGGAGCCGCAGGCCGGGCAGGTAGTCGGCGTTCTCGTGCTGGGAGTTGATCGCCTCGCACAGCGACTCACGCCGGCCCCACACGGACACCTGGTTGCCCGCGTTGGCCAGCACGACGGCGAACGCCGTACCCCAGGAGCCGGCTCCGAACACCGCGACCTTTGTCATGCCTTCTCCTCACCGTCTGCGGGCTTACGGTCCTTGCGCAGGTCGAAGAGTTCCTTGGGCGGGGTCTCGCCGCGCAGTTCGCCGAGCGTCTCGGCGACCGCGGCCATGATCACCTCGGTTGCCTCGTGCAACAGCTGGCTGGTCACCTGCTTGCCCTGGAACGCGCTCAGGTCGACCGGCAGCCCGGCCCGCACCTGGATGGTCTTGCGCGGCAGCAGCCGGAACCTGATCCTGCCGGTGTAGGACTGGATGATCTCCTGCGCGCCCCAGTTGGCGATCGGGATCACCGGGCACCCGGTCTGCAGTGCGATCCGGGCCGCGCCGGTCTTGCCGGTCATCGGCCACATCTGCGGGTCACGCGTGATGGTGCCCTCCGGGTAGACGCCGACACACTCGCCCTTCTCGACCGCGGCGACGGCGTCCCGGAACGCGTCGGCGGCCTGCGCCGACTCGCGATGCACCGGGATCTGCCCGGCGCTGGTGATGATCCGGCCGAGGATCGGCAGCTTGAACACCGATGCCTTGCCGAGGAAGCGCGGGATCCGGCGGCACTCCCAGATGTAGTACCCGAGCACGAACGGGTCGAAGTGCGAGATGTGGTTGGCCGCGAACACCACGCCACCCGAGCGCGGCATGTTCTCCCGGCCGGTGAACCGGCACTTGGTGAACACGATCATGAACGGCTTGACGATCGCCACCACCAGGCCGAACCAGAAGCCCCGCCGTGGCCGGGGATCGCTGCCTTGGCCGTCCACTACTGCCTCCTGGTGCTCGTCACTGGCATCCGTCATGGGAGAATCCTGCCTGATGGCAGACCTACAGGTCGCTCCCTGGATCCTGGCGATCCCGGTGAAGCGTACGGCGATCGCGAAGAGCCGGCTCGCCCCCGCCTACCCTCAGCACCGTCCGGAGCTCGCCCGCGCCTTCGCTGTCGACACTACTGCGGCCGCGCTCGCCTCTCCCCTGGTCCGCGCGGTCCTGGTCGTCACCGACGATCCGGTCGTGGCCGCGGATGTGACCGCGATGGGCGCGCGCGTCGTCCCCGATCTCCCCGGCGAGGGTCTGAACGAAGCCTTGCTGCATGGAGCCACTGTGGCCGCTGCCGAGTTCCCAGGCAACGCGGTGGCCGCTCTGTCCGCCGATCTGCCCGCGTTGCGTCCGGCCGAGCTGACCGCCGCCCTGGCGGCGTGTGTGGCGCCGCGCTCGTTCGTGATCGACCTTCCCGGCACGGGGACGACGTTGCTCGCGGCAGCTCCGGGGGTGCCGCTGGATCCGCGCTTCGGCGTCGGTTCCGCACTAGCCCACCAGGCGTCCGGTGCGGTGCCGATCGAGCTCACCGGCATCGAGTCGGTACGTCGTGATGTCGACACGGCAGCCGATCTGGCCCACGCCGTACAACTCGGTGTGGGTCCGGCGACCGCGGAGGTGATGTCGCTGGTCCTCGGCGCCGCGACCGGCACCGAGGGTCTAGCCTGCTGACATGCAAGGAACTGTGAGCCGCTACGACACCGAGACCTTCTCCGGTGCGGTGCTGACCGATCGCGGCGTCGAGCTGCCGTTCACCGTGCACGCCGTCGCCGACACCCCGGTCCGGCATCTGCGCGTCGGCCAGCGGGTGCGGCTGGAGACCACCGGTTCCGGCGCCGAACTGACCGTCACCAAGGTGGAGTTCGCCACCGAGCTCTGACCGTTGCCCGAGGCACCCGGACACGGCTCGGTACAAAACCTGTGCACACGGCGAAGGCCGGTCGCCCCTGGAGTGGGGTGACCGGCCTTCGCTGTAGTGCGATACTGCGGTGCTGCAGTGCTTGAAGGTCAGCGAGTGGCTGCGCGCTTCGCCGGAGCCTTCTTGGCGGGGGCCTTCTTGGCCGGCGCCTTCTTGGCAACGGTCTTGGCCGGGGCCTTCTTCACCGGAGCCTTCTTGGCAACGGTCTTGGCCGGGGCCTTCTTCGCGACGGTCTTGGCCGGAGCCTTCTTCGCGACCGTCTTGGTGGCCGTCGTCTTCTTCGCGGCGGCGGTCTTGGTTGCAGCGGCCTTGACCGGCGCGGCCTTCTTCGCCGGGGCGGCCGCCTTGGTGGCGGTCGCGGCCGGCTTCGGGACGACCAGCTTCGGCAGCTTCTTCGCACCGGAGACAACGGCCTTCAGCTCCGCACCCGCGCGGAACTTCGGAACCACGGTCTTCTTGGCACGCTTGGTCTCACCGGTCCGCGGGTTGCGCACGATGCGCGCCCCACGCTCGATGGCCTCGAAGGCACCGAAACCGGTGATGGCGACCTTGCCACCCTTCTTGGTCAGCTCGCGCTCCACGGTGTCGATCACCGATTCCAGAGCGTGCTGGGCCTGGCGGCGGTTTCCGTCGAAGTGCACTGCGAGCGCTTCGACCAACTGGCTCTTGTTCACTGCTTCCCTCCGTGAACACTAGGCGTCGAGCACAGCGCTCGATCTCACAGGAACGTTATGGACTCAAGTGGCGGTTCACAAACACCAACGCGGCAATTCGGCCTTGTTTTGGGCGATTCGTGCCACAATTTGGCCCGATCCGGCCCTCCAGAGGTCTCCGAATCCCTTCAGAGCAACGATCCGGTCCTCATCCGTCACCGCCGTCAGCGCTGCTTTCCGCGCAGTGTTCGCACCCCTGACCGGGCTGTGTCGAGCCCTCTGGTCAGGGCCGAGTCACCTTTCCTGGCGCGCAACTCGGCGGCCACCTTGCCGAGCAGCCAGTCCAGCAACGGGATCGCGATCGCGATGATCGCCCACATGATCAGCTTTCTGCGCAGGAACACCCACATGGCTGTCCACCTCCTTGGCAGACAGCATGTCAGAGCCAGCTGAGCCGTTTGAAGATGAGGTACAGACCGCCACACACCATGCCCATCAGGCCGACCGCGAACGGGTAGCCGTACTGCCAGTGCAGCTCGGGCATGTTGTCGAAGTTCATCCCGTAGACGGTGCCGATCAAGGTCGGCGCGAACAGGATGGCCGCCCAGGCGGAGATCTTCTTGACCTCTTCGTTCTGCGCGCTGCTGGCGATCGCGAGGCTCTTCATCTCCTCGTTCTGTCCCTGGGCCACCAGCGTCGCATTCACGGTCAGGATGTCGCGCAGCAGTTCGCGGAAACCGTCGACCTTCTCCACCACCTCGGTGACGTGGTCGGCCACATCGCGTAGTGAACGTTGCAGTTCCTCGTCGACGCCGTACTTCTCGAAGCCGCCGCGCAGGGATTCCAGCATGCCGACCAGCGGCCGGGTCGCGCGCTGGAACTCGATCACCTCGCGGGACAGTTCGTAGATGCGCCGCGACACCTGCGGATCGCCGCGGAACACCTCGGTCTCGATCTCGTCGATGTCGTTCTCGAGACCGGCGACCACCGGAGCGTAGCCGTCCACGACCTTGTCCATGATCGCGTAGAGCACGGCCTCGGTGCCGCGGTTGAGCAGCTCGGGATCGCGTTCGACCCGGCGCCGGACCGCGGCCAGGTTGGGCGCCTCGGCATGCCGGACCGTCACCACGAAGTCCGGGCCGACGAACAGGTGCACCTCGCCGAACTCGACCTCCTCGGTCGCGTCCCGGTAGCGAGCGGCCTTCAGAACCACGAACAACGTGTCGCCGTAGCGCTCCAGCTTCGGCCGCTGATGGGCCTGGATGGCGTCCTCGATGGCCAGCTCGTGCAGGTCGAACTCCTGCGCCAGCGACGCGAGTTCACGGCTGTCCGGGCGGTACAGGCCGATCCAGGCCAGGCTCTTCGGGGCGTCGTGCAATACGCGATAGGTCTCGGCCAGCGATCCCGGGGACGCGACCCGGCGGCCGCCGCAGTAGATCGCGCTGTCGACGACGCTGTGTCCCTTGGGCTTCGGGAGCTCGCGCGGCTTCTCGGCCGGCTCGAGAACAGGCGTGGTCTCGGCGTGCCGGCGCGCGGCGGCGCGCAGCGAAGGGGTACGACCGAAGGCACGGAGCGTGCGCAGGCGCAGGTCGGACATTGGGGTCCTCCAGGTGCGGTGAAGCCAGTGAGTGGTGGGCACGCGTCTGCCCGACCCCCACGGCACTCAAGCCGCAACTACCAGAGGACTTCAGCCTCTCAAGGTCGAGCGAGACCGGTATGTCTGGAGGGATCGCTGTTCATCAGCGCCTCACCTCCCTGGTCTCGCAAGCCTTGTTCTGACAACCCCGCAAGGGTAACACCAGAGTTATCGCCGCCGGCCCGCGTTGCGTTACGGCGGCGATAACTCTGCTCGTTCAGGCCTTCGCCGGCAGAGTGGCCGGTTTGAAGGACGGACGGCTCGCCTCGTAGGTGGCGATGTCGGCCTCGTGGGACAAGGTGATGCTGACGTCGTCGAGACCGTTCAGCAGGCGGTAGCGGGTGTAGTCGTCGATCTCGAAGGACGCCGAGACGTCACCGGCCGAGATCGTCTTGTTCTCCAGGTCGACCGTGACCTTGGTGCCCGGGTCGGTCTCGATCGTGGTCCACAGCTGCTCCACGACGTCCTGGGTGACCAGCGCGGCGAGCAGTCCGGCCTTGCCCGAGTTGCCGCGGAAGATGTCGCCGAACCGCGACGACACGACCACGCGGAACCCGTAGTCGAGCAGGGCCCAGACCGCGTGCTCCCGCGACGATCCGGTGCCGAAGTCCGGTCCGGCCACGAGCACCGAGACCCCGTCGTACTCGGGCTGGTTGAGGACGAAGGCCGGATCGTTGCGCCAGGCCGCGAACAGCCCGTCCTCGAAGCCGGTCCGGGTGACCCGCTTCAGGTAGACCGCGGGGATGATCTGGTCGGTGTCGACGTTGCTGCGGCGCAGCGGGGCCGCGGTACCGATGTGCTGGGTGAAGGCTTCCATGATTCTGCTGCTCCTCAGACGTTCTCGGGTACGGCGACGTCGACCGGCGGAAGGTCCGCGGGGGCCGCGAGGGTTCCGGTGACCGCGGTCGCGGCGGCGACCAGCGGCGAGACCAGGTGGGTGCGGCCGCCCTTGCCCTGACGGCCTTCGAAGTTCCGGTTCGACGTGGAGGCGCTGCGCTCCCCCGGTGCCAGCTGGTCCGGGTTCATCCCCAGGCACATCGAGCAACCGGCACCCCGCCACTCGGCGCCGGCGTCCTTGAAGATCGTGTCCAGGCCCTCGGCCTCGGCCTGCAGCCGGACCCGGCCCGAGCCCGGGACCACGAGCATCCGGGTGCCCTCGGCAACCTTCCGGCCGGCCAGCACGCCGGCGGCGGCGCGCAGGTCCTCGATCCGGCCGTTGGTGCAGGAGCCCAGGAACACCGTGTCCACGTGGATCTCGCGCATCGGCGTACCGGCGGTCAGGCCCATGTACTCCAGCGCGCGCTCGGCGGCGACCCGGTCGTTCTCGTTGCCGAAGTCGTCCGGCGACGGGACGCTCTCCGACAGCGGGATGCCCTGGCCCGGGTTGGTGCCCCAGGTGACGAACGGCGCGATGTCCTCGGCCCGCAGGACGACCTCGCGGTCGAACGTCGCGTCCGCGTCGGTGGCCAGGCTCTTCCAGTACTCGACGGCGGCTTCCCAGTCGACGCCCTGCGGCGCGTGCGGCTTGTCCCGCAGGTAGGCGAACGTGGTCTCGTCCGGCGCGATCATGCCGGCCTTGGCGCCCCACTCGATCGACATGTTGCAGATCGTCATCCGGGCTTCCATGCTCAGCGCCCGGATCGCCTCGCCGCGGTACTCCACGATGTAGCCCTGGCCGCCGCCGGTGCCGACCTGCGCGATCAGCGCCAGCACCAGGTCCTTGGCCGAGACCCCGTCGGGCAGTACGCCGTCAACCGTGACGGCCATCGTCTTCGGCCGGGCCTGCATCAGCGTCTGGGTCGCGAGCACGTGCTCGACCTCGCTCGTACCGATGCCGAAGGCAATCGCCCCGAACGCGCCGTGGGTGGAGGTGTGGCTGTCACCGCAGACCACGGTCATGCCGGGCTGGGTCAGGCCGAGCTGCGGGCCGATCACGTGCACGACGCCCTGGTCCGGGTCGCCGAGGGTGTGGATCCGGATGCCGAACTCCTCGGCGTTCTTGCGCAGCGTGTCCACCTGCGTGCGCGACACCGGGTCGGCGATCGGCTTGTCCACGTCGTACGTCGGGACGTTGTGGTCCTCGGTGGCGATGGTCAGGTCGGGCCGGCGGACCTGACGGCCGGCCAGCCGGAGCCCGTCGAACGCCTGCGGACTGGTCACCTCGTGCACCAGGTGGAGGTCGATGTAGAGGAGGTCGGGCTCTCCGTCGGCATGGCGCACGACGTGCGCATCCCAGACCTTTTCCGACAACGTCCTACCCATCAGACTGCTCCTTCGAGGTATGTGGTCAGGTGCTTATCGCTCACAGTGCTCCGGATCAGAGTCCCGAAGCGACTTGCGTTCCACGATTCGAGACGGCAATATCGTCTCATGGACAACTCTAGCGGAGTCGGCGTTCTCGACAAAGCAGCTCTCGTTCTGTCCGCCCTCGAGTCCGGGCCGGCGACCCTGGCCGGCCTGGTGGCGGCCACGGGACTGGCCCGTCCGACCGCACACCGGCTGGCAGTGGCGCTGGAGCACCACCGTCTGGTCGGCCGCGACATGCAGGGACGATTCGTGCTCGGTCCGCGACTCAGCGAGTTGGCCTCGGCCGCCGGCGAGGACCGGCTGCTCGCGACCGCCGGTCCGGTGCTGGCGCGGCTGCGCGACATCACCGGTGAGTCGGCGCAGCTCTTCCGCCGCCAGGGTGAGTACCGGGTCTGCGTCGCCGCCGCTGAGCGTCCGTCCGGCCTGCGCGACACCGTGCCGGTCGGCAGCCAGCTGACCATGGCCGCCGGGTCGGCAGCGCAAATACTGCTGGCCTGGGAGGACCCGGAGCGGATGCACCGCGGCCTCCACAACGCGACCTTCAACGCCGCGGCACTGGCCGGCGTACGGCGTCGCGGCTGGGCCCACTCGGTCGGCGAGCGCGAGCAAGGCGTCGCCTCCGTCTCGGCACCGGTCCGGTCTCCGAGCGGCAAGGTGATCGCGGCCGTGTCGGTCTCCGGCCCGATCGAGCGGTTGTCCCGCCAGCCCGGGCGGATGCACGCCCCCGCCGTCATGGCGGCTGCGGAGCGTCTCTCCGAAGCACTGCGTCGCGCCTCTGAGTAGTTGTCAAGCAGTCACGCTGGGATCACCATGAGGTTGACAAGCCTCGAGGAGGTCTACATGGAGCGGGACTGGTTCACTCTCGGCTGGAAGATGCTGCTCGTCCGCGGCGTGATCGGCATCGTGTTCGGGATCATCGCGATCGTCTGGCCGATCAACACGGCGATCGCGCTCGCGTTGCTCTGGGGCATCTGGGCCCTGGTCGACGGCATCGGCTCGATCATGCAGGCCTTCCAGCCGGAATCCCGCGGCAGCCGGCTCTGGCTGATCACGCTCGGCGTGATCGCCCTGATCGCCGCGTTCTTCGCGATCACCAGCCCGGGTCTGACCGCGAAGGCCCTGACCTGGATCCTCGGCATCTGGCTGGTCATCCGCGGCGTCTTCGAACTCTTCGGCGCGTTCAGCAGCAACCGGGTGACACCGCGCTGGCTCCTGGTGCTGAGCGGCGCTCTCTCGATCCTGCTGGGCATCCTGTTCGCCGCGAACCCGGGCGCCGGCGCGGTCGGCATCGCCGTACTGCTCGGGGTCACCGCGCTGATCTGGGGCGTCGTCCTGATCGGCGTGGGCCTGTCAGTACGCCGCGAACTGTCCGGTCCGGCACACACCAGCCCGTCCCCGGCCTGACAACTGCAGGCCCGGCCTGGACGGCGGGCCTACAGTGAGTGCTGTGGCGTTGCGAGTTGTCTTTGCGGATGACAACTTCCTCGTGCGCGAAGGCATCTCCGCGCTGCTCACCGAGACCGAGGACGTCGAGCTCGTCGACGTGGTCACCGATCCGGCCGCGCTGCTGGAGTCCGTGGACCGGCACCGGCCGGACGCCGTCCTGACCGACATCCGGATGCCCCCGACCTTCACGACCGAGGGCATCGACGCCGCCAAGCGGATCCGCGCCGACCACCCGTCGATCGGGGTCGTCGTGCTGTCGCAGTACGTCGAGGAGGACTACGCGTTCGACCTGCTGTCCGACGGCGTCGCCGGCCTCGGGTACCTGCTGAAGGAGCGGGTGTCGCAACGCGACGAGCTGCTGCGAGCCCTGTACGACGTTGCTCGCGGCGGCTCCGTCCTCGACGCCCGGGTGGTCGAGGGTCTGCTGGCGCGCAAGGCGCGGGATTCGCGGTCACCCTTGCCCGGCCTGACCGACCGCGAGCGCGAGGTGCTCCAGGAACTCGCCGCCGGTCGCAGCAACGAGGCGACGGCCAAGGCCCTGTTCATGAGCACCCGGGCCGTCGAGAAACACATCAGCTCGCTCTTCCAGAAGCTCGGCCTGGCCGACGAGTCCGACGTCAACCGGCGCGTGATGGCCGTCCTCGCCTACCTCGAAGCGACCGGTGGGCCGACCGGCCGCTGACGCCGGTGGGGGTCAGCCGCACCGGTCCGGGCGGACAGCACCATGTCAGATCGCTGACTTCTCCCCCACGATGGCTGTCAGGAGGTGGGCAAGTGGCCGAGGTACGCGTGCTGATCGTGGATGACCAGGAGCCGTTCCGGCGCGCGATCGCCGCGGTCGTGTCGGAGACGGACGGTTTCGTCGTCGTCGCGTCCGCCTCGTCCGGCGAGGAGGCGCTGCTCGCCGTCACCCGGCTGCGTCCGGGCCTGGTGCTGATGGACGTCAACCTGCCCGGGATCGACGGCATCGAGGCCACCCGGCAGATCACCCGGGACGCCGATCCGCCGGTCGTCGTACTGCTCTCGACCTATGACCGGGACGAGTTCGACCTCGCCGGCTGCGGAGCCGCCTCGTACCTGGCCAAGGCCGCGTTCGGTCCGGACCTGCTCACTGCTGCGTGGGCTCGCCGGGATCGACCGGAATGCTGATCGTCAGGAGACCGGCGGCATCGAGCCCGAGCCGTCCGCCCGCCGCCTCCACCCGGTCGACCAGCGCCTGTACGTCGATCTGATCGCCTGCCACGCCACGGATCTGCACCTCGAGCTCCGCAGCCACCATCCGGAGGTCGATCCGGGTCGTCGCGGACCCGGCCCGCACCGCCTCGACGCAGGAGAAATAGACGGCCGCCTCGACCCTGGAGGGGAATCGCCGGTCGGCCGACGGCTCGACGTGCAGAGCGACCGCCTGATTGGTGCGCGCCAGGTGTGAACCGAGTGCGCGGGCCAGCCCTGCCCGGCCGAGCTGGGTGGGGAACAGCCCTCGGGTCAGTTCGCGCAACGACTCGAGTGCCGCATTGGTCTCGTCAACCAGCTGCTCGAGCTCGTCGGCCGCCGCACTCCCCGATCTCGCTACACTGAGGCGGTTCAACCGCTCGGCCATCGGCCGCAGATGGGACAGCACGTCGCGGGAGATCGCAGACTCCAGACGGCGGCGAGCGGCGTCGTCGGCCGCGATGATCCTTCGCCGGGACTCCGCCAGCGCCTCGGTGGTGTGATCGAGGGCAGCCACGTGCCCCGCCAGCTCGGTCTCCATCGCGGCGTTGCGGAAGGCGAGCGCGGTCTGGTCGGCCAGATCCTGCAGCAGTCGCTCGTCCGCGGCCCGGAGCCCGTGCCCCTTCGGCATCGTGACGCCGATGCTGCCGAGGGTGTCGCCGTCCTGGCGGACGGGCACCTGGTACTCCGGCGATCCGTTGCCCGGCCCGGGCCAGGCAACGGAGATTCCCACCAGGCCGGGAACCTGCAGGGCCGCGGTGGACGACTCCGCGGACACCGCGCGCCCGGCCGCTTCGGCGACAGCCGGCAGCAACGCGTCCGGTGACGGCGGCTCCGTGAGGCGACGGCTGAACTCCGAGAGTGCCTCGTAGGGCAACGCCCTGGCCCCGTAGGCCAGCCGGTTGGCGAACCTGACAACCCGCTGGCGGAGTGGCTGGAAGGCGATCGCGACCAGCACGGTGGCGAGCAGCGACAGCCAGAACCCACTGGTCCGGGTGTTGAGCAAGGCGGCGACCGCAAGGACCAGACCGACGTAGCCGACCCCGGCAAAGATGGTGCCCAGGGCAAGTACGACGGCCCGGTTGATGATCAGGTCGAGGTCGAACAACCGGTAGCGCAGTACCGCGACCGCGAACAACAGCGGGAGGCAGAAGAAGGAGGCGAACAGCGGGAGGCTCGAGATCCACGTCTGCTGTCCGCCGTTGAGCAGCTGGGCGACGATGAGGTAGATGAAGCTCAGGGCAACGAACACCGCCGACAGCGCGATCAGCCGCAACTGCTGCCGCTGCACTCCCTGGCTACGACGCAGCCGGAGGACGATGGACACCATCGCGGCGACCAGTCCAGCGGTGATGAAAGGCAACCCCAGGATCGACAGCACGCTGCCGATCGGCCCGAGCTCCTGCCGGTCGATGTCGAACTGGGCCGGCGGCAGGGTGAGCAGGCTCCCGGCGTATCCGGTGTACCCCACCAACGTCACGACGACCGCGGCGCGCCAACGGCGGGACAGCAGCCGGCCGTCCGGCGCGACCAGGAAGACGATCGCCAGCGCAGCCAGTGCGAGCTGTCCGCCCAGCAGTGCGGAGATCCAGCCCGCGATCCCGCCGAGGCCGGCGGACCCCGGCCCGTCGGCCGTGGCCACCCACACGCTGTAGGCCTCGGTCAGCAACGAGATCGACGCGCTGAAGCCGATCAGGAGGAGCAGCCAGCCGATCGGGTGCCGGGCCCAGCGTGCCACGATCAGCGCGCCCATCACCGAGCATCCCACGACCGCACCGGAGACGAACGGGAAACCGTGTACGGCGACGGCTTCCTCGGACAGCAGCCCGCGGTAGGCCGACGTGACCCAGACGTCGGCGCCGGCGATGAGCACGGTGAGCGCCGCCAGCACCCAGGCCACCCGCGCGTACATGTCAGGCCACCGGCCGGTGTGCGGCAGGCAGTCTCGCTGCCACGAGGGTGCCGCGCGACGGTGCCGTCTCGATGGTCAAGGTGCCGCCGGCCGACTCGACCCGATCACGCATGTTGGCCAATCCTTCGCCGGCATGCGCCGCCCCGAGATCGAACCCGGCACCGTCGTCCCGGACGGTCACCTCCAGGACGCTGGGACCGCCCCGCAGATCCAGCCGGATCGCCGTCGCCGACGAGTGCTTGGCCGAGTTCTGCATCGCCTCCAGAGCACAGAAGTACGCCGCGGCTTCGACGCCGGCCGGATACCGGCCGATGTCAGCCGCGACCAGTTCGGCCGGCAGCGGGCTCCGGGAGGCCGCCGATCGCAGTGCGACCGCAAGTCCTTCGTCGACGAGCAGAGTCGGGTAGATGCCCCGCGAGAGGCTGGTGATCGTCTCGATGGTCGCGGCGGCCGCCTCGCGCTGCTCCACGAGCAGCCAATCGGCCCGTTCGGGTGACCGTCCGGCCAAGGTGTGGGCCAGTCTCAGGTTCACCGCGAGCGCGACCAGATGCTGTTGAGCGCCGTCGTGGATGTCGCGCTCGAGCCGCTTCCGCTCGGCGTCCTGCGCGTCGACGAGTCGTTGCCTCGACCTTCGCAGTTCCGTCGCGAGCCTGGACAGCTCCGCGAGCCGATGAACCAGCTCGGCCCGCAGGCGCACGCCGCGCAGTACCAGCCCGGCCTGGTCGGCCAGTCCCGCGAAGAGCCGTTCCTCGACCGGCGTCAGCGGTACGTTCTCGTGTTCCTGCACGACCAGAACGCCCAGCAGTTCGCCGGCCTGGCGCACCGGCAACTGCCGCCGGCCGGGAAACTCACGGGCTGCCGCTCCGTCCGTGGGCCAGGTGGCGGCGAGCCGCAACCGGCCGTCGACCATCAGCCACACCTGCGCTGCCTTCGCACCTGTCCCGGCGGCCAGGACCTCGGCCATCCGGGCGGGCAGGTCATCGGTCGCCGGTCCGCCGGTCACCGCCGGCGAGAACCGGCTCAAGACCTCGTACGGCGACTGCGATCCGCCGTGCACCAGCCGCGACATGACGACCTCGAGCTGTGCCTGCACCCGCCCGAGGGACAGAGCCACCACCGCGGTCGCCAGGACGGAAAGTCCCGCATCCGGCGATGAGGTGTGGCCGATGAGCGCACCGCCGCCCAGCACGATGACGACGTACACCAGCACCACGAACACCACGAGCCCGCCCAGCACCAGCAGCGCAGCGAGTTGTTCACGGCGGGTCCGCCGTCGCCCCCACAACTTCACCCCTGCAGTCTGCGCCCAGCGACTGCGGGATGGGAGAGCCCGAACCCCCGGGGTGGGGTCAGCCGCACGATCGACCGCCGATTGCCCACGGCCAGCGCCCCGGCGCCGTGCGCCCAGCCCGATGGGATCGGCTGCCCGGAACGCCTTTGCTGGGACTACGCCGCTCGACCGGGGGGTCGAACCAGGGCACATCGCAACCGTTCACAGGGAGAATCACATGTCTGCCACCACCATCGCTCCGACGACGACCGCGGCCCGGGCCGAGGGCGTCAGCAAGTTCTACGGCAGCGGCGACGCGACCATCGCCGCGCTCGAGGAGGTCACCGTCAGCCTCGAGGCCGGTAGGTTCACCGCGATCATGGGGCCGTCCGGCTCGGGCAAGTCGACCTTGCTGCACATGCTCGCCGGGCTCGACCGGCCCACGTCGGGCGAGGTGTTCCTCGGGGACACCCGGATCACCACGCTCAACGACAAGGCGCTGACGCTGCTGCGCCGGGACCAGATCGGCTTCATCTTCCAGTCGTTCAACCTGCTGCCGACGATGACCGCCGCGGAGAACATCGTCCTTCCGATCCGCATCGCGGGCCGCAAGCCGGACGAGATCTGGGTCAAGTCGATCGTCGACAAGCTGGGCCTCGCCGAGCGGCTGACCCATCGCCCAACCGAACTGTCCGGTGGGCAGCAGCAGCGGGTCGCCGCGGCCCGCGCGCTCGCCTCGCGTCCGCAGATCGTGTTCGCGGACGAGCCCACCGGCGCACTCGACTCGGCGTCGGGGACCGAACTGCTCGGCTTCCTGCGCAAGGCCGTCAAGGAACTCGGCCAGACGGTCGTCATGGTCACCCACGACCCGACCGCCGCCAGCTACGCCGACCGGGTCCTGTTCCTGGCCGACGGGCACGTCGTCGACGAGATGTTCGAGCCGACGGCCGACGCCGTACTCGACTTCATGAAGCATCTAGGAGCCTGAGCCATGTTCACTGCAACGCTGCGCGGCATGCTCGCACACAAGGTGCGACTCGCTCTGACCGTGGCCTCGATCGCGCTCGGGGTCGCGTTCCTGGCCGGCACCTTCGTCCTGACCGACACCATGCATCTGGCCTTCGGCCAGTTGTTCGGCAAGGTCTCCGCCGGCACCGACGCGGTCGTCCGCGCCGAGGCCGCCTACAGCCAGTCCGAAGGCATCAGCACCAGCCGGGCGCCCATCCCCGCCTCCGTCCTCACCCAGGTCCGGCAGGCCGACGGGGTCCGGACCGCCGAGGGCTCGGTGAGTGGCTACGCGCTGCTGACCGACAACAGCGGCCGGGCCGTCCTGACCAGCGGTGGAGCTCCCACCATGGGCTACAGCCTGCCGGCCGATCCGGCGCTGCGAGGTGACGTCAAGCTGCTCACCGGTACCGCGCCTTCAGGTGCCCACCAGGTGGCGATCGACGCCACCAGCGCCGAGGAGCACCACATCGCCCTCGGCTCCACGATCAAGGTGCTGTTCCGCGGTCCGACCCAGGAGTTCACCGTGGTCGGCACCGTCGGCTTCGGCGGCGAGAAGAACCTCGGCGGTACGACGGGGGCCTACTTCGACTCCGCCACCGCGCAACAGGTGCTGGGAGCACCCGGGTTCTTCGACTCGATCGGCGTCAGCGCCGAGCCCGGCGTGGCACCGGCCGACCTGGTGCAGCGAATCAGCACGGTGCTGCCCGACGGCGCCGAGGCAGTCACCGGTGCGACCGTGGTGCAGGAGTCCACGGACGCGGTGAACAAGGACCTGAGGGTCGTCACCGTGATGTTCACGATCTTCGCCGGTATCGCCTTGTTCGTCGGCTCGTTCATCATCTGGAACACCTTCACCATGACGATCACCCAGCGGTCCCGCGAGATCGCCCTGCTGCGGGCCATCGGCGCCACCCGGCGCCAGGTGAACCGGAGCCTGGTGCTCGAGGCGCTGCTGCTCGGCCTCGTCGCGTCGGCCGTCGGTATCGGTCTCGGCCTCCTCGTCGCCAAGGGCCTGCACCTGCTGATGGGCGCGGTCGGCTTCAGCCTGCCCAGTACGTCGATGCAGGTGGAACCCCGCACCATCGTGGTCTCCTTGCTGGTCGGCACCGTGGTCACCGTCGTGGCGGCACTCGTCCCGGCCTACCGGGCCACGAAGGTGCTGCCGGTCGAGGCTCTGCGTGAGGCAGTGCCGGGCTCCGGCAACCCGACGAAGAAGCGGGTGATCAGCGGGGCCGTCGTCACCGTCATCGGTCTGACCGGACTGTTCATGACCTTGTACGCCGACCTGAGCATGAAGCTGTTCGGCCCGAGCCTGCTGGCCATCATCGTCGGTGTCCTGATGCTGCTGCCGGCCGCCGCCCGTCCGCTGGCGTCACTGATCGGCGTACCGCTGCGGATGCGTGGCCTGCCCGGCGAACTGGCCCGGCAGAACGCGATGCGCAATCCCCGCCGTACGTCGTCCACGGCCGCCGCGCTGATGGTCGGCCTGACCCTGGTCGTCAGCATGGGCGTGTTCGCCTCGTCGCTGAAGGCCTCGTTCGGGGACATCATCGGGGACTCGACCAACGCTTCCCTGTTCATCACCCCGTCGAGTTCCCAGGGCCCGGGCTACAGCCCGGAGGCGATCAAGGCGGTCCAGGGCGTGTCCGGAGTCGACAAGGTCTCCGCCAGCGGCTGGGGTCAAGCCCGGTTCGACGGCGCGGACTCGAGCTACTCCGCCGTCGACCCGGCCACCGCGACGGCGGGCCTGAACCTGCGGTTGTCGGCCGGCTCCGTCTCCGACCTCGGCACCACCGGGATCGTGGTGGCGCAGTCCGCCGCGACGACGCACGGGTGGAAGATCGGCGACACCATCGGGACCGAGTTCGCCGAAACCGGCAAGCACACCATGAAGGTCGTCGGCATCTACGACAGCAAGGGCTGGATCAGCGACGACTTCGTCATCAGCATCGCCGCTCAGACCGCCGCGGCCGGTCCGCAACTGATCACCTCCGGCCTGGTCACGCTCGTCCCCGGCGCCGACCGGTCGACCGTCCAGAAGGCCATCACCGCGGCCCTGGCCAACCACCCCGACGCGAAGGTGCTCGACCGCAAGGGGTTCGAGAAGGAGGCCAGCGGCTTCATCGACAAGCTGCTCACCTTCGTCACGGTGATGTTGCTGCTGGCGGTCATCATCGCCCTGCTGGGCATCGTCAACACCCTGGTGCTGTCGGTCTTCGAGCGGACCCGTGAGCTGGGCCTGCTCCGGGCGGTCGGCATGACGCGGGCACAGGTCCGGGCGATGGTGCGCTGGGAGTCCGTGGTGATCAGCCTGATCGGTGCACTGGCCGGCGCCGCCCTCGGCATCGGCTTGGGGCTCGCACTGTCGCAGGCACTCGCGGACGAGGGCATCGAGGCCATCTCGATCCCCGGCCTGCAGGTGGCGCTGTACGTGGTGCTGGCCGCGGTCGCGGGTGTGCTGGCGGCCGTCGGACCGGCCAGGTCCGCCGCCAAGGTCGATGTCCTGAAGGCGGTGGTGGCTGACTGAGATGTGACAGACGAAGGCCCGGACCATGAGGTCCGGGCCTTCGTGCTCTCTGCCGCGCTGTTACGCGGCGCCGTTGGCGATGTTCAGTGGTGGTGGGCGTGCTCGTCGTCGACGCCCGTGTGGCAGAGTCCCTCCGCGTCGGTCCGCTCCGACGGCGCGACGTCGATGGCGGGGTTCTGATCGAAGAAGCCGAACGGCTTCAGCCAGAACGAGATCACGTCCGCAGGCATGATCGGCCAGTCCTCGGCCCGGGTGACGTGATGGAGGCCGAAGACATACCAGAGGACGAGATCGGTGTTCTCCAGGGGCTCGTCGTCGGCGATCCAACGGGTCATGCCGTCGTCGGTCATCGACTGGGTCGGGTACGCGCCGGCCGGCCACCGCTCGTCGTCGTGGTTCTGGGTGACCCACACGGTATGCCCGATGACCGGGGAACGGACGTACTGGACAGTCGAGGGGTCCATCATCGCCGGGAAGCACGCAGTCGGAACGAGCTTGTACGCGGTGTTGGTCCCATGGCGGTTCGTGCGGTTGGGGTTCACCACCTTCCAGCCCCGCTGCCGCTCCCAGCTGTAGTCCCGGCCGGCCTCCGCCTCCGAACGGACCGGTGTGGCTGTGGTCACCAGGTCCAGTCCGTACGGGTTGTCCACCGAGACCGGCATCGCCTGGGAGTCGACCTCCAGCACCGTGTTCCCGGCGCCGTCGATGTCAAGATCGAGCCGGGCGACGATGAAGTGCTGGTGGAACGGCGCATAGGTGCGGTTGTCCACCACCGTCCCGGTAGCCGGCGCTTCCGCCCCCTCGGCGAACGGCGTCGTGACCATGAGTCCGGTCGCACGCACCTCGCACTCGATGTTGCCGTCCTGGTAGAACCGCCAGTACACGAGGTACTCGTAGTTGGCGACGGTGACGTGGCACGACACGACCATCCGGCGCATCCGGCGCACCTCGGCGCCGGTCGTGCCGTCGATGTGCTTCCACAGCACGGCGTTGTCCTCCTCGTGGAGGCAGATCGCGTTGCTGATCGTGTAGGGCTCACCCTTGGAATCGTGCAGCGTCGCGTCGACGTACACGATCTCGCCCAGGCAGTCGCAGCCGAGCTCGAGTGAGGTCGTCATGAAGCCGAGCCCCCACTCGCCGATGTCGTACGCGGTCCGCCGGTAGTGGTCGAACGAGCCGTCCCGGTAGGGCACGACCATCTCCGCGAAGGACATCCGGTAGGCGATGTCGCGTACCTCACCGTGGTCATCGTAGGAGACCTGGTAGATGACCGGCCCCTCGCGATAGTTGAAGCCGAGCCGCATGGACCAGTTCTGCCAGCGCAGCTCGGTCCCCTCGACCGTGAAGGACACGCCCTCGGGTTGACTGATCTGGAGCGGCTTGAGGTCGGTGCGCAGTTCACCCGTCCACACCCCGGGGATGTACTCGGCCTGCACAGCGGGCGAGCCGGGGTCGGAGCCCTCCTCGATCTCGAGCAGCTCCATGGTGTTCATGTCCACAACGAACTTGAGTCCGGCGATCAGGTGAGCATAGGGGTTGCCCGCAGGGGTGTCGCGGCGCCAGACGTCGCACCAGCCCAGGCGGCGGTCCCGCCACTTCTCGGGCATCAGCGCCTTGGCGTAGGTCCAGACGTCGATCAGCACCAGGGACATGTCCGTCACGCCGCGTCTGGCCAGCGCCGCGAGGACATCCGGGTGCTCGCGCATGACCACGTCGCACTCGTGCCACTCGTCCACGGTGAAGTTCGGGCAGACGCCAGGCACGTGCGTCCAGGCCATGACCGAGTCGCCGGTCAGGTCGACCGTGGCCTCGTAGGCGAGGTTGTCCGCGCGGTTCCACAGCACCGCGAACGACGTTCGCGGGACGGGATCACCCCGGCGCCACGCGTTCACCTCGGTCTTGGGTGGCTCCTTCAGCTCGATGGACGCGAACCGCCAGGAGTCGGTGACCCCCTGGTCACGGCGGAGGATCTCCGCCGTCTGCCGGAACTCGTCGCCGCTCAGCGGTTCGAGTGGATGCTGCGCCATGGTTTCCCCCTCTTCCGCCCCCATCGGGTGCCGGAGGCGCTCTTCGATGTAACCACTCCGCGTCGGTCCGCGGCCAGCACTCGGTGCGCCACCGCCTCGACCGCGGGCGGTGGCGGGGTTAGCTTGAAGTAGGGACGAACACCAGGCCGGGGAGGGGTTGCCGTGTTCGAGAAGAAGATCTTCCACAACATCATCAACGGTGAGGTTCAGGCATCCGCGTCAGGCGCGATGATGGACGTCATCAACCCCTCGACCGGCGAGGTCTACGCATCGGCGCCGAACTCGGACGCGCACGACGTCGACCAGGCGTTCCAGGCGGCGGCGAAGGCGTTCGAGACCTGGCGATGGTCCACCCCGAGCGAACGGCAACGCGCGTTGCTGAAACTCGCCGACGTGATCGAGCAGAACGCCGAGGAACTCGTCGCCCTCGAGTCGGAGAACACCGGGAAGCCGGTCTCGCTGACCATGTCCGAAGAGATCCCGCCGATGGTCGACCAGATCCGGTTCTTCGCCGGGGCGGCCAGGGTCCTGGAGGGACGGGCCAGCAGCGAATACATGCGCGGCTTCACCTCCTCCATCCGCCGCGAGCCCGTCGGGCCGGTCGGCCAGGTCGCCCCGTGGAACTACCCGATGATGATGTCGGTCTGGAAGTTCGCGCCCGCACTGGCGGCGGGCAACACGGTGGTGCTCAAACCGTCGGACACGACCCCTGCATCGTCCTACTGGATGGTGGAGAAGATGCAGGAGATCTTCCCGCCGGGTGTCTGCAACCTGGTCTGCGGCGACCGTGACACCGGCGCGGAGTTGACCAAGCACCCGATCCCGCAGTTGGTCTCGATCACTGGTTCGACCAGGGCGGGCATAGCGGTCGCCACCGCGGCGGCGCAGGATCTGAAGCGGGCACACCTGGAGCTCGGCGGCAAGGCACCGGTCGTGGTCTTCGACGACGCCGACATCGCCGCCGCGGTCGAGGGCATCTCCGTGGGGGGCCTGTTCAACGGCGGGCAGGACTGCACCGCGGCCACCCGGGTGATGACCCAGCAGGGCGTGTACGACGACTTCGTGAGCGAGCTCACCGAGGCCGCCAAGAACACCAGGACCGGTTATGACCCGAAGGACGAGGACATCCTCTACGGGCCGATCAACAACGCCACCCAGCTCGGCCACGTCTCCGGCCTGGTCGACAGGGCCCCCGAGCACGCCCGCGTCACGACCGGCGGCAACCGGGTCGGTGGTACCGGGTTCTTCTACGAGCCGACCGTCGTCGCCGACCTCCGGCAGGACGACGAGCTGATCCGGACCGAGATCTTCGGACCGGTGCTGACGGTCCAGAAGTTCTCTGACGAGGAGGAGGCGCTGCGGTTCGCCAACGGCAGCAGCTTCGGGCTCGCCGCATCCGTCTGGACCAGGGATGTCGGCCGGGCGGCCCGCATGGCGGCCCGCATCGATGCCGGTTGTGTCTGGATCAACACCCACATTCCGCTCGTCGCGGAGATGCCACACGGCGGGTTCAAGCACTCCGGCTACGGCAAGGATCTCTCGATGTACGGCTTCGAGGACTACACGCGCATCAAGCACGTGATGCTCTACCACGGGTTCGAGGGATGAGCGCCCCGACCGGAGACGGCCACCACAGTCTCCACGCAGACCAGCACGATCCTCACCACGAGGCCGAAGCCGACCTCGTCGACAAGGGCCTGTCAGAGGGTGCTGTCGGACTCTTCGGCGGCACCATCCTCGGAATCTCGTCGGTGGCTCCCGCGTACGCGCTCACGGCCACGATCGGCATCCTCGTCGCCGCCGCGGGCGAGAAGATGCCCGTGGTCATCATCGCCGGCTTCCTGCCGATGTTCTTCGCGGCCTACGCCTACCGGGAGCTCAACAAGGTGGCGCCCGACTGCGGCACGTCGTTCACCTGGACGACCAAGGCGTTCGGTCCCTGGATCGGGTGGCTCGGCGGTTGGGCCGCGATCCTCGCGACGGTGATTGTCCTGTCGAACCTCGCCGGCGTCGCGGTCCAGTTCTTCTACCAGTTCCTCGGTGACGCGTTCAGCTCCGACAACATCGGCACGCTGTGGGAGAACCGGGGTGTCAACGTCGCCACCTGCCTGGTCTTCCTCGCGATCGCGACCTGGATCGCCTACCGCGGGATCACCACGACCGAGCGAGTTCAGATCGTCCTGGTGCTGTTCCAGCTCGCGGTCCTCGCGATCTTCGTCATCGCGGCGTTCGCCAAGGCCGCCGACTCCGCCACCGGGATCCCGTTCGATCTCAGCTGGTTCAGCCCGTCCGGCCTGACCATGTCGGCCTTCGTCGCGGGGCTCTCCGGGTCGATCTTCGCGTTCTGGGGCTGGGATACCGCACTCACCGTCAACGAGGAGTCGGTCGATGCCGACAGGACTCCCGGCCGCGCCGCTCTGTTGTGCGTGCTGTCGATCCTGCTGACGTACCTGCTGGTGGCGATCGCGCTGCAGATGTATGCCGGCGTCGGCGATACGGGCAACGGACTGGCCAACGAGGAGATCGCCGACAACGTGTTCGGTGCGCTCGCAGAGCCGATCCTCGGCAGCCGACTCCACCTGGTGCTGTTCCTGGCGGTGCTGGCCTCGAGCGCGGCCAGCCTGGTCACGACGTTCCTGCCGACCTCGCGCACGATGCTGGCCATGGGCATCTACCGAGCCTTCCCGCAGCGGTTCGCGACCGTCCACCCGGTGTACAAGACGCCGTCCTTCGCCACAATTGCCGCCGGCGTCGGCTCCGGGATCTTCTACACGCTGCTGACTTTCGTCAGCGAGCGGGTGCTGACCGACACGATCTACTCGCTCGGCATCATGATCTGCTTCTACTACGGGCTGACCGCCTTCGCCTGCATCTGGTTCTTCCGCAAGGAACTGCTCACCGACTTCAGCAGCATCGTGTTCAAGCTGGTGTTTCCGCTGCTGGGTGGTCTCGGGCTGGGCTGGGTGTTCATCATCACGCTGCGCGACAGCGCCTCCCCTGACTACGGGAGCGGCGCGAGCATCGGTGGGGTCGGCCTTGTGCTGATCCTGGGACTCGGCATGATCCTCGTGGGCATCGTCTTCATGCTGTGGCAGCGCGCCAGAGATGGCGCGTACTTCCGCGGCGAGACGCTGGTCCAGGACACGCCCGCCCTGATTGTCGAGGAGCCGTAGCCGGCCGGCCGGGCCGACCTCACTCGTGGTGGCCCAGGTGGCTGCCGTGGTGTGGCGGCTCCGACTCGGGCGGGGTCCGGTCGTCGAGCAGCGGCTGAGCCGGGTTCCAGCGGGTCCCGTCCCGCTCGTCCTGCCGCTTGCGCGCCACGGCCGAGAGTGCCTCGAGGACGACCCTGTTGGCCAGGGCGGCCGTGATCTCCGCATGGTCGAAGGGCGGCGCGACCTCCACGACGTCGATTCCCACGACTGGAAGCTCGAGACAGATGCGGCGTACGGCGTCGAGCAACTGGCGGGCGCTCAGACCCCCGGGCTCGGGCGTGCCGGTGCCCGGGGCGTGCCCGGGGTCGCAGACGTCGACGTCGACGGACAGGAACACGCCGTCGCAGTCGTCCATGGCGATGACGAAGGCCTCGCTCAAGCACTCGTCGAGGCCGCGGTGCACGATCTCCGTCATCTCGTAGGAACGCATCCGCTGACCTGCCATCCAGTCCAGGGTCTCGGGTGGGGGCCAGTAACCGCGGAGGCCGACCTGGAGGAACCGGTCGCCTCGGAGCGCGCCCGACTCGATCAGCCGGCGCATCGGCTGGCCGTGTCCCCACAGCGACCCGAACTCGATGTCGCCGGTGTCGGCATGGGCGTCGAAGTGGATCATCGAGATCCGTCCGTGGCCGAGCACGTTGGCGACACCCTTGGCGTCGGGGTAGGTGACCGAATGGTCTCCTCCGAGGATCACCGGGATCGCCCCCGACCGGGCGACCGTCTCCACCGCGGCCTCGAGGGCCGGCAGGGCCTGCTCGATGTCGCCGGAGTACATCTCGACGTCACCGGCGTCGACCACGCGCAAGTCCTTGAGCCCATCTGTGCGCAGCGCCAGGCTGGGCCGCTCACCGTCGAACGGCAGATAGTCGCGCATCCGGATCGCCATCGGCCCGAAGCGCGCGCCTGAGCGAGCCGACGTACCACCGTCGAACGGGGCGCCGAGGATCACCGCTTCCGCGTCGCTGTAGGTCGACGGGTCGTCGAGGTCGCACATCGGGACCCCGAGGAAGGTGAAGTCGGGGCCGAACTGCTGCCCGTACCTGGTCATGCATCGAGTCTTGGAGCGACCCACCATCACGTCAAGACTCGGCCGTCGCCGCTACCTCGAGGTGAGCGCCGATCGCGCCGAACGCACGGAGCGTGTCGACGAGCGACGCGGTGTGCTGCGGGGTCGGCCACGACGACAGCTTCACGCCGACCAAGCCGGTGCCCCGATTGACATAGACCATCTGGCCGTGGATGCCCAGGCAGACAAGGGCGACGCCACGGGCTGTCGGCACGAACCAGAACTGGTTGCGGTACCAGCCACCAGGCAGTACGTCCTCGTTGTCCGTTACCGCGAACGCCTCCCGGACGTCCTGCGGGCGCTGCCAGGAGTCCTCGAGCCAGGTCGCGGGCACGACCTCGGCGCCGCCGATCCGGCCGTCGTCGAGTAGCAACTGTCCGAACCTGGCAAGGTCGCGGGGGACCGCGGAGATGCCGCCGTCGTGGATGGCGGAGCCGGCGGCATCACAGGTGATCTCGGCATCGCGTTCGGCACCCATCGGCTGCCACAGCAGGCGGGAGACCAGGTCGGCCATCCGGAGGTCGCCGGCGCGCTCACAGACCCACCCGAGCATGTCGGTGTCCGCCGACCGGTAGGTGAACGGCCCGCCGTGAGCCTCGGCCCGCCCGAGGGTGGTCAGATAGGCGTAGGCGCCGACCGGATCACCCTCGAGGCGCGGCTGCCAGCCCATCGAGCGTTCCATGACCCGGACCTCCGCGTCCTCAGAGTCGTAGATCTCCCGGAACCGCACGCCTGTCCGCATGTCGAGCAGTTGCCGCACCGTCGCGTCGCCGTACGCGGAGCCCGCGACCTCGGGGACATAGCGCGAGATCACCGATACCGGGTCGAGCAGCCCTCGATGCACCAGGATGCCCGCGACGCAACCCACGATCGACTTGGACACCGCCATCAGCAGGTGCGGGGTCGTCTCTGTGCAGCCGGCATAGTAGCGCTCCGTCAGCAGGCTGCCACGATGCAGCACCAGCAGAGCATCGGTCGAGGTCCTCTCGAAGACCTCCTCCACGCTCGACTCGGCACCCGACATCGCGGTCACCGCGATGCCGGCCAGGTCGGGAGGGGTGGCGGTCGGCAAGGACGTGACCGATCCGCGGCGTGCGGGGATGACCTGGGTCGGCATGATCTCCCGCATGTGCCGGAAGGCCCAGCGCACACTGGTCGGATCCTGCCAGTTGGACAGCGTGACACGAGCATCCTCAGGTGGCGGGAATCCGGCCATCATGCGCATGGAGCGAACAGTAGGCACACCCAGGATGCGATGGTGAGCCAGGGTCGGTCCGAGCAGGGCCGATCGGCTGAGGCACCGGCCGCCGGCACCTTCGCGGTATCCCCGAGATCCGGACCTTCTTCCGGACCAACGAGCAGCCCAGCTACTTCGTGGGACCGACGGCGTTCAATCTTTTCCACTATGTCGTCTACTACGACTCCTGGGACGGTGCGCATCCCCGGGTCTTCGCCCCACGGAACCGGGCCGTACGTCGAGTTCGAGTCGAGTGAGGAGCTCTGCTACATCGAGGGTGTCCGGAAGCACTACCGGTCCGAGTTGACCGAACCCACACCTGCGGTCGCGCCGATCGCCTACGTGAAGTAGGCCGCGCAACCAGGGACCATGCTCATCTCACGCCCTGCACCGCCCGTTCGATCACGGTGACGGCGTCGAGCAGGAGGTCGTCGGTGATGACCAGTGGAGGGAGAAGCCGCACGACGTTGCCGTAGGTCCCGCACATGAGCGTGACGACACCCTGACTGTGGCACGACTCGGTCACAGCCTTCGCGAGCTCCGGCGCCGGCTTTGTCGTTCCAGGTCGTACGAACTCCATGGCAAGCATCGCGCCGCGACCGCGCACCTCGCCCACCGGCGAGCCCTCCCCCATCAGAGCCTCCAAGCGCGGACGGAGTACCTCTTCGATGTGGCGCGCGCGCTCGACCAACCCGTCCCGCTCGATGACCTCGAGCGCGGCGAGGGCCGCTGCGCAGGCCACCGGGTTGCCGGCGTAGGTGCCCCCCAGACCGCCGGTGTTCACGGCATCCATGATTTCGGCGCGGCCGGTGACCGCCGACAGCGGCAGCCCGCCTCCCAGCGCCTTGGCCGTGGTGATGAGGTCTGGAACAACCCCCTCGTGTTCGCAGGCGAACATGGCACCGGTGCGGCCCAGGCCCGTCTGGATCTCGTCGGCGACAAAGACGATGCCGTGCTCGCGAGCGAACTCCTCGACACCCTTCAGATAACCCGCCGGCGGCACGATGAATCCGCCCTCGCCCTGGATCGGCTCGGCGACGATGGCGGCAACGTTCTCAGCACCGATCTGGGTGGTGACGATCTCGTCCAGTTGGGTCAGCGCCTCGCTTGCGGCTACCTCCGCACCGCCCGGCCAGCGGTACGGGTACGGCGAGGGCACCCGGTAGACCTCGGGTGCGAACGGCCCGAAGCCTTGCTTGTACGGAACGTTCTTGGCCGTCATCGTCATCGTCAACAGCGTGCGACCGTGGTAAGCGTGGCCGAGAGCGACCACGGCGTTCCGGCCGGTATAGGTGCGCGCGATCTTGACGGCATTCTCCACTGCCTCCGCGCCGGTGGTGAACAGCGCGGTGCGCTTCTCGTGGTCGCCGGGCGTCAGCCGGTTGAGCGCTGCGGCGACATCCACGAAGCCTTCGTACTCAGTGACGAGGAAGCAGGTATGCGTAAACCGCTGCACCTGCTCGGACACGCGACGGGCGACCTCCGGATCGGAGGAACCGACACTGGTCACGGCAATGCCTGACGCGAGATCGATCAGGTGGTTGCCGTCCACGTCCACCAGGACACCGCCGCCGGCCTGGTCGATGAACACAGGGAGCGCGACGCCGAACCCGGTGGCGACTTCGGCCGCGCGGTATTGCTGCAGCTTGACCGACTTCGGTCCGGGGATCGCGGTCTTGAGAACGCGCCGCTGCTCGGGCTGTGCCATGAAGTTGCTCCATTCACTCAGGACAGCACGACCCTACGGAGACCATCGGCGCCCTTCATTGGATAAAATGCACAAGAGATTGCCGCTTGTGGGATGAATCGCACATGGAGGCTTCGTGGCCGCTCCTACGGTTGCCGCGCTCTGCCGGTCCCTGGGCGCGGACCTCGCGCCGGCTCCGGGGTTCACCGCTCCGGCGCGCGAGCTGTCCGCGGTCCACATCAGCGAGCTTCTCGACCCGACCGCCTACCTGACCGGCGGTGAGCTGCTGCTCACGACCGGCCTGTCCCTTCCCAAGAGCAGGCTGGGATGCGAACGGTACGTCGGACGTCTGGCCGAGGCGGGCCTCAGCGCGCTCGGCCTCGGGCTGGGCCCGGTGCACGCCGACATTCCACCGCCGCTTCTGGCGGCGTGTCGAAAGCTCGACCTACCCCTTCTCACCGTCCCGGAGCCGACTCCGTTCCTTCGCGTCACGAAGGCGTACTGGGCCGCTGTGTCCCGCTCCTCCGAGCGTCAACTCAAGGACGTTCTGGCCACGCAGCGGGCCCTGGTCGATGCTGCCGCGTCACCCGGTCCGATCCGCACGGTGCTGCGCACCCTGGGCAGATCACTGGACGGCTGGGCGGCAGCCTTCACGCCGACGGGTGAAGTCGACCACGTGTTTCCCGCCGCGGCCGCCGAGGAGGCCGAGCAGGTTCGCAGCGACATCGTCCGACTGAAGGGCGCCGGCGTGCACTCGGCTGCTTCCTTCTCCACCAAGTCGGCGGCAGTGATCGTGTACCCGTTGGCGGCCGGCGGAGCGATCGTGGGGTTCCTCGCCGTGGGCACATCGGCGCCTCTTGCGCCAACCAAGCGGAGCGTGGTGCTGACCGCGGGGGCGCTGTTGAGTCTGGATGCCGTTCGACGGTCTCACGCAGAGTCCGTCAGCGACGAGGCGCAACGCTGCGTTGGTCTCCTGGTGGACCTGGGGTTCGTGGAACCCGCGCGACGGCTGGCCGGCGCGGTGCAGGCACCGAGTCCACCGGACCACCTCCGGATACTCGCGCTGCGAGGCCGGGAGAGCAGCGTCCTCACCGATGTTGTCCACCGCTGGTGCGCCGACGCGATTGCAGTGCGGATAGATCGGCGGACGGCCTGCTTCCTGGTACCCGTCGACCACCCGCCGGCCAACGATCTGGAGGATGCGGTCCGACGGGTCGACCCTGCGACGACCGCGGTTCTGTCGGAGGTGGTGCCGGTGACGCAGGCGGCGCCTGTCCGGGTGCTGGTCACTTCGACGTTGGGCACGCTTGGCGCAGGCACGCGCCTGCTGACGTCGCCATCGGCGCGACCGTACGACCGCGATCTCGCCGCGCAACTGGGCAGCGCTGTTGATCAGCTGACCGAGCCCTTGCGCCAAGCCCTGGTCGGCTACCTGCGGCATCACGGTCAATGGGAGCCGGCGTCGCGTGTGCTCGGCGTGCACCGCAACACGCTGCGGCATCGGATCGCTCGTTGCGAGACGGCGCTTCGAGTCACGCTCGCTGATCCTGACGTCAGCGCAGAACTGTGGCTACTCCTGCGCCGCCGGGGACTGGCCTAGATCCAGATCCACTCGCTGTGTTCCGCGTCCGGCCGGCCGAGAAGCCGACCGGACGCGTTTCCCACCTGGTAGCCCCGACGGGATTCGAACCCGCGCTACCGCCTTGAGAGGGCGGCGTGCTAGGCCGCTACACAACGGGGCCAGAGGGTTGTCGTCCGGCCCATCCGGGCCGGGCAACGAGGTTGAACTCTACCGATTTTCATCGGTGCGGTCCAATCCGCTGGGGTACTAGGACTCGAACCTAGACTAACTGAACCAGAATCAGACGGGCTGCCAATTACCCCATACCCCAAAGGCATTTCACCACCGTTGTGAGCTTGTCTCCGCCCTCACAACCTGGCTCGAAGAGAGTACCCGAGCAAGGGCCCGGACACCAAAACGGCCCCCCTCCGGCCGGTTGTCACTCCCGTCACACCAGTCTCTTCCCGGGGTCCGGCGCTCCGGTCAGCGGCAGCGTGCAGACGTTCTCCAGCTTGATCTTCCGGGCCAGCCACAACGCGACCGCACCGAAGGCCACGAACTTCACCACGTCGACCGTCACGAGCGGCCACGGCGCGTCCTGCACACCCAGGCTCGCCCCCACGCTGTCCGTCAGTGCCGCGAAGATGAACGTCACCACGTTGTTCGCCGCGTGCGCCGCGATCGAGGCCTCCAAACCACCCGTGCGTACGACGAGCAGACCGGCGACCAGGCCGAACGCGAACCGGTCCAGGAACAGCGCCGGACTCTGCCACGGCCAGATCCCGTGGGCGAAGGTGAACAGAATGGTCGTGACCAGGATCGCCACGACCGAACTCCGCACCAGCGCACCGACCGCCTGCAGCAGGTAGCCGCGGAAGAAGTACTCCTCCCCTGCTGCCTGGAACGTCGACGTCAGCAAGGTGACCGCGATCACGGCAACCGCGTCCGGCGCGGCTCCACCACCATGACGCTCGCCACCGGCGAGTTCGACGCCACCGAACTGGATCACCGCGAGCATCACCAGCTCGAGCACCACCGCCGCCAGCGCGAACCAGGCCATCGGCTTCCAGCGCAGCCGGCCGACCACCGAGGACAACAGCCCCGGGGTCTGCCGGTTGAGCGTCCGCGCGACCAGGATGCACAGCGGGATCAGCACGATCAGCGACAGGTTCGTCGCCAGCAGCCCGAGCCACGAGACCGTGCCCTCGGGATCCTTCCGGATGGTCTGCTGGAACCCAAGGATGATCAGGCTCGCGAACATCCAGCCGACGAGGATCGCGAGCGCCCCGAGGACGACGTACCCGCGCGGTGCGAACGGGTTCCGCAGCAGCCGCAGGTACGTCGGGGCTTCCGCGTCAGCCGATGGGCTTACGGTCATGACGTCGTACGACGGGCCTGCTCGAGCCGGTGCAGCGACTTCTCCCGGCCGAGCAGTTCCAGCGACTCGAACAGCGGCGGCGAGATCCGGCGTCCGGAGATCGCCACCCGGACCGGGCCGAACGCGTTCTTCGGCTTCAGCCCGAGCCCGTCGATCAGCGAGGCCCGCAACGCCGCCTCGATCGCCTCGGTGCTCCAGTCGACGTCCGCGAGAGCCTTGGCCGATGCCTCCAGGACCGCACCAGCGTCACCGGTGAGCACCTTCGCGGCGGCATCCGGGTCGATCGTGAACGCGGCGTCCTCGACGAACAGGAACCCGAGCATGTCGACCGACTCGGACAGCGAGTTCATCCGCTCCTGCACCAGCGGTACGGCGGCCTGCAGCAGCGCGAGCTGGTCCGCCGAGGGCGCGGCCGGGAGCACGCCCGCCTTGGCCAGGAACGGGATCATCCGCCGGCCGAAGTCGTCGGCCGGCAGCATCCGCATGTGCGCGGCGTTGATCGCCTCGCACTTCTTCGGGTCGAACCGGGCCGCGTTCGCGTTCACCTTGCGGATGTCGAACGCCTCGACCATCTCCGCCATCGTGAACACGTCGCGGTCGTCGGCGATCGACCAGCCGAGCAGGGCCAGGTAGTTCAGCAGGCCCTCGGGCAGGAAGCCGCGCTCCATGTACTCGCCGAGGCCCGCGCCCGGATCGCGCTTGGACAGCTTTTTGTTGCCCTCGGTGCCCATCACGAACGGCAGGTGCCCGAACCGCGGCGTCCGGCCGGAGCCGATGCCGATCTCGGCGAGCGCCTCGTACAGCGCGATCTGCCGCGGTGTCGACGGGAGCAGGTCCTCGCCGCGCAGGACGTGGGTGATCTCCATCAGCGCGTCGTCGACCGGGTTCACCAGCGGGTAGAGCGGGTAACCGTTCGCCCGGACCAGGACGTAGTCGCCCAGGTTCTCCGGCAGGAAGGTGATCTCGCCACGGACCAGGTCGTCGAACACGATCGGCCGGTCGGGCATCCGCAGCCGGACCACGGGCCGGCGGCCCTCGTCGACGTACGCCTGGACCTGCTCGGGGGTGAGATTGCGGCAGTGGCCGTCGTACCCGCTGTGCTGGCCGGCCGTCCGGGCGGCCTCGCGGCGCTGGTCGAGCTCCTCCTGCGAGCAGTAGCAGTGGTACGCCTTGCCCGCGGCGAGCAACTTGGCGACGACATCGGCGTAGATGTCCATCCGCTCGGACTGCTGGTACGGACCGTACTCGCCGCCGACCTCGGGGCCTTCGTCCCAGTTCAGGCCGAGCCAGCGCAGCGACTCGAGCGTGTAGCCCAGGGCCTCCGGGGTGTTCCGGGCCTGGTCGGTGTCCTCGATCCGGAGCACCAGCGTGCCGCCGTAGTGCCGGGCGAACGCCCAGTTGAACAGCGCGCTGCGGATGTTGCCGACCGTCAGCAGGCCGGTCGGGGACGGTGGGAACCGCACCCGGACCTGGTTCGGCTCGAGGTCGCCCAGTACGTCGTTGTCGGGCCGGTCAGTCACGCACGATCACCTTGTTCGTCAGAGTTCCGATTCCTTCGACGCTGACCGCGACCTCGTCGCCGGGCAGCATCGGGCCGACGCCCGCGGGGGTGCCGGTGAGCACCACGTCGCCGGGCAGCAGCGTGGTGAAGGAGGTGATGTAGGCCAGCACCTCCGGGATGTCGAAGATGAACTGCGAGGTCCGCCCGTCCTGCTTGGGCTCGCCGTTCAGCACCGTCGTGACGCGGACGTCGGACACGTCGAGCTCGGTGCTGATCCACGGGCCGAGCGGGCAGAACGTGTCGTACCCCTTGGCCCGGGCCCACTGCCCGTCGCTCTTCTGCAGGTCACGGGCGGTCACGTCGTTGGCCACCGTGTAGCCGAAGATCACCTCGTTGACCCGCTCCTTGGGCAGGTCCCGGCAGATCCGGCCGATCACGATCGCCAGCTCGCCCTCGAAGTGCAGGTCGTTGGTCTGCTCGGGATAGATGATGCCGTCGCGCGGGCCGATCACACTCGTGTTCGGCTTGAGGAAGATCAGCGGCTCCTTGGGAACCTCGTTGCCGAGCTCGGCGGCGTGCGCGGCGTAGTTGCGGCCGACGCAGACCACCTTGCTGCGCGGGATCACCGGCGCGAGCAGCCGGACGTCGGCCAGTTGCAGCTTCTCCCCGGTGAACTGGACCGGCCGGTAGAGCGGGTCCGAGTCGAGCACGGCAACGGTGCCCACGAGTCCTTCGGGGTCGTCGGTCTCGACGACGCCGTACTTCGGTTCGTCGTCGACGGAGAATCTGGCGATACGCACGGCCCGAGCCTACCGTCGCACGGGAGTGAGACAGTTATCCGGTGACTGTTGATATCCGCCTGGCCCTTCCGGCCGAGTACGACGCGGTCGGTGAGCTGACCGTGGAGGCCTATTCGCACGACGGTTTCGTCCGGGGCGACTACGCGATGACGCTGCGTGCGGCCGCGGACCGGGCGGCCAAGGCGGAGGTGTGGGTCGCAGCCGATGCCACCGGTTTGCTCGGCACGGTGACCTACTGTCCGCCAGGCTCGGTCTACCGGGAGATCGGTCTGGACGACGAGGGCGAGTTCCGGATGCTCGGAGTCGCCGGCCGAGCACGCGGACTGGGCATCGGGACAGCGCTGACCGAGCGGTGCATCGAGCGCACCCGGGAGCTGGGCCTGGCCCGCATGGTCATGAGCAGCGCGACCTACATGACCACCGCCCACCGTCTGTACGAACGCCTCGGTTTCGTCCGCCTCCCCGACCGCGACTGGTCGCCGATCGCGGGCGTCGACCTGTGGGCCTTCGCCCTGGACCTGTGACTGTCACGCTGACCTCTCCGGAGTGGACGTCCCTCGCGGCGGACCATCACCGCCGGGTGGACGCCTTGGTCGCTGACCACCTGGATCGCCGGAGCCGCCGCGAACCGCACCCGGTCGAGGACTTCCTCTTCACCTACTACCCCACCCGGCCGAACCAGCTCCGCGTCTGGCACCCCGGCCCCGGGGTTCTCCTCGAGAACGCCGCCGAGTACGACGGTCGCCGCGGATACACGTACGTCGACGGGGCCGCGTCCCTGGATCCGGCGGAGATCACGCGTCGCGCGGACAGCATCCGGTGGATTCGCCGGCTGCTCGCGACGACGCTGGATCGGCAACCGCAGTTCGGTTGCTTCGGGCTGCACGAATGGGCGATGGTCTACCGGACTTCCGCCGTACGGCATGAGAAATGGCCGCTGCGGCTGGGCGCCGCCGGCACCGACCAGGTGGTCGAGTCCCACAAGATCGCCTGCTCCCACTTCGACGCGTTCCGCTTCTTCACGTCGCCCGCACGCCCGTTGAACGTGCTGCAGCCGACCCGCGAATCCCAGCCTTCGCTCGAACAGGGCGGCTGTTTGCACGCCAACATGGACCTCTACAAATGGGCCGCCAAGCTCATGCCCTTCACTCCGAGCGCCCTGGTGCTGGACTGTTTCGAGTTGGCCCGCGACATCCGCACCCTCGACATGCGCGCGTCGCCGTACGACCTGTCAGCCCTGGACTACGAGCCGGTGCTGATCGAAACTCCGGCGGGCAAAGCCGAGTACGCCGCCGCCCAACGCGCCTTCGCCGGGCGCGCCCGCCCGCTCCGCCGGCAACTCGTCGACCTCTGCGACGCTCTCCTCGGCTAGCCTCACCCCATGGGAAAGATCGTCGCCATCGCCTTGGGCGCCCTACTCCTCGCCATCGGCGCGATCTGGACCCTCCAGGGCCTCGGCTACCTCAAAGGCAGCTCCATGACCGGCAGCTCCTTCTGGGCCATCGTCGGCCCCATCATCGCCGCCGCCGGCGTCTCCCTGATCTACGTCGCCCTCCGAGGCCCCAAGAAACGCTGACGTTCAGGCAGGCGTGCGGACGAGTGCCCATTGGTAGTGCATGGTGCCGCTGTCGTTCCAGGTGAGCCAGTCTTCGACGGTTGCGTGGTGGTGGAGGGTTTCGCGGAGGGTGGTGTCGGTGCGGATGCTGAAGAAGCGGCCGGGGCCGAAGCCAGAGTCGTCCTGCCAGACGTGCTCGCCGCCGGTGGCGTCGCCCCAGAGGCCGATGGCGAGTGGGGCGCCGGGGCGGAGGACTCGGACGATCTCCGCGAGCGCCTGGTCGAGGTCCTCGTCGGCCACGTGCAGGAGGGTGCTCATCGTCCAGCCGGCGTCGAATGTCGCGTCCTCGAACGGAAGGTCCAGCACCGAGGCGACCTGTGCCTTCAGGCCGAGCGAGCGGCACGTCTCGACGCTGGCGGGCGCGAGATCGACGCCCGTGTAGTCGAACCCTGCCTCAGCGATCGCCTGCCCGTCGCGGCCAGGACCGCAGCCGATCTCGAGGACGGACTTGCGGTCCTCACGCTCCATTTGCCGGAGGTACGCCGTACGCCGCTCGACCCGCGGGTCGGGGAGCTCGCGGGCGACGCGGGCCTCGACCTCGTTGTTGTAGTACGCGATCAGGTCGCTCTCGCGCTGGGTACGCCCGCCTTCTGTCACACGCCGATGCTAGAAGCTCGGGCTCTCGCCTTCGACTGATTTAGTCAGCCCTAGAAGCGTCGAGGTGGGTCGTCGCCGGTGCTGCGGTGGACGGTGACGAGTGTTCCTCCTTGCCGGGCAGGTGCTGGGATGACTGTGTAGAGCGTGCGTCCGCCGGGGAACGTGAACTGCTGGGCTGCGCCGGCCGCCCCCGTGGCGGCGTCGCGTGAGGTCAGACCTTCCACGGTCTTCTTCGCGGTGAGGAACGTGAAGACGAGACCGAGGCTGTCGTTGTCGCCGTAGATGTACGTGTCGCTGGTGCCCATCGGTGGCGACATGTCGGCGGCGCCGATGGTGTCCTCGGTCTCCGCGCCCGTCCGGTACGAGCCGTCGGCCGGCATGCTGGCGAACTGGTACCCACCCGCGATCGCGAAGACGTACAGCGTGCGATGTCGCAGCATGCCCGTCGTGTCGTAGTACCTGCGGTCGTCGAGCACGATCGGATCTCCGGTCGGCGGCGTCGCCTTGACCTGGGCCGATTGCGCATCCAACGGCAACGGCGCGGACGTGTACTGACCGAGCCCGGCCGGATCCGGTGACGGTCGACCCGCCGGTCCCGAGCACGCCGTACGCCGGCCGACCAGCCAACCGCTCGTCGTGTACGTCAGCTCGGTCCGGGCGATCCGCCGGCCGGAGGAGTCACCGTAGTCGAGCACTCCGGTCGTGCCGTGGAGCGTGAACTGATACCGCGGTACGCCGTACGCGATCGCTTCCGGCGGTGTCTCCTCGGGATCGAGGACGGCGCGAACTCGTTTGCCCGTGACGCTGTTGATGCCCGGATCGATCTCCCGGCGGTACTGGCAGGCCCAGGCACCGATCGCGCTGGAGAGCGGTCCACTCGGCGAGATGCTCTGCGGGACCACGGGTTCCGGTGTCGTCGTCGGCCCTGTCGATTTGTTGCCATCGGCAAATAGTGCGGCGACGACGAAGACGCTCGCCACCGAGGCGGCGGCCAGGTACGGCGTGAGTCGGCGCCAGCGTGGTGGGCGGGCGGGCGGCGCGCTTCCCGGGGTCCCCGCGGTGCGCTCGCGGACCGACTGCCACAGCTGGTCGACGTCGACTTGCACCGCTGAGGCGGCGCGATCGAGCTCTTGCGTCAGCCGGCGCTCGGAGCGGTTCATCGGAGTTCCTCGAGTTCTACCGCGAGTCTGGCCAGGCCGCGACTCACGAGTGACTTGACCGTGCCGACGCGGACCTGCATCGCGTCGGCGATCTCGGCCAGCGGCAGGTCGAGCCAGTAGCGCAGGACGAGAGCCTCGCGCTGCCGCGGCGCGAGGTCGTCGAGCGCACGCAGCAGCCCGAGCACGGACTCGGCCAGCTCGACCTGTTCGTCGGCGGGCGCGGCCGTGCCGGGATGCAGGATCTTGCGGTCGGCGAGAACCTTGCGCCGGCGCCGGGACCGTACTTCGTTGACCACGATCCGGTTGAGGTACCCCCGCAGGTTCGCGATCTCACGCCGCTTGCGAACGACGTACAGCCGGCAGAACGCCTCCTGCACCACGTCCTCCGCGTCCTCCGCCCCCAGCAAATGCGCCAACCGCACCAGCCGCCCGGCATGCGCCCGAAACAACCCCTCGAACCCCTCGAACGGCGGATCCCCCGCCTCCACCCCCGGCGCCCGGGAAACTCGCCCCGCCACCGGCCCCGACCCGGACACCGCCTCCGACCCGGACGCCGGCTCAGACCTCAGCCCCAACCCCGCCTCCGACCCAGGCCCGGACACCGGCTCAAACCTCGGCCCCGACCCGGGCCCGGATACCGGCTCAGACCGCGGCGCCGACCCGGACAGCGACGGGTCCTCGGAGCTCGGCTCTGGTGCCTGCTGCGACGCGAGCGCGGTCGTGGACCGCGCCGGGTGTGCCGGCGTTGGTCCCGCGTCGTTGCCGCTCACGGCGTCTCCCAGGATCAGCCCCATACCTGAATGACGATCCCGGCGCCGAAAGGTTGAGTCAATCCGCGCGAATGGCCTTGAGCGCAAACAGCAAGGGAATGCGGGGCGCCTCGTCCGGCAACCGCCACCAGCCTTCCGGTGTTTGCTGCATGGAGGGCCACCGCGGCCACGGCAGCACCTCGGACTCCCGCAAAGAGGTGAGACGGAATCCAGCACCGGCGAGCGTGCTCACGAGCTCACCGATCCCGTGCCGCCATTCATAACTGCGCTGCCGGCCAGGCACCTCGTCGCCCGTATACGTGACCGTCGAATCATGAGCGATCGCACCGCGACCTTCGAGGTAGTCCGCACGGATGACCAACTCATCGGTCTCCCCCGGCAGCGACACCTCGCGCAACGCGTTCAGCAGCGGATGGAACTCGACGATGTACAACACACCGCCGGGTCTCAGCAGTTCATGGACGACCTTGGCCCAGTGCTGCAGATCCGGCAGATAACAGAGCGCGCCCTTGCCGGTGTAGACGACGTCGAACTGACGCCCCTGCAGGGCATCGACCGCGTCGTACACATCCGCATGCACGTAGTCGACGTCCTGGCCGGCGTCGGCAGCGATCCGGCGTGCTTCCTCCAGCGACTTCGCCGACAGATCGAGCCCGGTGGTCCGCGCACCACGCCGGGCGAACGCGATGGTCTCGGTCCCGAGATGGCATTGCAGATGCAGTACGTCGCGCTCGCGCAGTGGACCGAGATCGACCCACTCGTAGTCGGCGAACCAGTACTCCGCGGGCTGACTGTAGAACCGGCTGGCCGCATGCAGCGGCGCCCGGGCGTCCCAGTCGGCCTCGTTCGCGGCCACCATCTCGCGAGTCTCGACGTCCAACGTCACCGGCGCCTCCGTCCGTCTGCGTTCGGCCACCGACCAGTCTGCCCACAGCTGGGTCCACACCTCGCCGCTAATGCTCATTCGAAGCACCCTTACGCGCAGTCACGGCTGCGGATCCCGCCCTCAGGCGGCCGCGGCTGGATCCGGGCATGGTGCTGCGATTCGGTGCGTCATGAATCCCCCAGAAGACAGTCACTCAAAAGACAGTCACTCTCGTGCCGCGACCTCAGGGTCGTCCCCCGGCACATCACTCCGCGTAACTTTACCGGCGATGGCCACGCTGTGTAGTCACGATTCGATCTCGCTCCCGCCCGTCCACAGCCTGTGGACTCTTGTTCAAGGTTTGTGGATAAGCTTGAATAAGAGGTATGGCACGGGTCGAGTTGCATCGGTGGCCTGGGCACCCGGACGGGTTCACCCGGGCGGAACGGCTGGGCGGGTCCTACGAGCTCTACTTCCCGGATCCGCTGGTCGGGCGCGCCTTCGACCTGAGCGACGACGTCCTGGCCGCCTTGGAGGACGCCGCCGGCGACCTCGCCCGGCTCGACGCGACTGCCGCTGTGCTTACCAACAGCGAGGCGCTCGCCCGGCTGCTGCTGCGGGCCGAGGCTGTCGGGTCCTCGCAGATCGAAGGACTGGTCGTCGGTGCACGCCGCCTCCTCAAAGCCGACGTCCTCCGTGGTCGACCCGGCAACACACCCAGTGACGTCACCGCCGAGGAGGTGCTCGGCGCCGTCGACGCGATGACCTGGGTGACCGACTCCGTCCAGGCCGGCGACAAACTCGAGGTCGACCACCTGCTCGAAGCGCACCGGCGGCTGATGGCCCAGTCCCCCACCCCCGAATTCGGCGGGGAGATCCGCTACCTGCAGAACTGGATCGGCGGCCGCTCCCCCGCCGAGGCGTACTACGTCCCGCCGCCGGCGCACCTGATCCCCGACCTGCTCGCCGATCTGATGACGTTCGTCCGCGAGTCGCGGCTGCCGGTGCTGGCCAAGACCGCCATCGCGCACGCGCAGTTCGAGACGATCCATCCCTTTGCCGATGGCAACGGCCGGACCGGGCGCGCGTTGATCCACCTGATCCTGCGGGCCGACGGCCTGGTCTCGCGGACCGTGCCACCGGTGTCGTTGTCGCTCGCCACGCACGCGGCGCGGTACATCGAGGCGCTCACCGACTTCCGTTACGTCGGGCGGGCGACCACCGCCAAGGCTCGCTCGGCGGCGAACCCGTGGCTGCGAATGTTCGCGATGGCGTGCAGTCATGCGACCGCGGAGGCGGCTCGCTTCGAACAGACCGCCACCGATCTCAAGACCGCCTGGCGCGAGCGAGCCGCTCCGGTCCGCGCGGGCTCCGCGACCGAACTGCTGATCGAGGCACTGCCCGCGGCTCCAGTCCTCACCCTCACCGCGGCCGCGCAGCTCATCGACCGGTCCCAGCAGGCCGCCAACCAGGGACTGACCCGGCTGGTCGAGGCGAAGGTCCTGCGCGAGATCACCGACGGCCGCCGGAACCGGGTGTACGAGGCGCCGGAACTGATCGACGCCTTCACGTTGCTCGAGCGGCGCTTCGCCAGCCCTGCGGCCGATACCAGGATCCAACCGCCTAGCAGACCCGTGCCGTCGAGGCCAGAACCAACACACCATCCGCATTGACTTTCTCCTCCCCGTCGGGACACAATTCGAACACATGTTCGATCGCGTCTCAAATCGAGGCGCCGTGACGGGGAGCGTGAGAACCGTGATGCCGGAGCCGTTCGACTGGGACATCCTGCACCGCCCTTCGGCGATGGCGATGGTGCGAGGCCAGCTCGGCTTCAGCTGGATGGTGCTGTCCGGCCGGCTCGCCCAACTGACCGACGAGCAGTACTTCTGGCGACCGAGCAGCGAGGCACTGACCGTCGTCCGGCGGCACTACGCCGGCCGGTTCCGATCGCTCGGATCCGGCGAATGGGTCGCGCAATGGCCGGACGAGCCGGATCATCGCGGCCCGCGCACGATCGCGTGGCTGATCGCCCACCTGACCGAGACCTTCTTCGAGCGCTGGGAGTGGACCTTCGGCGAGAGCCGGCAGGGCCGGGCCGACATCACCCTGCACGGCAACGCGCGGGATGCGGTCGCCTGGCTGACGCACTGGGTGGACGCGTGGCAGGAATCGATCGCCGCACTCGACGAGGAGCAAGTGATGACGGTCGGGCTCAGCCAGGCGACCGAGCTGGACGCGGGCGAGCCGTTCGGCCACGTCGTTCTCCGGCTCAATCGCGAGCTCATCCACCACGGCTCGGAGATCATGACGCTCCAGGATCTGTATGCGGTCGCCGCGTGACGACCGGCCGCCGGCGCGACACGCCGCGACACGCGCGGCGCGGCGCGGCAATGCCACGAATTGTCGGAGCGACCACCTAGCATCACTACTGCTGGTGGTTCGGAGCGGCTGGCACCACAAGATGTGGGTCACTCCGAGGCAACAGGGGAATCCGGTGCGACTCCGGAGCTGCCCCGCAACGGTGAGCGGAGACCTTCCGCGAGTCCGGATACCTGCCATCGGCGCGCGCACCACCGGTGCGCGCGGTCCGAGACCTCGCGGGTGGGTCGCAGGGCGTGACGGCAGTGTTCCCGGCCGGTGCGGCCGTGTCGTCGTGCGCCTGCCCGCGCAGTGGTCGAGGACCTCCGACACTCGTGTGGAGAGAGCTTCTGTGACCATCGCCTCGTCCTCCCGGGCCGCCGACCAGGCCGGCCCTGATTTCTCGGCAGACCTGCCGATCGAGCTGACCGTCGTCCGCCGCGACGGCAGTAGCACCGCGTTCGACCCGAGCAAGATCTCCGTGGCCATGAGTAAGGCGTTCCTCGCTGTCGAGGGCGCCGGGGCCGGCGCCACTCACCGGGTCCGCGACCTGGTGGCCGACCTGACCGGCCGGGTCGTCGGCGCCCTGACCAGCCGCGGTGACGCCCGCCGCAGCGTCCAGGTCGAAGACATCCAGGACCAGGTCGAGCTGGCGCTGATGCGCGCCGGTGAGCACCAGGTCGCCCGCGCGTACGTCCTTTATCGCGAAGAGCGGACCAGGGCCCGCACACCCGCCGACCCCGCCGGGGTCACCGAGAAGCCGACGCTGACGGTCCGTGCGGCCGACGGCAGCCGGGCACCGCTCGACACCGACCGGCTGCGGGTGATCGTGGCCGAGGCCGCCGCCGGGCTCGACGCGGTCGACCCCGAGCTGATCCTCGACGAGACCCTCGGCTCCTGCTACGACGGCATCGCGCAGCACGAGGTCGAGCTCGCGCTGGTGATGGCCGCCCGGTCGTACGTCGAGACCGAGCCGCAGTACAGCTTCGCCGCGTCCCGGCTGCTGCTGGACCAGATCCGCCGCGAGGCCCTCGGCCGCGTCCACGGTGAGCCCCGGCAGGCGAGCCAGGCCGACATGACCGCGGCGTACGCCGAGTACTTCCCGCGCTACATCGAGGTCGGCGTCGAGGCCGGGCATCTCGACCCGGAGCTCGCCAGCTTCGACCTGGCCCGGCTCGCCGCCGCGATCCGGCCCGAGCGCGATCTGGACTTCACCTTCCTCGGTCTGCAGACCCTCTACGACCGGTATCTGCTGCACATCGACAAGGTTCGCTTCGAGCTGCCGCAGGCGTTCTTCCTCCGGGTCGCGATGGGGATGGCGCTGCGCGAGGACGACCGCGAGGCGCGGGCGATCCAGTTCTACGAGCTGCTCAGCTCGTTCCGGTTCATGTCGTCGACGCCGACCCTGTTCAACTCCGGGACCACCCGGCCGCAGTTGTCGTCGTGCTTCCTGACCACGGTCGACGACGACCTGGCCGGCATCTTCCACGGCATCCGCAACAACGCACTGCTCGCGAAGTACTCCGGCGGCCTCGGCAACGACTGGACCCCGGTCCGCGGGATCGGCGCCAAGATCCGCGGCACCAACGGTGAGTCGCAGGGCGTCGTACCGTTCCTGAAGATCGCCAACGACACCGCCGTCGCGGTGAACCAAGGAGGAAAGCGGAAGGGCGCCGTCTGTGCCTACTTGGAGACCTGGCACATCGACGTCGAGGAGTTCCTCGACCTGCGCAAGAACACCGGCGACGAACGCCGGCGGACCCACGACATGAACACGGCGAACTGGGTGCCGGATCTGTTCCTCCAGCGCGTTGAGGCCGGCGGCGACTGGACACTCTTCTCCCCCAACGAGGTCCTCGACCTGCACGATCTGTACGGCGCGGCCTTCGCCGAGGCGTACGTCGGGTACGAGGAGGCCGCCGACCGTGGTGAGATCCACGTGTTCAAGCGGGTCAAGGCCGTCGACCTGTGGCGCCGGATGCTGACGGTGCTGTTCGAGACCGGGCACCCGTGGATCACCTTCAAGGACGCCTGCAACGTCCGCTCGCCGCAGCAGCACGACGGCGTCGTCCACTCGTCGAATCTGTGCACCGAGATCACGCTCAACACGACCGTCGACGAGACCGCGGTCTGCAACCTCGGCTCGGTCAACCTGGTCGCCCACCTGACCGCGGACGGCCTCGACGCCGAGCTGCTCCGGGACACGGTGAAGACCGCGGTCCGGATGCTCGACAACGTCATCGACGTGAACTTCTACACCACCCCGGAGTCCGAGCGGGCGAACCAGCGGCACCGCCCGGTCGGCCTCGGCCTGATGGGCTTCGCCGACGCGCTGTTCGCGCTGCGGATCCCGTACTCCTCCGACGCCGCGATCGAGTTCGCGGACCGCTCGATGGAGCAGATCAGCTACCACGCGATCGAGGCGTCCAGCGACCTGGCCGCCGAGCGCGGCCGCTACTCGACGTATGACGGTTCGCTGTGGAGCCAGGGGACCCTGCCGATCGACTCGCTCGAGCTGCTCCGGACCGCCCGGGACGGCGACGTGATCGTTGATGAGGGCAAGCAGTTGGACTGGGACGCGCTGCGGCAGAAGGTGCTGCGCGACGGCATGCGCAACTCGAACGTGATGGCGATCGCGCCGACCGCGACGATCTCCAACATCTGCGGCGTGAGCCAGTCGATCGAGCCGGCGTACAGCAACCTGTTCGTGAAGTCGAACATGTCCGGTGAGTTCACCGTCGCGAACCCGTACCTCGTCGCCGACCTGAAGGCGCGGGGCCTGTGGGACCAGGTGATGGTGTCGGACCTCAAGTACCACGACGGCATCCTGACCGGGATCGAGCGGATCCCGGCTGACCTGCGCGAGCTGTACGCGACCGCGTTCGAGATCGAGCCGCTCTGGCTGATCAAGGCGGCGTCGCGCCGGCAGAAGTGGATCGACCAGGCGCAGTCACTCAATCTCTACATGGCTGCACCGTCCGGCCGTGCGCTGGACGAGTTGTACAGGTCGGCTTGGCGCTATGGCCTCAAGACGACTTATTACCTGCGTTCCCAGTCAGCGACTCACGTGGAGAAGTCCACGCTGAAGGGCACCGACGGCCGGCTGAACGCCGTACCCGTCTCGGTGCCGTCGCCGGTGCCGGCCGACCTGCCGCTTCCTGAACCCACCGGAGCCGTCTGCTCCATCGACGACCCCGACTGCGAGGCCTGCCAGTGACCAACACCGTGAACTCCACCGGCCTCGGCTCGCTCGCCGTCGGGGCGTCCCGCGTCGAGGTCGCCGACAAGGCGATGATCAACGCGCGGGCCGACGTCAACCAGTTGCTGCCGTTGAAGTACCAGTGGGCCTGGGACAAATACCTTGCCGCCTGCAACAACCACTGGATGCCGACCGAGGTGTCCATGCAGGCGGACATCTCGCTGTGGAAGTCCAAGGACGGCCTGACCGAGGACGAGCGGCTGATGCTGAAGCGCAACCTCGGCTTCTTCGCCACCGCGGAGTCCCTGGTCGCGAACAACATCGTCCTGGCCGTCTACCGGCAGCTGACCAACCCCGAGTGCCGGCAGTACCTGCTGCGCCAGGCGTTCGAGGAGGCCGTGCACACGCACACCTTCCAGTACATCTGTACGTCGCTCGGCCTGGACGAGGGCGAACTGTTCAACATGTACCGCGAGGTGCCGTCGATCTCGGACAAGGACGCCTGGGCGCTGAAGTACACCCAGCACCTCGAGGATCCGGACTTCCGGACCGGGACGCCGGAGGCCGACACCGCGTTCCTGCGCGACCTGATCGCGTTCTACGTGGTGTTCGAGGGGATGTGGTTCTACACCGGCTTCGCGCAGATCCTGTCGCTCGGCCGGCGGAACAAGATGGTCGGCATCGCCGAGCAGTACCAGTACATCCTGCGCGACGAGTCGATCCACCTGAACTTCGGCATCGACTGCATCAACCAGATCAAGCAGGAGAACGCGCACCTGTGGACGGCCGAGTTCCAGGCCGAGGTCCGGCAGATGCTCACCGACGCGTGTGAGCTGGAGGTCGCGTACGGACGCTCCACGATGCCGAACGGAATGCTCGGGCTGACGGCCGAGTTGTGCGAGCAGTACATGCACTTCATCACCGACCGCCGCGCCGAGCAGATCGGCCTCGCCCCCATCTTCGGCGAGACCCGGAACCCGTTCGCCTGGATGTCGGAGGTGATGGACCTGAAGAAGGAGAAGAACTTCTTCGAGACCCGCGTGATCGAGTACCAGTCGGCCAGCGGGCTGAGCTGGGACTGATGCCAGTGACGCACGCCCGCCGGGACTCCGGCGGGCGTGCGCCTGACCGCACCCGCTCCGCCGTAGTACGTGAGCGCTGGTTGTGGGCGCGGGTGAGGGTTCCTCACCAAGTTCACCTCAGCAGGGCGAGGATCTCCGTTGTGGTGCCGGTTTCGCCGAGGCGGGGGAAGATTCGGGTGAGGGCGTGCTGGTGGGAGTCGGCGGCGAGGTCGGTCATCGCGTCGGTGGCGAGGGTGACGTGGTAGCCGTGTTCGTAGGCGGCGCGGGCGGTCGACTCGACGCCGATGCTGGTCGCGACACCGGTCAGGACGACCTGGGTGATGCCGCGGCGGCGCAGGTGGATGTCGAGGTCGGTGCCGTGGAACGCGCCCCAGTTCCGCTTGGTGACGATGAGGTCTTCCGGGTGCCCGGCCAGTTGGTCGACGATCTGGTCGGCGTTGGCGGGCGGCGTACCGGTCGAGTGGCGCTGCAGCTCCACGCGACCGGTCGGGCGGTCCGAACCGTCAGCGCTGAAGCTGACGCGGACCAGCACCACCGGAAGGTCGTGCTTGCGGAAAGCGTCGGCGAGCTCCGCGGTCCGGCTGATCACCTCCGCGGTGCTGTACGGCTCGCCAGGCAGCGCGGCCACGCCGTTCTGCAGGTCGACAACGACGAGCGCGGTCTTGGGGTCAAGGGTGGTGACGGGCACGCGAAGGCCTTTCTCCGTGAAGTAGGTACAGAACGGTCACCCACCACCATTGGCGCGATCATCCGTCGATCGAACCTGGCCGGGTCGGGGGTCACCGAGTGGTCGCCGACTCGAGAGCGTTGTCGAGCAGGGCGAGGGCCTTGAGGATGGTCTGGCGTTCGGCCTCGGTGCAGCGCTCCTGCAGGGTCTCGGCCAGCCACTCCTGCCGGACCTTCCGGTCGCCCTGGATCCGGTGCCGTCCGGACGTGGTCAGCGAGACGACCTGCCGGCGACCGTCCTGCGGGTCGGGGTGGCGCTCGATCAGATCGGCGCCGCGGAGGGCAGCCAGGATCGCCGCCATCGACTGCGGCCGGACCCGCTCGGCGGCCGCCAGTTCACTGGCCGACGCCGGGCCGTCCTTGTCGAGCCGGCTCAGCACCGACGACTGCGACGGCGTCAGGTCGTCCTGGGTCGCGAGCTCCTTCAGCCGCCGCTTGACCCGCCCGAACACGACCCGCACCGCACTGGCCGCCTGCACCGCCGACGCCGAGACCTGCTGACCCATATCGCCAGCATAGGCTGCTCAGTAACAACTGAACAGTTCAGACTGTCTATCTCAGTCGATGGTGACCGTGAGCACGCCGATGACCTTCGCGAGCCGGGCCGCGACCCGGCCGGCGTCGAAGCCCTCGCCCTCGACGACCACCCGCAGCTCCCCCTTGTCCAGCGACAGCGAGAGCTCGCGGACGTCGTACGGATTCAGCTGTACGGCGATCCGCGCGAGCATCCCCTCCGTCTCGACCACCTCGGCGGTGAAGACGGTGACGGTGCGTTCGACCGCGAGCAGAGTCATCGCGCGACCTCCTTGTGACGCAGCAGCCCGAAGGTGAAGCCGTCGACGAGCGCCTCCCACGACGCTTCGACGATGTTGTGCCCGACGCCGACCGTCACCCACGAGCCCTCGCCGTCGGCGGTCTCGATCAGCACTCTGATCACCGCGTCCGTCCCGTGCCCCTGGTCGAGGATCCGGACCTTGTAGTCGACCAGCTCGAACTTGTTCACCACCGGGTACGCGCGTTCGATCGCCGTGCGGAGCGCGTGGTCGAGAGCGTTCACCGGACCGTTGCCCTCGCCGGTGACGATCTCCCGCTCCCCGCCCGCGACCAGCTTCACCGTCGACTCCGAGACCGCCTCGCCGTCGGCGCGGGACTCGGTGATCACGCGCCACGACTCGACGTCGAAGAAGCTCGGCCGCTTCCCGGTGACCTCCTCGGTCAGCAGCAGCTCGAACGACGCGTCGGCGGCCTCGAACGTGTACCCGCGGGCCTCCAGCTCCTTCACCCGGTCGGCGACCCGGCTGACCAGATCACGGTCGTCGCCGAGGTCGAAGCCGAGCTCGCGGCCCTTCAGCTCGATGCTCGCGCGACCGGCCATCTCGGAGACGAGCATCCGCATGTCGTTGCCCACCTGGGCCGGATCCGTGTGCTGGTAGAGGTCGGGATCCACCTTGATGGCACTGGCGTGCAGGCCCGCCTTGTGGGCGAACGCGGACACACCGACGTACGGCTGCCGGGTCGACGGCGGCACGTTCGTCACTTCGGCGATCGCGTGGGCGATCCGGAACGACTCGGCGAGCTTGCCGGCCGGGAGCAGTTCCATCTCCCGCTTGAGCTCGAGGTTGGCGACGATCGCGAGCAGGTCGGCGTTGCCGGTGCGTTCGCCGTACCCGTTGATGGTGCCCTGGACGTGCGTGACGCCGGCCTCGACGGCGGCGATCGAGTTCGCCACCGCGCAGCCGGCGTCGTTGTGACAGTGGATGCCGAGCCGGGCGCCGGTGGAGTCGAGGACGTCGCGGACGATGTCCTGCAGCTCTCTCGGCAGCGTCCCGCCGTTGGTGTCGCACAACGCGACCACATCGGCGCCGGCCTCGACGGCTACCCGTACGACTTCCAGTGCGTACGCACGGTTGGCGCGGTAGCCGTCGAAGAAGTGCTCGGTGTCGAGGAAGACCCGCTGGCCGCTCTCGCGCAGGTGGCGGACCGTGTCGGCGACCATCCGGAGGTTCTCGTCGAGCGTCGTCCGCAGCGCCCGCTCGACGTGCGCATCGTGGCTCTTGGCAACGAGTGTGACCACGCCGGCGCCGGAGTCGCGGAGGGCGGCGACCTGCGGGTCGTCGGCCGCGGTGGTCTCGGGCTTGCGGGTCGCGCCGAAGGCGGCGAAGGTCGCGTTCTTCAGGTGCAGCTCGGTCCGGGCCCGCTCGAAGAACTCGGTGTCCTTGGGCACGGCACCGGGCCAGCCGCCCTCGATGAAGCCCACGCCGAGGTCGTCCAGGTGCTGCGCGATGGCGATCTTGTCGGCCACGGACAGCGCCAAACCCTCCTGCTGCGCGCCGTCGCGCAGAGTCGTGTCGTAGACGTGGAACTCGTCCGAGATGCTCATGATCGGCCTTCCGAGGGGCTGGCGGTGTTCGGTTCGGGCAAACAAAAAACCTCCCGCAAGGTGCGAGAGGTCTGCGCGCTCAGGTACAGCTGGCTGAGCGCGCCTAAGAAATAATGACCCGGTAGATCTTCATGACATTTGGCAGTCTGCCACACAACGTCCACACCGTGGCGGGACTGTCTCGCATCACGAACATCCAGTACGCCGACCAGTACTGCCGCGTACTCCTCAGTCCACTCGGGCGACCGTCCGTGGCCGGTTGTGAAGGGAAGAGGAGAGAAGAGGGTCGTTCAGGCGGAGGAACGAGGTCGTTCAGGCGGTCAGGGTGGTGAGGGACCAGCCGGGGTCGTCCCAGGCGGTGTAGAAGTCGTCGCGGGACAGGGGCCTCAGGCCCCATTCGTCGCGGTCCAGGGACGTGTCGGTGAGCAGACCCTCGTCGTCCTCGAGCCGCTGCCACCAGTACCTGGTGACCTCCCCGTCCTCGCGGACGCCGAGCTGGCGGACGACGACCCACTCCCGCTCGTGCCAGACCGCCTCGTACAGCCAGTCGGTGCCGTTGTCGTCGGCGAGCGCGCCGTACGTACGGGGAGCGGTGCCGCGATCGAGGTCCCGGATCAGCTCGACCGTGGCGCGGATCGCCCGGACCGTCTCGGGCGACCAGTCGCGCCGCTCGGCGAGGTCGGCGTAGTAGGCCTCGACGTCGTCGGGGAAGCTGCTCATGATCCCCGACCCTATCGGTGACCGGCTGTGGACAGCGACCACGCGTCCACAGCCGGCACCTGAAAAGATGCTGTGAAAGCGGCCTAGCAGACCTTGGTCATCCAGCCGTGCGGGTCGGCGGTGCGACCGTACTGGACGTCGAGGAGGGCGCCGCGGACGGCCGCGGTGACCGGGCCGCCGTTGCCGTCGCCGACCTTGGTCTCGCCGTCCTTCCACTTCAGCGACGCGACCGGGGTGACCACCGCGGCGGTGCCGCAGGCGAACACCTCGCGGACCTTGCCGGAGGCGGCGCCGTCACGCCACTCGTCGATCGAGATCTTCCGCTCGGTCACGTGGTAGCCGAGGTCGGTGACGAGCTTGAGGATCGAGTCCCGGGTGACGCCCTCGAGGATCGTGCCGGACAGCTCCGGGGTGACCACGGAGTTGTCGTCGAGGACGAAGTACAGGTTCATCCCGCCGAGCTCCTCGACCCACTTCTTCTCGACCGCGTCGAGGAAGGCGACCTGGTCGCAGCCCTGCTCGATGGCCTCGGCCTGCGCGAGCAGCGAGGAGGCGTAGTTACCGCCGGTCTTGGCCGCGCCGGTGCCACCGGGGGCGGCCCGGGTGTACTCCTCGCTCAGCCAGATCCGGACCGGCTTCACACCACCGGAGAAGTACGAGCCGGCCGGTGACGCGATCGCGCAGTACGTGACCTGGGCGGACGGGCGGACGCCGAGGAACGGGTCCGAGCCGAACATGAACGGCCGCAGGTAGAGCGACGTCTCGCCACCGCCGGGCACCCAGGCCTTGTCCAGCTCGACCAGCGTGCGCAGCGAGTCCAGGAAGGCCGCCTCGGGCAGCTCCGGCAGCGCCAGCCGCCGCGCGGAGCGGGCGAACCGGGCCGCGTTGGCCTCGGGGCGGAACATGTGGATCGAGTCGTCGGGATGCCGGTAGGCCTTCATCCCCTCGAAGATGGTCTGGGCGTAGTGGAACACCGCGGTGGCCGGAGACAGCTCCAGCGGTCCGAAGGCGGTGATCCTCGCGTCGTGCCAGCCGTTCTCCTTGGTCCACGTGGCGATCGCCATGTGGTCGGAGAAATACTGCCCGAATCCCGGGTTCGCCAGGATCGTGGCGCGCTGGTCGTCGCTGGCCGGTTGGGTGGTTGGCTCAACGGTGAACTGCAGATCGGCGCTCATAGCCGCACCGTACCTCTTGGCCGACTGGTCATGCGAGAAGCAGCCAGGACCTCACACGGGGTCATCGGGCGTCACCCGGCCGCGCGCTTGGCGATCGCGTCACCGATCTCCGCGGTGGTCCGGACGGCGCCCGTGCGCTCCTCGATGTCGGCCGTGACGGCCGCCTCGATGGCCTGCGCCGCCTCGGTCAGGCCGAGGTGGTCGCACAGCAGCGCGGCGGACAGGATCGCCGCGGTCGGGTCGGCCTTCTGCTGGCCGGCGATGTCCGGCGCGGAGCCGTGCACCGGCTCGAACATGCTCGGCGCGGTCCTGTCCGGGTTGATGTTGGCGCTCGCCGCCAGCCCGATGCCACCGCTGATCGCGGCCGCCAGGTCGGTGATGATGTCGCCGAACAGGTTGTCGGTGACGATCACGTCGAACCGGGCCGGGTCGGTGACCAGGAAGATGGTCGCCGCGTCCACGTGCAGGTAGTCAACCGCGATCTCCGGGAACTCCTCGGCGACCTTGTCGACGGTCCGCTTCCAGAGGTGACCGGAGTACACCAGGACGTTGTTCTTGTGGACCAGTGTGAGCTTCTTGCGCGTGCGGGCCTGGGCACGGGCGAACGCGTCCCGGACCACCCGCTCCACGCCGTACGCCGTGTTGACCGACACCTCGGTCGCGATCTCGGCCGGCGTGCCCACGCGGAGGGCTCCGCCGTTGCCGACGTACGGACCCTCGGTGCCCTCACGGACCACGACGAAGTCGACGTCGCCGGGGTTCGCCAGCGGGGAACCGACGGACGGGTAGATCTTCGAGGGGCGCAGGTTCACGTAGTGGTCGAGGGTGAAGCGGAGCTTCAGCAGCAGGCCGCGCTCGAGCGTGCCGGACGGGACCGTCGGGTCGCCGATCGCGCCGAGCAGGATCGCGTCGTGCTTGCGGATCTCCTCCAGCTCGGCGTCCGGCAGCGTCTCACCGGTGGCGTGCCAGCGCCGCGCGCCGAGGTCGTACTCCGTCCGGTCGAACGTCACGCCGTGCTGGGCGGCGACCGCGTCGAGCACCTTGAGGGCCTCGGTGATCACCTCGGGTCCGATCCCGTCGCCGGGAACGACGGCCAGCGTGAAGTTCTTGTTGTCGCTCACTTCTTGGGTTCTCCCCCATTGTCACGGCGGTTCATGGCCTCTTGGACAGCCCCGGCCTCGGACGTGGTCTCACTCGCCGGGCGGGTCGGCCGGCGACGGCGCGCCACCTTCCGCTCCCGGGCGTCGATCGCGGGCCAGTTGGCTGGATACATGTCGTACATGCTGCTCCTCCCGAAACGGGTCGCGGGCGGCAGGGTGCGACCGAATTTACTCTGACGTCCGACTATTTCACCACTATGCGGGCAGCTTGTCCCGCTATGTGAGATCCCGGTGCTGGTGCTGGACCGGAGCTGTGCAACTCTCAACCGGTGAGTGCTCCTCCAGAACTGCCGCCGCTGGTCTCAGCGGCCCTCAGCCTGTCCGGCCGGCGCGGATTCGTCAGCTCCACGCGGAACGAGACCGGCCGGCTGCTCGCGTCGCTGGCGGCGTCCAAGACCGGCCTGCTCGGTGAGCTCGGGACCGGCTGCGGCGTCGGGTCGGCCTGGCTGCGCAGCGGTGCCGGCGAGAGCACCCGGATCGTCACCGCGGAGAGCGACCCGCAGCTGGCCCAGGCGGTCGCCGAGCTGTTCGCCGCGGACGAGCGGATCGAGGTCGTCTCAGCGGACTGGACGGCGCTGATCGAGCGCGGCCCGTTCGCGCTGCTGTTCGTGGACGCGCGCGAGGCCAAGCTGTCGGCCCGCGACATCATCGCGGACGTGGTCGAGCCCGGCGGCTTCGTCGTCCTCGACGACTTCACGCCGTCGGCGGTCTGGCCGCCGATGTACGAAGGCCGCGTCGACACGCTGCGGCAGGAGTGGCTGATGGACAAGCGCTTCACCACCGTCGAGGTGATGGTCGCCGCCGACGCCGCCGTACTGCTCGCCACCCGGCACTAAACCCGGCCCGGACATGGAGCGGGCCCGAGCTATTGAGCTCGGGCCCTTGCCAGCCGCCATGCGCCTGCGGGCGGCTGACCACCTCCAGTAAATCAGTCGTTGGACTGACTCACGCCTCCAGGTCCACGGTACGAGCGGTGTCGGCCTGGACCGCGCTCGCGATGTCGTCCAGCACGGCCGGCGCGATCGCCGAGTCGACCGACAGCGCGACCAGGGCCTTGCCGCCCTTGCGGTCACGGCTGACCTGCATGCCGGCGATGTTCACGTCCGCGTCGCCGAGGATGCGGCCGATCTGCCCGACGATGCCGGGCCGGTCCTCGTAGGTGAGGAAGGCGAGGTGCGCCGACAGCTCGACCTCGAGGTCGAACCCGTCGATCTCCACCAGCCGCTCCGACTGCCGGACGCCGACCAGCGTGCCCGACACCGACACCTGCGCGCCGTCGGCGAGCGTGCCGCGCAGCGTGATCAGGTTGCGGTGCTCCGGGCTGTCGTGGTCGGTGACGAGCCGGACCTCGAGACCCCGCTCGGCCGCGAGCAGCGGCGCGTTCACGTACGAGACGTTGTCCTCGACGACATCCGCGAACACACCCTTGAGGGCGGCCAGCTCGAGCACCTTGACGTCGTACTGCGTGATCTCGCCGCGGACCTCGACGTCGAGCTGCTGCGCGACGCCGCCGGCCAGCGCGGTGAAGATCCGGCCGAGCTTCTCGGTCAGGGCGATCCCCGGCCGGACGTCCTCGGCGATCACGCCGCCCTGGACGTTGACCGCGTCCGGCACGAGTTCGCCCGACAGCGCGAGCCGGACCGACTTGGCAACCGCGATCCCGGCCTTCTCCTGCGCCTCGTCGGTGGACGCGCCGAGGTGCGGGGTGGCGACCACGTTCTCGAACTCGAACAGCGGCGAGTCGGTGCACGGCTCGCTCGCGAACACGTCCAGGCCGGCGCCGGCCACCCGGCCCTCCTTGAGCGCGGTGTAGAGCGCCTGCTCGTCGACGATGCCGCCGCGGGCCGCGTTCACGATGATGACCTCGGGCTTGACCTTGTGCAGCTCCTCGTCGCCGATCAGGCCGATCGTCTCCGGGGTCTTCGGCAGGTGCACCGAGATGAAGTCGCTCGAGGCCAGCAGCTCGTCCAGGGTGGCGAGCCGGACGCCCATCTGCGCGGCACGGCCGGCCTGCACGTACGGGTCGTACGCGATCACGTTCATGCCGAAGGCGGCCAGCCGCTGCGCGACCAGGACGCCGATCTTGCCGAGGCCGACGATGCCGACGGTCTTCTCGAACAGCTCGACACCGGAGTACTTGCTGCGCTTCCACTCGCCGTTCTTCAGCGACTGGTCGGCGGCCGGGACCCGGCGCGCGGCGGCCAGCAGCAGCGCGACCGCGAGCTCGGCGGCGCTGACGATGTTGGAGGTCGGGGCGTTCACGACCATCACGCCCGCCTGGGTCGCGGCCTTCACGTCCACGTTGTCCAGGCCGACACCGGCCCGGGCGACGACCTTCAGGCGCTTGGCGGCGGCCAGGGCCTCAGCGTCCACCTTGGTGGCGCTGCGGATCAGGATGGCGTCGACGTCGGCGATGGCCGGGAGCAGCTCGGCGCGGTCGGCGCCGTTGATCTGCCGGATCTCGAAGTCGGGGCCGAGCGCCTCGACGGTGGCCGGGCTGAGCTCTTCGGCAATCAGGACGACGGGCCGGGTTACGTCAGTCATGGAGGAATCTCCTGCAGAAGCGGTAGGGGCTCGTGTGAACAGAGCACCGCGCTGTGCCCGCTCCTCCGATGGTACCGCGTCCCCTCCAGCCCCCACCCAGCGACCCGAATCCCGGTCACTCGTCGCAGCCCCGCTTCGGAGACATCGAGTCCACGTCGTCGATCACCAGCTTGCCGCCCTCCCGGACCAGGTCGTACTTGTAGTCCAGCCGGCGACAGGCCTCGCCTCTGGCCCCCTTGGCGCGCGGCGAGAACAGAACGTTGAACGAGACCCGCGCGGCCGCTCCGTCCGTCTCGGTCGGGGCCACATCAGTGACCTTGGGAAGGAAGAAGTACGACGTCTGGTGGCCGTTGCTGTCCCGTTCCACGTCCAGCGACCTGGCAAGCTTCTTGGAGTACAGCGACTGCACAGCCTGGAAATCGTGCCGGTTCTGGAGCGTGAAATAGCCGGCGAGCAGCTGCTGCGCCTCGGCCGCCAACGGCGTGCTCGCGACCTGCAGCTCCGGCACGACCGGACTCTGCGCGCCGCGAGAGCGGCGACAGGAGCCGGGTTCTGCGGTGATCGCGGTCGAGCCGCGTGCGACGTACCCACGGAGCTTGTCGACGCCGACGATCCTGCTGTCTTTGACCTTGTCGCCGACGACCACACCGATCACGTGGCCGGACTTGTCGAGCACCGGGCCGCCGAGTTTGGCCGTGTTCATGACCGTGCTGAGCGCCACCGGCTTGGCGATCGAGCCGATCGACTGCATCGTTTCCCTGGCGGCCGCCGTGTAGCCGATCAGCGCGCGATCGGCTTTCGGATCGGGGCCTGTGCCCGCGAGCGGCAGCGGGCTGTTGCCGAGCCGCCCGACCATACGCAGTACGGCGACCCCGTCCGCGCTGGTGCCGACCAGATTGGCTCGCCGGATCCGATGGTCGGGCGTGACGATCACGATCGACAGCGGCTGCTTGATCGCGGACGCCGCAGTCAGGATTGTCTCCCCGTCGACAAGCACACCGGACCCCTCGCCGGTGCCTGCGCAGGTCGTGCCGAGCACCCGGACCACAGCCGGACCGGCCGTCTTCAGGACATCCTGGCCGACGGCGTCCGTGATGTCCGGGCTGGTCGTTCCACTGACCTCTGGTGTTGCGCTGCGCACGCTTTGTGACCGGATCCACCATCCGGCTGCCACACCGCCGGCAACGATGATCAGCAGCGCGATGACACCGGCCAGGATCCGGCCGAAGATCCATGGCGGTCGGGGTGGCGGCTGGGGGTCAGGCGGTGTACTGCTCTCCAGTTGGGTGTGCGCGTCGTCGCGCGTGGGGATCCGCCGAGGCGGCCGCGGCAACTCGCGCCCCTCCATCAGTTCCCCCCATCACTTGCACAAACGACAACCCCCATCGATTGTGCCAAGAAGTATAGGTCCGGGAACCCGGATGCCGGTCACTCCGAGTCGCAGCTCAGCGGTGTGGCCATCGGCTTCGCCTGGTCGATCACGAGCGCGCCGCCCTCCCGGATGAGGTGGTAGCGCTGGTCGAGCTGGTTGCAGACCCGCCCGTCCGCGCCGGACGCGGTCGGCGCGAACAGCACGTTGAACGCCAGTCGCGCGTAGGCGCCGTTCCCGTCCGGGCTCACCTCAGTGATCTTGGCGCCGAAGAAGTACGACGTCTGGTGGCCGTCGCGGTCCCTGCCCTCGGTCAGCGTCTTCTTCAGCCGCTTCGAGTACAGCGCCTGCAGCGCCGGGAAGTCGCGCTTGTTCTCCAGGGTCAAGTAGTCGGCGAGCAGCTTCTGGGCCTGGACCCCCAGCGGGGTGCTCCCGACCTGCAGCTCGGGCACCACTCCGTTCTGCGGCCCGCGCGACGCCGCACAGCGGCCCTCACCGGCAGTGATGCCGGTCGACCGCGGTACGACATACCCGCGCAGCTTGTCGGCGCCGACGATCGTGGCGGCCGGGACCGTGTCACCGACGACGATCCCGACCACCTGACCGGCCTTGTCGACGACCGGGCCGCCGAGCTTCTCCGCGTTCATGACCTCGCCGAGCGCGCGCGGCTGATCCGCCGTACCGACAAGCTGGATGGTTTGTTTGCCGGCCAGGGTGTAGCCGATCAAGGCGCGCTCCGCCTTCGGATCGGGTTCCTCGGTGGCGAGCGGGAGCGGATCGCCGTCCAGTTGCCCGATCAGCTGCAGTACGGCGACCCCGTCGGCGCTCGTGCCGAACAGATTGGCCCGCCGGATCTTGTTGTCCGGGGTCACGATCACGATCGACCGCGGCTGTTCGACCGCGGAGGCGGCGGTGAGGATCCGCCCGCCGTCGGTCAGTACGCCGGTGGCCTCGCCGGTCCCGGCGCAGGTCGTGGCCAGTACGCGGACGACGGCGTGACCGGTCGTGTTCAGAACGTCCGCGGTATTGACTTGCAGGCTCCGGTCCCGGAGGTACCAGCCCGCGGTCGCACCGCCGGCGACAATGACCAGCAGTACGACAAAGCCGGCCAGGACCCGGCCGAAGATCCACGGCCCGCGCTGTGGCGGCTCCGGGGCACGCGGGGTGCCGGTCTCCAGCTGGGTGAGTGTGCCGGCCGCCGGAGGGACTCGCCGAGGCGGACGCGGCAGCGTGTTCCCGCCGTCCCCCATCCCCGGTCACCTCCCCCAACGTCACCTGTCCAGACCGCAATCGTCACACATTGTGTCAAAAGACAGGGCCCGGGCCATCCACCAGGGACGGACCGGGCCCTTTCGGGTCGTGTGTCAGCGAGCTGAGGAGCCCTCGACGTAGTCGTCGTCGTGGGACTTCACCCAGGCCATCAGGCCGCGCAGCTCCTTGCCGACCGCCTCGATCGGGTGGGACTCGCTCTGCTTGCGGAACTCGGCGAACTCCGGGCCGCCCGCGTCCTGGTCGGCGATGAAGCGGGCCGCGAAGGTGCCGTCGGTGATGTCGCCGAGGACCTCCTTCATCCGCTGCTTCACCGACGCGTCGATGATCCGCGGGCCGGACACGTAGTCGCCGTACTCGGCGGTGTCGGAGACCGACCAGCGCTGCTTGGCGATGCCGCCTTCGTAGATCAGGTCGACGATCAGCTTGAGCTCGTGCAGGCACTCGAAGTACGCGACCTCGGGCTGGTACCCGGCCTCGGTCAGCACCTCGAACCCGGACTGGATCAGCGCCGACACGCCACCGCAGAGGACGGCCTGCTCACCGAACAGGTCGGTCTCGGTCTCCTCGGTGAAGGTGGTCTTGATCCCGCCGGCCCGCAGGCCGCCGATGCCCTTGGCGTACGACAGCGCCAGGTCCCACGCCTTGCCGGTGGCGTCCTGCTCGACCGCTACCAGCACGGGTACGCCGCGGCCCTCGGAGTACTCGCGGCGGACCAGGTGGCCCGGGCCCTTCGGGGCGACCATGAACACGTCCACACCGGCCGGCGGCTTGATGTAGCCGAACCGGATGTTGAAGCCGTGACCGAAGACGAGCGCGTCGCCGTCGACCAGGTTCGGCTCGATGGCCTCCTTGTAGAGCTTGCGCTGGGCCGGGTCCGGCGCGAGGACGACGATGACGTCGGCCTCCTCGACCGCCTCGGCCGGGGTGAGGACCCGCAGGCCCTGGGCCTCGGCCTTGGCCCGGCTCTTCGAGCCCTCCGGCAGGCCGACCCGGACGTCGACGCCGGAGTCGCGCAGGGACAGCGCGTGGGCGTGGCCCTGGGAGCCGTAGCCGAGCACGGCCACGTGGCGGCCCTGGATCACCGACAGGTCGGCGTTGTCGTCGTAGAACATTTCAGCTGCCACTGTGGGCTCTTCTCCTCTGTAGTGATTCGGGTACGGCGTTCAGGCCTGGCGGGCCGGGGCCACGGGTCGGCCCGGCGGCGGCGCCGGGACCGGGTGGTGGGCCCGGTCGACGGGCTGCGCCTGCACGGTCGGGGTGCCCGGCGCGACGTGCGGCGGTGGCACCGGGACCGGCCGCAGGGTGCGGTCGGAGATGGAGCGACTGCCCCGGCCGATCGCCACCATGCCGGACTGCACCAGCTCGCGGACGCCGAAGGGTTCCAGCACCCGGAGCATGGCCTCGAGTTTCTCGGGATTGCCGGTCGCCTCGATCGTGATCGCGTCCGGAGCCACGTCCACCACCTTCGCACGGAACAGCTGGACGGTCTCCAGCACCTGTCCCCTGGTCAGGGTGTCGGCCTTGACCTTCACCAGCAGCAGTTCACGCTGAACCGTCTGGCTGGGCTCGAGCTCGACGATCTTGATCACGTTCACCAGCTTGTTCAGCTGCTTGGTGATCTGCTCCAGAGGCTGCTCGTCCACGCTGACCGCGATGGTCATCCGGGACACCTCGGGGTGCTCGGTCGGGCCGACCGCGAGGGAGTCGATGTTGAACCCCCGGCGCGAGATCAGCGCCGCGACCCGGGCCAGCACACCGTGCTTGTTCTCGACCAGGATCGACAATGTGTGCTTGCTCATCAGAGTTCCTCGGTGTCCCACTTGGGCGCCATGTCGCGGGCGATCTGGATGTCGTCGTTGCTGGTGCCGGCCGCGACCATCGGCCAGACCATCGCGTCGCGGTGTACGACGAAGTCGACCACGACCGGCTGGTCCGTGACCGACATCGCCTTGTCGATGGTGGCGTCGACCGAGTCCTTGTCGGAGCAGCGCAGGCCGACGCCGCCCATCGCCTCGGCCAGCTTGGCGAAGTCCGGGATCCGGGCCGAGTGCAGGTCGGTGTTGGAGTACCGCTTGTCGTAGAACAGCGTCTGCCACTGCCGGACCATGCCCAGCGACTGGTTGTTGATCACGGCGACCTTGATCGGGATGCCCTCCAGCGCGCAGGTGACGAGCTCCTGGTTGGTCATCTGGAAGCAGCCGTCGCCGTCGATCGCCCACACGGTCTTGTCCGGCCGGGCGACCTTGGCTCCCATCGCGGCCGGAACGGCGTACCCCATGGTGCCGAGGCCGCCGGAGTTCAGCCAGTGGCGGGGCTTCTCGAACGGGAGGTAGTGCGCGGCCCACATCTGGTGCTGGCCGACGCCCGCGGTGTAGATCGCGTCCGGGCCGGCGATCCGGCCGATCCGCTCGATCACGTACTGCGGGGACAGCGTGCCGTCCTCGGGTTCGTCGTACGCGACCGGGTACTTGGCCCGGACCGCCTCGAGCTGGTGGCGCCAGCTGTCGTACGACGGGGTCCGGCCGGCGCTCGCGATCTCGGTGCGGAGCGCCGCGATCAGGTCGGTGATGACCTCCTTGCAGTCACCCACGATCGGCACGTCGGCGGCCCGGTTCTTGCCGATCTCGGCCGGGTCGATGTCCGCGTGGATGACCTTCGCCTCCGGGGCGAACGAGTCGAGCTTGCCGGTCACCCGGTCGTCGAAGCGCGCGCCGAGGCAGATCAGCAGATCGGACCGTTGCAGGGCGCCGACCGCGGACACCGAGCCGTGCATCCCCGGCATGCCGAAGTGCAGCTCGTGGGTGTCGGGCAGCGCGCCACGGGCCATCAGCGTGGTGACCACCGGGATGCCGAGGAGCTCCGCGAGCTCCTTCAGCTCGGCGTGGGCCTGGGCCCGGATCACGCCGCCGCCGACGTACAGGACCGGCTTCTCGGCCACGGCGATCAGGCGGGCCGCCTCACGCACCTGCTTGGGGTGCGGGCGGGTCACCGGCCGGTAGCCGGGCAGCGAGAGCTCGGTCGGCCACTGGAAGTCGACCTTGGCCTGCATCGCGTCCTTGGTCACGTCGACCAGCACCGGGCCGGGCCGGCCGGTGGAGGCGATGTGGAACGCCTCGGCGACCGTGGTGGCGATGTCATTCGGGTCGTTGACCAGGAAGTTGTGCTTGGTGATCGGCATCGTGATGCCGCGGATGTCGGCCTCCTGGAAGGCGTCCGTACCGATCGCGGCGCTCGCGACCTGGCCGGTGATCGCGACCAGCGGGACCGAGTCCATGTAGGCGTCGGCGATCGGCGTGACCAGGTTGGTGGCGCCGGGGCCGGAGGTCGCCATGCACACCCCGGTCTTGCCGGACGCGGCGGCGTACCCCTGGGCGGCGTGGCCGGCGCCCTGCTCGTGACGTACCAGGATGTGGCGGATCTGGGTCGAGTCGAGCATCGGGTCGTACGCCGGGAGGATCGCGCCGCCCGGGATGCCGAAGACGGTGTCCACCCCGGCATGTTCCAGTGCGCGGATCAGAGCCTGTGCCCCGGTCAGCTGCTCACTCATGAGTGCCTTCCTTGTCCTGTCACGTGATGGCTTGTGGCGACCGATCCATCCTCGCTTGTGGTTGTCTCCAGGTCGTCTCTGGGTCTCAGGTAGTCGCCCTGGCAACAAAAAACCCCTTCCGCCGGGTTGGCTGAAGGGGCGCGCTCGACTCGGTGGTCGCGTCAGTCGGCGCGCCGCACAAGTACGAGGAGAATCGATCGCATGTAGGCATTATTCGCCTCGGGACCGCGATCGGGTCAAGTTCAGCTCCACGCTGTCTCATTTTGTGAGATGGCCGTCTTTAGATACAGACCGCCCCCTCGGACGCCGAACGGACCAGCCGGGTGTACTTGCCGAGCACGCCCTTGGTGATCGCCGGGGTCTTCGGGGTCCAGCCCTGCTTGCGGCGTTCGAGTTCCGCGGCGGTGATGTGCAGGTCGAGCGTGCGGTTCTTCACGTCGAGGGTGATCCGGTCGCCGTCGCGGACGAACGCGATCGGGCCGCCGTCGACCGCCTCGGGTGCGACGTGTCCCACGCAGAGTCCCGTCGTACCGCCGGAGAAGCGGCCGTCGGTGAGCAGCAGGACGTCCTTGCCGAGGCCGGCGCCCTTGATCGCGCCGGTGACGGCGAGCATCTCGCGCATACCGGGACCGCCCTTGGGGCCTTCGTACCGGATCACGACGACGTCGCCGGGATTCAGCGAGCCGACCGCGTCCATCGCACCGCGTTCGCCGTCGAAGACCCGCGCGGTCCCCTCGAAGACGTCCGAGTCGAAGCCGGCGCTCTTCACCACCGCACCTTCCGGCGCGAGCGAGCCGTGCAGGATCGTGATGCCGCCGGTGCCGTGGATCGGCTTGTCGAGCGCACGGATGATCGTGCCGTCGACATCGGGCGGCGCGATGTCGGCGAGGTTCTCGGCCATCGTCTTCCCGGTGACGGTCAGGCAGTCGCCGTGCAGCAGGCCGGCGTCGAGCAGGGCCCGCATGACCACCGGGATGCCGCCGACGCGGTCGACGTCGGTCATCACGTAGCGGCCGAACGGCTTCAGGTCGCCGAGATGCGGCACCCGGTCGCCGATCCGGTTGAAGTCGGCCAGGGTGAGATCGACCGCGGCCTCGCGGGCGATCGCGAGCAGATGGAGGACGGCGTTCGTCGAGCCGCCGAGCGCCATCACCACGGCGATCGCGTTCTCGAACGCCTCCTTGGTGAGGATCTGGCGGGCCGTGATTCCCTTCTGCAGCAGGCCGACCGCGGCCTCGCCGGACTTGCGGGCGTAGCCGTCGCGGCGCCGGTCGACCGCCGGCGGAGCGGCCGAGCCGGGGAGCGACATACCGAGTGCTTCGGCGGACGCGGCCATCGTGTTGGCGGTGTACATCCCGCCGCAGGCGCCCTCACCGGGGCAGATCGCCCGCTCGACCGCGTCGACCTCGTCCCGGGTGATCAGGCCGCGAACACACGCGCCGACCGCCTCGAACGCGTCGATGATCGTGACGTCCTTGTCGCCGAGGCGGCCCGGCATGATCGAGCCGGCGTACAGGAACACCGACGCCAGATCGAGCCTGGCCGCGGCCATCAGCATGCCGGGCAGCGACTTGTCGCAGCCGGCCAGCAGGACCGAGCCGTCGAGGCGCTCGGCCTCCATCACCGTCTCGACCGAGTCGGCGATGATCTCGCGGCTGACGAGCGAGTAGTGCATGCCGACGTGGCCCATCGAGATGCCGTCGGACACGCTGATCGTGCCGAACTCGAGCGGGTAGCCGCCGGCCGCGTGCACACCTTCCTTGACCGCCTTCGCGAGCCGGTCGAGGGACAGGTTGCACGGGGTGATCTCGTTCCAGCTCGAGGCGACCCCGACCTGCGGCTTGGCCCAGTCGTCGTCCCCCATCCCGACCGCCCGGAGCATCCCCCGGCTGGCGGTGGCTTCCAGCCCATCGGTCACTGTCCGGCTACGAGGCTTCACGTCGACCATGCCGCTCACTCTATTCCCCGGCCTACGCTGTGCCAGGTGAACCAGCTCGAGGCGTACATCGACGGGTGGCGGCGGCACGACATCCCGGCCGTCCTGGAGACGTTGACCGACGACTGCGTGGTGATCGAGTGCTACGGGCCGGTCTATCGCGGCCGGGCACGGGTCGAGGAGTGGATGAACGCGTGGTTCGGGGCCGGTGGGACTGTGGACGGCTGGGAGATCACGTCGTCGGCGACCGCGGCTGAGGTATTGGTGGCCGAGTGGCATTTCGAGTGCACGTGGAAGGGCTCGCCGGGTGCGTTCGACGGCTCGACCGTCGCTCGGATCGATGACGGGCGCATCGGCTATCTCCGCGAGTACGCGACCACCGCACCGCTGTACGACTGGACCGGCACCTGGCGGGACTAAGCTGTGGCGCAGACCGCGACTGGCGAGGGTGGAGTACCACCGGGGAGCGGAATCAACCAGTAAGGCGTCGTCCGCCTGGGCGCCTCCGATCTCGGAGGTGCTTGATGCGTTATGGCATGAATCCCCATCAGACCGCGGGCCTGGCGGTGATCGGGTCGCGCGCTCCGTTCACCGTTGTTGCGGGGGCGCCGTCGTACATCAACGTGCTGGACGCGCTCACCGGGTGGCAGCTCGTGCGGGAGGCTTCGCAGGCGTTCGGTGTGCCGGCGGCCGCGTCGTACAAGCATGTGTCGCCGGCCGGGGTGGCGTTGGGTGAGACCGCTTATGTGCGGGCTCGCGATGCCGATCCGAAGTCGTCGTACGGCGACTTCGTTGCCGTCTCGCACCCGGTCGACGCGGAGCTCGCGGGGGTGCTCAAGCGGGTCGTGTCGGACGGGATCATCGCGCCCGGGTACGACGAGGGCGTGGTCGACACGTTGGCTGCGAAGAAGGGTGGGCGGTACCTGGTGCTCGAGGCCGACCCGGCGTTCGAGCCACCCGTGGAGGAGGTGCGCGAGTTCTACGGACTGCGGCTGACGCAGCGGCGGGACGACGTACCGCTGACGCGTGAGCTGCTGGATCCCGCGGTGCCGGATGCGGCCGCCCGGGACCTGGTGCTGGGGTTGATCGTTGCTCGCTACGCCCAGTCGAACACTGTGGTGATGGTCAAGGACGGCATGACGATCGGCGTGGGCGCTGGGCAGCAGTCGCGGGTGGACTGCACGCGGCTGGCCGGTGAGAAGGCCGCCGCGTGGTGGGCGCGCCGATCAGCCGAACCACTCACGGGTGTGTCGATGGTGTCCGACGGTGCGCTCCCCTTCGTCGACAACATCGAGGAAGCGCACCGGTACGGCGTCACCCACATCGCCGAGCCGGGTGGGTCGATCCGCTCGGACGAGGTCATGGCGGCGTGCGCCGAGCGCGGCATCAGCTTGTCGCAGACCGGCGTACGCCTGTTCCGGCACTAGACGGGGGACGTCTCGCGTGGTTTGGGTTCGGGGGCCGGTGGCGGCTCGCCGCCTTCCAGCTGGATGTCGGGGATGATGCGGTCGAGCCACTTCGGCAGCCACCAGGCGCGGTCGCCGAGCAGCGTCATCACCGCCGGGACGAGGATCATCCGGACGATACTCGCGTCGATCAGGACCGCGACGGCCATGCCGACCGCGAGCATCTTCACCGTCGGATCGTCGTCCAGGACGAAGCTCAGGAAGACCACGATCATGATCGCCGCCGCGGTCGTGATCACCCGGGCGGTCGCGCCGATCCCGATGGCCACGGCGCGATGGCTGTCGTTCGTCGCCAGCCAGGCCTCGTGGACGCGGGACAGCAGGAAGACCTCGTAGTCCATCGACAACCCGAACACGATCGCGAACATCAGCATCGGCACGAACGACGGGATCGGCACCTTCTCGTCGATCCCGACCAGGGAGGATCCCCAGCCCCACTGGAAAACCGCGACGATGACGCCGTACGCGGCCCCGACCGATAGCAGGTTGAGGATCGCGGCCTTCACCCCGATCAGCAGCGAACGGAACGCGACCGTGAGCAGCAGGAACGCCAGCAGCACGACCGCGCCGATCAGCCACAGCATCCGGCCGGCGACCTTCTCGGTGAAGTCGACGTACCCGGCCGTCGTCCCGACGACGTACGTCGGTTCCTGCTGCCCCGCGAGGACGTCGTCGCGGATCCGGTTGACCAGGTCCTCGGTCTCCGCCGCCGACGGCGAGGTGGTCGGGATGACGTTGATGATCGCCGTCGTACCGGCCCCGTTCGTGCTCGGTGGTTGGACGGCGGCCACGCCCTCGGTCTTCTGCAGCGTCGAGGCCAGCCCGGTCAGCAGGTTCTGGTTGTCGGCCGCGCTCTTCCCGGACGGGAGTTGTACGACGACAGTCAGCGGACCGTTGGCCCCCGGGCCGAACCCTTGCGCGACGAGGTCGTACGCCTTCCGGCTCGAATCCGCGGCGGGATCGGTGCCCGCGTCGAGCTGGCCCAGATTCATCGAGAACAGCGGGATGGCGAGGACGAGCAGCACCAGCGTGGCGACGATGCCGTACGGCCACGGCCGGTCGCTGACCCTGCGGCCCCACCGGGCGAAGGCGCTCTGCTCGTGCTTGAGATCGCGCTGCTCGCGCTCCTCCGCGCGGTGCTGCGCGATGGCCTGCTCGTCCGGGAGTCCGGCCTCGAGCTCGCGCTCCTCGGCCAGATGGTGCCGGTCCTTGCGGTTGAGGACGAGGAGCTTCGCCAGGCCGAGCAGGGCCGGGATCAGCGTGAGGGCCGCGAGGACGGTGACCGCGACGACGATCGCCGAGGACAGGCCGAGAGCACCGACGAACGGTACGCCGGAGACGTAGAGGCCGAGGATCGCGATCACGACTGTCCCGCCGGCGACCAGGATCGCAGCACCGGACGTCGATTCCGCGCGGCCGACGGACTCCTCGACACCCATCCCGTCGTCCAGTTGTTCTCGGTGCCGCGAGACCAGGAACAACCCGTAGTCGATCGCGACGCCGAGGCCGAGCAGGGTCGCGACGGTCGGCGCCGAGACCGGGAAGTCCTTCACGGCCGCGAGCAGGCCGAGAACGGCCAACCCGCCGCCCACGCTGAAGACCGCCGCGACCAGCGGCAGTCCGGAGGCCACGATCGAGCGGAACATCAAGAACAGCAACAGCAAAGCGAGCGCGAGACCGATCGCCTCCGAGACGGCGTCGTCGGCCTGTTTGCCGATCTGGCCCGCGCCGCCACCGAATTCAACCTGGAGGCCGGCGGACCGCGCCGGCTCGACCGCGGCGTTCAGCGAGTCGAGGTAGCTCTTGTCGAGCGAGGCCGGCACCACGGAGAACGAGACCGGTGCGTTGACGACCGTTCCGTCCTTGGAGATATAGGCCGTCTGGTTGGTCGCGAGCGGGTCGGAGGCCGAGACGACGTCGGGCAGTTTGCCGACGTCGGCCATCGTGGTCTTGACCGCGTCGGCCTGTGCGGAGACCGTTCCGGACGTCGAGTGGAACACGATCGAGCCGGAGTAGCCGCCGGCCTTGGCGAAGTCCTTGTTCAGCAGATTCAGACCGGCCGAAGACTCACTGCCCGGCACGGTGTAGTTGTTGACGTACGTGCCGCCGAAAGCCGACCGGAGCACGAACAGTCCGACGACCAGCACCACCCAGCCCGCGATCACGAACCAGTGATGGCGAGCGGCCCCCCGTCCGAGCCGATCGAGAAACGCATGCATGTAGGCGCCCCCTCCCCCAGGCGCCCCCCAGGCGACGGCCGAGCCGTCGGCCCCTCCGCCCGACAGTAAAGCCGGGCCTGCCCCGTCACAACCCTTCGATCCCGGTGCACGCCCTCCGCCACCGGCCCATCGCACTCAGTTGCCAACGGCCCTCAAACGTTTGCCCAACCGCCTGTCCTCACAGGCGAACCCGCCCGGAGCGCACCACCTCCCGGACGACCTCCGCCGTACCGGCGGCGTCCAACCGGCTCGTGTCGAGCGCGTGCGGTTCCAGCTCCCCGAGGTCCGCGAAGGCCCCGTGCAGTCCGGTGATCGCGTCGACATCCTTCAACTCGGTGTCGGCGCGCTGCCGGGCCCGATCCAGCGTGGTGTCCAGATCCGGGCGGAGTACGACGTACGACATCGTCCACTCCCCCGCCGCGGCGGCCGCGCGGTACGGCGGGAGGAACCACGGCCCGATGATCCCGTCGACGACCACGTCGTACCCACCCCGCGCGTACACCGCGACCGCCGCCACCACCGCGTCGACAACCACCTCGTTCTGCCGCTGAGCCCCCGGCAGGTACGGCGGCACGAAGCCGGTCCGGATCGCCCGGAAGAACTCGTCGGTCGTCAGGTGCACGGTCGGGCGAGCCGCGTCACCGGCGAGGAGAGCGGCCACGGTCGTCTTGCCCGCGCCGGGCGAACCGGTCAGGAGAAGTACTTCGCTCATGCCGCGGAACGCTAACCAAGCGCAGCGGCAAACTGCAGTCTTTTCTTTCCGGCGAGCGTCAGCCGCCGGCGACGCTGGGGAGGACGAGGAGTTCGTCGCCGTCGGAGACCTTGGTGTGCAGGCCGTCCAGGTCGCGGATGTTGTCGTTGCCGAGGTAGATGTTGACGTGGCGCCGGAGGGCGCCCTGCTCGTCGGTCAAGCGGCGGCGCAGCACCGGGTCGAGGGCAGCGAAGACCTCGCCGACCGTGCCGCCGTCGACCTCCACCCGGTCGGCTCCGGACGCGAACGGCTGGAGCACGGTCGGCAGACGGACCGCGATCATCCGACCACCGCGGCGCGGACCGTGAGTACGTCGGGCAGGTGGCGCGCGACCTCGACCCACGTGTCGCCCGCGTCGGCGCTGGCGTAGACGCAGCCGTCCCGAGTGCCGACGTACACACCAGCCGAGCCGGCCGTGTCGGTGCTGAGCGCGTCGCGCAGGACCGGAACGTACGACACGTCGGGCAGGCCCGTGGTCAGCGGCTCCCAGGTCGCGCCCGCGTCCCGCGAGCGGTAGACCCGGCACTTGCCCTCGGTCGGGATCCGGTTCGCGTCCGCGACCAGCGGGAAGACGTACACGGTGTCGGGCTCGTGCGGATGCACCGCGATCGGGAACCCGAAGTCCGACGGCAACCCGTCCGCGATCGACTTCCAGATCGCCCCGCCGTCGTCGGAGCGGTAGACGCCGTGATGGTTCTGCGCGAACATCCGCTCGGGCACGTCGGGATGCGCGGCCAGCTTGTGGACACACTGGCCGAACTCCGGATACGGGTCCGGGAAGAACTTCGCCTGGATCCCCTGGTTCGCCGGCTCCCACGACGCACCACCGTCGGCGGTCCGGTAGACCCCGCCGGTCGACATCGCGACATTGACCCGATCGGGGTCGGTCGGGTGCGGCAGCACGGTGTGGATCGCCTGCCCGCCGAACCCTGCGCCCCACTCCTTGCGGTGCGGGTGGTCCCACAGCCCACGGACCAGCTCGAACGTCACACCCCCGTCGGTCGACTTCCACAGCGCCGACGGCTCGGTCCCGGCGTACACGACGCCCGGCTGCCCGGCCGGACCGGGCTGGATCTGCCAGACGCGCTCGAGCGAGGCCTCGGCGTCGGCCGGGAACCCGATCGATCCCTCCGGCGGCTCCGCCCAGGTCGCGCCGAGGTCGTCGGAGTGGAAGACCGCCGGACCCCAGTGCTCACTGGTCCCGCCGGCGAACACCCGCGGCCGCTCGCCCCGGGTGTCGATCCCGACGGCGTACACCCCCTGCATCTCGAACTCCGGCACCGGACTGTCCAGCGTCCAGCGCTGCCGGGCGGCATCGCTCCGGCCGATCCAGAGCCCCTTCTTGGTTCCGATCAGCAGTACGGCCTCGGACATCGTCGTCCTCCTCTTAGCGTGGCGGCCCCGCCACCACATTGATCAACGGTTCTCCCGCCGCGTAGCGCTCCAGTTGCGCACGAACCAGCCGGGCCACCCGCGGCGGGAACGCCGTCGAGGCACCGCCCCGGTGCGGGTTGATCAGCACGTTCGGAGCAGACCACAGCGGATGTCCGGCGGGCAACGGCTCGGGATCGGTCACGTCCAGCGCGGCACTGATCCGGCGCGTGCCGAGCTCGGCCAGCAGCGCCTCGGTGTCCACCACGACACCGCGCGCGACGTTCACCAGCAGGGCTCCGTCCTTCAGCCGGGCCAGGAACTTCGCGTCGACCATCCCGGTGGTCTCCGGCGTCGCCGGCGTCAGCAGTACGACGACGTCCGCCCGCGGCAGCAGCTCCGGCAGCTCGGCGATCGGGTGGACGCCGTCCCGCGCCCGCCTAGCGACCCGGATCACGTCACACTCGAACCCGCTCAGCCGCCGCTCCAGCGCCTCCCCGATCGACCCGTACCCGAGGATCAGCACGGTCCGATCCGCGAGCGAGTCGTCGACCTCGTCGTACGACGAGGGCCAGATCTGGCGCTCCTGGTTGCGAACGGCCCGCGGCAGGCGCCGGTACGACGCCAGGATCAGGCCGACGGCGAGCTCGGCGGTGGAGGCGTCGTGGACCCCGCGCGCGTTGCACAAGGTGACGCCCTCGGCCAGGTATGGCAGCACGTTCTCGAAGCCGGCGGTCTGGAGCTGCACCACCTTCAGCGCGGGCATGTCCCGGACCACCTCGGCGACCTTCGGGCCGCCCATGTAGCCGGGCACGTAGAACTCCACCTCACCGATCGACGCCGGCAGCTCGCCACCGTCGAAGCAGTCGACGTCGAAGCCCGCGGGCAACCCGCCCAGGAAGGTCCCGGGGTCCTCCCAGGGCAGCCATGCCTTCACCACATCAGCCATGCCCCGAACCTACTCGGCTCCCAGGACAGTTTTGAACTCCCGTGCCACAGGCTGGGCGTCGTCGTACTCTGGATCGGTGCCTTCGACATCGGATCTGGCGGCGACACTCGAGCATGATCAAGCCGTAGGGCGGTTGCGGGAGTCGTACCAGCGCATCCCCGCAGGCGAGCCCGTTCGGCTGGCGAAGCGCAGCTCGAATCTGTTCCGGCCGCGAACGGAGGTCGAGCGCCCGGGGCTGGACGTGTCGAAGCTGACCGGGGTGATCAGCGTCGATCCGGCCGCGCGGACCGCCGACGTCCAGGGCATGTGCACGTACGAGGACCTGGTCGCGGCGACTCTCCCGCACGGGCTGACCCCGATGGTCGTGCCGCAACTGAAGACGATCACCCTCGGCGGCGCGGTGACCGGGCTCGGCATCGAGTCGTCGTCGTTCCGGGCCGGCCTGCCGCACGAGTCCGTGCTCGAGCTCGACATCCTCACCGGCGCCGGAGACCTCGTCACCGCGCGGCCTTCCGGTGAGCACGCGGACCTGTTCCGGATGTTCCCGAACTCCTACGGCACCCTCGGCTACGCGACCCGGCTGAAGATCGAGCTCGACCGGATCTCGCCATACGTCGCCCTCCGGCACGTCCGCCTGGGCCTGGACGAGCTGGGCCCGGCGATCGACGAGATCGTTGCCTCCGGCACGTACGACGGGGAGCCGGTGCACTTCGTCGACGGGGTCGCGTTCAGCCCGGCCGAGGCCTACCTGACCCTCGGCCGCAACAGCGACGCGGCCGTCCGGACCAGCGACTACACCGGGCAGCAGATCTACTACCGCTCGATCCAGCACCGGCAGACGGACTTCCTCACCGCGCACGACTACCTGTGGCGCTGGGACACCGACTGGTTCTGGTGCTCGGCCGCGTTCGGCGCCCAGAAGCCGCTGGTACGCCGGCTGTGGCCCAAACGCTGGCGGCGCAGCGACGTGTTCCACAAGATCGTGGGTTTCGAGAACCGCCATCACGTCGCGGCGCGGATCAGCCGGCGCCGCGGCCAGCCGGATCGCGAACGCGTTGTCCAGGATGTGGAGATCCCGGTCGGCAAGCTGGCCGGCTTCCTGCGCTGGTTCGACGCCCACGTGGGCATGCGGCCGGTGTGGCTGTGTCCCCTGCGGCTGCGCGGCTCGGCGGCCTGGCCGCTCTACCCGCTCCAACCCGGCCAGACCTACGTGAATGTGGGCTTCTGGGGCACTGTGCCGATCGCTCCCGGCGCTGTGGACGGTGATGTGAACCGGCACATCGAGACGGCGGTGACCGATTTCGGCGGGCACAAGTCGCTGTACTCCGACGCTTACTACGACCGAGACACGTTCGACCGGCTCTACAACGTCCCGGCCCTGACCGAGGTGAAGAAACGCTACGACCCGAACGCCCGGCTGACCGGGCTCTACGAGAAGGCGGTGACGCGCCGATGACGACGCTCGCGACCCGGGTATCGATCGCTGACGCACTGACCACGGTGACTCCGGACGGCCTGCCGTTCCGGTTCACGGCGTACGACGGTAGTGCGACCGGCCCGGAGGACTCGCCGATCCACATGCACCTGGCCTCCGAGCGCGGCCTGTCGTACGTCCTCACGGCCCCTGGTGACCTCGGGCTCGTCCGCGCGTACGTGATGGGCGACCTGGAGATCACCGGCGCCCACCCGGGCAACCCGTACGAACTGATGCGGATGATGCTCAACCAGTTGCACTTCGAGCGGCCGACGACGGCCGAGGCACTGCGGATCGTCCGCGGGCTCGGGTGGAGTCACCTGAAGCCGCCGCCTCCACCGCCGCAGGAGCACCTGCCGAAGTGGCGCCGTACGTTCGAAGGGCTCCGGCACTCGAAGGCCCGGGACCGGGCCGCGATCCACCACCACTACGACGTGTCCAACGCGTTCTACGAGTGGATCCTCGGGCCGTCGATGACCTACACCTGTGCCGTCTACCCGACGGCGGACGCTTCGCTGGAGCAGGCGCAGTACGAGAAGTACGACCTGGTCGCGCGGAAGCTGGACCTCAAGCCGGGGATGCGGCTGCTCGACGTCGGCTGCGGCTGGGGCGGCATGGTCCGGCACGCGGCCCGCGAATACGGCGTGACCGCGCTGGGCGTCACGTTGTCGTCGGCGCAGGCCGAGTGGGCGGCCGAGGCGATCAAGCGTGAGGGACTGGAGGACCGGGCCGAGGTACGGTTCCTGGACTACCGCGACGTGTCCGAGCGGGACTTCGACGCGATCAGCTCGATCGGGCTGACCGAACACATCGGCGTCCGCAACTACCCGTCGTACTTCGGTTTCCTGCTCGACCGGCTGAAGCCCGGTGGCCGGCTGCTGAACCACAGCATCACCCGGCCGGACAACCGCTTCCGCTCGACCGGCGCGTTCATCGACCGCTACATCTTCCCCGACGGCGAGCTGATCGGCTCCGGCCGCATCATCGCCGAGGCCCAGGACGCCGGCTTCGAGGTCCGCCACGAGGAGAACCTCCGCGAGCACTACGCCCTCACGCTGGCCGCCTGGTCCGACAACCTCGTCGCCCACTGGGACGAGGCCGTCGCCGAAGTAGGCCACCCCACCGCCAAGATCTGGGGCCTCTACCTGGCCGCCTGCCGCGTCGGCTTCGAACGCAACAACACCCAACTCCACCAGTTCCTCGCCGTAAAGCTGGACGAGAACGCCGACGCCCACTTCCCGTTGAGACCCACCTGGGGCAGCTGAACCTCTGCGGGACCTGCGGTGTAGTACTGGACAGGACTAACTGAGGAGACGGTGTGCGCGGTACGGCGGTCAGGCGACGGGGGCGCGGGGCGGCGGTTCTGGCCGCGGTGGCGTTGGTCGCGGGGTGTTCTGAGGACACGCCGAGCAGTAGTGGGAGTGCGTCCGCGCCGATCGGCTCGGAGTCGGTGGGGACTGTGCGGTTGGCGGTGGCTTCGACGGTGGCGACCGGGATCGAGGTGCCGTGGGGGTTGGCGTTTCTGCCGGACAAGAGTGCGTTGGTGGCGGAGCGGGACTCGGGGAAGGTGAAGCGGGTCGCCGACGGGCAGGTGAGTGACGTCGGCGAGGTGGATGACGTGAATGCGTCCGCCGAGGGCGGGCTGCTGGGGCTGGCCGTCGATCCCGGGTATCCGGGCCGGCCCTACATCTACGCGTACTACTCCGGCGGGGACGACAACCGGATCGCGCGGATCACCTACCAGGACAACAAGCTGTCCGACCAGCAGGTGATCCTCGAGGGGATCCCGTCGGCCGCGATCCACAACGGTGGGCGGCTGCGGTTCGGCCCTGACGGCTTCCTGTACGCCGGGACCGGCGACGGAGCCGATCGGCCGAACTCGCAGGACGACGGGTCGCTGGGCGGGAAGATCCTGCGCATCACCACCGACGGGAAGGCCGCGCCGGGCAACCCGGACGGGCGGGTCTGGGTCACCAAGGGCCACCGGAACGTGCAGGGTCTCGCCTTCGACGGCAACCAGTTGTACTCCGCGGAGTTCGGCCAGAACACGTGGGACGAGCTGAACGCGATCACCCCCGGCGCGGACTACGGCTGGCCGGCCGCCGAGGGGATCAGCAACCTGGACGGGATGACCGACCCGATCGCCCAGTGGCACACCTCCGACGCCTCGCCGTCCGGGATCGCGTTCGCCCAGGGGCATGTCTTCATGGCGTCGCTGCGGGGTCAGCGGCTCTGGGCGATACCCGTTGCCAATGGCAAGCGAGTCGGCGAGCCGCAGGCGTTCTTCACCAATCGGTACGGGCGTCTGCGCACGGTCGAGGTGGCGCCGGACGGCTCGCTGTGGCTGACCACGTCGAACACCGACGGCCGCGGCGACACGCGGGACGGCGACGACCGGATCCTCCGGGTGACGATCAGCCGCTGACCTGCCAACCGTTTAGAAGCTTCGGCCGTCTGGTACTTGTGGGGAGAACCCCGCAACCACCAGAGGAGGAGATCGGCATGCCGACCGGCCAGCCGTCCGTAGTTCCCAGCAGTGTGATCGCTTCGGTGAGCAGCTTCGAGAATGCTCAGCGGACGGTCGGGTACCTGCGAAGTTACGGGATGGACGCGGCGAGCCTGGAGGTGGTCGGTGCCGAGCTCCGGCAGGCGGACAGACACCGGGTCATCCCGGTCGCGCGGCTCACCGGCGTCGGCGCGCTACAGGGCGCGCTGCTCGGAGTCCTCGCGGCGATCTTCGTCACGCTCGTCGCCGAGACCACCCTGAACGGGCTGGCCGTCGTCGTCTGGGGTTTCGTGTACGGCGTACTGCTCGGAGCGCTGTGGGGTTTGTTCCGGGGACTCGTCCGCAACCGGCCCGAGGCGGTCACGACCGAGGTCGTGCCGACCCGCTTCGAGGTCCGCTGCCCACCCGAGGAGCTGTCGGTCGCCCAGACCCTGCTCGCGGATGCCACGGACATCGACGACGGTCGCGTCGAGCGCGAGGTCATCGCGGACGCACCCAAGCAGGAACAGCCTCAGCAGGACGCGTCTCAGCAGGACGCGCCCCAGAAGGACGCCGCCTGAAACCGGGCCGGGCCCGGGTGACAGCACCCGGGCCCGGCATCAACCTCAGCAGCCGTCAGATACCCAGCTTCGCGTTCAGGAGCTCGCGGACCTTAGCCGCGTCGGCCTGACCGCGCATGTCCTTCATCACCGCGCCGATCAGCGCACCGGCGGCGGCCGGCTTCCCGGAGTTGACCTTCTCGACCACGTCCGGGTTGGCCGCGATCGCCCGCTCGATCGCCTCGATCAGGGCCGAGTCGTCCGAGACGAGCGCCAGACCGCGCTTCTCGATGATCTCGGCCGGCGTGCCCTCACCCTTGATCAGCCCGTCGAACACCTGGCGCGCGAGCTTGTCGTTCAGCGAACCTTCGTCGACCAGCTTCTGCACCTCGGCGACCTCGGCCGGACCGACACCCAGCGCGTCGAGGTCCTGGCCCGACTCGTTCGCGGCCCGGGCCAGCTCACCCAGCCACCACTTCTTCGCCGCGGCCGGGGTGATCCCGAGCTCGACGGTCGCCACGATCGGCTCGAGCGCGTTGCCGTTGACGACGTCGCGCATCTCCAGGTCGGTGAAACCCCACTCCTCCTGCAGGCGGACCCGGCGTACAGAAGGTGCCTCGGGCAACGAAGAGCGGATCTCCTCGACCCACTCGCGGGACGGGGCGACCGGGACCAGGTCGGGCTCCGGGAAGTACCGGTAGTCCTCGGCGTCGGACTTCTCCCGGCCGGAGGTGGTGATACCGGTGTCCTCGTGCCAGTGCCGGGTCTCCTGCACGACCTTGCCACCAGCGGCGAGCACCGCCGCCTGCCGGGTGATCTCGTAGGTCACCGCGCGCTCGACCGAGCGGAACGAGTTCACGTTCTTGGTCTCGGTCCGGGTGCCGAGGGTCGACGAACCTCGCGGCTTCAGCGACACGTTGGCGTCGCAGCGCAGCGAGCCCTGGTCCATCCGGACGTCGGAGACGCCGAGCGCGAGCAGCAGGTCCCGCAGCATGCTCACGTACGCCCGCGCCACCGCGGCGGCCTTGTCCCCCGGCACCTCGATCGTCTTGGTGACGATCTCGATCAGCGGGATACCGGCCCGGTTGTAGTCGACCAGCGAGTGCGAGGCACCGTGGATCCGGCCGGTCGCGCCACCGACGTGGGTGGACTTGCCGGTGTCCTCCTCCATGTGGGCGCGCTCGATCTCGATCCGGTACGTCTCGCCGTCGACGACCACCTCGGTCCAGCCGTTGTACGCGATCGGCTCGTCGTACTGCGAGGTCTGGAAGTTCTTCGGCATGTCCGGGTAGAAGTAGTTCTTCCGGGCGAACCGGCACCACTCGGCGATCTCGCAGTTCAGCGCGAGGCCGATCTTGATCGCGGACTCGACGCCGCGCCGGTTCATCACCGGGAGCGCGCCGGGCAGACCGAGGCAGACCGGGCAGGTCTGGGTGTTCGGCGGAGCGCCGAACTCGGTCGGACAGCCGCAGAACATCTTCGACTTGGTGTTCAGCTCGACGTGGACCTCGAGGCCCATCACCGGGTCGTACTGCGTCAGGGCGTCGTCGATCTCGAGGACGTCTGCGGTCATCGGGTCACCTCCAGCTCCGGAGCCTTGGTCATCAGCACGCCGCCCCACTGCTCGGCCAGCGCGGACTCCAGCGCGGCGCCGACCGTGTAGCACAGGTCGTCGCGCATCACCGGCGCCATCACGTGGAAGCCGACCGGCATGCCGTCCTCGTCGGCCAGGCCGCACGGGAACGACCCGGCCGCGTTGCCGGCCAGGTTGGACGGGATCGTGCAGAGGTCGTTCTTGTACATGGCGATCGGGTCGTCGATCCGGTCGCCGATCGCGAACGCCGTGGTCGGCGTGGCCGGCGAGACCAGCACGTCGACGTGCTCGTAGGCGTTGGCGAAGTCGCGGGCGATCAGCGTCCGCACCTTCTGCGCCTGCCCGTAGTAGGCGTCGTAGTACCCGCTCGACAGCGCGTGCGTGCCGAGCATGATCCGGCGCTTCACCTCGGCGCCGAAGCCGGCCTCGCGGGTCAGGCTCATCACCGTCTCCGCGCTGTTCGTCCCGTCGTCGCCGACGCGCAGTCCGTACCGCATGGCGTCGAACTTGGCCAGGTTGGACGACGCTTCGCTCGGCAGGATCAGGTAGTACGCCGGCAGCGCGTACTCGAAGTGTGGGCAGGAGACCTCGACCACCTCGGCACCGAGCTTGGTGAGCAGCTCGACCGCCTCGTGGAAGCGCGCCTCGACGCCCGGCTGGTAGCCCTCGCCGCCGAGCTCCTTGACCACGCCGATCCGCAGACCCGCCACGTCACCGTTGCGTGCCGCCTCGACCACGGCCGGGACCGGCTGGTTGATCGAGGTGGAGTCCATCGGGTCGTACCCGGCGATCGCCTCGTGCAGCAGCGCCGCGTCCAGCGTCGTCCGCGCACACGGACCGGGCGTGTCCAGCGACGACGCCAGCGCGATCAGGCCGTACCGCGAGGTCCCGCCGTACGTCGGCTTGACGCCGACCGTGCCGGTGAACGCACCGGGCTGCCGGATCGAGCCGCCGGTGTCGGTGCCGATCGCGAGCGGCGCCTCGTACGCCGAGATCGCGGCCGACGACCCACCGCCGGAACCACCGGGGATCCGGCCCAGGTCCCACGGGTTGTGGGTGGTGCCGTACGCCGAGTTCTCCGTGGAGGAGCCCATCGCGAACTCGTCCATGTTGGTCTTGCCGAGGATCACGATGCCGGCCGCCTTGAGCCGCTTCACGACCGTCGAGTCGTACGGCGGCTTCCAGCCCTCGAGGATCTTCGAGCCGGCCGTGGTCGGCACGTCCTGCTGGGTCAGCACGTCCTTCAGCGCCAGCGGGACTCCGGCCAGCGGGCCGAGCTGCTCGCCCGCGGCACGCTTGGCGTCCACGGCGGCGGCCTGCGCCAGCGCGCCCTCGGTGTCGACGTGCAGGAACGCGTGCACGGCACCGTCGACCGCCGCGATCCGGTCCAGGTGCGCCTGGGTGATCTCCACCGAGCTGGCCTGGCCGGACGTCATCAACTCCGCGAGCTCGGCCGCGGTCTTGCGGATCAGGTCGCTCATCAGTCTTCCTCCAGGATCCGCGGCACCCGGAATCGCTGCTCCTCCGCGGCCGGCGCGCCGGACAGCGCCTGCTCCGGCGTGAGGCACGGGACGTTCTCGTCCGCGCGCATCACGTTGGTCAGCGGCAGGGCGTGCGAGGTCGGCGGGATGTCGTCCGCGGCCACCTGGCTGACCTGCCCGACCAGGGTGATGATCTGGTCGAGCTGTGGCGCGAGGTGGTCGAGCTCGTCGTCGGTGAGCTCGATCCGCGCCAGTCGCGCCAGGTGCGCGACCTCTTCGCGGGTAATCGATGGCATGAACTGATCCAATGTCTGCAAGTTGCCGAGAGAGCCAGGCAGAGAGGTTCTCTGCGTGACCCGAGCCATCCTAGTGGGCGGCTGTGACGCTCGCGTTTCCTCGGTCCCCCTGCCTGTGGACAACGCTCTGTGCTCAACTGCCGAGAGGGCCGGGCGTGTCTTCGCGTTCCGCTCTGTAACATTGGCGGCGACAGGGTGTTATACGCATGGTGATCGGCTGGGAGATGATCGTTCGGTGTTCCTGCTGCGATTGATCATCCCGGACCGGCCCGGTTCGCTGGGCACCGTGGCGACCGCGCTCGGTGAGGTGAACGCCGACATCCACGCCATCGAGATCGTCGAACACCGTCGTGAGAACGGCACCGCCGTCGACGACATCGTGGTCGACCTGCCGCAGGGCGTCCTGCCCGACCGCCTCGTCTCGGCGTGCAACGGCGTCCCGGACGTCGAAGTGATCTGGTTCTCGCGGTACGGCGCCGGCGGCGGACTGCACATGGATCTGGAAGCCGTCGAGCAGATGACGTCGGCTCCGGCCGACGCGATCGACATCCTGGTCGAGCAGTCGCCGGCCGTGCTGCACGCCGACTGGGCCGCGTTGCTGGACGGCACCGGCGGTGAGGTCAAGGTCGCGCTGGAGACCAGCGCCACCCCGGAGTTCGGCGAGATGGCCGGCCGGTGGCTGCCGATGCACAAGGCGACGACGCTGGACGCGCCCGAGCACAAGGGCCTGTCCGAGTCCGTGCTGGTCGCCGCCCCGCTGGAGTCCGAGCGCCGGATCCTGGTCATCGGCCGCCGCGGCGGTCCCGAGTTCCTCGGCTCCGAGGTCGCCCGCCTGAGCTACCTCGCCTCCCTGGCCGTCACTATCCGCGCCACCGCCTGACCCAGCACCTCCAGACATGCAGAAAGCCCCGCTCCTCGAGCGGGGCTTTCTGGTGTGTGTCTAGGTGAACTGGAAGTAGGCGAGCACCCACAGCCCGGCGATCACCAGCAGGACGACGACGCCGACCAGGATCACGATCAGGATCGCCTGGCTGTTGCTGCCGTTGCGGTCCGGGAGGTCGAACTGGGTGGGGCCCCAGGCCCCACCGCCGTCGACACGCTGGACGGCCTCCGGCGGTGGCGTGACCACCGTCCGCGACTCGCGCTTCTCCCGGGGGAACTTCATCCAGACTCCTGACCTCGACGAGACTCAGACGAAGAACGTCTCGTACGAGATGTTGATCCGCTGCGAGGCGTAGTCGTCCGTGGCGTTGCCGGTGATCTCGACCCGCCAGCCGGCCACATAGGAAGCGTACGACTTCCCGTCACTGTGCGCCTGGATGTACGACTTCAGCGCCGCGACATCCCCGCCCTTGAGGGCGCCGAACGCGTCGTTCACCGCGGCCGGCAGGGACTTCTTCACGTCGCCCGGGTCACCCGAGGCGCTCATCTCGATCTGCTTGATGCCCTCGCCCTCGCTGGCGTAGAAGTACACCCGCTGTGAGCCGAACTTGCCGACCTGCTTGCTGCAGGAGCTCGTGCAGACGTAACTCTTGGCCTTCAGCGCGGCGACCATCTGCGGCTCGGTCGTGTCGAAGGTCTTCTTCGGCAGGTCGAGCGAGTCCTCGCCGGACTTGCCGCCGGACAGTTCGACCGTGTCGCCGTCGTTGCGCAGCTGGAACTCGCCCCAGCTGCTGCCGACCTTCTGCGACTTCTGGCCGTTGCCGACCGCGTCCTGGATCTTCTTGACCTGGTCACCGCCGAAGGTGTCGTTGCCGAGCGCCTGCAACGCCGCGTCGAAGGTGACCTTGGCGTTGTTGACGTTGTCCTCGTTCTGCGAGGTCAGCTCGACGCCGATGATCGTGCCGTCGGCCTGGAACTGGAAGACCGCCTCGGCCTCGGTGGCGCCTTCGTACTTGAAGCAGCCGCGGTGCGCGCCCTGCGCGGTGTTGAACAGGTCGCTGCAGCCGTACCCGATGCCCTGGAGCTTCTCGGTCGCGGTCTTCGCCTGGCCGGTCGCGTTGCCGAGCTCGCCGTTGTTGTCCCCGCCGTTGCTCGGGTTGCCGGTCGGCTGCTGCGACGTGGTCGGCCCCGACTCGGGCGCGTCGTCACCGCCGAACGCGTGGATGCCGAGGAACACGAGCAGGCCGATCAGCACGATGCCGACGACACCGCCGCCGATCACCAGCGGCAGCTTGTCCTTGATGCCACCGGGACCTCGGGGGCCGCCGGGTCCACTCGGCTGCCACTGAGGCTGACCGCCCTGCTGCTGGTGCCAGCCACCTTGCTGCTGGCCCTGCTGACCCCAGGACTGCTGCTGGTACGGCCCGGCTTGCTGCTGCGTGGAGCGCTGACCCCAACCACCCTGCGCAGGCTGCCCTTGACCCGGCTGCCCTTGAGGCTGCCCCGGCCGGCCCTGCTGCGCGGGGCCTGGCTGTCCCTGCTGCGGGCGAGGCGGCTGCTGTCCCCAACCACCCTGCTGCGGCGGCTGACCCTGGTAGGGGGGCTGGCCCTGCTGCGGCGGCTGCTGCGGGCGCTGCCCCCAACCGCCACCACCGTGGCCCGGAGGAGGCTGCTGGACCCAGCCGCCCTGACCTCCCTGTCCCCCTTGTTGCTGCCCGCCTGGCTGGCCCCCCGGCTGCCCAGGACCCCACGGTCCCTGCGGCGGCGTCGTCATATGCGCTCCTTCTGACCCACGTGTGGACGTGCAAAGTTAACAGTCCGACGGCTCAGCACAGCCTTCGGATCCACGCCGTACGACGGCGTGGCGACGATCACCTGACGCGGGAGCTACGCGTCCCCGGGATCGGGTCTGGTGGCGACCTCGGACGCCGCCTCGGCGCCCTGGTCGAGCAGCACCTGGAATCCGGCCGCGTCCAGGATCGGTACGCCGAGCTGCACGGCCTTGTCGTACTTCGATCCCGGCGAGTCGCCCACGACGACGAAGGACGTCTTCTTCGAGACCGAGGACGCCGCCTTGCCGCCGCGCGACACGATCGCCTCGGTGGCCTCGTCGCGGCTGAAGCCCTCGACGGTGCCGGTCACGACGATCGACAGTCCGGTCAGGGTCTGCGCCACGGTCGGGCCGGTGCGCTCCTCGCGGAGCTGGACGCCGGCCGCCTTCCACTTGTCGACGATCGCCTGGTGCCAGTCGACCGCGAACCACTCGATCACCGCGTGCGCGATGGTCGGGCCGACGCCCTCGATCTCCGAGAGCTCCTCCTCGCTCGCGGCCCGGATCGCCTCGATGTCGTCGTACACCGCTGCCAGCGCCTGCGCCGCGGTCGGGCCGACGTGCCGGATGGACAGCGCCACGAGACCGCGGGACAGCGGCTGGGTCTTGGCCTGCTCGAGGTTCGTCAGCAGGCGCAGGGCGTTCGCCGACAGCGACCCGGCCTTGGTCGTGAAGAACGAGCTCCGGGCCAGGTCCTCCTCGGTCAGCCCGAACAGGTCGCCCTCGTCCACGATCAGACCGTCCGCGATCAGTGCGTCGGCGCCCTTGAAACCGAGCGCCTCGATGTCGAACGCCGACCGCCCGGCCAGGTGGAACAACCGCTCCCGCAGCTGCGCGGGGCACGACTTCGTGTTCGGGCAGCGGATGTCGACGTCGCCCTCCTTCATCGGGCGCAGCGTCGTCCCGCAGGATGGGCATTTCACCGGCATCACGAACTCGCGGGCGTCGTCCGGCCGCAGGTCGATCACCGGGCCGAGGATCTCCGGGATCACGTCACCTGCCTTGCGCAGGACGACGGTGTCGCCGATCCACACGCCCTTGCGCTTCACCTCGGACGCGTTGTGCAGGGTCGCGAACTCGACCGTCGACCCGGCCACCCGGACCGGCTCCATCCGTCCGTACGGCGTGACGCGGCCAGTGCGACCGACGTTCACCTCGATGTCGAGGAGCTTAGTGGTGACCTCCTCCGGCGGGTACTTGTACGCGATCGCCCAGCGCGGGGCGCTCGACGTCGAACCGAGCGCGCGCTGCAGGTCGACCTCGTCCACCTTCACCACGACACCGTCGATCTCGTGGTCGACGGAGTGCCGGTTCTCGCCGTAGTACGCGATGAACTCGTTGACCTGGTCGAGCGTGTCGACCTTGCGGGCGCGGTCGCTGACCGGCAGGCCCCACGCCTTCAGCTGCTCGTACGCCGAGGACAGCCGGTCGACGTGGTAGCCGTCGACCCGGCCGAGGCCGTGGACGACGAACCGCAGCGGGCGGCTCGCTGACACGCGGGGGTCCTTCTGGCGGAGCGATCCGGCCGCACTGTTGCGCGGGTTGGAGAACGGGTCCTTGCCCGCCTCGACCAGCTGCGCGTTCAGCTCCTCGAAGTCCTCGACGCGGAAGTAGACCTCGCCGCGGACCTCCAGGAAGGACGGGAGGTCCTTGCCGTCCAGCTCGTTCGGGATGCTCTTGATAGTGCGGACGTTGAGGGTCACGTCCTCACCGGTGCGGCCGTCACCGCGGGTGGCGCCACTGACCAGCGTGCCGTTCTCGTAAACCAGGTCGAGGGCGAGCCCGTCCACCTTCAGCTCGCAGATGAACCCGCTGTCGTGGATCTGCTGCAGCGTCACCTCCCGCTCCAGCCGCTTGGCCCAGGCCTCCATCTGCTCGGCGGAGAAGGCGTTCCCCAGGCTCTCCATCCGCATCGGATGCTGCACCGGGGTGAACAGGGTGGAGATCGGGATGCCGACCTTCTGGGTCGGCGAGTCCGGCGTGCGGAGCTCGTTGTACTGCTCCTCGATCGCCTGCAGCTCGTGCATCAGCGCGTCGAAGTCCGCGTCCGAGATGATCGAGGAGGCCAGGTAGTACCGCACCCGGTGGTCCTCGATCTCCTTGCTCAAGGCGGCGTGCCGCTCCCGCACCTCAGGCGGCGCGGCCGGCTGATCAGCGGCAGTCGTCTCGGGAATCTCGGCGCTCATGCACAAAACTTACAACCGGCAACCGACGTTTCGGTGAAGAAAGACGCCGCCCGCGGCGGCGGGGGTGGTGGGGGCGACCACCGACGTTTCGGGTCACCGCGGAAGGCGGGAGGCGGGTGCGGTCAGGCGTCGGCGGCTTCGCCTACCGCGTCGACGACTCGGCGGAGGAGGTCCAGGCGCGCACGGGCGTCGGAGGGTGACGGGGAGGCGGCGAGTCCGCAGGCGGGCGTGATGACGATCTGCTTGAGGAGTTCCGGGTCCAGACCGAGTTCGCGCCAGCGGCGGATCAAGGGGGCCGCGGCCTGCTCCGGGTTCGGGATGGTGCCGGTGGTGGGGACCAGGCCCGCGTAAATCGTCGTACCGGCCTCGGCGGCGACGGCGATCTGGTCCCAGGCGGGTGCACCGAGCAGGGAGATGTCGACGGCAACACCAGTGGCGCCGGACTTCGTGAAGACCTCGATGGGCGGGCGCGCGGCGCAGCAATGGATCACTGTGGGTGCCGCAATCGTCACCAAGCTCAACAGCTCGACGGCCCCCGGACCGTCCACAGACCGGTGCTTGCCCCACCCCGACGCCGTCGGGACGGCCCCAGCCAGTACAGCAGGCAGCCCCGGCTCGTCGATCTGTACGACGACCTCAGCGCCAGGCACCCGGCGCCGGACCTCGGCCACATGGTCGCCCAACCCCAGCGCCAGCGCCTCGGCCAGATCCCGCCGGGCACCGTGGTCCGCCAGAACCTTGTCACCCCGCGGCAGCTCGACGGTCGACGCGAGAGTCCACGGCCCCGTCAGCTGCACCTTCAACGGCCCGGTGTACCCGTCCGCCAGTTCCTCGAGCACATCCAGATCCTCGGCGAGCAGCGACCGCGCCCGTCGCTGGTCCAGGCTGGCCCGCGGATCACTCCCCCCGGTCAGCCGCCACCCGGCCGGCTGCAGGTCGGCGGCCAGCTCGGTGAGTACGGCGATCGCCCGGCTCAGCATGTCGCCGTACGGACGCGCCGGCAGCTCGGCCAGGAACGGGATGTCGACCGCCTCGAGCAGCACCTTCGTCCACTCGCGGATGTCCTCACCCGGGAGCGACCCCAGGCCGGTTGTCGTCATGCGTGTTGCGCCGCGACCCGCGAGACCGTGTCGATCGTCGCCGATCCGATCACCCGCGTGCCGTCGTACAGCACCACTGCCTGACCGGGCGCGACCGCGGAGGTCGGCTCGTCGAAGTCGACCGTGACCAGCTCACCCTCGACGCGCGCGGTGACGGCAACTTCCTCACCGTGCGCACGCAGCTGCGCCTTCACCTGCAGCTCCGACGCCGGCGCCGGGCCGCACCAGCGCGGCTTCGACGCGGTCAACCGGGAGACCGCCAGCTCGTCGCGCGATCCGACCGTCACCGTGCGGTCGACCGGGCTGATGTCCAGCACGAACCGCGGCTTGCCGTCGGCGGCCGGCGTACCGATCCGCAGGCCCTTGCGCTGACCGACGGTGAAGCCGTGCGTGCCGTTGTGCTCGCCCAGCTTGTTGCCCTGCGCATCGACGATGTCACCGGGCGCCTCGCCCAGGTGCTTGCTGAGGAAGCCCGGAGTGTTGCCATCGGCAATGAAGCAGATGTCGTGGCTGTCCGGCTTGGCCGCCACCGACAGCCCCAGCCGCTCGGCCTCGGCCCGCACCTCGGTCTTCACGGTGTCACCGAGCGGGAAGAACGCGTGCTTCAGCTGCTGCTGCGTGAGCACCCCGAGCACGTACGACTGGTCCTTGGCCGGATCGACGGCCCGGTGCAGTTCGCGACCGGACGGCGTGTCCACGATCCGCGCGTAGTGCCCGGTCGCGACCGCGTCGAAGTCGAGCGCGAGCGCCCGCTCCAGGACGGCGCTGAACTTGACCTTCTCGTTGCAGCGCAGGCACGGGTTCGGCGTCCGGCCGGCGGCGTACTCGCTGACGAAGTCCTCGACCACGTCGGCATGGAACCGCTCGGCCAGGTCCCAGACGTAGAACGGGATGCCGATCACGTCCGCGGCCCGGCGGGCGTCGCGGGAGTCCTCGATGGTGCAGCAGCCGCGCGCGCCACTGCGGTACGACTGCGGGTTGCGGCTCAATGCCAGGTGCACTCCGACCACGTCGTGCCCGGCTTCGGCCATCCGCGCCGCCGCGACGGCGGAGTCGACCCCGCCGGACATGGCTGCGAGTACCCGCATCAGTTGTTCCTTCCCACGTTCTGCAGTCCGGCGGACTTCGCCCGCTCCACCACCGGCCCGATGTTCTCCAGTACGGCGTCGACGTCGGCGCGCGTACTCGTGTGCCCGAGGGTGAACCGGAGCGACCCGCGCGCCCGCTGGTCGTCGTAGCCCATGGCCAGCAGCACATGGCTCGGCTCGGCGACCCCGGCGTTGCACGCGGACCCGGTGGAGACCTCGATCCCGCGTGCGTCGAGCAGCAGCAGGAGCGAGTCGCCCTCGCAACCGCTGAACGACAAGTGTGCGTTACCGGGCAAGCGGCCGGCCGGGTCACCCGACAGCTTGGCGCCCTCGACCGTGCTCACGACGCCGTGGATGAGCGCGTCCCGCAGCTCGGTCAGCCGCCGCGCCTCGTCGGCCTGGTGCTTGATCGCGTGCTCCGCGGCGACCGCGAACCCAGCGGTCGCCGGCGCGTCGAGCGTGCCGGAGCGGACGTCGCGCTCCTGCCCGCCGCCGTGCAGGATCGGTGTCAGCTTGGTCTCCTTGTGCACGACCAGCGCGCCGATCCCGTACGGACCGCCGAGCTTGTGCGCGGACACGGTCATCGCGTCCACCCCCAGCTCGGCGAAGTCCACCGGCACCTGCCCGATCGCCTGGACGGCGTCGGTGTGCACGGGTACGCCGTACTGCCGGGCGATCGCCGCGATCTCCCCGATCGGCTGGAGCGTGCCCACCTCGTTGTTCGCCATCATCAACGTGACGAACGACACGGACTCCGGGTCGCTCTCGATCGCCCGGCGTACGTCGTCCGGCCGCACCCGGCCGAGCTCGTCGACCGGCAGCCACTCGATCTCCGCCCGCTCGTGCTGCGCCAGCCAGACGGCCGGATCGAGGACGGCGTGGTGCTCGATGCCGCTGAGCAGGATCCGGCGGCGGCGCGGCTCTTCGGCCAGGCGGGCCCACCACAGGCCCTTCAGCGCGAGGTTGTCCGCCTCGGTGCCGCCGGAGGTGAACACCACCTCACTCGGCTGCGCCCCGAGCGCCGCGGCGATGGTCTCGCGCGATTCCTCCACCGTCCGCCGGGCGCACCGGCCGGATCCGTGCAGGGACGACGCGTTGCCGGTCCGGGCGAGGTGATACGTCATCGCCTCGATCGCGGCCGGGAGCATCGGAGTCGTCGCCGCGTGGTCCAGATACACCGTGCGGCGCTCGGAAGGAGTCATATCGGTTTCAAGGGTATGTCCGACGCGCTTGTTCCCGCGCATCGAGGCTCAGCCGCCGGACAGCAGCCGGAGCGTACGGGCGTGTTCGAAAGCGGCCCCGATCCGCTCGAACCGGGCCGCCGCCCCCGTCAGCAGACCCTGGTCCCGGGCCAGGCGGCCCCGGGCCCGCAGCAGTACGGCGTCCGACCAGGAGTTCTCGGTCACCGCGCGTTCGACGTACTGCTCGGCGTCATGGAAGCCGGCCACGACCGCCAACTCGGCCCCGGCGGCACGCGCGTACGGGACCCACCATTGCTCGGGGAACTCCCCGAAAGCCCGCTCGACGGCTTGGGCCACCCCCGCCGTAATGGTGCCCGATTCGAGGCTGTGGACCGCCAGGCGGGCGGTGACGAAGGCAGCGGTCGCGGCCAGCGACGGAGCGTCCGCCGGATCGTCCACCCGGGCGATCTCCAGGGCGCGGGCCTGCCAGATCGCTTCCTGGCCGGTGCCGAGTAAGCCGTGGGCCAGTGCGGCGGTGGACGCACCTGAGGCCATCCACGCGTGCGGCGGGCAGCCAGCCGCACGCCAACCAGTCCACATCACGTCTGCCGTCCGCACTGCCTCGTCGAGCAGTCCGCTGAGGGCGAAGGCGCGGACCTTCCGCGGAGCCGTGATGAATGGATGCCCGTGCGCCGGGTCGTCGGTGAGCCGGGCCAGCCGGACCGCCTCGGTCACGTCACCGACGGCCACGGCCGTGGTGGAGGCGACGTGGAAGGCATCCACGATCTCGGCGACCGCCCGCGGGTCGTGCTCGGGCAGCTCCGCCGCCAAGGCCATCCGCTCGATGGATGCCTGGCGGGCGTCGTGGAAACGCAGCACACCGGCGACGGCGGTGCTGTAGGCATCCAGCGCATTCATGATGGCCAGCGGATCCCCGGACCGGCGAGCCGCTTCGACGGCGGCCTCCGCGGCCTGGATCTCGCCGCGAGCCACCCAGGCTCGGGCGATCCGAACCGACACGGTGTCGGCGTCTGCCGCGAGCAGGCTCGCACCACGATCGGCGGGCAGCGGCGGCTCGACCTCGTAACGGTTGACGATCATGACCGCTTGGGCCCGGGCCTCCTGCCGGAGCTCGTGGTTGCCTTCCGCCTCGGCACGGTCCGCCGCGCGCAGCATGAGGTGGTAGGACTCCGTGCCGTCCGCAACGACCAGCGTCGCGTCGGATGCGTCACGCAGATCGTCGTACAGCTCGACCGCGTCGGCGGCGTGCGCCGCGGCCGTGAGGTAGTGGTCGTGCGCTTCGATGAACCGCTTCCGGGCGAACGTCAGGTGAGCCAGTCTGCGCGCCAACCGGCGTACGTCGGCGTTCGGACGAGCCATGGCTGCCCGCAGGTCCGGTGTGACCTGGTCGAACTCGGTCCGCCAGTCATCGCCGCTTTCCAGCCGGTCCTCGAGGTGCGCGGCCGTCGTGTCGGCCCACGCGAGATGCAGTACGGCGACCTCGTCGTACTCACCGGATCGGCCGAGCGCGTCCAGCGCGAAGACGCGGACTGTCTCCAGCATCCGCCACCTGCTCGTACCGGCCTGCTGGCTGCGCTGAAGCAGGCTCTTGTCTGTCAGTCGACCCAGGAGGTCACTCAGCTCGCCTTTCGTACGGCCGGGCGTCACACCGGACGCAGCAGCCAGGTCGAACCCACCGACGAAGACACCGAGCCGCCGGAACAGTTTGCGCTCGTCGTCGTCCAATAGGTCGTAGCTCCAGCCGATCACCTGCGCCAGCGAGTGATGCCGTTCATTCGGCCCACGCCCGCCGGCCAGCAGCCGTAGGCGATCATCAAGCGCCGCCAGCAAGCCATCCGGTCCCAGCGACCCTGCTCGAGCGGCAGCCAGCTCAATCGCCAGCGGTACGCCGTCCAGCTCGGCGCACACCTTCTGTGCCAGGAGTTCGTCGGCAGCCAGCTCCGGTGCGACCAGTGCGGCCCGGTCATGGAAGAGCAGCTCCGCCTCCGCGCCCAGCTTGAGCGGACCGAGCTGCAGCGGCCGCTCCCCCGGCACACCGAGCCGTTCGCGGCTGGTCGCGAGTACGGCGGTCTCCGGAGCGTCGGTGAGGATGCGGGCGACCAGACTGCCCACGTCCTCCACCACGTGCTCGCAGTTGTCCAGCACGAGCAGGGTCCGGCCCTGCTTGAGGCGTTCGAGCACTGCGTCGAGGACGGTCTGTGGCGGCTGCTCCCGGACCTGGAGTGCTTCGGCCACTGCGGCCACGACGAAGCCGGCTCGTACGGGGGCGAGGTCGACGACGGCACCGCCGTACGGCTAGTTCTCTCCGACCTCCGCCGCTACGCGTAACGCCAGGCGGGTCTTGCCGACGCCGCCGGGGCCGAGCAGGCTCACCAGGCGGTTGCTTGCGAGCGCTGTGAGGAGTTCGCTGCGGTCCTGCTCGCGGCCGACGAAGCTCGTACCGGGACCGGTCGGGGTGATGAACCCAGGTGTGTCGGTGACTCCAGCCAGTTTGCTGAGCTCGTGGCGGTCGGAGACGCCGTACTTGCGCAGCAGGGCGGAGACGTGGCTTTCGACCGTACGGATGCTGATGTGCAACTGCCGCGCGATCTGCGCGTTGGACCGGTCGCCGGCCAGCGCGGCCAGCACCTCGGCCTCCCGCGCGGACACCTCCTTCGGACCAGCCATCCGCCCATCATGCCGTTTCCGTGGTGCTTCAGTGGTTGCCACGGAGGACTATCCGTACCCCCGACCGGCAGTCTGGTGACCATGTCACAAGAGATTCTCGACCAGCGCGCGGCGGCGGTCATCGACGCCAACAAGTACCTGATCCTGGGAACGATCGGCGCGGACGGCCTCCCGTGGGTGACCCCGGTCTACTTCACGCCGGACGGCCACACCGACTTCTACTGGGCGTCGTCTCCGGAAGCCCTGCATTCCAAGAACATCGCGACGACCCCGGACGTGAGCATCGCGATCTTCGACTCGACCGTCCGCATCGGCGGCGCCTCGGCCGTCTACCTCCGCGCCCGAGCGTCCCTCGTCCCCGACGACGAGCTCGAAGCCCGCTCCGCCTTCTACGCCTCCCGCTACCCCGAACTCCGCGCCTTCACCATCGACGAGCTACGAGCTCCCGCCGACCTCCGCCTCTACCGCGCCCGGGCGACCGCCCACTGGATCCTCGTCCGCGGCAGCGACCCCGACTACGGCACCGGCACCGACTCCCGCCACCCAGTCTGGACCTGACCACCACCGTCCGCCGCCTCAGCCGCGCCGCGTTCGCCCGGCCGCCTCACCCCACCCGGCCAGCCTGCCGCCTCACCTCACCCGGTCGGCCTATCGCCTCACCCCGCCCCGGCCAGTCCACCGCGTCACCTCACCCGGCTGGCTTGTCTGCTTGGCCTTGCGGGCTACTCGTAGCTGCGGATCTTCTCGGGCCAGGGGTGGTTGGGGTGCAGGTGGTCGATGGTGTTGGCGAGCCAGGTGCGGCGGGGTGGGGTCAGGCGTGGGAGTGCGGCAGCCAGGTCGTGGTTGTCCTTGGGGCGGGTGTGCATCGCCTTGTGAGCGAGGGCTATCTCCGGATTGATGTAGCGGATGCCGTCGGGAGCCAGCCACGTGACGTCCGTGAGGGCGAAGTCGACACTCGGGTCGCGGCGGAAGATCCAGCGGCCGTTGCGGTCGGGGTTGGGTTGGAGGTCGAACTCCCACGGGGCCAGCGCGTGCCGTCGCAGCCAGATCTGTACGGCGTCCGGCGGCTGCTCCGGTCGTTCGTCGGTCAGCGGTTGCAGCCGGCCGCCCGCGTTCGACCACAGGTCGTAGCGGTCCTTGAGGTGGGTCCGCAGCTTCTCGATGTCGCGGCGCCAGAGTGATACGTCGACGTCCTCGTGCTCCCGGCGTACGCCGGTGAACGCTTCGATCGCCCATCCACCGGTGATCCACCAGACGCCGTCGTACCCGTCCATCAACTGTCGGGCATCCGCCGGTGTCGACACCTTCCAGGGTCCGTACAACCGCTGGAACGCCAACTCCTCCGCGTCCAGGCCTTCCGGATACCAGATCGACTCGTCCATCAGTCCCTCCAGCGGCTGCGGTGCGTCCACCCGATCACCTCGGCGGCACGGCGAGAGTCGAAGAGCGACGTCGTCCCCGGCAGGTCGCCGCGGACCACAGTCTCCGGTGAATAGCGGGCCAGGAGCTCGGCGGTCGGCTGATGCATTCCGGTGTCTTCCGCGGCGATCACCAGCGTCTCGTAGCGTTCGGTCGCCCGGGGACGCAGTGAGAGCACACAGGCACGGGCCGCCTCGGCGAGGTCGACGTACCCCCAAAGGTTGCGGCGATTGTCCTCAGGCGGGGCCTCGGCGATGTACTCGCGCACCTCGTCGGGCGGGAGGATCCAGTGGAAGCGGAGTGCGGTGACCTGCATGCCGAGGCGCGCGTACATCTGGCCCATGCGCTCGAGGATGTCCTTCGTGAGCGCGTACGGGTCGACGTACCGCAACGCGGTCTCTTCATCGATCGGCACCTCTGGTACGCCGATCTCCTCCGGCGACCACGCGGTCCCGTAGATCGACCCGCTGGACGCGAGCACGGCAGTCCGGATCCCCTGCGTCCATGCCTCTTCCAGCGCGTTGAACGTGGTGATCGCGTTGGCCTCGAGGAGCCGCACCGGCGTGATGTTCTCCGGACTCGCGATCCCGGCACAGTGCACGATCGCGTCCACACCCTCGAGGGACCGTGCGACCGCCTCGCGATCCTTCAGATCAACAGCCTTCGCTCCGACCAGATCGGCCTCGACCACGTCGTCGCCGCCCGCAACTGCCGGCAGACCTCGCTCCCCAACCGTCCACTGGACCCACTCACCCAAACCCGCACCCACGGCATGCTAGCCACCGAGCCTGCGGAACTTCGAAGGACGGAGCTAGCGGACTGGCCGGAACGCTGCGCGGAGCTCGCGGGCGAACAGGTCGGGCTCCTCCCAGGCGGCGAAGTGGCCGCCTCTGGCCGGCTGGTTGTAGTACGTGAGCGTCGGGTAGCTGTTCTGAACCCAGGTGCGCGGTGCCTGGAAGATCTCGCCGGGGAAGGCACTGAACGCGACCGGGGCGTCCACCGGCGGCGGAACCTGGCCCGCTGCCCGTGCCTGCGCGTTCTCCCAGTACGAGCGTGCCGCGGAGGCGCCGGTGCCCGTGAGCCAGTAGAGCGTGATGTTGTCGAGGACATGGTCACGCGTGAGGTTGCCCGAGGCCGGTCCGCCGAGGAAGGCGCGGGAGATCTTGTAGTAGCTATCCGTGTCGTGATCGAGCATCCAGGCGGCCAGAGCGACGGGTGAGTCCAGTAGCGCGGCGCCGATGGTCTGCGGGCGGGTGGACTGCTCGATCAGGTAGCCGTTGCCGGTCGTGGTGAATTCCTTGAGCGCGGCGGCCGCGGCGCGCTCTTCGGCGGTGTTCGTGGGCAGGCTTACTCCGCTCAACGCCGTGACGAGCAGGTTCAGGTGGATGCCGACCAGCCCCGCCGGCGCCTGGCGGCCGAGGTTGTCGGTCACTCCGGCGCCGACGTCGCCGCCCTGGGCGACGTACCGGGTGTAGCCGAGGCGCCGCATGAGCTCGGCCCAGGCCCGCGCGGTGCGGCCCGTGTCCCAGCCGGTCTCGGTCGGCTGGCTGGAGAAGCCGTAGCCGGGAATCGACGGCAGCACGAGGTGGAACGCGTCCGCGGCGCGGCCGCCGTACGCGGTCGGGTCCGTCAGCGGGCCGACGCTGTCCAGCAACTCGACGATCGAGCCGGGCCATCCGTGCGTCATGATCAGCGGCAAGGCGGCCTGGTGCCGCGACCGCACATGGATGAAGTGCACGTCGACGCCGTCGATCTCCGTGGTGAACTGCGGCAGCTTGTTGAGCTTCGCCTCGAACCTGCGCCAGTCATACCTGGACGTCCAGTAGCCGGCCACCGCCTTGGTCGTCGCCAGTTGCACACCCTGCGACCGGTCGCCGACAAGCTCCTTCGTAGGCCAACGGGTCTCGGCCACCCGCCGACGCAACACGGCGAGCTGCCCACCCGGAACCACAACCCGAAAGGGATGGATCCCAGCCGGACCAACCGATCCATCCCGCAGCCGCGGCGCCCCGAACGTCGGCGGCGCAGTCGTCGACGTCACGCTCCCCGCCGTCGCGGCTGTCGACGTCGCAGTTGTCGACGTCGCAGTTGTCGACGTCGCGCTCGCCGACGGCGCGGTCGTCGGCGTCGCGCTGGCCGGTGCGTCGCTGAGCGCGGCCATGGTGGCGCCGACGAGACCCGCCGCGAGCCCGCCTTGCAGCAGCCTGCGCCGCGTCGGCCCGGACGTGTCACCGGCCACCCGCGAACCGCCGACGGCGGCGTCAGTGGCCACCCCCGAACCGGTGTCGCTGGAAACGTCCGAACCGTGAGCGGCGGCGTCGGTGACAACCCCCGAACCCGTGTCGCTGGAAACGTCCGAACCGTGAGCGGCGGTGTCGGTGGACACCCTCGAACCGTAGGCGGCGGTGTCACCGGCCACCCCCGAACCGTGGGCGGCGATGTCGACGGCCGCCCCCGAACCCGTGTCGGCGGACACCCCCGAACCGCGGGCGACGGCGTCGGTAGCCACCCCCGAACCCGTGTCGACGGCCACCCCCGAACCCGTGTCGGTAGCCACCCCCGAACCCGTGTCGACGGCCACCCCCGAACCCGTGTCGGCGGACACCCCCGAACCCGTGTCGGTGGATACCTTCGAACCGTGGGCCGCGTCGGGGGCGGGTCCGGATCTGTTCGTGTGGTGGCGTCGAGTTGATGGTGAGCGCATGGGTGTCCTTTTCACGATCCGTCGAGCTTCGGTAATGATCCAAAGCCTGCTCGGACCGCTCGCCCCGTCGCGTCCGTGGAAACCACGGGTCCGCCGGGTCGCACCCGGTCGACGGACTGGAAGGACGTGGCTCGGTGGGAGTGAAAAGCCCGGCTCGGGAGGGGTACCGAGCCGGGCGGACCGGCGTGAACCGGTCGAGCTTCAGGACTTGCGCTTGGTGACTTCTTCGGTGGCGGTCGGGAGGACCTTGTGGAGGTCGCCCACCACACCGAAGTCGACCAGCTCGAAGATCGGGGCTTCCTCGTCCTTGTTGATGGCGACGATGGTCTTCGAGGTCTGCATGCCGGCCCGGTGCTGGATGGCGCCGGAGATGCCCGCGGCGACGTACAGCTGCGGGGAGACGGTCTTGCCGGTCTGGCCCACCTGGTAGGCGTGCGGATACCACCCGGAGTCGACGGCGGCGCGGGAGGCGCCGACGGCGGCGCCGAGGGAGTCGGCGAAGGCTTCGATCGGGCCGAAGTCGCCGCCGGTGCCGCGGCCGCCGGAGACGATGATCGCGGCCTCGGTGAGCTCGGGGCGGCCGGTGGCCTCACGCGGCTTGGAGTCCGTGATGCGAGCCGTCTTCGCGACGTCGGAGATCGACACGTCGAACTCCTCCACCTCCGGCGACGTCTCCGCGGCCTCGGGGGTCGCCGCGTTCGGCTTGACGGTGATGATCGGCGTGCCGTTGGTGACCTTGGCCCGGACGGTGAAGTTGCCCGCGAACACCGACTGCGTGGTGACCGCGCCGGCCTGGACGTCGACGGCGTCGGTGATCAGGCCGGAGTCGAGCTTGACCGCGAGCCGGGCGGCGATCTCCTTGCCCTCGGCGCTCGACGAGATCAGGATCGCGGCCGGCTCGATCTTCTCCGCGACCTGCTGCAGCGCCTCGGCCTTCGGCGCCACCAGGTACTGCGTCAGGTCCGGGTTGGTCAGCGCGATCACCTTGGTCGCGCCGTACTGCCCCAGGGCCGGCAGCGCCTCCTGCACGCCGTCGCCGATGTAGACGGCGACCGGCTCGCCGAGCCGGCGCGCGATGGTGAGGAGCTCCGCGGTGGTCTTGCGGACCGTGCCGCCGGTGTGGTCAACGAGAACCAGAACGTTGGACATGAACTGATCGCCCCTCAGAGGAACTTGTTGGTGGACAGGAACTCGACGAGCTGGGCAGCACCGCTGCCGTCCTCGTCGGCGACGATCGTGCCGGCGCTGCGCGGCGGACGGGCGGTCACCTCGACCACCTCGGTCCACGCGCTCGCGCGACCCACCTGGTCGGCGGAGATCTCCAGGTCGGCCAGCGACCAGGTCTCGACCGGCTTCTTCTTCGCGGCCATGATCCCCTTGAACGACGGATACCGCGGCTCGTTGGCTTGGTCGGACACCGACAGCACCAGCGGCAGCGTGCCCTCGATCGTCTCGCTCGCGGTGTCGCCGTCGCGGCGGATCCGGACGGTCTGCCCGTCGACGGTCACCTCCGAGCCCAGCGTCACGGCCGGCAGGCCGAGCCGCTCCGACACCATCGCCGGCACGACGCCCATGCCACCGTCGGTCGAACCCATCCCGAACACGACCAGATCCGCCTCCAGCCGGGCCAGCGCCTTCGCCAGGATCAGCGAGGTCGCGAGCGCGTCCGAACCGTGGATCGCGTCGTCGAGAACGTGGACACCGGCGTCGGCGCCCATCTGCAGACCCTTCTTCACCGCGTCGGCGGCCTGCTCGGGGCCGACGGTCAGCACCGTCACCACAGTGTCACCAGGGTCGCCGTCCCCTTCTTTGACGGTCAGAGCGGTCTCGACGGCATACTCGTCCAGCTCGGACAGCAGCCCGTCGACACCGGCACGATCCACCGTGTTGTCCTCCGAGCGGAAGCGGCGGTCCGCGGTGGCATCCGGCACGAACTTCGCGCAGACGACGATCTTCATAGCGTGTGGGACCCCTTCTGGTTAACGGTCGCTCCAAGCCTGCCACGGATGTTACTCACGAGAAACATAAGATGCGTGCGAGTCCCATCACAGTCCGGCACGGCGCGCGAACCCTGACCTGCTTATCCGAACCGGACTCCGCAGAACAAGGGCACACGGCTGTGACGTCGAACCACACTAGGCTGACTCAGGTGACCGAGACGTTACCGCTCACCGGCGAGAGAACAGCGCCCGGGATCTGGCACGAGAACTACTGGTTCGCGCGCCACGAGGCCGCCTACCGCTGGATCACGGCGAATCTGGCGATCGGACGGACCGGCCGCGTCCTCGACGCCGGCTGCGGCGAGGGCTACGGTGCGGAGCTGCTCCGCCTGGCGGGGGCGGACTCCGTGACCGGTCTCGACTATGAAGATACGACGTTGCGCCACCTCCGCCGGGTTTATCCACAGCTCAAGGTGGTGCGCGGCAATCTCGTGCAGACCGGCTTCGCCGATCACACCTTCGACGTTGTCACGTCGCTGCAGACGATCGAGCACCTCTGGGAGCAGCCGCGGTTCGTCTTCGAGTGCGCGCGCATCCTCCGGCGGCACGGCACGCTGATCCTGAGTACGCCGAACCGCCTGACCTTCCCGAGCGGGAACTGGTACCACACCCGCGAAGTCACCGCCGCCGAGTTCGTCGAGCTCGTCGAGCCGGCGTTCGACATCATGCACGCGCTCGGTCTCCACCACGGCAAGCGCCTGCGCACGTGGGAGGCGCAGTACGGCTCGGCCGTGGATGCTCAACTGGCGGCCGGGCACGACAAGTGGGACGAGGATCTGGCCGGGCTCGTGCGGAGCACACGGTACGAGGACTTCGAGATTCGCCCAGGCGAGCTGGACGAATCTCTCGATCTGATCCTCGTCGCGAGACCTAAGGACGCACGAAGCGTTCGATGATCTTGCCGGCGATCAGGTAGACCAGCGCCGCGATCCCCCAGTTCACCAGCAGGGTGTTCTTCGCGGTCTCGAGCCGGAACAGGTCCTTGAACGGGCCGACCAGGTCGTGCCCGCGCTCCAGGATCCAGCGCACGATCTCGTTGCTCTGGTTGGTCTGGTCGAGCGCGGTGAACAGCGCGCCGAGCGCGAGTACGGCGGCCGCGAGCACGGCGATCAGCCAGATCAGCGAGGCGATCAGGTTGCGCAGCTTCCGCACACCCGAGCCCACCGAGGTCAGCGCCTGCTTGCCCTTGCCCGAGCCCGCCGCGGCCGTCCTCTTGCCACCGGCAGGTCTGTTGCCCGAGGCACCAGTCGGGGCGGCTGCGACCGGCACCTTGCTCACCGTCGTCGCGGCCGGATCCTGGGCGGCGGACGGTGCGGCATCCCCCGAGCCGGCCGCACCAGTGCCTGCCGCCGGGGTCTCGGCCGCGGCCTTCTCCCGGGCCCGCTGCTCCGCCACGATCTCCGCCGCCGTCTTCGGCCGCGCGGTCCTGGTCGCGGTCGCCGTCGCCCCAACACCGGCCGTCATCCCAGCACCGGCGGTCGTCCCGGCACCGGCCGTCGTCCCGGCACCGCTCGTCGTCCCAGCACCGCTTGTCGTCCCGGCACCGCTGGTCGTCCCGGCACCGGCCGCCGACCCCGTGCCAACCGGCGTGCCGGTGCCGGCCTCCGGGGTCGCGGCAGCCTTATCGGCTTCGGCGGCCGTCGCCTTCTCGTCGTGCGTACCCACGTCGTCCATCTCCTCAGCCGGGGTCGGTTCCTCGTCCGTCGCCGTCGCCGGGGCCGGCGGTCTCCTGCGCCGGCTGACCGGGACCGGGCGCGGCGACAGCCTGCGCCGGGCACCCGCGATCGGGGCCGGTGCCGCCGTCCTGCCGTCCACTGCCTGTCCTTCTGGGTCCAACCTGCGATTCACGCCCACATCCGGATCATTCGTTTGAAGCACTGGTTCCAACGTAGCGCCACCGGGTTCCGTCACGAGCGGAACCGGGTCGACCGCGCGGGTCCTCGCCTGCGTGATCGAACCGTCGGCCGCGGCCTGGTCGAGCGACGACCGATCGGTTCCGGTCTGGTCAGCCACGCTGCGTCTCCTCTCCGACGGTCATGCGGTCGGGGGCGTCCAACCGGGTGTGCGGGCCATAGTGCCCGACTGGTGAGTAACTTGAGAACCCCTCGTCGCTCTCTTTCTCACCATCTGCTTCTACCTCATCACTCCCAGCTTCCTCCGCCACGACGCTCCGCTCGGCGGCAGCGACTTCCTCCGGTACGACGGTCTGCTCCGGTACGACGCCCCGCTCGGGCGCGGTCGCCTGCTCCGGAGCCGGCTCGCCGGAGTGCAGGCGGGCGGTGATGCGATCGTTGGCCTCGGCCAAGCCGCTCAGGTACGCACGACGCGCGGCACCGGACGCGTACCTGGCGGTGCGGTCGGCCACCACCACGGCCGGCACTCCGACCGCGATGGCGTAGTCCGGAATGTTGCCACGGGCAACGCTGTTGGCGCCGATCACCACGCCGCGCCCGATGTCGGTCCCCCGGGTCACGGTGACTTTCGTCGCCAGCCAGCAGTCCGGCCCGATCCGGACCGGCGACTTCACCAGGCCCTGGTCCTTGATCGGCAGGTCCAGGTCCTCGGTCTTGTGGTCGAAGTCGCAGATGTAGGTCCAGTCCGCGATCAGCGTGGACGCGCCGATCTCGATGTCGAGGTAGCAGTTCACCGTGACATCGCGGGCGAACACGACCTTGTCGCCGATCCGCAGCGTGCCCTCGTGCGCGCGCAGCCGGGTCTCGTCACCGAGGTGCACCCACTTCCCGAGGACGATCCGGCCATGGCCCGGTCGCGCCACGATCTCCAGATGCTTGCCCAGGAAGACGAATCCCTCGGTGATCACCTGGGGGTGGCGCAGCTTGAACCAGGCGAACCGCCAGTAGCGCTTCAGGTAGTACGGCGTCCACGCTCGATGGCGCACCACCCAGCGCAGATTCGCCGCGGTGAGTAACCGCATCAGAACACCCTACTGCGCGACACCTGTGATCGAGACGTTGTAGTACAGCTCGTCAGGGACGACGGCCGACAGCACCTTGTCCACCTTCGACAGCTGCAGCCACGACTTGTACGCGAACATCCGCCAGCCGAACCCGAGCTTCTGCTCCGGTACGGCGGCCTCGAACGTCCGGATCGGCCACCCGACCCACGCCGCCAACAGCTCCTCGGTGACAGTCCGTACGTCGACCGCCCCGGCGCGACCGGCCATCCGGGCCAGCGTGTCCGGGTCGAACGTGTGCAGGTCGACCACCGCCTCCAGGGCTGCCGCCCGCGAGGATTCCTCCAGCTCCGCCTGCGGCCGGCGCCACTCGGCCAACGCCGGCAGCTTGGTGACGTTCGTGGTCGCCCACCAGGTGAACCGGGACAACCGTCGCGCCACGTAGTCGCCGTACCGGGTGGGTTCGCCGCAGATGACGAAGCGGCCGCCGGGCTTGAGCACGCGCAGCATCTCCCGGAAGGCGAGCTCGACGTCCGGGATGTGGTGGATCACCGCGTGCCCGATGACGAGGTCGAAGGAGTCGTCGTCGTACGGCAGCTTCTCGGCGTCGGCGACCCGGCCTTCGACCGCGAAGCCGAGGGTGGCCGCGTTCTTCTTCGCCGCCTCCACCATGCCCGGAGAGAGGTCGGTGACGTGCGCTTCGTCGAGGACTCCGGCGAGTTTGAGGTTCAGGGTGAAGAAGCCGGTGCCGGCGCCGATCTCCAGCGACTTGCCGTACGGCCAGCCGGACGACCCGGCGATCGCGGTGAAGCGGTCGCGGGCGTAGGTGACGCAGCGTTCGTCGTACGAGATCGACCACTTCTCGTCGTACGTCGACGCCTCCCAGTCGTGGTAGAGGACCTGGGCGAGCTTGTTGTCGTTCCAGGCCGCCTCGACCTCTTCGGCGGTGGCGGCCGGCTTCTCAGCGGACGTGGTCATCAGATTCCCTTGAACTCGGCCTTGCCCGGGCCGCTCTCGACGAAGGACTTCATCCCGATCGCGCGGTCCTCGGTGGCGAACAGGGCGGCGAACTGCTGCCGCTCGATCTCCAGCCCGGTCTGCAGGTCCACGCCGAGCCCGGAGTCGATCGCCTCCTTGGCGGCCCGCAGCGCGAGCGCGGCACCCCCGGAGAACTGCGACGCCCAGGCGACCGCCGCGGTATAGACCTCAGCGGCCGGCACGACCTTGTCGACCAGGCCGATCGCGAGCGACTCGGCGGCGTCGACGAAGCGGCCGGTGTAGATCAGGTCCTTGGCCTTGGACGCCCCGATCAGCCGGGACAGCCGCTGGGTGCCGCCGGCGCCGGGGATGATGCCGAGCAGAATCTCCGGCTGGCCGAGCTTGGCGTCATCGGCGGCGATCCGGTAGTCGGCGCACAGGGCCAGTTCGCAGCCACCGCCGAGGGCGTACCCGGTGACGGCGGCGACGGTCGGCTTCGGGATCGCGGCGACCGCGGACAGCGAGGACTGCAACGGGCCGGAGCGCTTGACCATGTCGGCGTACGACATGTCGGCCATCTCCTTGATGTCCGCACCGGCCGCGAAGACCTTCTCGCCGCCGTAGATCACCACGGCGCGGACCTCGTCCGACGCGGTCGCCTCGAGTGCGGCGGCCCGGATCTCCTCCTGCACCTGGACGTTCAGCGCGTTCATCTTGGGCCGATCCAGCCGAATCGTGCCGACACCGTCGCTCACGGTGAGGTTCACGAACTCGCCCATGCCTGGCTCCTCCACTCGTCGGGACTACCCGCGGGTCACATCAGATCGGCACGGTACCGGACAAGTGGAGGATCCGGGTCATCAGGCGTCGGTGTAGGTCACCCCGAGCCGCTCCAGCAGCGGACGCAGGTTGCTGACGTCGAGACTCAGCTCGCCCGCCTGGAAGCGGGCTCGGTTCGCCGCCTCCCGGTCCTCGCGGACCCTGGCGGCCTCGACCGCCGCGGCGACCTCGGCGCGGGGAATCACCATCGCTCCGTCGTCGTCGGCGATCACCAGGTCACCCGGGTTCACGGTCGCACTCCCGCAGACCACCGGCGTATTGACCCACCCCGGCGTCGCCTTGACCGTGCCCGCGGCGCTCACCGCCCGCGACCACACCGGGAACGACATCTCCTGCAGATCCCGCTTGTCGCGCACGCCCGCGTCCAGTACGACGCCTGCGATGCCCTGAGCCTGGCACTGCGTCGCCAGCAACTCACCGAACATCCCATGCGTCGAGGGACTCAGCGTGGCGACCACCAGCACGTCCCCTGGCTCACACACCTCCACAGCAGCGTGCAGCATCAGGTTGTCACCCGCGTGGTTGAGCGAGGTCACCGCAGGACCGCACACGCGGGTGCCCGGTACGACGGGGTGGATGTCCAGCATCAGTCCGCGCCGGAGGTTCGCCTCGTGCAGTGTGGCGACGCCGTACTGCGCTGCCGCCTTGACGATCTCGGGATCCGGCCGGGTGATCCGGCGTACGACGGTGGGGCTACTGGACACGGGCTGCTCCCAGATGCGCCGCGGCCCGCGGGAACAGGCGGAGCGCGTTGCCGGACAGGATCTTGGTCAGGTCGGACGGCTCCAGACCGAGTCCGTCGAGGTCACCGAGGATGTCGTCGAAGAACCGGCCGGTGGCCGCGTCCCGCGTCTTCGCCGTACCGAACATCTCCGAGCCGAACAGCACGTTGTCCGGGCCGATCTTGCGGACCAGCATCGCCAGCGAGTCGGCGTCGTACACGGCGGTGTCGAAGTAGAGGTTGCGGACTGCGTCCTCGAACGGCGGCAGCGACTCAGCCACGTGCAGTGCGCGGCTGCGGTTGAAGTGGAACGGGATGCCACCGCCGCCGTGCGGCACGATCAGCCGCAGCGTCGGGAAGTCGGTGAAGACCGCGGACGAGCACAGCTCGACCACAGCGGCGTAGTGCTGCGCGATGTAGTGCGATCCGTTGAGGTGCAGTGCCGGATTGCGGGTCGAGCTGGCGTGGATCATGCCGGGCACGTCCAGATCGACCATGGCCTCCCAGAGCGGGTACCACCACCGGTCCCCCAGCGACGGTGTGAACGGCTGCAGCCCGCCGGACACGTCCGGGTTGATCAGGCATCCGACGAACCCGAGTTCCTCGACAGTCCGGCGCAGTTCCCGCAGTACGCCGTCCAGCCCGGCGCCGGGGCTCTGCGGCAACTGGGCGACCGGCACGAACTGGCCGGGGTACAAGCCGGCCACTCGCGCGATCAGGTCGTTGTTGATCTCGGTCCAGTGCCGGCTGATCGTCTCGTCGCCGACGTCGTGCCCCATCGCCGACGCGCGCGGCGAGAACAACAGTGCGTCGATGCCACGGGCACCCATCTGTTCGAGGTGCCCGGCGAGGGAAGCGCGGAGCTGATCGTCGGTGATCGACAGCGAACCGCGGACCGGCTTGTTCTGCAGGGCCATCTGCCGGCCCCGGTAGGCGTTCAGCGCCGCCGGGGCCGTCGTGTAGTGGCCGTGGATGTCGATGATCACCGCTCGTCTGCCTTCCACGGAGCGATCCGCGCCTCGGCCTGCCGCAGCCCCGCGGTCAGTCCGACGCCGAGCACCATCAGCACCAGCACCGGGACCAGCATCGAGGCGGTGTCGAACTGGTTGCCGTACTTGACCACGAGGGCACCGAGCCCGGTGATCGCGGTGAAGAACTCGGCCACCACCATGCCGATGATCGCGCGGCCGACACCGAGCCGCAGACCGGTCATCGTGTACGGCAGCGACGCGGGCAGGATCACCTTGGTGAACACCTGCCACTCACTCGCCGCGAACCCGGTGCCGACGTCGATCAGCGCCGGCGGCACGTTCCGCACCCCGCTGGCCGTGTTGATCAGGATCGGGAAGATCGCGAGCAGCACCACCACGAACAGCTTCGCGCCGAAGCCCAGACCGAACCACAGGATGACCAGCGGTACGACGGCCACCAGGGGCGTCGCGTAGAGCGCGTTGACCAGCCAGTCGGTCGCCACCTCGACCGTGCGGTAGCGGCCGATCACCAGCCCGGCCAGCACACCCAGTACGGCGGCAATCGCGAAGCCCAGCGCCAGCGTGGTGAGACTGCTGACCAGAGCGGTCGGCAACTCACCGGTCCTGGTCAGTCGTACGGCGGCCTCCGCGACCGCACTCGGGTACGACATGAAGAGCGGATCGATCTGGCGACCGACGAGCTCCCAGGCCCCCAGCACCACGACGATCGAGACGAACCGGATCACCCGGTACTTCCGCCGGGCCCGCCCCAGCTGGTCCACAGGCTCCACATCGGCCGTCGAGACCACAGCCACCCGGGCTTGCACTTCAGTCCTGGACACGGTCGCTCCCTGCGTTCGTCGAGCGGATCAGCTGCCAGACCTGGCTGCGCAACTGCTGGAACTCCGGCAACCCGCGCAGCTCGGTCAGCTCCGCCCGCGGCCGCTCGAAGGGGATGTCGATGACCTGCTTGACCCGCCCCGGGTTCGCGGCCAGGATCACCACCCGGTCACTCAGGTACAGCGCCTCGTCCAGGTCGTGGGTGACGAACAGGACCGTCTTGCGGGTCTCCGCGTGGATCCGCAGCAGCTCCTTCTGCAGGACCTCGCGGGTCTGCGCGTCGAGCGCGCTGAACGGTTCGTCCATCAGCAGTACGGCGGGGTCGATGGCCAGCGCCCGGGCCAGGCCGATGCGCTGCTGCATGCCGCCGGACATCTGGTGCGGGTAGTGGTCGGCGAATCCGCCGAGCCCGACCAGGTCGAGCAGTTCGCCCGCCCGCGCGGACCGCTGGGACCGGGACTGGCCCTGCAGCTCGAGGCCGAACTCCACGTTGCGGCGGGCGGTCCGCCACGGCAGCAGGTTGGCCTGCTGGAACACCAGCCCGCGATCACGGCCGGGCCCGCTCACGACGTTGCCGTCGACAACCACCTGGCCGGCGTCGGCGCCGAGCAGGCCCTGGACGATCCGCAGCACGGTGGTCTTGCCGCACCCGCTCTCGCCGATCAGGCTGACGAACTCGCCTTCGGCGACCCCGAACGACAGCCCGTGCAGCACGGTGTGCGCCTTGCGGTTGGTCTGAAAGGTCTTGCTCAGTCCTTCGACGCGCAACTTCTCCGGAGCGTCGATCATGATCCGGCTCCTCTCAGCGAGAACAGGTCGTCCACGGCGAGCCGGTGCGAGACCAGCCCCTGCTCGTGGGCGTAGCGGGTGATGAGTTCGAGAGCGGCCCGGTTGGCCTCCAGGCCGATCGGGGTCATGTCGATGGAGCCGGCGGCGGCGTCCTGCTTGGCCTCGGCGAACATCTGGGTCAGCTCCTCGCGCCGGTCGGCGAGCTCGGCCCGGATCACCACCATGTGGTTGATCGGGACGGCGTGCGTGCGCTCGTACCAGCCGCGCGCGGCCGCCTTCGCGTCCGGGATCAGCGGACGCAGCCGCGGGTCGTCGGGGAGGTCGTTGCCCATGATCACCGCGTCCAACTCGCCGGCGTGGAGCAGGTCGATCAGCTTGGAGCCCACCGGAGCACGCTCCACCTGCGGCGGATCGGCGTACTCGGCGAGGTGGCCGTCCTCGATGCTGACCCACTGGACCTTGTCGAGCGGTACGCCGTACTCGTCGCCGAGGATGCCGCGCAACCACAGGCCGGTGGTCTGGGCGTAGGTCCGGACGCCGATCCGCTTGCCGGCCAGATCGCTCACGTCGAGCGGGTCGCCGGCGCGGCAGACGATGTGGTCGTGCTGGAACCGCGACCGCAGGACGACGGGCAGCAGGAGCAACGGCTTCCCCTCGGCCCGAGCCTGCAGGTAGGTCACGATCGCCATCTCGCACACGTCGTACGCCTGCTCGCGGACCATCGCCGCGAACGCCTTGTGCACCGGGTCCACCTCGACGAAGTCGAACGCGGACCGCTCCTTCAGCGCGCGGACGTGGGGGTAGTCCGCCAGTACGGCCTTCACGAGCCGGTCCGGACCGGGTACAGGCGGTCCGCCGTACCGGTGAAGATCTGCTCGCGGGCCGCCGCGGGCAGGATCGAGAGGATGTCGCGGCTGCGCTCGTACAGCGTGGGCAGGTCGTCCTCCGCGGCCGGGTAGTTCGATCCCCACATCAGCCGCTCGGCGCCGAAGTCGAGCAGCAGCCGACCCAGGAACGACTCGGGGTCGGCCGGGGTCTTCGTCGCCGACACCAGCGTCCGCTCGGTGAGCTTGAGGTACACACCGTCGTACTGCGCCAGGTCGAAGAGCTCCCGGGCTTCGTCGTACGGCGCTCCCCCGGTGAGATCGGGTCGGGCCGCGTGGTCGAGCAGCACCTTGACGCCCGGGAAGCGGTCCAGCAGGTCACGCAGAGCCGGAATGCCTTCCGGACGCATCTGCAGGCAGAGCGGGAGGTTGTTCTCCTCGGCCCACGCCCACGCGGGGTGCAGCCGCGGATCGGACAGCCACGACGCCTGACCGGGCATGGTGCTGCCGGTGGTGAACAGGCGGGCGCCCTGCAGTCCGCGGGACACCCAGTGCGCCAGTTGCTCCGGTGCGTCGGGGGCAAGCATGTCCACGGAGAACACACCGGCGAACCGGTCCGAGTACTGCTCAACGGAGTCGGCCACATAGCTGTTGTCGTGCCCGTAGGCCGTGGATGCCTGCACCACGATGGCTCGGTCGATACCGGCCTCGTCCATCGCAGCGATCAGTTCCTTGGCGCCGACCGGCCGCTGTTGCGACCAAGCAGACTCCACGCCGCCCAGTGGGTTGCGCGGGTACCGGTCGCGGTCCACCGCGATCACGTGGCAGTGCGCGTCAATGGTCATCGAAAGTCCTTCACTGGGAGGAGATCAGGAAAGAAGCGGTCTGTGGGGACATCCGCCGGCACGAGACCCTGGCGGCGCGAGTAGTCGATCAGTGCGCCGATCGAGTCCTGGTTGGCGTGCAGTCCGTACGGCAGCGGGTTGCCGACGATCTCCGCCAGGCGTTGGTAGCGAAGATCCTCCGGCGCGCTCGCGGCCGGACCGCCGAGCCGGTGCAGGTAGCTCGATCGGCTGTCCTGGAAGGCCTGCAGGAGCGACCCCGCCAGCCAGGGATGGTCGTTCAGGAGCTGCTCGCGGACCACCACGACGCCATGGATCGGGTAGATGCCGGTCCGCCGGTACCAGTCGGCCGCCAGGCTCTCCGCCTCGGCGAGCAGCTCGTGATACCCCGACACCAGCGTCACCTTCGGGTCGCCGATCCCGGCGCCTCGGGTGAACGCGGCGTCCAGCTCGCCCTGCCGGAACAGGTCGACCAGCTTCGGCCCGGGACGGCGTACGTTCGATGGCAGGACCAACGACTCGACGTGTTCGTCGTCGTCGACGATCCACTCGATCTCCGCCGGATCCACGCCGTACTCGTCCTGCAGGACACCGCGTGTCCACACCGCGCTCGTCACGGAGTACGCGCGGACTCCGACCCGCCGGCCGTGGAGATCGGTCGGCCGCTCGATCCCGGCGCCCTTGCGGACCACGAGGCCCTCGTGGTGGAAGCGCCGGCTGAGGAAGATCGGCAGAGCGACGTACGGCGCACCCAGTGCACGCGCGATCAGGTACGTCGTCGGGGCGAGCTCGCAGACATCGAACTCGACCGACCGGACCATCCGCCGGTACGCCGTGATCATCGACGCGAACTCGACCGGTTCGAGGGTGCAGCCGTCCACCAGGATGCGGCCGTTCAGCAGGTCCTCGGTGTGCCCGTAACGGCCGATCGCCGCCCGGAGCGCGAGACCGGTCACAGCAGCTTCACCGCGTCGGACGCGATCGACATGTCGGCGACCTGGTCGAACGGCAGCACCTTGGACTGCACGCCCTGCGCGACGTTCAGCTCCTGCATGTACGTCAGCCGCTTCTCGTCGAGGACCAGGTCGACGGCGTACGCACCGGGCTGCTGGGCGAAGTTCCACAGCGATCCGGCTTCCTTGGGATCGCTGTTCGGCACGGCCTTCTGGTACGCCTTCAGGTAGGCGTCCTTGGACTCCGGCGAGGAGATGTACCGGAACAGCTTCGCGTACGCCGCCAGGCTGCGGACCAGGACGTCGCGGCGCTTCGAGATCGCGGTGTCCGAGGTGTACGCGCCCTGGTAGGTGTACTCCGGCAGTTCCTTCCACAGTTCCGCGATCGCGTGGACGCCGAACTTGTCCTGCTCGTCGTACACGTCGACCAGCGACGGGCCGGCATCCACCTTGCCGGCGGCGATCGCCTTGAACACGTCCGCACTGGAGCCGATGTTGACGAACTTGACCTGCTCCGGCTTGATCCCGTTCTTGGCCAGGAACGCGATCATGATCTGGTGCAGCAGGGCACCGACCGGGCCGGTGCCGATCGTCTTGCCGACCAGGTCCTCGGCGGACTTGATCGACTCGGACTTGGCGTAGACCGCGTGGGCCAGCAGCAGGCCGGAGCCGGAGACGATCTTGAGCTTGGCGCCCTTCTCGATCGCCGGCAGCACCTGGCCGAAGCCGGACAGCAGCGTGAGGTCGTTGCTGCCGTTGAGCAGGCTGGCGATCAGCTTGGAGCCGTCGGAGACGTTCTGGGTCTTCGCGGTCAGGTCGACGGTACTGAAGTAGTTCTGGGCCTGCAGCAGTTCCTGCAGCACGAGCGTGCTGTTCGAGCCGGTGTTGACGATCGTGACGGACTTGGCGTCACCGGCGGCGCCGGCGTTCGGGCCGCAGCCGGTCAGGCCGGCCACGGACGCGAGCGCGCCGAGCTTGAGCACGGTCCGGCGCGACGGGCGGGCGAAGTGGTCGGGGAGTGCCTTGGACATGGTCGTTCTCCGGTGGGTTCGGGAAGAGCCAGTGGCGCCCGGGGCGAGGGCTGTTGGTTCGGGATCCTAGAAATGTGTCGACAAAAATGTCAACATTTTCGTCTACACTTTCTGGTGACGGTTCGGGACCGATCAGCCGTCACACTGGGCTGAGATACGAGACGGGAGGACGACCATCAGCGCGAAGAAGACCCTGGAACGCGGCGGGATGGCCGGGCAGGAGTACGTCCGGGACGCGGTCCGCGAGGACATCGCGTCCGGCCGGCTGGCGCCCGGACAGCGACTGGTCGAGGCGGACCTGGCCGAGCAGTACGGCGTGGTCCGCAGCGGCGTGCGCGCGGCCCTGCTGGACCTGTCGGCGGAGGGACTGGTCGAGCGGATCCCGCAGCGCGGCTCGCGGGTGCGGACGCTGTCGCTGGAAGAGGCCATCGAGGTGACCGAGGCGCGGATGGTGCTGGAGTCGCTGTGCGCGGGAAAGGCGGCGTCCCGGATCACCGATCAGGGCGTCGTGGACCTGACCGCGCTGGGCGACCGGATGACGCGCGCCGTCGCCGACGGGGACGACCTGGAGTACGCCGAGCTGGACGACGCGCTGCACCGGATGATCCGGGAGCTCAGCGGTCAGCAGACGGCGACCCTGATCATCGAGCGGCTGCGGGTGCTGAACATCCGGCACCACTTCCGGATGACCCGGCTCCCCCGCCGCGCGCAGACGTCACTCGAGGCCCACCTGCGGATCATCAAGGCGATCGCCGACCGCGATCCTGCCGCGGCCAGCGCGGCGATGACGGAGCATCTGAGCGACGTCATCGAGCATCTGATGGCCGCGACGCAGCGATCCTGAAGCGGTGCCGGTCGCCCTGGGGCGACCGGCACGCTTGTCAGAGTTCTACGGCTTGACCCGACACCGCCGAGCGGCGGGCGGCGTCGACGATGCGGAGGGTGCGGAGACCGACCGCGCCGTCCGGCTGCGGCACGACGGCAGGCGTCGTACCGGGCTTCGCCGGGCCCGACTCCCGGACCGCGGCCAGGAACGTGGCGAGCAGCGACTCGTCCAGGTTGCCGCCGATCGGCAGGAAGACCTCGCCGGACGCATCCGTGCCGCCCACGTGCGGCAGGAACGGCTCGATCTCCACCGATCCGTTGGTCCCGGTGACCTGCAGCGAGACGCCACCCCAGGTCGGTCCGTTGTCCGGCACGCTCCACGAGCAGTCGATGGTTGCCAGCAGCCCGTTGTCGTAGTTGACCGTCACCAGCCCACCGGTCTCCACGGCGACACCCTTGTCCTGGTGCAGCACGTGGTTGGCCGCGGCGTACACACGTGTCGCGGACGCACCACCGGTCAGACCGTCGATCAGGTCGGCACAGTGCACGGTGTGGTCGACGAGCGCGCCCCCACCGGCCTGCTTCGCGTCGGTGAACCACTGGCGCTGGTCGTACGGGATCTTCCCGTTGTTCGTCCCGAGGACGGCGAACACGTCGCCGAGCCGGCCGGCCTCGACCATGGCCCGCAGCCGCAGGTACGACGGCGCGAAACGGACCGGATACGCGATCATCAGGATCGACCCGGCCGCCTCACACGCAGCCAGCATCGCCTCGCCGTCCTCGACCTCTGTGGCCAGAGGCTTCTCACAGAGCACGTGCGCACCGACGGAGGCCGCCCGCTCGACCAGTGCGCGGTGACCGGCGTTCTCCGACGTCACCACGACGGCATCCGGTCCCCAGGCGAACAGCTCGTCGTACGAGTCGACGTACGGGATGCCGAGGCGCTCGGCGAAGGCGGCACCGCGCGGACCGGCGTCGGGCGCGGCCGCACCGTCGGGGTCGGCGGACAGCACCTCGACGTCCGGCATCGAGCCCAGCAGGTAGGCGTACGACGCGGCGTGGGTGTGCGCGAACGAAGCGATCGCGACCTTCAGGCTCATGCCACTGCTCCCGTCGTGACGAACGTCTTCATGTCGACCGCGCGGCCGGACTCCATCGAGGCCCGCGCGGCTTCGGCCAGATAGACGGCGGTCGCGCCGTCCGAGGCGAGCACCCGCGGCTCCGGTCCGCCGCGCAGACCGATCGCAAGCTCACGGAGCTGGGTCAGATAGGGGCTTTCCCCCAGCGTCGAGGCCGGGATCAGCAGGTCACCGCCCGCTCCACCGTCCTGCAGCTCCTCGCTGAAGCCCAGGTCGCTGTTGGAGGTGAACTTCAGTACGCCGCTCGATCCGGCCACCTGGAACCCGGACTGGAACGTCGTCCCCGTCGCACCCCAGGTCGCCCGGCAGTGGCTGATCGCGCCGGTGTCGTGGGTCAGCGTCACGTGCGCCGCCACGTTGACCGGGCTGATGCCGTCCACGGTCGGCGGGTTCTGGACGGCGTACACGCTGGTGACCTCGCCGCACAGCCACCGGGCCTGGTCGAGGTCGTGGACCATCAGGTCCATGATCACGCCGCCGGAGTGGGCCACGTCGCGGTACCACCCCGCGCCGGCCGGCGACGACGCCTGCCGGAAGAACCGCGCGACCGCCACCTCGCCGATCCGGCCCGCCTGGATCGCGTCGTACGCCGCCTTGTACGCCGGGAAGTACCGGACCACGTGGGCCGGGTAGAGCCGGACGCCGGCGGCCGCCGCGGCGTCGATGACCTCGTGCGAGTCAGCTGCCGTCAAGGTCAGCGGCTTCTCGCAGATCACGTTCTTGCCCGCCTTGATCGCGGCCAGCGCGATCTCCTTGTGCGTCGGCGACGGTGTGACGATGTCGACGAACTCGGCCTCGGCCAGGCAGCCCTCGAGGGACGCCGTGACCTCCAGCCCGTACTGCTCGGCGAGCTCCTCGGCACCCTCGAGCGAGTGCACCAGCACCCGCGCGCCGAGTGCCTTCCACGCGGCGACGTGGACGTGGGCGATGTTGCCCGCGCCGATCAGACCGACGGTCAGACCGGCCAACTGTTCCGACATGTGATCCCCTACTCGGCGCTGCCGAAGTCCGGAAAATTAGTAACGGTCCTTGCGTATCACTGCGCACAGACGTTCGCAACTACCGTCTCACGAACATAACCACCTTCCTTATCGATAACCTAGGCTCGGGTGTGCAGAATGTGCCGGTGACCGAAGCGACCGCCGCCCCGAGTGCTCTCGGCCAGACTCCCGACATCGAACCGCGGTTGGGCGCAGTGGTCCAGACCGATGGGACGACGTTCACGCTCTGGGCCCCGGCGGCCGAGCGGGTGGAGCTGGCCCTGGTCGCCGACGACGGCAGCCAGCGGAACCTGGATCTGGCCCATACCGGTGAGTTCTGGACCGGTTTCGTCCCCGGCGTCGGCGCCGGCCAGCGGTACGGGTACCGGGTGCACGGTCCGTTCGACCCGTCCCACGGGCTCCGCTTCAACCCGTCCAAGCTCCTGCTCGACCCGTACGCGCGGGCCGTCGACGGGTCGCTGGACTTCGCCAGTCCGCTGATCTACGACTCCTCCGACGGCGACTCGGCCGGCCATGTCCCGGTCGGCGTCGTGGTCGCCGACTCCGAACCGCCACCGCCGATCAGCCGGCCCGTGCACTGGGGCGAGACGGTCATCTACGAGCTCCACACGAAGGGCTTCACCAAGCTGCATCCCGACGTACCCGAGCACCAGCGCGGTACGTACGCCGGTCTGTCGCATCCGTCGGTGATCAACTATCTGACCGAGCTCGGCGTGACCTCGGTCGAGTTGCTGCCGATCCACCACTTCCTCACCGAGCCCTCGATCTCGGCCCGCGGCCTGCCGAACTACTGGGGTTACAACACCCTCGGGTTCTTCGCGCCGCACGCGCCGTACTCGTCGTCCGGTTCGCGGGGTGAGCAGGTGGCGGAGTTCAAGGCGATGGTCGCCGCGTTCCATGCCGCCGGCATCGAAGTGATCCTCGACGTGGTCTACAACCACACCGCCGAGGGCGGGTTCGACGGCCCGACGCTGAGCTTCCGCGGCATCGACAACCGCGCGTACTACCGGCTCGCGCACGGCGCGGCGATGTACGACGTGACCGGCACCGGCAACTCGGTCGACACCTCGCACCCCCGGGTCCGCCGGCTCGTCATGGACTCGCTGCGGTACTGGGTGGAGGAGATGGGGGTCGACGGGTTCCGGTTCGACCTGGCCGTGACGCTGATCCGCAACGAGCGGCACGAGGTCGACACGGCCGACCACCCGTTCCTCGCCGAGGTCGCCGCCGATCCCGTGCTGGGCCGGGTCAAGCTGATCGCCGAGCCGTGGGACGTCGGCCCGTTCGGCTACCAGGTCGGCAACTTCGGTACGCCGTGGTCGGAGTGGAACGGGAAGTTCCGCGACAGCGTCCGCGATGTCTGGCGGAACACCTCCGACGGTGTGAAGGACCTCGCCTACCGGCTGTCCGGGTCCAGCGACCTGTACGGCGACGACGGGCGGTACCCGTACGCGTCGATCAACTTCGTCACCGCGCACGACGGGTTCACCCTGCGGGACCTGGTCAGCTACGACCACAAGCACAACGAGGCCAACCACGAGGACAATCGGGACGGCACCGACGACAACCGGTCCTGGAACTGCGGCTTCGAGGGCGAGACCGACGACCGACGCGTGATCGCGTTGCGCAAGCGGCAGATGGCGAACCTGATGTCCACGCTGATCCTGTCGACCGGCGTACCGATGCTCACCGCCGGGGACGAGTGCGGACGGACACAGCACGGCAACAACAACGCGTACTGCCAGGACAGCGAGCTCTCCTGGTTCGACTGGTCGCTACCGGCCGCCTGGTCCGACCACCTCGAGCTGACCAAGAAGCTGATCGCACTGCGCGCCGCGCACCCCGTCCTCCGCCAGTGGCACTACTTCTCCGGCGGCCCCGTCGTCCCCGGCGGCCGGAAAGACCTGTCCTGGATCGCACCGCACGGCGGCGAGATGACCGACGCCGACTGGTACGACGGCAACCTCCGGACCATCGGCATGTTCCTGGCCGGCGACGCCCTCCGCGCAACCGATGCCGAAGGCAACGCCCTCACCGACAACTCCTTCCTCCTCGCCCTCAACGCCACCCCCGAAACCCGCCAGGTCGTCGTCCCCGACGCCTCCTGGGCCCCCGCCTACGAGGTAGTCCTCGACACCAGCAACAGCATGGTCACCGAAGTAGAAGCCGGCGCCACAGTCCCCCTCGCCCCACGGTGTCTGGTGCTGCTCCGCGCACTCTGACGGGTCGTTAACCTTCCTGCAGTACATTCACTGGTCACCTGGTGTTCACGTCTGGGGGGACCGATGTTTTTGCTGCGTCGTGGGGTGCGTGAGCGGACGACGCCGATCGGGGCGCTGCATCGCGCGATCATGCGGTGGGGTGAAGCTGAGCGGACGAGTTCACGGCTGGCGCTGCAGCGGTGGGTGGACGGCGTGGCGTACGTCGACGTACAAGCTCGGACGTATGCCGACTTCTGGACGCGGCAGAACGAGAAGGCGCTCGCCGCCGACGGGCCGCTCTGGGTTGTGCTCGGTGACTCGACCGCGCAGGGACTCGGCGCGTCGTCACCACTGCACGGGTACGTCGGTCAGGTGCTGAATGCACTCCGCCGGCCGGGGACTCCGTGGCGGGTGCTCAATCTGTCGCGGTCCGGTGCGCAGACCCGGCACGTGCTGGAGGACCAGCTCCCACTGCTCGACGGGCTGACGCCCGCGCTGGTGACGTGCGGCATCGGCAACAACGACATCCTCGCGACTCCGCCGAAGCGGTTCCGCGACCACCTGCGCCAGGTGATCGAGCGACTGCCGTCCTCGTCGGTGGTGATGGACCTGACCGTCCCCGACCGCCTCTGGCGGATCGGCGGCGCGGTCAGCCCCTACGTCACCGGTATCAACCAGCTGATCAGCACCACCGCGGCATCCCGCGGTCTCCCGGTGGCCGAGGTCTCGCGGCACGCCCGGCCGCCGTGGCGTGGCATGCTCGCGCCGGACAGCTTCCACCCGAACAACCTCGGGTACCGCCGTCACGCGGACGCCTTGCTCGCCGCCTTGCCGGCAACGGTCGCGCCGCACTGATCAAGGTCGCCGGTCAGGCGTCGGGGGTCTGCGGGCCGTCGGCGAGCAGCAGGTAGAGCGAGCGGCGGGCATCGGCCAGGATCTTGGCGGCCGCGGCGCGCTGCTCCTCCGAGCCACTGCGGGCGACCTGCCGAGTTGCTGAGTGCAACTCCTCGACCAGTCCGCGCAGATCATTGGCGGGCTCGGCGTTCGCGAATCCGGCGAACGGGTCGACCGACGTCTCGCGACGCCCCTCGACATACTCGCGGCCCGCGCCGGTCAGGGTGACGAGCTTGCGGCCGGCCTCCGCGGTCACGGTGACCAGGCCCTCGTCCTCCAGCTGGTTGATGGTCGGGTAGATCGCGCCAGGGCTGGGGGTCCAGCGTCCGCCGCTGCGGTCGGCGATGGCCTGCATCAACTGGTAGCCGTGCATCGACTCCTCGGCGAGCAGCATCAGGACGGCCGTTCGGACATCGCCGCGCGGGGCGCGACCGCGGCCTGCGCCGCGTCCCGGACCCCGGCCACCGCGTCCGCGGTGCATCGGCATGCCTTCGCCCATGCGCGGTCCGCCGCGCCGGGGGTGGTGGTGGCCGCGTCGGCGGCCTCGAAGTTCGTTGGGGGTGTTCATAGTATCCTCCTCGATATATTTCATGACACTAACGATATATCGTTACCGTCCCGAATACAACCTCTCTCCTCTGCGGTAGTCAAATACTACGGATCCGGATAATCTGGATCCGTGGAAAATGAGTTGTTGCTGGTGGTGCTGCAGCGAGCGACGCACGTGACGTTGCAGGTGCTGGGGACGGAGCTGGCCGAGCTGGGCCTGAGTGCCTCCGAGATCAACGTGCTGGCGAATCTGGCCGACGGGCGGGCGCGGACGGTGTCCGAGCTCGGGGTCGCCGCCGGGGTGCGGCCGACGACGCTGACCGGCGTACTGGATCGGCTGGAGCAGAAGGGGCACATCACGCGGGCCGCGCGGCCGGGTGATCGGCGGGCTGTGGAGATCGCACTGACGGAGGTTGGAGTGAAGAGTGCTGGACAGGTGCAGCGAGCCTTCGCTGCCGTGGAGGAACGAGCGCTGGCCGGGATGCCCGCCGGCGCCCTGGGCCAGGCTCGGCGGGTGCTCACCGCATTGGCGGCGGTATGAGCACCTTCGCCGAGCTGATGGGTGAGGTGATGGCGACCGGTGAGCGGTTCGGGCACCGAGAGCACGTGCGGCTGACGTGGCTCGCCGTACGGCGGTGTGGGACGGCCGGCGCGGTGGAGCTGGTCAGCGACGGGATCCAGCGGACCGCTCGGTACGCGGGCGTGCCGCAGAAGTACAACGCGACGGTGAGCAGGGCCTGGGTGGAGCTGACGGCGTACCACATGGCCGAGGCGCCGGACGAGAGCTTCGACGAGTTGGTACGGCGCAACCCGGGACTGCTCGACAAACGGCTGCTGACGCGCTTCTACTCGTCGCGCACGCTGGCCTCGCAGGCCGCGCGTACGGGCTGGGTCGAGCCCGATGTGAAGGCCTTCCCGATCTGATGCTTTACCTTGCCCCAAGGGCAGGGGGTTTGATGGTCGCGTGTTGACGATCAGTGAGTTCGGGCGGCGGACCGGGCTTTCGCACAAGGCGCTGCGGTTGTACGACGTGTCCGGTTTGTTGCCGCCGGCCCAGGTGGACCCGGCCAACGGCTACCGCTTGTACGACGAGGAGCAGCTGGAGCGAGCCCGGCGGATCAGTGTGATGCGGCAACTGGACATGCCGCTGACCACGATCGCCGAGGTACTCGCGGTGTCCGACGACGAGGCGCTGATCCGGCTGGACCGGTGGTGGGCCGCGCAGGAAGCGACCACCGCGGCTCGGCGGGCGACGCTGAAGTACCTGCGGGACCGGCTCTCGCGGTCCGGATCCCCCGGGTTGACGCCGCGTCCGGTGCTCACCCGCGACGTACCGGCGACGAAGATCGCGTCGATCCGGACCGACACCGACCAGCAGATGCTGGTGGGTGTGATCGTGACCTCGACCGACGAGATCACGTCGTACCTGCGGAGCGCCGGCGCGACATTGACCGCCGGATCGTGGGTGATCTTCCACGGATCGGTGACGCCGGAAGCCGAGGCGACCGTCGAGGTGTGCGTGCCGTTCGACGGTCTGGTCGATCCGTCCGGGCCGATCGGGATCCGGGTCGAGCCGGCCCACCGGGAGGCGTACTGCACGATCACGATGAACGAGTGCGCGTACCCGCGGATCATGCTCGCCTACGACCTGGTCTACGACTGGGTCCGGTCGTCCGGCGTACCGGATGCCGGTCCGCCGCGGGAGGTCTACTTCCCCGACTGTCACCTGATCCCACGCGACCAGCCGGCGGTCGACGTCGCCGTGCCCCTTCTCGAGAGGAAGCCCTGATGGACTACGCGATTCAGACCTCGTTCAGCGATCCCGGCGTACATGCCGCTCTGTTCGACGCATTGCCCGACGACGTGGCCGGGACCTCGGCGGTGACCCGCGGTCTCGTGATCCACTACCACTACAACGAGGCCGGGATCGAGTTCACCGGCGACCGGCTGGCCGAGATCGACCACCGCTGGGTGTCGGCGATGCTCACGACCGACCAGAAGCGGAACGGCACGGCGCTCGCCGTACGCCGCGAGCCGGCCGACCGGATTGTCGGGTGCTGCCGGGACTACACGCTGCTGTTCGTCTCCGCCCTGCGGCACAAGGGCATCCCGGCCCGCAGCCGGGTCGGGTTCGCCGGCTACTTCACCACCGGGTTCAACCACGATCACGTCGTCGCGGAGTACTGGAACGGCGACCGCTGGGTGATGGTCGATGCCCAGCTGGACCCGGCCGAGGACCGCCCGTTCGACGTCCAGGACATGCCCGCCGGTCTGTTCCGCTCGGCCGCGGACGCCTGGCTGGGCATCCGCTCCGGCGACCTCGACCCGGATCTCTTCGGCGTCGACCCGAGCATGCCGATCCGCGGCGGCTGGTTCGTCCGCAACTACGTGCACCTCCAGCTCGCCCACCTGCAGGGCGACGAGCTCCTGCTCTGGGACAACTGGGGTGCGATGTCCGGCACCCTGGACGACGCCGACGTCGACCTCACCGACCGGATCGCCACCCTGATGGTTGCCTCCGACAACGGAGACGATGCGGCCGGCAAGGAACTTGCCGAGCTCTACCGCACCGACCCGGGTCTGACCTTCACCGGCCGCTCCTTCGTCACGTCCCCGGCGGCCGGCGGACAGTTCGCGTGGATCGACCTGCAGAAGCCGGCCTAGGGAGGTCAGTCGAGCTGGGTCACCAGATCCGCGACGACCCGGTCGATGGAGTTCAGTAGGGAGAGGTGGCCCTCCCCCGGTTGGAAGTGGAAGGTGGCTCCCGAGACGTGCTTGGCCAGCCAATGGCCGTGCGCCTCGGGGACCATCCGGTCCTGGTCGCCCTGCCAGATCGCGACCGGGGTGGTGATCTGATCGAGGCGGAAGCCCCAGTCCTTGACGAAGGCCAGGTCGTCGTCACGCCAGCCGGCGATGCTCTCGGAGACGGCGTGCCGGGCCGACGTGGCGAGCCAGTCCAGGATCGGGCCGGTCATTGCCGCCTTGTCCACCTCGCTGACCAGGTCACCGAAGGCGGCGGCGAGGTCTGACGGGGCAGCACCGGCCAGGCCCTTCGCCTCCTCTTCGATCAGCGGCTCGAGCACTTCCGGCCCTTGGAACGCGGCGCCGAACTCGGCGATGTTCTCCACGCCCATGCCGGCCACGAAGTCGAGGTCGTCCGCGCCGGCCTGGCCGACGCCGGCGATGGAGGCCGCCGCGACACAACGTCCCGGGAGCAGCGCGGCACAAGCCAGCGAGTGCGGCCCACCACCGGACACCCCGACGCTCAGGAACCGGTCGGCACCGATCACATCCAGCAGTCCGGCGATGTCCGCGGCGACGTCAGCCACCGAGCGCCCTGGGTCAGGCGTCGACGCGCCGTACCCCGGCCGGCCCGGGCTGACCAACCGCAGCCCGTGCCGCCCGGCAGCCTCAGCCAAAGGGGCGAGCCGCACGGCACCACCCGGGGTCCCGTGATGAAACACCAGCGGCATCCCATCCGCCGGCCCCTCAACCAAATACTCCAGCTCCCGCCCACCAGCCAGCCGCACAATCTCCATGCCCGCAGCCTAGAACCCCACGAAAGCGGGCGGGTGGGGGAATGAGAAACGGCCCCGCCTGGTGAGGCAGGCGGGGCCGGGGGGTTAGAACTCGGAGCCGGCGGGGAGGTCGGGGGCCGACGGGTCGTCGGGGTCGGACGGGCCGGCGGCCAGGCCCATTTCGGCTGGGCTGGCCAGGCCCGCGTGGTTGGGGACGACGCGGACGGTGTAGCCGAACGGGCCGGTGCGGTCGAGTTTCAGCTCGCCCTCGTACCGGTGCCGGTTGCCGTCGTACGTCTCCGCGAGCGACAGCGCCGTACGCACGGGATCGGTGATCTCGTCGTTGGTGTCGACGCGGCCGTGCAGGACCTCGACGCAGAGGTCGGCCGGGGTCAGGTCGCCGATCGCCGCGAACGCGCGGATGCCGACCGTGGTCCCGAGCTGCGGTACGTCGCCCAGGCCCTGGAGCTCCACGTGGTCGACCCGGATCTGCGGCCACGCCGCCCGGACCTTCTTCTTCCACGCGGCCAGCTCACGCGCACCGTCGTACGTCGAGTTCAACGACCGCGACGACTTCGCGGCCGGCACGTACAGCTGCTCGACGTAGTCGCGGACCATCCGGGTGGCGAGCACCTTCGGGCCGAGCTCCTTGATCGTGTGCCGGAGCATCTCGATCCATCGGCCCGGCACCGCGCCGTCGTAGAACCGCGGCGCGACCTGCTTCTCGATCAGGTCGTACAGCGCGTGCGCCTCGAGGTCGTCACGCCGGTCGGTGTCCTCGATCCCCTCGGCCGACGGGATCGCCCAGCCGAACTCGTCGTCGTACCACTCGTCCCACCAGCCGTCGCGGATGGACAGGTTGAGCGCGCCACACAGCGCGGCCTTCATCCCGGACGTGCCACACGCCTCGTACGGACGCAGCGGGTTGTTCAGCCACACGTCGCAGCCCGGGTACATCGGCTGGGCCAGCGCGATGTCGTAGTCCGGCACGAACACGATCCGGTGCCGAATCTCCGGGTCGTCGGCGAAGCGGACCATCTCCTGGATCAGCTTCTTGCCACCCTCGTCGTGCGGGTGCGCCTTGCCGGCGATGACGATCTGGACCGGCCGCTGCGGGTGCAGCAGCAGCGCCTTCAGCCGGGCCGGGTCGCGCAGCATCAGCGTGAGCCGCTTGTACGACGGGACCCGCCGGGCGAAGCCCATCGTCAGGACGTCGGGGTCGAGGATCGAGTCGACCCAGCCGAGCTCGGCCTCGCTGGCACCGCGGTTGATCCAGGACTGCCGGACCCGGGCCCGGGTGTCGTCGATGAACCGCTGCCGCAGGATCCGCTTGGTCTCCCAGATCTGCTGGTCGGTGGTCTTGTCCAGGCCCTCGAAGACGGTGTCGCCCTCGGCGGTGTAGTTGGCGTAGGTCAGGTCGTGGATCTCGCGCGCCACCCAGGTCGGCGCGTGCACGCCGTTGGTGATCGAGGTGATCGGTACGTCGACCGCGTCGAAGCTCGGCCACAGACCGGAGAACATCCCGCGGCTGACCACGCCGTGCAGCTTGGACACACCGTTGGCCCGCTGCGCCAGCCGCAGACCCATGATCGCCATGTTGAACACACCCGGGTCGCCGCCCTCGAAGTCCTCGGCACCGAGCTCGAGGATGCGGTCGATCGGGACACCCTGGCCGAACGCGTCCGGCGAGAAGTGCTGCTGGATCAGCTCGACGGGGAACCGGTCGATACCGGCCGGCACCGGCGTGTGGGTGGTGAACACGGTGCCGCCGCGGGCGACCTCGAGCGCGGTGTCGAAGTCCAGGCTCTGGTCGGCCGCGAGCTCGCGGATCCGCTCGATCCCGAGGAAGCCGGCGTGGCCCTCGTTGGTGTGGAACACCTCGGGCGCCGGGTGGCCGGTGATCCGGCAGTACGTGCGGACCGCGCGGACGCCGCCGACGCCGAGCAGGAGCTCCTGGAGCAGCCGGTGCTCGGTGGAACCGCCGTACAGCCGGTCGGTCACCTCGCGCTCGGACGGCTCGTTCTCCTCGATGTCGGAGTCGAGCATCAGCAGCGGCACCCGGCCGACCTGCGCGACCCAGATCTGCGCATGCAGCTGCCGGTTGCCCGGAAGGGTCAGTGTCACGGTCGCGGGGGCGTCACCATCCCGGAGCAGGCTGATCGGCAGCCCATCCGGGTCCACCAGGGGGTAGCGCTCCTGCTGCCAGCCCTCGGCGTTGAGCGACTGCGCGAAGTAGCCGTGCCGGTACAGCAGTCCGACACCGATCAGCGGTACGGCGAGGTCGCTGGCCGCCTTCAGGTGGTCACCGGCCAGGATGCCCAGGCCGCCCGAGTACTGCGGGAGGACGTGGGTGATGCCGAACTCCGGGGAGAAGTACGCGACCGAGCTCACCGGCGAGCCGGCCTCGGTCTGGAACCAGCGGTCGTCGGACACGTAGCCGTTCAGGTCGGCTACGGCCAGCTCGAGCCGGCGGAGGAAGGCTTGGTCGTTGGCCAGCTCGTCGAGCCGGGCCGCCGGGACCTCACCGAGAAGCTTGACCGGGTCACCGCCGGTGCTCCGCCACAGCTGCGGGTCGACGGCCTCGAAGACGTCCTGCGTCTCCGGGTGCCAGGCCCAGCGGAGGTTGTTCACCAGGGTGCCCAGGCCGGTCAGCGGCTCGGGCAGGACAGGGCGGACGGAGAATCGTCGTATCGCTCGCACCGGGACACCGTACAAGGCCACAGGTCGGAGATCACCCTCGACGTGCATCGATCTTGCAACACGAGCAAGATTTTGCAGACACTTTCCGGAGGCCGGTCACCGAAGTTCCACGCTGTGGACCGAACCGTGACCACTGCATGTCACAGGTACGCACTGGGAACCGATAACGTCATCCTGTAGTTCTCGACGTAGTTACCCAACCCGCCGGATCCGCAATCGGGCGGTTTCTCCTTTCGAAGGGAAGGTTCGTCTACGCCATGACTGGGCGCATCCCGATCACCGACGTCACCCCGACCGTCGACGCCGGCGCGTATCCGGCCAAGGCGTCGGTCGGCGAGACGTTCACCATCGCGGCAACGGTCTTCCGCGAAGGCCACGACGCGGTGAACGCGAACGTCGTACTGACCTCGCCGTCGGGACAGACCAGACGGATGCTGATGACTCCGGTCGGGCAGGGCAGCGACCGCTGGACCGTGGACGTGACGCTGCAGGAGCAGGGCGCGTGGACGTTCGCGGTCGAGGGCTGGAGCGACCCGTACGGGACGTGGCGGCACAACGCCGAGATCAAGGTGCCGGCCGGCCTCGACGTCGACCTGATGTTCGCCGAGGGCGCCGCGTTCTTCGACCGCGCGGCCGCCGGCGTGCCTCCCGCCGTACGCGCTGATCGGGCCACGCTCGGCGATGCCGCGCACGCGCTGGCCAACGGCGCGCTGCCGCCGGAAGCCCGGCTGGCCGCGGGGATCTCGCCACAGGTGCGAGCGTCGCTCGGGCGGTACCCGGTGCGCGAGTTGATCACGTCGTCGGAGACCTACCCGGTGTGGGTCGACCGCGAGCGCGCGCTGTACGGCAGCTGGTACGAGTTCTTCCCACGGTCCGAGGGAGCGTCGTACGACGAGGCATCCGGGACGTGGACGTCCGGGACCTTCCGGACCGCGGCGGAGCGACTCCCGGCGGTCGCGAAGATGGGCTTCGACATTCTCTACGTGCCGCCGGTCCACCCGATCGGGCACGCGTTCCGCAAGGGTCCGAACAACACGCTCGACCCGAAGCCCGGCGACCCGGGTTCGCCGTGGGCCATCGGTTCGGCCGAGGGCGGGCACGACGCGATCCACCCCGAGCTCGGCACCTTCGAGGACTTCGACTACTTCGTCGGCCGCGCCCGCGAGGTCGGCCTCGAGGTCGCCATCGACCTGGCCCTGCAGGCCTCGCCGGACCACCCGTGGGTCACCGAGCACCCGAAGTGGTTCAGCGTCCGCGCGGACGGCTCGATCGCGTACGCCGAGAACCCGCCGAAGAAGTACCAGGACATCTACCCGATCAACTTCGACAACGATCCCGAAGGCATCTACGCCGAGGTGCTGCGGATCGTGCGGCTGTGGATCTCCCACGGCGTCACGGTGTTCCGGGTCGACAACCCGCACACCAAGCCGGTGAACTTCTGGGAGTACCTGCTCGGCGAGATCCGCAAGACCGACCCGGACGTGGTGTTCCTGTCCGAGGCGTTCACCCGCCGGCCGATGATGCGCGAGCTGGCGAAGGTCGGCTTCCACCAGTCCTACACGTACTTCACCTGGCGCAACGAGAAGTGGGAGCTCGAGGAGTACCTGCAGGAGCTGACCAAGGAGACCGCGCACTTCCTGCGGCCGAACTTCTTCGTCAACACGCCGGACATCCTCACCGCGTACCTGCAGTACGGCGGTCCCGGCGCGTTCAAGATCCGGGCGGCGATCGCGGCGACGGCGTCCCCGACCTGGGGTGTGTACGCCGGGTTCGAGCTGTTCGAGCACGTCGCGCTGCGGCCGGGCTCGGAGGAGTACCTCGACACGGAGAAGTTCCAGTTCCGTCCGCGGGACTGGGATGCCGCCGCGGCGGAGGGTCGCACTCTGGCGCCGTACCTGACCTTGCTGAACACGGTCCGCCGCCGGCACCCGGCCCTGCAGCAGCTGCGCAACCTGTCGCTGCACTCGGTCGAGGACGAGGCGATCATGTGCTACTCCAAGCGCACGACCGCGCCCGACGGGCACAGCGACACCGTCATCATCGTGGTGAACACCGACCCGCACTCGGTCCGCGAGTCGATGGTGCACCTCGACATGCCCGCGCTCGGCATGCGCCCCGAGGACACCTTCACGGTGTACGACGAGATCACCGGCGCGACCTGGCGCTGGGGCCAGCAGAACTACGTCAAGCTCGACCCCAACGGCGAGCCCTGCCACATCCTCGCCGTCCGCCGCGGCCAGGCCTGAAGCAAACGGGTCTGACCCACGCGGTGCTACGCGCGGCTCCTTCGTCGCCGTGCTGCGCGCCGCTCCCACCCGCCCCCGGCTTGGCGCCGGCCTTCTAGCTGCGGCTACCGCGGCGGTCTGCGGGCTGGCGCCCGCCGTGTGCGCGCTTCCGCGCGCGATCAACTGCGACCGTTTCACGCTGTGCCGTGATGAGTGGACTGACACACCCTCCGCGGGAGCGCGGTCCACGAGGCGGCTGGTCGCGCGCGGAGCAGCCGCGTCGAGGAGCGGAGCGACGAGGGGAGCGGCTGCGTAGCGGGCGAGGGCTGGACCACGTCCGCGCGAGGGACGGACTACAGCGGGACGGTCTCCGGGTATTTGAGGCCCGCGCCGGTGTTGAGGGCGACGACCTGGTCGTCTGAGCGGAGCCAGCCGGACTCTCGGAGGCGGCGGACGGCGGCGAAGTTTGCGGCGCCCTCGGGGCAGATGAACGCGCCTTCCAGCCGGGCGACGAGGTGCTGCTCGGCGAGGATGTCTTCGTCGTCGACGGCAACGGCACAACCGTCGGTCTCCGCGATCGCCTGCAGGACAAGGAAGTCGCCGAGGGCCTTGGGCACGGTGATGCCGAAGGCAATGGTCCGCGCGTCCGGCCACGGCTCGCTCTCCGGCAGACCCTTCTCCCACGCCCGGACGATCGGCGCGCAGCCGGTGGACTGTACGGCGACGAGCCGCGGCAGTGGACCGTCTACCCACCCGAGCTCGCGCAGCTCCACGAGCGCCTTCCAGATCCCGATGATGCCGACACCGCCGCCGGTCGGGTAGAGGATCACGTCGGGCAACTGCCAGCCGAGCTGCTCGGCGATCTCCAGGCCCATCGTCTTCTTGCCCTCGATCCGGTACGGCTCCTTCAGCGTCGACACGTCGAGGTAGCCCTCGCGCGTCTCCAGCTCCGCGCGGATGAACGCACCGGCGTCGCCGATCAGTCCGTCGATCAGGTGCAGCTCGGCGCCGACCACGCTGACCTCACGCCGGCAGATCTCCGGCGCCGCGATCGGCATCGCGATCAACGCCTCCATCCCGGCCCGGGCGGCGTACGCGGCCCAGGCGGACCCGGCGTTCCCGTTGGTCGGCATCGCGATCTTCCGTACGCCGACCTCGTACGCGCGGGACACGCCCACCGCGGCACCCCGGGCCTTGAAGGTACCGGTCGGGATCAGCCCCTCGTCCTTCATCAGGAGCCGGTCGACCCCGAGCTCACGCCCGTACCGCGGCAACGGCAGCAGCGGCGTCATCCCCTCCCCCAGGCTCACCACGTTGTCCGCGGACCGCACCGGGAGCAGTTCGTGGTACCGCCACAGGTCCGGCGGCCGGGTGGCCAGCTCGTCCTTGGTCAGCGTCACCGCGCCGGCGTCGTACCTGGCGAGCAGGGGCGATCCGCACGGGCAGAGACCGATGATCTGGTCGGCGTCGTGGACGGATCCACAACGAGGGCACTCGAGATGGCTCAGCGCAGAGAACGTCACACCTGCAGAAACTACCCCGCCCGGAGACTGGTGATCGCCGGGCGCTGGTGATCCGTGAGACGGAACCCGATGCCGCGGACCGCGTCGATGGTGACTGTGGTGCCGAGCTCGTCGAGTTTGCGGCGCAGGCGCTTCACCACCGAGTGCACGTCGGCTGTGCCGCGGAGGTCGCGGTTGCGCCACACGGTGTGGTGCAGAGCGTCGTACGTCCAGACCCGCACGGGCACGGACATCAGCCGGGTGAGCAGGTCGTGCTCGAGCTCGGTGAGCTGGATCTCGCGGCCGCGCCAGCGGGCGACCGAGCGGGCCCGGTCGATCGTCAGGACGTCGGCCTCCGGCTGCTCCCCCGGGGTCCGGGCCGCGGCGGCATCGACCGCGTCGGGCTCGGGTGGCTCGGGGTGTTCGGGGGCGGCGGGCGGTGGCTGCTGCACGGGCACGAGCAGCTTGCGAAGTTCGTCGAGACTGGAGACCAGCAGCAGCGGCGCGACGTCGTCGACGAGCTCGGCGAGCCGGACACGCTGCTCGGCCGAGGCCGCGACCGCGATCAGCAGCGGGAACGGCTCGGGACCGGTCGTGGTCAGATCGACGTCCGCTGGGGCGGGGACACGGGCGGTGACCATCCGATCACGATGTCAACCTCTGCCCGGGATCGTCAACGGACTGCCAACGTTTGACCACGTTGCCTCGATCCGTGCGACAGATAGTCACATCCTGCTCACCAACTGTGCTTGTTACCACGTTGTTCTGACACATAGGCTCCACGTCAGGCTCGCGGTGTCACACGCCGCGACCTGGGGGGCACGGAGCGTTCGCCCAACGCGAACCCCCATGCACCTCTGCACGCATGACTCGGGGGAGTCGACTCGGGGTCTTCCAAGTGAGGGGCTGCAGAGATGTCACATCAACCACGAAGGGGACTCGCCAGATCTCTGGTGGGTGCCCTGGCGACGGTGGCCGTGCTGGCGACCGGGCTGGCAGCCGCCGGCCAGGCGCAGGCGTCGCCACCCACCAAACCTCAAGCCACGCCGGAACCGGCCGCCAAGATCAAGCCGGAACTGATGGCGAAGCTGGAGGGCAAGGACGCCAAGGCCGCGACGGACTACTGGGTCCGGTTCGCACCGAAGGCCGATCTGACCGCCGCCAGCAAGATCACCGACTGGAACGAGCGCGGCACCGCCGTGGCCGCCGCGCTGCGCAAGACCGCCGCGGACAGCCAGGCGAAGATCCGCGCCGAACTGGACGCACAGCACGTGAAGTACACCGCGTTCTGGGGTACGAACGCGATCCGCATCCAGAGCGGGTCGCTCACACTGGCCCAGAACCTGGCCACCCACACCGAGGTCGAGGGCCTGTACGCCCCGGTCGCGATCGAGGTGCCCAAAGTCACCCAGGGCACGACCGAGCACGAGATCAACGCGGTCGAGTGGGGCATCGCCAACATCAAGGCCGACCAGGTGTGGTCGCAGTACGGCGACAAGGGTGAGGGCATCGTCGTCGCCAGCATCGACACCGGGGTGCAGTTCGACCACCCGGCGCTGGTGAAGCAGTACCGCGGCAACAACGGCGACGGCACCTTCGACCACAACTACAACTGGTTCGACGCGGCCGGCACCTCGCCGACCCAGCCGGCCGACGGCAACGGCCACGGCACCCACACGATGGGCACCATGGTCGGCGACGACGGCGCGGGCAACCAGGTCGGTGTCGCGCCGGGCGTGAAGTGGATCGCCGCGAACGGCTGCTGCCCGAGCGACGAGGCACTGATCAGCTCCGGCCAGTGGATGCTCGAGCCGACCAACCTCGCCGGGCAGAACCCGGACGCGAGCAAGCGGCCGAACGTCATCAACAACTCGTGGGGCTCGACGCTGCCGTCGAACGACCCGTTCATGGAGGACATCACCCTGGCCTGGACCGCGTCCGGGATCTTCGGTGCGTTCGCCAACGGCAACAGTGGTGAGGGCGGCTGCAACACCTCCGGTTCTCCGGGCAGCCTGACCAGCAACTACTCGGCCGGCGCCTACGACATCAACAACAACATCGCGTCGTTCTCCGGCCGTGGTGTCGGTCAGAACGGCACGATCAAGCCGAACATCTCGGCCCCCGGCGTCAACGTCCGCTCCAGCCTGCCCGGCAACACCTACGGCAGCTTCAACGGTACGTCGATGGCCACCCCGCACCTCGCGGCCACGATCGCGCTGCTCTGGTCGGCCTCGCCGGCCCTCAAGGGTGACGTGAACGCGACGCGGGCGCTGCTGAACCAGACCGCGATCGACACGCCGAACAGCCAGTGCGGCGGCACCCCGGAGAACAACAACGTCTTCGGTCAGGGCCGTCTCGACGCGCTCGCACTGCTGAACGCCGCGCCGATCGGCGACACCGGCACCCTGACCGGCAAGGTCACCGCCGCCACCGGTGGTGCCGCGATCGCCGGCGCCAGCGTCACGGTGAAGGCGGCCGGCCAGCCCGACAAGGTCCTGACCACCAGCAGCACCGGCACGTTCTCGTCGGTCCTGCAGGCCGGGAGCTACGACCTGACGGTGGCGTCGTTCGGGTACCAGACCCAGACGGCCACGGTCACCATCACCACCGGTCAGACCACCACCAAGGACTTCGCCTTGGTGAGCACGCCGCAGGTGAGCGTCGGCGGCACCATCTCGGACGGCTCCGGCCACGGCTGGCCGCTGTACGCGAAGGTGAGCGTCGAGGGTCCGGGCGGTGTGTTCGACTACACCACGCCCAGCAACGGCCGCTACAGCCTGAAGGTTCCGGCCGGTGCCGCGTACTCGCTCAAGGTCGAGTCGCAGTACCCGGGCTACCAGACGGTCAGCCAGCCGATCACGGTCGGCTCGGGCAACCTGACCAAGAACATCGCAGTACCGGTCCTGACCGACTCCTGCACCACGGCGCCGGGCTACAAGTACGGCTCCGACGGTGTGTACGAGACGTTCGACTCCGGTGCGGTCCCGAGCGGCTGGACCGTGGTCGACAACAAGAGCAACGGCCAGGTCTGGAAGTTCGACGACCCCGGCAACCGGGGCAACCTGTCCGGTGGCGGCGGCAAGTTCGCGGTCATCGACAGCGACAACTACGGTCCGGGTGGATCCCAGGACACCTCGCTGGTCAGCCCGGTCGTGGACCTGAGCTCGGTCACCGCTCCGGTGATCCGGTTCAACCAGGACCTCAACTGGCTCGGCGGCGAGAAGGCGGACGTGGACCTGTCGATCGACGGCGGGGCCACCTGGTCCAACGTGCTGGCCCAGGCCACGGACGTCCGTGGGGTCAAGGAGGTCGCGATCCCGCAGGCGGCCGGCAAGTCCGCCGTACAGGTGCGGTTCCACTACTACGACGCCTCGTACGAGTGGTGGTGGATCGTCGACAGCGTGCTGATCGGCAGCCAGGTCACCTGTGTGCCGACCGGCGGCGGCATCGTCGTCGGCAACGTCAAGGACGCCAACACGAACGGTTTCGTGAACGGCGCGGTCGTCACCCGTGACGGCAGCTCCGAGTCCGCGACCACCGTGGCGACGCCCGAGGACACCGGCCTGAACGACGGCTTCTACTGGCTGTACTCGTCCGCGGACGGCGACCAGGGCTTCACCGCCAAGGCCGGCAACTACGTCACCGCGACGGCGACCGTGGGCGTCGAGGCCGACTGGACCACCGTGGCCGACTACTCCCTGAAGGCCGGCCGGCTGAGCGTCACGCCGGGCAGCGTGACGGGCAACCTGAAGCTGCCCACCGGCAAGGTCACCAAGTCGTTCACCGTCACCAACACCGGTGGCGCGGACGTCGAGGTGAAGTTCGGTGAGAAGGACGGCGGCTTCGTCCTGGAGAACGCGAACGGCACCAAGACCACCCAGGCGCAGGTGCTGAACGGCACCGGTGCCCCGCTGCAGCGGCTCGCGGTGCAGACCTCGTTCGCCAAGATGCTGTCGGGCAAGACGACCGGTACGCCGGCCGCCGCGAAGCCGCTCGCGGCGCCGTGGACCGACATCGCCGACTACCCGTCGACCGTGATGGACAACCGGGTGGTCAACCTCGACGGCAAGATCTACTCGATTGCCGGTGGCAACGGTTCGGCCTCGACCGGGAACAGCTACGTGTACGACCCGGCCGCCCTCGCCTGGACCGCCATCGCCCCGCTGCCGGGCGCCCGCAACGCCGTCACCGTCGGCGCCGTGGGTGGCAAGATCATCGCCAGCTCCGGCTGGGGTGCCTCCGGACCGGACGCGGCGACCTGGGCCTACGACCCGGCCGCCAACGCCTGGACCCCGGCGGCCGCCAACCCGGCCCCGCGGGCCGCGGCCGGTCAGGCCGTCGCGGACGGCAAGCTGTACGCCGTCGGTGGCTGCACGACCGCCAGCTGCCTCCCGATGAGCAACACGGTGGTCCGGTACGACCCGGCCGCCGACGCGTGGGAGACGCTGGCGAACTACCCGAAGTCGGTCGCGTTCGCGTCCTGCGGTGCCATCGACGGCAAGGTGTACTGCGCCGGTGGTAACGACGGTACGAACTCGCTGAAGTCGGCGTACGTCTACGACCCGGGAGCCGACTCCTGGACCGCGGTCGCGGACGCCCCGTCCGACCACTGGGCGGCGTCGTACGCCGTCGCCGGCGGCAAGCTGCTGATCGTCGGCGGTGTGCAGGCCGGTGCCGTGACCAACGCCGGGTTCTCGTACGACCCGTCGTCGGACAGCTGGACCGCGCTGCCGAACGCCAACCTGCCGCGGTACCGCGGTGGCGCGGCCTGCGGCTTCTACAAGGTCGGTGGCTCGTCCGGTGGCTTCACCGCCACGGTCGACAGTGAGGCCCTGCCGGGTCTCGAGGACTGCGCCGAGTCGTCGGCGGACGTGAGCTGGCTGTCCATCGACAAGACCGAGGCCACGCTGGCCCCGGGCGCGTCGACGACGGTCAAGGTCACGCTCACCGCGAACGTCGACCAGCCCGGTACGTACTCCGGGGCGGTCACGGTCGGCGAGAACACCCCCTACTCGGTCGCACCGGTCGGCGTGACGATGAACGTCACCCCGCCGAACACCTGGAGCAAGCTGCAGGGCACCGTCACGGGCGTCAGCTCGTCCGGCGTCAGCGCTCCGCTCGCCGGCGCGATCGTCGAGGTGGACTCGTGGGCCCAGTCCTACACCTTCATCACCGACAACAACGGCCAGTACGCCTACTGGCTGGACCGCCGCAACAACCCACTCACCCTGATCGCCGCCAAGGACGGCTACAAGCCCCAGACCCGCACCACCAAGCTGGTAGCCGGCACCCCTGTCACCGAAGACTTCGCCCTGAAGTCCATCAAGTAACCCCGCACTAACCAGGCCGGCCCCCGCCCTTCACGGACGGGGGCCGGTCCACGTACCGGGTCGAGCCCACGCGGGCTGGTCGATCAGTGCGTCGACCGACGCCTCAGGGCCGCCGAAACCAGCAACGCGTCTGCCAGTGCGGCGGGGTCATGGGTGCGCACGAAATCAGCGCCCTGGCCCGCCGCGTGCAGTTCCGCGGCCAGAGTCGCCGGTGCGATGGCACTGAGGTCGGTGCCGGTCAGCGCGCGCAGGAACGACTTTCTGGAGGGCGAGACGAGGACTGGTAACCCGTAGCGGGCCTTCAGCCGTCCGAGATTCGCAAGGACCGCCAGCGACGGCTCTGGGGTGCTGCCCAGGAAGTAGCCGAGTCCTGGATCGAGGATCAGTCGGTCGCGGGTGATGCCCGCGGACTCGAGGGCGGCGATCCGTTGGTCGAAGAAGTCCTCGATGCACGTCCAGATCGACTGTGGGTCGGTCCGGACCCGGGTTGCCGGTCCGAGGCGCTGCACCGAGTGCATGACCACCAGCTGACACTTGAGGCCGACCAACTCGTCGTACTCGCGGGGGTCCGGGAAGCCCTGGATGTCGTTCAGGTACGCCGCTCCGCGGGCGGCCGCGTAGCGGTGGGTCTGCGGGTGGTAGGAGTCCACACCCCACGAGATCCCGTCGAGCCCGTCGATCACGCAGGCCAGACGCTCGATCTCCTCCCCCGGCGAGACCTTCTCCGCGTCCGGGTGACTGGATGACGGACCGAGCTCGACCAGGTCGGCGCCGGCCTCGGACAGTTCGTGGGCGTGGGTGATCGCATCTCCGGGCGACAGATAGCGGCCGCCGTCGGAGAACGAGTCTTTCGTGATGTTGAGGATCCCCACCAAGCGCGGTCGCACCGCCGGAACGGTACCTCAGCTAGACGGTGGGGAGCAGGTGAAATCCGACGCCCCGGACGGCGTGGATGGTGACGGTCGCGCCCAGGTTGGAGAGTTTCTGGCGGAGGCGCTTGACGACGGAGTGGATGTGGGAGCCGTGGCCGAGGTGTTCGTTGCCCCAGACGGCGTGGTGGAGGCGCTGGTAGGTCCACACCCGGCCGGGCTCCTCGACCAGGCAGTGCAGGAAGTCGTGCTCGAGCCGGGTGAGTGAGACCTCGCGGTCCTTCCACCGGACGACGCGTCGATCGACGTCCAGGTAGAGCTCGGGCTCGGACACCGCGACCGCGGTGGGTACAGCGGCCACCGCGGGCGGCACTGCCTCGATCCGGGCAACGGCGGCCGGCAGGACCGTCCGTGTGAGGACGGTGGGCTCTGCGCCCGCGGTGAGCTCGAGGAACGCGCGGGCCTGGTCCGCGCTCGACACCAGCAGCAGCGCGTCGGCCTCACCGAGCATCCGCGCGAGCTGCACCCGTTCGGACGTGGACGTGGCCACACCGATGATCAACGACGAATCCGCAGGCCTCTCCATGGCGAGCCCCTCCCACAATCCAACGCCGGCCAGCCACAAGTACGGTTTACGACGCGAACTAAGTCAAGGGATTCCCCGCACCCCGGGCTGGCACAAATGCGACCTGTCCGAGACAGGACAGAAATCCAAGCAGGACAGGGAAAAGGCGGGCCGGACCGGGGCTGCCGGCACGGCCGGCGGTCCGGCGGGGATCCGCACCTTGCTGACCACATCCGGTTAAGAAAAGAACTCATCCAAATAAAGATGATCTCGTGATCATGCCGACGCACCCGCGACGAGTGTGCGGAGGGAGCGCACAGCGGAGTAATCTCCTCGCGCACGGTCTCTTGACCGCACCCGACGGAGGAACAGTGCCCGGTCTCGTTCGGCGGCCGATCGTCGTCTGGCTGCTCGCGGCCCTCGCGGTCCCGGTGCTGCTCACCGCTGTGCTGGTTCCGGCCAAAGCGGGCACCACCGAGGACGAACTGCGCGACCGGACACTGGCAGCGCTCCAGGCCCGTGGCATCGAAGCCGGCTCCATCGACTTCGACGGCCGCGACGCGACGATCGCCGTACCGGCCGGAGTCGACGCCGAGCTCGTCCGCGAGGTCGTCGTGACCGTGGACGGCGTTCGCTCGGTCCGCATCGAGGGTGGTGCGACGACCGCTACACCCACTCCTTCGACGACGACCGCGCCCGCCGAGTCCGCCGTCGCGCCGTTCGAGGTGGGCCGGACGGACCGGTCGATCCGGGTGCAGGCGGCGGTCAAGGACCAGGCCGTCAAGGACGCGATCGCCGCCGAGGTCGGCAAGGTGCTCGGCGAAGACCGTGAGTACGACGACCGCACGACGCTCGACGCCGCGAACGGACTGGCCGACGCCACCGCGGTGTCCGCGCTGCTGCAGGCCCTCGCGATCGGGACCGGTGACGCCTCGGTCCGGTACGACGGCAGCACGGTGACGCTGTCGGGTGAGGTGCCGGACCAGGCGACCAAGGCGACGGTCGCCCGGGTGGCGGCCAAGGCGGTCCCCGGCGCGGTCATCGCGAACCAGCTGGAGATCCCGGCGCCGCCGACGACCCAGGTCAGCGAGCCGTGCCGGACACTCCCGGCCCGGGTGTCGGAGTTCACCCGGCAGCACAAGATCATCTTCCTGTCCGGTACGTCGATCGTGAACAACGCGTCGAAGCCGACGGTGGTCCGGGCCGCCGCGCTGCTGAGGTCGTGCCCGACGGCGTTCTTCGAGGTGGCGGGTCACACCGACAACCTCGGCTCGGCCGCGAGCAGCCTGCCGCTGTCCGAGCGCCGGGCCGCCGCGGTCAAGGCCGAGCTGGTCCGGCTCGGCGTGGCCGCCAACCACATCCACGCGAACGGGTACGGCGAAGCTTTCCCGATCGCCCCCAACACCACCGCCGCCGGCCGGATCGCCAACCGCCGGGCCGAGATCCGAGTCCTGCAGGGGAACTGAATGAGCTGGCTGATCGCACAGATGTGGATCCTGCTACTGGTCGCGTTCGTCCTCGGCAGCGCGGCCGCCTGGCTGCTGCACCGGCTCGTCCGCAACCCCGCGAGAGGAACCCGCTGATGAGCTGGCTGCTGCGACACAACTGGCTCTGGTCGCTCCTCGCCTTCTTCATCGGCGCCCTCATCACCTGGCTCCTCCTCGAACGCCGCACCCCGGCCGCTCCCCCGGAACCTGAGGCCGAGGAGCCAGTGGCCGAGAAGGCAGAGGTTCTGGTCGGAGCCGGAGTTGCGGAGGCGGAGCCCGCCACCAGACCCGAGCCCGTCGTGCGGGAGGAGCTGAAGCCGGCGTTCTCGCAGTTGATGGAGGCGGAGCCGACGCTGTTCGACCACCTCGAACCGGCCGCGATGAACGGCGACACCAACGCGACCGTGCCGCAGATGCGGGCCGCGGTGCCGCCCGGGCGCTACGGTGAGGGCTCGGCCGAAGCGGTCCCTCATCAGGCTCCGCCGGACGGGTTCACCATCAAGGGCAACGCCCAGTCGATGCTGTTCCACACCCCCGACTCGCCGTACTACGGCCGGACCAAACCCGAGGTCTGGTTCCGCAGTGAGTCCGACGCCGAACGCGCCGGTTTCACCAAGTACACCCGCCGCCCCCGCAAGTCCGCCAACCCCCGCGACTGAGCCGCGGGAAGGCCTGCCGGATAGGGGGATCGGGCCCCTATTTGCTTGTACTGGCGGAGGGCCGTCACACTGAGCGGAACGCCTTGCCGGAACCGTCCGTCCCGGGGCGTCCACCACATCACCGGCTCTGCCGGACACAGCGCACTGTCCCCTTTTCACGAACGCCCCAAAGGGGTACGGGATGCAGTGCGGCACACCGCAGTACCGCTAGGTTTGGAGACACCCGATGGAGGTGAGCGTGACCGACATGCTGCCGGAGCAGCACCACGGACTGACGAAGAGTGACCCGCTGTGGTTCAAGCGGGCCGTCTTCTACGAGGTCCTCGTGCGGTCCTTCAAGGACTCGAACGCCGACGGCATCGGCGATCTGCAAGGCCTCACCGAGAAACTCGACTACCTCGAGTGGCTCGGTGTCGATTGCCTCTGGTTACCCCCGTTCTACCCGTCGCCGTTGCGCGACGGCGGTTATGACATCTCCGACTACACCGGAGTGATGCCCGAGGTCGGCACGATCGCGGACTTCGCGGCGTTCATGGAGGCCGCGCACGCGCGCGGGATCCGGATCATCGTCGACTTCGTGATGAACCACACCTCCGACCAGCACCCCTGGTTCCAGGCATCGCGCGAGGACCCGGACGGCCCGTACGGCGACTTCTACGTGTGGTCCGACACCGACGACAAGTACTCCGACGCCCGGATCATCTTCGTCGACACCGAGACCTCGAACTGGACCTGGGACCCGGTCCGCGGCCAGTACTTCTGGCACCGGTTCTACTCCAACCAGCCGGACCTGAACTTCGAGAACCCGGCCGTCGGCGACGCGATGATCGAGGCGCTGAAGTTCTGGCTCGACCTCGGTGTGGACGGCTTCCGGCTGGACGCGGTGCCCTACCTGTTCGAGACCGAGGGCACCAACTGCGAGAACCTCCCGCGCACCCACGAGTTCCTCAAGCGGGTCCGCAAGGAGGTGGACGCGAACTACAGCGACCGCGTCCTGCTCTGCGAGGCGAACCAGTGGCCGGCCGACGTGGTCGAGTACTTCGGCGACCGCGCCTCCGGGGGTGACGAGTGCCAGATGGCCTTCCACTTCCCGGTCATGCCGCGCATCTTCATGGGCGTCCGCCGCGAGTCCCGGTTCCCGATCTCGGAGATCCTGGCGCAGACCCCGGAGATCCCGGACACCTGCCAGTGGGGGATCTTCCTGCGCAACCACGACGAGCTCACCCTCGAGATGGTCAGCGACGAGGACCGCGACTACATGTGGGGCGAGTACGCCCAGGACCCGCGGATGAAGGCGAACATCGGCATCCGCCGCCGGCTGGCGCCGCTGCTGGACAACGACGTCAACAAGATGGAGCTGTTCACCGCGCTGCTGCTCAGCCTGCCCGGCTCGCCGATCCTGTACTACGGCGACGAGATCGGCATGGGCGACAACATCTGGCTGGGCGACCGCGACGGCGTCCGGACCCCGATGCAGTGGTCCCCGGACCGCAACGCGTCGTTCTCCACCGCGACCCCCGGCAAGCTCAGCCTGCCGGTGATCATGGACCCGGTCTACGGCTACCAGGCGGTGAACGTCGAGGCCGAGATGGAGAACGCGTCCTCGCTGCTGCACTGGACCCGGCGGATGATCCAGACCCGCAAGCAGCACCCGTGTTTCGGCATGGGTACTTTCACAGACCTGGGGGGTTCCAACCCCAGCGTGCTGTCGTACGTGCGCGAGTTCGGTGACGACGTGGTGCTGTGCGTGAACAACCTGTCACGCTTCCCGCAGCCGATCGAGCTGGACCTACGGCAGTGGCAGGGCGTGGAACCCGTCGAACTGCTGGGTGGTGTGCACTTCCCCACGATCGGGGAGTTGCCCTACCTTTTGACGCTCGGAGCCCACGGTTTCTACTGGTTCCGGCTGCCGGTGACCAAGCCGGCTGACCACGAGGAGAGCATGTAGTGAGTTCCCATCTGGACCAGGTCCAGTCCTTCTGCGCGAGCCAGAGGTGGTTCGGGGAGAAGGGACACGACGTCCACGTCGACGCGATGGCCACCTCGGTGTGGCTGTCGGGCGAGGATGCCTGGCCCGCGGTCCGGATCGGGTTCGTCTACTGTTCCGGTCCGCCCGGGTCGGAGTTCCCGATCCGGGTGTACCAGCTGCCGCTCAGCTACCACCGCCACCCGGTCGAGAACCTCGGCCACGCGCTGATCGGCGAGTGGGTCGAGCAGGACCTCGACGACACCGAGGTCTGGGTGTACGACGCTCTGCACGACAAGGAGGCGACTCCGTACTGGCTGGACGGGCTCACGCACGGCCGGCGGCTGGACGGGCTGGAGTTCCACCCGGTCCACAGTCCGGAGCGGACCATCGTCGTACCCGAGGACTCGCAGTCGCTCGTCCTCACCGTGGAGCAGAGCAACACCTCGCTGGTGTTCGGCGACGTGGCCTTGCTGAAGGTGTTCCGCCGGCTCGAGCCCGGGAGCAACCCCGGGGTCGAGATCGAGTCGGCGCTCACCGAGGCGGGCTCCGAGCTGGTTCCCGAGGTGCTCGGGTCCGCGCGCGGCACCTGGCCGCGGGCGGGCGGCGGCACGGATTCCGGTGAGCTGGCGATGATGACGGCGTTCCAGAAGAACGCCACCGACGGCTGGTCGTTCGCCTGCTCGTCGGTGCGGGACCTGTACGCCGAGGGCGACCTGCACGCCGAGGAGGTCGGCGGTGACTTCGCGGCCGAGTCGCACCGGCTCGGCGCGAGCACGGCGCAGGTCCACTCGGAGCTGGCGAAGGCACTCGGCACGGACATCTGGGAGCCGGCCAAGCTGGTCGAGCACGCCGCGGCGATGCAGCGCCGGCTCGATCAGGCAGCCGCGGCGATCCCCGAGCTCGCGCCGTACAAGGCCGGTCTGGGCCGGTGGTTCGAGGCGCTGGCGGCGTACGACCAGCCGGTGACGGTGCAGCGGATCCACGGCGACTTCCACCTGGGTCAGGTGCTGCGGACGATCGAGGGCTGGAAGCTGATCGACTTCGAGGGTGAGCCGGCCAAGTCGCTGATCGAGCGGCGGGCGCTGGACACCGCGGTCAAGGACATCGCCGGGATGCTGCGGTCGTTCGACTACGCGGCCCGTTCGTTGCTCGCCGACCACCAGGGCGACCAGCAGATCGCCTACCGCGCGGCCGAGTGGGCGACCCGGAACCAGCAGGCCTTCTGCGACGGGTACGCCGAGGTCGCCGGCACGGACCCGCGGGAGCAGGGCGTCCTGCTGAGCGCGTTCCTGGCCGACAAGGTCATCTACGAAACGCTCTACGAGGCCCGCAACCGCCCGAGCTGGCTGCCGATCCCGCTGGCGGCCGCAGCACAATTGGCCGAGCAGTAGTTGTACCCAAAATCCGCCCGAGAATTACAGAGCGTGGGCGAGCGAACACTGTAATACGTCCGGGCATGCCACCCGAGCCACAGCTGGAGGTCCTACGAGCTCGGGGTCGACCCAGCGCCGGACACCGCGGCGATGGAGCTGCGGCTGCTCCGGCAGGACCGACCTTGTTGCTGCAGGCAACCGAGCCGGCACCTCCCGCGGCCGGCGTCGTGGCGGAGCTGCCCTCTCCGTTGACCAGCTTCGTCAGCCGGGAGAACGAGCTGTCCGCGCTGGTGAAGCGGCTCGGTGAACTCGGCCTGATCACACTGACGGTGGTCCGGGCAGCGGCAAGTGCCTTCTCTCCTTCGAGGCCGCGAGGGCGTTGTCGGATCGCGTCATACGGCTGGTCGAGCTCGCCGACCACAGCACCTCCTGGCTCGCCGCCCGCCCCAGCGCCCTGGTCGCCGAGACCTCCATCGCCTACACCGTCACCGGCTTCGCGTGGCCCCGCTGCGCCGCCCGGCTGACCGCCGTGCGGGACGCTCTGAGCGCCTGAAGTTGTGTACGTCGGAACTCGACGGGTACGGGGTGCGGTGAATGGAGTGTCGATCGGGCAGGATGGGGTTCATGGGATCGAGCGAGCAGAACGCCGGACCGGCGACTGAAGCTTTCGTGGCGCCGGTGGTGCCGGCTGACAAGCCTGTGGTGACAGCGGTTCCGGTGGACCGGACCGTGCTGGAGCGGCTGGTCGGCGGGACGTTCCACGATCCCCATCAGGTGCTCGGTCCGCACCTCGGTGAGCACGGTGTCACCGTCCGGGCACTGCGCCCGTTCGCCCAGTCCGTCACGGTGCTGTACGACGGCAAGCGGCTGGAGCTCCGGCACGAGTTCGAGGGTGTCTGGGTCGGCGTGCTCGACATCGACAAGGTGCCCGACTACCGCCTCGAGGTCAGCTACACCGACGGCCCCGCGGTCGAGCTCGACGACCCGTACCGCTACCTCCCGTCGCTCGGTGAGGTCGACCTGCACCTGATCGGCGAGGGCCGGCACGAGCAGCTGTGGACCGTCCTGGGTGCCCACGTCCGCCGGTACGACGGCCCGACCGGCACCGTCACCGGGACGTCGTTCGCCGTCTGGGCGCCGAACGCGCAAGGGATCCGGCTGACCGCGGACTTCAACTTCTGGGACGGTCGCGCGCACCCGTTGCGTTCGCTCGGCTCGTCCGGCGTGTGGGAGCTGTTCGTGCCCGGCGTCGGCCCGGGGACGCGGTACAAGTTCGACATCTGCGGCCGGGACGGGGTCTGGCGGCAGAAGGCCGACCCGATGGCCAACCTGGCCGAGACTCCCCCGGCGAACGCGTCCGTCGTGCACGAGTCGTCGTACGAGTGGAGCGACGCGGCCTGGCTGGAGCGGCGGGCCGCCTCACAGGCCCACGCCGAGCCGATGAGTGTCTACGAGGTGCACCTCGGGTCGTGGCGCAAGGGCAGGTCGTACCGCGAGCTGGCCGACGAGCTCGTTGCCTATGTCAACGACATGGGCTTCACCCACGTCGAGCTGATGCCGGTGATGGAGCATCCGTTCGGCGGCTCGTGGGGCTACCAGGTGACGTCGTACTTCGCGCCGACGTCGCGGTTCGGCGACCCGGACGACTTCCGGCTGCTGGTCGACCGGCTGCACCAGGCCGGGATCGGCGTGATCGTCGACTGGGTGCCGGCACACTTCCCGAAGGACGCCTGGGCGCTGGCCCGCTTCGACGGGACCCCGCTCTACGAACACCCGGATCCGCGCCGCGGCGAGCAGCCGGACTGGGGCACGCTGGTGTTCGACTTCGGCCGTCCGCAGGTGCGGAACTTCCTGGTCGCGAACGCGATCTACTGGGCCGAGGAGTACCACATCGACGGCCTCCGGGTGGACGCGGTCGCCTCGATGCTCTACCTGGACTACTCCCGCCAGGACGGCGAGTGGGTCCCGAACCAGTACGGCGGCCGCGAGAACCTGGAGGCCGTGTCGTTCCTGCAGGAGATGAACGCGACCCTCTACAAGCGCGTCCCCGGCGTCATCACGGTGGCCGAGGAGTCGACCTCGTGGCCGGGCGTCACCCGGGACACGCACCTGGGCGGTCTCGGGTTCGGCTTCAAGTGGAACATGGGCTGGATGAACGACTCGCTCCGCTACCTGGAGCACGAGCCGATCCACCGGCAGTACCACCACCACGAGCTGACGTTCTCGATGATGTACGCCTACTCGGAGAACTTCGTCCTCCCGCTGTCCCACGACGAGGTCGTGCACGGCAAGGGTTCGCTGCTGCGCAAGATGCCCGGCGACCGCTGGCAGCAGCTGGCGAACCTGCGCGCGTACCTGGCGATGATGTGGGCCCACCCGGGCAAGCAGCTGCTGTTCATGGGCTGTGAGTTCGGCCAGGAGTCGGAGTGGTCCGAGAAGGGCGAGCTCGACTGGTGGCTGCTGGACCACACCGATCACCGCGGCCTGCAGCAGCTGGTCCGCGACCTGAACGGCATCTACAAGGACAACCCGGCGCTCTGGCGGACCGACCACTCGGCGGAGAAGTTCAGCTGGATCGACGCCAACGACGCCAGCAACAACATCTTCTCCTTCCTCCGGTACGGCGACGACGGTGAGCCGACGGTCGCCTGCGTGGCGAACTTCTCCGCGATCCCGCACCACGGCTACCGCCTCGGCCTCCCGTACGCAGGCCGCTGGGAAGAGGCCGTCAACACCGACGCCGACGTGTACGGCGGATCCGGGGTCGGCAACTACGGTGCCGTCGAGGCGGACGGGCCGGAGTGGCACGGCATGACGACGAGCACCGAGCTGTCCGTGCCACCCCTGGCGACGGTGTACCTGCGCTACACGGGGTAGCGTTCACGAGGTGACCGCCGTACCGCCGCAGCCGACGTTGACCGATGGCGAGCTGATGCTCAGACCGTGGCGTGAGGAGGACATCGACGCCGCCGTGGGCCTGCACGACGACGAGATGGTCCGGTGGTTCGACTTCCCGGGCCTCCCGGCGCGGTCCAACCTGGCCTCGGCGGTCGAGGAGTGGCACCGGCAGTACGCCGACGACCGCCGGGTGGTCAACTTCGTCATCGAGCTGGCCGGCGAGTCCGGTCCGGTCGGTTCGGTCGAGCTCCGGCGGCTCTCCCCGGGCGTGGCCAACGTGTCCTGGACGACGTACAAGCCGTACCGCGGGCGCCGGGTCGCGCGGCGCGCCGTGCGGCTGCTGGCCGTGTACGCCTTCGGTGAGCTGGGGCTGGAGCGGCTCGAGGCGCGGGTGGATCCGGAGAACCGGGCATCCGCTCGGGTGGCGATCCGGTCCGGGTTCCGGCGCGAGGGACTGCTGCGGGGCGCCGGCACGATGCAGGGTGAGCGTCGTGACATGGCGGTGTACGGCCTGCGGCGGGACGATCCGCTGCCGGACACCCTGTTCGGCTGGACCTCGCTGATGGACTCGGTGCTGCCGAAGAAGCGCGTGATCGCGCATGTGATCGTGCGCGACACGGCCGGGCGGGTGCTGCTGTGCCAGGTCAGCTACAAGAACGATCTGGAGCTGCCGGGCGGCGTGGTCGAGCCGGATGAGGATCCGGCCACGGGCGCGTCTCGTGAGATGCGTGAGGAGCTCGGCGTCGCACTGCCGCTGCTCGGCGTCCTCGCGATCGACTGGCTCCCGCGCTGGGAGGGCTGGGGCGACGCGGTCGAGATCCTGTACGACGGCGGCGTCCACGACCCGTCGTTGCTGGACACACTGCAGCCGGACGGCTTCGAGATCCGCGGGATCTCCTGGCACGCGCCGGATGCGCTGGAGGGGTTGGTGTCGCCGTTGAACGCGCGCCGACTGCCGCTGATCCTTCGCGACCCGTCGTCGCTGCACAACCTGAGCAACGGTTCGCCGATCACCTCGTGAGCTGGGCGACGCACCAGGAGTAGTGACCGTCCCGGGCGTCGGCGTCGTAGATGGTCGCGGTGGTGATGGCGTACGCCTTGCGGTACAGGCCCATGCGCTCGCGGTCGTGGCCCAACTGCTCGAAGCGGTCGAGGAGCAGGTCGTCGAGGCGCCGCGCGTCCGGGCCGTACATGTCGAAGAAGCCGGCCGCGAGCGACGCGTCGAACGTGTTGTCGCCCGCGGTCGAGAGGAAGCCCCAGTCGAGCACGGCCGCGATACGTGCGCCGTCCATGAGTAGGTTGGCCGGGCAGATGTCGCCGTGGATCACGCTGAGGTGGTCGGGGTGGATCTTCGCGAGCTCGTCGGTGAGGTGGTCCAGTAGCTCGGCGAAGCCGGAGACGTCGCGCTCCAGGTGCGGGCGTGAGGCTGCGGCACGGCGGAGTACCAGGGCTGCCAGCGACTCACCCCAGGACGCTTGCCAGAAGGGCTGGTTGAGGACCGGGAGCGCCTTGCTCGCGGGACCGGCGACGGTCCGGCCGAGCGCCTCGACGATCGCGACGAAGGCGTCGAGCGCCTGGTCCTCCGGGAGATCGGCTTCGCTCAGCGGGGTGCCGGTGAGCTTGTCCTCGACGCTGGTCGCCCGGCCGTCGCCGTCCGCGGTGATCTCACGGATGCGCGGCGTACGGAACGGAAGCGGTGGCAGCTCGTCGAGGAACGCCTGCAGCGGCCGTACGTCGTCCGGCCGCCGGTCGAACCAGATCTTGCGGACCGTCCCGTCCCCCAGGTCGTAGACCGCGCCTTCCATGCCTTGGCCGATGAGCTCCACCGGCCGAACGTTAGCGGACCAGGCGGATCGTCAACGGGTAGCGGTAGTCGTGGCCACTGGAGGCGGCCATCGTGGCGAGGATGATCACGACCAGCGCCGCGACCGCGCCGATGATGACGAGCGGGACGATGATCAGGATGCCGAGGCCGAAGGTGACCAGGATCAGGATCACCGCGAGCGCGGTGTAGATCAGCAGCGACAGCTGGAAGTTCAGCGACTCCAGCGCGTGCCGGCGGATGAAGTCGGACCGGTTCCGGTAGACCAGCCAGATGACCAGTGGGCACAGGAACCCCATCGCGAACCAGGCCGCGACCAGCACCCCGATGTGGGCGATCATCCCCCACGTCCGTTCATCCGAGGCCGACAGCGGTGGCCCGGCGTTCGGCGTACTCATAATCCAGTGAAGCACACCGATTCCTTTTCGTGGGGTGGTCGGTCTGTACCGATGAGAACCTCATCGAGAAGGGCCGGGTGAAGTGATGTACGCCGTCGAGACCGAAGGAGCCGCGATGACCGGCGAGGCCGAGTTTGCCCGCCGTACCGAGCCGTTCCGGAAGGAACTGCTGGCGCACTGCTATCGGATGCTCGCGTCGGTGCACGAGGCCGAGGACGTGGTGCAGGAGACCTATCTGCGGGCATGGCGTGCGTACTCGGCCTTCGAGGGCCGCTCGTCGATCCGGGTCTGGCTCTATCGCATTGCCACCAACGCCTGCCTGACCGCGCTCGAGCAGCGTGGGCGGCGGGCGCTCCCCTCAGGGCTCGGGGCACCGGCCACCGACCTTGCTCCGGGGTCGGTGCCGGCCGGCGTGGCGTTCGTGGAGCCGATCGCGGATTCGCTGGTCCTGTCGGAGTCCAGCGACCCGGCCACCATCGTGACCACACGGGAGAGTCTTCGGCTGGCACTGATCGCCGCGCTGCAATACCTTCCGGCCAAGCAGCGCGCCGTACTGATCCTCCGTGAGGTGCTCGGGTTCCCGGCGGCTGAGGTGGCGACGATGCTCGACACATCGGTCGCGGCGGTGAAGAGCACGCTGCAACGGGCGCGGGCCCGGCTCGACGAGACCTCATTCGGTGAGATCTCCGAGCCGACCGATCCCGTTGCGCAGGCCTTGCTGGCCGAGTACATCACCGGCTTCGAGAACGCCGACACGGCCGCGCTCGAACGTGCGCTGCGCGCGGACGCGGCGATCGAGATGGTAGGCACCACCGCCTGGTTCGACGGGCGCGTGATGTGCCTGCGGCTGCTCGCGGAGGCTGTCGGCTCACCTGGCGATTGGCGGATGCTCCCGATCATCGCCAACGGACAGCCCGCGGTCGGTGCGTACCTCCGCGGCCCGGGCGGGGACTACGAGCCGTACGGCGTCGCCGTACTCACGCCGACTCCTACCGGCCTGACCCACATCCATGTGTTCAGCATCCCCGGCCTCGTCACCCATTTCGGCCTGCCGGCGAACTGAACAGTTCGGCGGTCCGATGGGCGGTCACCTGCGCCCAGCGCGTCGTACTCATCAGCGCCAGCGCTACGACGCCGATGCCCAGACCCGCAACGGGCCACCAGAGCAGGTGCTCAGCGTCGGTGAACGCGTGCGGATCGCGGCCCGCGGTCGCGCCGACGATCGTGCCGGCGATGGCGACTCCCATCGTGGTGCCGGTCTGACGGGCGGCGGAGGCCACCGAGCCCGCCAGACCGGCCATGGACAACGGCATGCCGGAGACCGCGGTGTTGGAGATCGGCGGGTTGACGGCGCCCAGGAAGATCCCGAAGAACAGGTAGATCGCGAGCACCACCGGCAGCGGCGTCGCCGGCCCGAGCCACAACGAGCTGAGCGCGCCGAGCGCGAGCGCTGAGCCGGCCACCACGAGCGGAAGCCGGGGACCGCGCGTACCGACGATCCGTCCTGCCCTCGGCGCCACGATGGTGATCACCGCGCCGACCGGGAGCAGACACAGGCCGGCCTGGAGTGCCGACAGCCCGCGAACGTTCTGCAGGTACAGCGTCGTGACGAACAAGAAGGCGCCGAAACCGCAGAGCGCGAACAGAGCCATCAGGATCGCCGAGCTGAACGGCACGCTCCGGAAGAGCCGAAGCTCGAGCAGCGGGTCAGTACGGCGGGGCTCGTACGCCAGCAGGGCCAAAGCCGCGAGTACGGCGATTCCGAGCGGCCCAAGGATCACCGGCGACGTCCAGCCGCGCGTCTCCGACTCGATGATCGCGTACACGACGCATCCGAGCATCAAGATCACGAGAGCCTGACCGACCGGGTCGAAACGCCGCGCTCGGTGCGCGCGCGACTCGGGCACGAAGAGCGCCGTACAGACGATCGCGATGGCGACCGCCGGAACGTTGACCCAGAAGATCGCCCGCCACCCGATGCCGTCGACCAGCGCGCCACCGAGGATCGGCCCCAGCGCGAGCGACAGGCCGGACATCGACCCGAACACGCCAATGGCCCGCGCCCGCTCGGCCCGGTCCGGGAATGTGGTCGCGACGATCGCCATCGCCACCGGGTTGAGCATCGTGCCGCCGACTGCCTGCACGGCCCGCGCCGCGATCAGCCACCCCGCCGTCGGCGCCAGACTGCACAACAACGAACCCAGTCCGAATGCGGCCAGTCCGATCATGAACACCCGCCGCCGCCCGACCCGATCGGCCGTGGACCCGGCCAGCAACAGCAGGCTCGCCAGCACCAAGGTGTAGGCGTCGACGGTCCACTGCAGCTGCGCGACCGACGCTTCCAGGTCGGCTCGAATCGCCGGCAATGCCACCGTGACGATGGAGATGTCCATCACCACGACGACGATGCTGGCGCAACAGATCGCCAGCACCCCCAGCCGACGCCGCCGACTGAGCTCGCCCTGACCACTGCGCCGCACCGCTGGAGCACTCATATCGTCGACGCTAGAATTTAGAGCGTGCTCGAAGTCAAACAGATCCCCGAGACCGGCATCACCATCGCCGAGGCCGCGCAGCGGACCGGGGTGAGCGTGCACACCCTGCGGTACTACGAGCGCGCCGGCCTGGTCGTCACCACCGTCGACCGGACCGCGAGCGGCCGCCGCCGCTACCACCAGCTCGACCTGGACTGGATCAAGGTCTGCACCCGTCTGCGGGCCACGGGCATGCCGATCCGGACGATCCGTCAGTACGCCGAACTCGTCACCGCCGGCCGCGGCAACGAGAAGGAGCGGCTGGCTCTCCTCGAGGCCCACCGGTCCGAGGTGCTCACCAAGCTGGCCGAGCTCCAGGACAACCTCGAGCTCATCGACCACAAGATCGACGTCTACCGCGGCCGCCTGGAAGCCGGCGACGCTGACCGCCTGTGGGCACCCTCTCCCGATTAGGTGGTCAGGGCGGTCAGGCGGAGGGTCAGGAAGCGGCGTTCGGCTTCGTTGGCCGTGAGGGCGATGGCGGCTTCGTACGCGGCCGCTGCTTCCTGGGGGCGGTCCAGGCGGGCGAGGACATCGGCCCGGGCCGCGGGCAGATAGGCGTACGCCGCCAGCGCGGGCTCCTTGCCGAGGGCATCCAGTTCGGCGAGGACGGCCTCGAGGTCCGCGCCGGGGACGAGGCTGTGCGCGGCGGCCCGGTTGAGCGCGACGATCGGCGTCGGCCAGCTGATCATCATCGCGTCGTACATCCGGACCACCTGGGTCCAGTTCGTCCGCTCCCACGACGGCGCGGTGACATGCAGCCCGGCCACGGCCGCCTGCAACACGAACCGCCCCTGCCCCCGCCCCAACGCGGCCGTCGCCCGCGACACCCCCTCCGCCAGCATCCGCGCATCCCAGCGCGACCGGTCCTGATCGGCCAGCAGGACCAGCTCCCCGTCCTCGCTCACCCGTGCATCCCCGCGCGCCTCGGTCATCAGCAACAACCCGAGCAACGCCTGCGGTTCCGGCTCGTCCGGCATCAACCGCACCAGCAACCGCGCGAGCTCCACCGCCCGCCCGGTCAGGTCCGTCCGCGTCAACTCCGACCCAGCCGCCACGTGCCCGGCCGTGTACACCAGGTGCACCACCGTCAGTACGACGTCCAGCCGCGCCGGCAACTCGTGATCCGCAGGGATCCGGTACGGGATGCCAGCCGCGGCGATCTTCTTCTTCGCCCGGGTGATCCGCGCGGCCGCCGTCGACTCACTGATCAAGAGAACGGCCGCCACCTCCCGGGTGGTGAGTCCGCAGATCAGCCGCAACGTCAACGCCACTTGCGAGTCCCGCGCCAACGCCGGGTGGCAGCAGGTGAAGACGAGACGCAACGGATCCGTCGGCTGCTCCACGTCGCCCGGCGCCACCGGATCCTCGACCAGGAGCGGCAGCTTCCGCCACAGCGTCGTCTCCCGCCGGAGCCGATCGAGCGCGAGGCGCCGCGCTACCGTCGTCAGCCAGCCACCCGGATTCGCCGGGATGCCGTCCGGCCAGGTCCGCAACGCTTGGACGAACGCATCCTGCGTGCAGTCCTCGGCCAGATCCAGGTCCCGCGTCATCCGCACTACGGACGCCAGAACGGTCGACCAACTCTCCCTGTGCGCCCGGTCCACCACCCGGGCCACCTCGACCGCCGGCACCGCGATCCCGCCCTCAGTCACCCGCGTTCACCCCCACCTCCGGGCAGGTACGCCGACGGGGCGAGCCGTCGGCGTACCCGGCCGGCGGGACATCGTCAGACCGTCGGCCCGGAGCCCGCCGAGGTCGGCATGACCGGCCGGACCTCGATGTTCCCGGACGGACAGAGCTTGGCGAGCTCGAGCGCCTGGTCGAGGTCACGGGCCTCGATCACGTAGAACCCACCAAGCGCCTCCTTGGTCTCGATGAACGGCCCGTCGGTGACGAGCGGCTCGGCCCCCTCGCGCTGCTTGACCGTGCTCGCCGTACTCGACCGCTCCAGCGCCTCCCCACCGAGGATCCGCGCCCCGGCCTTCTCGACCGCCTCCGAGAAGGCTCCGTGCAGCTTCATCGCCTGGCCCCACTCCTCCGCGGTGAGGTTGTCGTACCACTCTTCGCTGTCGAACAGCAGGAACATGTACTGCGCCATCTCCGGCTCCCTTGTCTAGGGCTTCTACTGGACATCTTGCTGACGATCGGCGCCGCACGGAATCGACAACGCCGGGAAGGAATGTTCACTACTGTTGAGTACATGGAACACCTCGACGTCCTGATCGTCGGCGCCGGGCTGTCCGGCGTCGGCGCCGCCTACCGGCTGCAAACCCAGTCTCCGGACCGGTCGTACGCGATCCTGGAGGCGCGCGACGCCCTCGGCGGCACCTGGGACCTGTTCCGCTACCCCGGCGTCCGGTCGGACTCGGACATGTTCACGCTCGGGTTCCCGTTCCATCCGTGGAAGGCGGCCAAGGCGATCGCGGACGGCCCGTCGATCCTGGAGTACCTGCACGAGACCGCGGCCACCTACGGCATCGACAAGCACATCCGCTTCGGCGAGCGCGTCGTACGGGCGTCGTGGTCGTCGGAGGAGGCGCTGTGGACCGTGGAGACGAGCCAGGCGTCGTACACGTGTTCCTTCTTGTATGCCTGCAGTGGGTATTACGACTACGACTCGGGCCATGTGGTCGACTTCCCGGGGCAGAGCGAGTTCCAGGGGCGGATCGTCCACCCGCAGCACTGGCCGTCCGACTTGGACTACACCGGTCAGCGCGTGGTCGTGATCGGCAGTGGCGCGACCGCGGTGACGCTCGTACCGGCCATGGCTCGTACGGCGGAGCACGTGACGATGCTGCAGCGTTCACCGAGCTATGTGGCGTCCAGACCGGCTCATGACGCGTTCTCCGACCGGTTGCGCGCCGTACTGCCCGAGAAGCTCGCTCACCGGCTCATCCGCGGGAAGAACGTTGCCTTCAGCACGGCGGTCTACAGCGCCTTCCGGAAGTGGCCGGCGCATGCTGCGTGGCTGCTGAACAGCACGGTGGCCAAGGAGCTGCCGGAGTCCATCCCGGTAGACCCTCACTTCACTCCCCGGTACAAGCCCTGGGATCAGCGACTGTGTCTGGTGCCGGACGCAGACCTGTTCGAGGCACTGCGCGATGGCTCGGCTGCCGTGGTCACCGACGAGATCGAGACGTTCACGCCGACCGGGCTGCGGCTGCGGTCGGGTCAGGAGTTGGAGGCGGACCTGGTGGTCACCGCGACCGGACTCCGCATGGTTGCACTCGGCAACATCCAGCTGACGGTCGACGGGCAGGTGGTGGAGCCGCATGACACCTTTGTCTACAAGGGGATGATGCTGAGCGGCGTACCGAACCTGGCTTGGTGCATCGGCTACACCAACAACTCCTGGACTCTGCGGTCCGACCTGACCTCGCAGTACGTGTGCCGGCTGCTCAACCACCTCACCGCGACCGGCACCAGCATCTGCGTCCCCGAGATCGACCCGGCCGAGTACGACGCTCCCCCGCGGCCGGTGGTCGATCTGTCGTCCGGGTACATCCGGCGTGCCGCCGCCATCCTGCCGCGCCAGGGCTCCACCGGCCCCTGGCGCCTGCGGCAGAACTACCCTCGCGACCTGCTGTCCCTGCGGTTCAGTCCGGTCGACGACGGCACCATGCGGTTCAAAGCACCTACGGGACCGGGACCGGCGGCTGCGGTCCGACGTACGTCGCGATCGGCCTGATGATCTTGGGGTCGGTGGCCTGCTCGAGGATGTTGGCGGACCAGCCGATCACCCGGCTGACGGCGAACGTCGGCGTGAACATCGCGCGCGGGACGCCGCAGAGCTCCATCACCACACCGGCGTAGAACTCGACGTTCGCGTAGAGGTTGCGGCCGGGCTTGAGCTCCGCCAGCACGTCGACGATGCGCTGCTCGACGGTGGTGGCGAAGTCGACCAGGTCGCCGCCGATGCCGCGGGCGATGTCGCGCAGCATCAGCGAGCGGGGGTCCTCGGTCCGGTAGACCGCATGACCGAAGCCCATGATCCGGTCGCCGGCCGACACCTTCGCCCGCACCCACGCGTCGATGCGGTCCGGCGTACCGATCTCGTCGAGGCTCGCCAGCGCCCGGTCCGGCGCGCCGCCGTGCAGCGGTCCGGAGAAGGCTCCGATCGCGCCGGCGATGGCGGAGACGACGTCGGCACCACTCGACGCGATCACTCGCGCGGTGAACGTCGATGCGTTGAACCCGTGGTCCACGGTGGCGACCAGGTAGTGCTCGATCGCCGTCGCCTCGATCGCACTCGGCTCGGTGCCGGTCACCAGGTAGAGCCAGTTCGCCGCGGCGGTCAGGTCGGCCCGTGGCTCCAGGGGCTCGAGTCCTTCGCGCAGCCGGTACAGCGCCGCCAGGATCGTCGGCGTCACCGCGCACACCAGCATCGCGTCGGCCTTCCGGCGGGCCGGATCGGCGTCGAACAGCGGCGGAAGACTCCGTACGGCGGCCAGCAGCGACAATGCGGTGCGGAGACCGGCGAGCGGATTGAACTTCGGACCCGCGGCCGCGATCGCGGGCAGGACCGCGCTGACCTCGTCGGGCAGCACCCGCAGCGGTGCCAGCTCGGCGATGAAGCGTTCCCGCTCCGCCGCGGTCGGGAGGTGGCCCTCGAACATCAGGAACCAGACGTCTTCGAGCGTCTTCGACTTGGCGAGGTCGATCGCCGAGTACTCGCGGTAGTGGTAGAACCCCTCGTCGCCCCGGACGTCGCCGAGGGTCGTCTCGGTGACGACGACGTTGCGCAGGCCGGGCGGAACATTGATTGTTGTTGACATATCTTCAGAGTTGACAGGCAATCAACTATTGTCAATATTGATCCAGTCAACATGAAGGCTCGGAGGAGCGCGGATGCCGTCGCAGAGTGACGAGAATTACCTGACCACGGCCGAGGTCGCGCGCCGGCTGCAGGTGAAGCCGGAGACGATCTACGCCTACGTGAGCCGCGGCCTGCTGACGAGCGTCCGCGCCCGGGGCCGCCGCGGCAGCCTGTTCGCGGTCGCTGACGTCGAGCGACTGGCGAGCCGGTCCGTCGAGCACTCCGGCGTGGTCGAGCGCATCGAGTCCGAGCTCACCCTGCTCCGCGACGACGAGCTCTACTACCGAGGCCACTCCGTCCGCCACCTCGCAACCCACTGGACAGTCAAACAAGTAGCCCACCTCCTCTGGACCGCCGAAACCCCCACCGGCACCACCCCAGGCGGCACCAGCCCCGGCGGCACCACCCCAGGCGGCACCAGCCTCGGCGGCACCACCCCAGGCGGCGTGCCCCCGGGCGGCACCACCCCTGGCGGCGGTATGTCTGGTGGCTCGGCGGCGGGTGATCGGGGGGTGAGTGACGAGCCGGGGTTTTCGGTGGAGCGGGAGTTGGTTTTGCTGGCTCGGTCGGCGATGGAGGTTGTTCCTCGGACGGCGCGGTTGACGGATCAGCTGCGGGTGGGGGTTGCCGTGCTGGGGGCTGCGGATCCGTTGCGGTTCGATCTGTCGCCCGGTTCGGTGACTGCGGCGGCGGAGCATTTGATCGGCACGCTGGTGACCGCGTTGCCGGGGCCCACCGACTACGTTCGGGAGACGCTCGGTGCGAGGCTCTGGCCGAAGCTCTCGTCCCGGCCCCCGCGCCCGGAGGTGCTCGACGCGGCGCTGATCCTGCTGGCCGATCACGGGCTGGCCGTCTCGACGGTGGCAGCCCGCGTCGCCGCGAGCGCCCGGGCGAACCTGTACGCCGTGGTGTCGGCCGGGCTCGGCGCACTGGACGGGCAGTACCACGGCGCCGCGCCGACGCTCGCCTACGAGTTCCTGGAGCGGGCGCAGGGAGACCCACTGGGTGCGTTGTCGGATCAGCTGCGATCAGGTGAGCCGGTGCCGGGCTTCGGACACCGGATCTACCAGCACCGCGATCCTCGGGCCGAGGTACTCCTCGAGCTCCTCGGGGACCATCCGATCGTGGAGACCGTCGCCACGGTCGCCGCCCGGACGCCGGGATTCCCGAACAGCGATCTGGCCATCGCGGCGATGATGCACGCCTACGACTTCCGGCCGGATGCCGGGGACGCGTTGTTCGCCCTGGCCCGGATGATCGGCTGGACCGCGCACGCCTTGGAGGAGTACGCGGCCCCAGCTCTCCGCTTCCGGGCCATGGGCATCTACACCGGCGAGACCGGCTGACCCGCCGATCCGCCGAGCGACCGACCGGCAACCGGCTGATCCGGCCGACCGGCAACCGGCTGATCCGGCCGAGCGGCTAGTCGGTTACTTGGCGCTGAGTTTGACCAGGGTTGCGGCACCGGGCGCGAGGTCGACCGGGATGGGAGCGACTGGACGAGCCTGGTAGGTCTGGCTCGCCGCCTGGAAGAGGCCGACGGAAGCAACCGTCTGCTGGTTCGGCGTGACGACGGCTCGGGCGCGCTCGTGGTGGGAGCGGTTCGCGACCAGCAGCCAACGATCCGCGGACGTGGTGTCGCGCGCACGGAAGGTGCCGATGACCACCGGGCTCCCGGAGACGCCGGTGACCAGGTTCGTGGGAGTGAAACCGACGGCACCGTTGGGCAGCGGCGTTTCGTTGGCATGGGCCACGGACTCCGACACCAGCGGCTTGAGCTCACGCCCGACCTGGTGCAGCCAGGTCGTGTTGATCTGCCGGGCGGCGGCGTACCGGGGTGTACGGCGGCCGTCGACCGTGATCAACGCCGGCCCGAATCCTTCACCGCGTGCGGCCTCGGGAGTCCAGTAGGTGAAGTACTGGATGCCCTTCGCGCCGTAGGCCAGGCTGATGTTGACCTGCCAGAGCAGCTCGGCCGCGGTCGGCTCGCGGTGGTTGTCATAGGCAAGCGTCTGGATGAACACCCAGGACGGGATGTCACCGTGCAGCGCGGCGTCCCGGACGATCGCCCAGTTGTGGAAGTAGTTCGCGTCCTCACGGCCGTCGGACAGCAGCGGGTACCGGTCGAACGAGATCAGGGACGGGTTCACCACGTCGACGAAACCGCGGTAGTACGCCGGGTCGTCGGACGGGAACAGATTGATGTACGGCAGCAGTCCGGGCGCGAGTTCACGCGAGATCGCCACGGCCTTCGCCAGCGTGCCGAACCAGCCCGGACCGGGTTCGTCGTACAAGTTGAAGCCGGCCAGTGACGAGAACGGGCCGTAGGCGTCGCGGGCGCGGATGTAGAGAGCGCTCGCCTCGGCCGGCGTGACGCTGAGGAAGTCGGTGGTGGTGTCGGAGATCGAGAACCAGCGGGACATGTTGCGGATCTGGATGTCGTCCGAGATCAGCATCTGCAGGCCGGCGGTGCGGGCGAGACCGAGCTGGTACTGGAAGATGTTGCCGTCGCCGGCGTAGTTGCCGGAGATGATGAAGTCGAACCCGGCGGACTTGATCTCGGCGTACCGCTCCGCCGTACTCGCGTACGGATGCGGCGGCCAGAACAGGCCGATCGGGAAGTCCGGCCCACCAGTCAAAGGCAGGTCAGCCGGCGAGGGGACGGCCGCAGGCACGACGCCGGCGGCAACCCCCGCCGACGCGCCGGCGGCCGGCGCGGACGCGCCAGACGCGGACGCGGCCGGAGCTGCGGCGGCTGTCGAGGCGGTGGCGGCGGTGAGGGCGGTGGCGCCGGCGCCCAGGAGCAGCGTGCGGCGGGTGGGGCCAAGGATTTGGTGCGGGCTCTGCATGGTTCTCCTTCGGAGGGCGGTCGAACGGAGCAAACAGAAAAGTCAGGGCCGCCGTCGGTGGTCGGCGACGGCGTCGGCGGTGGCATCGAAGGCCTGCTCCGCCAAGGGGTAGTCGCGCTGCGCAACACCGAGATAGAGCGCGTCGAGCACGATCATCTGCGCATGCCGGCCGGACAGTCCGCCGGTCCGGAACGTGACATCGCGAGCAGCGGTGACCAGTACGACGTCCGCCGTCCGCGCGAGCGGCGACCGCGGGTAGTTGGTGATGGCAACAGTCGTCGCACCCTGCCGGCCGGCCCGGCCGAGTGGCTCGAGCACCTCGATCGTCTCGCCACTGTGCGAGATGCCGATCGCGACATCGCCGACACCGAGCAGCGCCGAGCTCGCGAGCGCGGTGTGGACGTCGCTCCAGGTCGAGGCACCGCGGCCGATCCGGTGCAGCCGGAGGCGCAGGTCCTCGGCGACAGAGGCGGACCCGGCGACGGCGTACAGGTCGATCCGGCGGGCGTCGGAGATCGCCTGGATCGCCCGGCCGAGCGCGTCCCGGTCGAGCGAGGCGACGGTGTCCTCGAGCGCGCGGGTGTCGGCACGCAGGAGGGTCCGGAGTACGTCGTCGAGCGAGTCGTCCGGACCGACTTCGGAGCCGGTCCCCCGCTCCCAGCTGGTGCTGCTGCGCCCGCTCTCGGCCGCGAGCGTGAGCCGGAGCTCGGCGTACCCGGACAGGCCGAGCGCGAGGCAGAACCGGGTCACGCTCGGCAGCGACGTACCGCACCTGGCCGCGAGCTGGCCGATCGTCGACGAGGCCACCGCGGCCGGATCGCGCAGGACCTCGGTCGCGATCCGGGCCTGCGCCGGGCTGAGCGCGGGCAGCAGGCCGTTGATCCGCGCTTCCAGGCTCGGCGGTGGCGTCTCGGCGAGAACCGTCATGTGAATAATTCTCGGAGCAGGCCAGCGCCGATTACAAGCGTTCACAGCTGACCGGATCCGGCCAGCTGTCTCGACTCAGAACAGAGCGGACATCAGCCGGCGGCGCGCCTTGATCACGCGGTCGTCGTCGGCGCCGACCACCTCGAAGAGCTCGAGCAGGTGCAGACGGACGGTGTTCCGCTCGTCGCCCGCGGTCGCCTGGACCGTGGCGATCAGCCGGTTGAACGCGTCGTCGACATGCCCACCCATCAGGTCGACGTCGGCGACCAGCAACTGCGCCTCGACATCGGTCGGGTTGTCCGCCGCCCGGGTCCGCAGGTCGGCCGGGACGTCCTGGGTCCGCTTGACCAGCTGCACCCGCGCCAGCCCCGACTTCGCCTCGGCGTCGCCCGGCGTCTCCTTGAGCAGCTCCTCGTACGCCGCGATCGCGCCGTCCAGGTCACCCGCGCCGACCGCGTTCTCGGCCTTCTCGTACCGCGGGTTCGGCGGCGGCTCCTCCTCGTCGGAGGTCTCGCCCGCCGGACCGACCGGCTCGGCCCGGCCGGTGATGCCGTTCGCGACCGCCACGGTCAGCAGCTGGTCGAAGTACTGCCGGGCCTCCGCGTCGCCGACCGCGCCCTGGAACAGCGGGACCACCTGGCCGCGCAGTACGGCGATCACCAGCGGAATCGTCTGCACACCGACCGCCTGGGCCAGCTGCGGGTTCGCGTCGATGTCGATCCTGGCCAGCAGGAACTTCCCGGCGTACTCGGTGGACAGCTGGGCCAGCACCGGGCCGAGGGCGTTCGAGGCCTCCGAGCGCGGCGACCAGAACTCGACCACCACCGGGACCTGCAGGGACCGCTCGATCACGTCGGCCTGGAAGGTCGGTTCGCTCACGTTCAGCACGTACGAACCCGCGGCGCCACCGCCGCCGGCCGGCGCGCCGGGACCCGCCGGACCGGCCGGCCCACCGGGCTTGCGCAGGGACGACAGATCGATCGCCCCGGGACGGGAGAAGTTCGACTGACTCACGACTGCCCTCGCATTCCGTTCACGTTCACAGGGTCCATCCTCTATGACGACTGCGAACTGCGTTGCGGCCGGGTGGCCAGGAGGAGGCGGGCCAGGCCACTTCGGGTGCCCGCGACGGCGATCCTGTCGCCCGGCTCGAGCACCACCCGGTCGTACGACGGCGTCCAGTCCCAGGCCGTCCCGCCGGTCTGCCGGGCCAGGACCCGCAGGCCGCCCGCCTCGTCCAGCTCGCCCAGCCGCAGGCCGACCGCGACCGAACCGGGCTCGACCGTGACCTCGGTGAGCAGCAGCACCCGCCGACCGGCCGGCACGGTCACCTGACTACGCCGGTTCGCCACCGCGGCCGCGATCGCCGGCGCGACCAGCATCGACACCGACCGGCTGTGCCCGAGCCCGAGCTGCCGCTCGACCCGCTGGGCCAGGTCGTGGTCGAACATCCGCATCGTGATCCGGGCGTCCGCGTTAAGGTCACGGACCACCATCGCGGACTCGAGGTTCGTGATGTCGCCGTCGGTGAGCGCGAGGACCGACTGAGCCCGCTGCACCCCGGCCGACCGCAACGTCTCCTCGTTGCTGCTGTCGCCGATGACCACCGGGATCCGGAGCCGGTGCGCGGTCTGTACGCCGGGCGCGTCCTCGTCCTGCTCGACCCCGACCACCGCGACCCCGCGCTCGGCCAGGATCTCCAGCACCCGGGCTCCGACCGTACCGAGGCCGCAGACGACCACGTGGTTGCGCGGCCGCCCCCGGACACCGCCGATCACCCGCGACAGCCGGGCGCCGATCAGCGAGTCGACGACGACCGCGGTGAGCAGGGCCATCAGGACGATGCCGGTCAGCTGCACCAGGACCGCGGCGACCTTCACCCACGGATCCGCGCCGGAGAACTTGTCGTCCTCGATCCCCGCGGACGTCACCGCACCGGACGCGAGGTAGACCGCCCGCCACCACTCGATGTGACCGACGAAGTGGATCACCGCGGTCCCGACCACGACCAGGAACGCCATCACCGCGGCGATCCGCCGGACCCGCCGGTCGAAGATGTCGCGCAGTCCCATCAGCCAGCCGGCCCGCCGGACGTCCTTGGTCCGCCACACGGACCGTACGCCGGTGCCGAGAACGATGTCGCCCTCCGGGTCGGAGCTGGCCATCGGCAGCAGGTCCGGCGTCGCCGACGACGTCGTGTCGGCCAGCACGGTCAGATGCGGTTCCCGGATCAGATCAGCCTGGCCGGCGACCAGCCGGCGCCCGCCGATCTCGAGCCAGGTGAGCTCGTCGTCCTCCAGCGCGTCGGAGACGAACGCCGGCGCGGCGAGAGTGGGTCCGGAGATCATCACGCAGTCGCCGAGCAGGCGGAGCAACTGCTTGCCCAGCCGCGGGTTGACCATCTGCACGATGATCCGCAGCTCGGGATCCATGTCCCGCGCGGTCAGCGCGGTGTGCACGTTGTGGACGTCGTCGGTGTCGAGCAGCACCAGGGCGCGCGCGGTCGACGGGTTCCCGTCCTGCGCGTCGATGCCGGCCCGGCGCAGCAGCGCCTCGCTGATGACACGGACGCCGATCACGTGCGCGCCGAGCTCGCCGATCCGGTCGTAGTGCCGCGATCCGGGGTTGACGATCGCGGTCACCCGCTCGCCCGAGCCCACGAGCTCGGTGACGACTCGCAGCATCGTCCGGTCCGAGCCGCAGACGACGACGCTGCGCCCTTCGAGCGGACCGATCGCGGCCCGGGCCGTCGCCTCGACCGGTGGTGGCGCCTCCTCCTCAGAAGCGGGCGGGCTCTCGGTACTCTCCCCACTGTTCCCGAAGAACGTGACAGATTTCCCCCATCGTGGCCTCCGCACGCGCCGCCTCCAGCATGGGCTCGATCAGGTTGCCAGTCCCGCTGGCCGCCTCCACCAGAGCCGATAGCGTACGCCGGACCCGGTCCTCGTCGCGGTGTGTCTTGCGCGCGGCGAGCACCCGGCACTGCTCGACCTCGACCTCGTGGGAGACCCGGAGGATCTCCAGTTCGCCGGAGACGGTGTCGGTCAGCGTGTTGACGCCGACGATCTTCTTCTCGCCCTTCTCCAGTTTCTGCTGGTACTCGAAGGCCGCGTCGGCGATCTCGGCCATGAACCAGCCGTCCTCGATGCCGCGCAGGATGCCGCCGGTGATCGTCTCGTCCGGGCTCATCTCCTTGATCCGGGCAAAGATCTCCTCGGCCTCGGCCTCGATCTTGTCCGTCAGCGCCTCGACGTACCAGGATCCGCCGAGCGGGTCGGCGACGTTGGTGACGCCGATCTCCTCCATCAGCACCGATTGCGTCCGCAACGCGATCTCGGCCGACTCCTCGCTCGGCAGCGCGAGCGTCTCGTCGAGTGCGTTGGTGTGCAGCGAGTTGGTCCCGCCGAGGATCGCGGCCAGCGCCTCGACAGCCGTGCGTACGACGTTGTTGTAGGGCTGCTGCGCGGTCAGCGACACGCCCGCGGTCTGGGTGTGGAACCGCAGCGACTGCGCCTTGTCCGTGCGCGCGCCGTACACGTCGCGCAGCCAGCGGGCCCAGATCCGGCGGGCCGCGCGGAACTTCGCGATCTCCTCGAAGAAGTCCAGGTGGCTGTCGAAGAAGAACGACAGGCCGGGGGCGAACACGTCGACATCGAGACCGCGGGACAGGCCGAGCTCGACGTACCCGAACCCGTCGGCGAGCGTGTACGCCAGCTCCTGCCCGGCCGTCGACCCGGCCTCGCGGATGTGATACCCGGAGACGCTCAGCGGCTTGTACGCCGGGATCGTCGACGCGCAGTACTCCATCAGGTCACCGATCAGGCGGAGATGCGGCTCCGGTGGGAACAGCCACTCCTTCTGCGCGATGTACTCCTTGAAGATGTCGGTCTGCAGCGTCCCGTTGAGCTTGGTGAGGTCCGCGCCCTGCCGCTCGGCGGCGACCAGGTACATCACGAAGGCCGGGACGGCGGGGCCGGAGATCGTCATCGAGGTCGTGACGTCCTGCAGCGGGATGCCCTTGAACAGCCGGTCCATGTCCGCGGCCGAGTCGATCGCGACACCGCAGTGGCCGACCTCGCCGAGCGACTTCGGGTCGTCGGAGTCGCGGCCCATCAGCGTCGGCATGTCGAACGCCACGGACAGGCCGCCGCCACCGCCGTTCAGGATCATCTTGTACCGCTCGTTGGTCTGCTCGGCGTTGCCGAAGCCGGCGAACTGCCGGATCGTCCAGGCCCGGCCGCGGTACCCGGTCGGGTACAGACCGCGGGTGAACGGGAACTCCCCCGGCCACCCGATCCGCTCCATCCGCGGGTCGTCGACTCCCTCGGGAGGTCCGTAGACCGGCTCGACCTCGGTGCCGGAGAGCGTGGTGAAGTCCGCCTCCCGCTTGCGCGCCGCGTCGTACCGCTGCTGCCACCGGCTCCGGCCGGCGGCGATCTGCTCGGCATCCATCAGTCAGACCTCCTCGGGAACTGGTCCCAAAATACTAGGACGTCCAACTATTTCCAACTAGCCGGCCAGACGAAGTCCCCGCCGACGGGATTGTTCGCGGGGATCCGGGACCGGGGCCGCCTCGAGGAGACGGACGGTGTAGGCGTCCTGGGGGTCGCGGAGGACGGCTTCGCGGTCGCCCTGTTCGACGAGCCTGCCCTGGCTCATCACGGCGACGCGGTCGCAGACCTGGTCGACCACCGCGAGGTCGTGGCTGATGAACAGGCAGGCGAAGTGCAGCCGGTCCTGGATCGAGCGGAGCAGCTCGAGCACGGTCGCCTGCACGGAGACGTCCAGCGCGGAGGTCGGCTCGTCCGCGATCAGCAGCGCCGGGTCGAGCGAGATCGCCCGGGCGATCGAGACCCGCTGGCGCTGCCCGCCGGACAGCTCGTGCGGGTAGCGACCGGCCCAGGCGCGCGGCAGCTCGACGCTGTCCAGCAGCTCCTCGACCCGTCCGCGCAGCTCGGAGCCACGGACACCGCGGTGTACGGCGAGAGGTTCGCCGATGGACTGCCCGATCGTGGCCCGTGGGTTCAGCGAACCGGCCGGATTCTGGAAGACCACGCCGATCCGGGCGCGGGTCTGGCGCACCACCGCAGCCGATGCCGTAGTGAGGGCCTGACCAGCGACGCGGACCTCACCCGAGGTGATCGGGGCGAGGCCGAGGACGGACTTGCCGATGGTGGACTTGCCCGACCCGGACTCGCCGACCAGTCCGGTGATCTCGCCGGGGTTCAGCACCAGGTTCACGTGATCGACCGCGCGGACCGTCTTGCCGCGGCGGCCGCGGTACTCGACCACCAGGTCCTCGACGGACAGAGCCGGCGTACCAGCCGTCAACTGGAGCTCGGCCGAGTCCCGCAGACCACCGCGCGGTACGGCGTCCAGCAGCGCGCGGGTGTACTCCTGCGAGGGGTGGTCGAACAGCTCGTGTACGTCGGCCGTCTCGACCACGGAACCCTTGCGCATCACGACGACCCGGTCGGCCACGTCGGCGACTACGCCCATGTCGTGCGTGATGATCATGATCGCGCCGGAGATCTTCGACCGCATCGCCAGCAGTACGTCGAGCACCTCCTGCTGCACGGTCACGTCGAGGGCCGTCGTCGGCTCGTCCGCGATCAGCAGCTCCGGATCACACGCCACCGCGATCGCGATCATCACCCGCTGGCACTGACCGCCGGACAGCTGGTGCGGGTAGTACCTCATCCGGGTCTCGGGGATCTCGACCATCCGCAACAGCTCGAGCGCCCGCTCCCGCGCCTGCGACCGGGACAGATCCGGCTGGTGCGTCCGGATCATCTCGATCAGCTGCGACCCGATCGTGAACACCGGGTCGAGCGCGCCGACCGGATCCTGGAAGATCATCGCGATCCGGCGCCCGCGCAGCGTCGTCAGCTCCGCCCGCGACATCGACAGCACGTCCTCGCCGCCGAACATGATCCGCCCCGCGACGGACGCGTTCGACGGCAGCAGCCCGAGCGCGGCCAGGGACGTGACGCTCTTCCCCGACCCGGACTCCCCCACGACCGCGAGCACCTCGCCCGACCGGACGGCGAAACTCACCTGGTCCACCGCGCGATGCGTCGTACCGCCGACGGCGAAGTCGACGGTCAGGTCTTCGAAGCACAGGACCTCCTGGTCGCTCACTGACCCTCCTCGGCGTCGAGCTTGTCCCGGTACTCCTGCCAGTCGGCGAGCATCTTGCGGTGGTAGGACGTCAGCCACTCGAAGTAGTTGCGCGCGTTCCGCAGCCGCTTCCGCGGGCCCGGCATACCGTCGGGCAGCTCCTCGAGCATGTCCTCGAACAGCTGCCGCTGCTTGCCCAGGGACCGGCGCTCGCCTGCCAGGAAGCTGCCCCAGATGTCGTCGTCGACCTTGAAGTAGTGGCTGCGATCCCCCGGTACGGCGTGCCGGACGACGAACCCCAGGTCGATCAGGCGCCGCGTCGTACTCGAGATCGAGCCGGCGCTGGCCGACAGCGCGCGGGCCAGCTCGGCCGAGGAGACGTACGGCTTGTTGCTCACCATCAGGTAGCCGAGCACGCGGCCCTCCATCCGGGGTGAGCCCGCCAGCTCTCTGAGCAGGGCGAACTGTTCGACGAAGTCCGCGCGGCGGGAATCCTCCTCCCAGGCATCGTCGTCGACCATCACGACCTCCTTGCCGCTGCGTGCACGTCGGCCTCCGCGATCTGCGCCGCCCGCCGGGCCCGGAACGCCTCGACCGGCCAGCGCGAGCTCCCGCCGTACCGGACCTGTGACGGCTGCCCGTCCGCGTCCCAGGTGTACTCCACCTTCTCCCCGATCGACCCGAATCCGGCGGCAGGCACGACGGCCAGCGTGTTCTCGTCGATGACCTCGAGCTCCTCGTAGCTCTCGACCGGATCCGGCGCGGCCGGGAAGAACGCGACCAGCCGGCCGCCGAGCAGGACCACGCTGACCACACCCATCAGGTTCGCGAAGTTCCCGCAGAACCTGCGCGCGTCGATGTCGCCGGGCACCTGCGTGCCGGCAGGCGGCTCGGCGGCGAGGTTGAGCAGCTTGACCACGCCGGTCGCGAGGGTGCCGGCCGGGCCACCGATGCAGTTGGTGAGCACGGACACGACGATCCGGTCGGCCGGGTCGATGAACGTCCGGGTGATGTGCCCCGGGTACCCGCCGCTGTGCCCGACCAGCCGCCGCCCGCCGATCGTGACGATGTCCATGCCGAGCCCGTACCGGCCGATCTCGCTGCCGTGCGCCCGCACCAGGCTCTCGTCGCGCTGCAGCAGCCGCTTGCTCGCGTCGGTCAGCAACTCCTCGGCGCCGAAGTAGTGCGCGGCGCCGTACGTGGTCAGGTCCTCCGCGGTCGAGTAGAACCCGGTCGCCGCGGCCATCGCGCGGGTGTCCACGTGCGGGATGACCTGGCGTACGTCGCCGCCGTCGAGCAGACCGGTGTGACCACCGGCGTACTCACCGGCGCGCTCCGGGTCCCACTCGGCCCCGGTGTTGGTCAGCCCCAGCGGCTCGACGATGTTGGCCGCGACATAGTCGCCGTACGACGATCCGCTCGCGGACTCGATCACCAGGCCGAGCAGGGAGTAGCCGATGTTCGTGTACTTGAAGTACTCGTTGCGGTCGAAGACGCGGCCGGCGGACCGACACAGCTCGATCAGGGCCGCTCGGTCCGGGAAGGGGTCCATCAGCTGCCAGTAGTCCTTGTCCACGCCGTCGCGGATCACGCCGGCCTGATGACCGAGCAACTCCCGGACGGTGACCGGCGCAAGGTCGGTGCCGGCCAGCTCCGGGACGTGGGCGTCGATCGGGTCGTCCAGGCGGACCTTGCCCTGCTCGACGAGCTGCAGGACCGAGGTCGCGGTGAAGGTCTTGCTGTGCGACGCGATCCGGAACAGGTGGTCGGTGCGCAGCGGTGTCCCGGCGACCTCGTCGCTGTGGCCGAGCGCGGTCGACAGGACCAGCTCGTCACCGACCCGGATCGCTGCCTGGACTCCCGGCGTCCGCAGGTAGCGGCGTTGGTAGTCAAGCCAGCTTTCGATCGCCGGAGCTGCTTCGCGGGCGGTTTCGAGGTCGTAGGACAAGGCGGCGTCCGTTCTGTCGTGGCCATGGATGGTGGATGTCATTCAGGAGCGTCCCTTCGGGTTGACCGCGTCGCGGAGTACGTCGCCGAGGGTGATCAGGCTCAGTACGGTCGCGGCGAGGAACAGACCCGGGTAGATCAGTGTGTGCGGTGCCTGCTGGAAACGCGACTGTGCGGTCGCGAGTTGCAGGCCCCACGAGATCGACGGCGCGCGCAGGCCGAGGCCGAGGAACGTCAGCGTCGACTCGGCCACGATCACGCCGCCGACGGTCAGCGTCGCGACCGCGAGGACCGGGCCGATCGCGTTCGGCAGCACGTAGTGGCTGAGGATCCGGGTGATCGGAAACCCCATCGCCTTCGCGGCCTGCACGTACTCCGCGTCCCGGGTCGCGCGGACCGACGTACGGACCATCCGGGCCAGCGCCGGCCAGGAGAACAGCGCGAGTACGAGCGACACCGACAGGACCGACCGTTCGCCCAGACTGTTCAGGACGACGATCGCCCCGAGCAGGAACGGGAAGCCGAGGAAGACGTCGGTGAGCCGCGCGAGCACCGAGTCCGCCCAGCCGCCGACGTACCCGGCGATGGTGCCGACCACGACCGCGATGACGAGCGCGATCAGCGTGCAGAACAGGCCGACCGAGAGCGATGCCCGCGCGCCGTGGACGACGCTCGCGTAGACATCGCAGCCCTGGAGATCCTGGCCGAACGGATGACCCGGCGAGGACGGGTGCGCGCTGGAGGAGATGTCGCAGGCGCGCGGATCGGTGCCGGTGAACAACTGCGGGAAGACGGCCATCAGCAGCAGTACGACGAGGACGCCCAGCGGCAGCCAGAACAGCACCCGGCGCCGGACGGTCGCCCAGACACCGCGGCCCGCGAGCGCATCTTCTTCGACGGCCTGCGCGAGTACCTGATCAGTCATGGCGGATCCTCGGGTCGAGGAGTGAGTTGAGGATGTCGACGATCACGCTGGTGAGCAGGAAGATCAGGATCAGCGCGGTCGCGATCCCGACCACGGTCGGCCCTTCGTGCACCCGGATCGACTCGAACAGCAGCTGGCCGACGCCGGGCAGGTTGAAGATCCCTTCCGTCACCACCGCGCCACCGAGCAACGCGCCGAGATCGATCGCGAGATACGTGAGCACCGGGATCGCGGAGTTCCGCAGCACGTGGACGCCGATCACCCGCCGACTGCTCAGGCCCTTGGCCCACAACGCGCGGACGAAGTCCGAGCTCATCGTGTCGACCACGCTGCCCCGGGTCAGCCGGGCGACCGCGGCCAGCCCGTAGATCGCCAGAACAGTTGCCGGCAGCAAGTAGGACAGCGGCCACCCGTCGGTCACGCCCGCGATCGGCAGCACCGACAGCTTGACCCCGAACACGAGCTGCGCCGTCACCGCCATCACGAAGATCGGCACCGACGCGATCAGGATCGTCAGGATCAGCACGCCGCGATCGATCCAGGTGTTCTTCCGCAACCCGGCGACCAGGCCGAGCCCGACGCCGATCACGACCTGGATCACCCACGCGGTCAGCGCGAGCCGGATCGTCACCGGCCACCGGGTCGCCAGCCGCTCCGCCACCGACCGGCCGCGGAAGTCGACGCCGAGGTCACCGGTGAGCAGATGACCGAGATAGCGCAGGTACTGCGACCAGAGCGGATCGTTGAGGTGGTACAGCTCCCGGATCCGTTCCACCACGGCCGGCGACAACGGCTGATCGCCGCCGAGACTCGAGATCGGATCGCCGGGCAGCGCGAACACGGCCGCGTAGATGGCGAACGTGACACCGAAGAACACGAGCACCAGCTCGATCAACCGCCGGATCGTGAAGCGCAGCATCAGCCCGCCTCTCGCCGTACTGCGTCCAGCAGCGCGAGGGTCGCGGCGTACTGCACTCCGACCAGATCCTTGATCGGCACGGTGTTGAGCTCGCGATCGAGGGTCGTAGCCTCCTCCTGCCATTCGCGGTAGATCTCACGGAGGCGTTTGGCCGGCGGGTGCAGTGCGGCCGCGGCGCTGCCGCGCGCGATCTCACCGTCGATGGCGCGCACGAGCATCCCGCCGTACCGGAGCCGGAAGGAGCGGTTGACGTCGCGCAGCCCGAACACCTCGGCGACCGTCGCGCGCCGGGCCGGGTCGGTCTCCGCCGCGCGGCGCCGTTCCCGATCCGGCCGCCTGAGCAGGTACGGGAGGAACGACGCGATACCGCGGACCAGCTGGGAGTCGTCCGACAGGTGCGGCCGAGCCGCCTGGAACACCTCGTCCAGCGCCCGCAGGTTGCTCTCGAGCTCGTCCGCCGCGTCGGCCAGCACCTGCTGGTACGACGAGTCCGTCGGCGACTGGTCATCCGCCGCCGGATGCGTCCAGTACGGCAACTCCGCGACCAGGCTGACCGTGCCGTGCCGTTCGGCGTACGCCGCTGACGAGCTGCCCGACTCGTTGGGCGTGGGCAGGCCGAGGGCCTCGGCATAGTCGTACGTCGCCTTCGACGAGATCATCTCGTAGACCGCGGGACCGATCGGCCGCGCGACCGGGGTCTCGGGTTCACCGAGGTCGAGGGGAAGGTCGAAGGACGCGGCGATCGCATGCAATTCGTCGACGAAGCCGGCGAGTTCCTTGGTGAGGTAGTAGTAGACGCCGCCGAGCTCGGTGTTGTGGAGGGAGACGGCGACCGTCGGCCGGACCTCGTCGATCACGCGCATCAGGGCGAACGTCTCGGGCATCACCTGGTCGAAGTACGCGTCCTTGTACTGGAAGGGGAACGACCATTCGACCTGCTCGGCGGGGGCCGGGCGGTAGAAGTTGGCGGTGTAGTGGACGCGGTTGAACGGGCCGTCGAACCAGCCTTCGTTCAGGCGGGTGCCGTCGGGGTCGATGCAGCCGATGATGTGCCAGCGGCAGCCGGTGCGCAGTTCCTCGTCGGCACACAGGTCCTCGGCCAGGTGGATCGCGGTCCAGAACCCGATCGGTTCGTTCGGGTGCACACCGGCGTACACGAGGGCCTGGTCGGGGCCGGCGCCGATCGAGTACATGGTGATCGGGTCGCCGAGTCTCGACGTACCGATCCGTCGCCGGGTGACGAGGTCCGGGTGCTTCTCGGTCAGGGCGTCGAGGCGGGCGTTGATCTCGTCGACCCCAGGGAAGTGGCCCAGGCCGGGGACGCGGTGGGCCCGCTCCAGGATCGCCTGGAGCGGGCCGCCGTTCGTTGCCGCCATCAACTGTCCGCCACGGTGGTGTTCTCGAGCTCGAGGCTGCCGGCGCCCTCGGCCAGCTTGGCGATCCGGTCCGAGGTGGCGTAGGTGTACTTCTCGAAGAACATCGGCGGGGCCGGGAAGTCCTTCAGGATCGCCTTCTGCACGTCGACGTACCCCTCGATCGCCTTCTGCGGGTCGACCTGGGAGTCGGCCTCGGCGAGCAGCTGCTCGACCTGCGGGGTGTAGTACGGGATGCAATTCACGCAGCCGCCGGCCTTGGTGTAGAAGGACCGCAGGGTGTTCTGCTGGCTGGCGTAGAGCGCGCCCCAGCGGGAGAAGTACGGGCCGCTCAGGTTCTTCTCGTTGCGCAGCTTCTGGAACTCCGGGAAGTCGGTGGTCGGCGTCGCGGTGACGTCCTTGATCCCGAGGTTCTGCCGGAGCTGGTTGGCGTAGGCGTTGTAGAGGTCGTCGAGCCCGGAGCCGCCCGGGTACCTGATCTCCATCTTGCCGCTGAACCCGCCGGCCTCGGCGAGCAACTGCTTGGCCTTGGCCGGGTTGAACGTGCACGGCTCCCCGCAGAGGCCTTCCGGCGTACCCGGCTCACCCGGCGGGGTCAGCGCGGTCGCGGGGGTCCAGATGCCGCCGTAGATCACGTTGCTGACGGCCTGCCGGTCGATCGCCATCGAGATCGCCTGCCGGACCCGGATGTCCTGGTAGCGCTTGTCCCACAACGGCAGGCCCAGGTATGTCATGCCGAGCCCCTGGAAGACGTACGCGCGGTCGCCGAAGTCCTTCTTCACCTGGGCCATCCGGTTCGCCGGGACGAACAGGATGTCGGTGTTGCCGGCCTGGACGTCGGTGTAGGCCGTCGTCATGTCGGTGTACGGCTTGAACACGATCTCGTCGACGGTCGGCTTCGGGCCCGCGTAGTCCGGGTACGCCTTGACCGTCATCGGCTCGTTCTCGGTGTAGGCGTCGACCATCTCGAACGGCCCGTTGCCGATCGGCTTCTTCGCGAACCCGTCCAGATCCTTGTACGCCGCCTCCGGCAGTGGGAAGAACCCGCTCTGCGCCTGCGACAGCTGGACCGGGAACTGACCGTCGGGGCTCTTCAGCGTGACGGTGAACGTGAGGTCGTCGACCACCTTCAGCCCGGACAACTGGGTGGTCGTGGGCTTGCCCTTGGCCGGGTTCAGCGCGTCGTACCCGGCGATGTTGACCAGCTGGCCGCTGTTCTCCCAGGCGTTCGGGCCGTAGGCGACCGTGTTCCACGCCTTCACGTAGCTCTCGGCGGTGACCTTCTCGCCGTTGTGGAAGGTCCAGCCCGGGCGGAGCTTGATGGTCCAGTGCACGGCGTCGCCGGACTTCACCGACTCCGCGTTGAGGTAGGTCAGCGAGCCGTCGCTCTTGACGAAGGTGAGGCTCGAGAACAGCTCCTTGACCTGCGCGAACGCGATCGTCTGGCGGCCCGGGTTCAGGGTCACCGGGTCGCTGACGGCGTACGAGATCGACTTGGTCCCGCCGTCGGCCGAGCCGCCGGAACCGCCTCCGGAACAGCCGGCCAACGCGAGGGTGCCGGCGAGCAGAACGGCAGCAGCACGCTTCATGGATCCTCCAGCTACGTCGCGGCCCGCAGGGTGGGCCGACTCGTCCCCCGATCCTGGACTCCCACGTGCTGTCTGGCAATAGGGAAACTTGGGAAGTTTCAGTAGGAAATGAACTTTTAGCGTGCGCGTAACACGGGCCGAGCGGTGATCAGGCGGGTCTAGCTGAAGTCGCCGGCGTTGTGGCGGAGCGGTTCGAGCACCGACCAGAGCATCTTGAGCTGCTCGTCGGTGAGGCCGGACAGCGCGAAATCGGCGGCCACCAGATCGGCTGTGGCGAGCTCGACGAGGTCACGCCCTTCCTGGGTGATCTCGCACAGGACCGCGCGGCCGTCGTCCGGGTGCGGCGTCCGGGTCACCAGCCCGGCCGCCTCCAGCCGCCGGACGATCGAGGTCACCGAGGTGGGGTGGACCTGCAGCCGCTCCCCCATCTTGCCCAGCGGCAGCGACCCGCGCCGCGAGAACGTCAGCAGCACCAGCGCCTCGAACCGCGCGAACGTCAGCCCGTGCTTGCGCAGGATGTCGTCCAGCTCCCCGATGACGATCTGCTGGGCCCGCATCAGCGACGTGACGGCGCGCATCTGCTCGACCGCGCCCCAGCGCCGCCCCCACTGCCGCGACGCCTCCTCGATCGGATCGAACGGCAACGCCCTCTTCCTCGCCATGAGCCGAAGATTAGCCGCTGAGCCGCCGACCGCAGCTGACCCCGCGGGTCTTTTAGTCTCTACCGGCAGGTGCCGTCGCACGAAGGGATGGGGATGGCGGGACGCCACTCGGCATCCCGCCCAGATTCGCCGACTTCGAACGAGCGTACGGCGCCGAGCCCTGGAACGGATTCGTCCGGGCCAAGACCTTCCTGCACGACATCCCGCAAGGCAGCTTCCTCGCCGAGCTCGACGTGGAGATGGTCGTCGAGGTCAATAGACTGATCCATGTCCCCGATCCCGGGACGAAGGCCAAGCTCCTTCGCACAACCGCAATGGTCATGCGCGGCGGCCACTGGGATCGCGCAGGGGTGCTCCGGCGGAGCAGAACGTTCGCCCGCCCGGAGAGATACACAGACCTGGAGATCGCCAACCTCATCGCGCTCGGGATGCGGGTCCGATTGCTGCCCGGCGGGCTGGCGATGCTCGAGTATCCGCCGGCATCTCTCGTTCCGACCAGGTTGCCGACCCTGGTCGAACAGGTGAAGGCGGACTTGCTCTCCGGCGCCGAACCCATCGGGTCGGCAGCTGATTTCCAGCGTCAATTGGTTGCATTGCACCCGTTCGGCGACTCGAACGGCCGGACCTCACGAGTCCTGATGAATCGGCTGCTGGCGGAGTTCGATCTCCCACCGGCGATCCTTGCTGACCAGAACCGCGACATGAGCCTCGACGCGGCGCAGTGGCGGGGCGAGGTGGCGCTGGGGATCGCCCGCAGCAAAGCGTTCCTCGCACTGGGCTGACCTCGGGACGCTGAGGCTCTACTGTGACTGTCCATGGCGTCGCTCAGGGACTCAGACTTTCCGGCGCTCGGCGCCGATTCACCCGCGGAACAGTTGATCAAGATCAGGTTCCAGTGGTACGCGCGGCAGGCGAAGAACGCCCGCGTCGCGTACCGATCGCTCGGTGTGGTCCAACTCTTCGCGGCCCTCGTGATTGCGATCTCGGTCGCCATCTCCGCGCCGACGTGGCTCGCTCCGACGCTCGGTGGCCTGATCGCTCTGGCGGAGGGGATCCGCACCCTGTTCGGCTTCAAGGACGCGTACCCGACATACACACGCACCGCCGCTGAGCTTCGCAACGAGGCCTGGCTCTATGCGCAGCGCGCTGGGCGCTACGCAGACTGCGAGGATCCGGTGAGGCTGCTCGCAGAACGAGTGGTCGAGATCTCCCAGGCGGAGACCAGTGATTGGGAGGCGGCGCTGAAGGCTCGGAGTATCTGAAACTGTCCGTCGGGCGTGGGAGGGTCGGGGCATGAGTTTGTCGGCGGAGGTCTATCTGGGGCACGTGCGGGCGGAATCCGCTCGGCTGGGTGAGGTCGGGCGGATGGGGCTCGAGGCCGCGGTGCCGGCTTGTCCGGGGTGGACGGTCGAGTCCGTGGTGCGGCATGTGGCGCAGGTCTATGTGCACAAGGTCGAGGTGTTGCGCCTCGGAGCGTTGCCGAAACCGTGGCCACCGGACTTCAGCGGCCTGGAGACCCTCACCTGGTACGACGAGGCGCGCGCGGCGATCGTGGAAGCGCTGGAGAAGGCGGGGACGTCGCTGGAGACGTGGACGTTCAACCCGCGCGACAGCACCTCCGGGTTCTGGTATCGCCGGATGGCGCTGGAGAGTCTGGTGCACCGGATCGACGTCGAGCAGGCGCACGCGGTCGTCACGCCGATCGACTCCGAGTTGGCGCTCGACGGCATCGACGAGCTGCTCTATCCGACCCTGGCCGGCCCGTGGTGGGAAGAGGGCGACACCAAGCACCCGGTCGACGCGACCGTGCGGATCACCGCCGCCGGACGCTCCTGGACGATCCGCGCGGACAGCACGTGCGTCGAGGTGAGTCAGGGCGCCGAGGGCGAGCCGGCCGCCGAGATCTTCGGTGATCCCGCGCCGGTCTACCTCTGGCTCTGGGGTCGCGTCGCCGACGACGCGATCCAGACCGCCGGCGACGAGGACATCGTCCGGGCGTTCCGCGGGCGGCTGGCGGAATGCACGACCTGATGTCCTGCCCGGGTCCGGCTGTTCGTTCCTTTCCCGAGGGACCACAGTGGTCTCAGCAGAAGGAGGACTCCGATGCCGCAGTACCTTGCACTGACCTACACCGCGGACGTGGACTGGTGGGCGCCTGAGCAGGCCGACGAACTGGCCGAGTACCGGCGGTTCGGCCTGGACAACGCCGCGCAGATCAAGGCGAGCGCGGTCCTGCACCCGACCTCGACGGCGACCGTCGTCCGGGTCGAGGGCGCCCGTGGCGGACCGGTGATCACGACCGACGGACCGTACGCGGAGACCAAGGAAGCCCTGACCGGCTACTACCTGATCGAAGCCGAGGACCTGGAGGAAGCGGTCAAGATCGCGGCCGAGATCCCGGCGGCCTGGGGCGGCGCGGTCGAGGTCCGCCCGGTCATCCTGGCCAAGTAGTCCATCCGCCGGCATGGCCCAGCAGTACGACGCGGTCGCCGAGACGATCCGGATCGAGGGGACCCGCATCCTGGCCACCCTGATCCGGACCGTCGGTGACGTCCAGCTGGCCGAGGACGCCGTCCAGGAGGCGAGCCTGGCGGCCCTCGGCGCCTGGCCGGTGACCGGCGTACCGCCCGAGCCGCGCGCCTGGCTGACCGTGACCGCCCGGCGCAAGGCGATCGACATCATCCGCCGCGAGCAGGCCCGGGCCGGCAAGGAGCGGGACGGTTCGGAGCTGATCGAGCTCACCAGCAGCCGGGAAGTCGAGGCGGACCAGGTGGTCAAGGACGATCTGCTGCGGTTGATCTTCACGTGCTGCCACCCGGCGCTCTCGCCGCCGACCCGGGTCGCCCTCGCGCTCCGGACGTTGTGTGGGCTGTCGCCCGCGCAGATCGCCGGCGTACTCCTCACCACCGAGGTCGCCACGACCAAGCGCCTGACCAGAGGGCGGCAGAAGATCGCCGCCGCCCGCATCCCGTACCGCGTTCCGGCCGAGGCCGAGCTGCCGGATCGGCTGCCGGCCGTGTGCGCGGTGATCCACAGCCTCTACACCGCCGGACACGCTCCACTCGAGGGCGAGGCGGCGTACGACGTCGACGTCTGTGCGGAGGCGATCCGGCTGGGCGAACTGCTGCACAGCCTGCTGCCCGATCAGCCGATGCCCAGCGCCGTGCTCGCGTTGTTGCTGCTGACCGAGGCCCGTCGGCCCGCGCGGCTCGACGAGCAGGGCGAGGTGGTCACACTCGATCTGCAGGATCGGAGCCGCTGGGACGCTGGCCTGATCGCGCGTGGGGTCGAGCTACTTAACGACTCGCTGCAGCGCTCGGACCGCCAGGCCGACGCGTATCAACTGCAGGCCGCGATCGCCGCCGAGCATGCCCGGGTGCCGAGCTATTCGGCGACGGACTGGCGCGAGATCGTGCGGCTGTACGAACTGCTCGTCGAGATCGCGCCGAGTGCGGCTGCTCAGCTCGGCCTGGTCGTCGCGATCGCCGAGACGGGCGACATCACGGCGGCGTTGGCGCTGCTGGACGGCGTACCGCGGAGTCCGCGGTGGCATGCGATCCGCGGGGAGCTGCTGGCCCGGCAGGGTCGGTACGCCGAGGCAGTGGGTGAGCTGGACGAGGCGTTGGGGACCGCTCCGGCGAACCATCCGGAGCGTGCCCACCGGGAGCGCCGCCGCGACCTGTTCCGGCAGCGCACCGGCTGAACAGCGCGTCGGCTCAGCCGGTCGGGCGGCCAGGGCCGGCACCGGCGCGCGTCGGCGTCGAGCACCCGGAGCCCGTCGGGCTCAGCGGTCGGGCGGGCTCAGTCGTTGTCGTCGGTCCAGTTGCCGCGTTCGCTGTTGAAGATCGACTTCGGGCCCGACGAGGCCGGCGGCCGGGCGTGGTGGACCGGGGCGGGGGCCGAGGTGGTGATGACCTCCTGCGCGGAGTCCATCCCGATCGGACCGGTGCCGTCGTCGTCGGAGTCCTCGTCGCCTTCCAGCACGTCGACGCTCGCCGCGGCGCGCAGACCGGTGCGCTGGATGACTCGCTGGATGGTCAGATCCCGGTCGTCCGGGCGGCTGACCCACCTGATCTCCCGGAAGCCCTGATCCTGCGCCGCCGACTCGAAGACGAAGTGGCCGTAGCCGAGGATCCGGCCGATGCTCGGCTTCTTCAGGGTGATGTCGAGGACTCGCGCGATCGGGGTGGTGGCGATGCTCTGGGAGAAGACGCCACGGATCCGCATGACCCGCATGTTGGTGACCACGAACCGGTCCCGGTGGTGAGTGAGGAACTGCCAGAAGGCGTGCGCCAGCAGCACCAGCACGATCGCCAGCAGCACCTGCGTACCGCCGATCGAGGTGGTCGCCATGGCCACCAGCAGGGCGGTCGCCAGCGCGACCTCGAGCATCGGCACCGTGTACACCACCCAGTGCTGCCGGACTTCGTCGATGACGACTTCGCCCTCGTCCGAGATCAGATGGCGCCGGACCTTCGGGTCGAAGATCCGGAACAGGCCAATTCCGGCCATCCACTCACTCCCCTGTCAGCCCCGTTGCGGGGACCACTCGGTCCCTGCGTCCCTTACAGCCAAGTGTCCCGCACGATTGCTCGTCACGGGACACTTGAACCGCAGATCAGCTGAACAGCGCGGTCAGGAAGGTGATCACACTCTGGAACGCGTCGCCGACGGCAGAGAACGCGCCACCCACCGCGTCAGCGGCGTTCGCCGGCTGAGTGAACAGATAGAAAGCCGCAAAGGCGATGACCGACCAGATCAACAGCTTCTTCGGCATGTCACCACTCCTCGTTCGCAACCACTCGGTCGACTGTGTTTGAATTTGTATCACGGACCGTCACCAATTGTCACTGACTGAACACAGCCCACCGCACAATGCCCACCAGCTACAAGGTCCATTCTGTAACGGATCCGGGGGCACGGCACCCATCGGCGCGCCGCCGTGAGACGCCGATCGGGCCGTCCGGCGGAAATCCTGCGGCATTTGCCCGAATTCGGAACAACACCCGGTGAACAGAAAGCATAAAGACACACAGTGACACTCCGTGGTCGAGTGTTCCAGCCGAGACCGATCTCACAACGCGGCGATCAACTCGTCGGCCGCTGTGTACGGGTCCGTTCCCCCGTCGGCCACCTTGGCCGCCAGCACGTCCAGCCGGGCATCACCGTGCAGATGCGCGAACCGGGACCGCAGCGCCGTCATCGCGATCGCCTCGATCTCGTCCCGCGCGCGGCTGCGCCGGCGTTCGGTGAGTACGCCGTTCGCCCGCATCCACTCCAGCCGGTCGTCGATCGCAGCCACCACCTCGGCGACCCCTTCATTGCGTGAGGCAACCGTCTTGAGGATCGGCGGCGCCCACGCACCCTCGGCGCGTTCGGCCAGCGCGAGCATCGCCCGCAGGTCCCGGGTCACGTTCTGCACGCCGTCGCGATCCGCCTTGTTCACCACGTAGATGTCGCCGACCTCGAGGATCCCGGCCTTCGCCGCCTGGATCCCGTCACCCATCCCGGGCGCGAGCAGCACGAGCGTGGTGTCCGCCATCCCCGCGATCTCGACCTCGGACTGCCCGACGCCGACCGTCTCGACCAGGACGACGTCGAACCCGGCCGCGTCCAGCACCCGCAACGCCTGCGGTGTCGACCACGCCAGCCCGCCCAGGTGCCCGCGCGAGGCCATCGACCGGATGAACACCCCGGTGTCGGTCGCGTGGTCCTGCATCCGCACCCGGTCCCCCAGCAGCGCTCCACCGGAGAACGGCGACGACGGGTCCACCGCGAGGACGCCGACCCGCTGGCCGGTCGCGCGGTACGCCGAGACGAGCGCCGACGTCGACGTGGATTTGCCGACGCCCGGCGAACCCGTGATGCCGACGATGTGCGCGTGCCCGGCGTGCGGCGACAGCGCCGCCATCACCTCGCGCAGCAGCGGGGACGCGTCCTCGACCAGCGAGATCAGCCGGGCCACGGCCCGGGAGTCACCCTCCCGGGCCCGCTCGACCAGCTCACCGACAGGTGCGGTGCGACGTGGCATCAGCCCTCTTCCGGTCAGCGCTGCGGTACCCGCACGATCAGGGCGTCACCCTGGCCGCCGCCACCGCACAGCGCCGCCGCGCCCACTCCACCGCCGCGCCGCTGCAACTCCAGCGCGAGGTGCAGTACGAGGCGGGCGCCCGACATCCCGATCGGGTGGCCCAGCGCGATCGCGCCGCCGTTCACGTTCACCTTGGCGAGGTCGACCTGCAGCTCGCGGGCGGACGCGATGCCGACCGCGGCGAAGGCCTCGTTGATCTCGACCAGGTCGAGGGCGCCCGGCTCGATGCCTTCCTTCTGGCAGGCCTTGACGATCGCGGTGGCCGGCTGGCTCTGCAGCGTCGAGTCCGGCCCGGCGACCGAACCGTGCGCGCCGATCTCGGCGATCCAGCTCAGCCCGAGCTCCTCGGCCTTTGCCTTGCTCATCACGACGACCGCGCAGCCGCCGTCGGAGATCTGCGAGGCCGAGCCGGCCGTGATCGTGCCGTCCTTGCCGAACGCCGGACGCAGCTTGGCCAGCGACTCCGCCGAGGTGTCGCTGCGGACGCCTTCGTCGCTGTCGACCACGATCGGGTCGCCCTTGCGTTGCGGCACCTCGACCGGGACGACCTCGTCGGCGAACACGCCGTTCTTCCACGCGGCGGCGGCCTGCTGGTGCGAGCGGGCGCTGAACTCGTCCTGCTCCTCGCGGGTCAGCTTCAGGCCCTCGTTGTTGGCCTGGTCGGTGAGTGCGCCCATCGCCTGGTCGGTGAACGCGTCCCACAACCCGTCGAACGCCATCGAGTCCACCAGCGGCACATCGCCGTACTTGAAGCCCTCGCGGGACTTCGGCAGCAGGTGCGGCGCGTTGGTCATGGACTCCATCCCGCCGGCCACGACGATGTCGTACTCACCGGCGCGGATCAGCTGGTCGGCGAGCGCGATCGCATTCAGGCCGGACAGGCAGACCTTGTTGATCGTGATGGCCGGGACGTTCATCGGGATGCCGCCCTTGACGGCGGCCTGGCGGGCGGCGATCTGGCCGGCGCCGGCCTGCAGCACCTGGCCCATGATCACGTACTCGACCTGGTCCGGTGCGACACCGGCCTTCTCCAGGGCGGCCTTGATCGCGAACCCGCCGAGCTCGGCGCCGGTGAAGCCCTTGAGGCCACCCAGCAGCCGCCCGATCGGGGTGCGTGCGCCGGCCACTATGACGGTTTGGTTCTGCGAGCTGCGAGTGGCGTCAGACATGTTGTCACGATACCTGCGACAGCACTGGTACGCCGCTGTCGATCAAGTCACACGAGCCATGGATCGGGTCACACCCGCCCTAAGCTGACGGCATGGATCACGACACCCCGGGCCTGTTCGAAGCCATCGACCATGTCGGCGTCGCGGTGGCCGACTTCGACGAGGCCGTCCGGTACTACGCGGACGTCTTCGGCCTGCGGGTCGCGCACGAGGAGATCAACGAGGAGCAGGGTGTCCGCGAGGCGATGCTGTCGATCGGCGACTCCGGATCCTCGATCCAGCTGCTCGCGCCGCTGTCCGACGCGTCGCCGATCGCGAAGTTCCTGGACCAGCGCGGCCCGGGCATCCAGCAGCTCGCCTATCGCGTCGGCGACCTCGACAAGGTGTCCGCGATCCTGCGCGAACGCGGCGCCCGCCTGCTCTACGACGAGCCGAAGCGCGGCACCGCCGGCTCGCGGGTGAACTTCGTCCATCCGAAGTCGGCCGGCGGCGTGCTCGTCGAACTCGTTGAGCCACGGGCCTCGAACACGGTGTGACGGCGCGCTAAGTCCCGTGCCTGGCGGCCTTGAGCGGACTAGTCTGTTCGGGTGCTGAAGGACAGCGCCACCGACTCTCTGCACGGTGTGCCGGCGGGGTTCCAGCACGACGCCTTCGTCTATGCGTCCGACGAAGAGTTCGTGCGGCTCGCGCTGACGTTCGTGCGTGACGGTTTGGCGGCGGGGGAAGAGATCGTGGCCGTGCTGCCACCTGAGCGGATCGCCTTACTGGGCGGGCCTCTCGGTCCGGAGCGCGACCAGGTCCGCTTTATCGATATGACTGTTGCCGGAAGCAACCCTGCGCGGTTGATCCCGCTCTGGCGCGACGCCGTCGAGCAGGCGGCCGGCCTGCCGCTGCGCGGCCTCGGCGAGCCCGCGTACGCCGGCCGGACCGCGGCCGAGTACGAGGAGGCCTTGCTGCACGAAGCGCTCCTCGACATCGCCTTCGCGGGTGAGCGGTCCTTCCGCTTGTGCTGCCCGTACGAGGCGTCCGTCGGCATCGACCCGACCGCCACCCACTCCGGCGCGGAAGCCCTTGCGGAGAAGACGTTCCGTACGCCGCTGAGCGACGTACCGGATCGGGCCGAGCGGTGGGAGTTCGGGCTGCCCGACCTCGGGCAGGTCCGGCTGTGGGTCAACGCGCAGGCAGCGTCGTACGGCGTGCCCCGGGACCGGCTGGACGACCTGGCGCTCGCATTGCACGAGATCTGCACGAACAGCATCCGGTTCGGCGGCGGCCGCGGGACGCTGTCGGTGTGGATCGAGGACGGCGCGCTGATCTGCGACGTGGCCGACCGCGGCCGGATCGACGACCTGCTCGTCGGTCGCGTGCTGCCACCCCTCGACGGACTCGGTGGACGCGGCGTCTGGCTGGCCAACCAGCTCTGCGACCTGGTTCAGCTCCGGTCGGGCGACGACTTCACCCAGGTGCGCTTGCACACCCGCCTGCGCCGATAAGACCACTGACAACGGTGGACTGGAAAAGTGACGGTCGTCTCACCCGTCCCCTCCTGTGTTACAGCGCACAGCCAGGCGTGCATACTCAGCGGTAAGTTCCGCTCACCCAGACCGCCGTTGCAGGAGGTACGACGTGAAGCAGATCCTCGATGCGATCCTCGCCGGTGACACCGCTGCCGTGGGTGCGCTCGACGTACCCGAGCACTACCGCGGTATCACCGTCCACGCCGACGAGGCCGGGATGTTCGAGGGTCTGGACAGCAAGGAGAAGGATCCGCGCAAGAGCCTGCATCTGGACGACGTGCCGACGCCCGAGCTCGGCCCGGGTGAGGCGCTGGTCGCGGTGATGGCGAGCGCGATCAACTACAACACCGTCTGGACGTCGATCTTCGAGCCGGTGTCGACGTTCTCCTTCCTGAAGCGGTACGGGAAGCTGTCGCCGCTGACCGCCCGCCACGACCTGCCGTACCACGTGGTCGGCTCGGACCTCGCCGGCGTTGTACTGCGCACCGGCCCGGGCGTGAACGCGTGGAAGCCCGGCGACGAGGTGGTCGCGCACTGCCTGTCGGTCGAGCTGGAGTCGCCGGACGGGCACAACGACACGATGCTCGACTCCGAGCAGCGGATCTGGGGATTCGAGACGAACTTCGGCGGCCTGGCCGAGCTCGCGCTGGTGAAGTCGAACCAGCTGATGCCGAAGCCGGCCCACCTGACCTGGGAGGAGGCCGCGTCGCCGGGGCTGGTGAACAGTACGGCGTACCGGCAGCTCGTCTCGGCGAACGGCGCGAACATGAAACAGGGCGACGTCGTCCTGATCTGGGGCGCGTCCGGTGGACTCGGTTCGTACGCGACGCAGTTCGCGCTGAACGGCGGGGCCATTCCGGTGTGCGTGGTGTCGTCGCCGGAGAAAGCGGAGATCTGCCGGGCGATGGGGGCCTCGCTGATCATCGACCGGTCGGCCGAGGGGTACAAGTTCTGGAAGGACGAGACCACCCAGGACCAGAAGGAGTGGAAGCGGTTCGGCGCGCGGATCCGCGAGCTGACCGGCGGCGACGACCCGGACATCGTCTTCGAGCACCCGGGCCGGGAGACCTTCGGTGCGTCCGTTTACGTCGCCCGGCGCGGCGGGACGATCGTCACGTGCGCGTCGACGTCGGGATTCATGCACGAGTACGACAATCGTTACCTGTGGATGAACCTGAAGCGGATCATCGGCTCGCACTTCGCCAACTACCGCGAGGCCTGGGAAGCGAACCGACTGATTGCCAAGGGCATGGTTCACCCGACGGTGAGCAAGGTCTACCCGCTCGAGGAGACCGCCCAGGCGGCGTACGACGTGCACCGCAACCTGCACCAGGGCAAGGTCGGCGTCCTCACCCTCGCCCCCACCGAGGGACTCGGGGTCCGGGACCCGGAGCTGCGCGAACAGCACGCCGCGGCGATAAATCGCTTCCGTAACAGGTAGTTGTCCACCGGGGCCGATTGGCTGGTTACACCCGGGTTCTGACAGGCTTAAGGTGGGGGATTCAGCTGAGCCGCCAGAAGGGAATCTCGGGAAATGCCTGACGAGTCGAGCCTGCCGTTCTTCGACCGTACGGCGACCGCGGCCGGGGGCTTCCCGGTCAGTCGCCGTGGGTACGACAAGCAGGCCGTGGACGACTATGTCCGCGCGCTGGAAATGCAACTCGTCGAGGCGCGCAATCGCGCCGACGAACTCCAAGGCAGCGTCGCGCCGATGCAGCGCCAGCTGGAGGAGACCCGACGCCAGCTCGAGGCCAGCGCGAACCCGTCGTACGCCGGACTCGGCGACCGGGCCGCGCAGATCCTCCGGCTCGCCCAGGACCAGGCGTCCGAGGCTCTCGAGGAGGCCAGGCGGGAGGCCGACGAGCTGCGGACGAACGCGGCCAAGGAGGCCGCCGCGACCCGGGCCACCGGTGTGCGTGAGGGCGACGACATCCGCTCGGTCGCGCTGAACGAGGCCGACAGCATGCGCCGGACCGCCGAGGGTGACGCGGCGGAGCTCCGCCGGACGGCCGAGACCGAGGCCGCCGAGGTGCTGCAGGCGGCGCGGCGCAAGGCCGAGCAGCTGCAGCTGACCGCCGAGTCGCAGTCGAGCACGCTGAAGAACGGCGCCCTGCACGAGGCGGAGAAGATCCGCACCGCGATCCAGCGCGAGTCCGCGGCGCTGCGAGCGCGGCTGGCCGACGAGCGGGAGCAGCAGGCCAAGGAATTGGCCGACAAGCACCAGCAGATCGCCGCCGACACCGAGAACCTGACCGAGCAGATGAAGGAGGCCGCCGAGGCTTCCGAGCGGCGGGTGGCGGAGGCGACCGAGCAGGCGCGCAAGATCCGCACCGAGGCCGAGGAGTCGGCCGAGCGGACGATCTCGCGGGCCCGTCGTGAGGCTGAGCAGTTGCTCACCACCGCGCGCACGCGCGCCGAGGCCGAGCTGGCGAACGCCGCCGACGAGGCGGAACGGTCGCGGACCATCGTGGCGCGCGAGACCGAGCGGCTCGCCAAGCGGCGCGACGGCATCCTGACCCAGATCGCCGGCCTGAACGAGATCGCCAGCAACATCGCCCGCCAGGCCGCCGAGCTCGACTCCGAAACGGCCGCCCCGACGTACGTGAACCCCTTCGCCCGCCCCCAGTCCCCCGCCACCCCCAGCCCGCTCGACGGCCCGGCCCCCAGCCCGTTCGCCGCCTCCACCGACGCACCGGCTCCGGCGAGCAGCCCGTTCGCGGGCACGGCGGACAACTCTGCCGACTCCCCGGCCCCCGCCGGCTCGTCGTCCAGCCCGTTCGACGGCCCGCAGAGCTCGGCGGCCGGCAGCGCGTTCGACCGCCCGGCCGAGGACACGCCTGCTCCGGCGGACAGCCCGTTCGCCGACCCGTTCGCGGGGACTGCGAAGGCACCGGGCGGCTCGTCGTACGACGCGGAGGAGGAGGGTCCGTTCACCGGGGCCAGCCCGTTCGTGGGGATCGGCGCGGGGGACGCCCGGGTCGACGAGACCCGGATCGACACCAGCCTTCGGGTCGACCCGAAGGACACCGACGACCTCGCCGGCAAGACCGCCGGCGGCCCGGCCGAGCCTGACGACTCCACGGCCAGCACGTCCACGTCCTCCCCCAGCACGTCCGCCTCCTCCACCTCCACCTCGTCCGCTTCCCCCGCCAGCGCGTCGCCCTCGGCCGCTAGCGGGTCCACGTCGGCTGCGAAGCCGGTCGCGACTGCCACGTCGGTCGCGTCCCCGACCGCCGACGCGGACACCGAGGACGAGGACGAGGACGACGACGAGCCGGCCGACTCGACCCGGATCGACGAGTTGCGGCTGGATGACCTCGCGAACGAGCAGACTCGGGTGCAGGCGCGGCCGGACGGTTCGGCCGCCGACGACGAGACGACCGACGAGGCCAAGGGCCGCTCGCGATCCCCGAAGGGCAAGACGACGTGACGCCACCCGGCGACGACACCTCCACAGCGACCCCCGGCCAGGATCTCGCCGAGGCGACCAGGGAGGCTCAGACCGCCGCCGCCGAGGCCCAAGCGGCCGCCGACAAGAGCGAACACTCCGCCAGCGAGGCCAAGCAATCCGCCGACCAAGCCGAGGAATCGGCTGAAGAGGCGGAAGCTGCCGCGACCCAAGCAGGCACCGCGGCAACTCAGGCGGACACCTCGGCGCGGGATGCCGACGTGGCCGCTGACAAGGCCGAGAAGTCGGCCGACAAGGCCGAGAAGTCTGAGGAGGAGGCGGAGACCGCCGCGCGCGAGGCGGCTGAGGCGGAGGCCGCGGCGGAGAAGGCCGAGGTTGCGGCGGAGAAGGCTGCCGGCGACGACCTCGCCGAGGACATGCTGATCGAGGAGCGGCACCCGGACGAGGGCATGGGGATGCCCGGCCCGGCGCTGCGGCGGTCGAACCCGTTCGTCTTCGGGTTCTTCGCGGCCCTCGGCGTACTGGTCGCCTGGGGATTGTGGAACGCCCTCGGCCAGGCCAAGTCGGTCCTGATCCTGCTGCTGGTGTCGATGTTCATCGCCGTCGGCCTGAACCCGCTGGTCGAGTGGTTCATGCGCCGCGGCCTGAAGCGCGGCCTGTCGGTCGGCGTCGTGTTCCTGCTGATGATCCTGGCGGTCGCCGGCGTCGGTTTCGCGATCGTCCCGGTGGTCACCGACCAGATCAACAGCCTGATCAAGAACGCGCCCGAATGGCTCGATCTGCTGACCAAGTCGAGGACGCTCAACGAGCTCAACGACAAGTACAAGTTCATCGAGAAGGCGCAGGACTACATCCAGGACCCGGCCCTGGCACAGCGGGCGTTCGGCGGCATCCTCGGCGTCGGCCGGGTCGTCGCGGGTGCCCTGTTCAACACCTTCACGATCATGATCCTGACGCTGTACTTCCTCGCCTCGCTCCCGTCGGTGAAGCGCGCGGCGTACAGCCTGGTCCCCGCCACCCGCCGCAACCGCGTCTCGATCCTCGGCGACGAGGTCCTGACCCGCGTCGGCGGCTACGTCAGCGGCCAGTTCATGGTGGCCCTGTGCGCGGGCATCTGCATGTTCATCTTCCTGGAGATCATCGGCCTGCGGGAGTACGCCGTGGCGTTGGCGATCGTGGTGATGTTCTGCGACTTCATCCCGATGGTCGGCGGCCTGATCGGCGTCGTGGTGGTCTCGCTGATCGGCTTCACCACCGGCCTGTGGACCGGTGTCGCCTGCCTCGCCTACGGCATCATCTACCAGCAGATCGAGAACTACGTCGTCGCCCCGCGCATCATGCGCCGGGCCGTCGACATCCCCGGCGCCGTCACCGTCATCGCCGCCCTCCTCGGCGGCGCACTGCTGGGTGTCGTCGGCGCACTGCTCGCCATCCCGAGCGCCGCCGCGATCCTCCTGATCATCCGCGAAGTCTGGGTCCGCAAGGCCGACGCCTCCTAGGACCGGCCGCTGGTCCACCCGGTCGACCGGGTGGACCAGCGTTCCTCGATGCGGCCGTAGCGCCAGACGAGGAGGGCGACGGCCCAGGTCACGACGAACGCGCCGGTGATGACGAAGCCGGCCTGGTTCAGGTCGAGTCCGCTGATGGCGGCCAGCGGTCCGGACGTGATGTCGAGCTGGTCGGTCAGGATGGACAGGATCTCGATGGCGCCGATCGCGAGGGCGACGGCCACGGACAGCGCCGTGACGACCAGGTTGTAGAACGCCCGGCGGACCGGCTTGATGACCGCCCAGCGGTACGCGACGCTCATAAAGCAGCCGTCGATCGTGTCGAGCAGACTCATGCCGGCCGCGAACAGGATCGGCAGCACGAGGACGGCGTACCAAGGCAGCGCGAAGGCCGCGGCTCCACCGGCGAGGACCAGCAGCGACACCTCGGTCGCGGTGTCGAAGCCGAGGCCGAACAGCAGTCCGACCGGGTACATGTGGAACGGCTTGTGCACAGCCTTGGTCACCGGGCGCAGCAGCCGGTTGAGCAGACCACGGCGATCGAGTTGCGCTTCCAGCTCCGCCTCGTCGTCGTGTCCCCGCCGCATCCGGCGCACGACACCCGCGATGCGGGCGAGTACGACGAAGTTGACCAGGCCGATTGCGACGAGGAAGACCCCGGACACCGCCGTACCGATGACGGCCGTGGCCGACTGGAGCACGGACGAGTCGTCCTCGACCTGGCCGACCAGCGAGCGCACACCGAAGGCCAGCAGGAGGCACAGCGCGAACACGACGCTGGAGTGGCCGAGCGAGAACCAGAACCCGACCGACACCGGCCGCTGCCCGGCCGCGGTCAGCCGGCGCGTGGTGTTGTCGATCGCCGCGATGTGATCCGCGTCGAACGCGTGCCGCATCCCCAGCGTGTACGCCGTCAGCCCCAGACCGACCCCGAACCCGCCGGACGCGCCGAGGCTGTAGTGCCTCGGCGCGACCAGACCGACGAGCACGCCCCAACCGACCACGTGCAGCAGCAGGATGAAGCCCGCCATCGCCACGGTCACCGGACGGATGCTGCGCCACCTGACGTTCATGGTCAGCTCGCCGCCGGAACGTACGGGAAGGAGCCCCGCGGCTTCGACGCCACGGATTCCTTGCCGATCCCGAGCGAGACCGGAGTGTTGGCCGCGATGGAGAACATCACGTTCGGCGCGTTGTCGGTCAGCGAGCGGCCGTTCCACGCGTTGAATCCGAAGCTGGCCGGCGTGCCCACGACGTACGGCAGCATGTTGGGCAGGAACCGCCGGACGACGGCCTCCGCGTAGGCCTCCGGGTCGGCAGCCGTGCCGTACGCGCGGACCACGCCGGCGATGTCGTGGGTCAGCAGCTTCCCGTGGGTCTCGAGGTCGTCCGCGGGCCGGCCGTCGTTGAGGTCGTCGCCGAGCTTCTCGTTGTACTGCGTGAAGAGCGGGTGGATCATCGGGAGTCCAATCCGGTTGATGGAACGCCAGCCGCCGGCGTCCGTGGCCAGGCTCGCGACCGCCCAGACGTCGATCGGGCGGGTCGTCTGTGCGGAGCCGAGCAGTTCGGTGTCGGGAATCTCGAGGACGATCGAGTAGACGGTGTGCCCGGCGAACAGGTTCTTCGCCTGGTCGGGGGTCCAGGTGCCGAGGTCGATCGCCGTACCGTCCTGGAAGGCGTGGCCGACGGCGTGCAGGACGTCGGGCTCGATCCAGAACGGGTCGCCGGCCTTGCCCGCCCACACGCGCAGTCCGCCGTCGCCGTCCAGCGCCTCCTCCGTCTCCCCCGTCGCGACGACACTGCCCGCCTCGGACGGATCGCCGGTGATCCGATGCACGGTCAGGCTCTGCCGGCCGAGCTGGTCGCGCTCCCCGAACACGAACCGGTACGTGAGGTCCTCCACGCCGTCGTGGTCGAGGTCGATCTTGAACTCGTACTTGCCCTCCGGGTGGTAGCCCGGTGTCGGGATGTCACCGGCGAGCGAGTGACAGAGGTTGATCGCCAGCACGGTGCCGGTCTCGCCGCGGAACACGTACAGGTCGGTGAGGTCGAGACGGACGTCCTGACGGGCGAGCGGGGAGTCGAGATGGTGCGACATGGTCAGTGCCTTCCTTTCAGGTGGGGTGTTCGGCACGACCACGGTGGTGGATCGGTACGCCGGCGCGGATGAGTCATCTGACCCGCCGCGTGCGATCGAGTCAGATGACCGACGGCGGGCCTCATAGAATCCGGAGCGGGTGCCGGGAGGTGAGTGATGAGCCCCACGCTGGTCGGACGCCTGGAGGAGCTCGAGTTCCTCCGGACCTTCGTGCGGGAGGCCGCCGTCAACGGTGGAACCCTGCTGGTTTCGGGCGGGCCCGGCGTCGGCAAGACGACCCTGCTCGACGCGTCGGAGCGGTACGCGCGGGAGTCGGGGACGACCGTTCTGCGCGTCGTCGCCACCGAACTCGAGGGCGAGCTGAGCTACGCGGCGCTGAACCAGGCTCTGTACCCGTTGATCGACGAGTTCGACGAGCTGAACACGGCTCAACGGGACGCGCTGCAGGTGGCGCTCGGGTTCGGAGACGGTCCGCCTCCGGGCCGGCTGCTGGTGTCCAACGCTGCCACTGTCCTCCTGCGCCGGGTCGCTGCCCGATCGCCACTCCTGCTCATCGTGGACGACATCCCCTGGATCGACCGGGCCAGTGCGGGTGTCTTGAGCTTTGTCGCGAGGAGGCTCGCCGGTAGCCGGGCCGGGCTGCTGGCCGCCAGCCGGACGGGCGAGGACCAAGGATTCTTCGATCGAGCAGGACTACCGGCGTACGAGCTGAAGCCGCTGGACTACGCGGCCGCCGATCAACTCCTCACCGGCCGGTTCCCCGACCTGCACGCCACCGTCAAGGCGCGGATTCTCGACACCGCGCAAGGCATTCCGCTCGCGCTGCTCGAGCTCCCACGGACGCTGAGCCAGTCCCAGCGCGCCGCGACTGAACCGCTACCCGCCGTACTGCCGCTCGGGCGGAACCTGCAGCGGCATTTCGTGTCGCGCGTGGCGAGGCTCCCCGACGCGACCAGGACACTTCTGCTGACGGCCGCGCTCGAGGGCACCGGGGATCTTGGCGTGCTGGAGGCCGCGGGCAAGGACGCGTACCGCATCGACGACCTGGCGCCTGCCGAGCGGGATCGACTGGTGAGGGAGCACGCACATCGGGTGGAGTTCCGGCACCCGCTGATCCGATCGGCGGTGGTCGAGGCGACGACTTCGGCAGAACGCCGTACGGCGCATCGGAGGTTGGCCGCAGTCCTCTCGCACCAACCCGAGCACCGCGCCTGGCACCTCGGCGAGGCCACGATCGAGCCTGACGAACAGGTCGCGGCGGCGCTGGAGGAGGCAGCTCACAACACCGTCGCGCGCGGTGACTACACCGCCGCGGTCGCCTTGCTCACGCGCGCCTCGGATCTGAGTCCCGACCGGACCGAGGGTTGTCGCAGGCTCGCCGCGGCCGCGTACATCGGCGCGGAGGCGATGGGCGAGGTCGGCAGTACGGCGGAACTCCTCGAAGGCAGCCGGCAAGCCGCGAGCGCCTCACTGCACTACGCGTCGGCGGCCACGTTGGTGATGCTCAGCAGCGACGCGCACGTCGACACCGCGCACCGCATGATGGTCAGCGCCATCGAGGGCAGCCTCGACCGCGGCGACGCCGACGAGGTCGAGCTCGTCAACGGGCTCGCGACGCTGCTGCTGATCTGCTTCTTCGGCGGCCGCAGCGAGCTGTGGACACCGCTGTACGACGCGCTCGGCCGGCTCTCGCACGACCCCCCGCCGTTCCTCACCCTGACGCTGGACATGGTCGCCGATCCGGCCCGCACCGGCGTCACCGCGCTCCCCCGGCTGATGGCCGCTCTGCAAGCGCATGACGACACGCCTCTGGTGCAAGGCCACGCGGCGGCCGCCTGGTACCCCGACCGGCTTGCGGAGCTGCGCGACAGGTTGTGGCGGGCCGTGCTGCACGGGCGCGAGGGCGGTCCGGCGAGAAGGCACCTGGTCGCGCTGATGGACATCTGTGTCGACGACTTCCACCGGGGCAAGTGGGACGAGCTCGCGGAGCTCGCCGCGGAAGGACTCTCCTTGACCGAGGAGGGTGGTGGTCGCTTCTTCGGGTGGTACTTCCGCTATCACCAGGCGTTGCTGGCCGCGGTCAGAGGCAGGTTCGAGACGAGCCGGGCGCTGGCCGAGCAGATGATCGGCTGGGCCGGTCCGCGAGGTGTCGGCACGGCCCGCGTCTTCGCTCACCATGCCCTCGTCCTGGGCGATCTCGGACGTGGCGACTTCGAGAGCGCCTACCAGCACGCGACCATGGTCAGTCCGGCCGGGACGCTCGCCTCACACGTCCCGCACAGCTTGTGGATCGCGATGGATCTCGTCGAGGCCGCCGTACGCACGGATCGGCGGGCCGAGGCCGAACGCCACGTGCGGGCGATGGAGGAGGCGAGGCTGCCGGAACTCTCGCCCAGACTGGCCATCCTGACCGCGAGCGCCGCGGGCATGGCGGCTGGCGACCCTGCACTGTTCGAGCGCGCCCTGGCCCTTCCTACCGTCGACCAGTGGCCGTTCGACGTTGCGCGCGTACGTCTTTCGTACGGCGAGCTACTGCGACGGACCCGCGCGCTGACGGAGGCCAAGGTCCAGCTCCAGGCAGCGGTCACCGCGTTCCGGGCGCTCGGCGCTGAGCCTTGGGTTGCCCGAGCGGAGCGTGAGTTGCGTGCCGCCGGGCTTGCTGCCCTTCCGTCAGGCGCGCCCTTGACCGCCCAGGAACTGCAGATCGCCAACCTCGCCGCGTCCGGTCTCACGAACAAGGAGATCGCGGCGAAGCTCTACCTCTCGCCGCGCACGGTGAGCGGGCACCTGTACCGGATCTTCCCGAAGCTGGGCATCACCACCCGCGCCGCCCTTCGCGACGCTCTCGACAAATAGGTAGCGGGTATATATTCTCGCTATCTATGAGGTCCCTCTTCCTCGCCTTGCTGGCCGATGCGAGCCGGTACGGGTACGAGATCAAGCAGGCACTCGAGCAGGAGTTCGGGGATCTGCTGCCGGCGTTGAACGCCGGGCAGATCTACTCGACGCTGGCCCGGCTCGAGCGGGACGGGCTGGTGGTCGGGGAGAGCATCGAGGGCGACAACCGGCGCAAGCGGGTGTACGAGCTGACCGAGGCGGGGCGCGCGGCGCTGGCCGGGTGGATCGAGACGCCGGTGCCGGGGACGCGGCTGAAAGACGAGTTCTTCATGAAGCTGGTGATTCTCGCGTCGGCCGGACTGGCCGAGCCGAAGGCGCTGATCGCCGGACAGCGGCGCGAGTACCTGCAGTCCCTGCGCGACCTCGACGCCGCGGTGTCGGTCGACGGCAGCCGGCCCGCCGCGGATCTGCTGGCCGAAGGGGCGATCCTGCACCTGAAGGCCGATCTGGAGTGGCTCGATCTGATCGAGCAGAAGCTGCCGATGCAGCGGGAGTCAGCATGACACCGGTACTCGAGACGAGAAGGCTCGCGAAGACCTACGACACCGGCGGCACGCACGTGCTCGCCGTCCGCGGGATCGACCTCACGATCAGCAAGGGTGAGTTCGTCGCGATCGTGGGGCCGAGCGGGTGCGGGAAGTCGACGCTGCTCAATCTCCTGGCGGGGCTCGATCGGGCCACGGCCGGCGAGGTCTGGCTGGGCGGCGAGCGGATCGACCAGTTGAGCGAGACCGCGCTGGCCCGGATGCGGCGGCAGAAGGTCGGGTTCGTGTTCCAGTTCTTCAACCTGGTGCCGACGCTGTCCGCCATCGAGAACGTCGAACTGCCGCTCCTCCTCGTCGGCCGGCACCGGAAGGAAGCCCGCGAGACCGCTCGCAGATACCTTGATGACCTCGGTCTGGTCGACAAGTACGACGCCGCGCCCTCCCAACTGTCCGGCGGACAGCAACAGCGGGTCGCCCTCGCTCGCGCTTTGGCGAACACCCCGGACATCTTGCTCGGCGACGAGCCGACCGGGAATCTCGACTCGGCCTCGGCCCGCGAGGTGCTAGCGCTCCTCCGCGCCGCCCGCGACCGCGGCCAGACGCTGCTGCTGGTGACCCACGACTCCCGCGTCGCCTCCGCGGCGGATCGGGTCATCTCCCTTCGCGACGGGCTGGTGAACGACGACACCGAACTGCAGGCCGCCCGGCCGGTCACGCTTCCCTTCGATGCCGGCGGTCCACGGTGACGCTGACCCTGGCACGGCTCGCTTTCGCGGGGATGCGTTCCCGGCTCCTCGCGAGCGTTCTGACGGTCCTGCTGTGCAGTGCGGCGGCCGCGACCATCGTGCTCGCCCTGGAGGTCGGCGCCACCGCGCGCGATCCGTGGCAACGGACCTTCACCGAAGCCAACGGCGCCCACGTCCTCGCGAACGTCGCCTCACCCGCGGACGCCGCCAAGATCGCCGGCCTCCCCGGCGTCGCCGAACGCGACGCCGCCGTCCCGAACGCCAACGCGACCGTTGCCAACGGCCCCGATCAGCTGCAGCTCGCCGGACTGGCCTCCGCACCACAGGTCAACCGCCCGGTGCCGATCGAGGGTACGACGCAACCGGCGGACGGGATCGTGCTCGAACGAAGCTTCGCCGAGGCACTCGGTCTCCGGGTCGGCACGACGCTCCGCCTCGCCGGAACGCGTGGCCCGGTCGAACTGACCATCGTCGGTACGGCGGTGTCGCCCAGCCAGCCGCGTTACCCGCGCCGGAATCCGGGGCTGGCTTGGGTATCACGGGCCACGCTGGAGCGAGTCCAACCGGACAGCGGGCGCTGGCGGTGGACCGAGGCCGTCCGGCTGACGGATCCGGCCGCCGCATCGGAGTTCGCCGTACGCGCTGCTGGGGCCGTGCCGCCGAGCACTGCGGGGTTTGAGACTTGGCGGGAGCAGCGTGATAGCGCTTTGCAAGACGCTGCGCCCACTCAGCTCGTGCTGACGACGTACACCGTCGTCTTGCTCGCAGTGGTTTTCGCGGTGGTGGCGATCCTCGTCACGGCGCGGGCGAGTGCGCAGCATCGCGAGATCGGGTTGCTGAAGGCTGTTGGCGTCACGCCGCGGCAGATCACGGCGGTGTTCGCGTTGGAGTCGGCCGTGCTTGGTCTGGTCGCTGTGGGGATCGGCTTCGTGTCCGGGGTTCTGCTCGCGCCGCGGCTGGCCGCGTCCAGCGTCGCGACGATGGTGGGTTCGCCGACCATCGCCGTGAATCCCTGGCATCTCGTGATCGCCGGGTTCCCTGTTCTGCTTGTCCTGATCGGCAGCGCGGCCTCGGCGGCGCGGCGCAGTACGAGGTCCAGCGTTCTGCAGGCGATTCAGGCCGGGTCCCCCACGCCCGCGTCGCGATCACGCCTCGGCCGACTGGTCGGACGGCTCGCGCTCCCGGTCTCCCTCTCGCTCGGCCTCAAGGACCTGCTCACCCGGCGACACCGCGCCATCCGCTTGGCCGCTGCCATCGTGGTCACGGGCGCGGCTGTCGTGTTCGCCCTCTCGATGCAATCGAACCTCGCCGCCCGCCCGGAGGGCGAGGTGAGCGACGTCCCACGCGAACTCCCCGTCCTCGTCTACACCCTGGACGCCGTACTCCTCCTCATCACCGTCACAACCCTGATCGCGGTGGCCCTGCTGTCGGTCCGCGAGCGCGTCCGCGAGTACGGCGTACTGAAGTCCATCGGCCTCACGCCCCGCCAGATCGCCACCAGCGTCGTCGGCGCCAACGTCACCCTCGCCACGGTCGCCGCCCTGCTGTCGATCCCCGCCGGCATCCTCCTCTACATCACCGTCTACGCACTCTCCGGCGGCAGCCCCGAAGACCGAGCCCTCGCCCCCTGGTGGTCCCTCGCCCTGGTCCCCCCAGCCACCATCCTCCTGGTAGCCCTGGCCACCACCCTCCCCGCCCGCCTAGCCACCCACCTCCCCACCACCGAAGCCCTCCGCTACGAATAGCCCGCGTTCAACCCGCGCCGCTACGCGCGATCCGCCTTCGCGACGCCCGAGCCACCAACCGGACGCGGGCCAAGAAGTCCGTGGCCTGCGGGCAGGCCTGGTCAGTTCATGGGCACCAGAGGCCGCGGGAGCGGCCGTTGCCGACGTAAGTCACTCCGGGCGCGGGCCTGGTGTGCTCGATGAGGATCTCGCCTTCGAGGTCGGCGACGCGGACCTGCTGGAAGCCTCGTCGCCCGTCGACGAGGTCCAGCAGGCCGTCGGGTCCGTTGTCGATCGCAGTGGCGACGAGCGCGACATCGGTCCTCGATCCGTGCACTTCTTGGCGGTTGGTCGATCAGCTGGTGGCACGGGCGGCGTCGACGATCACGCCGGTCACCGCGTCCGGGTCGGAGATCATCGACAGGTGCGGCGCGTCGACCTTGGTGATGTGCGCGCCGGCGCGGTGCGCCATGATTTGCTGCTCCGCCGGTGGCAGCACCTTGTCCGCCGTACCGATGAGGTCCCAGGACGGGATGCTCTTCCACGCCGGAACACCGGCGAGGGTCTCACTGAGCGTGCTGGCGGTCAGTGGCCGCTGGGTGGCGGCCAGGACGGCTGCCTGCTTGGCCGGGATGCCACCGGCGAAGAGGCCCGCGAACTGATTCGGCTTGATGTAGACGTCGGCGTTGATGACGTTTCCGCCGGCGTCGTGGATCGGCACCGTGGTGATCGAGCTGTTCGGGTCCAGTTCGGAGCCGGGCTGTGCGGCGGCGAGCGCGCCGACGCTGTCGCCTTGGTCGGGGATGAAGGCATCCACGTAGACGAGGGCCTTGACGTTGGGGTTGCCGGTGGCAGCGCTGGTGGTCACCATGCCGCCGTAGGAGTGCCCGACGAGCACGACCGGGCCAGGGATGGTGGCCAGCAGATCACGCAGGTACTGCGCGTCGGTGGCGAGGCCGCGCAAAGGGTTTGCCTCGACATCGACGGTGTACCCGGCGCTCTGCAGCTTTGCTGTGACGGCAGACCAGCTCGAGCCGTCGGCCCACGCGCCGTGCACGAGCACGATCGTCGGTTTGAGCGCCGCGTCGTTCTGCACGGTTTGCGCGCTGCTGGTGCGGGCGCTACCGACGCCCAGCGCGAGCACGCCGGCGGTGAGAGCCGCGACGGCCGCGGGGAATGTCTTCTTCGGGGTACGCATGGATTGTCCTTTGCGGGTGTTGTCATCTGCTCGGCGTGCGCCCGGACGATGGCGTGAGGGCCGCCCGCCGAGGACACCGTTCGTGCTGTCGGAAGAGACGCTAGGGCGCGACGCAGCCGCCGGCGCCGTTGCACGCGTGATCCTGCACAACGTGCAGATAGCCGTGCACGAATGGTCCACCGCCGCCGACCTAGGGTCGGACTCGGCGCGGTCTGCGCTCCCGGTGACCGATCTCCGAGAGCGCGTAGCATCGCCTGTGCGAGCCGGCGCCGACAGCGCGTGTCGCGCCTTGCTCGCGGCCCGCTCGAGCCTGCGCTCGGGGAGCAGGGGAACTACGAAGGATTACCGTGATACAGATTGTCGACTCGAGCTCGTTTGCGGCCGGCGTGCGGGCCGAGTCCATGCACGCGGTGGCCGCCAGGATCATTCCGGTCGAGCTCGACTTCCCCGTAACAGGCCCTGTCGTGCGAGGCATGCTCGCCGACATCGGTGCGTTGCGGATCTCCTCCGTCCGATCCAACGTCACCAAAGTCGAGCGGACCCCCCGCCTGGCGCGCGACGATCTGGCACCCAGCCTGATGCTTGGTCTGCAGGTCAGCGGGTCGAGCCTCGTCGTTCAAGACGGCCGCGAAGCCGTTGTGCGCCCCGGGGACCTGGTGGTGTACAGCTCGACATCTCCATACACACTGGTCGACTCCAAGGGTTACCGGCAACACCAGTTCCGCATGCGGTTGGAGAGGCTGGCCCTGCCGTGGGATGTCGTGCGGCAGGTGACGGCAACGCGACTGAGTCCCGGGCATCCGGTCGCAGACCTGGCCGCAGTCTACTTCCGGCACCTCGCCGGCCGGCCGAGAGCGTTCGCCGACGCCGGGGCCGACGCGGTCAGCCAGCCCTCCATGGAACTCGTCCGGGCAGTGATCAGCACGCATCTCGACGTCACCTCAACGGCGGCCAGGGAATCACTGCGGGCCACGTTGCACCTGCGGATCTTGGAGTACGCGCGAGCGCACTTAGGTGATCCGAGCCTCAACGCCGCTCAAATCGCGGCCGAACACCACATCTCCGTTCGCCACCTGTACAACGTCCTCGCCGCCGGCGGCGTCTCCCTCGGCGAGTGGATCCGCAGCCGCCGCCTGGAGGCGTGCCGGGACGAGCTCGGCCGTGGCCTGGCTCAGCACGTCACCATCGCCTCCGTGGCCCACCGCTGGGGATTTCGCGACCCATCGAGCTTCGCGCGCCTCTTCCGCGCCGAGTACGGACTCTCACCACGGCAGTGGCGCCAGACGGCGACCAACGCGCGACCTGCCCTAGCGAGCGACCCCACCCCGTGATGCGGGGCCGGACGGCCCGGCAGTGCAGACGCCAGGTGGATCTGCGTGCGGCCGGCGCGTCGCAGACACGTCGTGCGCACCCTGCCGAAGACCGCGCACGCAGTGCAGACACCGGCGGTCGGCGCACGTTTCAGCGGCTAGTCCGGCGGCGAGATCAGGGCCGAGACACCGGTGGCACCTACCGGATCACGGTGTGCCAGGGTTCGCCACTCGCGCGGCGAGAGCCCATAGGCAGCACGGAAGACGCGGCCGAAGCTGGACGGATCGGTGAATCCCCAACGCCGGGCGACCGCTGCGATCGTCAACGATCGCAACCCGGGCCGGGCGAGGTCTTCGCGGCATCCCTCCAGCCGCTGATTGCGGATCCAGTCACCGAGCGAGATCCCGCCCGCGGCGAGGACGTTGTAGAGATGCCGCACCGAGATGTGGTGCTCGGCGGCGATCTGGCCGGGGTGCAGCCCGGGGTCGCCCAGCCGGGCGCGGACGTACTCCAGGATCCGCAACCGCAGTGTCGCGTGCAGTGGTTCCCTCCCGACTGCGGTGGCATCCAGGTGGGTGGTGATGAGCGCACGGACCAGTGCGACACTCGGGTGGCTCACCGCGTCAGCATCCGGGTGGGTGTAAATGTCCGGGCGGCTTGCCAGCCGATACAGATAGGTGGCGACCAGGTCGGCGATCGGATGTCCGGGGCTGAGAGTCGTGGCGCAGATCTGTCTGATCGCGTCGTGCGGCAGACCCAGGGCGGCGATGGGGATCCGGAAGAAGTGCTGGCGGATGCCGTCGGCATCGACCAGCGTGTACGGCGCGGTCGAGTCGTAGATGACCAGATCGCGTGGTTTGAGGACCGCTTCCCGGCCACCCTGGACGATCAGGCTCGTACCGGCCAGTTGGAGACCGAGGAAGATGCTCGGCGCAAGCCCGTCCCGGGCCAGGGCCGGTGTCCGCTCCACACTGAGCGCGTTCGAGCGGACCGAACACACCGTCAACTGTCCGAGCTGACTGATGGCGCCGTACGCGGCCGCGGGCCCGGCCTCGGCTGGGAAATCGATCTCGACCCGGACCTTCGCGCTGGCAATCGTCTCCCGTACCACCTCGGCGCGAACGGCGGCAGGCACGCTCCGCGTATCAAGAATGTCTGTCATCCCGCCCACCTTCGATCCGCGGCACCAGCTCACAACCGTCGACCCAGGCGGCCGTCTTTCCGACGCCGCAGCAGTCGACTACTGTCGCGAGGCTGACTTCTGTTTATCTAAGTCAGTTAGCAGACTACGGCCCAGACTATTGCCCACGCAAGTCAGCCCCTACACTCGTGACATGACAGATCTGCTCAGCCACCGGGAGACCTGGTCGATGGCCAACTGCTCGGTCGCCGCCTCGATCGACGTCGTCGGCACTCGTTCGGCGATCCTGGTCCTGCGGGAGGCGATCTTCGGCACCCGCCGATTCGAGGACTTTGTCCGCCGGGTCGGGATCGGCGAGCCCGCGGCGGCAGCCCGGCTCAAGGAACTGACCGCTGCCGGGCTGCTGGAGCGGGTGCCCTACCAGGAGCCCGGTCAGCGGACCCGGCACGAATACCAATTGACCGCCAAGGGAATGGACTTCCAGCCCGTTGTCTATGCCCTGCTTCAATGGGGTTCGAAGTGGGAGACCGACGAGGCGGGCCCGCCCCTGCGTGCGACCCACCGCGCCTGCGGCGCAGCCGTCGGAGTCCGCATCCGTTGCGACGCGGGCCACGATGTGGATCCGGGTGACGTCGCGATCGAGGCAGGCCCGGGGCTGATCACAGTTTCCTGACTTCGCATCCCAGGGCGCCAGTGGACAACGGCAGGACGTGACGAGCGCCGATCCTCAGATTCGTGTAACGGGGCAAATTCCTGGCCGCGCGGCAGCGCCGGGAGCGGGCGCAGCACGCACCTCTTCGGGTGGGTGGGAGCGGTGCGTAGCACGCGGCGGAGGAGCGGGCGTGGTGCCGCGCGGGATGGTCTTTCTCTATGGGCCGGCGAGTTTGGTGACTTCTGGGGTGGGGGTGGAGTGGAAGGCGCAGGCTCGGGGGTAGGCGGCTAGGCAGCCTCGGGTGGTCATGAGGGCGGTGTAGTAGTCGATGTAGCGGAAGCCGTAGGTTTCGCCGCGGGCGAAGGCCTGGTGGCGGATGGCGGAGATCCAGCGGTAGAAGGCCTCGTCGGGGATGGGGACGTACTGGGTGGGGTGGAAGCCCTCCATGTCTTCCCAGTTCTCGGCGTGGAGGAAGTGACGGACGCCGTGCCGGGGCAGGGCGGCGAGCTTCGCGGTCAGTTCGGGGTACGGCGACGCCGAGAAGTCGTCGGAGGGGTCGAGCGGGAGGCCGGCCAGGAAGCGGGCGCGTTCGGACAGGCGGGCGGTGTGTTCGTGGTCCCGGTGGATGGAGTGTTTCCAGTGGGTGATGATCATGTCGGGTTGCTTCTCCCGGATCACCGCGGCCGGCTCGAGGGCGACGTCGTCGGTGTCGGGGAGGAAGCCGTCGCTCTGGTCGAAGACCAGGAAGTCGGCGCCGATCGCCTCCGCGAACGCCGTACCCTCGGCGATCTTCTGCTTCTTGTACTCGGCGGGCGTCAGCCGGGGGTGACCGCGCTCCCCCGGCGTCAACGCGACGATGGTGGCGGACGCGCCCTCGAGGACGAGTTTGGCCAGGGTCGGGCCGGCGGTCAGGTCCATGTCGCCGATGTGCGCCCCGATGGCGAGCACTGTTCTGGTCACAAGGGTCTCCTCATTTCAGGCCGCTCAGTACGACGCCGCGGACGTAGTACTTCTGGAACAGCAGGAACACGATCAGCACCGGCAGCGTGCTGATCACCAGGCCGGCCATCACGATCGGCATGGTGCGGTCGGGGTCGAGGAAGCTCTGGAGCAGCTGGATGCCGACGGGCAGGGTCTGCAGGGCCGGGTCGGAGGACGAGATGAGCAGCGTCCAGATGTACTCGTTCCAGGTGCCGATGAACGTGATCAGGCCGAGCGTGATCGCGACCGGCTTGGTCTGCGGGAGCACGATCAGCCGCCAGGTCTGCCACTGGTTGGCGCCGTCGATCTTGGCCGCCTCGAGCATCTCGTCCGGCAGCGACACCATGAACTGCCGCATCAGGAAGATCCCGAAACCGGACACCGCGAACGGCAGGATCAGCGCGACCAGGCTCGTCGTCAGCCCACCGTCGCCGCCGCGCCCGAGGATGTCGTTGCCTCCGGCAAGCGGCCAGTTGAGCATGATCAGGAACGTCGGGATCAGCAGCAGGAACGGCGGCAACATCATCGTCGCGAGGATGAACCGGAAGATCACCGCCCGCCCGCGGAACCGCAGCTTCGCCAGTGCGTACCCGGCCATCGACGACGTCACCAGGACGGACACCGTCACGCTGACCGTGACGATCACGCTGTTCCGGAACAACCGGAGGAGCTCGAGCTGCGAGAACGCCTCCCGATAGTTCGACAGGTCGAAGGACGAAGGAAACAGCTTGTACGGAATCACGCCGTACTCCCCCGGGCCCTTGAACGAGCTCATCACCATGTCGAGGAACGGCATCACCATCGCGACCCCGCCGACGACGACGACCAGGTACGCGAACCAAGGGAAACCACCGCGACGCTTCACGAGGTCTCCTCTCCGCGCCGCCGGGCGATCCACAGCTGCAGCAACGTGATGACGAGGATGATCACGAACAGCACCATCGCCATCGCGCTCGCGGTCCCCCACGCACCGAACTTGAACGCCCGCTGATACATCTCGAACGCCGCCACGTTGGTCGCGTTGACCGGCCCGCCATCACCCGTCATCACGATGATCAAGGCAAAGGACTGCAGCCCGCCGATGAACTGGGTGATCAGGACGAAGAGCAACGCCGGCCGCAGCAACGGCAACGTGATCGACCAGAACCGGTGCCATGACCCGGCCCCGTCCACCTCGGCGGCCTCGTAGTACATCTCCGGGATCGCCTTGAGCCCCGCGGTCAGGATCAGTACGGCGCCACCGATCGAAGCCCACGCGTGGACGACGGTCACCGACGGCAGCGCGTACGACGCGTCCGACAGGAACCCGACGCTGTTGACGCCGAGCTTGTTCAGCACACCGTTGATCAGCCCGGCCGGCTGGTACATCATCTTCCACACGTTGCCGATGGCCACCACCGTGGCGACCACCGGCAGGAAGTAGAGCACCCGCCAGAAGCCCTGGAACGGCAGCCGGTCGATGCAATAGGCAACCAGCACCGAGCCGAACGTTGCCAGCAGCACCGACCCGAACGCGAACAGCAGTGTGTTCACCAGGATCGGCTTGACGAAGGTCCCGTCGAAGCTGAGCACCTCGCGGAAGTTCGCCGCCCCGGCCCACTGGATCGTGCCCAGGTCGAACCCGCCCCAGTCCGAGAACGCGAGCACGATCGCGAAGATGAACGGGAGGATCAGGAACACGCAGAAGAACAGCAGCACCGGTGCGAGGAACAGGTACGCCGCCCGCCCCTCCCGATACAGCCGGCCGACCCGCCGGGCCGGCGCCGCGACGGCTCCGACCCTGCTGACCGCGGTCGTCATTGGGGCTTGACGGCCTTGGCGGCTTGCGCCAGCGCATCGTCGGGACTCTTGCCGTCGGCAAGCACGGTCATGATCGCGTTGTGCAGCGCGGTCTTCGCCTCGTACGCGCCGGGCTGGTTCGGCTCGGCCATCGCGTACGTCGCCGCGTCGTAGATCGGGACCAGGTTGGGATCCGACAGCGACTTCTTGTACGTCGCCTGGTCCGCGGTCCGCGGCGGGATCAGGCCCTGGTCGGCCAGCCACTTGCCGACCTCGGTGACGCCGCCCTCGGTCTGGTGCTCGTTCAGCCAGGTGAGGAACTTCCACGCCTCGTCCGCGTGCTTGCTGCGCTGATTCACACCCATGAAGAACCCGTAGGCCAGCGAACCCTTGTCGCCAGGGTTCGGCCCGGGGATCGCCGCGACGCCGACGTCGGAGTACTTGTCCTTCATCTGTTCGCGCAGGCTGCCGATCCACCAGCCGGCCTGGATCGCCATCGCGACACCGCCGCTGCGGAACTGCTTGGTCGGCGAGATCGACGGGTTCGTCGCCTTGGCCGCCGCGAGGTCACCCTCGAACTTCAGCGCGGCCTTGCCCTGCTCGTTGTCGAACTGCGGCGTCCCGTCGGGACCGAGGAACTTCCCGCCTGCGGAGTCGAGCAGCGACAGGAACGGGTGCACCGACTTGTTGTCGCCGTCCTGGATCAGGCTCAGCCCCTCGACCTGGATGTTGCCCTTGCCGTCCCGCTTGACGGTCTTCTTCGCCGCGTCCTGGAGCTCGGCCCAGGTGCTCGGCGGCTTGGTGATGCCGGCCGCGGCGAGGATCTTCTTGTTGTAGAACAGCACGTAGGTGTTCAGCTCGGTCGGGTATCCGAGCAGCGTGTCACCGGTGGTGACCGCGCCGAGTGCGGCCGGGCTGTACTCGGACTTGATCTTCGCCGCGATGTCGTCCGGCACCTTCGCCACCACGTTCGCCTTCTGCAGTTGCCCGCCCCACAAGCCGTACGCGCTGACGATGTCGGCACCGCGGCCGCCGGTCTGCCGGACCGTCATGGTCGTCAGCAGGTCGTCGAACTTGACGACCTCCGCCTTCACCTGGATGTCCGGGTTGTCCTTGTTCCACTCGGCGATCATCTTGTCCAGCCCGGTCTTCGACGGGCCGTCGCTGTAGTGGCTGAGCAGCGTGAGCTGCACCATCCCGTCGCTGCCGCCCGAGCCGCTGCCGCCGCCACAGGCCGCGCCGGTGGCCAGCAACCCCACGACCACCGCCAGCCGGAGTCCCTTCGAGAACATGCGCATGTCAGTCAGTCCCTTCGGCCGGGGCCAGCGGCGCCCGGAGAATGGTGAACGTGCGGGTGATGCCGAACCCCGTCTTCAGATAGAGCTGCCCGGCCGCGGATTTCTCACCGGTCCACAGGAACCAGGCGGAGTGCGCGCCGAGGGCAACCATCCGTTCGAGCGTCAGATGCAGCAGCACCTTGCCGAGGCCGGTCCCCCGCGACGCCGGCAGTACGCCGAACGGCCCGAAGCGATCGATCACCCCTTCGTAGGTGCCGTGCATCGCCCAGCCGAGGATCCCGCGGCCCGGGTCACGGGCCACCACGATGCGGTCCAGGGGCATCCCGGCGACGACGGCCTCGCGGATCGCGCGGGCCCAGTCCGGGGTGAAGTCGTCACCGGCGATGGCGATCAGCGCGGTCAGCTCGTCGCCGGTTGGTATACCAAAGCTGTAGCCGTCGGCCTCGAGCGTCGCGATCCGTTTCCGGACGTCCTCCGGGATCTCGTACCCGACCAGACTCAGGTCCATCGCAACCGCGTCGTACTGGCGCTCGAAGCCGAGGCTCGACAGCAGCCGGGCGGCGGCCGGGTAGCGCGCGGTGTCGAGACCCGGAAGGAAGTAGTTCGGCGTGTACGAGGAGAAGAACACCTCGGTACGACCGGTGCCGCGGAGCCAATCCGTTGCCGCGATCAACAACTCCCGGCCGAGGCCGCGGCCACGAAACGAGGGGTGGACGAAGAAGAACGGGATCCACCCGCTCGACGGCTCGAGGTCGTCACCTGAGGCCGCGATCAGGCGGCGGACGGCGTAGGCCGCGCCGACGATCCGATGGTCGACAACGGCGACCTTCAGACCGGCGGCGTCGAAGTTGCGGTCGAGCAGGAAGAGGTCGCGGAAGCGTGGGTAGCCGATCGGGTCGGCCGGAGCCGCCGCGGTCCACGCGTCGGCGAGCGCCGGGCCGTCTCCGACCTCGAACGAGCGAATCATCCGGCCGTCCCTTCGTAGAGCAGTACGCCGGGCCGCACCCAGCCGGCCGGCGTGGTTGCCTCGGGCAAAAGATCGAGCGGGTCGTCGCCGGCCTCGAGCGCCTTGCGCAGCGAGTCCGATCCCCACAGCTTGTCGAGCGACGGAAGCAGGCTGAGGTCGTGCGGATAGAGCTCGTTCAGCACCCGGAGCATGACCAGCGCGGTCCGCACCGGCTCGTACGCCGATCGGTCCACCACATGCAGCTGCACGCCGGGCACCGCCTGGCCGGCGTACTTGCTGAAGACAGGTTCGAACCAGGTACGCCGGAAGACGACACCGGGCAACTCGCACGAGCGCAACGCGGGCACGAGCCGGTCGTCGACAAACGGCGCCCCGATCGTCTCGAACGGTCGCGTCGTCCCGCGTCCCTCACTGAGGTTGGTGCCCTCGAAGAGACCGGTGCCGGGATAGACGAGTGCGGTGTCCGGCGTCGGCATGTTCGGCGACGGCGGCACCCACGGCAGGCCGGTCTCAGAAATGTCCCGCGTCCAACCCTCCATCTCGATGACCGTTGCCGAACCCAACTGAAGTGCGAGCTCGCCGACGGTCAGCCCGTGCCGGAGCGGAATCGGGGCGCGCCCCACGAAGCTCTCGAAGCCCGACTGCAGCAGCGGTCCCTCGACCCGGACACCACCGAGCGGATTCGGCCGGTCGAGCACGATGAACGGCTTGCCGAGCCGCGCGGCGGCCTGCTGGCAGTCGTACATCGTCCAGATGTAGGTGTAGAACCGCGTCCCGATGTCCTGGATGTCGAAGAGCAGCGCATCGACACCGGAGAACAGCTCGTCGAGTGCGCGGCCCTGCCGGCGGTACGTGTCGAAGACCGGCAGCCCGGTGTCCGGGTCGACGCCCTCGGCCTCGCTCGCGCCGGCTTGCGCCGTACCGCGCAGGCCGTGCTCGGGGCCGAACAGAGCCGTGAGCCGCAGCCCGGCTTCGAGCAAGGCAACCGAAGTCGGGCGCAGGTCCGGCAGAACGCCGGTGAAGTTCGTGATCAGTCCGAGGCGCCCGTCAACCGCCAGCCCCGGCTCTCCGGTCAGACGCTCCGCGCCGGTCCGGACTGCCATCGCCACCACCCCAGATCGTGGATCGTGCAGGAACTGGGTTGAAAACTTACCGATATGTTCAGGCGAAGGTCAATGGATTACCGGCGAACGTTTACCAGGATCAGGGCAGGAACGGCGTCAGCGCGGCGAGGAAGTCGTCGAGGCGTTCGGCGTGGACCCAGTGGCCGGCCTCGGGGACTTCGGCGTACTGGACGTGCGGGAAGTACGCCGCGATGGTGGCGCGGTGGTCCTGCTGGACGTAGTCGGACTTGCCGCCGTAGATGAAGAGCGTCGGACCGTCGTACCTCAGACCCTCGACAGCAGGCCAGCCGGAGATCGCCGGCAAGGCAGCCTCGATGACCGGGAGGTTCGGGCGCCAGCGAGCGCCGTCGGAATCGAGGATGAGGTTCTGCAAGAGGAACGCGCGGGTCCCGGGGGTCGGTACGGCGGCGGTCAACTGGGCGTCGACCTCCGCGCGGCGGGTGACCGCGGACAGGTCGGCGTTACGCATCGCCTGGGCGTACTCGACGAAGGCGGGCGGGTAGCCGACCGGCGCTGCGTCGACCACGACCAGCCGCTCGACGACCTGCGGGTACTGCAGCGCGGTAAGCATCGCCGTCTTGCCGCCCATCGAGTGCCCGACGAGCGCGACCGGTCCGACCCCGAGCGACTCGATCGTCTCGCGGACGTCGTCGGCCATCTCCGGATAGCTCATGGTGTCGGTGTGTGGCGACGTCCCGTGGTTGCGCAGGTCGAACGCGAAGACCCGGCGCCGGTCGGCGAGCCGCCGGGCCGCGGTCATCCAGTTCCGGCCGGACCCGAACAGCCCGTGCATCACGACCACGGGCGTCCCCGACGAGCCGTACGACGTGACCGGGAGCTTCATCCACACACCTTTCAGCGGCGGCGCTGCCAGCAGGCCGAGTGCCAGTGGCGTCGCTCGTCGAGGGACTGGGCGCCGCTGATCGCGGCGAGCAGGCTGGGGTTCTCCGGCCAGACCACGACGTGCGGCGTGGCGGGCGGGATCAGCTGGTCGCAGCCGGGGCACCGGTAGGACTTCGCCGAGGCGGCGCCGGACACCCGGCGGACGATCCACTCGCCGTCGGACCGCTCCTCGCGGGCCTGGGTACCACCGAGCAGCGGCCGGTCGCCGACCGGCCGCTGCCACTTGGAAGGCCTTCTGCGCGACATAGCCCTTCAAGGCTAGCCGTATGAGCTAGGTCACCCCCGGGCGACGGCGTACGCCGCGGTGCCGATCAGCTCCATCGACACCTGGAGGCGCTCCAGGCTGACGTTCTTCGCGATGGTGTCCTCGGGCGAGTGGTACGGCGGCTCGAGGAACGCCGGCGAGATCTCGCCGCGCCAGGAGAAGTTGGCGGCCGCGATCCCGACCTCCTGGAACGACTGGTGGTCCGACGCGCCACGCAGGACCGGGCCGACCATCTGCGGGTCGTACCCGAGCCGCTGACCGGCCGCCAGGACCGCGTCGGTCGCCGCGTTCGCCAGGCCGGTGAACGACAGCAGCCAGTACGTGATCGCCGGGTCCCAACTGGTGGCGACCATGTCGTTCTGGAAGACCGCCCGGTGCCGGTCGCGCTGGTCCTGCGCCAGCTGCGCGACGTGGTACCGGGACCCGATCAGGCCCTGCTCCTCCGAACCCCACAGCGCGAACCGCAGTGTCGCGTTGGTGGGGAGCCGGCTGAACACCCGGGCCAGTTCGAGAGTCAGCACGGTGCCCGAGCCGTCGTCGTTCGCGCCCGGTGCGCCGATCACCGAGTCGTAGTGACCGCTGATCACGACGATCGGCCCGTCGGCGCCGGACTTGCCGCGCCGCTCGCCGATCACGTTGTTCGAGATCAGTCCGCGGTGGGCCGCCGTACTGATCCGCAGCGGCAGTGAGTTCACCACTGCGAGAGCTTCCCGGATCAACCGCTTCTGCACCTGGGCGACGCCGATCACCGGGATCGGTGCGTCGGTCAGGCCGCTCGGCGAGAACGCCGAGGCCCGGCGTGGGAACACCAGGTCGGCCGGCAACAGGACGACTCCGACAGCACCCCGCGCCGCGGCCTCCGCGACTAAGGCCGGGCGCGATGCTGCCACGTCGTCCGCGATCACGATCGAACCGGCCACATCGGCCGGCCAGACCGGTGCCGTCGCCGGGCCGACGTCCCGGACCAGGCCCTCGACGGTGACGTCGAGCTTGCCGCCGGGGGCCGCTCCGGCCTGCCAGCACAGGTCGTCCGGCAGAATCCCCCGGACGTCCTCGATCTGGGCCAGGAACTTGTCCGCCACCGGGAACGGCTCGAGCCGGGTCCGGTAGCCGAACTTGTCGAGCTGGCCGGCGATGTAGTCGGCCGCCCGCTTCTCACTCGTGGTCCCGCCGATCCGCGGGCCGATCGTCTCGGACAGCACCTGCAGGTGGCGCAGCGCGCGCTCCGAGGACAGACCGGACACGATCTGCCGGTCGTACTTGTCCAGCGTCGGCCGGTTCACCGCCCCCGGCCGCAGGTCGTCCACGCCCCAGGCGGGAACGGCGGGAAGGGCAGTGGCGGCGGTAACCCCGGCGACAGCGCCGAGCAGGCCTCGGCGACTCAAACCGGATCTTTCGGTCATGAAGGTCTCCTCAAAGGTGGGCGGCCCCGAGACCTGAGAACCTAACCGATCTGCGACTGAGTCGCCTAGAGGTGACTAGCGCCGATCGCGAAGTTCTGCGCCGACTTCGTGCATGTGGTGGAGACCCATTCGGTACGAATCGATCAGGGTGGTGGTGAGGTAGGGCATGCCGATGCGGTCGCAGTAGGACTGGACGATCGGCTGGGCGAAGCGGAGGTTGGCGCGCGGCATGCTGGGGAAGAGGTGGTGCTCGATCTGGTAGTTGAGGCCGCCCATCATCCAGTCGGTGACCAGGCCGCCGTTGACGTTGCGCGAGGTCAGGACCTGCTTCTCCAGGTGGCCCCAGCCGGTCTCGCCGTCGGGCATCTCCATGCCCTTGTGGTTGGGGGCGAACACGCTGCCCAGGTGCAGGCCGAAGACCATGTGGTGGATCAGCGCGAACAGCACCGCCTGGCCCGGCGACAGGATCACGAACAGCGCGCCGAGGTAGAGCCCCAGGTGCGCGGCCATCAGGCCGAGCTCCAGCCGGGACTCGCGGCGCGGCCGGCCGAGCAGGTAGCGGACGCTGGAGACCTTGAGGTTGAAGCCCTCGAGGGTCAGCAGGGGGAAGAAGATGCGGGCCTGGTTGCGGGTCAGCCAGCCGTACAGGCCCTTGCGGCCCTCGGCCTGCTCCATCGTCCAGACCAGGATGCCCTCGCCGACGTCCGGGTCCTTGTCGGTGTGGTTCGGGTTCGCGTGGTGGCGGTTGTGCTTGTCGTTCCACCAGCCGTAGCTCATCCCGCACAGCAGGTTCCCGTGCAGCATGCCGACCCAGTCGTGCAGCTTGCGGGAGCCGGCGATCTGCTGGTGGCCGGCGTCGTGCCCGAAGAACGCGGCCCGGGTGGTGAGGATCCCCAGCGGGATCGCGAGCAGCAACGCCCACCACGAGGCGCCGAGGACGGCGATCCCCGCCCAGGTCAGCCCCATCAGCACCACGTTGATACCGATCGCCATCGCGTACGCCGCGGTACGGCGTTCCAGCAGGCCGGCGGCCTTGACCTCGCGCAACAGTGGCGAGAAGTCACTACCGCGGGTGGCAATAGGGGAAGAAGCCATGGGCTGAGCCATCAGGTCCTCGTCTCGAGATCGGTGGAGGCCTGGGCTTACAGCCACGGCCAGCGTACGGCATCAACCCTGGCGGTCCTAACAGCCCGGAACATGAGTGCTACTACCCGAATCGACGGGGGTCCAGTGCCCCACAGGACAGTGGACCTAACTCCACTGAGACCGATCCCACGCTGCGTCATGATGGATGACATGACCACCCTTGCCACCCAGGCGCCGCCGATGCGGTACCCCAAACTCGCCCAGCCGTGGATCGCGCTGTTCCTGGCCGTGCTGGCCGAGCTCGGGATCGCCTTCTTCGTGCTCAACGTGGTGGCCGTTCCGCTGATCGCGGTCTGGGTCGGGATCCCGATGCTGCTGGTGTTCGTCCCGGCGACCCGCTGGTTCGCGAACTGCCACCGGACCATGCTGGCCGGGTTCACCGGCGAGGCGATCCCGCGCCCGTACAAGAAGCCGCCGATGCCCGGCGTACTGATGTGGCTGCGGACCACGCTGACCGATCCGGCGACCTGGCGTGACATCGTCTGGCTGCTGGTGAACGCCGTGATCGGCTTCACGCTCTGCCTGCTGAGCGCCGTACTGTTCCTGGCCGCACTGTTCTACCTGGTCTATCCGCTGCTCGTCGGCGTCACCCCGGAGGGTGTCTTCACCGAGCCGTTCGGCGGGCTGTTCACGGTGAACTTCTGGACCAGCTTCCTGCTGATGCCGGTCGCGCTGGTCGCGTTCCTGATCTGGCTGGCCGCCGGCGAGCGGCTGCTGAAGGCGAACGCGTACATGGCCCGCTCGCTGCTCGGCCCGACCGAGAGCGCCAAGCTGGCGCTGCGGGTCCGCGAGCTGGCCGAGTCCCGCGCGGAGACCGTCGACACCCAGGCGGCCGAGCTGCGCCGGATCGAGCGGGACCTGCACGACGGCGCCCAGGCCCGGCTGGCCGCGCTGAGCATGAACCTGGGCATGGCCGAGGAAATGGTCGCCCGCGACCCGGCGCAGGCGGCGGCCCTGCTGACCGAGGCCCGCCTGTCGGCCAGTACAGCGCTGTCCGAGCTGCGCGACCTGGTCCGTGGCATCCACCCGCCGGTGCTCGCCGATCGCGGGCTGGACGGTGCGGTCAAGGCCCTCGCGCTGTCCTGCCCGTTCAAGGTCGACGTGACCTTCGACGTTCCCGGCCGCCCGCCCGCGCCGGTCGAGTCGGCGGCGTACTTCGCGGTGGCCGAATGTCTCGCCAACGCGGTCAAGTACTCGGCCGCGACGAACGCGTGGATCCAGATCACCCACGAGGACGAGAAGCTGCACATGATCGTCGGCGACGACGGCGTGGGCGGTGCGGTGATCCGGCCCGGTGGCGGTCTGTACGGTATCGAGCGGCGGCTGGCCGCCTTCGACGGTACGTTGACCGTGGTGAGCCCGAGCGCCGGGCCGACCACCGTGATCATGGAGCTGCCTTGCGAGTCCTCATCGCTGAAGACCACGCCCTCCTCCGGGACGGACTGATCCGCCTGCTGGAGGCGCACGACTTCGAGGTGGTCGAGGCAGTCGACAACGGTCCCCGGCTGGTGCCCGCCCTGGTGGAGCACCGGCCGGACGTGGCCGTCGTCGACGTCCGGCTGCCGCCGACGTTCACCGACGAGGGCCTGAAGGCCGCGATCGAGGCCCGCCGCCAGGTCCCCGGCCTGCCGATCCTGGTGCTCTCGCAGTACGTCGAGCAGCTGTACGCGCGGGAGCTCCTCACCGGAGGCGGTGGCGCGGTCGGCTACCTGCTCAAGGACCGCGTCTCCAACGTGGCCGACTTCCTCGATTCGGTACGCCGGGTGGCCGCCGGAGGGACCGCGATGGACCCGGACGTGATCGGCCAGCTCCTGGCGCGCAACACCCGGGACGAACCGATCAGCCGGCTCACCCCGCGCGAGGCCGAGGTCCTCGGACTGATGGCCGAAGGCCGCTCGAACGCCGCCATCGCCGGCGCCCTCTTCGTCACCGAGAAGGCCGTCAGCAAACACACCAACAACATCTTCGCCAAGCTCGACCTGCCCCCGTCCGAGGACGACAACCGCCGCGTGATGGCCGTCCTCACCTACCTGTCGTCCCGCTAGCCCGGTACTCCGTCGGGCTCAGCCCCGTGTGCAGGCGAAATCGCGTCGAGAAGTAGAGCGGGTCCGGATAGCCGACCTCCGCCGCGACCGAGGCCACCGGGCGGGTGGTGAGCTCGAGCAGCCGGCAGGCCGCGTCGAGGCGGCGGCGTTCGACGAACTGCTGCGGGCTGACACCGAGCTGCTCGCGGAACAGATGGGCGAACCTCGACACCGACAGGTTGACCGAGCGGGCCAGGCCGGCCAGGTCGAGCCGGGCCTTCAGGTCCTGGTCGATCAGCTCGATCACGCGCAGCAGGCGGTCGTCGATCCGGACCGCCTTCGGGTTCTGGGTGTCGCACCACAGCAGCGCGGCCTCGAGGGCGTTCGCGCTGAGCTGCTCGCCCTGGGTGAGAACGCTGCGCTGGTGCCGGACGGCGTCGCGGAGATGACCGGCGATCCGCTCGGCGGCACCGGTGGCCGGCCGGAGCAGAAGGGTGCCGGGGGCAACCTCCGGCCAGTCGAGCAGCGGCAGCCAGTCGGACTTCGGGTGCATGTGCGCGTAGAGGAAATGCCAGCGGCTCCCGACGGTGCCGTAGTCGTGCCTGGTCCGGGGCCGGACCAGGACGACCGTGCCGGGATCGGCGGCGACGTCGCCGAACCGTCCGGCGCCGTCGAGGGTCTGCACCAGCAGCCAGTCCGTCGTCCCGCGACGGCGATAGGTCGCGTACTCCGGCCCCTCGTCGAACTCACCGGTCTCCAGCCGGCGGACCCTCGGGTGGGGCGACTCAGCAGGATCTCGAAGGTTCACAGCTCGATAGGCTATCGCCGCTCCGGCCGCTGCACACCGATCCTTGAAGCATGACGATCACAGTCGCCGACATCTACCGGCGGGACGGCATCGTGCAGGTTCCGCAACTGCTCGACGCCGCCGAAATCGAGGAGCTCAAGTCGGTCTTCATGGAGCAGGTGGCCGTGGACCACTCGCTGGCCATCGACGACGGCGTACCCGACGACGACCCGCTGGCGCGGTTCCCGCGGTTCGTGCACCCGCATCGCCGGACCGACGTGCCCGCAGGTCGGCGCGCACTCGAGCTGATGCTGGACAGCCGGATCCTCGATGTCGTGACCGCGCTGATCGGCCCGGCCCTCGGCGCCCAGTCGATGTTCTACTTCAAGCCGCCGGGCGCCCGGGGCCAGGCGTTGCACCAGGACAACACGTTCCTGCGCGCGGATCCCGAGACCTGCCTGGCCGCCTGGATCGCGGTCGACGACGTGGACGCGGACAACGGCGGGCTGGCGGTCGTCCCTGGCTCGCACCGGACCGAGCTCGCCTGCCCCGAACCGGCCGACCTCACCGAGTCCTTCACGAACGCCGAGGTCCCGGTTCCGGACGGCCTGCACAGAGTCCAGACGAAGATGCGGGCCGGCGACGTGCTCTTCTTCCACGGCAGCGTCGTCCACGGCTCCCGGCCCAACACCACCGCGGACCGTTTCCGCCGCGCGCTGATCTTCCACTACATCCCGGAGGACAGCACCGAGATCGCCGCCTTCTACAACCCGCTCGTCCGGCCGGATCGCCGTACGGCGGTTCTCCCCGAGGCCATCGGCGGCGGCCCCTGCGGCGACTACGCCGACGCCGAGCCCTGAGGCCGCAACGAGATCTGAATCACGCCTGTCACAAACCACCGGGGATCCGGTGTCTTTAAGGCCATCTCTGACACGAAGGAGTGGCCATGACCGAGAAAACCGATGTCATCGTGATCGGCGGCGGATACGCCGGCGTGATGGCTGCCAACCGCCTGACCCAGCGTGACGACGTGCACGTGACCCTGATCAATCCGCGCCCGGCCTTTGTGGAACGGATCCGGCTCCACCAGCTCGTCGGCGGCTCCGACGACGCGCTGGTCGACTACCGGAGCATCCTGGCCGGCGGCGTCGAACTCGTGGTCGACACCGTCACCCGGATCGACGCGGCCGGCCGTCGGGTGACCTTGGCGAGCGGCGGCGACCTCGGCTACGACTACCTGATCTACGCCGTGGGCAGCGGCAGCGGGGACCCCACCGTGAGCGGCGCGGCGGAGTACGCCTACCCGATCTCCACGCTGGAGCAGGCACGGCGGCTCCAGCCGGTCGTCGACGCCGCGCCGGCATCGGCCGCGCTGACGGTGGTGGGCGCCGGCCCGACCGGTCTGGAAACCGCCTCCGAGCTGGCAGAACAGGGCCGTACAGTGACCCTGGTGTGCGGAAAGGTGCTCGGCCCGTACCTGCATCCGCGAGCCCGGCGCTCGGTCGCCCGGCGGCTCGCCAAGCTCGGTGTGACCGTGCTCCAAGGCTCCGGTACGACGGTGACGGGCGTGACCGCCGACGCGGTCCAGCTCGCCGACGGCCGCGAACTGCGCAGCGACGTGACGATCTGGACCGCGGGATTCAGCGTGCCGGATCTGGCTGCCCGCAGCGGGCTGACCACGGACGCCCTGGGACGGCTGATCACCGACGAGACGCTCACCAGCGTGGACGACGTACGCATCATCGCGGCCGGGGACTCGGGAGCACCCTCGGAGCTTCCGGTGCGGATGAGCTGCCAGTCCGCGATCCAGCTGGGCCCGCAGGCTGCCGAGACGGTGCTGAGCCGGATCGCCGGCCGGGAGCCTGCCAACTTCGACGTCGGTTTCTTCGGCGAGTGCATCAGCCTGGGACGCGGCGCCGGCGTGGTCCAGTACGCCAAGCGGGACGACACTCCGACCGGGGTGTACTACCTGGGCAGCCGATCCATGGCGATGCTCAAGGAAGGCGTGTGCAAGAGCACGGTCTGGCAGATGCGGCAGGAGGCGCGCAGACCCGGCATGCTCGATCTCTGGTTCAAGGATCGCCAACGCCGGAAGATGCTGAACACCAAGGCGGGCAAGGCGACCGTGGGCCGGGCGGCCTGAGGAGAGGGACGAGATGAGCGACCAGGCCAGCGACCCGGCGACCGAGACCTTCGTCGCTCATCGCAACCTGCTGTTCACCGTCGCCTACGAGATCCTCGGATCGGCGGCGGACGCGGAGGACGTACTGCAGGAGACCTGGCTGCGGTGGAGCAAGGTCGATCTGGACCAGGTCCGCGATCAGCGCGCGTACCTGATCCGGATCACCACCCGCCAGTCGCTCAACCGCCTGCGCACCCTGCAGCGGCGCCGGGAGGCGTACGTCGGTCCCTGGCTGCCCGAACCGCTGCTCACCTCACCGGACACGGCCGAGGACGTCGAGCTGGCCGAGAGCGTGTCGATGGCGATGATGCTCGTTCTCGAGACGCTGACTCCGACCGAGCGGGCGGTGTTCGTCCTGCGCGAGGCGTTCGGGATCAGCTACGACGACATCGCGGCGGCCGTCGACAAGAACCCGGCGGCCGTCCGCCAGATCGCGCACCGCGCCCGGCAGCACGTCGATGCCCGCCGCCCCCGCACGGTCGTCTCCGCCAACGAAGGGCGGGCGGCCTTCGAGGCCTTCCAGCGTGCGGTCGAAGCCAGCGATCTGCAGGCCCTGATGGACGTGCTCGCGCCCGACGTGGTCGCGGTCAGCGACGGCGGCGGGCTCAAACTGACCGCGCTGAAGCCGATCGTCGGCGTGGAGAAGGTGATCCGCCTGTTCGTCGGGAGCCTGCAGAAGATCGGCGGCACGCTCACCTCCGAACCGACGGTGATCAACGGAAGCCCGGCCCTGCTGTTCAGCTTCGACGGCGAGCTCGACGGCGTCGTCGCGCTGCGGATCGAGGACGGCCTCGTCACCGGCATCTACTACGTCCGCAACCCGGAGAAGCTGTCCCGCCTCGAGTCCGAAACCGCACTCACCCGGCGCTGAGGCGACCTCAGTTGCTGTAGTCGCGGAAGCCGCGCCCGGTCTTGCGACCGAGGTAGCCGGCCGTGACGAGGTGCTCGAGCAGCGGGGCCGGCGCGAAGCCGGGCTCGCGGAACTCGAGGTAGAGGGTGCGCTGGATCGCGAGCGACACGTCCAGGCCGACCACGTCGAGCAGCTCGAACGGACCCATCGGCAGCCGGCAGCCGAGCTTCATCGCGGCGTCGATGTCGTCGACGTTGGAGTAGTGCGCCTCCAGCATCCGGACCGCGTCGTTCAGGTACGGGAACAGCAGCGCGTTGACGATGAAGCCGGCCCGGTCGCCGCACCGGACCGGGTGCTTGCCCGCGGCAACGGCCAGGGCCGCGACCGAGTCGGCGACCTCGGGGGCCGTGCTCACTGTGCTGACTACTTCGACCAGCTTCATCACCGGCGCCGGGTTGAAGAAGTGCAGCCCGACCACGTCGGCCGGCCGCTTGGTCGCCATCGCCAGGTCGATCACCGGCAGGGACGACGTGGTGGTCGCCAGGATCGCGCCCGGCTTGCAGATCTCGTCGAAGGTCTCGAACAGCGCCTGCTTGACACTCAGCTCCTCGACCACGGCCTCGACCACCAGGTCGACACCGGCGAGGTCGTCGAGCTTCGCCGTACCGGTGATCCGGCGCAGCGCCGCGTCACGCTCGTCCGAGGACAGCTTGCCGCGCTGGACGCCCTTCTCCAGCGAGCGTTCCAGGCCGGCGCGGACCCGGTCGACCTTCTCGGTGCCGCGGGCGACGTAGAGAACGTCGTACCCGGCCTTGGCGCAGACCTCGATGATGCCGACGGCCATGGTGCCGGAGCCGACCACGCCGACCTGCTTGATCGGGCGGACCGCGGTCTGGTCGCCGTTCGGGCGCGGGGTGTGCTCGTCGTCCACGACGACCGGCGAGTCCGGCGCCTCGTAGGTGTAGAAACCGCGGCCGGTCTTGCGGCCGAGCAGGCCGGCGGTGACCATCTGCTTGAGGATCGGGGCCGGCGCGTGCAGCCGGTTGCGGCCCTGCTTGTACATCGTGTCGAGGATCTCGTACGCCGTGTCGAGGCCGATCAGGTCGAGCAGCGCCAGCGGGCCCATCGGGTAGCCGCAGCCGAGCCGCATCGCCGCGTCCACGTCCTCGCGGGTGGCGTACCTCGACTCGACCATCGAGACCGCGTGGTTCAGGTAGCCGAACAGCAGGGCGTTCGCGATGAAGCCGGCCCGGTCGGCCGCGACCACCGGGACCTTGTCGAGACGGCGGGCCAGCGCCAGCACGTCCTCGACCACGTCCGGCTCGGTGACGACGGTCTTGATCACCTCGACGAACTCCTGCACCGGCGCCGGGTTGAAGAAGTGCATGCCGACGACGCGGCGCGGACGCTGGGTGGCGACCGAGATCTCGGTCACCGAGAGGCTCGACGTGTTGGTCGCCAGGATGGCGTCCTCGCGGACCACCTTGTCCAGCTCGGCGAAGATCTCCCGCTTCAGCTCGAGCCGCTCGATCACCGCCTCGATCACCAGATCGCAGTCGGCGAGCGCGTCCATCGAGGTGGCGAACGTCACCCGGTCGAACAGCGCCTGCTGCTCGTCGACCGACAGCTTGCCGCGCTTCACCGCCCGGTCGGTCGAGTGCTGGATGTGCCCGCGGCCGCGCTCGGCGGCCTGCTCGTCACGCTCGACGCCGACCACGGTCAGCCCGTTGCGCGCGAACACCTCGGCGATCCCGGCGCCCATCGTGCCGAGACCCACCACACCCACTGTCTTCAGTTCCCGAGCCATGGAGCGAACTATGCCAGTCCGGCCACTGGTCCGCCCATGAGCTGAGTCACCCGCGAGGTCAACTTCACACACCCTCGTCGAAGACCGCCGGCGTCTCCAGCCACCCGTCCATGATCCAGTCCGGATCCGGCGCCGCCGCCAGCGCGGCCGCGATCGGCTTCGGCTTCAGCCGCCGTACGACGAGATCCCGCACGGGCAGCCAGACCGCGCGATAGCTGCCCCGCTCGGACTCCGCCGGGCTCGCCATCTCCGGCCCGTCGCCGGTGCCGAACTCACCGCCGATCAGCTCGGCCAGGAAGTAGTGCTGCGTGCTGTTGCCGAAGTGCACGACCGCGACGGGTCCGCGGATCTTCACCAGCACCCCGAGCTCCTCCTGCGCCTCGCGCCGCGCGGCCTCCGGTGGGCTCTCCCCCGGCTCGACCTGCCCGCCGGGCAGCACGTGGTAGGTCATGCCGTCCCGGACGCGCTCGATCGCCGCGACACCCTGACCCGACAGCAGGACGATCCCGGCCCGGATCATGCGCGCGCCGCCAGGACGGAGAACCATCCGCCGCCCTTGAGCTGGACCCGGCGCAGATCCTGGACCGTCCAGCCGGTGCTGGTGAGGAGGTCGCGCAGCGGCTCCTCCTGCCAGAGGACGAAGTGCCGAGGCAGATCGAGGTGCCGGTTCGACCACTCCTCGCCCTTGCCTTCCCGCGTACTGAAGGCCAGCAGTTTCGCCGCGCGGGCGGCCTTCCGCAGGACGTCGGCGAGCTGGGCCCGGTCGAAGTGCAGGAAGACGGCGTCGGCGAAGACCGCGTCGTACGGTCCGCCGAAGTCGTCGTGCAGGGCGTCGAGCCGGTCGGCGGCGTACCCGTCCGCGCGCATCATCTCGATGAACGCCGACGTCGCGTCGGTCCGGCGTACGACGAAGCCGCGGCGCTCGAGCTCGACGGCGTCCCGGCCGGTCCCGCTGCCGAGCTCCAGCACTCGCGCGCCCGGCGTGATCCGCTCCGCGAGCTGGCCGATCAGGTCGGTGTTCGGCTCCTTGGGGATCGACTCCCGGAACCTGTCCGCCGCCTGCTCGTACGTCGCCAGCGTGACCTCGTTGTCGCTCGGCACCCGGGACCACCCGTCCCCGGTGTGCTCGACGATCGCCGGGAGCCGGAGTCCGAGATCCAGCCCGAGGACGACCACGGTCTCCCCTCGATGCGAGTCCGCGATCGACTGCAACTCGTCGTCGGGACGGCGGACCAGCTCCGGTACGACGGTCAGCCGGACACCGAGGTGATCCGCGAGCCGCGCACCGGCGGCCGCCTCGAAGGGGCCGGCGTACACCTGGGCGATCCGCTCACCGACCGCCGGATCCTGCACATCCCCAGGCAGCAACAGAATCCGCGCGGGACACATGAGATTCATCCGCGGACGTACTCCAGCGCCTCGGCGGCGTAGTCCGGCCAGACCGCCGATTGAGCCAACGGGATCATCACCCACTCCTTCATCGGCCGGCCCATCCCCGGGTCGAACGGCTCGACGCCGGGCAGCGCGAGCGCCCTCTCCCGGGGCTCCGGCGGCAGCTTGAACGTCATCGCGTCGCCGAACATCCCGGCGAGCACCTTCTTGCCGACCTTGAGGCAGGGCATGCCGAACATGCTTCCCCGGATCACGCCGGCCGACTCCAGTCCCGCTGCGACCGCGTCGTACTCCGCGATCGCCTGGTCACTGACCTTCGGCATCATGCCGACCAGCCTCCCACTCCGGACGGCCAGGCGACATAGGTTCCGGGCCGGTTGTGGACTACGGTGCTTTCTCGTGCGCTTGGTGATTGCTACGTGTTCTGTGGACTACTCCGGCCGGCTCACGGCTCATCTGCCGATGGCCCCGCGGTTGCTGATGGTGAAGGCGGACGGCTCCGTGCTGATCCACGCCGACGGCGGGTCGTACAAGCCGCTCAACTGGATGTCGCCGCCGTGCAAGCTGACCGAGGACGACGGCGTCTGGAGCGTCACCAACAAGGCGGGTGAGGAGCTGCGGATCACCCTCGAGGAGGTGCACAGCGACACCGCCTACGAGCTCGGCACGGACCCCGGCCTGATCAAGGACGGCGTCGAGGCGCACCTGCAGGAACTGCTGGCCGAGCACGTCCACACCTTCGGCGAGGGCTGGACCCTGGTCCGCCGCGAGTACCCGACCGCGATCGGCCCGGTCGACCTGCTCTGCCGCGACGCCGACGGCAGGCACGTCGCGGTCGAGATCAAACGCCGCGGCGAGATCGACGGCGTCGAGCAGCTGACCCGGTACGTCGAACTCCTCAACCGCGACCCGCTCCTGGCCCCCGTCCGCGGCATCTTCGCCGCCCAGCTCATCAAGCCCCAGGCCAAGGTCCTCGCCACCGACCGGGGCCTCGAATGCCTCACCGTCGACTACGACGCCCTCCGAGGCATGGAATCCGACGTCCTCCGCCTGTTCTGACCTCTTGACCCGGCGCGGTGCCGGAGAGTTACTTAGCAACATGGCTAAGGAAACGGTGATCTGCACGTACCGCGTCCGGGCGGACGCGGAGAACCAGTTCCGCGAGCTGCTGGCGGAGCACTGGTCGACGCTCCGGGAGCTCGGCTTCGTCACCGAGGAGCGGTCGGTGGTGTTGCGGGACGTGGACGAGACGACGTACGTCGAGATCTTCACGTGGGTGGACGGCGGGTTCGCCCGGGCGCACGAGCATCCGGATGTGCTCATGCTGTGGGAGCGGATGGACCCGCTGCTCGAGGAGCGGGACGGGCGGCCGAAGTGGGAGTTTCCGCACTACCTGCCGCAGGATCTGTCGGCTTGACCAGCCGCGGCGGGCGGGAACTGGACGAGCTCGACCAGGTGTTCACCGCGCTGGCCCACCACTCCCGGCGGACGATCCTGCTGGTGCTGCACCTGCGTGGCGGGGAGATGACCTCGGGCGAGATCGCCGGCCGCTTCGACCACTCCTGGCCGACCATCACCCGGCACCTGCGCATCCTCGAGCAAGCCGGCCTCGTCCACGTCGCGACCCGCGGCCGCGAGCGGGTATACCAATTGGACTCCGGCCCCCTGTTCGGGGTCGGAGTCCAATGGCTCAACAGGTTCAGCAGGCGACCACCGCGTCCACGGTGAATCCCTGGGCTGTGACGGCGGGGTCGGTCAGGAGACGGACCGAGCCGGTCGGCGTGGTGATGCAGGGTGATGTGGCGCCGTTGCGGTCGGTGCCTGTGTAGCGGGCGAGTTCGTTCCCGTTGCCGTCGTACACGATGACGTAGTCGAAGTTCTTCTCCGTGTCGAGCAGGCTGAAGTGGAACGCGAACCCGCCGGTGCCGTTGTCGTAGGTCCACGTGCAGTCGCCGTTGTTGCCGTACGGGTGCGGTGAGCCGAACGGGATGGTCGCGTTCGGGTCACTCACGCACGGCGGAGGCGGCGGGGTGGCCGGCGTACAGCCGTCGTGGATGCCGACGGCCGCCCAGGTGGCGCTGACCGCTGCGCGGCTCGAGCCCGCGACCGCGACGGTGGCGTTGCGGGCGTCGCAGAAGTTCGCGAACTCGGGCAGGCTGGTGAAGCCGTCGTAGAAGACCTGCGCGGCCCTGGCGAGTCCGAGCGCGGGCACTGTGACGTCACAGTCGGCCGTGTGCGTGTGGCCGCTCAGGCTTCCGCCGCAGCCCGCGTTCTTCCCGCCGTTGACCGCCAGGTAGTAGGCGTGGTTCGGGATTCCGCTGTTGGAGTGCACGCCTCCGTTGTCCGCGGTGGTGACGATGAACTCGCTGTAGTGGTCCGGATCGGCGTCCTCCTGCGGGTCGCCCATGTTCCGGAACCCCGGCGCGAGATCGGGCGCCTTGTAGACGTCCTCAGCGATCAGCCAGTCGGGCGTTCCGGCCGGGTCGAGCCGGTTCTGTGCCGCGTAGAACTCGATCGTGTTGCCCATCATGTCGCTGAAGGACTCATTCAGCGCACCGGACTCGTTCTCGTAGATCAGGTTCGAGGTGAACTCGGTGACGCCGTGGGTGAGCTCGTGCCCGACCACGTCGAGGCCGCCGGACAGCGGGAGGCAGATCTTCCCGTCGCCGTCGCCGTACGTCATCTGCTCGCCGTTCCAGAACGCGTTGCAGTAGCGATTCGCGTAGTGCACGGTCGAGATGATCTTCATCCCGTGGTCGTCGATGCTGTTGCGATCGAAGGTGGCCGCGTAGAAGTCGTCGACCACGTTCGCGTAGTAGTGGGCGTCCACGCCGGGAGCCTGGCTGGGCGACAGCATCTTCGGGCTGTTGAAGGTCCAGTGGTCGTCGGCGTCGGTCATGATCGTGCCGGGCTGGACCGCCTTGTTGCCGGCGTCGTACGTCTCCTGGCGGCCGTCCGCGGACCGCAGGAAGAACGTGCTGCCGATCCGGATGGTCGAGAAGGTCTTCGGGTCGCCCTTCACGCCGGTCCCGTCTCCGTGCGCGACAGCGTCGTACTGCTTCTTGACGACGCCGGTGCCGGCGTCGACCCACTGCACCCAGCGCTGATCCGCCCGCTGGGACACGATCTGGTGGAAGAGCCGGCCGTCCTTCGGGTCGATGCGGAGTGTCGAGGTCCACTGACCGGCCGCGCCGACGCGCTTCGCCGCGATACCGCGGGCGCTCGCGGCCGACACCGCCACACTGTTCTTGGCCGTCAAGCCGGGGAAGTACGCGCCGATGACGGCGGTCGTCCGGCCGGCCGAGTCGGTCAGCACGGTCAACTGGCCGCCGACGACCTGTGCGCCGCCGACCACCTGCTGGTACCGGGTCTGGGCGCCACCACCCGCCCGCTGGGCGGTCCAGAGCTTGACCATTCCCGGCGGTACGGCGAAGGCGCGGGCCTCCGCTCCGGACAGCGCGATCGAGCCGCCGCGGAGCTGGGTCGTTGTCACTTGCCGGGCGGCTGCGGTGGTACCGCCGGCCGTGACGAGGGCGAGGGCCGCGATCGCGGCCAGGACGCGGATTCGGGACATGCGAAGGACCTCCCGAGCGGATGGGACATCGGGTGGGCCGGCCGATCCACGAGCCCGAGAGCCGGCCCGTACAGTGCCATTCGTACGCTCACGTGAATGGACCGGCAAGACGTGGCGCACGTCACCTGAGACTGACAAGGAAACCATATCTGCCCGATTTCGGGCAAAACCTTGGCGTTGAACCTCAAGTCACTGCAGAGTTGACGGGTGATCAGTGAGGCGGCGGTGGGGCCGGTGGACGAGCTGGCCGAGCAGGTCAGCCGGACGACGGGCCTGTCCGCGGACGACGCGCGGCGCGTGGTCGCCGACGTACTGGCGTATTTCACCGAGACGACCGAGGAGTACGTCCGGCGCCGGCACCGGGAACTGCAGACCTACGGTGCCCGCAACGACGAGATCTTCGCCCGCCTCGGCACCGAGCTCCGGCACTGGCCGGTCCGCTCACCCGAACTCTCCGCCCGGCAGCTGCGACGGATCGTCTACGGCTGACCGGGACAACAACCGACCTACGAAGGGCACCACTACATGTGCGGAATCGTCGGGTACGTCGGCACCAAGCCGGCCGCGCCCATCCTGGTGGACGGACTGGCCCGGCTGGAGTACCGCGGCTACGACTCGGCGGGTGTCGCCGTGCTCGGCTCGAGTGAGCTGAAGGTGCACAAGGACGCCGGCCGGGTGCGTGAGCTGGAGGCGTCGCTGCCGAAGCGGTTCGGCGGCAAGCTGGGGATCGGCCACACCCGATGGGCGACCCACGGTGGCCCGAGCAAGGACAACGCGCACCCGCACGCCAGCGGCAACGAGCGGATCGCCGTCGTCCACAACGGCATCTTCGACAACGCCGGCGCGCTCCGCGCCCAGCTCGAGGACGCGGGCGTCAAGCTCCGCTCGGAGACCGACACCGAGGTTCTCGCGCACCTGATCGAGCAGTCCGAGGGCGCCACCCTCGAGGAGAAGGTGATGGCCGCCCTGCGCCGGATCGAGGGCACCTACGGCATCGCCGTGATCGACCTGGACTTCCCGGACCGGATCGTGGTCGCCCGTAACGGCAGCCCGCTGATCCTCGGCATCGGCGACGGCGAGATGCACGTCGCCTCGGACGCGGCCGCGCTGATCCGCTACACCCGCCAGGTCGTCTACCTGGACGACGGCGAGATGGCGACCGTCCGCGCCGACGGCTACCGCACCTTCACCCAGGACGCCGCCCCCACCACCAAGACCGCCAAGACGGTCGAGTGGGAGGCCGACGAGTACGAGCGCGGCCTGCACGAGCACTTCATGATGAAGGAGATCCACGAGCAGCCGGACGCGGTCGGCCGGGCCATCCGCGGCCGCCTCGACGAGCGCTTCCACACCGTCCACCTCGGCGGCCTGAACATGGACGCCCGCGAGGCGCGCGAGATCAAGCGGGTCAAGATCCTCGGCTGCGGTTCGGCGTACTACGCCGGCCAGATGGGCGCGCAGTTCATCGAGGAGGTCGCCCGGATCCCCGCCGACGCCGAGCCGGCCTCGGAGTTCCGCTACCGCAACCCGGTGGTCGAGCGGGACACGCTGTACATCGCCGTCAGCCAGTCCGGCGAGACCCTGGACACCCTGGTCGCGGTGCAGGAGCTGAAGCGCAAGGGCGGCCGGGTCATCGGTCTGGTCAACGCGGTCGGTTCGAGCATCGCCCGTGAGGTCGACGGCGGTGTCTACCTGCACGCCGGCCCGGAGGTCTCGGTGGCCTCGACCAAGGCGCTGACCAACATGGCGGTCGCGTTCGCGATGCTCGGTATCCACCTGGGCCGGATCCGCGACGTCTCCCCCGCCGACGGCCGCCGGCTGATCGAGGGCCTGAAGAAGCTCCCCGAGCACATCCAGTCGATCGTCGCCCAGGAGGAGGAGCTGGCCAAGATCGCCGGCCGGCTGGCCCAGCACGAGAGCCTGTTCTTCGTCGGCCGGACCCGCGGCTACCCGGTCGCCCGCGAGGGTGCGCAGAAGCTGAAGGAGATCTCCTACCGGCACGCCGAGGCGTACCAGACCTCGGAGCTGAAGCACGGCCCGCTCGCGCTGATCTCGCCGGACGTGCCGAGCGTCGCGATCGTCCCGGACGACGAGCTGCTCGACCGCAACATCGGCGCCCTGCACGAGATCGGCGCTCGCTCGGGTCCGCTGTACGTCGTCACCCACCCGGGCGTCGAGGTCCCGGACGGGGTCGCGGCGAAGATCGTCGTACCGAAGAACGAGCCGGAGCTGGACCCGATCCTGCTCACGATCCCGCTGCAGATCATCGCGTACTACGCGGCCGTTGCCCTCGGCCACGACGTCGACAAGCCGCGGAACCTGGCCAAGTCCGTCACTGTCGAGTGACGGTCTGCTGACTCGACCGGTCCCCACCACGCTTGCTGTGGTGGGGATCTGTCGTTGCCGAGGCGCTCTGGGTGCCGGCCTTGGCCACACCGCCGAAGGCGAGCCGCGCGACCTCGCGCTCGGCGCCCAGGCCCTTGTACGGATGCAGGCCGTGCTCGTTCACCAGCCGCTTGCAGACCTCGACGCCGCGGACCGAGTTGCCCGCCGCGTCCAGGCGCGGGGAGAACGTCACGACGGCCAGCCGCTTCTCCGGGACGACCATCATCACGTTGCCGGAGACGCCGGACTTGGCCGGCAGCCCGACGTGGTCAGCGAACTGGCCGGAGTCGTTGTACATCCCGCTGTGGCCCATCACGGCCAGCACCCGGCCGGCGGTCTCCTGGGAGAACACCCGCTCACCCGAGTACGGCGCCACACCGCCGTTGGCGAGGGTCGCACCGGCGGCCGCGAGACGCTGGGCGTCCAGCTCGAGCGAGCAGACGGCGAAGTAGAACTCGGCCGCCTTCCGCGGTCCGTCCGGGTCCTTCGGGTCCACGTTCAGCATGTCCTGCGCGGCCATCAGGCTCGCCAGACCCCTGTTGCCGTGGCCGGTGTCGCGCTCGGCCAGGAAGGTCCGGTGGTCGAAGCCGGGCGGCGTCCCCATCATCCGGGCCCAGGTCTGCTCGACCTTGGCGAACCGCTCGGACACGTCCTGATCGGACTCCACCAGTGCGAGGGTCGCCATCGCGCCGGCGTTGATCATCGGGTTCTGCGGCTTGCCACGGGCGTCCAGTGACAGGCGCGGGTCGTTGAACGTCCCGCCGCTCTGCTCCTGCCCGACCCACCGATGCACGTCGGCCGCGCCGCGCTCCTCGAGCGCCATCGCGTAGCTGAACGGCTTCGACGTCGACTGCACGCTGAACCCGACGTTCGCGTCGCCGATCTGGAAGACCTGGCCGTCACCGGTACACACTGCGATGCCGAACCGGTCCGGGTCCGCGTTGCGCAGCGTCGGGATGTACTGCGCGACCTCGCCGGACCGCTCGTCCTGGAGGTCGGCGTAGATCCGCTCGATGCTCTGGGTGAACTCGGCGAACTCACTCGGCGGCATCGACAGCTGCCCCTGCAACGCCCGCCAGATCACCGGCTCGCGGACGACCGCCCGGAACTGCTCGAGCTCCAGCCACTCCGGCTGGCCGGGCTCGAACGGCGTACCGGAGTTCACCGACCAGTTCACCGCGCGTTCGACGCGTGGGTCGTCCGCGCGGAGACCTGCCTGCTTCAGCTCCTCGAGGAGCTTCCACTTCCAGACCACGTTCGCCCGGTCGGTGTCGAGCGAGCGGAACAGCGTCTCCACGTCGAATTCGGCCATGCGGCCGAGCCTCTCGGGTCCGTGTTTCCGCGCCGGTTCCCTGGTGTTACGGCAGCGTCAAACACACGTTGGCCAGATGCGGAAGCTGTCCACTTCTGACCTGTCCCGGCACGGCGCCGCACCCGCACCCTGGTCGCGACCGCCCCGCCCCAGAGAGGTCAGCTCATGGTGTTTCCCCGGACCTGTTTCTCGCGGCCGTACCCGACTCCCCGATCAGCACGCTGGATCGGCATCGTCGCCGCCCTCGCGCTCGCCGCCTCCGCTCTCCACGCACTCCCGGCCGGGGCCACTCCCCCGCCGGCCGAGCCCACCGGCCCACTGGCGCGCACCGACGAGGCCGCGGCGTACGTCACCGCGCGGACGACCGGGCAGAAGGTACTGATCAGCGGGAAGACGACCGAGACCACCGAGTTCTTCGCGCTGCCGTCGGGGCAGACCGAAGCGGTGATCAGTGCCGGGCCGGTGCGGATGCGCGGCAGCGCCGGGCAGTGGATCGACATCGACGTCACGCTGGAGCGGCAGGCGGACGGCTCGGTCCGAACCAAGGCGCATCCGGAAGGACTGACGCTGTCCGGTGCGGCTGGTCCGGGGAACCACGTGCTGGTTGCTGCGGGCAATGGTCCCGCGCTGCGCTGGACCGGTCCGCTGCCGGCACCCGAGCTCGACGGCACCACGGCCACCTATCGCGCGGTCAAGCCGGGTGTGGACCTCGTCGTCGAGGCAACCCGGACCGGTTACGAGCAGCGTCTGGTGGCGACGAACGGCGCGACCGCCGGCCCGGCGCAGACGTCCGGTGCCAACTTCGACGCCTTCGTGCAGAACACCTACACGACCGACCGGTCCACGGCGACCGAGCTGAAGATCGGCACGTACGACGGCGGCACGAACAAGGCCCGCTCGTACGTACGCTTCGACAACCAGGACTGGCTCTGGGACAAGCAGATCCAGGCCGCGACGCTCAACCTCTGGGAGAACCATTCCTTCTCGTGTACGGCGCGCGCCTGGGAGGCCTGGCGGACTCCCGAGGTGACCAGTGCGGTCCGTTGGACCAACCAGCCCACATGGATCGAGAAGGTCGGCACGTCCACGCAGACCAAGGGCTTCTCCACCTCCTGCGGGGACGGCTGGGTGACGATCCCGGTGACTGCGGCCTTCCAGTACACGGCCACTGCCAAGCAGGCCAAGACGACCATAGGTCTGCAGGCCAGTGAGACGGACAACTACGGCTGGAAACGCTTTGCGTCCCGTGAGGCCGCATCGAACCCGCCGTCGGTGACCATCACCTACCAGACCAAGACAGCCGTGACCGCGCAGGCGACTTCGCCCCAGACCGTGTGTGCGACCGGCACGGCGCGCCCGTACCTCTCCAGCCTCACTCCGCAGCTACGCGCCCAGATCACCGACGGCGTCGGCGCACAGGTCTCCGCCACCTTCGAATGGAAGCCAGTGGGCGGCAGCGTCACCACGCTGACGGCCGGCCCCGGCGCATCCGGCTCGTGGCTCGGGGCAACCACCGGACCGTTGACCGAAGGCGGCAGCTACGCGTGGCGAGTCCAAGGCACGGACGGAACGACGGCCGGCGACTGGTCACCGTGGTGTGAGTTCACCGTCGACACCATCGCCCCGAGTGCTGCACCCACGGTCTCGTCGACGACGTACCCGGCTGGACAGTGGTCCGGTGGAGCAGGTGTCGCCGGGACGTTCACCTTCGGCGCATCCGGGGTGAGCGACGTGGCGGCGTACGAGTACGGCGTGGACGTGAATCCGCCCGACCAGGTCGTCAACGCCGCGACTCCCAGTGTCAGCATCACACCGACCGCGGACGGACCGCACACGCTCTGGGTGCGCACGCGGGACCGGGCGGGCAACAGGTCGCCGTTGACGGCGTACGTGTTCTCGGTCGGGGGTGGAGCGGTGATCGCACCGAAGACCGGTGATGTCAGTGCCGCGAAAACGGCCATCGTCGGTGCGGGACGCAGTACGGCGACCGGTGTCATCTACCAGTGGCGTCGCGGCGACACAGACACCTGGACGACCATTCCGGCCGCCCACGTGACCCTGGCCGCGGGAGGCGGCGCGGTGACCTGGCCACTGCCGACCAGCGGCGACGGCCAGTTCCCCAAGCTCAACTGGGATCTGGAGGCCACGCTCACTGCGGCCGACGCGCAGTCCATCCCCCGCGACGGGCCGGTGCAGCTTCGTGGCACCTTCACCGGCGGTACGTCGTCCGGCGCGGTGAAGCTCACGTTCGACCGCAACCTGGCGACCGCTGCCACGAGTCAGATCGGTCCCGGCGAGGTCAACCTACTCACCGGCAACTTCAGTCTCGCCGACGCCGATGTCTCGGTGGATGCCTACGGCAGCGACTTGACCGTCAGTCGCACGTACAACAGCCGGCAGGCGACCAAGACGGACGCATCCGGCATGTTCGGGCCGGGCTGGATCTCGGGCGCACTCGTGGCGGAGGCGGAGACGCCGTACACCTCCTTGGGAGTGTTCGGCTCGCTCGTGCAGGTGGGGCTGCCCGACGGGGACACTGTGGGCTTCACTGCGCGCAACGGCACCGACTTCGATCCTGAGGTGGGACAGGAGTTCCTCAAGCTGACCTACGCCAGTACGACGGACTCGTACAAGCTGTCCGACCAGGACGGCACGTCGGTCACGTTCACTCGGGTGATCGGGTCGGCCGCCGGCACCTACTACCCGACTGCGACCACGCAGCCCGGTAGCAACCAGACCACCACCTACCTCTGGGAGAAGGTGGGTGAAGCGGTCCGGCCGACACGGATGCTCGCTCCGGTGCCGGACGGGGTCAACTGCGCCACACTGACCCGTGGTTGCCGGGCACTCAACTTCACCTACGCCACCACCACCAACGGCACTGGTGACTACGCCGGACGGGTGAAGGAGATCTCCTTCACCGCTTGGGATCCGGACACCGCGGCGATGCGGACCGTACCGATGGCGGCGTACGAGTACGACAGCTCCGGACGACTGCGCGGGACCTGGGACCCACGGATCGGTCCGGCCTCCAAGGTGGCGTACACCTACCAGGCAGACGGTGTGCTCAGCACCGTGAAACCGGCCGCTGAAGAGACGTGGCAGTTCAGCTACACAACGGTCTCCGGGGACTCCGGTGCGGGCCGGCTGCAGAAGATCACCCGCCCGACGCTGGCCGACGCGACCATGACCTACAAGGTGCCGCTGTCCGGGACCGGTGCACCGAACGACCGGTCCCCTGCTCAGACCAAGCGCTGGGGCCAGCTCGAAGCACCCACCGACGCCACGGCCATCTCCCCGCCCACCGAGGAACCAACGGTGAGCTATCTGGACGCCAACGGTCGTCTCGTCAACACAGCCACTCCAGGCGGCAACCTCACCGCCACGTGGTACGACGGCTTCGGCAACGTGACCCGCTCGCTGACGGCCGAGAACCGCGCCAGAGCACTCAACCGATCGCAGTCCGACGACGACGCCACCGAACAGACGCTGTCCCTGGCCAACTCGACGCTGAACACCTACTCCTTCGACGGACTCCGTCTCGAGAGCACGTCCGAGCCGGAGACCGACGTGCAACTGAGCGACGGCACGACGACGCGCGGCCGCCAGGTCACTCGCAACACCTACGACCAAGGCGCACCCACCAGCGGTGGTCCGTACAACCTGGTCACGACGGAAGAGACTCTGGTCCGGCACTGGGGTACGAGCGGCACCACCGTCGACGCGGACCGCCGAGTGACCACCACCGGCTACAACTGGTCGCTCCGGGAGCCGACCGTGACGACCGTCGACCCGGGCGGCCTCGGACAGACCGTGCGGACGACTCTCGACCCGGCGACTGGTCTGGCAACCTCCACCACCCAAGCGGCGGGCGGTACGACGACCAACACGCCCGCGACGCGGAAGACGATCTACTACCGCGCGACGAGCGGCAGTGGGTACGCCGAGTGCGACCTGCGACCGGAGTGGGCGAACCTCCCGTGCCGAGTCCAGCCCGGCGGCCAGCCCGCGACCGGACCCGAGTTGCCAGCCACAGTCACGACGTACAACATCTACCACCAGCCGCGAGTGAAGACCGAGAAGACCAGTGCGGGCACGTTGCGAACAACAACCACGACGTACGACGCGGCCGGGCGGGTGCTGGAGACCGCAGTGACCGGTTTGGGTACGGCGGTGCCGACACAGCGGAACTTGTACGACGGTGTGACGGGCGACCTGCTGCGGAGCCAGTCCGTCGTGAACGGCACGATCACCGCCGAGCTCGTCCGCGGGTACGACACGCTGCGCCGGCTGACGGCGTACAAGGATGCCGACGGCAACGTCTCGACCACGACGTACGACGCGGCCGGACGGCCGGCGACCAGTTCCGACGGCAAGGCCACTCGGAGCTACACGTACGACGCGCGTGGCCTGGTCACGTCGCTGACCGACGACGACGCGGGGACCTACACCGGCGGCTACGATGCGGACGGCCGGCTGGTGAGCGAGATCTGGCCGAACGGCGTCAAGGTCGAGACCGCGTACGACGAGAGTGGCGCCGAGGCCGGTATCACCTACAGCAGGCCCGGGTGTCCGGGATCCGACTGTGTGCTGTTCCGGGAGTCGCTCACGCACACAGCACATGGTCAGACAGCCAAGCGCGTCTCGACGCTGTCCACTGAGGGCTACACGCACGATGCGGCCGGCCGGGTCACCGCGGTGCAGGACACCGTGGGCGAGCACTGCACCACGCGGACGTACACCTTCAACACCGCGACCGACCGGACGGCCAGTGCCGTCTATGGCCCATCGGCTGACGGCTCATGCCAGTCGACCACTCCCGCCTCGTCCCGGAGCTGGACCTATGACACAGCAGATCGGGTCACGTCGGCGGACTACAGCTATGACGCACTGGGTCGCACGACCACGGCCGGGGACCTCACGCTGACCTATCACGTGAGCGACCTCGTGGACACGATCACGCAGGGCGGCCGGACCACGGACTACGCCATCGACGTGACTGGTGAACGCGTACGCGCGTGGACCGACAACGCGACCGGTGTGGTCGTGGACAACGTGCAGCACTACGACGGCGACGACGACAAGCCGGTGTGGACCCAGGAGGGACCGGACCGGTTCACGCGGTTCGTCAGCGGGCTGGCCGGACTGACCGCGGTCGTCGACAGCGACAGCGGCGTACCCGAGTGGCAGGTCACCGACCTCTCAGGTGACGTGGTGGCGACCATCCACGACGGGGACGCCGGTCTGTCGACGACGTCCGAGGCCGACGAGTACGGCGTACCGCGGGATCCGGAGGCGGTCGGGAAGCAGCGGTACGGCTGGCTCGGTGCCGAGCAGCGGGCCGCGGACACGCCCGGCGGTCTGGTGCTGATGGGAGTGCGGGTCTACAACCCGGCGACCGGCCGGTTCCTGCAGACGGATCCGGTGTACGGCGGGAGCTGCAACGCGTACGAGTACACGTGCGCGGATCCGATCGACAAGATCGATCTTGACGGCAAGAAGGCGAAGAAAAAGAAGAAGTGGAAGTCGGATCTGCTGTTCTGGGTAGGCCCGCTCAAGCGGTTCGGGTCGTGGCTGGGGAAGAAGGCGTCGCGACTGTGGACGTCGTACTGGAAGGGCGTCTGGCGGTTCCACAAGTGGGGTGCGAAGAAGTACCGGAGCCTGGGCAAGTGGACCTGGAAGCAGACGAAGCGGGGGTGGCGGAAGCTGTTCGGCTGATCGTTGTCAGACAAGTTGATGACTTGTACGATCACTGGATGGATCGCATCCGCCACGTGAGGCTCTCGTCCGTCGTCCTCCCGCTCGACCGGCCGGTCAGTGACGCCAAAGTGCTGACCGGCCGGCAGCGGCCGATGACCGAGATCGTGTTCCTGTTCGCGCAGATCGCGACCGAGCAGGACCAGCACGGGATCGGGTTCAGCTACTCGAAGCGGGCCGGTGGGCCGGCGCAGTACGCGCATGCCAAGGAGATCGCGGCGGGGCTGATCGGAGAGGATCCGTCGGACATCGGGAAGGTGTACGACAAGCTGCTGTGGGCGGGTGCGTCGGTCGGGCGGTCCGGGGTGGCGACGCAGGCGATCGCGGCGATCGACATCGCGCTGTGGGACCTGAAGGCGAAGCGGGCGTCGCTGCCGCTGGCCAAGCTGCTCGGGGCGCACCGGGACTCGGTGCGGGCGTACAACACCTCCGGCGGGTTCCTGCACGCGCCGATCGAGGAGGTGAAGGAGCGCGCGTCGAAGTCGCTGGCCGACGGGATCGGCGGGATCAAGCTCAAGGTCGGGCAGCCGGACACCCGGGTCGATCTCGAGCGGGTCCGCGCGGTCCGCGAGCACCTCGGCGACGGCGTACCGCTGATGGTGGACGCGAACCAGCAGTGGGACCGGCCGACGGCGCTGCGGTTCGGGCGGGTGCTGGAACAGTTCGACCTGGTGTGGATCGAGGAGCCACTCGACGCGTACGACGCTCTCGGGCACGCCGAACTGGCGGCGGCACTCGACACGCCGATCGCGACCGGGGAGATGTTGTCGAGCGTCGGCGAACACGTCCGGCTGATCGAGGCGCGGGCCGCGGACATCATCCAGCCGGACGCGCCACGGATCGGCGGCATCACGCCGTTCCTGAAGCTGGCGACGCTGGCCGATCATCACGGGCTTCAGCTGGCGCCGCACTTCGCGATGGAGATCCACTTGCACCTGGCCGCGGCCTATCCGCGCGAGCCGTGGGTGGAGCACTTCGAGTGGCTGAATCCCTTGTTCAACGAGCGTCTGGAGACCCTCGACGGCCGCATGCTCGTCCCCGACCGCCCCGGCCTGGGCTTCACGACGTCAGAACAGTGCGCGGCCTGGACCGTCGACGCGTGTGAGTTCGGCACCCGATGAGCGGGCGAGGCTTGGCGTACGACCTGGTCGAGGACCTGAAGCGGCGAATCCTCAGCGGGGAGATCGCACCCGGGGACAAGCTGCCGGGCGAGAACAGCCTGGTGGCGGAGTTCGGGGTCAGCCGGACGGTGGTGCGGGAGGCTGTTTCGCGACTGCAGGCTGCTGGGTTGGTGGAGACGTTCCAGGGCCGAGGGTCGTTCGTGCTGGGCGTGCCTGAGCGGACGTCCGGGTTGCGGGAGGTTCGGTCGCATCAGGACGTGCTGGAGCTGATGGACTTTCGGATCGGCGTGGAGACCGAGGCCGCGGCGTTGGCGGCAGGACGGCGTACGCCGCACCAGTTGAAGGGGGTCGAGCGGGCGCTGGACGAGTTCCGCCGGATCGGGGACGACCCGGGCCGCTCGGTCGAGGCGGACTTCGCGTTCCACCTGAAGATCGCGGTTGCCTCAGGCAACCGGTTCTACTCCGACCTGATCGCCTCCCTCGGCCCGATGATGATCATGCTGCCGCGGACCCGGCTCGATCCGGCCTACGAGATGTCGGACCCCGACCACCTCACCCGCGTCGTCCACGAGCACGAGAACATCTACACCGCCATCACCCGCTCCGACCCCGACTGCGCCCGCGCGGCGGCACGCGTCCACCTGACCAACACCCGCGAGCGGCTCACCTGATGTTCTCGCTCGATCAGTTGACCGCCTTCGTGGCCGTTGCCGAGGAGCTGCATTTCGGCCGCGCCGCGGAGCGGCTGAACATGACCCAACCACCGCTGAGCCGGCAGGTGCAGAAGCTGGAACGCGCGGTCGGCGTCCAGTTGCTCGAGCGGGACAACCGCCGGGTGGCGCTGACCGAAGCGGGTCAGGCGTTCCTGACCGAGGCTCGCCGCGTGCTCGCGCTCGTCGAGACCGCGGGCGATCTGGCCCGCCGGGTCGATCAAGGTGCGGCCGGGACGCTGCGCCTCGGCTTCACCGCCACCTCGGCGATCCGGACACTCGGTCCCCTGCTTCGGCGGATGTCCGAGGAGCTGCCCGGCGTCGACGTGATCCTGCACGAGCGGGTGACGCCCGGCCAGATCGACGGGCTGCTCCGCGGCGAGCTGGATCTCGGGCTGGGCCGGCCGCCGTTCGACACCCGCGTGCTCGACTCGCGGATCGTGTTCCGGGAGCCGCTGTGTGCCGTTGTCCCGGGCAACCATCGGCTCGCGCAGCTCGGCCGCCCACTGACCCCGGCCGACTTCGCCGGCGAACAGGTGATCAGCTACTCCCCGACCCAGGCCCGCTACTTCCACGAGCTGACGGTCCGGTTCCTGGCCGACGCGCATCCCCGGATCGAGCAGCGGGTCCAGCAGATCCTCACCGTGATCCTGCTGGTCGCGGCCGGTCGCGGGGTCGCGCTCGTCCCCGCCTCGGCCCGCAGCCTCGGCGTCACGGGCGTCACGTACTGCGAGCTCGGCGTACCGGGTGAGCCGGTCGAGCTGCACGCCATCTGGAGCCGCGACTCCACCAACCCGGTCGTGCACCGGGTGCTGGCGATGCTCCCAGAGCATCACTAGATCCAAAAATGCTCTTGGACAGGTATCCATCGCGCTTCCTAGGCTGCTGGACGTGACCCACTACTCCCCCGCCGAACTGGCCGCGCAGCTCAAGACCGGACTGCTGTCCTTCCCGGTCACGCACTTCAACGCCGACCTGAGCTTCCACGAGGCCGGCTACCGCGAGCACCTGTCCTGGCTGAGCCAGTACGACGTCGCCGGCCTGTTCGCCGCGGGTGGCACCGGCGAGGGCTTCAGCCTGACCCCGGCGGAGATCGACACGGTCGTCCGGACGGCGGTGTCCGAGGTGAACGGCAAGGTCCCGGTGATCGCCCCTGCCACCGGCGGTACGGCGACCGCGATCGCGCAGGCCCGGGCCGCCGAGTCAGCCGGCGCGGACGGTGTGCTGCTGTTGCCGCCGTACCTGACCGAGGCGGGGCAGCGTGGTCTGATCGAGCACGTGTCGGCCGTCTGCCGCAGTACCGATCTCGGGGTCACCGTCTACAGCCGGGCGAACGCGATCCTGACCGACGTCACCGTCGCCGCGCTCGCCGACCGCAACCCGAACCTGGTCGGCCTCAAGGACGGCGTCGGCAACATCGAGATGATGACCCGCACGTACGCGCGGGTCGGCGACCGGCTCACCTACATCGGCGGCCTGCCGACGGCCGAGACGTTCGCGCTGCCGCTGCTGCAACTGGGCGTCAGCACGTACTCCTCGGCGATCTTCAACTTCGTCCCCGAGTTCGCGCTCGGCTTCTACGCCGATGTCCGCGCGCAGAATCGCTCGGAGGTCTACCGCAAGCTGAACGAGTTCGTTATCCCCTACCTCGACATCCGCGACCGGACGAAGGGGTACGCCGTCTCGATCGTGAAGGCCGGCGTGACTGCGATCGGCCGCTCCGCCGGACCGGTCCGCCCACCACTGCAGGACCTGACCGAGGACGAACTGGCCGAGCTCACCGATCTGATCGGCAAGATCAAGTGACCCCGACGATCACGTCCGTCGAGGTCGTGCCCGTCGCCGGGTACGACAGCATGCTGCTCAACCTGAGTGGCGCGCACGGACCGTTCTTCACCCGCAACGTCGTGATCGTCACCGACAGCTCGGGCAACACCGGTCTCGGCGAGGTCCCGGGCGGCGAGAAGATCGCCTCCACGATCCGGGAGGCCGCGCCGCTCGTCGTCGGCCGGGAACTCGCCCGCTACCGCCAGCTCCTCCGCTCCGTGACCCAGACCTTCGCCGGCCGGGACGCGGGCGGCCGCGGGCTGCAGACCTTCGACCTCCGGACCACAGTCCACGCGGTGACCGGACTCGAGTCCGCGCTGCTCGACCTGTTCGGCCAGCACCTCGGCGTACCGGTCGCCGAACTGTTGGGCGACGGCCAGCAGCGCTCGGCCGTGCCCGTGCTCGGTTACCTCTTCTATGTCGGCGATCCGACGCACACCGATCTGCCCTACCTGACTGACGATGGCACTGGCGATCGTTGGTCGCAGCTGCGCAGGCAGCCGGCGTTGACGCCGGACGCGGTGGTGGCGCTGGCGGAGGCGGCCCAGGAGCGGTACGGGTTCGCGGACTTCAAGCTGAAGGGCGGCGTCTTCGACGCTCACGTGGAGATCGACGCCGTCCGTGCGCTGGCGAAACGGTTCCCGTCGGCGCGGATCACCGTCGATCCCAACGGCGCCTGGCCGGTCCGGGAGGCGATCGCGGTGTGCTCCGGGCTGGACGACGTACTCGCGTACGTCGAGGACCCGTGCGGCGCCGAGCCCGGGTTCTCCGGGCGGGAGACGATGGCCGAGTTCAAGCGGGCGACCGGGTTGCGGACGGCAACGAACATGATCGCGACCGACTGGCGCGAGCTGGCCCACGCGATCCGCGCCGACGCGGTCGACATCCCGCTGGCGGATCCGCACTTCTGGACGATGGCCGGGTCGGTCCGGGTCGCGCAGGTGTGCCACGACTTCGGGCTGACCTGGGGCTCGCACTCGAACAACCACTTCGACATCTCGCTCGCGATGTTCACCCACACCGGCGCGGCGGCGCCCGGCGACATCACCGCGCTGGACACGCATTGGATCTGGCAGGACGGCCAGGCGTTGACGAAGGAGCCGTTGCGGATCGCCGACGGCGAGATCGCCGTACCGGACCGTCCTGGTCTCGGGGTGGAACTGGATCGGAGCGCGTTGGCCGCGGCGCACCAGCTCTACCTGGAGCACGGTCTCGGCGCCCGCGACGACGCGATCGCCATGCAGTACCTGATCGACGGCTGGACCTTCGACCCGAAGCGGCCCTGTCTGGTGCGGTGATGTTCACTGGCGTTGCCCGGGATAGGTTTCCATCGGTGCTGTCGTCTCGATCAAGGAGCCCGAAGGTGCACAGAATGCGCTGGCAGAAGCCGCTCGCCGCTGCCGTTGTCCTGACCGCTCTCACCGCGACGCTGACCGCGTCGGCGACGCCGTCCGGGCACTCGGGTGGTGGTGGGGGTGCGTGTTCGAAGGACGCGACGTTCCTCGGGTTCAGCGACGCACTGGACAAGACGACGTTCGACGGGCAGCCAGTGGCCGGGCTGTCGGCGATCAACGTGACCGGCCGGCACAGTGCGATCGCGCTGGTGGACAACGTCGGGACCACGCCGGCCCGCGTGTTCGACCTGAAGATCAACAGCACGCCGACCTGGGCGAGCGTCGACGGGATGACGATCCTGCGCCGCCCGGACGGTACGCCGTACAACGGTGCCGACTTCGACGGTGAAGGACTGGTCGTCGAGCGCGGCGACCGGACCATCCTCGCGACCTCCGAGCGGGAGCCGTCGATCCGGCGCTTCCGGCTGTCCGACGGTCTGCAGATCGGCTCGCTGCCGGTCCCGGCCCGGTTCCAGGTCGCGCCCGCCGGTGAGGCGACGAGCAACGCGACGTTCGAGTCGCTCGCGGTCAGCCGGGACGGGCTGTCGCTGTTCGCCGGGATGGAAGGCCCGCTCGCGCCCGACGGTACGGACGCCGACGGCCGCACGCGCAACCGCATCATCCGGTACGTCGGTCTGCCCGGGCACGACTACCGTCCGATCGCGCAGTACGCCTACCAGCCGGACCCGGGGCTCGCGCTGGTCGAGCTCGCCTGGGTCAACCCGACCGAACTGGTCTCGATGGAGCGCACGTTCACGCCAGGTGTCGGGAACACGATCCGGGTGTTCACGGTCTCGCTCAAGCGGGCCGTCGACGTGACGAAGCAGGTCTCGCTGGCGGATGCCCCGGCGAGCGTCTTCCTGCAGAAGAAGCTGCTGTTCGACCTGGTGAACTGCCCGCCGTCGGGCGCGGTCGCCAAGCAGCCGCAGCCGAACCCGTTGCTGGACAACGTGGAGGGGCTCGCGCTCGGTGGTTCGCTGCCGGGTGGGCGGCGGCAGCTGTACCTGATCTCGGACGACAACAACGGCGCGACCCAGATCACCCGGTTCTACTCGCTGGCGGTCGACCTGCACTGACCGACGCGTCACAATGTGTGAATGCGCGTGATCGTGGTGGGTGCGGGCGTGATCGGGCTGAGTTGCGCGGTCCGGCTCGCCGAGGGTGGGTACGACGTGGCGGTGTTCGCGCGCGATCTGCCGCTGGAGACGACGTCCGCGGTGGCGGCCGCGCTGTGGTACCCGTACCTGTCGGCGCCCGAGGACCGCGTCACCGCCTGGTCCAGGACGTCGTACGAGGAGTTCGCGAAGCTGGCGGAGATCGAGCCGTCGGTGCGGATGCGGCACGGGCGCGAGTTCCTGGTGGAGCGGAGGCCGGATCCGCGCTGGGCCGACGTACTGCCTGATCTGGCGCGCGTTCCGTCGCCGCCGACCGGATTCGCCGACGGATGGTCGTTCACCACCCCGGTGGTCGACATGCCGATCTACCTGCAGGCGCTGGTGAAGCGGCTCGAGCAGGCCGGAGGGACGCTGACCCGCTCGGCCTTGTCCGCGCTGCCGACCACGGCCGACCTGGTCATCAACTGCACCGGCCTCGGCGCCCGCCTGACCGCCGGCGACCCGACCGTGACGCCGGTCCGCGGCCAGGTGATGACGGTCGAGCAGTGCGGCTTGAGCGAGTGGCTGATCGCCGACCGCGCCCCGCACGAACTGACGTACGTCGTTCCGCGTGAGAACGACGTGGTCGTCGGAGGCACCAGCCAGCCCGGCGACTGGAACCTGGCCGTCGACCCCGAGACGGCCGACCAGATCCTCGCCCGCGCGGCCGAGCTCGTTCCCCAGCTCCGGAAGGCGAAGGTCCTCCGCCAGCGCGTCGGCCTCCGCCCCGCCCGTCCCGCGATCCGCTGCGAACTCGTCCGTACCCGCACCGGCGAGCCCGTCATCCACTGCTACGGCCACGGCGGCTCCGGCGTCACCCTCTCCTGGGGCTGCGCGGATGAGGTCTTCGAGCTTGTCCAAGGCGTCTGACCGCCCGATCATCCTCGACGGCGGTCTCTCGAACGCGCTCGAGGACCGCGGGCACGACCTGTCCGACGCGCTGTGGTCGGCGCGGTTGCTGAAGGACGCGCCGGAGGAGATCGCCGCGGTGCACCGCGCGTACTACGAGGCCGGGGCGATGGTGGCCACGACGGCCAGCTACCAGGCGAGCGTGGTCGGCTTCGAGCGCGCCGGGGTGCCGCGGGCTGAGGCGGAACGGCTGATCGGGGACAGCGTGCGGATCGCGCGCGAGGTGCGCGACGAGTTCGCCGGCGACCGGCTGGTGGCCGCTTCGGTGGGACCGTACGGCGCGATGCTCGCGGACGGCTCGGAGTATCGCGGACGGTACGGCGTGAGCCCGGCGGTGCTGCGTGACTTCCACGGACCGCGGCTGGAGTTGCTCATCGACGCCGGCCCCGACCTGCTCGCGGTCGAGACGATCCCGGATGTGGACGAAGCGCTCGTCCTGGTCGAGCTGCTGCGTGAGTTGGACTTCCCGGCCTGGTTCTCGTACTCGATCGCCGGCTCGCGCACCCGCGCCGGACAGCCCCTGGCCGACGCGTTCGGGGTGGTGGCCGCCATCTCCCAAGTGGTTGCCGTAGGCATCAACTGTTGTAGGCCGGACGACGTCCAGGCCGCCGTCGGGACGGCCGTCGAGATCACCGGCAAACCCGCGATCGCCTATCCGAACAGCGGCGAGTCCTGGGACGCCGCCGGCCACCGGTGGAGCGGTCCGGCAACCGCCACGGCCCTCGCCACCCTCGCACCCGGGTGGCTCCGCTCGGGAGCGACGTACATCGGCGGCTGCTGCCGGGTCGGCCCGGCCGACATCCGAGCACTGGCCGCCGCGCTAGACGCCTAGGACCTGGCAGAGGAGGTCGAGGGCGCCGGGGTAGGCGTGGTCGGGTGGGGTGCCGTAGCCGACGATGACTGCTTGGCGGGTGGCTCGGGTCGGGTTGACGTGGTAGTTGCTGAGGGTGGCGAGGCCGAGGCCTTGGCGGGCGGCGCGGGTGACGATGTCGTCGGCGTCGCCGGGGACGTCGAGGAGGACGTGCAGGCCGGCGGAGATACCCGCGACCTTGACGTCGGGCGCGCGGACGGCGAGTAGCTCGACCAGGCGGTCGCGGCGCCGGCGGTAGTGCAGACGGGACCGGCGTACGTGCCGGTCGTAGTGGCCGGAGGCAATGAACTCCGCGAGGGTCAGCTGGTCGAGCGTCGCGGTCTGGAAGTCCGCGGTCCGCTTGGCCGCGATCACCGGCTCGATCAGCCGCTGCGGCAACACCATCCAGGCGAGCCGGAGTCCGGGCGCGAGACTCTTGCTCGCCGTCCCCGTGTACACGACCCGCTCGGGATCCAGCGCCTGCAGAGCACCCACGGCCTGCCGGTCGTACCGGAACTCACCGTCGTAGTCGTCCTCGATCAGCACCGCCCCCGCATCGCGAGCCCATTCGACCGCCGCCGTACGGCGTTCTGGCGCGAGCGGCACGCCCGTCGGCATCTGGTGGGCCGGCGTGAGCAACACCCCCTGCCCGGTCAGGTGCGAGGTCTGCGCTCCCAGCTCGTCGACGGGTACGGCGGCAACCTCCAGGCCACGCGCCCGGATCACGTCCCGGTGCAGGCTGTAGCCGAACTCCTCCACCGCTACTGTCGTCCCGCCCAGCGCCTTGACCACCTCGCCGAGCAGACTCACGGCCTGCACGTACCCGGAGCAGATCAGGATCCGCTCCGGATCGGCCCGGACCCCACGCGCCCGGGCGAGATAGTCGGCCAGCATCCGCCGCAGCTCGATCCGGCCGCGCGGATCGCCCAGCCCGAACGCCTCGTTGGGCGCGGCGGTCAGCGCCTTCCGCGCCGCGGTCAGCCACTCCCCGCGTGGGAAGGTCGCCACATCCGGTGAGCCCGGCGTCAAGTCGTAGCGGAAATTCCTTGCTTGCGGCAACGACGCGACCGGCGCCGGTGCGGTACTCGCGCGGTTCGCGACGACGGTGCCGGATCCCTGGCGAGCGGTGAGCCAGCCCTCGGCGACGAGCTGCCCGTAGGCGTCGGCGACGGTGTTGCGGGCGATCCCGAGATCCTTGGCCAGCGACCGCGACGACGGCAGCCGGGTCCCGGCGGGCAGGCGTCCGGTCCGGATCGACTCGTGCAACGCCCGGACCAGCTCGTTCCGTCCCCGCGCCGCGGCCAGATCAAGGTGAAGATCCGCCCCGGCGGCATCCCCCGAACTCTCCATGGCACGGGACTTTATCCCGAGGCTCCAGCCCCACCGCTGCTCAGATCGTGATGGCGAGCTTCCCCCGCGCCTTGCCCGCGGCGAGGTGGCGGAGCGCGTCCGCGGCCTGGTCGAGCGGGTAGGTGCGCTCGACGCTCGGCGTCACCTTGTCGGCCTCGATCAGCTCGGTCAGCCGGACCAGGTCGCTGCCACGCTCCTTGTTGACGAACATGGCGATCCGCTGACGGATGAACAGCGACAGGATCAGCCCGCGCAACTGGCGGTTCATCCCGCCGGTCAGACCGCCCCCGTCCTCACCACCGGTGATGACAGCCGTCCCGGTGGGGGTGAGGGCACGCCGCAGCCGGGACAGCGTCGGGTTGCCGGCGATGTCGATGATCAGGTCGTAGTGGTTCCCCAGCGCGGCGAAGTCGTCCCGGGTGTAGTCGATGACGTGATCGGCACCGAGCGATCGCACCAGGTCCAGCTTCTGCGTGCTGGCCACGCCGGTGACCTCCGCGCCGAGCGCCTTGGCCAGTTGGACCGCGTAGCTGCCGACGCCACCGGATGCCCCGGTGATCAGCACGTGCTGGCCGGCCTTGAGCCGGCCGACGGTGAGTGCGTCCTGGGCGGTGAGCGCGGAGATCGGCACCACGGCGGCTTGTTCGAAGGACAGGTTGGCCGGTTTGCGGGCGAGTTTGTCCTCGCGGGCGACGGCGTACTCGGCGAACGAGCCGGGGGCGACGCCGTACACCTCGTCGCCGACCGCGAACGCGGTGACCTCGGGACCGACGGCCTCGACCGTGCCGGCGACGTCTCGTCCCGGGACCGGGTTCTTGGGTCTGCGCAGTCCGAACGCGAGGCGGATGAGGTACGGCGTACCTGTCATCAGGTGCCAGGTCCCGCGGTCGACACCGGCCGCGTGGACCCGGACGAGGACCTGGCGGCCGGTGATCTCGGGGACGGCGATCCGGTCGTGGCGCAGGACGTCGGCGTCGCCGTACCGGTCCTGGACGATCGCTCGCATGGTGGTCGTGACGGTGGTGGCCATGGTGATCCTCTGGTGGGTTCGGGTGCCCCCAGCGCACCGGTTTTCGTACTAAGTACGGCAACCGTATCGTACTTTGTACGAAACTGCTATGGTCCGGGGATGGGAACCTCCGAGAAGCCGCGCCAGCGTCCCCGGCTCAGCCGGGAGCGGGTGCTCCGAGCGGCCATCGAGGTGGCCGACGCGGGTGGGATCGGCGGGCTCACGATCCGCTCGCTGGCGCAGGAGCTCGGCGCGAAGCCGATGTCGGTCTACTACCACGTGGCCAACAAGGAGGAGATCCTCGACGGCATCGTCGACGTGGTGTTCAGCGAGATCGAGCTCCCGTCGGCCGACGGCGACTGGCGGGCGGAGCTGCGGCGACGATCCGCGTCGGCCCGTCAGGTGCTGCGGCGGCACCGGTGGGCGATCGGGTTGCTGGAGTCGCGCACCTCCCCCGGCCCGGCGACCCTGCGCCACCACGACGCGGTCCTCGCCACCCTGCGCGCGGCGGGCTTCTCACTGGAGATGACGGCTCACGCGTACGCCCTGATCGACAGCTATACCTACGGCTTCGCCCTCCAGGAAGCCGGCCTGCCGTTCGAAGGCCCCGACACCGTGGCGCCCGTCGCCGAGTCGATCATGGAACACTTCACCGCCGGTGACTATCCGCACCTCGTCGAAATGGCGACCGGCTACTACTTCAAAACCACGTACGACTTCGGCGACGAATTCGATTTCGGTCTCAACCTCATCCTCGACGCCCTCGACGCCTCCCTTCCCCGCTGACCGCAGGCGTACTGTCGGTCGATGGAGTGGCTTTTGTTCCTGGCCCTGGGTGGGGGAATTGCGGTGGCCGCGCGACGGCTGTGGGATCGGCGGACGGCGCGGCGGATCGATGCGGCTGATGTGCTGCAGATCAAGGAAGTCGCCGAGGAGGACATCACTCTGCTCGGGGAGGAATTGTCGCGGCTGGGAGAGGATGTCGCCGGGCGTGAACTCGACGGCGATACGCGACGTGATTACCAGGTGGCACTGGATGCGTACGAATCCGCGCAATTGGCGGTCAAAGGGCTGCGGACGGCTGACGCGATCAGCAAGATTGCCGACACGTTGGCCACCGGGCGATACGCCATAACGTGTGTCCGCGCCCGGGTTGCCGGCGTCGACGTACCCGAGCGACGCGTTCCGTGTTTCTTCAATCCGCAGCACGGGCCGTCGACCACCGATGTCGTGTGGACGCAGCCGCGGCGCGGCACTCGCACGGTGCCGGCGTGCGCTCAGGACGCGGCGCGAGTCGGCGCCGGTGAGGAACCCGAGATCCGCTACGTGCAACTCGGCTCCCGCCAGGTCCCCTACTGGGAGGCCGGCCGGGCCTTCGGCCCCTACGGCCAGGGCTACTTCGCCGGCGCGGGAGGAGGCGCCACCTACATCGCCCTGTCAGGCTTCGACGGCCAGTCAACCGGCCACAGCACCTGGGGCGAAAGCTGGGGCGGCGGCGACGCTCACGGCATCGGCGGCCACGACGGCGGCTTCGGCGGTGGACACGACGCAGGCGGCGACTACGGCGGCGGCGACAACTAGCGGTGACGTTGACACCCGTGGGCTTTCAGAGCATGGTGACCAGCCTGGGGCGCATGCGGCGCGCCCCGCCCACTGGAGGGAGTGCGCGGGGCGCGGACCCGCAAGCGGGGGCGTCCGGGCTCAGGCGGATTTCACCTCGCGGCGGAGTAGCCGGAGGAGGCCGAGGGCGAGGGGCAGGAGCACCCAGATGGTCCCGGCGACCGCGAGGTGCGCCCAGTCGTCACCGTGGAACGTCCGGTGATCGAAGGCCGGCGCCATGGCGGTGTTGAGGTCGACCCAGGGAGCCGCGTGCTCGAGTGCGCCCACCATCGAGAAGAGCACACCCCACGCGATCGGGATCACGTAGTACAGCACGATGGCGGCCGCGGTGTTCATCAGCAGCATTCCGAAGGCGAAGCCCTGGAGGATGCCGATCAGCTGCACGGCGAAGAAGTCGCGGACGTTGGCGGCTCCGACGTTCCAGCTGCCCGCGCCGTCCATGAACGCCATGCCGGCCAGGTTGCTGAGGGCGGCGACGCCGAGCGCCACGACCACGGCGAGCAGGCCGACCAGGGTCACGGCGACCAGCTTGGCGACCGCGACGCGGATCCTGCTCGGTTCGAGGGTGAAGGTGACCAGGCCGGTGCGCTGGCTCCACTCGGCGGTGACCGCGAGGATGCCGAGCACCGGGAGCAGGATGCTCTGCGGGGTTGCCGTCGCGGCGACGAAGTTCAGGAACGTCAGCTGGTCCGGATCGGCGACGAACAGGAACACGACGATGACGGCGACCGTGATGAGGCCGATGGCGGTGAGCAGCCAGAAGCCGGCCCGGGTGTCGACGAGCTTTCGCAGTTCGACCCGCAGCAACCGGCTGAAGGGTACGGACGTGACGCCGGGATCTGGTGACACTTCGAGGTGGAACGGTGCCGGGCGGGTCGTGGTACTCATGCGGTGACCTTCTCTCGTGCGTCGTCAGCGGTGAGCTGCAGGAACATGTCCTCGAGTCCGGCACCGTCCGCGCCACGCAACTCGGTGACGACGACGCCGTGTTGGGCGGCGGCTGTGGCGATCTGCTCGCGGGTGGCCTCCACGACGTACGCGCCGTCCGGGGTGGCCTGGTAGGTGTAACCGGCGCCGTCGAGGCAGCGCGCCAAGGCAGCCGGATCCAGTCCGCGGACCAGGGTGCCGACGGCGTTCAGAAGTTCCGCCTTGCTGCCATCGGCGACGATGACACCGCGGCCGATCACGACGAGGTGGTCGGCGATGACCTCGATCTCGTGCAGCAGGTGCGAGGACAGCAGCACGGTTCCGCCCCGGTCGGCGAAGCCCTTGAGCAGTTCGCGCATCCAGTAGATGCCGGCCGGGTCGAGTCCGTTGGCGGGCTCGTCGAGGATCAGCACTTGCGGGTCGCCCAGCAGGGCGTGTGCGATGCCGAGCCGTTGGCGCATGCCGAGGGAGTAATTGCCGACCCTGCGGTCGCCTTCGTCGCCGGTCAGGCCGACGAGCTCGAGCATCTCGTCCACCCGGCTGCGGCGCAGGCCCATCACGGTGGCGCCGAGGCGGAGGATCTCGCGCCCGGTCCGCCCGGTGTGTTGCGCGGAGGCGTCGAGCAGGACCCCGACGTGACGGCCCGGGTTGGGGAGGTCGGCGTACGGAACGCCGAGGACGGTGCTGCGACCCGAGGAGGGTGGGGTCAGGCCGGTCATCATGCGCATCGTGGTCGACTTGCCGGCCCCGTTGGGACCGAGGAAGCCGGTGACGGATCCGGGCCGCGCCCGGAAGGACACGCGGTCGACGGATTGGTGTGCGCCGTAGCGCTTGCTGAGTTCTTCGACTGTGATCATGAGGTCGAGCCTGGGCCCGAGCACCCGTCCGGCACATCGGCCGCAGTGCCATGACCGCAAACCACGGGACAGACCTGTGTAGCCCGCGGTAGGGGTCGGGCCGGACCGCGGTCCCTGCCCTGAACCACGCGCCTCCCGTACCGTGGGCCAGGTGGACGCCCTCGAAGCCGCGCCACCACCTCCGCTGAGCCACTGGCAGTCGACGTGGCGCTACAGCTTCGCCATCATCGCCGGCGCCGGTTTCTGGATCTCGAGCTACTACATCCCGTACGCCGGGGCGATGCGCCCGCTCTGGGCCATCGATCTGCTGCTCGGAGCCGTCAGCGTGGTTCTGCTGCACTGGAGACGGCGCCGCCCGCTCGCCATCGCCCTGATCGTCAATATCTTCGGGGCTCTCTCCACGGCCGCGTCAGGGGCGGTGGTCGTCACCACGGCGTCCCTGGCCACCCGCCGGAAGTGGCGCGAGATCGTACCGGTCGCGGTGGTGGGTTTCATCGCCTCGATCGTCTTCTTCGGGACCCATCCCGGCGCGGGCGATTCGTTGCTTCTCACCCTGGTGTTCACGGTCGTCTTCGTGAGTGCCGTGATCGCCGCCGGCATGTACGTCGGAGCCCGCCGCGAACTGCTGGCCACTCTGCGGGAACGAGCGGACCGCGCGGAACGCGAGCAGAGCCTGCGGGTCGGGCAGGCGCAGGCCACCGAGCGGGCCCGGATCGCCCGTGAAATGCACGACGCACTGGCCCATCGGCTGTCGCTCGTGGCGTTGCACGCGGGCGCGCTGGAGTACTGCCGAGGGCTGAGTGAAGTCGAGGTGGCCCGAGCGGCCGCCATCACTCGCAAGAGCGCCCACCTCGCGCTGCAGGACCTGCACGCGATCCTCGGAGTTCTGCGTACGCTCGAAACCGATACCTCACCCGAGCGTCCGCAACCGACGCTGGCCGACCTTCCGGCGCTGGTCCAGGAGGCCATCGGATCCGGCACGAGAGTGCGGTTGCACAACCAGGTCGGCGACCTGGCCGAGGCGCCCGATGTAATCGGGCGCGGCGCGTACCGGATGATCCAGGAGAGCTTGACGAACGCTCGCAAACACGCACCGGACACCGCGGTCGACGTGACCCTCAGCGGTCGAGCGGGAGGGGAATTGATGCTCGAGGTACGGAACCCGCTGCGGCTCGGCTCCACGGTGAGTGCGACGCCCGGCTCCGGCCTCGGCTTGCTCGGACTGACCGAGCGCGCCGAGCTGATCGGAGGCCGCCTCGAGCACCTCAGATCCGACGGAGACTTCGTGGTCCGGGCCTGGTTGCCGTGGCCGGCATGAACCCTGCCGGTGACTCGATCCGGGTCGTGATCATCGACGACGACGCGCTGGTGCGCACCGCACTCGCGATGATCCTGCGCGACGACGCCACGATCGAACTGGCCGGCGAGGCGGACGACGGCGAGGCCGGGCTCGAACTCGTCGCGCGGGTCGCGCCCGACGTGGTCCTGATGGACATCCGGATGCCACGACTCGACGGCCTCGAGGCCCTCGCCCGGCTGATGGGTCGACCGGCACCGCCCAAGGTGATCGTGCTGACGACGTTCGACGCCGACGACTACGTCCTGCGCGCACTCCGCGGCGGAGCCAGCGGGTTCCTCCTCAAACACACCCCACCCGCGGAGATCGTCGAGGCGGTGCACAAGGTCGCCGCGGGCGACCACACGCTCTCCCCCAGCGTGACCGCCCAACTCATCGCCCAGTTGGGTGCGGATGCGCCAGACACCCAGAGCGCCATCCGGGCACGGTCCTTGACCAAGACCCTCACCGACCGCGAACGCCAGGTCGCCATCGCGGTCGGCGAAGGCAAGGTCAACGCGCAGATCGCCGAAGAGCTCTACCTGAGCATGGCGACCGTCAAAGCGCACGTCTCGCGCATCATGGTGAAACTCGAAGCCACCAACCGCGTGCAGATCGCGAACCGCATCCACGACGCCGACCTGCTCTGATCAACTCTGCCGAGCACTGGACTCTGCGGTAGGACTAGACCACTGTGAGGTGTGGATACCACCGCCGTACTGCCGCACGGTTGCACCGTGCGGGCACCTGAGCCGGCCGACGCCGCGGCATTGTTCGAGATGCTTGCGGCCTACAACACGCGCTTGATCGGATTCGCGGACGGGACGGTGGAGGAAGTCGCCGACCGGATCGTCGAGCCGGGTTTCGAGCCTGGCACCGACGGCTTTCTGGTGTTCGCCGGGGACAGTCTGCCGGTGGGGTACGGCACCACGTTCGGCAAGGGTGACCGTCAGGTCGTCGGGATCCAGGTGTGGTCGCAGCAGCCGGCGATCGCCGATTGGCTGTTCGAGCGGACGATGCAACGCGCCCGGGAGATGGGACGCGAGAGCGGCCACGCCGAGATCACCGTCGACACCGACATCTATCGCGCCGACGAAGCACAGCGGACGCTGCTGGCCGATCACGATTTCACCGCGAGTACGACGTACCACCGGATGCGGATCGATCACACCGGCCCGGTCGCCACGCCCGCGGTGCCGGACGGCGTGGTGGTCCGGCGGGGGGCCTTCGACGATGCCGCTCGCCGGACCGCGCACGACGTCATCATCGAGAGCATGCGCGGGCAGTTCGGCTACGTCGTCCGCCCGCACGAGGAGTGGATCGAGTACCTCGACGCCACATCCACGTTCGACTGGTCCCAGATCACCCTGCTCGAGATCGACGGGCGCGCGGTCGCGATCCGCCTGTGCGACGACGACCACGTCGAGACCGAGAACTGCGGGTACATCCGCGTTCTCGGCGTACTCGAGGAGTTCCGCGGGCGAGGTCTGGCGAGGTTCCTGCTCCAGGACGCCTTCGCCGCCGACGCGGACGAAGGCCGCGCCGGCACCATCCTCGACGTCGACACCAACAACCCGACCCCAGCCCTCGGCCTCTACCTGTCCGTCGGCATGACCCCGACCCTCGTCAGCGAAGGCTGGCGCCGCGTCCTTCCGGTCAACTAGGTGTCGCTACCAGTTGTGAGCGACATCAACCACAACACGATTGGTCAGGGTGAAGACGCGGAACGGGAGGTGGGCGCGGACGCCGAGGCCGATCGTGGTCTGGCCCTCGGAACTGCCGGCGTGCGCGACCTGCCGGAAGGTTCGGTAGGCGAGCACGATGGTCAGTTCGTCGTGGTCGGCCGGGTTGTAGGTGCTGCGGCCGGCAGCGTCGTGCGACGGTACCGACAGGATGATTTCCAGCTTGGCGTCGCCGCGGAGCGGCAGGAAGTCACCTCGCCGCAGGGTGACGACGTTCTTCACGTAGTGCACGCGGCGCCAGGACGGCCGGCCCTGGACGTCGAACACTATGCGGTCGAAGGAGGTGTGCCGCCCGGTCCGGACGTTCGTCAGCAGTCCGAGACCGTCGTACTCGCTTGCCTCAGGCAATAATCCCCATTCGGCACGACCCGTGCTGACAGCTGTTGTCGTCTTCATCGTGGAGTCCCCCTCAGACACCTGCTAGATGCCGTCTTCACGCCTGAAGTTCAGGTTGGGGCCCGGTGATTTCCTGTGCCTGAACGCCCACCGACCGCGACCGGCTGGATTGGCCCCTGGATTCTCCCGGGAAGTGGACCACGTGGCTGGGCCGGTTCGGTCATAGCGTGGGGGTATGAGCACAACGACGACGCGGCGGGTGAAGCTCGCCAACGTGGTTCCAGATTTCTACAAGGCGATGATCGAGCTGGATGCGGTCTCCGATCGGGGGCTGGATCCGAAGTTGGCGCATCTGGTGCGGGTCCGGGCCTCGCAGATCAACGGGTGTGCGTACTGCACCGACATGCATTCGCTGGACCTGCTGCAGTTCGGGGCGGACCAGCAGCAGCGGATCTCGCTGCTGCCGGTGTGGCGGGAGGCGAAGAAGTTCTACACCGAGCAGGAGCAGGCGGCGCTCGTGCTGACCGAAGCGATCACGCTGGTGAGCGTCGACCACGTACCGGACGAGGCGTACGACGCTGCGGCGGCGGTCTTCGACGAGAAGGATCTGGCCCAGTTGATCGCGCTGATCATCACCATCAACATGTGGACCCGGGTCGGCGTCACCGGCAGGATGGAGCCCGGCCACTACAGGCCGAGCTGAGGCGCGCGATGTCAGCGACAGCAGAGGAATTCCGCGCGCTGCACCACGGCGGCACTCCCCTGATCCTGCCGAACGCCTGGGACCCGGTCAGCGCCCGGATCGTCGCCGACGCCGGCTTCCCCGCGGTTGCCACCAGCAGCGGGGCGGTCGCCCGCGTCCTCGGGTACGACGACGGACAGCTGACGCCGGCCACCGAGATGTTCACGGCGGTCGCGCGGATCGCCCGTGCGGTCGACGTACCGGTCACCGCGGACCTGGAGGCCGGGTATCACTTGCCACCCAAGGAGTTCGTCGACCGCGTCCTCGAGGCGGGCGTGGTCGGCTGCAACCTCGAGGACTCGGTCGACGGTCAGTTGGTGGACCCGGCCCGCCAGGCCGACTACCTCGCCGAAGTCCGCGCGGCCGCAGGCGCCGATCTGGTCATCAACGCCCGCATCGACACGTTCGTCCGCCCCGGCGGTGACGGACCCGGCGCGGTCGCCGAAGCGGTACGGCGGGGCCGGGAGTATCGCCGGGCCGGTGCGGACTGCACGTACCCGATCGCAGCTCCGGTCGAAGTGCTGCCCGAGCTGGTCAGCGGCATCGGCGGACCGCTCAACGCCCACGCGGCCCCCGCCGGTCCGACAGCCGCCGAGCTGATCGCCGCGGGAGCGACCCGGATCTCCTACGGCACCAGCCTGCACAGGCATCTGATGGACACCCTCCGGGAGCTGCTCCCGAAGCTGACGTGAGCGGTGGGGCCGCCCCCAGGACGGCCCCACCCTTGCTCAGAGCATCACCACCAGCCCTTGCGCTTGGCGTGGTAGGCGAACAGACCACCGGCACACCCGGCGATCCCCCAGCGCAGCGCCTTCTTCCGCAGCGCCTTCCAGCCGTTCTTGATCGTGTCGACGGACAGCACGCCGAACGCGCCACCGGCACACGCGCGGACGTACTTGTTCTTGTAGACCTTCTTGCCCCAGCGCCAGGCCTTCCGGACGTACTTGTTCTTCCGGATCTTCTTCTTGGCCTTCTTCCACTTCTTCGCGACCCACTTGATCGCGCACTTCTTGCTGAAGCACGGCCACTTGCCGTCCAGGTCGGTCTTGTCGACCGGGTCGGCGCAGGCGTACTCGTACGCGTTGCACCCGCCGCCGACGACCGGGTCCGTCTGCAGGAACCGGCCGGTGACCGGGTTGTAGAGCCGGACCCCCATCAGCACGATCCCGGACGGCGCATCCGCGGCCCGCTGTTCCGCACCGAGCCAGCCGTACCGCTGCTTGCCGACCGCCTCGGCGTCCCCGAGTACGCCGTACTCGCTGGACTCCGTGGTCGTCGACAGGCCCTCGTCACCAGCGTGGATGGTGGCCACGATGTCGCCGGACAGATCGGTGACCTGCCACTCGGCCACGGCGGAGTCGCTGTCGAGGATCGCCGTCATACCGGAGAGACCGGGGATGACTCGCGTGTACCGGTCCGGGCCCTCCTGGGTCCACGCCGGCGAGTCACCGTCCTCGTCGTAGTGCTGGATGTTCTGCACGACCGCACCGGTCCCGTTGTCGGTCCAGGACCGGATCCGCTCCCCCATCACGTCGATGGTGTAGTCGGTGGTCCGCCCGCCTTGGGTGATCGTGTCGACCAGGTCACTGGCGTGGTAGGTGACGGTCAGGTCCCCCGCCGCCGGCACACCGGTGTCGGCCGCCGGGACAGTGGTGGTGCGTCCCAGGGCGTCGTACGCGTAGCCGGCGCTGGTCACCCGGTTGGCGGTGTCGTACGTCCAGGTCCGCGACGATGCCGCAGTGGCGGTCTGGCAACCGCCGTCGGTGGCCGGGCCGTACTCCGTGACACTGTTGCGATCGCTCGCCGTACTGAACCCGTAGACGCGGGTCACGCACTGCTCGCCGATCGTCTGCTGGACCGTGGTCACCCGTCCGGTATTGTCCTGTGAGTACACCTCACTGGACAGCGTCGACACCCGCTTGGCGGTCTGACCCTGCGCCGACGAGGTCAGCACCTCGCGGAACAGCGTGCAGTCGCTCGAGGCACACCCCGGCTTGCTGTAGGTGATTCCGGCCTTGTCACCGTTCTCGGCGTACGTCGTGTCGACCTTCACGCCGTTCGGCCAGGTCTCGCTGACCAGCTTGCCATCCGCGTCGTAGCTGCCGGTGTAGTCGCCCGCCTGGCTGTCGTTGACCGAGGTGTTCAAGCCCCGGAAGTCGTAGCCGTAGGTGCGGGTGCCCTTCCCGTCGCTGGTCGTCGCCGGCCGGGACAGCAGGTCGTACGTCGTGGTCGAAAGGTTGCCGTCAGCATCCTTGTACGACGTCAGCCGGCCGAGCGTGTCGTACGTCCGGACGACCTCGGCGACCACGGTGCCACCCGACACGGACTGGGTCCGCAGCGTCTGGCCCGAGACCGGGTCGTACACGTTCCGCTTGGTCGGCAGCGCCGTACCGAGTCCGGTCACCGTGGTGTCCAGCACCCGGCCGGCCGCGTCGTACGTCGTCGTGCTGGTGCGCAGTGTTCCCGCGCTGGTCTTCTCCGTCTCCACGCGCTCCTGGTTGTAGATGTCGTACGTCGTGACGACCGCGGGGATCTCCGGACCGGTCGCGGACTGACCACCCGGCTGCGTGCGGCAGGGCAGGTTCGCCCACTCCGGGTGCAGGTCGCACTCGGCGAACCCGCTGCCCGAGGTGGCCCGGTAGTTGATCGTCTTGCGGGTCGCCGGGGTGTTGGTCGTCGTACCGCCGGCGGCCTGGGTCGTGGACGTGACCAGTCCGGTCACCGGGTCCAGCGTCGTACGCTCGGTCTGGCCGAGGCCGCCCGGGTCCTTGGTGACCACAGTGGGCTGCCGCAGTGTCCAGTTGTAGGCGGTGGTCGTCGTACGCCGTTCCGCCTCGACCGTCGTACCGCCGGTCCCCCACACGCGGACGGCTGCGTCCTCGGTGGTGATCAGGTTGAACGGACCACCGCTGGTCGGCGCACCCTGGTCGTAGGTGTTGCGAGTGAGCTGCCGTCCGCGCGTGGTGGTGCCGTTGGCGAGGCGGACGTCGGTCTCCGGAGCCTGCACGGTCTCCAGCCGGACACCGTCGAGCGAGTAGGTGTTGACGGTGGAGTAGGTCTGGGCGAGCGACTGCTCGGCCACGTCGTTGTCACTCGAGGACTGGTTCAGCGCCCGCACCCGGTTGGCCGCAGTGAGCTTGCGAACCTCGTTGCCGAACGCGTCGTACCAAGTGGTGGAGATGTTGCCGCCCGGCAGGGCCTCGTTGACCTCACGCCCGTTGGCGTCCAGGTAGCTGACGGTCGCCCGCTCGTAGCTGGAGCCGTTGGGCAGCTGGTCTGCCGGGAACACCGCGGTCGCGTCGGTGGGAGCCTCCGGCTGACCCCAGCGCTTGGTCTGCCCGGGTGATAGGTCGTTCGGTGCACCGGTGCCCGACAGCGGCACTTTGTAGACCACGCTCTCGACGGCAGTACCGGCGGACAGCGCGGACCGGGACACGTTCTGCAGACGTCCAGCACCGGGATCGGTCGGGAGCGTCGTGTAGGTGAACTGCGTCGGCTCCTCACCGGCCGGCTTCACCGACGACAGCACACCGTCGGCCTGGTAGGTGTACGTCTCCTTCGCCGCAGACCCGATCCGCGGGTCCCACGTGCCCTTGAGGCGCCCAGCGGTGTCGTACTCGTACGCCGCCATCGGCACGGTCCGCATCGCCGCGGTGTCCGGATCCCAAGCGGTGAAGGAGATCTCCTTCACCCGGCCGGCATAGTCACCAGTGCCGTTGGTGGTGGTGGCGTACGTGAAGTTAAGTGCCCGGCAACCACGGGTCAGCGTGGCGCAGTTGACCCCGTCTGGCACCGGAGCGATCACCCGCGTCGGACGTACGACGTCCACACCGCCGACCGTCACCTTCTCCCACGCGAACGCCGTGGTCTGGTTGCTGCCGGGCAGAGTGGTCGTCGTCGGGAAGTACTTCCCAGCAGCGGCGCCGGTGACCTTGCCGAACACCACGATCGACCCTTGGTCGTCGGTCAGCTTGTACGTGTCCGTCGAGCTCGCATAGGTGAGCTTGAGCGTCTCCTGCCCGACCTCCGGGTCGAAGTTGACGCCATCGCGCGCCGTGAAGCCCACCACGTCGCCATCCGGCGTACCGACCTGCAGAAGCGAGCCGTAGACGTCGAGCGAGGTGTACGGCGTCTGGGCCTCGTCAACGACCGCACCGGAGATCCAGCCGGGCCCGAACATGCCGGACGGGTCGACCTTCGCCGCCTGCCGGCTGTTGTACGTCCGGCTGACGGTCAGATCGCTGCCGTACGAGTCCACCGACACATCGGTGTCGGTCAGCGTCACGTTGCCGGTCAGCAGGTTCACCTCGCCCGGACCGATCTCCTTCGACGCGGCCGTCGCGAGGTTGCGGTCGAAGGTGATCTTCACCGCACCCGAGTTGGCGGCCGTGCCACCGGTGAACGCACCCCGGAGCTGCAGTGGACCGTCCCGCGGAATCGACTGTGCGTCGACCGCGGCCAGCGTGGCCTCCATGTCCCAGTTGAGCTTGGGGAACTGGCCGCTGCCACTCGAGGCCAACGGCCAGGTCACCGCACCTCCTCCCGCGGCCAGCGTCACATGCGCGGCCGGGATGGTGGTCCACGTGTCGGTGTCGCCTCGACGCCACTGGTAGGTCACTCCGGTCGCAGTATTGCGTCCCGCGCCGGTGATCGCGGTATTGGCCGCGCTGATGTCACCCGGCTTCGGTGTGAGCACCGCACCGCCACCAACGGCGAACTGGTACGCCGTCAACGGCGACCGGTTGCCCGCACGGTCCCGGGTACGCACCCACAGCGTGTGCGGGCCGTCAGTGGTCGGCGTGATCGACAGCGACGTACTCGCGCCGAGGCCGGCTGCGTTGACCACCTCATCTGGCGGGTTCGCGTCGACGCCGTACTCGTACGCCGCCACGTCGCTCACTCCGGATGCGCCGAAGGTGAACGTGCCCGCCGTACCTGCGCTGCCGGACCACTCCGCGACCGGATACGTCGTCGAGGCCACGGTCGGCGCCACTGCTGGCGACATGGTGTCCACGGTGAACTCGCACCAGTTGGACCACGCGCCGGCCGTCGTACCGTCGCTGCCCTGGACGCGCCACGCGTAGCTGGCGCCCTCGGCGAACACACCGTCGGGGATGTACGTGCCGAGCCACGAGCCGGATGCGCCCGGCCCCTCGGTCACCGTCGTACTGGTGGCCGCACCGACCTGCTTGTACTCGAAGTTCGCGTAGACCTGTGCGCTCAGTCCGTCGCTGACCTGCGCCCGCAACTGCGGAGTCAGGCTGGAGATGTACGGACGCGTCGCACCGGTCGCACAGGTCGTGTCCGGCGCGGTCGCCACCGCGTTCACCGCCGTCTTGGTCTGGTAGGTGATCGTCACCGACGGCGGGTTCGACGCGGCCTCACGGGACGCGAACCGCTTCCAGCCGTAGCTGTCGGTCTCACTCGCGGCCCTGATCCCGATGCTGGTCTTGGCCAGCTTGTTGGCCGCCGTGTACTGGAAGGCGGCGGTCACCGGGATGGTCACCCAGCCGTCGCCGCACGACGTCGAGAAGCCCTTCGTCTGCGTCGACGTACCGACCTTGTCGAACCAGGCGGGCTGGTTCGACCAGCGGATCGCGTTCGTGACGTCCGGGGTGCGGTAGGCCTGCCACTCCTTCGCGGTGCAGGAGTACGAGTGGTGCTCCCACAGGTTCAGCGTCGCGGCCTGGATCTGCTTGTCCCACAGCCAGTCCTGGTTGTCGAAGCGCAGGTACGAACGGGCCTTCGTGGAGCCTCCGTCGAACGTGCCGACCTTGAGCTCGGTCGCGCCGGACTGGTCGTTGGTGTAGCTGCTCTCGACGAACGCGTCGAAGCTCGCACCGGAGCTCTGCGACGGGTCGATCGTCACCGGGTAGACGGTCTTCGGGTCGTTGAGGAACGCGGCGCTCGGGGTCAGCAGCAGCGCGTCCTTGGCGAGCCCGAGCCCGACCTGCGCACGGCGGGTGTGCTCACCCGACGCGGCGTCGACCGTCGCGTCCCACATCATCGGGGCCGGTACGTCGAAGCCGTTGGCAACCGTCAGACCACCCTTGCCGTCCAGCCTCGCGGGGGTCTTCCAGGGCATCCGGATCTGCTGCACCTGTGCGGCGGCCGCCCGGCTCTTCACCAGCAAGTGCTGCTGGTAGCCGGTGCGCGTCGCCTCGACGACCAGGTCGACGCCGGGCTTGACGTCGCGGTAGGTGGCGGTCGTGCCGACGAGCTCCGGGGCCGGGAGCGGGCCGGACCAGCCCAGCGCCGAACGCTTGCCTTCGGCACCTATCGAGACGAGCTCGTGATCGCCCCGGCCGGCCGGACCGGACAGCTTCAGGCCGTACGGATGGGCGAGCGGCTCGACCGTACCGTCCGGGCGGCGGACCAGGTTCACGTCGACGTCGGTCCACTCGCCGTTGCTGGCCCGCATCCGGACGGGACCGGCCGCCACGGTCGCCTCGATGGCGCCGTTCGGCAGAGCACGGAATTCGGTGGTCTCAGTCGTCCGGCCGGTGATCAGCACCGGCTTGCCGGTGACGCGGGCAGTGACCGCGGCGGACGCCTCGTCAGGCCGTTCCAGCGGTACATCGGGAGTGGTGATCGTATCGATTTGTTCCGGCGCCGCGGCCTCGGCGTCCTCGGAGTACTGCAGTGCTCCGGCGACCAAGGCCAGGCCGACCGTGACGCCGATCCAGCGCGCCGAACGGCGCCCCGGATAGACGCCCAAGAGGCGAGATCTCGGGAAGGGGGACATAGGGGACCTCTCTTATGGGGCGGACGCCACAAGAGTGAGGTCGGCTGATCTCCCACCGACAGAGAAGAAGTGGACAACTTCCCGAACTGGCCAGTTCTACAACGTTAACCAAGCAGCCCGAGCCGTTGCGCGGCAGCGCCGGCGGCGAACCGCGTCGGTGCGTCGACGAACTCCATGACCGTTGCGATGTGCCGCCGTACAGTCCGGACACTGAGCTTGAGATGCCTGGCGATCGCTTCGTCCTTCAGACCGTGGACGAGCAGCGCGAGGACTTCCCGTTCGGTTGCACCGAGAGTCCTGGCCGCCGGCTGCGCCGCTCCTACCGGTGTCGCGGTCTCCCACAGGTGGTCGTAGTACTGGATCAGCGCTGCGATCAGAACGGCGGACCGGATGAGCAGTGCACCGGTCGTGCCGCCTGCCACGAGACCGAGAAGGGCGAAGTGGTCGTCCACGATGACCATCCGCGCGGGCAGCGTCTGTACGGTCCGTACTTCGACATTGCTGTCGACCGCGGCCCGGATCGCCTTCGCGCCACGTGGGTCGGCCAGGAAGTCCGGCGTACACAACTCGCGGAAGTGCATGCTGGAGCACTGACTGTTGAGCTGTGAGGGCAGCGGCACCTCGGAGTCGGCAACAGCGATGGACCGATAGGTGCACTGCGTGGTGTGGATGGACGTCGTCCAGCGCTCGGCGATCTCGTCCGGATCGGTCAGCACCTGCGCGAGGACCGATGGCACGTCACCGGTACGCCGGTCGTGCAGCTGGAGCTGGTGCACCTCGGCGGCCGCGACGTACCCCTGCAGGAGCCGGTCGTGCTGCTTGGTGAGGTCGCGATGGACCTGTGTGAGCAGACCGGTGACGGCGATCAGCGGATCGACCGGTTTCAGCAGGACAGCATCGTCGGCGCGCTGCAGGTAGGCCAGGTGCCGGCTGACCAGCTCCTGGTCGATCCGGTGGTGCTCGCGAGCCTGACGTCCCCCGGTGACGGTCAGCTCGAGGTAGGCGTCCGCGACGTCGCCGGGCAGCAGCTCGCGGATCAGCTTCTCGTGTTCGGACGGTTCCTGGTGCCGGCCGAGGCCGGCGGTCACGTTGGCGACCATGCGACTTCCCCCACCACGGTCAGCCACCACTCGGTGGCGTTCAGTTGTGGCGAAGAAGCTACCACTTGCTCACTTGGTTAGGTAGTTATCTTTCATAAGCCACTGCCGGCCGCGCAGTGCGTAGACCAGGGCCCAGTCCTGGTCGTTGGCGAGCGGATCCGCAACGTGGGCAGGCTGTCCGTTCACGCAACTGGGGTAGACGAAGGCGCAGGTCGCCGTACCGTCTGCCTCGAAACTGACCAGATTCGAGCGGAGGATCGCCTCGGTCGCCGCGTCCAGCCAGGCCGCCTGTTCCGGGTCCACGAGCTCGCGCGGCCACGCGCCGTACACGACCGCACTGAGCGCGGACCAGTAGTGCGGGAAGACGTCGCCCCACAACCGCAGCCTGCCGAACCAGTACCCGTCCCAGTGCCGGATCGCCACGTGCCGCAGGCGTACGTCGGGTTGGTCGGCGGCGAACGCGGTGAGCCAGGGCAGGCGGCGGGTCAGCTCGGCGCCGTCGATCTGGTCGGGTGCCGTTCGGTAGGCCGCGACCAGGAGCTCGAGCAGCGGCGCGACCATCGACTGCTCGTAGTTGACCTCGTGGGGCGGCAGCTCGTCGCCGTACTCGATGAAGGTGCGCGCGTGGCGGATGAGGTGCTCGTGCATGCCGAGTTCACTCAGCAGTGGACCGAGGTCGAAGGCGAGGAAGTGGTCGCCGCCGAGCTCGTAGTACCGGTCGAGGATGCGGGCCGCGCCGGCCCGATCGCCCTGGCCGAGCAGGAACCGCGCGAACCAGGGGAAGTTGTAGAGCCGTACGTGGTCCTGGTGGATGCTGTCGTCCTGGATCGTCCCCGCCTCGTCGAGGAGATGTTCGCGGACGAACTGCTCGTACCCGGCGAGTGCCTCGTCCAGCTCGGCTCTGTCACCCCAGCCTTGGGCGCGGACCTCTTGCAGGAGAATCGCCATCCCGATCCGCTCCCGTGCGTCGGACCAGTCTCGCCATGCTCCGGACAGGACGGTCAGTCCGCTGTCGTTGTCGTACGGGACGAACGCGTACTTGCGGCTGTCCGCGAGCTCCGGTCGTCGCTGCTTGTCGAGGATGAACCGGACCCGCCGCTCCGCGATCTCCTTGAGGGGTTGATGAAACAGCACGGCAAGCCGTGCGGTCCGGTGGCCATCGGTCGCCTCGACGTACCTGAGTCCTGGCTCGTCGCTGGTGAGGTCGTTCGCGCCTCTCACCTCGATCGTCTCGCCGACCTCGGCGGCGAGGCGGTCGGCGTGGAGCAGTGGTCGACGATCCGCGTGGAAGGCGGGCAGGTCGTCGTACCAGGCCAGCTGCCAGGTCCAGCGGTACGACGCGTTGGGCGCGAGGGTGATCTCCGGCTGACCGCCCATCGCGTGCGGTGCGCGGGCGTGGTCGGTGACGTGGAGATAGATGTGGCCGCGGACGTTGCTGCTGGTGCCGGGCTCGCGCGACTCGATCGAGTACGCCCAGAGCTCGCCTTCGGTCAGTTGCAGTCCGAGTCCCGGGCCGCTCCCGTCCATCGGCTGCGCCCAGACCCAGGCGTCCGTTCCCCCGGTCCAGACGTGTGCGTGGACAGCCTGTGTGAGGCTCTCCCGGCTCGACGTGTAGACATCGCGGTACGGCGTACTGATCGCGAGGGACCCGACTTTCGTCGGGGCTGCCGTGGTGTTGCGGAGCTCGTACGTCTCCGTCCACCGCTCCCCGAACCGGCGCCCGACCCGCAACTCCAGCCCGCCGAACTGGTACAGCAGATCGATCCCCGTGCTCCGCCACCGCGCGAACGCCGGACTGTCGAACCGGTGACTCCCCCGGTCGGTGACGACGAACCCCTTGCCCCAGGCATACAGGCCGTCATGCACCTTCCCGACGTCCAGCAACACCCGCCTGCCGTCCGGATGCACGACCTGCTCGACCGCCCCGTCATCCCCGACCTCCACCGTGCCCGCACCGAACCCGAAACTCTCCACGATTCCTCAACCTATCGATGTCGAGGAACGTACTGGGGCTTCGTCCCCCTGATGAGAACACTCCTGGACGGAAGGACGAGCATCATGACCAAGGACGAGATCGCCGAGATCCTGGCCAAGCCCTACGCGCAGGCGTTGCTGACCGGCCCCGAGCCGGCCCGGTTCGGGTACGACGGCCTGGACGGGGACCCGCGGGTGATCCCGATCGGCTTCTGGACCGAGGGCGAGCAGATCCTGATGGCCACCGTGCCGAAGTCCGCCAAGGTCGCGGCCCTCCGCAAGAACCCGAAGGTCGCCCTCACCATCGACACCGGCGCCTTCCCCCCGAAGGTCCTCCTCATCCGCGGCACTGCCACCGTCGACCTCGTCGAAGGCGTCCCCGACGGCTACCTCCAGGCCGGCCACAAGGTGATGACCGACGACCAGTACCCGGACTGGGAATCCGGCGTGAAAGCCCTCTACACCGAGATGGCCCTCATCACGGTCACCCCCACCTGGGCCAAACTCCTCGACTTCGAAACCACCATCCCCAAGGCAGTCGAAGACCTCATCAAGGAAAGGTCCGCCGGCTGACGCGAGCTGTGGTCCACCCACGCGTGCTACGCAGGCACTCCTTCGTCGCGCCCGCTACGCGCGCTCCCACCCACCCGAGGTTTCCCCTGCGGGCTCATCGCCCGCGGTCTGACGGACTAGCGCCCCCAGGCTGCGTCGGCGTCCGCCCCACGATCTGCCGGCTCATCGCCGGCGCCTTGCGGGCTGCCGCCCGCGTGCTGCGTGCTCCTTCGTCGCACGCGGTCGACTGCTGGGCGGGCGCCCGTCGGATGGACGATCTGCCGCCACTCCGGCCAGGTCAGCCCGCGCTCAGGACGACCGTCCGTGACGCCGGCCGCCAGGCCCGACCTACCACCGGTCAGCGCGGTGCGGGGACACCGATGACATCGGCAGAGAGCGCCCGACGCACCACCATCGACACGACTACGGCTGGGCTCAGGACCACCACTTGCCGTGGGGGGCCAGGGCCTCGGTGGTTTGGTGGGTTTTGTCCAAGGAGTCGAGGGCGGTGATCGACTCGTCGTCGAGTTCGAAGTCGAAGACGTTGAAGTTTTCTTCGATGCGTTCGCGGTGTGACGACTTGGGGATGACCAGCAGGCCCTTCTGGATCGCCCAGCGGATCAGGACCTGCGCAGGAGTACGGCCGGCAGCGGACGCGATCCGCTCGACCACCGGATCGCCGAGGTGCCGACCGGTTCCGAGCGGGCTGTACGCCTGGGAGACCACGCCCGCGTCCGCACCGGCCTCCACCAGCGCCCGGCGGTACTCGAACGGGCTGAACTGGATCTGGTTGACCGCCGGCTGGATCTGGCTCACCTTCAGGAGCTGCTGGATCTCACCGGCGCCGAAGTTCGAGATCCCGATGCCTCTGGTCAGGCCGGCCTCGCTGGCCGCCTCCATCCCGGGCCACGCCCAGGTCGGCCCACCCTGCGGCCAGTGGATGAGGTAGAGGTCGAGGTAATCGGTGCCGAGTCGCTCCAGGCTCTTCTCCGCCTCGACCCGCGGGTCCCGGCTGCCCGGGTAGAACTTCGTCGTGAGGAAGATGTCCTCCCGGGCGATCCCGCTGCTCTGGATCGCTCGCCCGACACTCGCCTCGTTCCCGTACGCCTGCGCCGTGTCGATCAGCCGATAGCCCATCTCCAGCGCCCAGTTCACGGCCCGCTCGCACTCCGCTCCGTCGTCCACCTGCCAGACCCCCAAACCCAGCACAGGGATCTCCGTACCGTTGGCGAGCGTTCGGGTCGGCTGAGAGCCATTCGCAGTCATGCTCCCCTTCTACCACGACCACTCAGCGATCAGGCCAGATCGAGTCCAGGGTGTGGAGGGTCGAGACAACCTGGACAGGTCCAGTCGAGGCGAGGACGATTCCGCGGTCGGTGGGCAGGTAGCAGCGAGAGATCGAGACTTCGCCGTCGTTCGCGAACAGCTCCAGCGACGTCCGGTCGACGAGGAGCCGAGCGGTACGCAGCGTCCCCGACACCGCTTGAGGAGACGAGCCTGAGGCCACCGTGGCGCTAGTGAGTTCGATAGGCGAGCCGGAGAGGTTGACGGTCAGGGTCGCACCGGACGGGATCCCAACCTCGAGGTGAAGCTCGGCTTCCAGCGGACCGGTGGTGAGAACCACGTCCGCACCTGGCTCGACCGTCCCGAACCAGTGCCTGGTGTCGGAGCGCAGCGTGGCGAGCTCACGGACCGGACTACGGAAGAGATGTGGCCGTCCGTCGACCGTACGCAGCGTGAGTTCACACGGGAACGTGACCTGCTGGTTGAACGGCATGTCGGGATAAACGCCGTCCCGCATCCACGCGGCCTGGATCCGGCGGCCGTCGCCGGTCTCGGTGTTGTTCCAGGTCTGGGTGGCGTAGAAGTTCGCGCCGGTGTCCGACACCACCTGCTCGGACTCCTCGACGAATCTCGTCCCGTCGAACTCACCCACCGAGTACTTCCCATCCCCTCGCACCAGCACCCATTTCGTCGCCCCGCCGTCCAGCGGGAGCTCGAAGAAGTCGGGGCACTCGAAGCTGTTCGGTATGACGTTGCCGGTGTCGGTCCAGTGCAGGAGGTCGGTCGAGGTGAGCAAGTGGTACTGCTGGTCGCCGTACAGCATCATCACCCAGTGATCACCCGGGTGGTAGCGGAACACCTTCGGGTCGCGCTCGGGCATCGTCATGATCGGGTTGCCGGCGTAGTGCTGCCAGGTGCGGCCCTTGTCGAGGCTGAAGGACAGGCACTGACTCAGGTTGTCGTTGCGGGACCAGAAGGCGACCATCGGCGGCGTGGCCGGATCGTCTGAAAGCCCTGAGGTGTTGCCGTAGTCGATGACCACCGATCCGGATTGCACACCGGTGTCGAGTGATTCCTCGAAGAATGCCGGCGGCTGCTCGGTCCAGTGGACCAAGTCGTTGCTGATGGCATGGATCCAGCACTTGTTCCATCGCTGGGCGAACAGGTGGTACTCACCCTCGTGGTATACCAACCCGTTCAGATCGTTCAGCCAGCCCTCTTGGCGCATCCCCGGGTTCAGCCTGTCCATCGCGAACTGCCTTGCTGTGAAGTGGTACTGCGGCCGCCAAGTCTCGCCGTACAACGGCTGGGTCTTGGCCGGCCGTACCTCGGGATGGTCGGTCTGTACGACCTGGTCCAGGGTGATGTGACCCCAGTCGCCGGTGGCCTGATCGACCAGTTGAAGCTGAGCCTTGTGACCGGCGAACTCGGTCACATCCCAACTGCCCGGCGTGGGGATGTCGCTGTTGCGGCCGGTCGCACTGCGCACGATCTCCCCGCCGACCAGCAGGTTCAGGCAGCACACGTACTCGTAGTCCCCGCCGGCCACGGCGTACGCGATGAAGTCGCGCTCGATGGTGAACTCCGGCGAGGTGACCGAACCGGTCGAGTGCTCACCCTCCGGCCCGGACATCTCGAACTGGGATACCACCAGGTCATCGCGACGGTTCATCACCGCTCCTTGCCCGCATTCGACGTGCGTCAACCGTCAGAGGCGGCCTCGGACGTCGCGGATGAGGGCCTCCGACTGGGCGAGGTGTTCGGCGGCGAGCCGCTCGGCCTCGGCGACGTCGCGGTTCTCGATCGCGGTGAACAGCTCCAGGTGCTGTCCCGCGACCGCGATCAGATCGTCGTGCTGCGCCATCAGCCAGCGCATGCGGCTGCGCAGCGGACGCTCGATCTCGATCAAGAGCTCGTTGGACGCCAACTCGGTCACGATCTCGTGGAAGTCCGCTGCCTTCCGCCTGGCGAGTACGGCGTTGCCCGCGCGCGCCGCGCCGAGTTGCTGGTCCAAGGTCCGCCGGAGCCGGTCGAGCCCTTCGCGCGTACGCCGTTCGGCCGCGAGCCGGAACGTGAGTGGCTCGAAGGCGACGCGAACCTCGTTGAGATCGGCGATGTCGGAGTCGGTGAACTCGCGGACGACCGCCCAGGACCGGGGCCGCAAGGTCACCAGCCCGTCAGCGGCCAGCGCCTTCAGCGCCTCCCGCACCGGCACCCTGCTCACGTCCAGCGCGGTCGCCAACTCCCGCTCGACAAGCCTGCCTCCAGGCTTGCGCACCCCGTCGAGAATCTCACCGCGCAGGCGCCGCGTCACCCGCTCCGTCTCGGACTCCCGGCTCTCGCTCATCGAACTCCCCACGTCGGTCAACCGCCACCCAGCATGCCGCATCGAGCGTCCATCCGCCTGCCCCGCCACCCCGGTCTGCTGAAGTGCGCCGCTGGGCTCTCGCTCGCGCCGGTATACCAACCTCCCTCGACATCCGAGCACTTCGGCACTTTGGTATACCATTACGCCCATGACGTCCTTGCTGCTTACTGACGTGCGCCCATGGGGTGGCGACCCGGTCGACCTGGTGATTGCCGATGGCAAGATCACGGACATCACCTCGGCCGGCACAGCAGCCGACCAGGAGGTGCGCGTCGACGGGCGTGGGCTGCTTGCGCTGCCGGGATTCGTCAACGCGCACGCGCACGTCGACAAGAGCTGGTGGGGTCAGCCGTGGGTCTCGTACGGCGGTCAGCCGACCACCCAGGGGCGGATCGCGCACGAGCGCGCCGAGCGGGACAAGTACGGGATCCCGAGCATCGCCGGCGCGACGGCAGTGCTGCGGGAGTTCCTGAGGCACGGCACCACCGCGACGCGCACGCACATCGACGTCGACCTCGGCGTCGGCTTGCGCGGGATCGCCAACGTCCGCGAGGCCGCGACCGCACTCGGCGGCGCGGTCGACGTGGAGATCGTCGCGTTTCCGCAGGACGGCGTACTCCGGCGCCCCGGAGTACTCGACCTGCTGGACCAGGCCGCGGCCGAGGGCGCGACGAGTATCGGCGGGCTCGACCCGGCGTCGATCGACCGCGATCCGGTAGGCCAACTCGACGCGCTCTTCGAGATCGCCGTACGGCGTGGCGTGGGGATCGACATCCACCTGCACGACGGCGGTGAGCTCGGTGCGTTCCAGTACGAGCTGATCGTCGAGCGCACCCGGCAGACCGGTCTCGCGGGGAAGGTCAACGTGTCGCACGGGTTCGCCCTCGGCGAGCTGTCCGCAACGCGGCAGACCGAACTCGTCGAGGAGCTCGGCGCGGCCGGGATCTCCTGGACGACGGTCGCGCCGGTCCGCTCGGCGCCGCTCCCCTGGCGCGAGATGCGGACGGCGGGAGTCGCGATCGGCCTCGGCACGGACGGCATCCGCGACCTGTGGTCGCCGTACGGCGACGGCGACCTCCTGCAGGTCGCCCGCAGTTTCGCCCGGCTGCACGGGTTTCGTGCCGACGAGGACCTCACGTACGCCGTGGAGCTCGCGACGACGGCCGCCGCGCCGTTCGTCCACCGTGAGAACCACGCGCTCGCCGTGGAAGCCCGCGCGGACGTCGTCCTGATCGACGCCGAGAACGTGCCGGACGTCCTCGTCCGCGCGCCGCGTCGTGACGTGGTCATCGCCGGTGGACAGGTCGTGGTCCACAACGGCGAACTCCAGGTGTGAGCGCCCGTACGTCCGCGATGCTTGGGCGGACTCTGGGTTCGTTGCGGGGGAACCGGCCGTTCCAGCTGCTCTGGTACTCCAACCTGTTCTTCTTCGGCGGTGTGTGGACGCAGACGTTGGTCCTCGGCTGGCTTGCCTGGGACACCACGCACTCCGACTTCCTGGTTGCCGTGTTCGGAGCGGTGCGGCTCGCGCCGTTGCTGCTCGGGCCGTTCGCCGGTGCGTTCGCGGACCGGCACAACCGGGTCCGGCTGCTCATCATCGCGTGCTCGTGGGCGCTTGCGGCCGTCAGCGTCGTGGCCACGCTCGCGTCGCTCGACAGAGCCTCGTACGGCGTGCTGCTGGTCGGCGGCCTCGCGCTCGGGCTCGCTCAGTCACCGTCGCAACCGGCCCGCGCCTCGCTGGTACTCGATCTGGTCGGCCGCCAGAACCTCAGCAACGCGAACGCGCTCAACTCGATGGCGCTCAACATGACGCAGGTGATCGGCCCCGCGGCCGGCGGTCTGCTGATCAACGGTCTGGGCGCACCGGCCGCGCTCTGGGTCTCGACGATTTGGTATGCCGTTTCGCTCGGCCTGCTGCTGCCCTTACGCGGACTCGGCCAGGTGGTACACCAGCACACCGACTCGTCGCTCCGCATGGTCACCAGCGGGCTTCGCGCGATCGCCCGGAACCGCTTGGCCGCAACGGTCCTGCTCGTCACGCTGGCCGCCAACATCCTCGTCTGGCCGATCGCTCAGTCGTTCATGCCGGTGTTCGCCGAGGAGTCGCTAGGGCTGGACGCCGCCGGTCTGGGCTGGCTGCTCACCTGCAGCGGCGTCGGCGGCCTGGTCGGTTCCCTGGTGATCGCGTGGCTGGGCGACTTCCGTTTCAAAGGTGCGCTGTTCGTCCTGGGCACCGCCGCTTGGGGCGCCCTGTGGGCGCTCTTCGCTCTGTCCCACAACGCAGTCGCTTCGTTCATCTTGATGACCGCGATCGGAGTCCTAAGTGCGGCGTTCGGCGTCCTCCAAACCACGCTCCTCCTCATGACCACCGCCCCACCCCTGCATGGCCGAGCCCTGGGCCTCCAGGAGTTGGCCATCGGCGTCATGCCCGTCACATCGCTGATCCTTGGCGCCTTCGCCCAACACTTCGGCGTCGGGCCGACCACCTTCGTCAGCTCCGCCCTCCTCGTGATCCTGATGGCCCTCCTGGCCACCTGGACCCCTCAGCTCCTCCGCTACGCCGGATCCGACGACGTGCGCGCGTCGGTGGCGAAGTCGACGATCAAGCGGGCGAGCTCGGCAGGCTGATCCTCCGGCACGAACGAGTACGCATCGGCAAGCGTGACCAGTCGAGCGTCGGGGAGCGTCGCCGACAACCGGTCGAACAGGCTGGCGGGGAAGATGCGATCGTCGGCCGCGCGGACCAGGAGCACTGGCTTGCGGAATCCGGTCAGCGACTTCGCCGCGGCCACGGTGGTTCTGTTGTCCACGCTGACGACGAAGCGCTTGGCATCCCGCCGAATCTCCCGGCTCTCGCGGATCGGGCGCAGGTAGGAGTCGAGGATCTCGTCCGGTATACCGTCCTTCGTCAGCCAACCGAACGCGAAGGGGCGCCGTTGCACCACCGGCAGTTGGAGGAGGCGGCTGGCCAGCCAGATCATGCCGGGAAGGCGTGCCAGCTTCGGCATCCGGGAGTACGGCTCGGGGAAGAAGGCCTCGAACGCGTCGCAGGGGGTGAGCACCACGCGGCCCAGCCGCTCGGGATGGTATGCCATCAAGATCTGCGTGAGAGCGCCGCCGGTGTCGTTGGCGACCACGGTGACATCAGTCAGGTCGAGCTCGGCAAGGAACTCGGCGATCAGGCCGGCAACCCCGGACGGCGTCAGGTCGGCCTCGTCCGGCATCGGCAGTCGGTGTGCGCCGAGCGGCCAGTCCGGCGCGATGCAGCGGAATCCCGCGATGGCGACTGCCGGAACGACGTTGCGCCACAGGTTGGCGTTGACCAGCAGACCATGGACGAACACGACCGGCGGACCGGACCCGCGTTCGGCGTACTCGAGCTGGCCGCTGGGCAGCGCGACGGTCTTGCGTGCACCAAGAGCCGCATCGTGCATGCCGGTCTCCTTCAGGAACTCAGAGTGCTAATTCGACGGTGGCCGCCAACACGTCGAGCGCGGCCTGCCGACCGGTATCCACGGCGGTCCGCAGGGGGCCTGGGCGCCGCTCGGTGCGGCTGATGCGAACGCTGCCGAACGGCGGGCGGATCTGAACGGTCGCAGGGTGGGACGCGAGCAAACGCTCTTCCTCTGCGCGGATCTCGACGCGATGCAGCCATGGCTCGAGGGCGCCTGGAGCGTACCGCGCGAACCATCGCGACATCAGCATCCGCTCGGCGCGGGACGGAGCCGACTGGGTCTCGTCCACCCGTCGCGTGCGCAGCGCGACGATGTGCGTGGCCTGCTGTGCAAGAGCCGTGCGTACGGGCGTGCCTTCGCTCAGCCCGGCGTCGACGTACGCGCGTCCGTCGATCATGACCGGTTCGCCGGCGAGAAGGGGCATCGCGGCCGATGCACGCAGCGCGGCCTGCAGGCTCGGTTGGTCGTGGATGTGCTCATACAGGTCGACGCCCTTGCCGGTCAGAGCGTCCGTGGCGATTGGGTGGAGCTCGACGGGGCTGTCGAGGATGTCGTCGAAACCCATCGGCATGATCTCGGTGTAGACGGTGTGGACCAGGTAGCGCGTGTCCACCACCGGCCGGCGGCGCAGGGCACGGCGTGGGTTGATGGTCGTCCCCATGATCATGGGATCCCACCAGGCGTGCATGGTGCTTTCGGCCCGACCGCACAGCAGCCAGGCTGCGTTCAGTGCTCCGGCGGAGCTTCCGTAGACGACATCGAACATCGGCAACAATCCGAGCTGCTCGATGGCGATCGTCATGCCACTGGAGTAGGCGCCGCGCGAGCTCCCGCCCTCGATCAGCAGCACCAGGCGCGCGTCGTCGGTGCGGTGTCCGGGGACGCTTCCCTGTTCTCTGCGGTCACGCAGCAACTGAAGGACGGTTTCGGTCACTCGACCTTTATACATCGTTTTGTATCAGCGTTCCATAACGTTGATCTGGATGCTATCGTCGGGGCGTGCCCAGGGTGAAGCAGCGCACCGAAGCTCTGCATGAGCGCGGGCTGGCGAGTGCGATGGCGGTGCTCGACGAGGAGGGTGTGGGCGGCCTGACCACGCGGACCGTGGCGCGCCGCGCGAACGCTTCCGTTCCGGCGATCTACGAGGTCTTCGGCGACAAGGCGGGGCTGATCCGGGAGGTCTTCTTCGAGGGATTCCGGATGCTGGGAGACGACTTGGCGGCGCTGCCCCCGAGCGCGGATCCACTCGAGGCGCTTCGCCGGCTGGCCGATGCGTTCCGCGCGTTCATCCTGGCGAATCCGGTGCTCGCCGAGGTCATGTTCTCCCGGCCGTTCGCCGACTTCGATCCCACGAAGGACGAGGCGAAGGCCGGCGTCAAGGTGCGCAAGATCTTCGTCCAGCACGTCCGCACCGCCGTCGACGCCGGCCAACTCTCCGGCGATCCGACCGACCTCGCCCTCATCCTCTTCACCTTCACCGAGGGCCTGGCCGCCGCCGAGAACGCCCACCGCCTCGGCACCTCCACCCAATCCACCAACCGCCGCTGGCACCTCGGCCTCAACGCCCTACTCAAAGGCTTCCAGCATTAGGGCGCGACGGAGGCCTGGCCGCGAACGCGCGGCGGTTAGAGCTTGTGGGCTTGGCGGATTACGTCGATGACGTTGGACATCATGCCGGTGAGGTCGTAGTCCTTGGGGGTGTAGACGGCGGCTACGCCGGCCGTGATCAGGGCTTTGGCGTCGGCTTCGGGGACTATGCCGCCTACTACGACGGGGACGTCTTCGAGGCCGGCTTGGCGGAGGCCTTCTACTACCTGGGGGACGAGTTCCATGTGGGAGCCGGAGAGGATGGAGAGGCCTACGCAGTGGACGTCTTCGGCGACGGCGGCGGCGACGATCTGCTCGGGGGTGAGGCGGATGCCTTGGTAGATGACCTCGAAGCCGACGTCGCGGGCGCGGACTGCTACCTGCTCGGCGCCGTTGGAGTGGCCGTCGAGGCCGGGCTTGCCGACCAGGAGGCGCAGGCGGCCGCCGAGTTCCTCGGACGTCGCGGCGACCTTCGAGCGGACAGAAGCGATCGCCTCGCCGCCGCCGGACACGCCGACCGAGCCGGATACCCCGGTCGGTGCGCGGTACTCGCCGTACATCTCCCGCAGCACACCCGCCCACTCCCCCGTGGTCACACCGGCACGGGCGCACTCCAGCGTGACCGGCATGAGGTTGTCGGTGGTCTTGGCGGCGGCCCGCAACTTGGTCAGGGCCGTTTCGACAGCCGTGTCGTCGCGCTCGGACCGCCACTTCCGCAGTGACTCCAACGCGGCTGACTCAGCGGCCGGATCGACGGTCTGGATGGCGGTGTCGAGGTCCGCGGTCAGCGGCGACGGCTCGGTGTTCTCGAACTTGTTCACACCGACCACAACCTGCTCACCGGACTCGATCCGCTGCCGCCGTTCGGCATGGGAAGCGACCAGCGCCTGTTTCAAGTAACCGCTCTCGACGGCCGCAACCGCACCGCCCATCGCCTGCACCCGGTCGATCTCCTCGAGCGCACCGGTGACCAGTTCGCCGACCTTCGCCTCGATGACGTGCGATCCGTCGAAGATGTCGTCGTACTCGAGCAGATCGGACTCGTAGGCCAGCACCTGTTGCATCCGCAGCGACCACTGCTGGTCCCACGGACGTGGCAAGCCGAGCGCCTCGTTCCACGCCGGCAGCTGGACCGCGCGGGCCCGGGCGTTCTTCGAAAGCGTGACCCCGAGCATCTCGAGCACGATCCGCTGGACGTTGTTCTCCGGCTGTGCCTCGGTCAACCCGAGCGAGTTCACCTGTACGCCGTACCGCAGCCGGCGAGCCTTCGCGTCGGTCACGCCGTACCGCTGATGGGTCAGGTCGTCCCAGAGCCGGACGAACGCCCGCATCTTGCAGGTCTCCTCGATGAACCGCACACCGGCGTTGACGAAGAACGAGATCCGCTGGACCACGTCACCGAACCGCTCCGGCGGGACCTGCCCGGAGTCACGGACCCGGTCCAGTACGGCGATCGCGGTCGACAGAGCGAACGCCAGCTCCTGGACCGGGGTCGCCCCCGCCTCCTGCAAGTGGTAGCTACAGATGTTGATCGGGTTCCACTTCGGCACCTGAGCGACCGTGTAAGCGATCACATCCGTGGTCAGCCGCAGCGACGCGTCCGGGGGGAACGCGTACGTGCCGCGGGACAGGTACTCCTTGACGATGTCGTTCTGCGTCGTCCCGGTCAGCTCGTCGGGCAGCGCGCCCTGCTCCTGCGCGGCGACCTGGTAGAGCGCGAGCAGCCACATCGCGGTCGCGTTGATCGTCATCGACGTGTTCATCTGCGCGAGCGGGATCTGGTCGAACAGCGCCCGGACGTCGCCGAGGTGCGCGATCGGTACGCCGACCTTCCCGACCTCACCCTTGGCCAGCGGGTGATCCGCGTCGTACCCGGTCTGGGTCGGGAGATCGAACGCGACCGACAGCCCGGTCTGGCCCTTGGCCAGGTTCCGCCGGAACAACGCGTTCGACTCGGCCGCGGACGAATGGCCCGCGTACGTCCGCATCACCCACGGTCGATCCTTCTCGGTCGCCATGTACCCGAGAGTAGGACCGTGTTCCCTGGTGAGTCCGCACCTCGTGACCGGTGTCACCAGGGGTGTGGATCACACTCAGGCGCTGATCGGCAGTGGACTGCGTTCGACGTGCAGGATGCGGTGCAGGCGGGTGACCGCGAGGATGCGCACGACCGAAGGCATCGGGTGCCACAGCACGAGCTGACGGCCGAGCAACTGGGTCCGGCGGTGGGTGGCGACGAGCAGGCCGAGGCCGGTCGCGTCGACCGCGTCGACGGTTTCCAGGTCGACGATGACGTCGCCGACAGAAGTGTCGATCAGGTTGTTCAGGGTCTGCCGGACGTCGCCCACGGAGCGGACGTCCAGGATGCCGGTCAGATGGACGACGTTCTCCTCGACCGGGATCGCCGGCACGGGCGAGGAGGAGGTCGTGGTGCGCAGAGTTGTTGTGTCAGGGGTCGGTGCGAGCATGTCCGTGCCCTCCGCTCTTCCGGCGGCCCCCGAGTCATCGGCCGCGTGGCAGCGTTTGTGTTGGTAAAGACTCCCTGGCGAGACAGAAGGTTGCCAAGACCTCACGATCTTTTCTTTCGCGAGACAATGGTGTCCGTGTTCGCCGATGAGTACTTCCTCTTTCCGGTGGTGGCCATCGCCCTGGCCGGACTGATGGTACTGCTCTGTCGTTGGGCTTTCTCGAAGGCGAAGGGCGGGTCGCTGGTTCGCCGGATCGATCTCGGCCCCGCGGATCGGGACGCGTTCGGGCTGCTGATCGATGTCCGAACCGTGCGTACGTACAACGAGGCCCGGGTCACCGTATCGAAGCTGAAGGATTTTGGCATCAAGGCGACGGCCGCGCGGACGAAAGACGGCTGGACTGTCTACGTCTGGCCGAACGACGAGGCCGCGGCGCGCGGACTGCTCGACGCTTCCTGATTCTTCACGCATTTTCCTCGGGATGTCCTCCGGGGAGCGCTCTCGCGCGTCCTTTTCCCGGCAGGTCAGGGATTTCGGCGCAGCGAACTGCGCTATCCGGCATCGACAAGGGTTCTGGGGACATCGGACAAGAAGAAGGTGAGCCGACCGGCAGCGCACCAGATGTGAGGAGTTCGATGACGCCCGACCTGGCCCTGGCGACCCTGGCGTTCCCCGGCCGGCCGCGGACAAGCGCCGTACCGGCCGATTCCGACGCGGATGCGGACGGGCGGGCGCTGGAGGCGTCGGTGCGGGAGCCGGACCGGTTCACGGTGATCTTCGATCGGTACTTCGGTCAGGTGCACGCGTACGTCGCACGCCGGCTGGGGACCGATATCGCCGACGATCTGGCCGCGGAGACATTTCTCATAGCGTTCCGGCAGCGGGAGAAGTTCGACCGGCGGAACGGAGTGGTGCGGGCCTGGCTCTACGGCATCGCGACGAACCTCATCCGCCGGCACCGCCGCGACGAGGTCCGCGCCTGGCGGGCGCTCGCGAAACTGCCGTTGCCGGTCCCGGCGAGCGCTCCCGAGGACCGGATCGCCGCCCAGGTCACGGCCCAGGGCGCGAGTCGCGAGCTCGCCGCCGCGCTCGCCACGCTCAACGCCAAGGATCGCGAGGTGCTGCTCCTGGTGGCCCTCGGCGATCTCACGTACGACGAGGTCGCGGCGGCGCTCGGGATCGCGTACGGCACCGTCTGCTCCCGCTTGTCCCGGGCCCGCCGGACTCTCCGCACGCACCTCGAGGACCCGTCATGAACGACTTCGAGCACCTCCGCAAGGCGTTCCCGCAACAGGACGCCCCCACTCCGGAAGCGGCCGCCGCCGCGCGGCAGCAGGTCGAGGCGTTGATCCGCGAAGCGAAGTCCGAGAAGCCCCACGTCCTCAGTGGAATCGTTCGGGCCGGGTGGCTGGGGACTGCTGTCACGGCAGCGACTGCGCTGGTGGCTGTGGTGGGCCTCGGAGGCGCGTTGCTCGTCGATGGTCCTGGGGATGGCGACGCTGCCGTGCCTGGCACCGGTGAGACGACGACGGCGCCGCGGCTGATGACGGCCGCCCAGGTGCTGATCGCGGCGGCCGTGCGGCAGGAAGTGGACGAGAAGGTCTCGGGGAAGTTCTTCCGGGTGCGGAGTCTGCAGGTCAGCGCGACGACCCGGGTGGGGAACCCGAGGTACACGCTCGAACGGCGATCCATCACCGAGAGCTGGATGCCGATGAAGCCCGGCGTCCAGTCGTGGTTCGGCTGGGTGAACCTCGCCTACCGGCCGGCGACCGCGAACGACGTCACGAAGTGGCAGGCCCAGGGATCGCCGCAGTCCTGGCAGCTGCCGTACGAGGTGGACCCCATCACCACGAAGGACGGCGTACCGGTGGTGAACAAGATGTCGTTCCGCGACGTCCCGCCCGGCTATTACCTGACCGGTGACAGACCACTGAGTGCCCAGCAGATCGCGGCGCTGCCGACCGACCCGGTCGCGCTCCGCCAGGTGCTCGCCAGGAGTGTCGGTCCGGGTGAGAGCGAGGACCTGCGGAACTACGCCGTCTTCGCCGCGGCCGGCCGGCTCCTGTTCGAGCTGCCGTCGCCGCCGAAGCTCCGCGGCGCCGCCCTGCGCGTGCTGGCGGCGCTGCCCGGCACCCACATCCGCACCGGCGTGAAGGACCCGATCGGCCGTGTCGGCACCGAGATCACTCTGACCGCGGACCTGTCGAGGCCGAGCAGTCAGAAGACGTTCCTGTTCCGCGGCGGCGCGACCTACATCATCGATCCCGCCACCGGCCGCCTGCTCAGCTCCTCGATCGGCGGGCCGAAGCCCGGCTCCACCGTCGTCCTCGAGTCCGGCTGGACCGACGAGAAGCCCACGCCACCGTCGGCCAAAGTCGGCTAGTCCCCGCCGCCACGGTTCGTCAAATCCTGGCTGTAACACCGGGTGTCGTGAAAACGATGTACGAGCGCATGCCCGAGGGGGCATCGAGAACTCGAAAGGTATCTCTCTAGATGACCATGCGAAGTGTTGCGCTGACGATGGCCGGGCTCAGCCTGGTCGCGGCAGCGGCGGTCCCCGTGACCGCGGGCGCGACCAAGCCGGAGCCGGAGTCCTTCCGGTCTGCCGGCAAGGCCGCGGCCAAGCTGCCGACCACCGCCGCGGAGGCCGCCACCGCGGCCTGCGGCGTGTCGGTCGGCGCCGTCAACGCCGTCGGTACCGCCGGCGGCTACGACATCACTGCCACCAAGCCACCGACGGTGGCGGCTCTCGACCAGTACAAGCTCTTCGGCGTCCGGGCCAGCTCCACCTGGTACCTGGAGTCCGACCGGAGCAGCGACACGTTCTACGGCATGATCCTGCAGGCCGGGAACCTCTACGCCGCGGTCACCAAGTACACGGGCACGGCCACCACGCCGACCGTCCGGGCGACCAAGCTGGGTTCCGGCTGGAGCGGTTTCAGCCAGATCACCGACTCCAACTACGTGTACGGCGCCAGGCCGCACTACTTCCTGTACGGCCTGCACACCAACGGCTCGCTCTACCGCTACACAGTGGCGGGCGCGCCCAGGGCGTACGGCTCGGCGCCGGGCTTCGGTTCCGTCAAGGCGATGACGGTGATCGCCGAGACCCCGACGTACGACACCCTGCTCGTGAACACCCGGGGCGGGGCCCTGTACACGGTCCGGGTGCCGGTCACCGTTCCGATGAAGCCGATCGTGACGCAGGTCCGGGCCAGCGGGTTCGGCTCGTACGAGTCGCTGGTGGCCCAGCGGTGCGGCGCCAGCAGCACGCTGCTGACCGCGCTCGACACCGACACCAACCTGGGCACCGTGTTCGCCGTCAGCCGCACCACCGGCCCGACCACGGTGATCAGGAGCTACGGCAGCTTCCAGGCGACGTTCGGCGCGAAGGTCAACTTCCTGCTGACCGGAGCCTACGGTCCGCAGCGCGTCGGCGACTGATCGAGTAGTTGCACTCCCTGCCCCGCTCGGCTCCCTGCCGAGCGGGGCAGGTCTTTTGTGGCGGGTCTAGGGTCGGAGTATGGCGACTCTGCTCGAGCTGGATCTGACCCGCGGTGTCCTCGAGACGCCGCCCACCTCGCCGGTGGCGGCGTTCCGCGCACGCCATCTGCCGACGCTGCGGGAGCTGGTGGCGGCCCTGCGGAAGGGAGCCCGCGACGACGCGGTGGTCGGCGTGGTCGCCCACCTGGGCGGGCAGCGGCTGTCGCTGGCCCAGGTGCAGGACCTCCGCGAGGCGGTCGCCGATTTCCGTACGTCGGGCAAGCCGGCGGTCGCGTGGACCGAGTCGTTCGGCGAGACCGGCTACGGCACGGTCCCGTACTACCTGGCCACCGCGTTCGACGAGATCTGGGTCCAGCCGTCCGGCGATCTCGGCATCACCGGCGTCTCGGTGCAGGCGGTCTTCATCCGCGGTGCGCTCGACAAGGCGGGCGTGATCCCGCAGTTCGGCAAGCGGCGTGAGTACAAGACCGCGGCCGACACCTTCACCGAGAAGGAGATGACCGCACCGGCCCGCGAGATGGCGTCGCGGCTTGCGGAGTCGGCGTACGAACAGATCGTCGAGGGGATCGCCGTACGGCGGCGTCTGGACACCGCACGCGTGCGGGAACTCGTGGACAGCGCACCACTGCACGCCCAGGCCGGACTGGACGCGGGACTCGTCGATCGGCTCGGTTATCGCTCAGATGTGTACGACGAACTGCAGAAGCAGCTCGACTACGACGCGCGGCTGCTGGCCGAGCGCTACATCCGGCGTGGTCCGCGCACTCTGCCGGAGCTGCGCAAGACACTCCCGTGGCCGGCCAAGCCGCTCGTGGCCGTCGTACGGGTGTCCGGCGGCATCACTGTGGGCCGGAACTCCAGTAGCCCACTCGGCGGGCCGGGGTCGGGTTCTGACACGGTCGGCGCCGCACTGCGCGCGGTGGCGGACAACGAGAAGGTCAAGGCCGTCGTACTGCGCGTCGACAGCCCGGGCGGTTCGTACGTCGCGTCGGACGCCATCCGGAACGAGGTGCTGCGGTTGCGGTCGACCGGTCGTCCGGTGATCGCGTCGATGGGCAGTGTGGCGGCCTCCGGTGGGTACTTCGTGTCGATGCCGGCCGATGTGATCGTCGCGCAGCCGGGCACGATCACCGGGTCGATCGGCGTGCTGACGGGCAAGGGCGTGGTCCGCGACGCGCTGGCGCGGATCGGGATCTCCCAGGAGGCCGTGTCGGAAGGCGAGAACGCGCGGATGTACTCGGCGCAGGAAGAGTTCACCGACGAGCAGTGGGCGCGGGTGGAGGAGACCCTCGACCGCATCTACAAGGACTTCGTCGCCAAAGCGGCTCAGGACCGCGGCCTGCCCGAGGAGCAGCTGGAAGCGCTCGCCCGCGGCCGGGTCTGGACCGGTGCCGACGCGCACGCCCGCAAACTCGTCGACGAGCTCGGCGGCTTTCAGCACGCGCTCACGCTGGCCTGCAACCGCGCCGGTCTGGACCGCGATGAGATCGCCCTGGCCAACGTCCCGCACCGCAACCTGCTGGATCAGCTGCGCGCACCGACGACAACCGACGACCTGGCCGTCACGGCGCAGCCGTTGACTGTCGACGGCCTGACCGCCGGTCTCTACAGCGCTCTGGGCCTGCCGCCCGCCGGTCTGCTCCGGATGCCGCTGAACTGGGAACTGGGCTAGGGAGTCCGCTCGCCGCCCGGCACCCAGAGGACGTCGCCGCCGGAGGAGAGGTTGGCGACGCGGCCGAGGATGAACAACAGGTCGGACAGGCGGTTCAGGTACGTGATGGCGAGCAGGTTGACCGACGGGCCGTGCGCCTCGACCGCGGTCCAGCCGGCCCGCTCGGCCCGGCGGACCACGGTGCGGGCGACGTTCAGGTAGGCGGCGCCCTCGGTGCCGCCGGGCAGGATGAACGAGCGCAGCTTGGTCAGCCGCCCGTTGTAGTCGTCGCACCAGCCCTCGAGCCGGTCGATGTACTCCTGGGTGATGCGCAGCGGCGGATACTCCGGATTCGGCGTGATCGGGTTGCACAGGTCGGCACCGACGTCGAAGAGGTCGTTCTGGATCCGGGTCAGCAGCACCACCAGCGTGCTGTTCAGGTGGCCGGCCGCGATCGCGACACCGATGGCCGAGTTCGCCTCGTCCACCTCGCCGTACGCCGCCAGCCGCGGATCGGTCTTCGAGGTCGAGGAGTTGTCGCCCAGGCGGGTCTCGCCGGCGTCACCGGTGCGCGTGTAGATCCGCGTCAAGTTCACTGCCATGCCAGGACTCTACGCAAAGCCCGCCACCGTCAAACGCTACAGTCGACCGGTGGAACGGTTTCGGATCGCAGGTGAGGCCAGGCTCGAGGGAGCCGTCGAAGTCGCCGGGGCGAAGAACAGTGTGCTCAAGCTGATGGCGGCTGCCCTGCTGGCGGAGGGTACGACGACGCTGCGCGGCGTACCGGGGATCCTCGACGTCACCTTCATGGCCCAGCTGCTGGACACCCTCGGGTGCTCGGTGAAGGTGGACGCGGACGATCAGATCGCGACCATCGCCGTACCGCAGGAGATCGGGCACCAGTGCGACTACGAGCTGGTGCGCAAGCTGCGGGCGTCGATCTCGGTGCTCGGACCGCTGCTGGCCCGCTGCGGCCGGGCGGAGGTGGCGCTGCCGGGTGGTGACAACATCGGCTCCCGCGGGCTGAACATGCACGTCGCCGGGCTGGAGGCGATGGGCGCGAAGGTGCACATCGAGCACGGCTTCGTGATCGCCGAGGCGCCGCAGGGCCTGCACGGCGCCGAGGTCTGGCTGGACTTCCCGAGTGTCGGCGCGACCGAGACGATCATGATGGCCGCGGTGATGGCCCGCGGTACGACGATCATCGAGAACGCCGCGCGGGAGCCGGAGATCCAGGACATCGCCGCGATGCTGAGCGCGATGGGCGCCCAGATCGACGGCGCCGGCTCGCCCCGGATCGAGGTCACCGGCGTGTCCGGTCTACTCCGGCCGGTCGACCACACCGTGGTGCCGGACCGGATCGTGTCCGGCAGCTGGGCGTTCGCGGCGGCGATCACCAAGGGCGACGTGACGATCACGAACGGCCACGCCGAGCACCTGGAGCTGCCGCTGGACAAGCTGCACAAGGCCGGCGCCGAGATCAGCGTGGAGACGTCCGGCTTCCGGGTCCGGATGCACGACCGGCCGAAGCCGGTGGACGTGGTCACGCTCCCCTACCCCGGCTTCGCGACCGATCTGCAGGCGTTCGTGATCGCGCTGAACGCGCTGAGCGACGGCGCGGCGATGGTGACGGAGAACCTCTTCGAGGGGCGGTTCACGTTCGCGCAGGAGCTGACCCGACTCGGGGCGCAGATCCAGACCGACGGTCATCACGCCGTGGTTCGCGGAGTGCCGCGGCTTTCCGGTGCTCCGGTGGTGGCCAGTGACATCCGGGCCGGCGCGGCGCTGGTGCTCGCCGGGCTCGCGGCCGAGGGCGAGACGCTCGTGTCCGCGGCGCACCACGTGCACCGCGGGTACACCGACTTCGCCGGCAACCTCCGCCGCCTCGGCGCGGACGTCACCGTCGAGCCGGACGACGCGGAACTGTACTGGAACTGACCCCGCCTTTTCGGTGCATTCTTCCGGCACTCCGCCGTGCTGGCCGATCTGGCGGGTTAGGGTCGTCCGCATGAGTGAGCGTGTGGTCAAGCCCGTGGGCCGTGGATTCCTGTTCCTGGACTCGCATCCAGCCGGGTGTGCGCGGCTCGTCCGCGACCTGGCGGACCAGGTCGAGCGTCGCGCGCCGGAACGCCGTACGGCGCTCGTGATCGGCTCCAGCTCCGGGTACGGTCTCGCCACCACGATCGCCGGTCTGGCGCGGTACGGGATCGATGGGATCGGCATCTCGTTCGAGAAGGCGCCGACCGCCCGCCGGACCGCGACCGCGGGCTGGTATCGCACGGCCGAGACCGCCACGCTGGCGAAGGAGTTCGGCCGCGACTTCCGCTTCGTCAACGCGGATGCGTTCGCGGACACCACGAAGACCGAGGTGCTCGACCTGATCGCCGAGCGGTGGGGTGGCATCGACCACCTGATCTACAGCGTCGCCGCACCGCGCCGGGTCGATCCGCGCAACGGCGAGACCTACCAGTCGGCGATCAGGGCGATCGGGTCCGCGCACACCACCAAGAGCCTCGCCTTCGACGACGGTGAACCGGTCCTGCAGGAGGTCGGGATCGAGGTCGCCACCGACGTCGAGGTCGCCCAGACGATCAAGGTGATGGGCGGCGAGGACTGGTCCCGCTGGGTCTCCGCACTCGAGGAGCGCGGCCTGCTGAAGCCTGGCTTCAACACCGTCGCTCTGACGTACATCGGCTCCGAGCTCACCGGCCCGATCTACCGCCAGGGCTCGATCGGCGCCGCCAAGGCCGACCTCGAGCAGACCGCGCTGACTCTGAGCAAGAACGGCATTCAGGCGATGACCTCGGTGAACGGTGCCGCCGTCACCCAGGCGTCGTCCGCCATCCCCGGGATCGGCCTCTACGTCAGCCTCCTCCACAACGTCCTCGGCGATGGCTTGCAGAGCCCGGTCCAGCAGTCGATCTCGCTCTGGGACCAGCTCACCGGTGAGGCTCCGCTGGACCTGGACGACGACGGCCGCATCCGCCTGGACCGCTGGGAACTGAACGACGAGACCCAGACCGCCGTCCGCGCCCAATGGGAGTCCGCGACTCAGGACAACATCGCCGAGGTGGCCGACACGGCGTGGTTCTTCGCGGAGGTGCGGCGGCTGTACGGCTTCGACGTACCGGGCGTCGACTACGAAGCCCCAGCCGAGGTCGACGTCACCTGGCCGTAGGACGGGCCAGCCCCCAACGTCTCCTGGCTGGACAGCCCGCTCGGCCGCGGTGCTTGGGGTCAGTTGCGGGCGCGGTATTTGCGCATCTTGTTGCGGGAGCCGCAGAGGGACATCGTGCACCAGCGGCTGCGGCCTGCCGGGCTGCGGTCGTAGTAGACCCAGCGGCAGGTGTCGGCGGCGCACGCCTTGAGGCGTGGCCAGGTGCCGGCCGCGACGGATGCGGTGATGTCCGCCGCGAGCCTGGCGACCAGGGCCTGCACGTTGCGCAGCCCGTCGGCCGGGCGGATCGTCGCGTCCCCGTCGGCTGACAACGCCAACCGCAGCGGCGCCTCGGCGAGCAGCCGGTCGAGAACCGCGAGCGACCCGGCCGGTACGTCGACCCCGGCGTGCGCCTGACAGACGTCGCGGATCGCCTCCCGGAGGATCAGCACCTCGTCGAGGTCAGCCTGGTCGAACCGCAGGTCGGCCAGCCCGTGGTCGGCACAGAACGTGGCCAGGTCCGCGGGCTTCTCCAGGACGTCCCGCTCCATCTCCAGGTCGACGGTGTTGACCAGGTCCTGGACGAGCGCCAGCGGCTCCGGAGCCGGAGTGCGCTCGCCTGGCTGGATCACGGTTGCCACGTTACTGCTCATAGGGCATGATCCGGTAACGGTTACCGGATCAGCCCATGTATCGGTAACGAGAACCTGGTGAGACGGAGGCATGCGTGACGGTGGACGGGCACTGGATGAGGCGGAGGCTGGGGTAACGGTGGACGGCGACTTCAAGCGGTTCTGGGCAGGTCAGACGGTCTCCGCGGTCGGCACGCACGTGACGGCGGTCGCGCTGCCGCTGACCGCCGCGCTCACCCTGGACACGGGCGCGGCCGGAGTGAGCGCGATCGCGACCGCGAGCTACCTGCCCAGCGCGGTGCTCCCCCTGCTGGCCGGGCATTGGCTGGAGGGCCGGCGCAAGCGCGGCGTGATGATCGCGGCCGACCTGATCCGCACGGCCGCGATCGCGGTCGTCCCGCTCGCCTGGGCCTTCGACCAACTCACGCTGCCCTTGCTGGTCGTCGTCGCGTTCCTCGTCGGCGCGGCGAGCGTGGTGTTCGACATCGCGTCGTTCGCGTACCTGCCGGACTTCGTCCCCGAGCACGAACTCCCGGCGGCCAACCGGGCGCTGCAGGGCTCGTCGACAGCAGCCCAGGTCGGCGGTCCTGGTCTGTCAGGCCTCCTCGTGCAGCTCCTCGGTCCGGCGATCGCACTCCTGGTCGACGCTGTCTCGTACGTGGCCAGCGCAGTCGGCATCGCGTCCGCGCGACGGCCCGAGTCGCCACCCCACGCGACCGACGACCGTCCCGGCCTTTGGGAAGGGGTGCGCCAGATCAAGGTGAGTCCGTTCCTGCGATCGCTGACCGCGCACGCCGCGCTGTACAACGCCTCCGCGCAGATCCTCGTCGTGAACCTCGTCATCCTCGCCGTGAAGGAACGCGGCCTCTCCGCCGGCGGGTACGGCGTCGCTCTCAGCGCGGGCGGCGCCGGCGCGTTCGTCGGCGCGATGCTCGGCCTCCGCCTGGCCAAGCGACTCGGCTACGGTCGCGCCTTCGGCACCTCGCTCATCCTGTCCACCGGGCTCCCGCTCCTGCTGGCGTTCATCCCCGGCCGCGGCGTGCAGTACGGCGTGCTCCTCGGGGTGATCCAGTTCCTCGCCGGCATCGGCCTCGGCAGTGCGAACGTCCTCTCGGTGACGATCAGGCAACTGCTGATCCCCCGCACAGCCCTTGCCCGCAGCAACGGCGCCTACCGCACTTTCACCTTCGGAGTCCTCCCGATCGGCGCCGCACTGGGCGGTGTCCTCGGCAGCACCTTCGGCACCACCGCGGCCGTCGCCGTAGGCGCAGCCGGCATCGCCCTGTCCGCCCTCCCGATGCTCGTCAGAGAGGTCAGAACCCTGGAAACCCCAGTGACTACAACGGTTTGAAGGAGGCCAGTTCCAGGACCAGGTCGCCGGCTTCGTCGGAGGCGGCGAGGTCGACCGAGGCGGTGATGCGCCAGTCGTGGTTGCCTTCGGGGTCGTCGATGATCTGCTGGACTTCCCAGTAGCCGGGGTGTTCCTCGATCAGGAACAGTGCCGGCCCACGGGCGGCCGGGCCGGTGCCGACCACGTCGTGTTCCGCGTAGTACGCCGTACCCGCTTCCGCCCAGCGCGCGGCGTCCCAGCCGGCGTCGGCGTCGAGCTGGCCCAGCTCGGCCCACCGGTGCAGCGCGAGCAGCTCGACACGGCGGAACATCGCGTTGCGGACGAGAACCCGGAAAGCCCTGGTATTCAAGGTGATCCGGCGCGGACCCGTCGGCGTGACCTCGGCCTCCGGCTCGTCGGTGGGGTTGGTCAGCTCCTCCCACTCGTCGAGCAGGCTGGAGTCGGTCTGCCGGACCACTTCGCCGAGCCACTCGATCAGGTCGGTCAGGTCCTCGTTCACCTTGTCCGGCGGCACGGTCTGCCGCAGCGCCTTGTACGCGTCGCTCAGGTAGCGCAGTACGACGCCCTCCGAGCGCGCCAGCCCGTAGAACCCGATGAACTCGCCGAACGTCATCGCCCGCTCGAACATGTCCCGGACCACCGCCTTCGGCGACAACCCGGTCTCCGCGATCCACGGATGCGTCTGCCGGTACATCTCGAACGTTGCCTCGAGCAACTCGTTGAGCGGCTTCGGCCAGCTGACGTCCTCGAGCAGCTCCATCCGCTCGTCGTACTCGATGCCCTCGGCCTTCATCGCGTTCACGGCCTCGCCGCGGGCGTGGTGCTCCTGCGCCCACAGCACCGCTCGCGGATCCTCGAGGGTCGCCTCGACGACCGACACGACGTCGAGCGCGTACGACGGATCGTCCGGATCGAGCAGATCCAGCGCGGCCAGTGCGAACGTCGACAGCGGCTGGTTGAGGCTGAAGTCCTTCTGCAGGTCGACGGTCAGCCGCAGGGTGCGGCCGTTCTCGTCGGGTTCCGACAGCCGCTCGACCACACCGGCTGTGAGCAGCGTCCGGTAGATCTGGATCGCGCGCCGGATCAGCCGGACCTGCACCTTGGAGTCTTCGTGGTTGTCGCGGAGCAGGTGCCGCATGCTCTCGAACGCGTTGCCGTCGCGGGCGATGACGTTGAGCAGCATCGCGTGGCTGACCCGCATCCGCGACTGCAACGCCTCCGGCTCGGCCGCGACCAGGCGGTCGAACGTGTCCTCGCCCCAGGTGACGAACCCCTCCGGCGGCTTCTTCCGCTGCACCTTGCGCTGCTTCTTCGGATCGTCGCCGGCCTTGGCCAGCGCCTTCACGTTCTCCACCACGTGATCCGGCGCTTGTACGACGACAGTCCCGGACGTGTCGTACCCGGCCCGGCCGGCCCGGCCCGCGATCTGGTGGAACTCTCGCGCTTTCAGGATCCGTTGGCGGCGTCCGTCGTACTTGCTCAGCGCCGTGAGTACGACGGTCCGGATCGGGACGTTGATGCCGACCCCGAGGGTGTCGGTGCCGCAGATGACCTTGAGCAGGCCGGCCTGGGCGAGCTGCTCGACCAGCCGGCGGTACTTCGGCAGCATGCCGGCGTGGTGGACACCGATGCCGTGCTTGACCAACCGCTGCAGGGTCCGGCCGAAGCCCTTGCTGAACCGGAAGTTGCCGATGAGCTCGTTGATCTTCTCCTTCTCCTCCTTCGAGGAGACGTTGATGCTCATCAGCGCCTGGGCTCGTTCGAGCGCGGCGGCCTGGGTGAAGTGGACGACGTACACCGGGGCCTGGTGGGTGGTGAGGAGTTCCTCGAGCGTCTCGTGCAGCGCGGTGGTGACGTACTTGTAGATCAGCGGCACCGGGCGTTCGCCGGACGCGACGATCGCGGTCGGGCGGCCGGTGCGGCGGGAGAGGTCGATCTTGAACCGCTCGACGTCGCCGAGGGTCGCTGACATCAGGACGAACTGGGCGTTCGGCAGCTCCAGCAGCGGGACCTGCCACGCCCAGCCGCGGTCGGGCTCGGAGTAGAAGTGGAACTCGTCCATCACCACCTGGCCGACGTCGGCGGCCGAGCCTTCGCGCAGCGCGACGTTGGCCAGCACCTCGGCCGTGCAGCAGATGATCGGCGCGCCGGCGTTCACCGAAGCATCGCCGGTCAGCATGCCGACCTTGTCTGCGCCGAACACGTCGCACAGGGCGAAGAACTTCTCCGACACCAGCGCCTTGATCGGCGCGGTGTAGAAGGTCCGCTGCCCGTTCGCGAGCGCGGCGAAGTGCGCCCCGGTGGCGACCAGGCTCTTCCCGGACCCGGTCGGCGTCGACAGGATCACGTTCGATCCCGTCATCACCTCGATCAACGCCTCTTCCTGCGCCGGATACAACGAGATCCCCTGCTCACCCACCCACCGCGCGAACGCGTCGTACAGGTCATCAGGCTCAGTCGTCCCCGGCACTTGCTCAGTCAGCGTCATCACTGACCATTGTCCCTTACCTCCTGGAACAACCGCTCGACGAGGTCGTCCGGCTCCCGCGAGCCCGGCCAGTCACTCACCTGCCCGTCCCCCAGCTCGACCACCCGCCACACACCATCCGCGCGCCGGACGAGGTCGACCGTGACGAACGGCAGCGCCAGCCCGGCAATCAGCGGCTCGATCTCCACCAGATCCACGCCGGCCGGCGCCTCGTCCGGCGTATCCGGATGCGGAGTCACCAGCGCACACCGACCGCCGATCCACCACGTGCGCGCCTCCGCACCGGCGAACTCCTCGAACTGCCGCAGGACGAAGCCACCGGTGAAGGAATCCTCCCGCAGCTCGAGAAAGCGCCGAGCTACTCGCTCGACCGCCGCGGCGTCGGCAACGTCCGGGATGTAGGCGGCCTCAGCCCAGTAGTGCTTCATCGACTTCACGTAGTCCCGCAGGACGGCAGGCCCTTCGCCGAGTCCCTTGGCCGCGGACACCAACTCGTCGACGTCGTCGCCCGTGGTCCAGACAGACTTCGGCGTCACCGACCGGAGTACGTCGTACCAGCCGGGGAGCTCATGAGCCGTCCGGTAGTTGGCCGGGGTGGTCCGCAGCGTGACCCCGCGGTCGGCGAGTGCTTCGGCGAAGGCGTCGTACTCGGGCGCGGTCATCATCCAGCCGCGGTAGACCGCATCGTCGGCGGCGGGCACGCCCGCGACCGCCTGGTCCGGGTGGGACAGGGCGTCGTGGTCGATGCGAGCGACCGGGATACCTCGGCGTCGGGCCGCGGCGGCCTGGGGCGCGAAGTGCGGATCGACGCGGCGGGGGTTGAGCGGGTCCAGGGGGACGAGCAGCATGCGGCTGATTGTCCCTGGACCCGCTCCCGATGTTCCTCCGGTTATTTGCGGCCCTGGATGGTGAGGGCTTGTTCGTATTCGTGGCGGATGGCGTCGCCGCCGGATTTGCGCCAGTCGGCGATGGCCGAGTCCCAGGTCTTGAGGTCGGCGCGGCCGAGCTGGATGTCCTTGGTCAGTGCGTCGAGGCGGGTGTCGAAGACCTTTCCCTTGATCGACTGGGTGGGTGAGTAGAGGCCGTACGTCGGTGGCAGGATCGCCGTCGGCAGGATCGCCTTGAGGTGGTTGTACGCCACGTCGACCGCGTCGGGGTGACCCGGGAAGTAGACCGGATACCCGCCGTCGGCCAGGTACTGGATCGGGAACTCGCCGAGGCAGACCTCGCTCCCGCCGGCCTCGGTCAGCGCCGGGTCGGTCCCCTTCAGCGTGTAGTGGCGCCCGGGCAGGCCGAACTTGCGGAACAGGTACTCCTCGGTCCCGAACGGCGCGGCCATCCAGTTCAGCACCCGCAGCAGCATCTTGGTCCGCTCCGGCGAGCTGGGCTTGATCGCCGCGATCGAGTTGTTCGGCGCTCCCAGCAGGAACCGGCCGACCTTCCCGGCGTGATCACGCACGACCGGCAGCGCGATGGCGAAGTCCTTGACGACACTGCGCCGGTAGAAGCTCTGGATCGACGAGTACGTGTCCTGGGTCATCACCGCCGAGCCCTGGCTGAACCAGACCTTCTGGTTGTTCTTCGCCACCCCGTCGGGATGGATCAGCCCGTCGGCGACCATCTGCCGGGTGATCGTGAGCATCTGCTTGTGCTCCTCGAGCTCCCGGCTGTGCACCAGCTGGCCGTCGCGAACCTCCCATCCGTTCGGCAACCCGAGCATCGCGCTCAACGCCGCCGCCGGTGGCACTGCGAAGGCCCAGCGGTTCTTCTTCTCGTCGGTGACCGCCTTCGCGACCTTGATCAATTCGTCCACCGTCGGCGAACCGAGCTCGACACCCAGCTTGTCGAGCAGATCCTGTCGGGCCAGCAGCAGGTTGGACGACATCACGCCGCGCTGGATCGGGATCGCCCGGATGCCGCCGGAGAACACGCACCCGCGCCAGGACTCGGTGGCCAGGTTGGCCAGGAACGGATAGTCCAGGATCGCGTCGCCGGACAGGTACTCGGTCAGATCCTGCGCCCGCGCCTCGAGGAACTGCGGCAGGTAGGCGAAGGTGCCGTCGACGTTGAACAGATCGCCGAGCGTGTCGCCGGCCACCGCGGTCGCGAACTTGTTCGGGTAGTCGGCGGCCGCGGTGATGGTCAGCGCCAGCGGTGAGCCGAGCCGGCGGTTCAGCTCCTGCCAGTACGGGTTCCGGTCGGCGGTCGGCGGGATCGGGTTCGATGTCGACACCGATCCGACCAGGTCGGTACCGTCGCCGGGAACGCCGTGCGTAACCTGGACCGGATGCGCCGGGAACCGGTAGAAGCAATCCGGCATCAACGGATGGACGCGAGGCAGGTCCGGCTTCGGCCCGTCGAACCGCTTGTACGTCGGCAACCGCACGGGCTTGTTCAACGCGGCGATGTCGGTCGACCGGGTCACGGTGGCGCAGCCGCTCAGGCCGCCGATGCCCGCCGCCGCGGCCAATGATCCACCGAGGAGTGACCTTCTGCTGATCGGTGTCATCCCTTCACCGCCCCGGTCAGCATGCCCTTGGCGAAGTGCCGTTGCAGGAACGGGTACACGATCAGGATCGGCACCAGCGACACCACCAGGATCGCCATCTGGATCGACTCCTGCGGCGGTAGCTGATCGGCCGCCGACCCACCGAGATCACCACTGCTGAGCTCGGTGTTGTTGATCACGTACGTCCGCAGTACCAGCTGCAGCGGCCATTTCGCGGTGTCGTTGATGTAGAGCATCGCGTTGAAGAACGCGTTCCAGTACCCGACGGCGTAGAACAGGCCGACCACCGCGAGGACCGCTCGCGACAACGGCAGGACGACCGACCAGAAGATCCGGAAGTCGCCGGCCCCGTCGATCCGGGCGGAGTCGAGGACCGAGTCCGGGATCGCCATGAAGAACGAGCGGAGCACGATCACGTTGAACCCGTTGATCGCGGTCGGCAGCACCAGTGCCAGCAGCGAGTCGAGCAGGCCGAACTCCTTCACCACCAGGTAGTTCGGGATCAGCCCCGGGCTGAACAGGATGCTGAACAGCACGATCATCAGGATCGGCCGCTGCCCGAAGGAGCCCGGGCGGCTCAGCGCGTAGGCCAGCATGGTGGACCCGGCCAGACTGACCAGCGTGCCGATGACGGTGATGAAGATGCTGACCAGCAGCGCCCGCTGCACCACACCGCCGTTGAAGATCGACCGGTAGGCCTCCAGGTTGAGGCCGTCCGGCCACAGCACGAAGCCGCCGGAGTTGGTGACATGCGCCTGACTGGCGATGCTGGTCGAGATCACGCCGATGAACGGGACGATCACCAGGGCGCAGCACAGCAGCAGCACGATGCCCTTGAGGGCCCGCGTCGGGATCGCGGGCGCGTCGATCTGCTTCGGCCGCCGGTTGGTCCCGGGCGGCCGGAGGACGTTCGTCTGGGTACTCATGATTTCCGGTACACCCCCGCCTCGCCGAAGATGTGCGCGACCTTGTTGGCGCCGATCACCAGGGCGACACCGAACAGGCCTTTCACCAGACCTACCGCGGCCGAGACTCCCCATTGGCCGGCGAGTACGCCGTTGTTGTAGACGTAGGTATCCAGGACTTCGCTGGCCGGTCTGCCGACCAGGCTCTGCTGCAGGATGATCTGCTCGAAGCCCACCGTGAGCGAGTCGCCGAGCCGCAGGATCAGCAGCAGGATGATCAGCCCGCGGATCCCCGGCACGGTGACGTGCCAGAGCTGCCGCCAGCGCGAGGCTCCGTCGACCCGGGCGGCCTCGTACAGACCGGGATCGATCTGCGTCAGTGCGGCCAGGAACAGGATCGTCCCCCAGCCGGTGTCCTTCCAGATCACCTGACTGGTGAGCAGCGCGATGAAGCCGTCGGGGTTGCCGAGGAAGTCGATCGTGGACAGGCCGTGGGACCGCAGCGCGTTGTTGATCATGCCGCTGCCGCCCAGCACCTGCTGGAAGATCGCGACCACGATGACCCAGGACAGGAAGTGCGGCAGGTAGAGCACCGACTGGACGACGCGCTTGATCCGCTCCGACAGCAGGCTGTTCAGCAGCAGGGCCAGCGCGATCGGTGCCGGAAAGACGAAGATCACCTGGACCAGCGTGATCACGAGGGTGTTCTTCAGCGCGTTCAGGAACTCCGCGTCACCGTTGAAGATGACCGCGAAGTTGTCCAGCCCGACCCACGCACTGCGGCCGAGCGGGACGAACGGCAGGTACTCCTGGAACGCGATCAGGTTGCCGAGCAACGGCAGATAGTGGAATGCGAGCAACAGCGCCAGGCCGGGCAGCGCCATCAGCAGCAGAATCTTGTCGCGACGTGCGCGCGCCCACCAGGACAGGCCTTGGGCGGATGGACGGGCGGATCTCGGCGGTGCGGCCGGACCCGGTGGTCCGGAGCCGGTGGCACCGGCTGGGTCGAGCTGGGTGGGTCGGGTGCTTTCGGGGCTGAGAACCTCTTCTGCTCGGGACACGCCTCACTCCCTGCGTCGTGAACGGCGCCCACCATTGGAGAGCGCTTTCCGTTCCCCCCTGTTCGATCTTGTCGTGTCTTGGGGAACGGCGCAGCTTGAGCGGAGCGTCATCCGGATATCGGACGGCGGCGCCCGGTATCAGTCGGGGAAGCTGAGCCAGGTACCGGCGAGTGGTTGCTGACCGATGCCGGGCTGGGAGTAGTCGCACACCCCGCCGGGGAAGATCGCGCGGAGCCTGGCCCATTGAGTTTCGGTGAAGCCCGGATACTCCGACCGGACCGGGTCGTGCAGCCGGCACTTGATCACGTCCGCCGCCACCCCGGCGCCGGCGACCTCGCGCGGGAACGACGCCGACGGGAAGAGCTGCTCGCACTGCGACGACGGGTCGCGGTCGAGCGGCTGGGCGATGAAACCCGACGGTCCGCGGCAGCCTTCCTTCAGCTCCGACGGCCGGGCGGCGACGATCTTGTCGATGCGTGGACGGGACGAGCCATCGGCAGCCAACCGAGTCAGCCAGCGATCCAGCTCGTCGACCGCGTGCTGCAGCAGCGGGCTCTCGGTGCTGAACAGGCCGTACTTCGCGTCCTCGATCAGGCTGACCTGGTTGGCCGCCGTACCGTTGGCCTTCTCCAGCCGGGCGCGCATCGAGAACGTGTGGTACCGGACGTGGATGTCGCCGTACGACTGGGAGTCGAAGTACGCGCGGTAGTCGATGATCGGCACGTCCTTCAGCCCTCCCCCACCGCTGGTCAGCCGACCGGTCCGGTACGCCGCTCGCACCGCCTGCGGATCGGCGACGGTCCGGGCCGGCGCGAGGTTCGCGTCCGCGTCGAAGCCACCGATCCGCTGGTTCAGATCGAGGAACTGGTCGGCCGTGATCACGCCGGACTTCAGCACGCCGAGCCCGTACTGCACGCCGACGTTGTCCAGCGGTCGCCGGGCGAACCCGGTCGCCGGATCCGCGCCGTACGCCGTGATCGTGTGGTCGTAGACATCGCAGCGAACGCCGTCCGGGTTGCCGACCGGGTCGTAGCGCTGTGCCGGCGGGACGATGTCGCAGTTGCGGCGCGGGTCGATCCGGCCGGCGCTGATCGCCATACTCGGCAGCGTCGCGTAGGTCGCGAAGCCGGCCACCTGCCGTTTCTGCTCCTGGGTCCACGGCACGGTCGTCCGCGAGGTGAAGTACGAGTCGAGCAGCCAGGCGTCGCTGATGAACGTCACGGTGCCGAAGCCGACGTCCGGGAAGGAGCAGCCGACGATGATGCCGTCGAAGATGCCCGGGTAGTTGTCGGTGATCTGGTGCGCCTGGTACGAACCACCGGAGCAGCCGAAACCGACCGTGAACTCCGGCCGCCCGTAGTGCTCGACGAAGAGCTCCTTCGTCATCATCGCGGACTCGGCCGCGGTCAGGTCGTTGCAGTTCTGGCCGAAGACGTTCAGCGACGAGGACATCAGCGCGTAGCCACGGCCGAGCAGGAAGGCGTCCGTCACGCCGCCGGTGGTGCTGCCGGAGCGGTACCAGCCGCCCGCACACCCGCCGCCAAGGGTGAAGATCGCCCGGCCGTTCCAGCCGGGCGATCTGCGGGTAGGTGTCGGTGCCGGGTCGTTCAGCGGGTCGTGCAGCATGCTCGTCTGCACGACCGCGCGGTTGGCGCTGCCGGTCTCCATCCGGACGATGAACGGCGCATGCTCGTCGGTGCGCGCCAGATCGGCCGGGTACGACGTGGCGCCGGCCGGCCACGCCGCCCATTGCCCGGCGGTCGTTCGGTAGAAGTAGTCGACGCGCGGCGCGACCGTGCAGTCGGCGTCGAGCGGATCGCCCAGCGCGACGCCGATCACCGGGATGGTGAACTTCGCGGTCTCGCAAACGAACGGTTGCTGATGGGGCCCGGAGAAGACCGGGCCTTGGCGTGGATAGTTGCGTACCTCGAGCGTCGCCCGGTGCTCCTGGGTCTCTGCTCGGAGGAGATTCGAACCCAGCCGCATGCTCCCGACCAGACCGGTCAGACCCCGCGCGTCGGCGACGAACGCCGAGGTCACGTCCTTGCCGTTCAGCGACACCCGCACTTCTGCCGCGTCGTCGGGTACGTCGACGTGCACCAGCGCGTCGCCGCCGGTCACCTTGTCCGGCCGGCTCGAGAGGATCTCCACCCGGAGCTGCCTGGACGCGGTGGCCGGGACGACCGGCAGCATCAGGAGGATCAGAACAAGGCAAGCCACCAGACCAGCTGATCGGGAGCGGTTCACGGGTCCTCCAGGTCTTAGTGGGCGGCGACCTCGTAGACGCGGGCGATGTCGGGGGTGGTGCTGGACGGATCGGTGATGGTCAGGCGGAGCTGGTCGACGGTGGCGGACGGGCCGGGGACGGAGACGAGGGATCGGGTGTTGCCGGTGACACTGCCGAGCTGGACCCAGCCGGCCGCGGTGTGGGCCTCGACCCCGAACGCGGTCAGAACGGTGCCGGTGGCAACGTTCGGGAACCCGTACCCGCTGTAGACGTCGACCTGGTTCACCTCCTTGTACGTGCCCAGATCCAGCGTGAGGACCGGCGCCGTGTCCCCCACGGCGGACATCCAGCGTCCGCTGTCGGTGCATGACCCGTCAACCGCCTTCGCCGCGCCGGACGAGGCGTCGTACGTCGAGGACACGGTGACGGTGGCGCCCCGGGCCAGGTGATCCGAGCACGGCGAGACCGCGGGCGCACCGGCCAGCCAGTCCCGGACGAAGGCGCCCTGGTACTCGCCGCTGAGCAGGTTCCAGTTCTTGTCGAACATCACCGGCGCCCAGAAGTTGTCGAAGATCCAGCCGAGCCAGCCGATCTGCGGGCGCGCGTCCAGGTACTGCCGCAAGGGCAGCCCCCAGCCGGACGTCGTACCCGCCGTCACCGTGTTCGCCGACGGCGACGGATCCCAGCCGAACTCGGTCAGTACGACCGGCAGTGTCGCCGCGGCGTTGCCGAACTTCGGGTCGAGGTTGGTCGCGGTCGCCGGGCCCTGGTTCGGATAGAGGTGGTAGACGTACGCAATGTTGCCGCCGGCAATCGGGTCGGTCAGCGCGCCGTTCAGCCGGGTGCTCCAGGACGGGCTTCCCATCAGGATCACGTTGGACGCGACCGACCGGATCGAGGTCACCACCGGCTGGATGTACGCCTTCCAGGTCGCCCAGTTGTCCGGCGCGATCGGCTCGTTGAACACCTCGAACAGCACGTTCGGGTTGTTCGCGTAGCGCGGGGCGATGAAGTCCCAGAACCCCTTCACGTCCGACTGCGGTACGGCGCCGGCCGCGTCCCCGTAGTTGCGGACCAGATGCAGGTCGATGATCACGTAGAGGCCCTTGGCCACCGCGTGGTCGACGTACGGCTTGATGTAGGTGGCGTCGTACGCGTTCAGGTCCTTGCCGATGGCCTCGGTGACCAGGAGCCGGAGAACCTTGGAGTTCCAGCCGTTCGACACGGTCATGTCGATCAGGTCGTCGATCGGCTTGTTGTTGCAGTCGGTGCAGACGTCGTTCTGCTCGGGGGCGATGACGGAGACACCCTTGAGGGTGACGTTCGTCCCGGCGCTGTTCTCGATGTGGTTGCCGTCGGTGTGGAGGGCCGGGAGTGCGGTGGTCTGGGCGGCGGCATTCACCAGGGTTGCCGCAGACAACAAGATTGCGGAGCACAGGGCTAGGGCGGATCTCCTGAGCACAGCGTTTCTCCATTCAGTCGCGGTGGGTGCGGATCTCCTCCGGCCAGGCCAGCTTCGCGCCGAGGCCGGACGTCAGTAGGCGCTGGTAGTCGGCGAGGTGAGTGGGATCGTTGCGAACCTTGCGGGGCGTGAGGGCCTCGGTGAGGCAGAAGCCGGCGAGTGCGCCGACGGCCTCGCCGATGCTCCATTCGACCGGGTGCAGGCGGTAGCAGCCGTTGGTGATGTGGGTGGTGCCGATGTTCTTGTTCGCGGGCAGCAGGTTGTCGACGCGGACCGGGATCAGCGCACCCAGCGGGATCTGGAAGGGATACGCCTCGATGTCGACATAGCTCCGCCCGGCCGTGCTCGGATGCAGATCGATCCGGTAGCGCCCGAGGCCGACGGTGTCGGCGAACACCTCGCTCCCGGCCCCGTCCGGTCGCGCCTCCACCCCGACGTGCTGCTCGAGCACGGTGAACTCGGCCTGGATCCGCCGCGACTCCCGGATGTACGGCGTCTTCGCCAGACCGTCCGCCGTCCCGGTGACGTCGGGCCGCAACCGCAGACCGGGGTAGCCGGCCTCGGTCTGCATCCAGTACAGGAAGGACAGCGACAGGTCCCGGCTCGCGGCCAGCGCGGCGGCGGGGTCGTCCCAACCGATCAACGGGCGCTCCCAGTAGTCGAGCTGCGGCCAGTTGACCACGGTGACATCCGGGATCACGCCGTCGACGAAGTTGCTGCTGGCAAGGATCTGCCGGTAGCGCCAGAGCGAGAACGGCGCACGGTGCTCCGGGTTCGCCTCGAACAACCGCCACTCCCGCCGCTCCAGCGTGACCGGTACGACGTCCTCCCAGGACAACTGCGGTCCCGGCCAGAACGGTGCGACGTGGTCACGCCAGTGCGCGTACCCCGCCGGCCGGTCGATGGTGTGGTCCTCGCCCGGCCGGTGCTCCAGTGCGAAGCACCACGAGAAGGCCTGCTGGTCCAGCGGATCCGCGACCTCAGGGGCGTGCAGCTCACCGGTCGTGGCACGGCTCTCGGCGCCGATCACATGCTCGACGCCGGCCAGCTCCAGCAGGTCGCCGAGCTCGGTCGCGTCGACGACATAGCTGGCAGACACGGTCAGCTCGGTGCCGTCGCGCAGATCCCTGACGGTCACCGCTTCGATCTGGTCGCCCGCGGCGTGCGCCGAGACCGGCTCGTGCTCGAGATACACACTGAGTCGGCCGGAAGCCTGCCACGGTGCGAGCATCTCCGCCAGCACAGCGGCCGCCACCCGCGGCTCGTGGCAGAACCGGCTGACGACGCCGCGGCCGGGGTCGAGCAACGGATCGGCAGCCACCTCGGGGCGGAGCGGGTAGTTGCGCCGGTAGTAGTCCCGGATCCGCCGGCGGAGGTCGGCGTACCCGGGGGCGGCGTACTCCTCGATCCAGGGGTGCTCGTCGGGTGGCACCGCCTGGCTGGTCAGCTGGCCGCCGAGCCAGTCCGTCGGCTCGGTGAGGACGACGCGCCGTCCCAGCCGCACCGCGGTCAAGGCGGCCGCGACACCTCCCAGGCCGCCCCCGACCACCAGCACGTCCGTCGTGAGTTCCACGCGTTTGCTCCTTCGTCAGCGGGGTTCGGCGACGGTTTCGCCGGCCACCAGATCACAGGGCACCAGTTGGCTGACCGGTGGTTCGTGCGGGTTCTCGACCCGGGTCACCAGCGCGTCGATCGCGATCCGGCCGATCTCCTTGCGCGGGATCACCAGGCAGTCCCAGCGGTGCCCGGGCTCGTCGCCGGATCCCTCCAGCACCGCGACCGAGACGTCCGCCGGGATGCTCAGCCCGCGCGCGGCCAGCCCGGTCCGCAGGTGCTCGGCCAGCCCGATGTTCTCGGCGACCACCGCGGTCTCCGGTCCGGACGCGAGTTCGTCGAGCCACTCCTCGGTCAGCTCCGGCTCACCGTGGAAACCGGGTGAGCGGTCCTGCAGGCCGAGCCGCTCGACGGCGTTGCGGTAGCCCGTACGGCGATCGGCGTACGCCTCCTGCTCGATCCCCGAGCGCAGGTAGGCCAGGTGGCGGTGACCGCGCTCGGCCAAGGAGGTCACGAGCTGATCGGCGGCCGACACGTAGTCCGGGATGATGCACGGGATCTCCGCGCCGGCGACCTCACGACGGCCGATGTGGACGAACAGATATCCGTCGTGCCACAGCCGGGCCAGCTCCTCGCGGTCGGTCGCGGCGCCGAGCAGCACGCTGCCGTCGGCGAGGTTGAGCCGGTTGGTGCCGTCGCGGTAGATCCGGCGGCGGCCGTCGCTCGTCCCGGTCGAGGTGAACAGGACCAGGTCGTACCCGATCTCCTCGGCGCGCTCCTCGATGCCGAGCAGGAACTCGAAGTAGAAGTCCTCGCGGGCGTGCGGGAAGACGGCCTCGAAGGTGTGGACGCCGAGCAGGCGGTTGCTCTTGTTCCGCAGGTTCCGCGCGGCCGCGTTCGGGACGTAGCCGAGCTCCTTGACGGCGGCCCGGATCCGCTGCTGCGTCTCCTCCGGAATCCGGTCGATGTCCCCGCTGACCACCCGCGACACCGCGGACTGGGAGACCCCGGCGAGCCGGGCGACGTCGGACTGTCGTGGCGCTTTCATCGTTTCTCCTGCAACCAGCAGTGGGTCCACTGCCCAGTGGGTAGTTCGGTCCGGGGCGGCGCTTCGGTGCGGCAGACGTCCATCGCGAACGGGCAGCGCGGGTGGAACCGGCAGCCGGCGGGTGGATCGATCAGGCTCGGCGGCTCACCGAGATCCTCGGCGCCGAACAACGCGTCCCGGTCGGTGCGCTCGCGTTCGGGATCGGGCGACGAGTCGATCAGCAGCTGTGTGTACGGGTGCAGCGGCCTGGCGATCACGTCCTCCTTCGGACCGCCTTCGACCATCCGGCCGGCGTACATCACCACGATGTCATCGCACAGGTAGCGGGCGCTGGCGATGTCGTGGGTGATGTAGAGCAGCGCCAGGCCGTCCTCGGTCCGCAACCGGTCCAGCAGGTTGAGCATCTCCAGCCGGATCGACACGTCCAGCATCGAGATCGGCTCGTCCCCCAGCAGCACCTTCGGCTCGACCGCCAGCGCCCGCGCGATCACCACGCGCTGCCGCTGCCCACCCGACAGCTCGTGAGGGAACTTGTCGATGAATTGCTCCGCGGGCGACAGACTGACCCGCTCCAGCAGCTCCACGACCCGCCGTTCCAGCTCGTCCTTCGACCGTACGGCGTGATGCAGTTTGACCGCCCGCTCCAGGTTGTACCGGACGCGGTGCAACGGGTTCAGCGAACCGAACGGGTCCTGGAAGATCAGCTGGACGTCGCTGTAGTACGCGCGGGGCTTGCCCCGGACGGTCTTACCCTGCAGGCGGATCTCGCCCTCCGTCGGCGCGTAGAACCGGGCGAGCAGCCGGGCCAGCGTGGTCTTGCCGCTCCCGCTCTCCCCGACCAGCGCAACGATCCGCCCGGGCCGCAACGCCAGCGTCGCATCCTCGACCGCCCGGACCACACCCTGGCCGGCCGGAAAATGTTTCGAGACCCCACAGGCCTCGAGCACAGGTTGGCTCATGCTCGATCTTCTCCCGACGGGTAGAGCCGGCAGGCGACGGCGTGGTCCTCGATGGTCAGTAGGGCGGGTTGTTGCTCGTCGCAACCGTCGAAGCGGTCGGCGCAGCGCGGATGGAACGGGCAGCCCGGTGGTGGGTTGCGCAGGTCCGGTGGGGTGCCGGGGATGCCGGTCAGGCGGGTGATCGGTGACCGGAGCGGAGGGAAGGAGTCACGGAGGCCGCGGGTGTAGGGGTGGCGGGGCTTGGTGTAGAGCGACTCCGCCGTACCGATCTCGACGATCCGGCCCGCGTACATGATCGCGATCCGATCGGCCAGCTCGAGCAGGAGGGACAGGTCGTGGGTGACGAAGACGACGGCGAATCCGAGTTCGCGACGAAGCCGCAGTACCTGGGCCAGGATCTGGCGCTGCATCACCACGTCGACGGCCGTGGTCGGCTCGTCCATCACCACGAGCTCCGGACCGCAGGCGAGTGCGAGCGCGATACTCGCCCGCTGCCGCATCCCGCCGGACAGTTCGTGCGGGTAGCTGCGGACACGATCGGCGGAGATCCCGACCATGGCGAGCAGCTCGGCGGCACGGGTCCAGGCATCTTTGCGGCTCAGGTGCCTGTCGTGTTCGCGCAGTACGTCGACGAACTGCGCGCCGACCCGCATCACCGGATTGAGCGCGTCCATCGCACTCTGCAGGACGATCGCCAGCGAGGTCCACCGCAGCGCCCGCAACTCGGCCGGAGTCAGGCCGACGAGGTCGACCGAGTCGCCGTCCCGCGACTCGAACCGGATACTGCCCGCCGTGGTCACCGCCGGCGGACGCTGGAGCCGGGTCAATGCGGTGATGAGGGTCGACTTGCCCGAGCCGGACTCCCCCGCGACGCCGAGGATCTCGCCCCGCCGGAGCTCGAACGAGACATCGTCGCACGCCCGGACCGGCTGGTCACCGGTCACGTAGTCGACGGTCAGTCCCGCGACGGACAGGACCGCCGTCCGCGTGGACACCTCCGTGATTGTCATGCCTCCACCACCTTCCGGGTACGGACGACGACCGACCGGCGAGCCATCCGGAGTTTGGGGTTGGACAGCTCGTCGACCCCGAAGTTCACCAGGGTCGCCGCCGTACCGATCAGCGCGATACACAACCCGGGTGGTACGAACCACCACCACAAACCCCGCAGTACGGCGCTCTGCTGCTGAGCGGACTGGATCATCGTGCCCCAGCTGATCGAGCCCGAGTCGGAGATCCCGAGGAACGCCAGACCGGCCTCGGCCATCACGCCGCCGATCATGCCGTGCAGGAACATCGCCGAGATCCAGCCGGTCAGGTGCGGCAGGATCTCGCAGAAGATCAGCCGCCGGTGCGGTTCGCCGACCATCTTCATCGCCAGCACGAAGTCGCGACTGCTCAGGCTGAGCGACTGCGCCCGCAGCGTCCGCGCGCCGCCCGACCAGCCGAACAGGCCGATGATCAGCGCGATCACCCACGGACCGGTGCCCTGGACGTACCCGGCGACGATCAGGATCAGCGGCAGCACCGGCATCACCAGGAACAGGTTGGTGAGGAAGTTCAGTCCGTTGTCGACCGCGCCGCCGAAGTACCCGGCGGGAACCCCGACGACGATCGCGATCAGGGTGCCGATCGCGGCCGCGAGGAGACCGACGAGCATCGACCCGCGGGCGCCGGCGATCGTCTGCGCGAGGACGTCCTGACCGAACTGGGTGGTGCCGAAGAGGTGATCGGCACTGGGTGGCTGCGAGATGGCGGAGATGTCGTTCGCGCGCGGATCCAGTGGCAGCAGCGGCCCGAACAGCGCGAGCAGCACGAAGAAGACCAGCACCGACAGGCCGAAGCGAACCTTCCAGCTGGAGAGCATGATCACCCCTTCGCCCGGATCCGCGGATCGAGCAGGACATAGGCCAGGTCGGCGACCAGGTTGGCCAGCAGGACGGCCAGCGTGATCAGCAGGAAGACGCCTTGCATCATCGGGTAGTCCCGCTTCTGCAACGCCTCGTACAGCAGGTAGCCGATACCCGGGTAGCTGAAGACGATCTCGGTCAGCAGTGCGCCGCCGACAACACCGCCGAGTGCCATCGCGAAGCCGGTGAAGCTGGGCAGCATCGCGTTGCGGGCGGCGTACCGGAACATCACGCGTCGCGGCGACAGCCCCTTCGCCTGGGCGAGCAGGACGTAGTCCTCACGAACTGTGGTGACCGTCATGTTGCGCATGCCGAGCAGCCAGCCCCCGAAGGCGGAGAACACGATGGTTGCTGCGGGCAACACACCGTGGTGCAGCACGCTGACGGCGTACGCGAAGCTGAAGCCTTGCGGCAGGTCGGCGTCGTACCCGCCGGACAGCGGCGTCCAGCCGAGGACGAAGCCGAAGACCCAGAGGGCGAGGAGCGCGACCCAGAAGTACGGGACGCTGGACAGGAAGGTGGTGAACGGGGTCAGGATCGCGTCGAACCGGCTGCCGGCCTTCCAGCCCGCCACGACCCCGAGCAGGGTACCGATCGCGAACGCCGTGATCGTCGTGGTGCCGACGAGGAGCAGCGTCCAGGGCAGGGCCTGCCAGACCAGGTCGGCGACCGGGACCGGGAAGTTGACCACCGAGACGCCGAGGTCACCGTGCGCGAGCTGGCGGAGGTAGTCGGCGAACTGGTGGGCCAGGTTGTCGGACGGGTTGCCGAAGATCGCGCGGATCGACATCAGCGTCTCGGCGGGGACCTGCTGGCCGCTGACCCGTTCGAGCTCCTCGACGATCGCGGACGAGGGGTCGCCGGGCATCAGCCGCGGGAGCAGGAAGTTCAGGCCGATCGCGGCGGCCGCGGCGGCCAGGTAGAACCCCAGCCGCCGGACCGGGAACGCCCATCGCATCGTCAGCTCCCCCGGCGCTGCAGGCCGAGCAGGGTGAGGATCGTGTCCGGCCCCATGCCGACGAACGGGATGTGGTCGAAGTCGTCCGGCGTCGGCCAGCCGGTCCAGCGGGTCGCGTTGATGTCGACGAAGTAGAAGTTGTTGTAGATCGGGCTGAACGGCACCTTGTCCACGACGATCTTCTGCAGCTGCCGGCCCAGGGTCTTGAGCTGGTCGACGTCGTCGGTGCGCTGCATCGCGGCGATGATCGTGTCGGTCTGCGGGTCGGCCCAGCGGCCCTGGTTCAGCGTGGCCGACTTGCCCACCGGGACCTTGAAGGAGCTGCTGAGGAACCGGTAGACGCCGTACACGCCGGATCCGCCGGTGGACGCGGCGGCCAGATCGAACTGGCCCAGGTTCTGCTTGTCGTAGTACCCGGCGCTCGGCTGGCCGGCGCCCTTCACCTGCAGGCCGAGGGTCTGCTTCCAGGTGTTGATCAGGATGTCGGCGTAGTTGCCCCAGCCCCAGTCGGCGTTGAACAGGATCGACGGCTGGTAGCGCTTGCCGTCCTTGACCAGCGCGCCCTGGTCGACGGTCCAGCCACCGGCCGCCAGCTCGGCCTTGGCCGCGGTCGCGTCGACCTTCTGCACCTTGCCCTTGTACGCCGGGTCGAGCCAGTCGGCGAACAGCTGGTCGGAGAGCCCGGTCGGCCCGGCCTCGGTGCCCGGGCGTTGCAGCGTCGTCACGACCGCCGTCCGGTCGATGGTGAGGGCGAGCGCACGCCGTACGTGGACGTCGTCGAACGGTGCCTTGGCGGTGTTGAAGAGGACGGACATCGCGCCGCCGTTGGAGTACAGCTGGTAGAGGTGCTTGTCGGGGTCCTTGGCGACGTACTCCTTCTCGCCGTTCGGCCAGCTCGCGGACGACCAGTCGACATCGCCCTTGAGCAGCTGGGCCTTGAGCGCGTCCGCGCTGGTCGGAATGATCTTGTAGGTGCTCATCGGCAGCTTCCCGCCCCAGTAGTCGGTGCGCGCCTTGAGCGTGATCTGCTGCGGCTTGAACTCGGCCAGCGTGAACGGGCCGGTGCCGACGGGCTCGGGATTCGTCCAGGTGTTCAGGTTCTGGCTCGCCCAGATGTGCTTGGGCACCATCGGCAACAGGATGTTCGCGAACTGGTTCAGCGTCGCGTACGACGGCTCCGCGAACCGCACCGTCACCGTGCTGTCGTCGACCTTGGCCACCGACTTGTAGGTGATCCCGGCGATGCTGAAGTCCGGCTTCTCGATCGGCAGGCCGAGCGAGTAGACCACGTCGTCGGCGGTGAACTTCTGCCCGTCCGAGAAGGTGACGTCCTTCCGCAGCTTGATGGTCAGCAGCTTGCCGGCCTCACTGAACGCCCAGCTCTCGGCCAGCCACGGCTTCACCACTCCGCCGGCGCCGTAGTCGACCCGCATCAGCGGCTCGTACACCAGCTCCATGTTGGGCGCCTTGTCGGTCGCCGGGCCGAGCACGTTGTAGTTCCGGACGAACGTGGTCCCGCCGTCCGTCTTCCCGTACACGATGGCCGCGTCACCAGCGCCGCCACCCGCCTTGGTCGCCGCAGGGCCCGAACACCCGGCCAGCAGCACCGCTCCGACCACTGCCAGGACCCGCCATCGACTGCGCATATCTCTCACCCCAGATTTAGAGCGGCTGCTTGTTCATACGTATGAGCGCTCATATATGACCTAGTTGGGATCTGCTCTTACGTATGCGCAGGAACCTACGAACGTTACGAGCGCATGTCAAGACCGAGACGGTCTAGAGATACGTCTGGGTGCTGGGGGGTGCGGATTCCATCCAGGCCAGGACGCCGGTGAGGGCTTCTTCGGTCATGGCGAAGTGGACGGTGCGGTCGCGGAGGTCGGCGTCGACGATGACGTGGCCGGCGTAGGTGACCAGGGGCTCGTTGCCCATCGGGCGGCGGGTGCTGATGCTTTCCAGCTGGCGGCGGTTCACGACGAGTTTCGGCCACCAGGCGAGGCTGAAGACCCGAAACCATTGCAGGTCGTCGCCGACGTACCGCGCCAGGCCGAGGGCCCAGCCGCGGCCGTGCTCCTTCTGGGCCAGTTGCAGGCTGCAATCAAACGTTCCGCCGTCCCTGGACAACCAGCGACGGCGGAACGCGAAGAGAATGATCAGCAGTACGGCGGCAAGCAGACAGACCCCGACGACATCGAGGACTACCCTCATACCTTGCCGACCCCATTTCCCGGTGCCCGAGTTCGGTAACGCCCCGGGCACCGCCGGAGAACCGTACTGTCAGTGACGATGTTCAATTATGGCAGGTGGGGCTAGGCCGTCTTCTCGGCGGCCCTCACCCGAGCCTCGGCGAGTCGCACTTCGTCCGCGTCGGCCTCGCTCGCGGTGCCGGCCGCGAGCGCTTGCTCGAGCTCGCGACGGGCCTCCTCGAGGTCGATGTCGTGACCCATCTCGGCGTTCTCGGCCAGGATCGAGACCCGGTCGTTGGCCACCGAGATGAAGCCGTCCGGCGCGGCCGCGACGAAGAACTCGTCGTCGACGGTCCGCACCTGGACGGTGCCACCCTGCAGCAGGCCCAGCAGCGGCGCGTGGCCGGGCAGAATCCCGACGTCACCGTCCGTGGTCCGGGCGATGACGATCTTGGCCTGGCCCTGCCACACCGTCCGCTCGGCCGCGACCAGCGCGACCTCGAGGTGCTTGGCAGCGTCGTCGGCCATGTCAGTTTTCCTTCTGCAGCTCGGCCCACTTGCGCTCGACGTCCTCGAGCGAACCAACGTTGAAGAACGCCTGCTCGGCGATGTGGTCGCACTCGCCTTCGGTGATCTTCTTGAAGGACTCGATGGTGTCCTTCAGCGGCACCGTGGAGCCCGGGATGTTGGTGAACTTCTCCGCCATGTAGGTGTTCTGGGAGAGGAACTGCTCGATCCGGCGCGCCCGCGCGACGGTGATCTTGTCCTCTTCCGAGAGCTCGTCCACACCCAGGATGGCGATGATGTCCTGCAGTTCCTTGTTCTTCTGCAGGATCTGCTTCACCCGGACGGCCACGTCGTAGTGCTCCTGGCCGATGTACTGCGGGTCGAGGATCCGCGACGTGGAGGTCAGCGGGTCGACGGCCGGGTACAGACCACGCGACGCGATGTCGCGGGAGAGCTCGGTGGTCGCGTCGAGGTGGGCGAAGGTGGTCGCCGGCGCCGGGTCGGTGTAGTCGTCGGCCGGCACGTAGATCGCCTGCATCGAGGTGATCGAGTGACCCCGGGTCGAGGTGATCCGCTCCTGCAGCACGCCCATCTCGTCGGCCAGGTTCGGCTGGTAACCAACGGCCGACGGCATCCGGCCGAGCAGCGTGGAGACCTCGGAACCGGCCTGGGTGAACCGGAAGATGTTGTCGATGAAGAGCAGCACGTCCTGCTCCTTGACGTCGCGGAAGTACTCCGCCATCGTCAGCGCCGACAGCGCGACCCGCAGGCGCGTGCCCGGCGGCTCGTCCATCTGACCGAAGACCAGCGCGGTGTCCTTGAAGACGCCGGCCTCTTCCATCTCGTTGATCAGGTCGTTGCCCTCACGGGTCCGCTCGCCCACGCCGGCGAACACCGACGTACCACCGAAGTTGTGGGCGATCCGGTAGATCATCTCCTGGATCAGCACGGTCTTGCCGACACCCGCACCGCCGAACAGGCCGATCTTGCCGCCCTGGACGTACGGCGTGAGCAGGTCGAGCACCTTGATGCCGGTCTCCAGCATCTCGGTCTTCGACTCGAGCTGGTCGAACGCCGGCGCCTTGCGGTGGATCGGCCAGCGCTCGGTGATCTGGAACTCGGACTCGTCCTGGTTCAGGCACTTGCCGGTCACGGACCAGACCCGGCCCTTGGTGACGTCGCCGACCGGGACGGAGATCGCGGCGCCGGTGTCGCGCACCTCGGTGCCGCGGACCAGACCGTCGGTCGGCTTCATCGAGATCGCCCGGACGATGTTGTCGCCGACGTGCAGCGCGACCTCGAGGGTGATCGTCTGGGTGGTGTCGCCCAGGGTGATGTCCACCTCGAGCGCGTTGTACATGTCGGGCATCTCGTCCGCGGGGAACTCGACGTCGACGACCGGGCCGATCACCCGGGCGACGCGACCGACGGCAGCCGCGCCGGCCTCGTTGTTCTTCTCGGTAACCGTGGCAGTCATCTCTCTCACTCGCTCCCGGCGCTCGCGTCGGCCAGCGCGCTGGCGCCACCGACGATCTCGCTGATTTCCTGGGTAATTTGGGCCTGGCGGGCCTGGTTCAGGTCCCGCGTCAGCTTCTCGATCAGGTCCTGCGCATTGTCCGTCGCGGACTTCATCGCCCGCTGCCGGTTGGCCAGCTCGGAGGCCGCCGCCTGCAGCATGCAGTAGTGGATCCGGCTGGCGACGTACTTCGGCAGCAGCCCGTCGAGCACCTCTTCGGCGGACGGCTCGAACTCGTACAGCGGCAGTACGTCGTCCGGCGCCGGCGCCTCCTCGCCCTCGACGACCTCCAGCGGCAGCAGCCGGATCACGTCCGGCCGCTGGGTCAGCATCGACACGAACCGGGTGAAGACGATGTGGATCTCGTCCACGCCGCCCTCCTCGGTCGGGGTCAGGAAGGCCTCGATCAGCGCGTCGGCGATCTCCCGGGCCCGGGCGAAGCTCGGGTTGTCGGAGTCACCGGCCCACGTCTGCGCGACCTCGCGCTGGCGGAAGGTGTAGTACGCGATGCCCTTGCGGCCGCTCAGGTACGGGACGATCTCCTTCTCGTCCTCGCGGAGCAGCTTGTTCAGCCGCTCCCCCTCGCGGATCACGTTGGACGAGTACGCCCCGGCCTGACCGCGGTCGGAGGTGATCAGCAGGACGGCGGCCCGCCGCGGGTTCGCCTTCTCGGTGGTCAGCGGGTGGTCGACGTTCGAGAACGTCGCCACCGCCGACACGGCACGGGTGAGCTCACGCGCGTACGGACCGGCCGCCTGGGCGCGCTGCTGCGCCTTGACGATCCGGGACGCCGCGATGAGCTCCATCGCCCGGGTGAGCTTCTTGATCGTCGAGACCGAGGCCTTGCGATCGCGGAGCTCCCGCAGATTGGCTGGCACGGTCGATCAGCCCCGCTTCTGCCGGACGATCTGCTCCTGCTCGACGTCGCCCTCGTCCATCGCCTCGGCCTCGGCCTCGGTGCCGAGCAGCGTGCCCTCGGAGGTCTGGAACGTCGGCTTGAACGCGTCCAGCGCCTCGGTCACGGCCTGCGCCTCGTCGTCGCCGAACAGCCCCGACTCACGGATCGCGTCGAGCACCTTGCTCTCCCGCCGCAGGTAGTCCAGGAAGTCCCGCTCGAAGCGCAGGACGTCGTCCACCGGGACGTCGTCGAACTTGCCCTTGGTGCCGGACCAGATCGAGACGATCTGCTCCTCCACCGGGTACGGCGAGTACTGCGGCTGACGGAGCAGCTGGACCAGCCGCTGACCCCGGTCGAGCTGGCGACGGGAGGTGGCGTCGAGGTCGGACGCGAACATCGCGAACGCCTCCATCGCGCGGAACTGGGCCAGGTCGATCTTCAGCGAGCCGGACACGTTCTTCATGCCCTTGACCTGCGCGGCGCCGCCGACCCGGGAGACCGAGATACCGACGTCGATGGCCGGGCGGATGTTGGCGTTGAACAGGTCGGACTGCAGGAAGATCTGGCCGTCGGTGATCGAGATGACGTTGGTCGGGATGAACGCCGACACGTCGTTGGCCTTGGTCTCGATGATCGGCAGACCGGTCATCGAGCCGCCGCCGAGCTCGTTGGACAGCTTCGCGCAGCGCTCGAGCAGCCGGCTGTGCAGGTAGAAGACGTCACCCGGGTACGCCTCGCGGCCCGGCGGGCGGCGCAGCAGCAGCGACATCGCGCGGTACGCCTCGGCCTGCTTGGTCAGGTCGTCGAAGACGATCAGCACGTGCTTGCCCTGGTACATCCAGTGCTGGCCGATGGCCGAGCCGGTGTACGGCGCGACGTACTTGAAGCCGGCCGGGTCGGACGCCGGGGAGGCGACGATGGTGGTGTACTCCATCGCGCCGGCCTCTTCGAGCGCGCCGCGGACGGCGGCGATCGTCGAGCCCTTCTGGCCGACCGCGACGTAGATGCAGCGGACCTGCTTCTTCGGGTCGCCGGAGTCCCAGTTGGCCTTCTGGTTGATGATCGTGTCGACCGCGATCGCCGTCTTGCCGGTCTTGCGGTCGCCGATGATCAGCTCGCGCTGGCCGCGGCCGATCGGGATCATCCCGTCGATCGCCTTGATGCCGGTCTGCAGCGGCTCGCGGACCTCCTGGCGGTCCATCACGCCGGCCGCCTGCAGCTCCAGCGCGCGGGTGCCCTCGAGGTCCTTGATCTCGCCCAGGCCGTCGATCGGCTTGCCGAGCGGGTCGACCACGCGGCCGAGGTAGCCCTCGCCGACCGGGACCGAAAGGACCGTGCCGGTACGGCGGACCTGCTGGCCCTCGTCGATCCCGTCGAACTCACCGAGCACGACGACACCGATGTCGCGGGTGTCCAGGTTCAGCGCGATGCCGCGGGTGCCGTCCTCGAACTCGAGCAGCTCGTTGGTCATCGCCGAGGGCAGGCCCTCGACGTGCGCGATGCCGTCACCCGCGTCGATGACGGTGCCGACCTCTTCCCGGCTCGCCTGCTCCGGCTGGTAGTCGGTGACGAACCGATCCAGGGCGTCCCGGATCTCCTCCGGCCTGATCGTGAGCTCAGCCATTGTGTTTCCTGCTTCCTTGACCTTGCTGGCCTGTTGTGGCTCTAAAGGCTTTCCCGACCCTTAGCGCCGCTTATGTCGTTAAGGGGCGTTCAGCCCGCGATGCGCCGTTGCGCTTCGTCGAGCCTGGCCGCGATGGTTCCGTCGATCACTTCGTCGCCGATGTCCACCCGGACGCCGCCGACCACGTTCGGGTCGACGATGACGTTCAGCTGGATGTCCCGGCCGTACTGCTGTCCCAGCGCCGTGGCGAGCCGGGCGCGCTCGGCCTCGGTCAGGTCGGTGGCCACCCGCACGGTCGCGATGCTGGCGTTGCGGCGGGCCGCCGCGGCGACCTGGTACGTCCGCATCGAGGCCGCGAAGCTGCGGCCCCGGCCGTCCACCGCACGCTCGGCCAGCCGCACCGTGACGGCGTCGGCCTTGCCCTGCAGCAGTCCGGCGAGCAGCTCCTGCCGGGCCGCGAGCGGGATGTTGCGGTCGCTGAGCTTGTCGCTCAGTCCCCGCTCCGCCGCGACGATCCGGTCGAGCCGGAACAGTTCGTCCTCGACGTCGTCCAGCTTGCGGCGGCCGTCGGCGTACGCCACCTCGGCCTGCACGCTGAGCTGGTCGAGCGCGTTCCCGAGGTCACGGCCGCCGACCCAGCGGCCGGCCACGGCGGTCGTCAGGATCTCCTGCGCCTGGGTGGAGATCTTGCCGCCGAACAGCTGCTGGACCAGCGAGACACGGGCATCGCGGGGCCGGGACGGATCGGTCAGTGCGCGCCGGAGCGCGCCGCTGCCGTCGAGCAACTTGGCGACCGAGAACAGCTCGGCGCCCAGCCCCTCGGTCACGGTGACACCCGCCAGGGCCTCCGCGGCCCGGGCGAGTGACTCGTTCGACGCGCCGCGCATCAGCCGTCCGTTCCGACGGCCTGCCGGGCGGACTCCGACGCCTCGAGGTCGGCCAGGAAGCGCTCGACGGTGCGACGCTGCCGCGCCTCGTCCTCGAGCGACTCACCGACGATCCGGCCGGCCAGCGTGGTCGCCATGGTGCCGACCTCACTGCGCAGCGAAGCGACCGCCTGGGCCCGCTCCGCGTCGATCTGGGTCCGCGCGTGCGTGACGATCCGCTCGGCCTCGGCGTTCGCCTGCTCTCGCATCTCCGCCATGATCTGGGCACCCTGCTCGCGGGCGTCCTCGCGGATCTTCGCAGCCTCCTGCCGGGCCTCGGCCAGCTGCGCGTTGTACTTCTCCAACGCCGCCTTCGCCTCGGCCTGGGCCCGCTTGGCCTCGTCCATCCCGCCTTCGATCGCCGCGGTCCGGTCGGCATATGCCTTCTCGAACCGGGGGACGACGTACTTGGCGAAGCCGTAGGCCAGCAGGATCAGGAAAACGAAGGCGAAGATGATCTCGGCAGTGTGCGGGAGCAGCGGGTTCGCGGCCTCACCGGCCGCTTCCGTGAGCGGCAGCACCAACGTCGTCATGTCTGAATCCTGTCAGTCGGAGGAACTAGCTCAGGTACGGAAGACGAAGGCGAGCGCGATACCGATGATCGCCAGCACCTCGGTGACACCGAAGCCGATCCAGGCGATCGACTGCAGCTTGCTCTGGGCCTCCGGCTGCCGCGCGGTGCCGTTGATCACAGCGGCGAAGATCAGACCGACGCCGACGCCCGGGCCGATCGCGGCCAGGCCGTAGCCGAGGACTGCGATGTTGCCGGCAATCTCGAGAGCCATCTCAGGTGTTTCCTTTCGGTACGGATAGGGGCTATCCGGGTTTCCGTTACTACGGGTCTGGGTGGGTGGTGCGGATCAGTGGTCGTCGGCGATGGCGCTGCCGATGTACTGCGCGGTCAGCACGACGAAGATGTAGGCCTGGATGCACTGGACGAACAGCTCCAGTCCGGCGATCGCGATGCCCATCAGCCAGGTGACGATGCCGACTCCGGCGAGAGCGATGCTGCCGGTCTCGAAGACCAGGTACTCACCACCGAGGACGAACACCAGCAGCAGGATGTGGCCGGCGAACATGTTCGCGAACAACCGCAGGCTCAGCGAGATCGGCCGGACCAGGATGTTCGAGATGAACTCGATCGGGATCATCAGCGGCATCAGCCACCACGGCACACCGGCCGGCATGGTCTGGTGCTTGAAGTAGCCCCAGGGCCCGTGCTTCCTGATGCCGACCGCGTTGTAGATGACCCAGCTCATGATCGCGGCGCTGTACGCCCAGCCGATGTGGCTGAAGGTCGGGAACTGGACCAGCGGGATGGTGGCCGCGACGTTGTTCAGCAGGATGAAGAAGAACAGGCCGGTCAGGTACGGCACGTACTTCATGTATTCCTGGCTGCCGATCGCGTCGCGGGCGATCGAGTTGCGGACGAAGTTGTACCCGAGCTCGCCGGCGAACTGCAGCCGGCTCGGGACAACGGCGGCCTTGCGGGACGCACCCCAGAAGAACCACAGGATGACGACGACGGTCAGTGCGGACACCAGCACGGGCTTGGTGAACCACTCCACGCCGTCGATGATGGGCGGGGTGTCGAAGCTCTGGGGACCGGGTGCGATGAACTCGGTCGGAACGCCGGCGGTCACCGGGTCTCCTCTCGCGTCGTGCTCAAGTCGGACGCCTTGTGGCTAAGGGCAGGGCGGCTCAGGGCATGGCGGTCAACAACGTCAGACCCGGTGCGGATCGCGCCAGACCCCGAAGGGATCAGGACTTTCCGTACCGGAAGTGCAGCAACAGAACGGTGAGCCCGGCACCGAGGACGATGCCCACCGGGAGTAAGAACTGGGTGCCGAGCAGGCGATCCAACCCGAACCCGATGCCGCCGTACACCACGACACCGCCGATCAAGTAGGACAGGACCCGCCAGCCGTCGCCCGCATTCGGGGGTGATGGCTTCGGATCCTCGTGCTCGCTCATTGGCACCCGAAACGTACCAGGAGTGGACAGGACCGGTCACATCGGGACCCGTAACCTCTGCCACAGTGGGGAAAACGTTACCCAGGGTGCTCATGCCGTCACCTCGTTGTCGAGGTCGTAGATCGGCACCCGCAGCCGCGACCAGGCCCAGATCTCACCGGCCATCCAGGCCATCACGACGACCATGGCGACCAGGCCGAGCACGGTCAGATTCACGTGCCGGGCCAGGCTGTCCGAGCTGAGCGCGAGCGCGAGCAGGCCGCCGAAGATCGCGATCCGGCCGGTGTACGACGCCATCGCGACGGCGAGCTGCATGGTCGGGGAGGTCTTGCGGGACAGGTGCAGCGCGACCAGGCCGATGCCGGAGAAGACGATCACCATCAGCAGACCGAGCAACGCTCCCCACAGGCCGGGGAGACCGGCCGCGACGGCGGAAACGGCGGCCGCGTTGACGCCGACGACGAGGGCGGCGACCAAAGCGCCACGCAACATCGCCAGCGCCGGGTGCCTGGTGGCCTGGCCGGCGACTTTCGGGCTGTGAGCCGAAGGAGCCATCTGGTGGTTCCGTCCTGCTGGCGACCAGGTCTCGCGGCCAGGTCGTCGGGTGGGCGGGGTCAGGGGTGTCACTGTTCTTTGCTGGTGCTTGTGAAAACTAGCACAAAGTCTGCACGGTCAGCAAAACCAGGCCCCTGCCGCTGTACAGGCACACACTATCGGTAGGCCACACCGATCAGTGGTCTGGTCCCTACCAGTTCGCGATCAGACCTTGGCGAGCGGTTTCCGGGATCGGCGCGGCAAACCGGTGGTGAGCAGGATCGCGGTGACCGTGACGGCCAGCACGATCAGGGCCGTCCACCAGAACAGGACCAGGCCGAGAACGACCACGCCGTACGCGATCAGGGCCGTCCAGAGGTACATCAGCAGGACCGCCCGGCGGTGCGAGTGGCCGCGCTGCATCAGCCGGTGGTGCAGGTGCAGCTTGTCCGCCGCGAACGGGGAACGGCCGGCCTTGGTCCGGCGCACGTACGCCATGGTCAGGTCCAGTGCGGGGATCGCGAGTACGGCGATCGGGAGCACCAGCGGCAGCAGCGCCGGGAGCAGGCTGGAGCCGCCGACCTCGTACGGGACCGCGTTCGGGTCCATCTGGCCGGTGAGGCTGATCGTCGACGCGGCCAGCATCAGGCCGATCAGCAGGGCGCCGGAGTCACCCATGAAAACCCTGGCAGGGAAGAAGTTGTGCGGCAGGAAGCCGAGACAGGCACCGGCCAGGGCGACCGTGATCAGGGTCGAGGTCGTCGCGCGGTCGAGGTTCTGCTCGACGTTCAGCAGGTACGAGTAGGTGAAGAACGCGAGCGCGCCAATCGCTGTGACGCCGGCGGCCAGGCCGTCCAGGCCGTCGACGAAGTTCACCGCGTTGCAGGACACCAGCAGGATGCCCGCGGTCAGCACGGCCAGCTGGGCGGGTGACGGCGAAACCACGCCACCGGGCAGCGGGAGCCAGTACAACTGGATGCCCTGGACAACCATCACGCCGACGGCCAGGACTTCCCCGGCCAGCTTGGTGATCGCGTCCAGCTCGTACAGGTCGTCGACCACGCCGACCGCGCAGATCACCACGCCGCCGATCAGGATCGCCCGGGCGTCGTGGGCGACCTGCAGGCTGTCACCGAGGAACGGGAGCGCGGAGGCCACCGCGAAGGCGGCGATCAGGCCGCCGAGGATCGAGAGGCCGCCGAAGTACGGGATCGGGACCTTGTGCACGTCCCGGGCCCGGACCTTCGCGACCGCGCCGTACCGCAGCGCGATCTGCCGGGCCACGCCGGTCAGCAGGAAGGTCGTGGCCATCGCCACGAACAGGACCAGCAGGTACTCGCGCACTAGTCCGCAGGCCTCACATCGGGATCGGTCGGCTTCTCGTCATCCGTTCCGTTGGACGCCTCGACCGCATCTTCGGTTGGCTCGTCTTCGACCGGCTTTTCTCCGGTTGGCTCTTCGGCCGGCTTGTCTTCGGTTGGCTCTTCGGCCGGCTTGTCTTCGGTTGGCTCTTCGGCGGGCTTGTCGTCATCCGACGCGACCTCGGGCACGACCGCGCGGAGTTGCTCCAGGGAGAGGGCTCCCAGGCGGACGACCTTGGGGGTGTCTCCGGTGATGTCGACGATGGTGGACGGCTCGCCGCCGGTCACCGCGCCGCCGTCGAGGTACACCGCGACCGTGTCCTGCAGCTGCTCCTCGGCGTCGTACACGTCCAGCGCCGCCGGCCGGCCGGACTTGTTCGCCGAGCTGACCGCGAGCGGCCCGGTCCGGGACAGCAGTTCGCGGGTGTTCTCGTGATCGGGCACCCGCAGCGCGACGGTCCCCTGGGTCTCCCCCAGGTCCCACATCAGCGACGTCTGGGCGTGGCAGATCACCGTCAGCGGCCCGGGCCAGAACTCCTGGCAGAGCTTGCGGCCGGCGTCCGGGATGTCGGTGGCGAGCGCGTCCAGCGACTCGACCACCGAGATCAGCACCGGCGGCGGCATGTCCCGCCCGCGGCCCTTGGCGTCCAGCAGCCGCTGGACCGCGTCGGCCTTGAAGGCGTCCGCGGCGATCCCGTACACGGTGTCGGTCGGCAGGACGACCAGGTCGCCGGCCTCGATGGCGTCCACGGCCGCGCGGTAGGCCGGTGCCAGCTCGTCGCCGGTGAAATCGAAGCGCTCACTCACGGAGTGAATCGTGCCACTCACGCGGGCCCGGACACGAACCGGGCCGCATCCCAGCCGTTCCTGACAAATGATTGTGAGCTTTCCAGCCGACCCGGCAGAGGATTCCTTAGGATCCCGGTCATGACTGTGTCGCGTGAGTTCCTCACCGGATTGCCGAAGGCCGAGTTGCATGTCCACCACGTCGGATCCGCCTCGCCGCGGATCGTCGCCAAGCTCGCCGCCCGGCACCCCGGGTCGCCGGTGCCGGCCGACCCGGAGCAGCTGGCGGAGTACTTCGAGTTCACCGACTTCGCCAAGTTCATCGAGGTCTACCTGACCGTCGTCGACCTGATCAAGACGCCCGAGGACGTCCGGCTGCTGACCTACGAGGTCGCCCGCGACATGGCCGCGCAGAACCTCCGGTACGCCGAGCTGACCTGTACGCCGTACACCTCGGTGCAGCGCGGGATCGCGGCCGAGGCGTACTGCGAGGCGATCGAGGACGCCCGGGTGGCGGCCGAGAAGGAGTTCGGCATCACGCTGCGGTGGATCTTCGACATCGCCGGTGAGGCCGGGCTCCCGGCCGCCGAGGAGACGTTGCGGATCGCGACCAAGATCCGGCCGGAGGGCCTGGTCGGGTTCGGCCTCGGCGGGCCGGAGATCGGCGTACCGCGACCGCAGTTCGGGCCGCACTTCGAGGCCGCGATCGCTGCCGGGCTGCACAGCGTGCCGCACGCGGGCGAGACCACCGGGCCGGAGACGATCTGGGACGCGGTGCGGGTGCTGAAGGCCGAGCGGATCGGCCACGGTACGTCGACGATGCAGGACCCGGCTCTGGTCGACTACCTGGGTGAGCACCGGATCCCGCTCGAGGTCAGCCCGACGTCGAACATCGCCACCCGCGCGGTCGCGTCGTACGACGTGCACCCGCTGCGCGCGATGGCCGACGCCGGTCTCGTCGTCACGATCAACTCCGACGACCCGCCGATGTTCGGCACCGACCTCACCAACGAGTACGCCGTCGCCGCGGAACTGCTGGAGCTCGACGAGGCCGGGGTGGCGGAGCTGGCCAAGACCGCCGTCCGGGTGTCGTTCGCCGAGGACTCGGTGAAGAACGACCTGCTGGCCGAGATCGGCGCGTACGTGGGCTAGGCCGTACCGTGGACCGGTGCGGAAAGTCTGTGGGGTTCTCGCCGCTGTCCTGCTGGGCGTGGCGGCCTGCAGCGACGTACCGGCTCCAGCGGGCCCGGCGCCCGCACCGGCCACGACGGCCAGCCGCAGCCCTTCGGTCCCGACCCCGCCTCCCCCGCCGGCCGATGGTGAGCTGCCGCGCGGGGGGCGGGTGATCTTCCCGAAGTACCAACTGGTCGGTTACGTCGGTATGCCCGGGTCCCCCGCGCTGGGGCCGCTGGACAAGAATCTCGACGCCAACGCGGCGAAGCTGGAGAAGCTGTCGAAGGCCTACGCGGCCGGACGGACGCCGCTCCCGGTGCTCGAGCTGATCGCCGTCGTCGCGAAGGGATCCCGGGGCAAGGACGGGATGTACCGCGGGCGGCTGCCGGACTCGGCGATCGAGGAGTACCTGGCGGTGGCCCGCAAGCACAAGATGCTGTTGCTGCTGGACATCCAGCCGGGCCGGGCCAAGATCCTGCCCGAGGTGAAGCGGCTGGAGCGGTGGCTGAAAGAGCCGGACGTGGGTCTCGCGTTCGATCCCGAGTGGGCGGTCGGGCCGAGTCAGGTCCCCGGGCGGGTCTTCGGCCACACCACGGGCGCGGAGCTCGACAGCATCGCGACGTACCTGTCCGGGCTCGTGCGGGCCGGCGACCTGCCGGAGAAGGTGTTCGTCTTCCACCAGTTGTCGACGCGGATCGTCAGCAACGAGCAGGCGTTGAAGAAACATCCGGGCGTCGTCACCATCAAGTCCGTCGACGGCATCGGAGCCCGAGTCGACAAACTGAAGACCTGGACCAAACTCACCACAACCCTGCCCCCGAGCGTCCACGCGGGCTTCAAGCTCTTCTACGTAGAAGACACCCGCCACGGCCCGCTGATGACCCCTGCCCAGGTGATGTCGCTCAAACCCCGCCCGGAGTTCGTCGTCTACGAGTAGTCAGATCCTTCGGCCGGTGGCGAAGCGGTTGCGGCCGGCGAGGTCCAGTTGGTCGCGGACCTCGGCGAAGAGGGCGGTGGCGGTGAAGACGGCGGGGGCGGATTCGCCCTGGACGTCGGCGTGTTCGCAGGCGAACCAGGCGCCGGGCTTGAGGAGGCGGGCTGCTGTGGTGGCGACGACCTTGATCTCGTCGAGGCCGTCGTCGCCGGACCAGAGGGCCAGGGCGGGGTCGTGGTCGCGGACCTCGGTGGTGACGGATTCCCATGCAGTCAAAGGGATGTACGGCGGGTTCGAGATCACCGCGTCCACCGTGCCGTCGAGTTCCGGGAGGCAGCCGTCGATGTCGCCCTCGTGCAGGATCGCGCCGGTGCCGGCCAGGTTGCGGCGGGCCCAGACGCAGGCCTCCGGTGACAGCTCGACGGCGTGTACGACGCTGTCCGGGCGCTCGGTCGCGATGGCGCCGGCGATCGCGCCCGAGCCTGTGCACAGGTCCACGACGAGCGGGTCCTTCACGTCCTTCAGGCGGTCGAGGATCCAGCCGACCATCACCTCGGTCTCCGGCCTCGGCACGAACACACCGGGTCCCACGGCGAGCTCCCGGTAGCGGAAGGCCGCCGTACCGGTCAGGTGCTGCAGCGGTTCACGGGCGGCCCGGCGGGCGATCAGTACGTCGTACTGCTGCTTCTGCTCGTCCGTGGGATCGGCCAGGTGCAGGCGGCTCGACCCCGTGACGAAAGCGAGCAACTCCGCGGCATCGAAGTCAGGCGACGCAACCCCGGCATCCCGCAACAGAGCGGTCGCCTCGGCGACCAACGCTCTCGCTCCCTGGAGAGGCCGGGCTCCATCCACTCCCCCGCCCCCGAGCGAAGCGAGGGGGCGGGTGTCTTTCGTGTTCACTGGCTCTCGACGGCCTCGAGGCGGGCGGCCAGGTCGGCTTCGGTCAGGGCCTGGATGACCGGGGCCAGGTCGCCGCCGAGGACCTGGTCGAGGTTGTGGGCCTTGTAGCCGACGCGGTGGTCGGAGAAGCGGTTCTCCGGGAAGTTGTACGTGCGGATCCGCTCGGACCGGTCCACGGTCCGGATCTGCGAGCGCCGGGCGTCCGAGGCCTCCTGGTCGGCGGCCTCCTGCGCGGCCGCGAGCAGCCGGGACCGCAGGACGCGCATGGCCTGCTCGCGGTTCTGCAGCTGGGACTTCTCGTTCTGCATCGACACCACGATGCCGGTCGGCAGGTGGGTGATCCGTACGGCGGAGTCGGTCGTGTTCACGCTCTGCCCACCCGGCCCGGACGACCGGAACACGTCGATGCGCAGGTCGTTCTGGTCGATCTCGACGTCCACGTCCTCGGCTTCCGGCAGCACGAGTACGCCGGCCGCCGACGTGTGGATCCGGCCCTGCGACTCGGTCACCGGCACCCGCTGGACCCGGTGCACGCCGCCCTCGAACTTCAGCTTCGCGTACGGCGCGTCACCCGGCTCCGGCGTACCTTTCGCCTTCACCGCGACCGTGATCGACTTGTACCCGCCCAGGTCGGACTCGGCGGAGTCGAGGACCTCGGTCTTCCAGTTCTGCGACTCGGCGTACTTCAGGTACATCTTCAGCAGGTCGCCGGCGAACAGGGCCGACTCGTCGCCGCCCTCACCGGCCTTGACCTCGAGGATCGCGTCCTTGTCGTCGCTCGGGTCGCGCGGGACGAGCAGCACCTGGAGCTTCTCGGCGAGTTCCTCGCGGCGGGCGATCAGCTTGGTCGCCTCCTCCGCGAAGGCCGGGTCCTCGGCGGCCAGCTCACGGGCGGCCTCGATGTCGTCCCCGGTCTGCAGCCATTCGTCGTACGTGCGCACCACCGGAGCGAGCCCGGCGTACCGCTTGCCGACCCGGCGGGCGTTGGCCTGGTCGGAGTGCAGCTCCGGATCCGCCATCTGCCGCTCCAGCTCGGCGTACTCGGCCTTGAGCGTCTGAACTGCCTCGAACATCTCCGCACTCCTCCCTTCGGACCTGTCTGACAACACAAACCGCGCGCCGGTCCCGCAATGACATGCGGAACCGGCGCGCGGTGCGAAAGCTACTTCTTGGCGTACCGCTTCTCGAAGCGGGCCACCCGGCCACCGGTGTCGAGAATCTTCTGCTTGCCGGTGTAGAAGGGGTGGCACTGCGAGCAGACGTCGGCGTGGATCACGCCGTTCTCCGCGGTGGAGCGCGTCTGGAACGTGGCGCCACAGGTGCAGGTCACCGTGGTGTCGACGTACGTCGGGTGGATGTCGCTCTTCAAAGGATCTCCTAGGTTCAGGTGCCCCGGGTCGCCCGCGGGCGCGAGCGTGAACCGGAACCGACAGACCAGTTTGCCACCCGAGGGCGGCAAACTGGTAATCGAGTGCTTCTCAGTTGCCGTCGTCGGTGCTGCGGCCGCCCGCGGACGGGGTGGTCTTGTTGACCTGGAGCAGGAACTCGATGTTCGACTTGCTCTCCTTGAGCTTGCCGATCAGGAGCTCCAGCGCCGCCTGGCCGTCGAGGGCGCTCAGCACCCGGCGGAGCTTCCAGACCACGCCGGTCTCGTCCTTCGACATCAGCAGCTCCTCGCGGCGGGTGCCGGAGGCGACGACGTCGATGGCCGGGAAGATGCGCCGGTCGGCGAACTCGCGGCGCAGCCGCAGCTCCATGTTGCCGGTGCCCTTGAACTCCTCGAAGATCACCTCGTCCATCTTCGAGCCGGTCTCGATCAGCGCGGTGGCCAGGATGGTCAGCGAACCGCCGTCCTCGATGTTGCGGGCCGCGCCGAAGAACCGCTTCGGCGGGTACAGCGCGGACGAGTCGACACCACCGGACAGGATCCGGCCGCTGGCCGGCGCCGCGATGTTGTACGCGCGGCCGAGCCGAGTGATCGAGTCGAGCAGGACGACCACGTCATGGCCGAGCTCGACCAGCCGCTTGGCCCGCTCGATCGCCAGTTCGGCGACCGTGGTGTGGTCGTCGGCCGGGCGGTCGAAGGTCGAGGCGATGACCTCGCCCTTGACGGTGCGCTGCATGTCGGTGACCTCTTCGGGCCGCTCGTCCACCAGCACGACCATCAGGTGTACTTCGGGGTTGTTCGTGGTGATCGCGTTCGCCAGCGCCTGCAGCACCATCGTCTTACCGGCCTTCGGCGGGGAGACGATCAGGCCGCGCTGGCCCTTGCCGATCGGGCTGACGATGTCGACGATCCGGGTGGTGAGCACCCCGGGCTCGGTCTCCAGCCGCAGCCGCTCGGTCGCGTACAGCGGGGTCAGCTTGTTGAAGTCCTGCCGCTGCTTGGCGATCTCCGGGTCCGCACCGTTGACGGTGTCGATCCGGACCAGCGGGTTGAACTTCTCCTTGCGTTCACCCTCCTGCGGCTGCTTGACCGCACCGGTGATCGCGTCACCCTTGCGCAGGCCGTACCGCTTCACCATCGAGAGGGCGACGTACACGTCGTTCGGGCCGGGCAGGTAGCCGCTGGTCCGGACGAACGCGTAGTTGTCGAGGACGTCGAGGATGCCGGCCGCGGGGACGAGGACGTCGTCCTCGCTGATCGTCGGCTCCGGGTCGAACCGCTCGCCGCGGCCCCGGTTCCGGCTGGTGTCGCGGCCGGGCTGGCTGCCGTCGCGGCTGTTGCGGTCCCGGTCACGGCCCCGGCGGCGCCGGCGACGGCCGTCGCCCTCCTCGCCGCGGTCGTTCTGGTCCTGCCGGTTCCGCTGGTCGCCGCGGTTGTCGCGGTTACCGTCGCGGCCCTGCTGGTCACGACCCTGCTGGTCGCGGCCCTGGCCGTCGCGCTGGTTGTCCCGCTGGTTCTCGCGGTTGCGGTCGCGGTTCTGGCTGCCGTCGCGGTTGTCGCGGGCCTGACCCTCGCGGCCCTGGTTCTCGCGGGCGTTGTCACGGTTGCGGTCGCGATTCTGGCTGCCGTCGCGGTTGTCCCGGCCGCGGTTGCTGTCGCGGTCGTCGCCGCGGTTCTCCGCGCCCTGCTCGAGCTTCGGCTCGGCGGTGGCGGTGCCGTTCTGGGCGGCGGTGACGGTGGCGGTCCCGTTCTGGGACGCGGTGGCCGGTGCCTCGACGACGGCGACGGCCTCGGGGGCCGCGCCGTTCTGACCGGCGGTGGCGTCCTTCTCGGCCGCGGCGCGGGTCCGGCGGCTGCCGCCCTCACGCTTGGCCGGCGCGGCCTTGGCCGCGGGCGCCTCGCCGGCGCCTTCGTCCAGCGTCGGCTGGGTCGCCTTCGCCCGGGCGGTGCCCGGGGAGCCGCCCGCCTGGGCGGCCTTGATCGCCTCGATCAGCTGGCCCTTGCGCAGCGCGCCGGTGCCCTTGATGCCGAGCGTCCCGGCGAGCTGCTTGAGCTCGGGGAGCAGCATGCCCTCGAGGCCGCCTCCGGCCTTCCGGCGACGCGTCGCGGTGGTGGCCGCGGCGTCGGTTCCCGGGGCCGGCGTCGTACCGGCTCCGCTGGAGGCTTCAACAGTTTCTGTCACGTGAGGTCCTTCCCACACGGATCATCGATGTCCCAGAGGGCACATCGATCAAATTCATCACCCACGACCGACGAAACGGCGACGCGGGTACAAGAGGCTCTCGCTCGATCTGAGTCTCCCCGGACATCTCCTACGCAGGCGGCGCAAGGTCAAATCCACAGGAGAGTCGCCACACAACACAGGGTGCCGGGAGCACAGCCCGGATCGTGACGAGAGTTCACCGATCACCTGGAGGGGATCGGGTGAGTCGAGACTAGCACCCCTACGGGTCGTTCTGCTGACTCGAGGGGTACAACGCGTGTCAGTTCCGGATCATTCCCCGACTCACCCGGCTTCCAGGGACCAGACCTGTACGCCGACTGGATCGATCGCCAGCTCGTACCGCGTCCAGCCGTCCGGTGGCGCCGGACGGGTCTTCACTGGGCCGCCCAGCACGAGCACGGTCGGACCGGCGCCGCTCACGACGGCCGGCAGACCGCTGCCCCGGAGCTTGTGCACGAGAGCAAGGGTCTCCGGCATCGCGGGCTCGCGATAGTCCTGGTGCAACCGGTCGTCGGTGGCGGTCATCAGCAGCTCCGGCCGCCCGGTCAGGGCCGCGACGAGCAAGGCGGCACGACCGGCGTTCGCCGCCGCGTCCGCATGCGGTACGGCGTTCGGCAGCAGGCCGCGCGCCTGTTTCGTCAGCACCCGGTTGTCTGGTACGTAGACCACCGCGACCAGCGGCTCCGCCGGATCGAGCCGGATCGCCTTGCCGCTGCCACTCTCCGTCCACGCGATCGTGAACCCACCGAGCGCACACGCCGCGACGTTGTCGGGATGTCCCTCGATCTCGGTCGCCAGCTCGACGATCCGATCCCGGTCGAGCGGTACGCCGACCAGCCCGTACGCCGCCGCGAGACCGCCGACGATCGCGGCCGACGACGACCCGAGCCCACGCCCGTGCGGAACGCGGTTCTCACACAGCAGCGAGTAGCCCGGTACGTCGGCACCGAGCGCGGTCAGTCCGGCCTGGATCGACCGCACCACCAGGTGGGACTCGTCCAGCGGCACCTCGCCCTCGCCGGGACCGACGACCTCGACCCGGACCCCGGATCCACCGGGCGTCACGATGAGTTCGTCGTACAGGGTGAGGGCGAGGCCGAACGCGTCGAAGCCCGGGCCGAGGTTGGCGCTGGTGGCGGGGACGCGGACCCGCACCTGGTCGCAGGGGCGGCGGTCGCTCGTCTCCACCTGCTGCCCCTCAGGCCAGGCCGGCGACGCGGGCGACGGCGTCGGTGTCGGCCGGGGTGACCGGGGACTCGTTCACCTTGGCGTGGTCGAGCGCGGTGTCGATGTCCTTCAGGCCATGGCCTGTGACGGTGATCACGATGGTCGAGCCACCCGGCAGCCGGCCCTGCGCCTTCGCGTGCAGCAGCCCGGCCACACCGGCCGCCGACGCCGGCTCGACGAACACGCCTTCGCGCGCGGCGAGCTCGCCCTGCGCGGTCAGGATCTGATCGTCCGTGACCGCCTCGATCCGGCCGCCGGACTCGTCCCGGGCGGCCTCGGCCAGGGTCCAGGACGCCGGGTTGCCGACCCGGATCGCGGTCGCGGCCGTGTCCGGCTTCTCGACGATCGCGCCGCGCACGATCGGCGCCGCGCCCTCGGCCTGGAATCCCCACATCTGCGGGGTTTTCGAGGCCAGCTTGTCCTTCGCGTACTCCTGGTACCCCTTCCAGTAGGCCGCGATGTTGCCCGCGTTGCCGACCGGGAGCAGATGCAGATCGGGGGCGTCGCCGAGCGCGTCGCACACCTCGAAGGCGGCGGTTTTCTGGCCCTCGAGACGGACCGGGTTGACCGAGTTCACCAGGGCGACCGGATAGTTCTTGCCGAGCTCGCGGACGATCCGCAGGCAGTCGTCGAAGCCGCCGTCGATCGAGACCAGCTTGGCACCGTGCACGACGGCCTGGGCCAGCTTGCCCTTCGCGATCCGGCCGGCCGGGATCAGCACGAGCGGGATCAGTCCGGCGCGGACGGCGTACGCCGCGGCCGACGCGGACGTGTTGCCGGTGGAGGCGCAGACGACCGCCTTGTCACCGGCCTGCGCGGCGAGCGAGATCGCCACCGTCATCCCGCGGTCCTTGAACGAGCCGGTCGGGTTGTTGCCCTCGACCTTGAGCCAGACCTCGCACCCGGTCTGCTCGCTGAGCCATTGCGCGGCCACCAGCGGCGTCCCGCCCTCGCCGAGCGTGACCACCGGCGTGTCCGCCGAGACGGGGAGCCGGTCTCTGTATTCCTCGATCACGCCTTGCCACTGGTGAGCCATTGAGTTACTCGCCTTCCACCCGCATCACACTGCTGACTTCCCGAACGATGTCCATGTCGCGCAGGGCCTCCACGGTCGCGGACAACGCGGCGTCGGTCGCGGTGTGGGTGACCACCACCAGCTGCGCGTCACTGCCCCGGCCCTCCTGGCGGACGGTCTGGATCGACACGTCGTGCTCGGCGAACGCGTGGGCCACCGCCGCCAGCACACCGGCCTTGTCGGCCACGTCCAGCGACACGTGGTAGCGGGTCACCGCGTCACCCATCGGCCGCACGGCTCGCTGGGTGTACGACGACTCGCCGACCCCCGGCACTCCCTTGAGCCGGTTGCGTGCGGCGGACACGAGATCCCCGAGGACGGCACTGGCCGTCGGGGCGCCGCCGGCACCACGACCATAGAACATCAGCTGGCCGGCCGCTTTGCTTTCCACGAACACGGCGTTGTACGCGTCCCGAACACTGGCCAACGGGTGCGTGGCCGGGATCATCGCCGGGTACACCCGGGCGCTGACCGAGTCGGTGGCCTCGTCCAGCTCGCAGATCGCCAGCGACTTCACCACGCAGCCCATCTCCCGGGCCGAGGCGATGTCGGTCGCACTCACCTCGGTGATGCCCTCGCGGTGCACGTCGGCGATGGAAACCCTGGTGTGGAAGGCCAAACTCGCCAGCAGGGCCGCCTTCGCGGCCGCGTCGAACCCCTCGATGTCCGCGGTCGGGTCGGCCTCGGCGTACCCCAGCGCCTGGGCCTCCTCCAGCGCCTCGTCGAAGCCGGCGCCGGTGCTGTCCATCTTGTCCAGGATGTAGTTCGTGGTGCCGTTGACGATGCCCATCACCCGGGTCACGTCGTCACCGGCCAGCGACTCGCGCAGCGGCCGGAGGATCGGGATCGCGCCGGCCACGGCGGCCTCGAAGTAGAGGTCGCGCTCGTACTTCTCCGCGGCCGCGAACAGCGTCGGGCCGTCCTCGGCCAGCAGGGCCTTGTTCGCCGTGACGACGGACGCGCCGTGCTCGAGCGCGGACAGGATCAGGCTGCGGGCCGGCTCCAGTCCACCGATCACCTCGATGACCAGGTCCAGGTCACCGCGGGAGACGAGCGCCTGCGCGTCGGTCGTGACCAGCGAGGGGTCGACGGCGATGTCGCGCTCGCGCCCGGCCCGCCGGACGGCGATGCCGGCGATCTCCAGCCGGGCTCCGACGCGGGCGGCGAGGTGGTCAGCCTGCTCGGTCAGGATCCGCACCACTTCGGTGCCGACCACGCCACAACCGAGCAGGCCTACCTTCAGGGGTTTGTCGTTCACTCCTCGACTCCCATGTCCAGTGCCAGCAGGTCCGCTTCGGTCTCACGGCGTACGACGATCCGCGTTCGACCGTCCTTGACCGCGATCACCGGTGGCCGCGGCACGTGGTTGTAGTTGCTCGCCATCGACCGGCAGTACGCGCCGGTCCCGGGGACGGCGATCAGGTCGCCGGGCTGCACGTCCGCCGGGAGGAACTCGTCCTTCACGACGATGTCCCCGGCCTCGCAGTGCTTGCCGACCACCCGGGCCAGCGTCGGCGCGGTCTCGGAGTACCGGTTGGCGAGCGTGCACGAATAGTCGGCGTCGTACAGCGCGGCGCGGATGTTGTCGCTCATCCCGCCGTCGACGGAGACATAGGTCCGCGCGGCGCCGGCATCGAGCTCGACCTCCTTGACCGTGCCGACCGAGTAGACCGTGCAGACGGCCGGACCGACGATCGCGCGACCCGGCTCGATCGACACCTTCGGCACGTCGACCTGGAAGGCCCGGCACTCGTGCTCGACGATCTTGCCCATCTCGGTGGCCAGCTGCGCGGGGTCGGACGGGTCGTCCTGGGTGGTGTACGCGATCCCGAAGCCACCGCCGAGGTCGAGCTCCGGCATGTCCACGCCGAGCTCCTCGGAAACCCTTGCGTGCAAGGCGATCACGCGCTTCGCGGCGACCTCGAACCCGGACGAGTCGAAGATCTGCGAGCCGATGTGCGAGTGCAGGCCGAGCAGCTCCAGCTCCGGCGCTTCGTTGACTCGGGCAACGGCTTCGAAGGCGGCACCGGAGGTGATCGAGAAGCCGAACTTCTGATCCTCGTGCGCGGTCGCGATGTACTCGTGGGTGTGCGCCTCGACGCCGGCGGTGACCCGGATCATCACCGGGGCGACCACGTCGCGCTCACCGGCCAGCTCGATCAGCCGGGTGATCTCGTGCTGGGAGTCGACGATGATCCGGCCGACCCCCGCGTCCAGCGCGCGGGCGAGCTCCCGCTCGGACTTGTTGTTGCCGTGGAACCCCAATCGCTTCGGGTCCGCGCCGGCCCGGAGCGCGACGGCCAGCTCTCCACCGCTGCAGATGTCCAGGTTCAGGCCCTCTTCCATCACCCAGCGGACGATCGTCGTACAGAGGAAGGCCTTGCCGGCGTAGTAGACGTCGAAGTCCTTGAAGGCGTGCTTGAACGCGCGGGCCCGGGCGCGGAAGTCGTCCTCGTCCAGCACGTACGCCGGGCTGCCGTGCTCGGCGACCAGGTCCCGCAGGTCGACGCCGCCGACCTCGAGCGCGCCTTCGCCGTTCTTCTTCGCGGTGTTCGACCAGAGGGAGGTGACCAGGTCGTTGGGGTCCCGCGGCGCGCGCAGCCACGGCGGGGCCTTGTGGCCGATGTCGGCGTGCAGCGCGCCCGCCTCGTGCGCCCTCACATCCGCTCCGGTGCGGAGACGCCGAGCAGGTCCAGCCCGTTGGCGAGCACGGTCCTGGTCGCCGAGACCAGGGTCAGGCGAGCCTTGTGCACCGGCTCCACCTCCTCGTCGCCGCGCGGTAGCACGCGGCAGCTGTCGTAGAACTTGTGGAACGCCGCCGCGGTGTCCTCCAGGTAGCGGGCGATCCGGTGCGGCTCACGGAGCTCGGCGGCGGTCGCGACGACGCGCGGGAACTCGGCCAGCGCGCGGAGCAGGTCGCCCTCGCGCTCGTGGCTCAGCAGACCCGGGTCGAACTCGTCCAGTTTGATGCCGAGCTCGTCGGCGTTGCGCAGGATCGACGCCAGCCGGGCGTGCGCGTACTGCACGTAGTAGACCGGGTTGTCACTGGCCTGCCGGGTCATCTCCTCGATGTCCAGCGTCAGCGGGGAGTCGACCGGGAAGCGGGAGAGCGTGTAGCGGAGCGGGTCGACGCCGCCCTCCTCGACCAGCTCGGCCAGTGTGACGATGGTGCCGGCCCGCTTGGACAGCCGCATCTCCTCGCCGCCCTTGAGGATCTTCACCAGCTGGCCGATCAGGACCTCGATGTTGTGCTCGGGGTCGTCACCGGCGCAGGCCGCGATCGCCTTCAGCCGGTTCACGTACCCGTGGTGGTCGGCGCCGAGCAGGTAGATACAGACGTCGAAGCCGCGTTCGCGCTTGTTCACGTAGTAGGCCGCGTCGGAGGCGAAGTACGTCGGCTCGCCGTTGGAGCGGATCAGGACCCGGTCCTTGTCGTCGGTGAAGTCCGTCGTCCGCATCCACAGCGCGTCGTCGGCGTCGTACAGATGGCCCTGCTGGCGGAGCTTCTCGATCGCGTGGCCGACACCGTCCTGCTCGGTCAGGCTGCGCTCGGAGAACCACACGTCGAAGTTGGTCCGGAAGTGCTCGAGCTGAGCCTGCTGCTCCTTGAGCTGACGCTCGTACCCCGCCTCGCGGAAGGCGACCAGTTGCTCGGCCTCCGGCAGGTCGGTGATGCCGGGGACCTCGGCGACGATCTGCTTGGCGAGGTCGAGGATGTACTCCCCGTGGTAGCCGTCCTCGGGGATCGGCTGACCGTTCGCCGCGGCCTGCAGGCTGGCGCCGAACTTCTCCATCTGGGCGCCGCGGTCGTTGATGTAGAACTCGCGGGTGACCTTGGCACCGGCCGCGGCGAGGACCCGGGCGAGGGCGTCGCCGACCGCGGCCCAGCGGGTGTGGCCGAGATGCAGCGGGCCGGTCGGGTTGGCCGAGATGAACTCGAGGTTCACCGTCTGGCCGTGCAGGCTGTCAGTCGTGCCGTAGCGCACTCCGGCGTCCAGGATCGCCTGGGCGACCTTGCCCTGGGCGTCGGCGGCGACCCGGAGGTTGATGAAGCCGGGGCCGGCGATCTCGACCGCGGTGATCGCGTCGTCACCGGCCAGCTTGGCGGCCAGCAGCTCGGCGAACTGGCGCGGGTTCATCCCGGCGCGCTTGCCGAGCTGCATGGCGACGTTCGTGGCGTAGTCCCCGTGCTCGGGGTTCTTGGGTCGCTCGACCTTCAGCTCGCGCGGCAGCCCGCCCTCGACGGTGATGGCGCCGTCGTCGGCGAGCGCGGCCAGGGCCTGCAGGATCTTCTCAGCGAGCTGTTCCGGAGTCACCGCCTCAGCCTAATGGCCCTCGCCCGAAACCCTTGACTCAGCATCCACAGCCCGGTACGGGCTCAGGTCCGGGCACTCACCGTGATGTGGGCGTTGCGGGTCAGCGGGGTGTTCCAGGGGGCAGGCCGGCCGTTGACGGTGACGGTGAGGGACTTGCAGGCGTCGGCCAGGCAGTCGGCGTCGTACTTGAGGCCCCAGAGGGTGAAGAACTGGGCCAGGGTGGGCTGTTCGGAGGTGGTTTTGGCCTCGACGTAGATCAGGCCGTCGGTGGTGTGGGTGTGGATGGCGGCCTGCTCGGCGCGCAGGCGGTCGATGCCGACACCGGCCGGGACCTGGACCGGTCTGCCGTCGACGGTGACTTTCAGTGTCACGGTGTACGGCGAGGGGCCGGAGAAGTCGAGCGGGAGCCGTTCGAACCCGGCCTTGTCGATGTACGAGACCGCGTCGCGGGGTGCGTCCCAGGGTGGCGGGCCGGTGCGGAGCTCGGCCGGTGCGGGCGGCGCGGGACCTACCTGGCAGCCGCCCGTCACGGTGCTCATGAGGAGCAGGGCGGCTGCCGTCACGCCCGCCCGGCGCCCCCTGCCTGCTCTCATGGAGAGCCAGGTTGCCATGCGGGCGCGGACGGGCTGCCGGAGGGTCAGTCCTCCGAGGGCATCAGCACCCAGAGCACGATGTAGATCAGGAACTGCGGACCGGGCAGCAGGCAGCTGACCACGAAGATCAGACGCATCGTGTTCGCCGAGATGCCGAACCGGCGGGCCAGTCCGGCGCAGACACCGCCGATCCAGCGACCGTTGGACGGGCGGACCAGAGTGGTAGCCATGGATACCGATTTCCTTTCAGCTGTTGGGCTTACATCCACTATGACGCCGTGTCACCGAAAGTCGATCCCGCCGCACCGCTCTTCCAGGGTCACCTCAGGGTGCCCCCGGCGCTCCCATCGGTGACCCACCCGATTCGGGGAATGCCCTGACTTCCTGCTACTGTTCTGCACGTTCCTGAGCCCCCGTAGCTCAGGGGATAGAGCACCGCCCTCCGGAGGCGGGTGCGCAGGTTCGAATCCTGCCGGGGGCGCATCAGCAAGGCTCGGGCCAGCCCCGGGCCTTTTGTCCCGTCAGGGCCCCTCTTCCACCAGCGGAGAGGTGAGATCTGTTCGGTCTTCGCCGGGGGTTCGGCCGAAGGCTTGGTGGTAGGTGCGGGTGAAGTGGGCGGGGCTGGTGTAGCCGACCTGGTAGCCGACTTCGGCTGCGGTGGTGGACTGGGTGCGGAGGAGGACTCTGGCCTCCTGGAGGCGGATCTGTTTCTGGAACTGGATCGGCGTCATCGAGGTCGCCGCGCGGAAGTGGCGGTGGAAGGTCGACGGGCTCATGCCGGCCAGCTCGGCCAGGTCGGCCACCCGGATCGGTTCGCTGTGGTGCCGGCGGATCCAGCGGATCGCTTCTGAGATGTGGGCGAGCATGCCATCGGCCAGTCCGATCTGACGAACCAGCGCGCCCTGTTCACCGGTCAGCAACCGCCACAGGATCTCCCGCCGGATCCCCGGCGCCAGTACGCGGACGTCGCCGGGCCGGTCGACGATCCGCAGCAGTCGTACGACGGGATCGAGCAACTCGGGTGTCGCATCGCTGACCACAAGACCGCCGTACTGGGCCGGCAGGGCCGGTGTCTCGAGCAATAGTGGCGCGATCTCGACCGGGTCGAGTCGCAGGCTGACCACGGCGAACGGCTCGTCCCGGCTCGCCTTCAGCGCCTGGCCGATCACCGGAAGGTCCAGCGAGGTGACGAGGAACTGCCCCGCGCGGTACTCGTAGGCCACACCGTTGAGCACTGTCCGTTTGACGCCCGAGGCAACGATCGCGACCGAGGGCTGCGCGACTCCGGCGTTCGGCCCGGTCGGTTCGTCGACCCTGCTGACCTGCAGTCCGTCGATCAGCTGCCTGCTGTGCCCGCGCTGTCCGACAGCGTGCCGGGTGATGAGAGCGCCGAGCTCGGCCAGGAGGTCCACTCCCCCAGTGAACCAAGTCGGCAGGATCGCGCAAGCCGGCGCGAGCATCACGCTCACGCTCGACGGCTCCGCGGTGCTCTGATCGAGAGGTCAGAGCAATCACGAGAAAGGCACCACTACCGTGCACCGCAGAACCCTCGGCGCTACCGGCATCTCGGTCAGCGACGTCGCCCTCGGCGCGATGATGTTCGGCGCGATGGGCAACCCGGACCACGAGGACTCCGTCCGGATCATCCACCGCGCCCTCGACGCGGGCATCAACCTGATCGACACGGCCGACGTGTACTCCCGCGGCGAGTCCGAGGAGATCGTCGGTACGGCGATCCGGACGCGACGCGACGACGTCGTCGTGGCGAGCAAGTTCGGCCTGCCGATGGGCGAGGACCCGAACCAGCGTGGCGCGTCCCGCCGGTGGATCATCCGGTCGGTCGAGGACAGCCTGCGCCGGCTCGGCACCGACCACCTCGATCTGTACCAACTGCATCGCCCGGACCACGACACCGATCCTGCAGAGACGTTGTCCGCGCTGTCGGACCTGGTGCAGGCAGGAAAGATCCGCGCGTTCGGTTCGTCGATGTTCCCGGCGGAGACGATCGTCGAGGCGCAGTGGACCGCGGAACGCCGGGGCACGCACCGGTTCCTGACCGAGCAGTGCATGTACTCGATCCTGACCCGCCGGCCGGAGGCGTCAGTCTTCCCGGTGGCGCAGCGGTACGACCTCGGCGTACTCACCTTCAGTCCGCTGAACGGCGGCTGGCTGTCCGGCCGGGCGAACCTGGAGTCGTCACACCGGGCGTCGACCCGTCCGTCAAGCTACGACCCCTCGAGCCCGACCGGTCAGGCGAAGAGCGCGGCAGTGGCGAAGCTCAATGCACTGGCCGGCGAAGCCGGGATGACGCTGCCGCAGCTGGCCACGGCGTTCGTCCGGGCGCACCCGGCGGTGACGTCGGTCCTGATCGGCCCGCGAACCCAGGAACAACTCGACAGCCTGCTGCCCGCCGCCGAGCTCGGCCTGTCCGCCGACATTCTCGACCGGATCGACGAGATCGTCCCGCCCGGTACCGAACTGGACCCGGCCGACAACTACAACGCCACCCCGCCGGCGATCGAACACGCCCGCCTCCGCCGCCGCTGAGCCGGCCACTCCGCCACGGGCTGGTAATTCCCCGGACACGGTTCGAAACTGAAGCCGGGGGGTGGGTTCGGATGGACGTGGGCGGGGCCGTGTCCCGGGATGCCGTTGTCGTGATCCCGGGGATCATGGGGAGTTCGCTGGTCGACGTCGAGTCCCGGGATGTGCTGTGGGGTCTCGACGACGCGCGCTGGTTGGTGAGCGCGTGGACGACGGGTACGGCGCTCAGACGCCTGGCAGTCACGGACGACGAACGGGCCGGCAGGACCGGCCGGATCAAGGCCACCGGACTGCTGCGGTTCCCGGCGTTCGCGCCCGTACTGAAGGGCTTCGAGCCCTACACGAAGTTGCTGACCGGAGTCGGACGGGTGCTCGCACATCCGGATGCGTTGTGCGAATTCCCGTACGACTGGCGGCTGTCCGTCGAGCACAACGCCGGTGAACTCGGCCGACTGGTCGACCGGCACCTGTCCCAGTGGCGCGCACACCCAGCGGGCAGTGCGGACGCGAAGGTGGTCCTGGTCGCGCACTCGATGGGCGGACTGGTCGCCCGGTACTTCACGCAGGTGCTCGGCGGCGCGTCCGACGTACGTACGACGATCACGCTCGGGACGCCGTACTACGGCGCCGTGAAGGCGGCGTACATCCTGAGCTCGGGACGCGGCGCACCTCTCCCCCGCAAGCGGCTACGCAAGCTGGTCCGGCAGATGCCGGGGCTGTACGACCTGCTGCCGTTCTACCGGTGCGTCGACGAGGGTGAGACCGCCCGGCGGCTCGAGCCCGGCGACATCGCGGGTCTCGAGGGCGACCGGGAGCTCGCAAGCGAGTCCTTCGAGCGGCACGACCGACTGATGGCAGGGGAGGCCGGCAGTCTGCGGTTGCTCGTCGGTGTCGAGCAGCCGACCATGCAGAGTCTGTCGGTGCGCGATGGCGTGCTGACGCCCCTCATGCACACGTGCATCACCGACCAGGCCGGAGTGATCGAAAAGCGGCTGGATCTGGCCGGGGACGGCACTGTGTTCCGCCGGTCCGCCGCCGGGTTCGGCCTGTCCCCCAGCACCCTCTCGCAGTCCCATGGCGCGGTTGCGGCGACCGAGGACGCCATTGCGCATGTGCGCGACATATTGACCAACGACACCACCGGACCACCGCTCGGACTCGGGGAGATCGGGATCGACGTACCCGACGTCGTCTCCGCGGCCGAGCCGCTCACCATCACGGTGACCGGTGCGGACGCGACCGGGACGTCGTGCCGGGTCGTCGACCCCTTCACCCGCTGGCAGGTCGCTGTGCCGCCGCTGCAGCGTCGCGACGATGTGCTGACCGCTTCGATCGTGCTCGGGGAGCCAGGGGTCTACCGGGTCGAGGTGAAGGGCGGTGGCGCGTCGGCCGTCACCGAACAGGTCCTGGCGGTCGCGCCCGAGGACTATGTACTGGACGAGGCCGACGAATGACCGAGCCGGGGTTCACCATCTATCCCATCCCGATCGCTGCCTACAGCACCGAGGTCCAGCGGCCATTCCCGTCGATCGCGGCCGACGACGATGCGCAGGCGATCGCCGACCTGCTCACGCCGTACGGCGGAGTCCTGCACCACTGGACCGACGGGCAACGCGACGCGGCCTGGGTGCAGCGGGAGCTGGGCGCCTGGGCGGCTCGGGATGGTCCGCGGAGCTCGGTCCTGGTCTGGGTGGGCCATGGCGAGTCGGATGCCGAGGATGCCTGGCTGGCGTCGTTCAACAGCGCGCAGCACAAGAAGGGCACCGGCCACCACGCGCAGGAGTTGGCGAACCACGTGGCGGACGAGTGGGCCGGCCGGAGCGAGGACCCCGAGGCGTGGACGCTGGTCGTGATCGAGGCCTGCGGTGCCGAGCGGTTCGTCCAGCGGCTCGCGTTCGAGATCCTGGCCAAGACGAATCCGGCCGGGCATTTCGCGCTGCTCGGTGGCGGCGGCACCGGCTCGAGCTTCCTGAAGGTGGTGCCCAAGGCACTCGAGGAGGCGCTCGCGTCGTACGCCGCCAACGACGAGGTCATCCGGGTGGACGACCTGGTCGGCCGGCTGGAGAACCGGCTCGCGTTCGGCCAGTCGATCCGGGTCGGGCTCGGACGGGCCCGGCCGCTGACCCGGCCACCGCGGCTGCTCGGCGCGGGAGTCACCGCCCCACAGGATGTCTATGTCGAGCTGGAGGCGTTCCTCGCCGGTCTGCCGGCCGACCAGCGCAGTTTCTTCGTGCCCAAGGCGCAGGGGACGGAGCTGGGCGAGCCGACCTGGTACTTCGAGGGACGTGGCCGGGAACGTCGTGAGATCGCCGAGTGGCTGCGTACGACGAGCTCCGGATTGCTCGCCGTCACCGGCCCGGCGGGCTCGGGCAAGTCCGCCGTACTGGGCAACCTCGTCGTCCACACGAACCCGTCGCTGCGGGAGCTACTGATCCGCAGCGGCCGGGTGGAGCGACTGGCCGCCGACGAGCAGCCGCCGGACGACGTGTTCGACGCCGCGGTCCTGCTCACCGGACTGTCGACCACCGATGTGATCCACCGCCTGGCGGCCGATCTCCAAGCAGACTCGGCAACGCTCGACGGGTTGCACACCGCGGCCGAGGGCCGCACGGTGATGGTCGACGCCCTGGACGAAGCCCAGGATCCGCTGGAGACGGCCGCCGTACTGCGGCAGCTCGGCGAGGTCCACGGGTGCCGGGTCCTCGTCGGCACCCGGCGTTCGACGCACGAGGGACCCGACCTCCCGGATCCGGAGGACACCAACCTGCTCGACGCGCTCGACCCGACCGCCACCGTGACGATCGACCTCGATGCCGAGGCGGTGACGAAGTACGTCGAACATCGGCTGAGCGCGCTCCCGATCGAGGCCGGCATCGCGGCCGCGGCCGCCCGGAGCGTCGGCGCGCACAACCGGCACTTCCTCTACGCCCGGCTGGCCGTGCACGAGATCCTCGCCCGTCCGGAGCTGCTCACTGCCGCGGCACAACCCGAGCTGGCCGAGCTGCTCGAGCAGGACCACCGCGGCCTGTTCGCGATCGCGGTCCGCCGGCTGACGGTTGCCAATAGCAACTTCCTCCCGCTGCTGGAGGCCCTCGCGCATGCCCGCGGCCGAGGTCTTCCGCGGGCCGACGACATCTGGGCCACGGCCGCCGGCGCGTTCACGGACCGCCGGCCCGGCGAGGCCGACCTCGACCATCTGCTGGTCGCGGCGGCGCCGTACATCATGCTCGACGGGGAGCAGGGCCAGAGCACCTACCGGCTCGCCCACCAGACCTTCGTCGAGCACTTCCACGCCCAGCCGTCGTACGCCGCCGGCCATCGACGGATCGCGGGAGCCCTGGCCGCGCGCCACCGGTCGACTCCGAATGGATGGGCGGACGCGAACTTCTACACCGTCCGCTACCTCGCCGAACACCTGGTCGCCGACGCGGACCGGATCGCACCCGCGTCCGCGGCCGTCGTCGACCTGGTGACCGACGCCGGCTGGCTGAGCCGCGCCGTCGAGCTGCTGGGGGCCGATGAGACCGCCGAGGTGATCGCCGCGGCCAAGACCGTGACCGACCAGGACCAGTTCCGCGACGACCCCGACTCGACGATCCGGTGGGTGACCACCTTCCAGCCCATCGACGTCGTGGAACGGACACTGCGCCGGAGCCGGGTCCCCCTCAGCCGCGATCCCGCCCAGCTCGCCGGTCAGCTGCACGCCCGGCTCAAGGAGTACCCCAGCGCCGCGATGACCGAGCTGGGCGACGCGGTCGGCCGGCTCGCGACCGCCCCCTGGCTGCGGATGGTCGAAGGCAGCCTCGACTGGCGAGCGGATCTCGAGTCGACCTACGGTACGGCGGGAAAGATCCGGGGCCTCGGCTTCGGCCACGTCGACGATCTCCCGGTCGTCGCCATCGCGGTCGACACCCGGATCGAGCTGTGGGATCCACGGACCGGTGCACCCGACGCCCGGTCCACGATCGAGCTCGGGCACCGGGCGACCGCGGTCGCTATGTCGGTCATCGACGGGCGCCCTGTCGTCGTGACCACGGCCGGGTACGACGGCGTCCTCGAGGTGTGGGATGCCCGCAGCAAGGAACGGCTCGCCGCGGCGCCCATCGGCCTCGGCGATGTCCTCGGGATCGGCCGGATCGACGGACGGCTGGTTATCGCAGGCGTCCCCTTCGAGCGGGTGCTGAAGCTGGTCGACGCGGTGACGCTGGAACCCATCGAGGTCGGGCCCGCGCTCGCGACCCTGAACGTTCGTGGCTTCGGGGTCGGGGACGACGGAGCTTTGCGGATCCTGGCGGTGGAGGACGAGCCCCCTCCGGCCCGGGCTCATCGCGTCCTGCTGATCGACCCCTCCGACGGCCGCGAGATCCAGCGGACCGATCCGGTCGAATCCGAGTCGGGCAGCCTGCTGGACGTGATGACCGGGGCCTGGATCGGGCTGCCGTTCGTGGTCGCCGCCGGGATCGAGACCCGGTTGTTCTGGTTCACCGAGGGCCACGCGCAGGAGCAGGTGTCGCCGTCCGGCGAGCGCACGCGGGCCATCGCGGTCGGGCTGGTCGGCGGACGCGCGATCGTCGCGTTGGCGCCCGACTACGACGACACCGCGTTGGTGCACTTGCAGCAGATCGAGTACGACGCGGACCGCCAAGGCGTCACGCTCTCGCGGCCCAGCAGTGCGGGCACGGCGCCGACGCGGTTCGAGCGGTTCGAACCGGTGCCGGTTCCCGACGGGCTCGGCGACCCTCCGCCGCGGAACGAGGCCCACCAGCGGCCGCTCGACGTACGCCGGCCCGAGACCTGGCCGCAGTCGGTCGCGGTGACCGGTGAGCTGGACGGCGTACCGGTCGTCGCGACCGGGTCGGTGGACGGCGCGGTGTGGATCTGGGACCAGCGGACGTTGGCGCCGGGTGAGCGTCCCCGTGCCGTCGCCGGACCGTTCGTCGAGCTTCCGCAGTACGTCCTCGAGATGGGCTGGGAGCTGCTGTACGTCAAGCCGCCCCTGGAACGCGCGACCTCGGTGGCCCTGGGCAACCTTCCCGGCCAGGGGCCGGTCGTCGCGGCGGCGTGCGGCGGACAGGCGCGGGTCTATGCGATCACGACCGGGACCCGGATCAAGAACCCGGCGGACGACGCCTCGGCGGTCAAGTGCGTGGCGATCGGACCGCTCAACGGCCGGACCGTGCTCGTCACCGGTTCGACCGGCGGCAACGTCGCAGTGTGGGACCTGACCGCAGGCACCCGGGTCGCCGGGCTGTACCTCGATGACCCGATCACGAATGTGGCCGTCGACTCCGACCGCGTACTGCTCCGGACCGCCACCGCCGACTACGCCCTCGAACTCAAGGAGCCGTGACCAGCACCATCCAGAGGTGGCCGTCGGGGTCGGTGAAGGTGGCCAGGTAGGCCCAGGGTTTGCGGGTCGGTGGCGTCACCTGCCGGGCTCCGGCCGCGAGGGCCTTGGCGGTGAGGGCGTCCACGGCGGCTTCGGAGTCGGCCTGGATGCTGAGGATGCACTCGCTGGTGCCGGGGGGTGCGGGCGGCTGGTCGCCGAGGACCCAGCCGAAGCCGCCGGTGGGGATCAGCATCAGGGTGACGCCGTCGGCGAGGGCGAACTGCAGGGGCTCGGGTACGCCGTCGTCCGCGGGTTCACCGAACGGTTCGAAGCCGAACGCCTCCTGGTAGAACGCGTACGAGCGCTGACGGTCTTCGATCGGGAGACAGATGATCATCGGGTCACTCCGGCGGTGAATCGGTCGGCGAATGGGCCGGTGAGGTGGTTGGGCGGAAGGTTGCGGCCGCAGAGGACCAGGAGGAGGTCCTGGGCGGTGCCGGTGAGTGGCTCGCCGCTGCCGTGGGTCCAGTCGAGGTCGGTGGCGCGGAGCTGGATGCCGGTGAGGTCGACGCCGAAGTACTTGAGTTGGCGCGGGTTCATGTCGTCGAGGATCAGGTGCAGGCGGTCCGGCGGGACCTGCCTGTCGATGCCTAGGGCAACGGTCAGGTCGAGGCCGTGGATGACGTCGTGGGACAGCGCGCCCTGATACCCACCACCCGGCGGCTTCCACGGGTGGTTGATGTTCTGCCGCAAGGTCTCGGTCAGTTCGGTGGGTGACAACACCGCTGCCTCGCTCCGGGCGTGCCGGTCGGCGAAGCGGTCGAAGCGTCCGCGGGCGCGCACCATCCCGAGCAGGAACGCGGGAGTGGACAACCGGTACGGCATGACGATGTGCGCCACCAGCTCCCGCACCCGCCAGCCGGCGCACAGCGTCGGCTTGTCCCAGTCCTCATCCGCCAACCCGGCCAGGAGGTCGGCGAGGTCGGTCCGCTCCCCCGCCACGGCCACTCTGATATCCGTCATATTCCACCGACGAATGGATCACGTCCCGACAGACACCTCGCGCAGTCTTTTCTGCAGGTACCGGCGCTCGGCGTCGGTTGTGGCCAGATCCAAGGCTTCTTGATAGGCCGAGGCCGCCTCCGGGAAGCGGCCGAGGCGGCGGAGGAAGTCGGCGCGGGTGGCGGGGAGCAGGTGGTAGCCGGCCAGCGGTCCGGCGGCCAGGTCGTCCACCAGCCGGAGGCCGACGGCCGGACCGTCGGCCATGCCGATCGCCACCGCCCGGTTGAGGGCGACCACAGGGGTCTGCTTGAGCCGGCCGTACAGGGCAGCGATCTGCGGCCAGTCCGTGTCCGCCGCCGTACGAGCCGTGGCGTGACAGGCGGCGATGGCGGCCTGCACTTGGTACGGCCCCGGTTCGCCGCGTCGGAGCGTGGCGTCCAGCAGCGCCTCGGCCTCGGTGATCGCAGCGTGGTCCCAGCGGGTGCGGTCCTGGTCTTCCAGGGTGACCAGTACGCCGTCAGCGGTCAGCCGCGTGTCACGGCGTGCATCGTGCAGCAGCATCAGTGCGAGCAGTCCGGCGGCCTCAGGCTCGTCGGGCATGAGCTGTACGAGCAGTCTGGCCAGCCGGATCGCCTCGGCACTCAGACTGGTGCGGACGACATCGGAGTACCCCTCGTTGAACAGCAGGTAGAGCACGGCCAGTACGGCGGGCGTCCGCTGGGGCAACAGGTGGGCGGGCGGGACGCGGTACGGGATCCCGGCGTGCTGGATCTTCTGCTTGGCCCTGGTCAGCCGCTTCGACATGGTCGTCTCCGGGACCAGGAACGCCCGTGCGATCTCCGCCGTACTCAGTCCGGCCAGGGTGCGCAGTGTCAGCGCCACCCGGGCCTCCATCGCCAGCGCCGGATGGCAGCACGTGAACATGAGCCGCAGCCGGTCGTCGGGCACGTCGTACGCCGGTTCGGACTCGTCACTCATCGCAGCCAGCTCCTTGAGCTTCTGAGCACCGACAGCCTCCCGGCGCAGCCAGTCGATCGCACGGTGACGTGCGGTGGTCGTCAGCCAGGCACCGGGCCTGTCGGGTACGCCGTCCCGCGGCCACCGCTCCAGCGCCGCGGCGAACGCCTCCTGGGCGCACTCCTCGGCCAGCTCCCAGTTCCCGGTCAGGCGGATCAGCGTGGCGACCACCTGGCCCCACTCCTGCCGGTAGACCTCCTCGAACGTCACACCACGCCCGGCGGCGGCTCCAGCACCGGTCGGATCTCGATGGTGCCGTAACCGGCCGCGGGGTGCTTGGCCGCGATCTCGATCGCCTCGTCCAGGTCGGCGCAGTCGATCAGCACGAAACCGCCGATCTGCTCCTTCGTCTCCGCGAACGGCCCGTCGGTCAGCAGCAGCTCGTCGTCCCGGACCCGGACCGTCGTCGCCTCGGCCGGCGGCCGCAGCCCGGCCCCGCCCGCCACTACACCGCGGCGTTCCATCTCCTCCGACCAGCCGCCACAGCCGTCGTTCGCGTGCGAGTCGTCCTCACCACAGATCATCAGCAGGTACTTCACGGTCCTCCTCCAGAGCGTGTCTCACCCCACCGACGAACGGGTGCGCCGGAAACAGACACTCCCACCGTAATCGCCCGAGCCCTGGAGAGGGCGCCGTACCAGGACTAGCGTCGGGAGGACAGGACCACCAGGGGAGGGTGTGTGCGATGGCAGGCCGAGTGGTGCATTTCGAGGTTCCGTTCAGCGACGGCGACCGGGCGCGGGCGTTCTACGCGGAGGCGTTCGGCTGGAACCTGATGGTGATGCCGGAGCTGAGCTACACGATGGCGTCGACCGGACCGGTGGACGAGCAGTCGATACCGTCCGAGCCGGGCTTCATCAACGGCGGCATGTTCGAGCGCACCGAGGCGTTGCGCGGACCGATGATCACCATCGACGTGGACGACCTCGACGCGGCGCTGAAGACCGTCGAGAGCCTCGGCGGCAAGCAGGTCGGCGAGAAGCTCCCGGTCGGGGACATGGGCTTCGCCGCGTACTTCGAGGACACGGAAGGCAACGTCCTGGGACTTTGGCAATCCGCTTGACGCCTGAGCGTCACCACAGGCACCTACACTGCGGATGTTGGCTCCGGTGGCGTCCGTGGGAGGACTGAATGCCTGACCGTACCCAGACCATTGCGTATCCGGCGCCCGGTTCGCGCCCGTCGCGACGGGACCCGGAGCCGCTGGCGCCCCATGTGATCGTGCTGTTCGGGGCGACCGGCGACCTGGCCAAGCGCAAGCTGCTGCCGGGGCTCGCGTACCTGCAGCAGTCCAAGTTCGCGCCCGACGTACGGATCATCGGCTCGGCCACCGAGGAGCTGACGTGCGACGAGTTCCGGGCCCGGGCGCGGGAGGCGGTCGAGACGTTCGGCACGCACCGGATGTCCGACGAGGAGTGGGCGCAGTTCGCGGACCGGCTCGAGTACGTGCCGGTGACGGCCGGGCCGGAGGCGCTGGCCGCAGCGGTCAAGGCGGCAGAGGAGAAGCTCGGCCCGGACGCGTGCCGGCTGCACTACCTGTCGGTGCCCCCGAAGGCGGCCCAGTCGGTGATCGCGATGCTGCGCGACGCGGACCTGGTCGACCGGGCCCGGGTGGTGATGGAGAAGCCGTTCGGCGACGACCTGGCCAGCGCGATCAAGCTGAACGACTTCGTGCACGAGACCTTCGACGAGTCGCAGATCTTCCGGATCGACCACTTCCTCGGCAAGGAGGCGGCGCTGAACATCCTCGCCTTCCGGTTCGCGAACGGGTTGTTCGAGCCGATCTGGAACCGCAACTTCATCGACCACGTGCAGATCGACATCCCCGAGTCGCTCGGCCTGGACCAGCGGGCCACGTTCTACGAGCCGACCGGCGCGTTCAAGGACATGGTGGTCACGCACCTGATGCAGGTGATGTCGTTCGTCGCGATGGAGCCGCCGACCGCGCTGGAGCCGCGGGCCATCTCGGAGGAGAAGAACAAGGTCTTCCGGTCGATGCTGCCGATCCAGCCGACCGACGTGGTCCGCGGGCAGTACTCCGGCTACCGCAACGAGGACGGGGTCGCGCCGGACTCCGACACCGAGACGTTCATCGCGCTGAAGGTCGAGATCGACAACTGGCGCTGGGCCGGCGTGCCGATCTTCCTGCGCACCGGCAAGCGGATGGCCGAGGGGCAGCGGATCATCTCGATCGCCTTCAAGGAGGCGCCGAAGACGATGTTCCCGACCGGCTCCGGGGTCGGCTCGGAGGGCCCGGACCACCTGACCTTCGACCTGGCCGACTCGTCCCGGGTCTCCCTGTCGTTCTACGGCAAGCGGCCCGGCCCCGGGATGCGGCTGGAGAAGCTGTCGATGCAGTTCTCGACCCAGGAGACCGAGAGTGCGGGCGACGTCCTGGAGGCGTACGAGCGGCTGATCCTGGACGCGATGCGTGGCGACCACACCCTGTTCACCACCGCCGAGGGCATCGAGTCCCTGTGGGACCGGTCGTCGATGCTGCTGGACGACCCGTCCCCGGTCAAGCCCTACCAGCCCGGCACCTGGGGCCCCAACGCGATCCACCAACTCATCGCCCCCCGAGCCTGGCGCCTCCCCTTCGAACGAGAGTGGCGCGAAGCCAAGCAATAGTTCTTCCCCACGCCGCGTCTACACTCGCCGGCGCTCGCTCGCGCGGCTCCACCCTGATCCGTCCGAGACCACGCATGCTCGGGGCCGAGCCGAGGAGCCGGGTACGGACAGGTACCACGAGGCGACGTGGTTATCCTGACACCGTCGACCCGTCACGTCGGTAGGGGCGCCATGAACGGACAGAACGGCGCAGGTTGGAGCAAGGCCCTCGGGCACCCAAGAATCTTGGTCATAGTCCTGTCCATCCTGGGACTACGACTGCTCGATCACTTCCTCGGCGTTCTGACGCCGACCATGTGGCGGTGGCTGCTTGCCTGCACCCTGATCGTCACAGCAGCACTTTTGTTTCTCGGCCGACGTACGCCGCCAAAAGAACTGAAGAGCGTCCGCCATTACCAGGGCATAGTGATCGCCACCTGCCTGATCCTCGTCGGCTCCGCGATCGCCGCTCTCGCCTGGCCGGACCCGACGAAAGAAACGGTCGCGGTCGGCACCGATATCAATCTCGACCATATCGTCAACAATGGCCATCCACTCGGCGGAACATATGTGCTGCCCAAGCCAATTGCGGATCTCTCGCCGCCACCGAACGAGGAGAACACCTGCGTGGGCAGATACGAGTGGGCAACAGGCCAGGGTGGGGTGGTGGCTGAACATCAGACCGTTCGAGTGACCGTGCGGCGTGCTACAGACGTGCCGATTCAGATCACGGGGTTCAACCCCGTTGTCGTTGACGCCAAGTCCCCCATGCTCGGAAGCATGGTCGGCTGCGGCGGCGAGGGCGGGAACGTGCCAGTCCGGCGCATAGAAGTGAAGTTGAACAAGACGAAGGAGGCAAGCTGGGAGTATGCCGGCTCTCCGCAAGACGACAACAAGGCGTTCGTGTTCAATGTCGAAAGGGATCAGCCTCTAGTTTTCGACGTCGATGCGTCCGCCATCGATTGCGACTGCGCCTGGGTGGCCGAGTTTCGCTACAAGGAAGGCACGGAGGCCACCGAACGAACTATTCGGGTCGACAACAACGGCCAGCCCTTTCGAGCCAGTGCCGCCAGCAACGCCACGCGGTACCAGCGAATCGGAGGGCAATGGATCGAGCAGAATCCGATCGACAACCCGGTCGGCGGCGCCAGACTGGATGCCTGCGACCTCCTACCGAGGGTTGCGGTCGAACAGGTCGTAGGCACCGACATCACGCGAGGCGATCGGGGTGAGTTCGTTGATGAACCGGGCCTGGGCGGCAACACCCTCAGAACATCAAAGTGCAACTTCGGCGTCGGCAAGCCGGACAACTTCGGTACCAGGCCGCTTGTCGGCGCGATCTACAGCATCGCCCCCAATGCCGAGATAGCAACGACGGAAGCACGCGCCTTCAGGACTGCGACCGGGTCCCCTGAGGGTTGGACATCGCTGACCACCCTCGGACACGAGGCATTCGTCAGGAACGCGGACGGAGCCGTCCAGGTACGCCGTGGCGCAGAAACCCTCTCGGTCTTCATGTCACCGACAGACCTGGCTCAGAGCAAGAGAGCTCAGATCCTGCAACTTGCGAGGGCTGCTGTCACCACGGCTTGGCCGTAGGCGCCGAGGCCGTCGTCCGGCGCTCGAGCTTCGTCGTGGGAGCCGGGGTGCTCAAGGCATTGCCGCCGTCCCGGGGTAGGCGCACTATCGAGGTGTGATGTGAGTCACAAACACCTCGAGCGCTGAGGGGGTTGGGGAATGACAGGGACGAAGACACACCTGACTGCGGAGCGGGCGCCCTGCGGGCGGGTGGGGGATGCGGATCGGAGTCAGGAGGACGACTTCGAGGGCTTCCGGCTGGACGACATGCACTTCGCGTGTGGGTGCCGCCAGATGCGGCACGAGTTCCATGACGGCAGCGTGCGGATCCGCACGGTGCGGCACGACGGCAAGATCCTGCTCGACGAGCACAGCGGCGAGCACGAGGCTTAGCGGTGAGCACTTATCACGACGTCGTGGTGATCGGGGGTGGCGGCGCCGGGCTGAGGGCTGCCATCGCGGTGGCGGAGACCAATCCGGCGCTGCGGGTTGCGGTCGTGTCCAAGGTGTACCCGATGCGCAGCCACACGGTCTCCGCCGAGGGCGGCGCCGCGGCCGTTGCCGCTGACGACGACAGTCTCGAGGAGCACGCGTACGACACGGTGTCCGGCAGCGACTGGCTCTGCGACCAGGACGCCGTCGAGGCGTTCGTCGCCGAGGCACCGCGCGAACTGCTCCGGCTCGAGCACTGGGGCTGCCCGTGGAGCCGGCAGCCCGACGGACGGATCGCCGTCCGCGCGTTCGGCGGGATGAAGAAGAAGCGCACCTGGTTCGCCGCTGACCGGACCGGCTTCCACCTGCTCCACACGCTCTTCCAGACCGCGCTCTCGTACTCCGACATCTTCCGCTACGACGAGTGGTACGTGACCAAGATCCTGGTCGACGAAGGCCGCGCGTACGGCGTTGTCGCGATCGAGCTCGCGACCGGGCGGATCGAGACCATCACCGCCAGCACGGTGATCGTCTGCACGGGCGGCTGTGGACGCGTGTACCCGTTCACCACGAACGCCAACATCAAGACCGGTGACGGGATGGCCCTGGCCTACCAGGCCGGCGCGGCGCTCAAGGACATGGAGTTCGTCCAGTACCACCCGACCGGCCTGCCGTTCACCGGCATCCTCATCACCGAGGCCGCCCGGGCGGAGGGCGGCTGGCTGCTCAACAAGGACGGCTACCGCTACCTGCAGGACTACGACCTCGGTACGCCGACGCCGACACCGCAACTGCGCAGCATGGAGCTCGGACCGCGGGACCGGTTGTCGCAGGCGTTCGTGCACGAGCACGCCAAGGGCCGGACGATCGACACGCCGTACGGACCGATCGTCAACCTGGACCTGCGGCACCTGGGCGCGAAGCTGATCGACGCCAAGCTGCCGTTCGTCCGGGAGCTGTGCTCGAAGTACCAGAACATCGACCCGGTGCGGGAGCTCGTGCCGGTCCGTCCCGTCGTGCACTACATGATGGGCGGGATCCACACCGACATCCGCGGCGCGACGTCGCTCGAAGGCCTGTACGCCGCCGGCGAGGTGGCCTGCGTCAGCATCAACGGCGCGAACCGGCTGGGCTCGAACTCGTTGCCCGAGTGTCTCGTCTTCGGCAACCGGGCCGGCCGCGCCGCCGCGGTGTTCGCCGGCCGGTACGGCGGCGCCGTACCCGCTTCGATCCTCGCGCAGGGGCGGGACGAGGAGCGCCGGCTGACCGCCGAGCTGGATCGGCACGCCGCGGGCCACGAGAAGATCGCGGACATCCGCACCGAGATGCAGACCACGATGGAGAACGGCGCCGGGATCTACCGCGAGGCCGGTTCGCTGGCCAAGGCGGCCGAGCAGCTGAGCGAGCTGCAGTCGCGCTTCGCCCATGCGGCGATCGACGATCACAGCCGGAACTTCAACACCGAGCTGATCGCCCTGCTGGAGCTGGGGTTCATGCTCGAGGTTGCCGAGAGCATCATCGCGTGCGCGGCACGCCGGGAAGAATCCCGCGGAGCACACCAGCGGACCGACTTCCCGGCCCGTAACGACGACCGGTTCCTGGCGCACTCGCTGGTCCGGCGCCAACCCGACGGCAGCCGCCGGGTCACGTATCTGCCGGTGACCATCACCAAGTGGCCGCCGGGCGAGCGGGTCTACGGGAGGTAGTTGATGGCAGACGAGATCACCCTCGAGGTCGCACGCTACCGGCCCGGGGTGGATACCGAGCCGGTCATGCAGTCGTACCAGGTGCCGCTGCGCGAGCACTGGGCCATCCTCGACGGCCTGACGTACATCAAGGACCAGCTGGACGGCACGCTGTCGTTCCGGTGGTCCTGCCGGATGGGCATCTGCGGCAGCTGCGGGATGACGGTGAACGGTGAGCCGGAGCTGAGCTGTGCGACCTTCCTGACCGACTACGCCCCCGGTCCGATCCGGGTCGAGCCGCTGCACAACTTCCCGGTGATCCGGGACCTCGTCGTCGACATCGACGACTTCATGACCAAACTGCCGACCGTCAAGCCGTGGATCGTGCGGGACGTGCACAGCCCGATCGAGGAAGGCGAGTACCTGCAGACGCCGGAGCAGATGGACGAGTACCAGCAGTTCAGCATGTGCATCAACTGCATGCTGTGCTACTCGGCCTGCCCGGTCTACAGCCTCGACCAGGACTTCATCGGCCCGGCGGCGATCGCATTGGCCCAGCGCTACAACCTGGACTCCAGGGACGAGGGTGCCGAGGAGCGTCGCGCCGTACTGTCGTCGCCCGAAGGCATCTGGGCCTGCACCTTCGTGGGTGAGTGCAGTGCCGCGTGTCCGAAGGGGGTCGACCCGGCGGGTGCGATCCAGCGGTACAAGCTCACCGCGGCGACTCAGGCGATCAAGGACCTGCTGATGCCCCGGAGCCGTCGATGAGCGTCTACCAGCGACCGGTTCACCTGTTCTGGTGGCTCGAGCGCCGGTCGTACCTGCTGTTCGTGCTCCGCGAGCTGAGCAGCGTCTTCGTCGCGTGGTCGGTGGTGTATCTGCTCTGGCTGGTCAAGGCGGTCAGCGACGGGCCGGCGTCGTACGAGCGCTTCCTCGACCGGGGTGGGCAGTGGTGGATGGTCGTGATCAACGTGATCGCGATGCTGTTCCTGCTGCTGCACGTGGTGACCTGGTTCGGGCTGGCGCCCAGGGCCATGGTGATCAAGCTGCGCGGCAGCCGGGTGCCGCCGCGGCAGATCGTTGCCGCCCACTACCTGCTCTGGTTGTTGCTGTCGGCATTCATCGCCTGGCTGGTGCTGCGATGAACCGCCCCTCCCGCTCCCCCGAACCGTTCCTCTGGATGCTGTTCAGCTCTGGCGGGATGATCTCCGCGCTGATGCTGCCCGTCCTGCTGTTTCTGTTCGGTCTCGGGTTCCCGCTCGGCTGGATCACACCGCCGTCGCACGCGCATCTGTACGCCGTACTGCACAATCCGCTCACCCGGCTGGTGGTGTTCGGCGTGTGCGCGCTGGCGCTCTTCCACTGGGCACACCGCTTCCGCTACACCCTGTACGACGGGCTGCAGCTGAAGCGGTACGCCGTACCGATCGTGGTGTTCTGCTACGGCGGCGCAGTAGTCGGCACCGTCATCGCCGCCGGGCTGCTGCTGACGGTCTGACGTCACCTGGTGCCTGCGGCAACAGTTCTTCGCTCGCGCCGGTGCGGGGACCGGATTCCGTTCACGATCGGGCAATCGGCACCCGGCTCCTCACTCTGGGTAGGTGGCATAGGCTGCGCGCATGCGGGAGATCGTGGTGATCGGCGTCGGTGCGGGCGATCCGGAACAGGTGACGATGCAGGCCGTGTCGGCGCTGAACCGGGTCGACGTGTTCTTCGTGCTGGACAAGGGCGAGGTGAAGCAGGAGCTGGTCGACCTGCGGTCGGAGATCCTGCGGCGGTACGCATCGTCCAAGGAGTGGCGGGTCGTCGTCGGGCAGGACCCCGAGCGGGACCGGTCCAGCAGCGCGTACGTCGAAGCCGTCGACGACTGGCGACGCCGGCGGGCCGATGTTTGTGCCGGGTTGATCGCGTCGGAACTGGGCGAGGATCAGGTGGGCGCGTTCCTGGTCTGGGGTGACCCGTCGCTGTACGACAGCACGCTGGCGATCCTGGACGACATCCTGGCGCGGGGCGAGCTGGAGTTCTCGGTCGAGGTGATCCCGGGGATCAGCAGTGTGTCGACGCTGGCCGCGCGGCATCGGGTCGGATTGAACCAGGTCGGGCGGCCGATCCAGATCACCACCGGGCGGCGGCTCGCGAAGGGCTGGCCGGAGGACGTGGACGACTTGGTGGTGATGCTGGACGCGCAGACGGCGTTCACCGAGCACCTCGACCAGGACGCCGACATCTACTGGGGCGCGTACCTCGGGACGCCTGACGAGATCCTCATCTCGGGTCGCTTGAGCGAGGTCGCCGCCGAGATCGAGAGGGTCCGCGCGGAAGCCCGCGATCGCAAGGGCTGGATCATGGACACCTACCTGCTGCGCAGGAAGACGCCGCCTGCGGCGGCGGGGTGAGTGGTGTGAGACGTAGACCAAAGGTGTAGGAGGTTTCGCCTTCGGGCCGAAGCGGAGGCTGTGCGGTGCCGCCGCGCAACCGGACGTCGTACGGACTGGTACCGGGCTGCTGGCGAGCAAGACGGTCGGCGACGCGCGGGTCTTCGATCCCGTACGCCGCTCCCCCGGTCGGCGCGTTGCGCTGGAAGGCACCGCAGCCGGTGAGGCCGTGGAACGGGGTGCGGCCGTCGCCCCTCGGCAACCCGTGTCCACAGCAACCGAACTCCGACGCACCCGACGGCGCCACGAACGAGGACTGCCTCTACCTGAACGTCACCACCCCGGCAGCCCGCGCGTCGAAACCGCGAGCCGTCGTGGTCTGGATCCCCGGCGGCGGCTTCTTCTCCGGCGCCGGCAACAGCTACGAGGCGTCCAAGCCCGCCACTCGCGGCGACGTGGTCGTCGTGACGGTCAACTACCGCCTGGGCATCTTCGGGTTCTTCGGTCTGCCGGGTTCCGGCACCTACGGCATCCAGGACCAGCAGGCAGCCCTCCGCTGGGTGCAGCGCAACGCCCGCGCCTTCGGCGGCGACCCGCACAACGTCACCGTGGCCGGTGAGTCCGCGGGCGGCATGAGCGTCTGCGCACAGCTGACCTCACCGACGGCCAGCGGCCTCTTCGCCAAGGCGATCATGCAGAGCGGCTCCTGCGCGTTCAACTGAGCCGACAACAGCCAGTACCCGGGTCAGGCCGCGGACTCCCCGTGGATCCCCGCTCGCACGGTCCAGGCGAACGGTAGGAATGGGCCGACGACAACAAGGCTGACTTCGGGTGCAAGGCCGGCCAGGCCATGCTCGACTGCCTCCGCGCGGCGAAGTCCGACGTACTGGTGGAGGACACGCTGCAGTTCACGCAGGTCGGGTACGGCGGGACTGCCGCCGTACCGCTGGATCCGGCGAAGGCGATGAAGGCCGGCCTGTTCCACCGGGTGCCGATCATCTCCGGGAACAACCACGACGAGGCGAACGCGTGGCTGGCTGCGTTTGGGGAGATCAAGGACTACCCGCAGTTGGTGACCAACATGGTCGGTCCGGACAAGGCTGCGGAGGTACTGCGGCACTATCCGTTGGACCGTTACGAGTCGCCGGCGGCGGCGTGGGGCGCCGTTACGACGGATCGGATCTGGTCGTGCACTCAGGTCGCCACGGACCAGCAGGCGGCTCGCAAGGTGCCGGTGTACGCGTATGAGTTCGCGGACAAGCACTCCCCGGTCGCTGCGCCCGGACCGGGCGCCGCACACGCCACGGAGCTGCCGTCCCGTACTGGCAACCCGAACGGACCGGACCAGCCGCAGTGGTCGCCTACGGCCAGTCACGCGATCAAGGGTCTGTCACTGGCTCCCACGGACCAGAGTGGTATCCAGCCGGTCAATCTGAGCGCTGAGCACCAGTGCGGGTTCTGGTCCGGGCTCAGCTGACCTTCTGCGGCAGCCTGTCCCATACGCGCAGCGACACCGGCGACAGGAGCAGCAGAAGCAGGGCGTAGAAACCCACTCCGGGGACAAAGGCCGCAAGGATGAACGCGATCAGAGTCAGCCCGGTCAGCGCGAGGGAGCCGGCCAGTTCCCGGGTGCTGACCGGGTTGTCCGGCTTCTCGAGCTCCTTGTGCCCGTGGATCATCCAGGTGAGCGCGGACTGGCAGATGCTGAGCGCCAGGATCGTCCCGGTGTAGAAGCCGGCGGTGAACTGGTCACTCTTGTAGACACCGACGATCTCGGTCGGGAACGGCAGGATCACGATCGTGAGCAACCAGAGCAGGTTCAGCCGCATCATCGCGGACGTGTACGCCCGGACGTGCTCGAACACCCGGTGGTGACCGAGCCAGAAGTTCGCGATCACCACGAAACTCAGCAGGAACGAGAAGATCTGCGGCTTGTGCTCGGTGACCACCTCGAGCGCATCCAGCCCGTCGGCCTTGGACTCCGTGACCACCTCCACCAGCGGCAGCACCAGCAGCGTGATCGCGATCGCGACGACCGCATCGGTGAACAGGACCATCCGGTCGAGATCTCTCGTCTTACTCACGGCCGACAAGACTAGCCAGAACCAGGGCTCCCAGGACGAAGGCGGCCGCCGTGAGCCACGCAACGCCGTACCCGTCGCGCAGCGCCAGTACGTCGCTCGCCCCGTCAGCCAACCGGCTTGTAGTGGTGGATGCGGCCAGCGTCGCGAGTACGGCGGTGCCGACGGCCGCACCGGCTTGCTGGGCGGTGTTGTTCAGGCCTGACGCGAGTCCGGCGTCTTCGGCGTCCGCACCGGACATGGCGATCATGATGGCGGCCGGGATGGCTAGTCCGATCCCTGCGCCCATCACCGCGAGTACGGGGGCGACGTTGACGACGTACGAACCGTCCACTGGAGCCTGACTGATCCAGAGCAGCGCCACCAGGAACGCTGCCAGTCCGATGACGAGCATCTTGCGCGGGCCGAAGCGGACGGTCAGGCGCGGTGCGATGGACAGCGACATCAGAGCGTTCATGATCGGTGCGGGCAGGAAAGCCAATCCGGTGGTGAGCGAGTCGTAGCCGAGGACGCGCTGCACGTACAGCGCAGTCGTGAACTGGAAGCCGAAGCCGGCCGCGAAGAGCAGCACAACCACGCCGTTCGCCACGGTCAGCCGGCGCTTGCGGAAGATGTGCAGGGAGAGCAGCGGGTTCTTGATCCGTGCCTGCCTGACCACGAACGCTGCCAGGAGGACCGCGCTGGCGGCGGCGAGGGCGAGCGTACGCCGGAGCGTCGCCTGCGGTTCGGCGGTCTGGACGATCGTGTAGACGCCCAGCGACAGACCAGCCGTCACCAGCGCGGCACCCAGCACGTCCGCGCCCTTGCCGAGCCCTAGCCCCTTCTGGCGGGTCAAGACTCGTGTTGCCGCGGCCAGTGCGGCGAGTCCGATCGGGACGTTGATCAGGAAAGCCCAGTGCCAGCCGACGGTCTGGGTGATCACACCGCCAAGGATCAACCCGATCGACGCACCACTGGCCGAGGTGAAGCTGTAAACCCCCATCGCGCGGGCCTGCTCACCCGGCGCCGGGTACAGATTCACGATCATCCCGAGGATCACCGCGGACGCGAGTGCCCCGCCGACGCCCTGCAGGAAGCGGCCGGCGATCAGGACCTCGGCGTTGCCCGCCAGGCCGCACAGCAGTGAGGCGCCCGTGAAGAGGCTCAGCCCGGCGAGAAAGACCCGCTTGCTCCCGACCAGATCCCCGATCCGGCCGGCCAGCAGAAGCAGGCCCGCGAAGGCGATCAAGTACGAGTTCATCACCCAGGCCAGCCCCGCCTGCGAGAACCCCAGATCCCCTTGAATCGTAGGCAACGCCACCGTCACCACGGTCCCGTCCAAGATGATCATCAACTGCATCACACACAACACAACGAGCGCCTTCACCCGCCCACCCACACCCCACCCAGCCCCCACCACAACCTCTGCCGCCACAGCCATCTCCCATCTCTCATCCCGACAAGAACGACCATAACAGATAGTCCGATAACAGACGATCTTCTAACCAACCACATTCTCAACAGCTGAAGAGGCACCGCTCCTCGGCAACTGAAAGGACACCGCTGCGCGGCGGCTGCCTTGCCGGCCGCCTCCGGCGGCGCCGCAGATCGCCGTCCAGGTCGACGGGCTAGGCGAGTCAACTGTTGAGCCGGCTTGGCCAGGAAGGTCACCGCTCCGCGGCGGCTGCCTTTCTGGCCGCCTCCGGCGGCGGGCGCGAACTGCTCTCCCGGGCTAATGCACCGGCGACGCAGGAGTCGCCGAGTCGTGCAGCCAAATCCGGATCACCACTGGCGCGGGGTCGCCGAGTCGTGCAGCCAGGTCCGGATCACGACTGGCGCGGGGTCGCCGAGTCGTGGATCTGGGAACCGATCACCGGCGCGTCGAAGACCGCGATCCACGAATCAACGCCGAGCCGATCGGGTCGGCAGCTGTCGGCGCGGCGTCCGTTGGTGGTGCGGTGGTCCTGCGTCGAGGAGTAAGTCTGGGTGCCTAGGAAGCTCGCGCGAACACCTCGCGAGGTCCACTCACGTCGGCTCGCTGATGTCGACGGGTTCTGCCGGCACCCCGTCGGCCAGCAGATCTATCAGTAGCCGGCCGAGCCGCGGCGGGAAGACTGTTTCCGTCGTTTCAATCAGTTCCTGCGCCCGCCACCATCGGAAGCCCAAGATGCTGCGAGCTTCGCCGTCAGTCAATTGCGCCGGCATCGGGTCGAAGCGATCAACCCCGTACAGCAGCCACTGTTCGTGGACCTCGACAGCCCGGCCGTCGAACTCGTACAGATGATCGCGCCGCCAGACAGGGAGCCCCAGTGGCAGGTCAACCAGGCCGGTCTCCTCGTACGCCTCGCGGGCCGCGGCTTCCTGCACTGCCTCGCCTGGCTCAATCCCGCCGCCCACGGGGTACCAACATTCGGCCTGTGTCTGAGGGTCCTTGGCGTGGATGAGGAGCAGCCGGTCCTCGTCATCCAACAACAGCAACTTCACCGCGAGTCTCGCCACGGACCGACAGTAGGCGCAGAGATCTCGGTGGACGCGGATCCGACACAAGGGCGCCGCATGCTCGGAGCGGCGTGGTTCCTGCGACCGCCAGCCGCTCCAGAAGCAGTCGCCGAGTCGTGCATCCGGGTCCGGATCATCACCGGTGCCTGGACGCCGAGTCGGGGATCCTGGTGCCGGGCATCGGCGCGTCGATGACCGCGATCCACGAATCAACGCCGTGCCGCGCCAATCACATCGACCCGGAACACCGGTCAGCGCCCGCGGAAGGCGTCGAGGAACAGCCGCGGAGTGGTGCCTTCCCTTCACTGCACCGGTACGCCCTTCCAGGTGGCCCCGACGCCGATCACATCAGACGGGAACAGCAGTCAGCGCCCGCCGAAGGACTACCGCCGCGGAGTGGTGTTCTTTGGGCTGTGTTGGTACGCGGTTAGCTGGTGCGTTGGCGGGCTCGGCGGATGGGTTGGAACTCGACGGGGGTAGATAGGTGGCCGTCGACGAGTGCGACCAACGAGTCCACGAACGGTTTGCGCTGGGTGGTGGTTAGGGCGGCGAGGGTTTCGGCGTGGACTTGGTCGACGATGCGTTGGCCCTCGGCGGCGATCTTGGCGCCGGCTTCGGTGACGGCGATGATGCGGGCTCGGCGGTCGGTGGCCGACGGTTTGCGTTCGGCGTACCCGGCTTCTTCGAGGGCGTCGACGGTGACGACCATGGTCGTCTTGTCCATGTACGCGAGCTCGGCGATCTGGATCTGGGTGCGTTCTGCCTCGAGCGCGTGTCGCAGTACGCATTGCATGCGCAGCGTGAGTCCGATCTCGGCCAGGGCGGCGGACAGTTGGGTCTCCAAGACGTGGCCGGCGTGCGTGAGGTAGCCGGTGAGGTCCGGGACCGTACGCGGTGGAGTCTTCGCCATCTTTCGAGGATAGCGCGGGATTATCTACTGGCAGATGATCCGAAGGTGGATCATTCTCCGCGGGCGCCGTCGATCAGTTCGCGGACGATGTCGAGGTGACCTAGGTGCCGGGCCGACTCCTGCAGTACGTCCATCAGCAGCCGCTCGATCCGGATCCGCCCGCGGTAGCCGTCGATGAACCCGGACCAGTCGATGTCGCGCAGCGTCTGCTGGGAGAGCTCCCACTCTGCGTCGTACGCCGCCAGCACTGAGGCGATCGTTTCCTCGGGCGCGATCCGGAACTCGTAGTCGTGGTCGTCGGACCGCCACAGCGATGGGAGATCCTGGCCGCCGATCGTTCGCTGGATGTGCTGCCGCTGGACCGCGGTCAGGTGCTTGATCAGCCCGAGCGGGTTCATCACCGGTGAGGTAGCGAGCGGTGTCGCGCGGGCCTGCTGCTCGTCCAGGCCGTCCAGCTTGTTGACCGCGGTCGTGTGGATGAACTGGAAATACCCGATCACCGACTCCCGCAGCCTCAAATCCTCCGCCGGCCACGGCCGGTCCCTCAGCGCCATGCCCCGACCCTGCCACGCCCCACCGACAGTCGGTCACGGCGGCGGACGCCGGGCGGAGGGTCGCGCCCAGCGCAGCAGTCGTCCAGCGGTGGTCTTCGTCCCTAGGGCCGGCTCACCCAGTCCACTCGCCGACCAGACCGATCCGGAACCAGAGTCCGCGCGCGCCGAAGGCGCCAGAAGAACAGCCGCCGCGCAGCGGTGTCCGAACAACTCCACCACCCCCTGCCCACACGCCAACCACACCGCACCGGGAACACAGTTCGCGGCCGCGCCGGAGGCGCCGAAGGGCAGCCGCCGCGCAGCGGTGTCCGATCAACCGTCCCCGGGCCCACGCGCCAACCACACCGCCCGGGAACACGGTCCGCGCCCGCGCCGGAGGCGCCGAAAGACTGCCGCCGCGGAGCGGTGTCCTTCCTGGCCACTACCCCCGTCCCCCAGCCCAGGCGCCGACCAGACCGGCCGGAACCAGAGTCCGCGCCCGCGCCCGCGCCGAAGGCGCCACAAGACAGCCGCCGCGCAGCGATGTCCTTTGGGCGGCGGGTGGCGGGAATGCGTCGTTGAGGGCTGTGTCGTTTTGTCGCGAGTTTGGGGGTGCGGGGGGCGGTTGGGTGGTGGGTATGACGGTTGCTGTTGTGCGTACGCCGGCGGTTCGGTGGCTTGGGGTGGTGGCGGTGACGTTGGGGATTTTCGCCATCGTCACGACGGAGATTCTGCCGATCGGGTTGTTGACGCCGATCGGGAGTGCTTTCGCGTTGACGCCGGGGCGGACCGGGTGGCTGATGACGATGCCGGGGCTGGTGGCGGCGGTGGCCGCGCCGGTGGTGACGGTGGCTACGGCTCGGCTGGATCGGCGGTTGATGCTTTGTGTGTTGATGGTGTTGCTGGCCGCGGCTGGGTTCGTGGCGGCAGCTGCGCGGGTGTACTGGCTCGAGCTGTTTGCGCGGTTTCTGGTTGGGCTGACGGTTGGCGGGTTCTGGTCGATCGGGGCTGGGCTGGCTGGGCGGCTGGTGCCTGAGCAGTGGAGTGTGCGGGCGACAGCTGTGATCTTTTCGGCGGTGCCGCTCGGATCTGTGCTCGGCGTACCGGCGGGGACGTTTGTCGGTGAGCTCGCGGGATGGCGTACGTCGTTCGCCGCACTTGGAGTGTTGTCACTGGTGGTGCTGGGTGCGCTGTACGTGTCCGTTCCTCCCCTTCCTCCGCTGCAGGTGACGCGGCCCGCCGTACTGCGGGAGGCGTTGCGGGGCAGCCGGAGTGCGTTGATCGTCACGTGTTTGATCGTGACGGCGCACTTCGCGACCTACACCTACGTGACGCCGTTCCTGCGGCACGTCGTGCGGCCGGAGCTGATCGGGGTGCTGCTGTTGATCTATGGCGCTGCTGGGCTGGTTGGGAATCTCGTGGCGGGTACGGCGGCTGGCCGGAACCTAACTGTCACTTTCGCCGGCTGTGCGGGGCTGATCGCGTTGGCGACGCTGCTGATGCCGGTGGTGGGGCACAGTACGGCGGGCGCGCTGGTGCTGCTGGTGGTGTGGGGGCTGGGGTACGGCGGGGTGCCGGTGTGCTCGATGAGCATGTTTGCGAAGGCTGCACCGGGGTCGCGGGAGGCGGCGACTGTGTTGTTCACGGCGTCGTTCCAGGCGGTGCTGTCCACTGGTGCGTTGCTGGGTGGACTGGTGGTCGATGCGTGGTCTGTGTCGGCGGCGATGGTGTGTGGCGGGCTGTGTGCGGCGCTGACGGTCGGCGTACTGCTGTGGTCCAGAACACAGGAGGTGCCGGGCACGTAGCATCACGCCTGTGGCGAGGACTCAGACCGATCGGTGCCCTGGTGTGCTGGCGGTACACCAGGCGGCTGATGGCGGTCTTGCCCGGATTCGCGTGCCCGGTGGGGTGCTGAGTGTCCAGCAGTTGGAGGTACTGCGGGAGGCCGCGCTCGAGCTGGGTGATGGGCGGCTGGAGCTCACCTCGCGTGGGAACGTACAGATCCGGGCTCTGAGGGCGGACGGGCCGCGTGAGTTGTCGGATCGGCTCTTCGCGGTCGGACTGCTCCCGTCGATGAGCCATGAGCGCGTGCGGAACATCCTGGCGTCGCCGCTGTCTGGTCTGGACCAGGACAGTCGCTACGACGTACTGCCGGTGGTGACCGCGGTCGATCGGGAGCTGTGTGCGCGGCCGGGGCTGGCTGAGTTGCCGGGGCGCTTTCTCTTCGCGCTGGACGATGGGCGTGGGGATCTGGCGGGGGCGAAGGCGGATGTGGCTGTTCGCGCGGTGGATGAGCGTGAGGCGGTTCTTAGCCTCGGGGGCGGTCGCGGTGTGCGGGTGGGCTGGGGCGAGGCGGCCGGGCTGATGGTTGCGGTGGCTGAGGCGTTCTTGAGTGAGCGTGACGGGGAGTGGCGGATCGCGGAGCTCGAGGACGGTGCGGATCGGATCCTCGGTCGGCTCGGGCTGCGGGCGACGGAGGACTTGCCGGCGACCAGTACGAGGATCGAGGCCGGGTTGCACGGGGCTGCACTCGTGGTGACCGTCCCGCTGGGGAGCCTCACGCAGGAACAGGCAGCTGCGGTTGCCCAGGCCGCGGACACGGCTGGCGGCAGAGTGGGGATTCGGTTGACGCCGTGGCGGTCTGTGGTGGTGGGGGCTGGGGCGGAGGAACTGTTGGAGGGGGTTGGGTTGGTCACGACCTCCGACTCGGTCTGGGAGGGTGTGACGGCGTGTGCGGGGCGGCCGGGGTGTGGGAAGGCGTTGGCGGACGTGCGGGCGGATGCCTCGCGGGTGATGCCGACGATGCGGCGGGACGGGCGGCGGGTGCACTGGTCGGGGTGTGAGCGGCGGTGCGGGAAGCCGGCTGGGGAGTTTGTGGATGTGCTTGCTGTAGGCAACGGGTACCTGGTCGACGGGGAGCGGATGTGAACGAGTACGTGCGGGATGGTGCCGAGATCTATCGGCGGTCGTTCGCGACGATCCGGGCGGAGGCGGCGGAGGCGCTCGGCGAGTTGCCGGCTGACGTTGCGCAGGTCGCCGTACGGATGATTCACGCGTGCGGGATGACGGATCTGGTGGCGGATCTGGCGTGGTCGCCGAATGTGGTGAAGAACGCACGGGCCGCGCTGCAGGGTGGCGCGCCGATCTTGTGCGACGCGCAGATGGTGGCCGCGGGGATCACCCGGCGACGGCTGCCGGCCGACAATCAGGTGATCTGCACGCTGCAGGATCCGCGGACAGTCGACCTGGCGCAGCAACACCAGACGACGCGAAGTGCCGCGGCGGTGGATCTGTGGCATGAGCACCTCGCAGGGGCAGTCGTTGCTGTGGGCAACGCTCCGACGACGTTGTTCCGGTTGCTCGAGGTGATTGCCGAGGGTGGGCCGCGGCCGGCGGCAGTGCTGGGGATCCCGGTGGGGTTCATCGGGGCGGCGGAGTCCAAGGACGCGCTCGCGGCGAACGAGCTCGGCCTGGAGTATCTGGTAGTTCGGGGCCGTCGTGGTGGGAGTGCGATCACCGCCGCCGCCGTCAACGCGATCGCAAGCGAGGAAGAATGACAGGACGACTGTGGGGAGTCGGGCTCGGGCCCGGCGATCCGGAGCTGGTGACGGTGAAGGCGGCCCGCTTGATCGGGGCAGCTGATGTGATCGCGTTCCACAGTGCCCGTCACGGCCGGAGCATCGCGCGCTCGGTGGCGGCGCCGTACCTGACCGAAGGCCAGCTCGAGGAGCACCTGGTCTACCCGCTGACCACCGAGACCACTGATCACCCCGGCGGCTACCAGGGCGCGATGGACGACTTCTACGCCGACTGCGCCGCCCGGCTCGCCGCGCACCTCGACGCGGGCCGGGACGTCGTCGTACTGGCCGAGGGCGATCCGCTCTTCTACGGCTCCTACATGCACATGCACAAGCGCCTGGCCGATCGCTACCCGTGCGAGGTGGTCCCCGGAGTCACGTCCGTCAGCGCGGCCGCCGCCGTACTCGGGCGGCCGCTGTGCGAGCGCGACGAGATCCTTACCGTCCTCCCCGGCACGCTGCCACCCGACGTGCTCGCCGAGCGGCTCCGCGGTACCGACGCCGCCGCGGTGATGAAGCTCGGGCGGACCTTCGGCAACGTCCGCGAGGCCTTCGAGCTGGCCGGCCGCGCCGACGAGGCCTGGTACGTCGAACGCGCGACGACCGACGCCCAGCGCACAGCTCCCCTCAACGAGGTGGACCCCGACGACGTCCCGTACTTCTCCCTCGCCCTCCTCCCCAGCCCGATCAACAACACCTTCACTCCCCCGGCGCCCAGGACCGCCAAGGACGGCTCAGTCACCGTGGTGGGCCTCGGACCGGCCGGTCCGGAGTGGATGACCCCCGAGGTGCGGGCCGCGATCGCGGGCGCCGACGACCTGATCGGGTACGGACCGTACGTCGACCGCCTGCCGGACCGGGCCCGTCAGCGCAAGCACGGCTCGGACAACCGGGTCGAGTCCGAGCGGGCCGCGTTCGCCCTCGATCTGGCCCGCAAGGGCTCCGCGGTGGTGGTGGTCTCGTCCGGTGATCCCGGCGTGTTCGCGATGGCCAGTGCGGTCACGGAGGTCGCGTCGGAGCCCGAGTACGCCGACATCGCCGTACGCGTGCTCCCCGGCATGACCGCGGCGCAGGCCGTCGCCAGCCGGGTCGGCGCGCCACTGGGGCACGACTACTGCGTCCTGTCGCTGTCCGACCGGCTGAAGCCGTGGGACGTGATCGCCGACCGGCTGCGGGCCGCGGCGACGGCGGACCTCGCGATCGCGATCTACAACCCCGCCTCCAAGTCCCGCACGTGGCAGGTGGCCGCGACCCGCGACCTGCTGCTCGAACACCGTTCGCCGGACACTCCGGTCGTCATCGGGCGGGACGTGGGCGGTCCGCAGGAAGCAATCACCGTCACCACCCTGGCTGAGCTGGATCCGGCGACGGTCGACATGCGGTGCCTGCTGCTGGTCGGGTCGTCACAGACCCGCACCATGCCCCGCCCGGCCGGCTCCCTGGTTTTCACTCCGCGTCGATACCCGGAAACGCTGAGTGAGACCACGCCAGGGGCCGGTTAAATCCGCCCCTCACCTGTGTCAGACCCGTGTCGAGGGGGTAGAGACCGCGCGGGGCGGACCAGTGAGGAGAACAGCGGACATGAGTCAGCAGTACGGCGAGACTGCCACGATCACGACGCCGAGCGGTGAGACGAACCCCACCGAACGGTACGAGGAGGTACGGGCGGCGGCTGCCCGCGCGATGAGCAACGTCGCGATCATCCCGGACCAGCCACCCACCGGTCCGGGACCAGATACCGGCCGAACCACCGCCATCGAGCCGGAGGTCGATCCTGAACTGCTGTCCTACCGCGGCTTCAAGTTCGGCGCCGCGTTCTTCGGCTGGCTGATCTCGATCGCCATGTCGGTCCTGTTGCTGGCAGCCGTCTCGGCGGCCGCTCTCGGGACTGCGGAGATCCTGGACTACGGCCGCAGTGACGCCGAGGCGGATCCCGCCGCGACGGCCCTGACCGCCGCAGCCGTCGGCGTCCTGATGCTGACACTGGCCTTCTACGCCGGCGGGTACGTCGCGGGCCGGCTGGCCCGGTTCGACGGCGGGCGGAACGGCTTCGGCGTGTGGATGCTGGCGCTGCTGGCCTCGGTCGTCGCGGCCGGCACCGGAGCGCTGCTCAACAACCAGTACGACTGGCTCGCCGACCTCAACCGGCCGGACGTGGCGCTGTCCAACGACACGCTGACCATGGGCGGCATCAGCGCGGCGGCTGCGCTCGTACTGCTGACGCTGGTGGCCGCGATCCTCGGCGGCAAGAGCGGTAAGCGCTACCACGACAAGATCGACCGCCTGCTCGATTAGGGCGCATGGCTGGGTTCACGGCGGGTACCGGAGCGGCGACACGGGGCCTGTCTGGCGAGGAGAACCGAGCATGGTCCAGCTACACCGTGAGCACACGGAGACCCAAGAGCTTCACGAGGACACTGAGCCGCTGCACCGCGCGGACGTAAGGACGTCGCCCGCTGCCGAAGTGGACCCGGCGTACCGGGGCTTCAAGGGCGGCGCGGCGTTCTTCGGCTGGCTGGTGGCGATCGGCCTGATCGCCCTGCTGACCGGGATCGCCGGTGCGATCGCGGCGGGCGTCGACTACGCGACCGCGATCGACTGGACCGCGGCCAAGGGCGACGCGGGCACGATCGGCGTCGCGTCCGGCGCGGTGCTGATCCTGATCCTGGCGATCGCCTACTACAACGGCGGGTACGTCGCCGGCCGGCTGGCTCGCTTCGACGGCGCCCGCCAGGGCTTCGGCGTCTGGCTGATCGGCGTCGTCGTCACGGTCGTCGTCGCCGGTATCGCGGCCCTGGCCGGCTCGCAGTACGACGTACTCGACCGGGTCGACCTGCCGTCGGTGCCGATCGCGGACCACACGCTGACCACCGGCGGCCTGGTCGCTCTCGCCGCGGCCGTCGTGGTGACGCTGCTCGCCGCGCTGATCGGCGGCAAGGCCGGCCAGCGCTACCACCGCCGCATCGACCGCAGCGTCGACTGATCACAGCAAAGGCTGACCAGACCCGGACGGCGGATAGCTCCCATCCGTCGTCCGGGTCTTCCTTGTCCGCGTCGCCGCGACCGAGCAGGATTCCGGGCATGTCAGCCCGCACCGCACTCGTCGTCGGAGGCACCAGTGGGATCGGCGCGGCCACGGTACGGCGTCTCACCGCCGACGGCCTGCACGTCGTCGCGGCGGGTCTTGGTGCCGGCCCCGCCGAGGTGGAACTCGACCTCCGCGACGGAGGTGCGCTCGAGGAGCTGATCGGTTCGCTCGAGCACCTCGACGTACTGGTGAACACTGCCGGCATCATCCGGCGCGGCGACGAGCACCGGCCGGAAGTGTTCCGCGAAGTGGTCGAGATCAACCTGACCGGCGCGATGCGCGCGGCCGAGGCGGCCCAGGACCTGCTCGCCGCGAGCCGCGGCTGTGTCGTCAACGTCGCGTCGATGCTGAGCTACTTCGGCGGTCCGCTCGTACCGGCGTACAGCGCGAGCAAGGGCGGGATCGTCCAGCTGACCAAGTCGCTCGCGGTCGCCTGGGCGGCGGACGGCATCCGGGTGAACGCGGTCGCGCCCGGCTGGATCGCCACCGACCTCACCGCCGCACTCCAGGCCGATCCGGTCGCCGCCGACCGGATCCTGTCCCGTACGCCGATGGCCCGCTGGGGCACGCCCGACGAAGTCGCCGGGGCGATCGCCTTCCTCACCGGGCCGGACGCGGGGTTCGTCACCGGCGCCGTCCTGCCCGTGGACGGCGGCTACCAGAGCATGTGAAGGAGCAGTCGATGATCCCGGTTTCAGCAGGTGTGCCCGCGGAGATCGCCGTACCGGCGGTGCCCGACGACGACCGGCTGTGGGTGCAGCAGGCCCCGGACGTGTGGTTCCGGCCGCTGATGCTGAACACGATCACCGGCCAGTGGTGCAACCTGCTCAAGGTCACCCGGTCCGGCATCGTGTCGCGGCACCGGCACCCGAGCGCGGTCTTCGGCTACGTGATCAAGGGCAAGTGGCAGTACGACGAGCACGACTGGGTCGCCGAGACCGGGTCGTTCGTGTACGAGCCGCCGGGTGAGATCCACACGCTGCGGGTGCCGGAGGACTGCACCGAGATGATCACGTTCTTCAACATCTCCGGCGCGATGATCTACGTCGACGACGAAGGCAACCAGACCGGGTACGAGGACACGTTCACCAAGATCCAGCTCTGCCGCGACCACTACGGCGCCAACGGTCTGGGCGCGGACTACGTGGACCAGTTCATCCGCTAGCCCGCACCACGAGCTCGGTCGGCAGGATCCGCGGAGCCACGTCCTCGCCCTCGATCCGGTGCAGCAGGACCTCGATCATCTCCCGGGCCACCAGCTCGAGCGGCTGCCGGATCGTGGTCAGCGGCGGGTCCGACTCCCGGGCGATCCGGGAGTCGTCGAACCCGCCGACGGCCACCTCCTCCGGCACCCGCCGACCGGCCCGGCGCAGCTCCACCAGGGCTCCGGAGGCGAGCAGGTCGGACGCGGCGAAGACGGCGTCCAGGTCCGGGTTCGCCTTGAGCAACTGCTCCATCGCCTGGCGGCCGGCCTCCTGGCTGTAGTCGGTCACCGAGGCCACCAGCCGCTTGAGCGCCTTCCGGCCGAGCACGTCCTGGTAGCCCTGCAGCCGCTCCTGTCCCCCGGCGATCTGCGGCGCGCTGATCATCCCGATCCGCTTGTGTCCCTGCTCGACCAGGTACCGCGTCATCTGCCGGGCGCCCTCGCGGTCGTCGGCGGCGACGTACGGAAGCACGTCACCGGGCGCGAGCGGCTTGCCACAGGCAACCGCCGGCACACCGCTCTTGGCCAGCTCGGCGATCAGTGGGTCGCCGGAGTGGGACGAGATCAGCAGTACGCCGTCGACGTGCTCGCCGCGGACGTACCGCAGGATCCGGTCCCGCTCGTCGTCGCTGGACTCCAGCATCAGCACCAAGCTGATGTCCTGCTCGGCCAGTGCCTGCGTGCAGGACCGGAGCAGCACGCTGAAGTTCGGGTCCTCGAAGAGTCGCTCCTGCGGCTCCGACAGCACGAACCCGATCGCGTTGGAGCGCTTGGTGACCAGGCTGCGAGCGCTCTGGTTGACCGTGTACCCGGTCTTCGCCATCGCCTGCTGCACCGCCTCCAGCGAGGCAGCGCTGACGTAGTGCCCGCCGTTGAGCACCCGCGACACCGTGCCGCGGGACACCCCGGCCAGCTCGGCGACGTCGTCGATGGTCGGCCCACGCCGCATCGCCCGGCGCGCCGCTCCCCGCGACTTCGGGTGAGCGGCGGGCTCGGTCCTGGAGCTCCCCCTGCCTGCCACGGGCCCCATCATGTCAGGCCGTGCCGTCTCCCGAGGGCAGGGCGTTGTCGCGTGCCACCCGCCCCAGCCAGCCCGCGCTGGTCTTCGGCGTACGGGTCTGGGTCGCGTAGTCGACGTGGACGATGCCGAACCGTTTGGCGAACCCCTCGGCCCATTCGAAGTTGTCGAGCAGGGTCCAGACGAAGTACCCGCGGACGTCGACTCCCGCGGCGATCGCCGTACGAAGAGCAGCCAGGTGTCCGCGGAGATAGTCCACGCGCTCCGGGTCGTCGACTGTGCCGTCGGCTGCCTGTACGTCGTCGTACGCCGCGCCGTTCTCCGTGATGTAGATCGGCGGCAGGTCGTAGGCGGTCTTCAGGTCGACCAGGACTTCGCGGAGGCCGTCGGGCTGGACCGGCCAGTTCACCGCCGTCACCGGAACGCCTTCAGGCAATACCGTCTCGCCTCCGGCTCGGACCAGGATCCGCCGGTAGTAGTTGATGCCGAGGAAATCGATCGGCGCACCGATCAGTGCGAGGTCTCCGTCCTGCACAGCATCCAGGGTGATCGGATAGCTCCCGCGCAGGATCGGGTCCAGGAACAGGATGTGGCTGTCGATGTCCTGCTGCCGGGCCGCCTCGGCGTCCGCCGGGGAGTCGGTCGCCGGTGCCACCGGACTCACGTCGAGGGTGATGCCCAAGAGCTGGTCCTGCGCGTGCCGGCCATTACGCAGTACCTCCAGTCCGAGGCCGTGCGCCAGGAGGAGGTGATGGACGGCGCGGTCGCGTAAGACCTGGTCTTTGATGCCTGGCGCATGGATCCCACTGCCATAGCCGGCGTGGCTCGACACCTTGGGCTCGTTGAGGGTGATCCAGTGCTTCACGACGTCCCCGAGCGCGTCGTGCACCACCGCGGCGTAGTCGGCGAACCGGTACGCCGTATCGCGCGCAGGCCAGCCGCCCTTGTCCTGCAGGGCTTGCGGGAGGTCCCAGTGGTAGAGCGTCACGTACGGTACGACGTCGCGCGCCAGGCACTCCTCCACCACCCGACGGTAGTGGTCCAGGCCCTTCTGGTTGATCGCCCCCGAGCCGTCCGGCTGCACTCGCGGCCAGGCGATGGAGAACCGGTACGCACCGAGCCCGAGGTCCGCCAGCAGCCCGAGGTCCTCGGTGTACCGGTGGTAGTGGTCGCAGGCGACGTCACCGGTGTCGCCACCGGCGATCGCTCCCGGGACGCGGCAGAACGTGTCCCAGATCGACGGGCCACGACCGTCCGCGTCCACCGCGCCCTCGACCTGGTACGCGGCGGTGGCCGCGCCCCAGACGAAGCCGTCGGGAAAGCGTGCGTCACTCATAGAGGTCCTCCAGTGATGGTTGGGAGAGAGGGTCAGCCCTTGACCGCGCCGCTGACCAGGTCGATGCGCCAGTAGCGCTGCAGGAACAGGAAGAGCGCGATCAGCGGCAGCACCGACAAGAAGGCGCCCATGATCACCAGCGAGTACAGGGCCGGCTGGCTGGCGCCCTGGTTGAGCATCGAGAACAGGCCGACCGTCATCGGGAAGTGGCGGTCGTCGGAGATCATGATGTAGGGCAGCAGGAAGTTGTTCCAGATCGCGACGAACTGCAGCAGGAAGATCGTCACCATGCCGGGGATCATCGGCGGCATCCCGATCGACCACGCCAGCCGGTACTCCCCCGCGCCGTCGATCCGGCCGGCCTCGAGCATGTCGTCGGACACCACCGCCGCGGCGTAGATACGGGACAGGTAGATGCAGTACGGGCTGATGATGCTCGGCAGCAGCACGGACCAGTACGAGTTCACCAGGCCGAGCTTCGACATCAGCAGGTACTGCGGCACGGCCAGCGTGATCTGCGGGACCAGCACGCCGGCCAGGATGCAGCGGAAGATCGTCTCCCGGCCCTGGAACTTGTACTTCGCCAGCGCGTAGCCCGCGGTCACCGAGATCCCGACGGACAGCACCGCGCCGGCACCGGCGTACAGGAGGCTGTTGAGCGCCCAGCGCCAGAAGATGCCGTCGCGGAAGTCCAGCAGGTGCGACAGGTTGTACCCGAAGCCGCCGTTGAAGCTCGGCCAGAACGAGAACGTCGTGAACAGGTCGCCCGGACCCTTGGTCGCGGCGATCACCACCCAAGCCACCGGCAGCAGGCAGTAGAGGGCCCCGAGCAACAGAATGCCCGTCGACAGGTAGCGGGTCCGCCGCGGCGGGCTCGCTACCGATCGCACCTGGGGCGCAGTCTGGGGCAGGACGGCCGTACTCATCGGTCCTCCCCGAAGGCGCGCTTCTGCAGGAAGCTCAGCACCGCGAGCGAGACCACCAAGGTGCCGATGGCAAGCATCACGGAAGCGGCCGCGGCCGTGTAGATGTCGTTGTTCACGAAGGCGTCGCGGTAGATCGTCATCAAGGGCACCCAGGTGAAGGAGATCGAGTCGGTCAACGGCTGCAGGGTCGACGGTTCGCTGAACACCTGCAGCGACGCGATCAGCGAGAAGATCCCCGTCATCACCAGCGCCGGGGCGATCAGCGGAACCTTGATCCGCAACGCGATCTGCAGCTCGCTCGCGCCGTCCACCCGGGCCGCGTCGTCCAGCTCGGCCGGCAGCCCGCGCAGCGCGGTGTAGAGCACAACCATGTTGAAGCCGACACCGCCCCAGATGCCGATGTTGGCGACCGAGAAGAGCACGCTGCCCGAGCCGAGGAAGTCCGGCGCCGGCAGCCCGGCCTTCTCGAAGGCGGCCCGGATCGGGCTCACCCCCGGCAGGTAGAGGAATCCCCACAGCAGCGAGGCGATCACGCCGGGAACGGCGTACGGGAGAAAGATGCCGAGCCGGGTGAACGACGTGAGCCGGGCGCCGCGCGAGTCGAGGAGCAGGGCGAACAGCAGCGCCAGACCGAGCATCGTGGGGACGACGATCACGCCGTACCCGAGCATCCGTACGACGGAGTGCGCGTACGCCGAATCGGTGATCGCGCCGACGTAGTTCGCCAGGCCGACGAACGTCTCCTTGCGCAACCCGAGGCCGCCGCCGGTGACCCGGGACGCGCGGACGCTCAGCCAGACGGTGTACCCGATCGGGACGATCAGGAACAGCACGAGCAGCACCAGCGCGGGGACCAGCAACACGTACGGCGCGGCGCCGCCGACCCGGCGTGGTCGGCGGAACCTCGCCGGAGCGGACAGGACAGCCACCGTCAGGACTCCTTGATCTGGAAGCCCTGCTTCTTCAGGTCCGCGACCGATGCCGCCTGCAACTGGTCGACGGCCTGGGTGAAGTCGCCCTTGGTCTGGATGGCCTTGGCGAACAGGTCGCTGTACTGGCTGTAGGTGACGTTGACGTTCGGCGCCCAGGTGAATCCGCGCGCGGTCTTCGAGATCGCCGCGGCGTCGGCGAAGAAGCTCGGCTGGTTCGGCATCATCGCGGGTGCCTTGGCCAGCGCGGGCGTCGACTGGCCGGCGGTCGCCGCCGGGTAGATCCCGCCGAACGACACGAACGCCTCCAGCGCCTCCGGGTCGGTGTTCAGCCACTTGACGAACTTCTGCGCCTGGGCCGACTGCTTGGACTTCGCCGCGATCGCGGTCGCGGACCCACCCCAGAACCCGGTCGTCGGCGTACCGGCGTCCCACTGCGGCATCGCGACCATCTTCCACTTGCCCTTGGTGGTCGGCGCGACGCCCTGCAGCACGCCGGCGCCCCAGACGGCGCTCGGCCAGGCCAGCAGGGTGCCGTCGCTCATCGCCTTGTTCCACTCCGGCGTGTACATCGGCTTGCCCTGCAGTGTTCCGGCGTTCACCAGGTCACCCCAGAACTTCGCGAGCTTCTTCGTCGGGTCGTCGTTGATCGCCACGGTCCAGGTGCCGTTGTCGTTGGTCCACCAGTTCGCGCCGGCCTGCTCGGCCAGCCCGGCGAACCAGCCCGGGTCGCCCGAGGAGAAGGTCGCCAGGTAGCGCTTGGAGTCCTTGGCCCGGACCTGCTCGGCGAGCGCGCCGAACTCGTCCCAGGTCTTCGGCACGGTCAGACCGAACTGCTCGAACAGGTCGGACCGGTAGTACAACATCATCGGGCCGACGTCCTGCGGGATCGCGTACGTCTTGCCGCCGAACGACGTGAGCCCCCAGATGCCGTCGGTGAAGGCGCTCTTCACGTCCGCGGCCAGCGAGCTGAGGTCGGCGGTGACGCCGTTGGTGATCAGCACCGGCAGCGCCTGGTACTCGGCGTGGATCAGGTCCGGCGGGTTGCCGGCCCGGTGCGCGGTGACGATCTTCGTGATCAGTTCCTCGCCCTGGGCCTGGGCGCTGACGGTCACCGGCTGGGTCGGGTTCTTCTGGTTCCAGATCGCGACGACCTTGTCGATCCCGGTCGTCCAGGTCCAGAACGTCAGCTTGGCGGGCGCGTCCGGGTCGCCGGTGGGCTGCGGCGCCGCGGCCGGCTCGTCGTCGCTGGAGCAGGCGGCCAGCGAGGCCGGCAGGGCCGCCGCCAGGCCGACGCCGGCGACGCCGCGCAGAAGGGTGCGGCGGTCAAAAGCAGATGGAGTCATGGGTGCGTCCCTGGTTTCTGTGATCGCTCACGGAATTCTGTGAGCGATCACAGACTCGACTGCCGGAAACCGGACTGTCAAGAGTTCGGGGGTGCCATTCTGTGAGCGGTCACGGTACTCTCGCCGTCATGCCACCTTCGCCGCAGCCGGGACTGCACCGGGTCGAGATCGGCTGCCGCGATCTCGACCGTTCCCTCGACTTCTACCAAGGCCTGCTGGGTTTCCAGCCTCTCCCCGACGCACCGCGACCGACCGGCCGCAGCCGGTTGCTGAGCCACGGCACCGTCGTCCTCGAGCTCGTCGAGACCGGCGCCGAGGGCAATCAAGGCGGCTGGGTGAACGACGATCTGCAGGGCGGGATCCGGCACCTCGGGATGAAGGTGGCCGAGGTCGACCGGCAGATCAAGCGGCTGGAGGACGCCGGCGTGACGGTGCTGTCGCAGCCGCTCGACGTGCTCGGTGACGTCCGGATCGCGTTCTTCCTCGACCCGGACGGCGCGCGGCTGGAGTTCATCCAGGGCAACCTCAGCTACCAGGAGATCTCGTCACCGGAGCTGGCGGCCGCCGAGGCGGCTCAGGTCGCGGGTGCGGAGCCGCGCTTCGACCACGTCGCGGTGACGGTGTCGGACCTGGAGGCCGCGCTCGCGTTCTGGCGGGACCGGTTCGGGTTCGAGGTGATCGGGAACATCCGGCACCACGGCGATCCCCGCGGGTTCCTGATGACGTACCTGCAGGCCGGTCAGGCGGTGCTCGAGGTGTTCAGCTTCGACCAGCCGATCGTGCCGAACGACCTGTCGGCCGCGGGCTCCGCCGTACTGGGTCCGCGTCGCCTGTACGTCGATGCGCCCGGAGTTCAGCAGTTGGTCGCACCCGACGGGGTGCCTGTCACGACGGGAGGCTCGCGATGAGCCGGATCCTGGTCACCGGGTCGAACGACGGGATCGGTGCGGAGATCGCGCGGGTCCTGACAGCGCAAGGGCACGACGTCATCCGGCACGCTCGCAACGCGGACCGCGGCGGGCCAGGTTACGTGCTTGGGGATCTGGGGTCGTTGGAGTCCACCCGCTCGTTGGCTGCCTCGGTGCTTCGGGTGGGGGCGCCGGACGTCGTCGTACACAATGCCGGCTGGGGCAGCAAGGACGAGAGCCGGCCGGTGACCGAGGACGGCCTGGAGCGGACCTTCCAGATCAATGCGCTGGCACCGCTGCTGCTCACCGCGCTGTTGCCGAAGCCGCGGCGGATCGTGTTCGTCAGCTCGGACTCGATCGTCCGCGGCAAGATCCGGCTCGACGACCTGCAGCACGAGCAGGAGTGGTCGCAGGATGCGGCGTACGCGGACTCCAAGCTGGCGTTGACCGCCCTTGCCTTCGCGCTGACCCGGCGCTGGCCAGATGTGCTGTCGAACGCGGTCCATCCGGGCTGGGTGAGTACGAAGATGAGCGGGTACGCGGCGCCGTTGACTGTTGCCCAGGGCGCCGATACTCCTGCTTGGCTGGCGGTGTCGGAGGATCCGGCGGCACTGGTCAGCGGGACGTTCTTCCAGGATCGCAAGGCGATAGAAGTGAATCCGCAGGCCTACGACCAGTCCTTGCAGGACGCTCTGCTGACTCGCTGTCTCGAGCTCTGCGGAGCCTCGCTCTAGGGCCAGGTCGGCGGTGGTACGGCGCGGACCGCGGTGATGACCTGCTCCAGGGCCGGCGTCCGCGGTCGGTCGCGGTGGGCGAACAGGGCGACCTGTCGCTCGACCTTGGAGTCGCTGATCGGGACCAGGCGTACGCCGGTGAGGTTGGCGGTGGTGACCGCGAGCGCGTTGGTGACGCCCGTACCGAGGCCGTGACGGACCAGCGAGAGCAGCGTCTGGGGCTGGTTGGTGCGGAAGACGCTCTCGGGGCTGAGCCCGGCGGACGCGAAGGCGAGGTGTGATTCGAACTGGCGCGCGCCCGAGGTCTCACCGATGGAGATCAGCGGGAGCTCGGCGAGCTCGGCCAGGCTGACCTTCGGTGCGGCGGCCAGCGGGTGGCCGTCCTGGAACACGGCGACCAGCGGCTCGGTCCAGAGGATCTCGTGCTCCAGCGACTCCGAGGCCACCAGCGGATGTACCGGCCGGATCGCGAGGTCGACCTCACCGCGGCCGAGCGCGCCTTCGAGGTCGATGCTCGGCCCCTCGACCAAGTGCAGCCGGACCTCGGCCGGTACGCGCTGCGCGACCCGCGGGAACAACCACGCCGCCGCACTCGGGTAGGCGCCGAACCGGACGTGACCGCGCGCCGCGGACAGGTCGCCGAGGCGGTTCAGGATCTCCTCGGCGTGCGGCAGCAGCGCGCGGCCCTCCGGCGTCAGGGCGGCCGGGTGGACCGTACGGTCGAACAACTGGACGCCGAGGGCCTTCTCCAGGTCGGCGACGTGCTCGCTGATCCGGGACTGACCGCGGAAGACCGCCTTGCCGGCCGCGGAGAAGCCGCCGTGGCGGGCGACGGCGACGAAGCTGACGATCCAGTCCATCCGGAAGCCGTACGCCGCGGTGAGATCCATGCCGATCACGCTAGCTTGCCGGTGTTCCCGTTCCCGGAGATCGCCGCCGGGAAGAGCTTCGGCGGCCCGGATGTTGGGACTGGTGTGCTCGAAGTAGTGGTGATCGGCGCCGGCCAGGCCGGGTTGTCGGCTGCGTACCATCTGGTGCGGCTCGGGTTCACGCCGTACGACGAGGTCGTCGTACTGGACCGGAACCCGGCGCCGGGTGGGGCGTGGCAGCATCGGTGGGACTCGCTGACGATGCACGACGTCCACGGGATCGCGAACCTGCCGGGGGTGCCGGTGCCGCCTAGTGCGTCCGGTGACCGCGCCAACACGTTCGTGCCGTCGTACTTCGCGGATTACGAGGAGCGGTTCGCGCTGCCGGTGCTGCGACCTGTCGCCGTGGAGAGCGTGCGGGAGGTGGACGGGGACTTCGAGGTGCGGACTTCTGGTGAGACCTACCACTCGGCCGCCATCGTGAATGCGACCGGGACGTGGGATCGGCCGTTCATTCCTTGGTATCCGGGGAGGTTCGGTGGGCGGCAGTTGCACACGGCTGACTATCGCGGGGCTGCCGAGTTCGCCGGTCAGCATGTGCTGGTGGTCGGTGGTGGGGCGTCGGCGGTGCAGTTGCTGGCGGAGATCTCCGAGGTCGCGACGACCACCTGGGTGACGCGGCGGGAGCCGGAGTGGCGGACGGGTGAGGACTTCAACCCTGAGTACGGCCGGCAGGTGGTGGCGAAGGTCGAGGAGCGCGTACGCGCGGGTCTGCCGCCGCGGAGCGTGGTGAGCGTGACCGGGCTTCACCTCCGCGCGCAGGAGCAGGCTGCGTTCGAGCGTGGCGTCTACACGCGGCTGCCCATGTTCACCCGCATGACCGCGGACGGCGTCGAGTGGTCCGACGGGCGGCACCTGAAAGTCGACGTGATCCTCTGGGCCACCGGCTTCCGCGCCGACCTGGCCCACCTCGCGCCCCTCCACTTGCGCGAGCGCTCCGGCGGCATCCGCATGAACGGCACCGCCACCGCCGTCGACCCCCGCATCCACCTCATCGGCTACGGCCCGTCCGCCAGCACCATAGGCGCCAACCGAGCCGGCTTCACCGCCGCCCGCACCCTCCGCAACCTCCTCAAACCCCTCGCCGCCTGACTTCTTCCCCTCGCACCCGCAACGCGCGCTCCTACGTCGCGTGCTCCAGCGGCCGCCCCGCCCGCCCAGCCGCGCGTGCTGTCGCCCGCTTACCCGAAAGCCACCGCAGCCTGGCGCCACCCGAACACGCGAGCCGACCGCACCGCGCCGTACCCGTGGTCCAACTCACGCGACAACACCAGCCAGCCGCCGCCCCACCCATCCATCAGCGGCGACCTACTCGCGTCCGTGAGTGGTGTCCGCTCGGGCTAGTTGGCGAACATTTCGCGGAGGGTGGCTTCCTGTTCGGCTGACAGGTTCGACTCTATGAGTTGCGGCTTGCTCAGGCCGGTTGCCTCGAATGTCGCCTTGACCTTGTCGAGGACCGCATCGCTCGACAGGAGGAACAGGGCCGACGTGCCGGGTGTGATCTGGTCGCGGGCAGCCTTGATGAAGTCGTCGTCGATCCCGGCGTCGCGTAGCGAACCCGCCACCGCGCCGGACGCGGCCCCGACGGCAGCGCCGACGAACGGGATCAGGAAGATCATCCCGAAGAGCATTCCCCAGAACATGCCGCCGAGCGCACCTCTCTTGGCCAGGTGGCGCAACTGCCGGGTCTTCGGCCTCCTGGCGTCCGGCGGCCACGTCACCGACGCGGCGTCATGCACGGTGATCACGCCCTGCTTGGCCAACCCTTCCAACGTACCGATCGCCTCGTTGGCCGCGTTCCAGGTCTCGAACTTCCACACCGTGAGTGTCGCCATGCTGCCCTCCCCTGGCCTGCACCTGTGCTCGCCAGCTTTCCGCCCCGACACCCCGATCACCTCACCCCCGGCGGGTGACGCCGCTCCGCCGGTCATGCCCCGGCGCCTGTGCTCTACTGCGGGGATGGATGATCGCCCACCGGATCCGACGCAGGCGGCGATCTGGCGGCGGGCGGCCGTACGACCCGTCCTCGAGGCGTACGCCGACTCCGCGGCCGTCGACGCTGTCATGCTGAGCGGCTCCACAGCCCGCGGTGATGCCGACCGCTGGTCCGATACGGAGGTTGGGGTGTTCTGGTCCCGGCGACCAACGGCCGAGGAACGCGCCACGGTCGCCCGGTCGGCCTACGCGGCCGACCTCCGGATGGTGACCGATGCGGAGTCGAGCCCACCCTGGTACGACCACATTCATCTCGGCGCCACACGCCCGTACGGACTGTTGGTCGAGGTCATCCACACAGTGACGAGTGTGGTCGACGAAACCCTCGACCGCGTGCTGGGATCCTGCCACCCCGACGGCCCCGGGCTCGACGCCATCAAGGGGATCGTCGAGGGCCGCGAGATCAGCGGCGTACGCGCGGACGTCGTACGGCGCTGGCAGGCCCGCGCAGCCACATATCCGCGCGGGCTCGCGATCGCCATCGTCCAGCGTGATGGCGTGGTCGAACAGTTCTGGCGCTGGCGCATGCTCGTCGATCGCGACAATCCGCTCCTGCTCGCCCGCGAGTTCATGCGGATCGGGAGTCAGGTGCTCACCCTCTTGCACGCGCTGAACGGCCGCTACTGCGGACACCCGTCGGCGTTCAAACGCCTGGACGCGCTGGAAGACGAATTGACGATCGCGCCGAAGGATCTCGCCGCCCGACTGCGTTCGGTGTTCACGCTTCCCGCACCAGAGGGAGCAGCGGTACTGCGCAATCTCATCGAAGAAACCTACGACCTGATCGAGCTCCACCTCCCCGAAGTAGACGTCCACCACCTCCGCACCCGCCTCCACTCCGACCGCCAACCGTTGGAGGCACTGCCGACCCGTCGTTCCCCGAGCTGGGCTCAAGGACAGCGCGGGTCGGTGCAACCCACCACGTTGTCCAGGTGCGCGCCGTCGAGCTTGGCACCCGCCAGAACCGCGCCAGTCAGGTCGGCGCCGGTCAGATCGGCCCCGCTCAGGTCCGCGTCCGTGAGATCCGCGCCCTTGAAACTTGCCCCCTTCAGGTGGGCTCCGACCAGCTTCGCCTTGACGAGTTTCGCCTCGCCGAAATCGGTCGCCCTGGAACCCGGCGACGTATCCGCCCTGACGCCGGATAGATCCGCACTCGTAAGATCGGCGCGCTGAAACGTCGCTTGCCCGAGGTCTGCCCGATTGAGGAGCGCCGCCTGCATCGACGCCTCGGTCAGATCTGCCGCATTGAGATTCGCGTCCTCCAGTTCGACGACGGTCAGGTCAGCACCCCTCAGATCTGCGGCGAACAGGTCAGCGGACGACATGGTTGCGTCGGCCAGATCAGCGCCGACGAACTTCGCACCTCGTGCGATCAGGTGCTGGAAGCTGTCCGACTGCAGATCGTTGAAGGACAGGTCCACGTAGGAGATCCCCATCGGGTTTACCTCGCCCGCTTCCGGATCGGGAAGCTGAACGACGACCGACAACGCCGCGGCGATGTCTAGCGGGCGAACCAGCCGTGCCCCGGTTGCTGCCGGCTTGGCGGCCGGCCGAGCGTGCGCACGTACGAATGCTGTCAGAACCTCGCGGATCATCGCGGCGTCCCGCGGCGAATCCTTGCCCAGCCTGCTCAGGCCGTAGATCCCGCCGAGCCGAACATCCAGTGAATCGTCGCCGAGTTGCTGAATCGAGGTGCTGTAGCGCGAGGTGAACTGAGCGTCTGACGCCTGAGCCAGTTGGTCGCGCGTCAGGTACTGGCTGATCCCGCCGAACACCAGACTCCCGATGACGCCGAGGGCCGTCACGTACTCGATGATCGCTCGTCGTCCCGATGTACGTTTCGACCGTTCGCCGTCCTGGGCGTCAGACTCCTCAACCATGCTGCTCAGTATCGGCCGTCAGAGCTTCGCTGCGTGGTGGGAGGGCGATGAGATGAAGTCGATGTGTGGCGGCGGGAGTTTGTCGGTCGGCTGGGAGCTGCGGCCCGGGTAGCTGCCGCGGGGTAGTCGTCAGGCGGCGGGGACCTGCTCGGGTTCCAGCTGGGCGCTGGACGGTTCGGGCCAGTAGGGGTGGCGGCGGACGGCGAGGGGGAGGAGGGTGCCGGCGGTGAGGAAGATGGTGGCTGTTAGCAACCATCCGGGCCAGCCCCAGGTGACGGCGATCGTGGTGAGGATGAGCGGGGCGATGAGGTCGCCGACCTGGTGTCCCATGGCGTAGGCACCCTGGTACTGGCCTTGGGCGCCGGGTGGGGCGAGCTCGAAGCTGATCCCCCAGCCGCCGGCGGACTGCAGCATCTCGCCGAGGACGTGGACGAGCGCGGCCGCGATCAGCAGGCCGATCGTGATCGCCCCGGACGTCACGTCGGTCAGAGCCAGGACGGCACACGCACCAGCCAGCAACAGACCGGCTCGACGACCAGCGCGAGCGGCGCCGGGAAGGCTCTCGGTCCCTCGCGCGACGCGGATCTGGAGCAGGATCACGGCGACCGAGTTGATCACCAGCAGCACCGAGATCAGCCACCGCGGCGCGTCCGTCGCCGTCGCCACCCACAGCGGGATCGCGATCTGCGCCATCGCGTTGTGCATGCTCAGTACGCCGTCCAGCGCGACGAACACGAGGAACGGGCGATCCTTCAACGCCGTCGACGCGGCCGGACCATTTGCCGAGGGCACCTTTTCCACCGCCGGCAGCCCGAACCGCACCAGCCCGGCCGTGACCAGGTACGTCGCCGCGTTCGCCAGCAGCGCGATGACATAGACCTCCCGCCGGTCGACCGCGAGCACGATCCCGGCCAGCGCCATCCCCGCACCCATGCCGATGTTGGTCGTCACTCGGAGGATCGCCCGGGTCCGCACCCGCTGGTCGGCCGGCGACAGCCCGGCGATCAGCGCCCCCTTCGCACCCCGCTGGCCGGAGTCGGCGATCGCGGTGACGCCCGCGACCACGACGTACGGGATGAACGAACGGACCTGCGTCAGCGCACTCATCGTGATCGCCTGGAGGATCAGGAAACCGACGTACGCGCGGTTGGGCCCGAGCCGATCCGCGACAACACCGAGCGGGGTGCTGGTCACCAGCCCGATCAGTCCGGCGACCGTGAGACCGACGCCGACATGCCCGACCGAGAGCCCGGCGGCCCTGGTCAGGTAGAGCGCGCCGACGGCCGCGTACACGCCGTTCCCGAGAGTGTTGACCAACGTCGCCAGAATCAACCGGCGCACAGCGGGCGCTAGAGAAGCAGTCACGTGCTCACCCAACGCCAGCCCGCCCGATCCAGCCGTTGGACTGACAGATCCCGTCAGTCCAACACCTCAAATCGGTTTGCGCGCGAGGAACGGCCTCAGGTCTTCGGCCGGCAGACCTCGCCCTGGATCTCGGTGACCAAGTGGCCGGTCTCGAAGTGCTGGTTGAGGTACGTGAACCCGGTCGCCCCCGCGTAGCGGCCGATGCCGCCGGTGACCTCCTGGGTGCCGCCGGCGTGCCCCAAGCCCGTGGTGGTGTCGATGTTGCCGATGCTCGTCTCGAGTGCCGTGAGCGTCGATCCGTCCTTGAACGTGTAGGTGATCGTCCCGCTGACGGGACGGTAGCCGGGTGCCGTCGGCGGCGGGTCCGAGCGGGAGCCGAGGATGAACACGTCGGTCCCGTTGAAGCCGTGCTTGCCGCGGACGGTGCCGATCACGCAGACCTGGGTCGGGGGCGGGCAGCCTTCATCGACGACCTTGTCGTAGATGGTCGCGTCGATCTGCTCGCAGCGTGGGCTGCGTTGGCCAGGGACGGGCCGCCGACGGCACCGGCACAGCCGAGGGCCACCGCGGCGATGCGCAGGGATCTCATCGGTCCTCCTGTCGTGGGTGTCCGCGGCAGCCTAGGAACGGCGACGGCCCGATGGTGGTACCGATTCGCTGCGTACTGCGCCAGTCCAATCTCGGTCAGATAACGCGGCGCAGCGCGGTGAGTCCGTCCGCGATCCGGTCAGCCGGGATGGCGCCGTACCCGAACACGAACCCGTTCGGGCCGGGACGCTCGATCCCCCAGCGCGAGGTCGTCCCGAGGTTCACGCCCGCCGCGAGAGCACGCGCCGCGAGGGATCGTGTCCGGACGTTGTCCTGGGGTGAGCAGCGCGGCCATGTGGATCCCGCCGCTCGATTCGATCGGGTCGAGGATGCCGGTGAAATGCTCACGCAGGAAGCTGATCAGCAGGTCGTGGCGACGCTCGCACGAACGTCGCATCCGCCGGATGTGGCGAGCGAGGTCGCCCTGCTCGATGAAGGCTGCGAGCGCGGCCTGTACGTGGCCGGCGACGTACAGGACGCGGCCCTCGTTGTCGGTCGCGTGCAGGGGCGTGAGCGGGCGTCCGGTAAAGCGGAACTCCGAGTCGTAGTCGTCCTCGACGATCGCGGCGTCGTTCTGGGCGGCCCAGGTGAGGAGCGCCGTACGGCGTGATTCGGACAGCGGCATGCCGAGCGGGACTGGTGTGACGGCGTCACTTACACCAGCCGCGTTCCCGCTGGGATCCGGTCGACGATCAGGCCCTCGCTGGCGACGGGGACTTCGACGACGCGGGCGCCGTACGCGAGGAACGCGCGGTAGGCCGGGAGGTAGCCGGGATGCTCGACAGCCACCGTGTCGCCTGCTTAGAGCAGAATGCGCGCGGCGACGTCGAAGGCCTGCTGCGCGCCCGTCGTGATCGCCAACTGCTCCGGTGCGATCCGGACACCGCGACTCACGGCCAGATGGCGCGCGAGCGCTTGCCGCAAGCGGCTCGAGCCTGCCGGGTCGGCGTAGGTGACCTCGGTGCGGGTGCGTAGCTGATCGTTGAGCACCGCTCGCCAGCGTGCGAACGGGAACTCGGTACGCGCGGGGACGCCGGGCGCGAAGTTGAACTCGGCAACCGGTGGGGTCAGCTCCGGCACAGCAAGCTGCTCCACGCCCCAGATCGCCCGCGCCCGCAACGGGGATGCGATCGACGCGGCTGGCGTGGGGCTGGTGTGCCCGGTGACGAACGTACCGCTGCCGGTCCGCGAGGAGATCAATCCGTGTGCGGCCAGTCGCTCGTACGCCGCAACCACCGTCGCCCGCGACACCGACAACCGCGCCGCGAGCTCCCGCGACGACGGCAACGCCGCCCCAGCAGGCAAAGCACCACTCACGATCCGCTGCTCGCCAACAGATCAACTCGCGTGAACCCGCCTTCGGCGGTGTTGACGAACCTCCTCTCGCCTGTGCAACCGGGCACCTCCGGAGTAGCGTCCTGCTTGGTTGTCCCAAGCACTGCGTCCCCGCTGGATGAGGCACCCATGAAGCGAGCCGAAATCTCGTGCGCGTCTTCGCTCCGTCCTCGCCGCACGCTCTTGGTTCTCGTCGCGTTGCTGGCGTTGCTCGCCCTGGCAACGGGCTGCGGCTCCGGTTCGGACAGTGGCGGAGCGAGTCCGACGGCATCCGCTGCGCCGCCGGTGTCCAGTGGTTCGGCGGCTCCCAGTGGTGGATCGACGGTGGAGATCAAGAACTTCATGTTCACGCCGACGACCGTGACCGTCCCAGTCGGCGCCACGGTGACCTGGAAGTTCGACGACTCGACGCAACACACCGTGACTGCCGACGACAACTCGTTCGCTTCATCGCCGATGGCGAGCGGCCAGACCTTCACCCACACCTTCACCACTGCCGGCACGGTGCCGTACCACTGCTCCATACACCCGGAAATGACCGCCACCATCGTCGTGAAATAGGCGGTGGCCGCTCCCGCCAGACAAGGGACCCACTGCCGACCGGCCCCCGCAGTCGCGTGAAGCTCGCCGAGCGGTCGCATGCGGGTGCTGCCAGACTGGCCGGTCATGGAGATCAAACATCGGATGATCGTGTTCGACGCTGCGGACATCGATGCGGAGAGCACGTTCTGGGCCGAGTTCCTGGGCGGCACCGTGGAGAAGTGGGGCGATCGGTGGCGCGCTATCTGGGTGGATGGAGGGTGGGCGCTCGGTGTGCAGTCGGCGCCGAATCATGTGCCGCCGGACTGGCCCGATGGGTCTCCTCAGCAGATTCACCTCGACCTGTACTTCGAGGGCCTCGAGGCGCACGACGCCGCACATGAGCGGGTGATCGGGCTCGGTGGTCGGCTGTTGAAGGCCGCCGAGGATCGTGGGGCCGCTCGCGGGGTTCAGGTGTACGCCGACCCGGCCGGGCACCCGTTCTGCCTCTGCTGGGTACCTGCAGCCGAGTGACCGGCCAGGCCGACGTACGTACCGACGTGGCCTGCGGACGACTACGGATCCACCGGCACGTCGGGACCTTGGGTTACTCGGGCGCTCGCATGGTGCTTCAAGGGAGGCCCTGCTCGCCGGGGAGGCCGGTGGTGTGGAAGCGCTCGTTCGCGTCCGCGAGCTGTTCGGGGGATGGTGTCGGGCCGAGTTTGCCCATCTCCAGGAACATTTCCTCGTTGCCCGCGGGCGAGGAGACGAACAGCATCCGGCCGCCCGTGGGTGTGGTGAAGGTGTGCTGGCTGCGCTTCGGTACCACCACGATCGTCCCGCGCCCGCCGGAGAACGTCGCGTCGCCGACCCGGAAGTCGTACTCGCCGTCGAGCACGTAGGCGATGTTCATGAAGTCGTGGTGTGCGTGCGGTGGGTTCTCCTTGATCACGTCATGCGTGAAGACGAAGGCGCCCAGCGCATTCTCGACGTCGACACCACAGACCAGCACCTCGAGCCCGTGCGGCCCACCCAGGTCTACCCGGTGACCGCCGCCTGGCTCAACCGCCCAACCGTCGCGGCCCCACTCGCTCGTCATAGCTCAACCGTGCAGGCCGGCCGTAGACGTCTGATAGACGGACCGGGGCTTCAGGAGGTTGCGTACTGCGGGCGCCCGCTGGGCCTGTAGATCTGGATCGTGATGCCCTGCGGGGTGGACCGAGAATCCACCAACTCGAGCGCGGTGTCCGGCCCGGCGGCAGGGAACAGCCGCGTGCCCTGGCCGACGACCACGGGATAGGTGAGCAGGATGATCTCGTCGACCAACTGGTTGTCGAGCAGCCAGCGGATCAGCTTCCCGCTGCCGTGCACATGCAACTCGCCGCCCGGCTTGGCCTTCAGCTCGCGGATCGCGGCCGCGGCGTCGCCGGTGAGTACGGTCGTGTCCGCCCATCGCGGGTCGGTGAGCGTGCTCGACACCCCAACCCCACACGACAGCCACTCCCGGCCTCACAGTCTCCAAGCCTTCACGCGGGCGGCAGCCCGCACACCCGCAGGCCCGCCCGCAGCACAGCGGCTCCCGGATCCACGGCTCCTCCGCCTTCACGCGGGCGGCAGCCCGCACACCTGGGGCGGGCGGGGCGGACTGCGCAGCACGCGACGACAGGAGCGCGCGTAGCAGGCCGCGAGGGGACAGCACCACACCAACCCCACACCACAGCCACTCCCGGCCCCACAGTCTCCAAGCCTTCACGCGGGCGGCAGCCCGCACACCCGCGGGCACCCGCCTCGCAGCACAGCCGCTCCCGGATCCACGGGCCACTCAGCTCTCACGCGGGCGATAGCCCGCACACCCAAGGGCGGGCGGGGCGGACTGCGTAGCACGCGACGACAGGAGCGCGCGTAGCAGGACGCGAGGGGACACCACCACACCAACCCCCACCACAGCCGCTCCCGGCCGCACAGTCTCCAAGCCTTCACGCGGGCGGCAGCCCGCACACCCGCGGGTCCGCCCCGCAGCACAGCGGCTCCCGGATCCACGATCCACTCAGCTCTCACGCGGGCGGCAGCCCGCACACCTAAGGGCGGGCGGGGCGGACTGCGTAGCACGCGACGACAGGAGCGCGCGTAGCAGGCCGCGAGGGAGGACTCACCGCATGATGAGCGTGAGGAGGTCCGTGCCGAGGGTGGTGAGGGCGGACTCGTCCAGGCGGTAGGCGACGAAGCGGCCTTGGCGTTCGGCGGTGACCAGGCCGGCTCGGGTGAGGGCTCTGAGGTGGCGTGTGACTTGCGTGGGGTGGAGGCTCCACAGGGCGGCGATCTCGCCGGCGGTGCGGGGTTCGCTGGCTACGGCTCGGCAGACTTGGAGGCGGTCGGGGGCGGCCAGGGCTTCCAGGCGGGCGCGGACCTGCTGGGCGGTGGGTACGGCGGCACCGCGCCCACCAGCGGGATAGATGATCGTCAGCGGCTCACCAGGGATATCGCCCAGGAACAGATGCGGCGCAATGTAGTTGCTAGGGACAAGCAACAGCGACCGCGACGCCAGCTCGATCCGTTTGCTCTGCACCTTCTGCACGACCACGCTGTCGGGATCGCGTACGGCGACAGACCCGTCCAGCGTCCGCAGCATCGCCCCAACGCCATCCCGGACAGCCAAATCCCGGTCCTGCCGCCCGCGCGCCGCCAAAGCGTCCCGCGACTCCTCCCACACGTCCCGGAACCACTCGACCCAGCAAGCGTCCAGCAGATCGAGAAACCGACGTACCGGCTCCGCTGGGTCCGTCAGCAACGCCTCGACCAACGAAGCAACACCCCGGCCCCGGCTGCGAGCCCAGTGCAGTACGGCGTCCGAGTCAGTGGTCCGGCTGCTCAACGGACGCCCCCGTAACGGCCGCACCAACTCAGCAGCCAGCTCGGACGGCGTACGCGCCCGCAATGCCCGCAGCTCCTCGTCCCACGAAGGCGCACCGGTCGCACCACTCGTCGCGAAGAACCGGGACCGGACAGCCCGGACAGTCCACGTCCACTGCGCCAATTCCTCACGCAGTACGGCGGGAAGCCGCACCGCGACAGCCCACTCGACCCGATCGTGGTGCCGGGGCTCGGCCAGGACGTGGAGCGCACACCCGAGCTCGATCAGCGGTGAGGCGACGTGCCGGATCCGCTCGGGGTCGAGCCGGCTCAGCCCCGCGAGAACAGTGGGCACTTAGTCCTTCAGCTTGAACTGGAGCTCGGTGTCCCAGTCGGCCATGTCCGGGACCTCGCGCGGGTCGGACTTGTAGATCTCCAGCCGGGCTGTCCAGTTGTCGCCGTTCGCATCCCACTCCAGCCCCTCGGCGGAGGCCCAGTCGAGCAGGTCGCGGGTCGCGTCGAGCAGGCCGTCCGGGTGGCCGTGGTAGTTCACGCTCGCGTAGCGCCCGGCCGGGAGTACGCCGGTGACGATCTCCCCCTCACCGTGGTGCAGGTCGTCGACCGGGAACCCGATCTCCATCACCAGCCCGGATTCCATGTCGACCACGTCGTACTTGAAGAAGGGCGCGTCGTTCGGCGCGATCTCGTGCGCGGCGAGCCAGTCGATCACCTCGCGCATCCGGTCCGCGAACGCCGCGATCCCGTCCATCGCGACCTTGCTCCGCAGCGCCACGTACGGGCGCTCCCCGATCTCCACGATCTCCGGCATGCGATCCTCCCAACTCGGCGTTGCCCTCAACCTAACGCCTGCCGGATCGCAGAGGTGTCCTGGTACTCGCGCCACCCGGCGATCCGCCCGTCACGCACCCGCAGTACGCCGATGAACCGCGCGGCACCCCGCTGCCCGGTGGCAGGGATCTCGCCGCCCAATTCGTACTCGATCACGGCGACCTCCGGATCGAGCGTCTCGTGCACCGCCAGCTTGGTGAACGAGTCGAACCGCACCGGGAAGCCCTCCCGGGCAGGCCTGGCGAACGCGAGCCACTCCTCCCGCCCGACCCACCGCCGCGGCCCGCCGGCCGCGAACGGCACCTCCATCACCACGTCGTCGGCCAACAGGTCGTCCATCGCGGCGGGGTCGCCGAGCCAGCCGGCGCCCATCCGCTCGATCACCGCATGCAGCTCGGACATGTCACCCTCCAGAAAATGAGTCATCACTCAGGTTCAGTCCGACTATAGTGAGTGGCCACTCAGGTTTCCAGAGGAGATCGCATGACACCCCGCGCGGACGCGCAGCGGAACCGGGCCGCGATCCTCGCCGCCGCGTCGGAGGCGTTCGCCGAGCACGGGCCGAAGGCCACGACCGAGCAGGTGGCGGTCCGGGCGGGCGTCGCGGTCGGCACGGTGTTCCGGCACTTCCCGACCAAGGACGCGTTGCTGGTCGCGATCATGAAGGAGTCCTTGCAGGGACTGATCGCGCTCGCCGCCGAGTCGACGTTGTTCGAGTTCATCAGCGCGGTCGTCGACGAGGCGGTCCGGACGAGGACCGTGGTTGCCGCCCTCGCCGGACCCGAGCTCGATGTGGGCGACGCACTGCGAGGACTGACCAACGAGACGCAGAGGCTGCTCGAGGAGGCGAAGGACGCCGGCGAGGTGCGATCCACCGTCCGCGTCGATGAGGTGATGGCTTTGCTGACGGCGGCCGCTCAAGCGGCCCAGCAAGGTGGCTGGCCGGCGGATCTGCGGCGGCGCACGCTGGCAGTGATCTTCAGGGGTCTTGCCGAGGTGGGTGACTGAGCGTCTACTGAGAGCTGGGGGTGGCCGTCATGTTCAAGGTCAAAGTCGCCGTGGTTGCTGCTGGCACGTTGCTACTGGGTCCGTCGACACCGGCGCTGGCCGAGCCGACGACACCGATCACCTACAACGCCGGGACCACGGCGACGCGCTTCACCGGGCTGGCGTTCGACACCTGTACGGCGCCGACGCTCGCGCAGATGACCGCCTGGAAAGCCTCGCCGTACAAGGCGATCGGCATCTACATCGGCGGCGTCAACCGGAGCTGTGCGCAACCACAGCTCACCGCGAACTGGGTCACCGCCGTCACTGCGATGGGCTGGCGGTTGGTCCCGATCTACCTGGGCCTCCAGGCGCCCTGCAGCACCCGGACGTACAAGATGTCGACGGCCTCCTCCAACCGGGACGCGATCCGCGACGCCACCGACGCGGTCGCCAAGGCCAAGGCGCTGGGCATCCTGCCGGGCAGTGCGATCTACAACGACATGGAGCACTACGACAACACGAACACCATCTGCCGTTCGGCCGTCCTGCACTACCTGTCCGCGTGGACGAAGGAACTGCACCTGCAGCGATACCTGTCCGGCGTCTACGGCCACCAGAACTCGGGCGCACCGGACCTGGCCGCCGCTTACAACTCGACGTCGTACGCGCGACCGGATGCGCTGTGGATCGCCCGCTGGGATCTCAACAGCTCGCTGACCGGTTGGCCGACTGTCCCCAACACCTTCTGGGCGGTCGGACAGCGCGGCAAGCAGTACCGGGGTGACCACAACGAGACGTACGGCGGAGTGACACTCAACATCGACAACGACCGCTTCGACGCGCCGGTCGCGAGCGTCTGGTACACATACACGGTCCGGACCACGATCCACTCCTACAGCGGCCCGTCGACTGCCTATCCGGTCAGGTCGACGATTCCCGCCAACGCCGCCGTGCGGATCGTGTGCCAGACCTTCGGCCCGAAGATCGGCACCACCAGTGTCTGGGACAAGCTGATCGACGGAACCTACGTGACGGACTACTACGTCAGGACGCCGAACAAGACCGGCTACAGCGCACCGATCCCCGGCTGCAGCATGCCGTTCCAGACGACGATCAACAACCTGACCCGGCGGCACGGCCCGGGTACGGCGTACGCCGCGTACCCGAGCCCGCTGCCGATCGGCTCGCTGGCGTGGATCACCTGCCAGGCCCCCGGATCGAAGGTCGGCACGACGTCGGTGTGGAACCGGCTGAGTGACGGCTCCTGGGTCACCGACTACTACGTCGCCACCGCGAGCAACACCACCTACACCGCACCCATCCGGCGCTGCTGACTCACTGGGCCCAGGGCGGCTGGATCGTGGTGCCGTCCGCCATCGTGCCGGTGAAGCCGGCCGTGATGGCGACGTACAGCTCGGCCTCGCCCTCGCCGAGGTTGGTGAGTGAGATCGGCTCGCCGGCCGGTACGACGACAGCGTCGCCGGGGCCGAGCTTGTCGCCGTCCGGGGTGGCCTGGACCGTGCCGGTGAGCACCATGAACACCTCGTCCCGGTCGAGCGTGTGCGGCTCGCCGCCGCCGTGGCCGGCATCGACCGTGAGCTTCCAGGTGCACAGACCGGCGGACCCGCGGCTCGGCGCCGCCAGTCCGGTGAACTCGACGCCGTGCAGCTGGAACCGCGGCGCCTCGGCCGCGCGAATGACCTGCATGCTTCCCCCATCCAAGTAGTCAAGCTGACTTGACCAAGCCAGCTTGACTATCATGGCTCGCATGACGCGATCGGGCAAGCCGGATTTCGGGATCTTGTTACTGCTGGCCGACCAGGAGTTCGTCCGCGCACTGCGCGCGGCGACCGCCGAGCAGGGATTCGACGACCAGGGCCGGTCGGACGGATTCGTGCTGCGCACGCTCGGCGCCGGGCCGACCACGATCAGCGGGCTGGCCGAGCGGCTGGAGATCACCAAGCAGGGCGCGAGCCAGATCGTCGACGACATGGAGCGCCGGGGCTACGTCGAACGCCGCCCCGACCCCACCGACGCGCGGGCCCGCCTGCTGCAGCTCACCGCCAAAGGCGAGGCAGCGCTGCAGGCCGCGCGGAAGTTCCACCAGGCCTACGAGCGCAGGCTGCGCAGGCGGTTCGGTGACGAGGCGATCGACACCGTGCGCGGCGTACTGACCGAGATGGCCGGCGAGGCCCAGATCAGTACGCCGCACTTCCGGGCGCTGATGTTCTAAGCGAAGTACTTCGGGAACTGGTCGGTCGTCGGCCAGGACTTCACGCCGTTGGCGGCGGTCCACAGGGCCGCGTCGATGTCGCCGTACGACTTGCCGCTGGCGTCGTCGCGGCGGTTGAACAGCGCGGCCCAGCTCATCCCGTTGTAGGTCCGGACCACGATGGTGAACGTGCCCGGCAGGCTTCCGGTGTGCCAGGTGTTGCGTCCCGTGCCGCCCGACGTGACCGGTCGGACCTGCCAGCCGAGGCCGTAGTACCAGCCGTCCGGGTTCACCCCGGTCGAAGGCTTCGACCAGAAGTGGGACAGCGACGTGCTGTTCAGCACGCTCGTCGGCGCGTCGAACATCTTCGCCCACCGGACCAGGTCCGGAGCGCTGGCGATCCAGCCGCCGTTCGCGTCGTGCAGCCGCATGCTGAACGAGCCGTACGGCGCGGCCACGGTCTTCGCGGACATGTCCAGCACGGTCGGCGCGGTGTACTGCGACTCGTACGACGTCTCGCCGGTGTGCTTCGCGATGGTGTAGCCCTGCGTCATCCGGGTGATCTTCAGCGGGGCCATCAGCTTCTGCTTGACGTAGTTCTCGTAGCTCAGGCCACTCAGCTTCTCGATCACGCGGCCGGCCAGCAGGTACCCGAAGTTCGAGTACGCGACCTTGGTGCCCGGCGCGAAGTCCAGCTTCTGCCCGGCCATGTACTTGATCACGTCGGCGTGCTGCAGCTCCATCGGTACGCCGAGCGTCCGGGAGATCACGGCGTCCTTGGCCAGCGGGTCACCGGAGACGTCGCGGTCCCAGCCGCCGAGGTGCTGCAGCAGCTTCCACATCGTGATCGTCGACCAGCGCGAGTCCCGGGTCAGGCCGGTCGCCGGCGTGATGTCGAGAATGCTGGTGACCGGCGTCGACAGGCTCAGCTTGCCGTCCTGCACCAGCTTGACGATCGCGGCGGCCGTGAACGACTTCGTCAGGCTCGCGACCCGGAACAGCGAGGTCGGGTTGACGGTCAGCGCGGTGGACGTACTGTAGCCGCGGGCAAGCACCAGGCGGCCCTTGTAGGTCACCGCCAGCTGGCCGGCCGTGATGCCGCGCGCCTGCATGAAGGTCTTCATCTGGTTGTCGAAACCGGCCAGCGCCGAGACCGCGGTCCCGGTCGTGTTCCAGGTGGCGGCGGCATCGGCGGAACGACTCAGGGCGGTGCCCACTCCGGTCCCGGCGGCGGCGACCGCCCCGGTGGCGACAGCAAGCTTGCCGAGGTTCCGGCGCGTCAGCTCCACGGACGTGTTCTCCTTCAGGTGTTCAAGGCAGGGGGTAGTGCCTGAGGAGTCTCTCACCGGAGAGGTTCGTTCTCAGACCTCGTCGACCATGGACGCGTAGGAGATGACTCCGCGACGGATTTCGTCGACGACGGATCGAGCGGTGGAGCGCAACGGCGTCGGCCCGGCCGCGTCGGCGACCTGCTCGGTCAGGTCGATCAGTTGCTTCACCCAACGAACGAAATCACCGGCGGCCAGGTCGGACTCGTAGAGCACCTCGGCCAGTGACGCACCGGACGCCCACCGGAACGCGGGCCAGCAGAACCCGAGGTCCATCGACCGCAGGAAGTCGACCCGCATGTCCCGCTCCAGCGCCGACAGGTCGCGCCAGATCGCACCCATCCGCTCCAGCGCCTGCCGTACGTCGCCACGCGGCAACCGTGGTGACGTCGGCTCGTCCTTCGACCGCGCCTCGTACACCAGCGCGGCCAGGCACGCCGCCAGCTCGGGCACCGTCAGGTCGTCGAAAACTCCTTGCCGAAGGCACTCAGCCGCGACCAGGTCGAGCTCGGTGTAGATCCGCGCCAGCCGGTCGCCGGCCTCGGTGGTCTTGTCGCCGTCCAGGTAGTGCAGCGCGTCGAGGACCTGGCAGACCCGGTCGAACTGGCGGGCGATCGTGTTCGTCCGCTGCTCGATCTTGCGCTGCACGTCACGGTTCTCCCGGTCGAGCCGGAAGTACCGCTCGGCCCAGCGGGCGTGGTCCTCGCGGTCGGAGCAGCCGTGGCACGGGTGCGCACGCAGCTGCGCCCGCATCTCCTGCAGCTCCGGATCGTCGGCGTGCGGAACGGCATCGCGGCCCCGGGTGCGCGACGGCGGACCGTCCTCGCCGAGCATGTCGGTGCGGCTGCGCAGGACCTGCGCCAGCTCACGCCGCTGCTGCGGGTTGCGCGGGTTGAACTTCTTCGGGATCCGCAGGGTGCTGATCGCCTCGACCGGCGTCGGGAAGTCGATCATCGACAGCTTCCGCACCTGGCGGTCCAGGGTCAGAACGGTCGGCCGCGGGCCTTCGCGCTCCGAGCGCATCCCCGGGTCGAGCACCAGCGCCCAGCCCGCGCTGCGGCCGGCCGGGATCCGGATGATGTCGCCGGTGCGCAGCTTCTCGATCGACTCCTGCGCCTCGACCCGGCGGTCCAGCTTGCGCCGCTTCGAGCCGGACGCCTCGCGCTCACCGATCCGCCGGCGCAGGTCGGCGTACTCGAGGAAGTCGCCGAGGTGGCAGTCGATGGACTCCTTGTAGCCCTCGAGCGCCTCGGTGTTGCGCTGCACCTGCCGGGCCAGGCCGACGACGGCCTGGTCGGACTGGAACTGCGCGAACGACAGCTCGAGCATGTCGCGGGCCCTGGTCCGCCCGACCTGGCGGACCAGGTTGACGGCCATGTTGTACGACGGGGAGAACGACGAGCGGAGCGGATACGTACGGGTGCTCGCCAGGCCGGCCACGGCCCGCGGGTCGAACCCGGGCTGCCACAGCACGACCGCGTGCCCCTCGATGTCGATGCCCCGCCGGCCGGCCCGGCCGGTGAGCTGGGTGTACTCCCCCGGGGTGATGTCGACGTGCGCCTCGCCGTTCCACTTCGAGAGCTTCTCCAGCACGACGGTGCGGGCCGGCATGTTGATGCCCAGGGCAAGCGTCTCGGTGGCGAAGACGACCTTGATCAGGCCGCGCGCGAACAGCTCCTCGACGACCTCCTTGAAGGCGGCCAGCATGCCCGCGTGGTGAGCCGCGATGCCGCGGCTGAGCGCCTCGGAGAAGTCGTGGTACCCGAGCACGCCGAGGTCCTCGTCCGGCAGGTCGGCGGTCCGCTCGGCCAGGACCCGCTTGATCTCGTCCCGCTCGGACGGCTTGGTCAGCCGCAGCCCCGACCGCAGGCACTGCAGCATCGCGTCCTCGCAACCCTTGCGGGAGAAGATGAAGTAGATCGCCGGCAGCAGCGCGCCCGCGTCCAGCTCCTCGACCACGTCGGACCGGTACGGCGTGAAGTGCGTCCGGGCCGGCCGGGTCTTCGGGAGATCCCGGCGCCGGCGGGGTTTGCGCGAGTCGTCGCGGAAGATCCGGTTGTCGTCACGAGCGATCCGGACCAGCTGCGGGTTGACCAGGTCCTTGAGGTCGACCTGGTTGGCCTTCGCGGGGTTGCCGGACTTGTTCTTCGCCGGGGCCCCGACCCGGGCGGTCGGGGCCTCACCGGCGAACAGGTCGTGCAGCCGCTTGCCCACCATCACGTGCTGGAACAGCGGAACCGGCCGCTTCTCCTCCAGGACGACGACGGTGTTGCCGCGGACGGTCTCCAGCCAGTCGCCGAACTCCTCGGCGTTGCTCACGGTCGCGGACAACGAGACCACCGAGACCGAGTCCGGCAGGTGGATCAGCACCTCTTCCCAGACCGCGCCGCGAGCCCGGTCGGCCAAGTAGTGCACTTCGTCCATCACGACGTACGAGAGGCCGAGCAGGGTGCTGGAACCCGCGTACAGCATGTTCCGCAGGACCTCGGTCGTCATGACGACGATCGGGGCCTCGGAGTTGATCGAGTTGTCGCCGGTGAGCAGGCCGACCTTGTCGGAGCCGTAGCGGCTGACCAGGTCGGCGTACTTCTGGTTGCTCAGGGCCTTGATCGGGGTGGTGTAGAAGCACTTCTGCCCGCGCTGCAGGGCCAGGTGGACGGCGAACTCGCCGACCAGGGTCTTCCCGGAGCCGGTGGGCGCGGCGACCAGCACCTGGTGACCGTCCTCAAGGGCGGCACAGGCGCGCAGCTGGAAGTCGTCCAGCTTGAAGTCATAGAGCGCCCGGAACTCCTTCACAGCGGGATGCTCCTGGTCCGAGCGGAACACTGCGTACTTCTCGGACGGGGTGCTCATCCACGTCCTCGCTTCGCTCCGGGCGCGGATGAGACACGACATGCGCTGTGCTTGATGGTGACCTCGCTCCGCTCGCTCACTGCCCCAGGCTATGCGACGCCACCCCCAAAGCCACGCTGGGTCAGCCACTGGGCAGCCCGGGTGAGCGCCGCGTCGGCCTCATCCATCAGGCCGACGTTGTACTGATAGACGTGCGGCGCGCCCGCGACGACGTCCAGGCTGACGTCGACCTCGTGCTCCGCGGCCCGGGCCGCAAGCCGGAGCGAGTCGTCCAGCAGGACCTCCGCCGTACCGACCTGGAGCAGCAGCGGCGGCAGTCCGGTCAGGTCCGCGAGCAGCGGGCTCGCCAACTCGTCCTTCGGGTCGTGGCCGGCGAGGTAGTGGTCGACGTACGCCTCCATGTGCGCCCGGCTGAACAGCGGGTCGAAGTCACCGCGGGTGTCCATGCTGGCTCCAGAGAGCGTGAGGTCGGCCCAGGGTGAGAAAACGACGGCCGCGGCCGGCAACGGCAAGCCCTCCCGGCGCGCCGCCAGCATCACGGCGATCGCGAGCCCACCGCCCGCGGAGTCGCCCGCGAGAAGGATCTCGCCGCCCTCCTCGAGGAGTTCCTTGTACGCCGCCAACGCGTCGTCGACCGCCGCCGGGAACGCGGCCTCCGGCGCCAGGCGATAGTCGAGTGACACCGCCGGCAGGCCGGTCCGACGGGCCAGCGGAGCGGCGAGGTCGGCCCCGGTGCGCGCCGACCCGATCACGTATCCCCCGCCGTGCAGGTACAGGATCACGCCGTGCCCGTCGGCCCCGGCGACCTTCACGTCCAGCGCCGGCACGCCACCCAGCGTGCGCGGCGCGAGCGTCACGTCGTCACCGAGCGGGATGGCCCCGAACACCGCGTCGAAGTCCTCGCGCTGCTGGGCCGGCGACCGGGACAGATCGCCCTTGGAGATCATGCCGCGCGCCGTGGCTCGTTGGTCCTGACTCATGGTCCGCCTCCTGATAGATTCCAAGGAATATAGTTCCCCACAACTACATTCCGAGGAATCCAATTCCGCGATCGTCAGGATCTACCTGTGACTGATCTCACATCACTGTTCACGGACCTGGTCCGGCTGGAGACCCGGCTCTACAACGTGCTCGACACCCGGCTGAAGGCGGAGCACGAGCTCCCGCTCGGCCAGTTCGAGTTCCTCCGCGTGATCGCGGCGCGCGGGACCGCGCGGGTCTACGACCTGGCCCACGACATCGCGATCACGGTCGGCGCCACCAGCAAGGCCGTCGACCGCCTCGAGTCCGCCGGCCGCGTCCGCCGTACGGCGAACCCGCACGACCGGCGCTCCTCGCTGGTGGAACTGACGCCGGAGGGCGAGCGCGTGCTCGCCGCCGCGACCCCGACGGTCGAGGCCGAGCTCACCACCTGGATCGGCTCGGTTCTCCCGGCTGGCAACCTCGAACAACTCGCCACGATGCTCTCGATGCTGCGCCGGCGCGCCGAGGCGGACCACCGCACCGACCGCGCCGACCCGGCGGCCACACAGCCTGAGTCACCCCGGGCGTGACACAGCCGGGCTCCCTTCCCTGGTGGTCGATGGGAGCCCGGCTGCGAGTCCGGGATCAGCCGATGTGGTACGGGTCGCCGTACACCTTCCAGTCGAGCGGCGTGTTCAGGTCGAAGTTGCCGTTGCGGAGGAAGACGCGCTGAGCGGTGTCGACCCGGCTGGTGTCGCCGTGCGCCTCCTCTTGCTTCATAGCCCAGACACGCGCGTCAAGGAAGGCGTTGAGGTAGGTCGTCTCGTTGCCGCCCTGCGACGGCGGCTTGGCCTTCTTCAGCGCGCGGCTGCGGATCCCGCCGAAGCTGGTGGCGTCGTTGCCGGGTCCGTGCATGACGATCGCGTCGTAGTAGCAGAACTGGCCGAGGGTCCGGATGCCGTCGGACTTGCCCTGCGAGACCGCCGGGTTGAAGTAGACGCGGTCGCGCTCGTCGTTCTGGCACTGCTGGAAGACGGTGTCCTTGGCGGCGGTCTTCCAGTCCTTGGTGTAGTTCGGGTCCAGGCCGGAGTGCGAGTCGCTGCCGTTCACCCGGCGCAGGGCCGGCAGGTACTTCTGCAGCACGTTGTTCGGCTTGCGGTCGGCGTACAGCTCGACCAGCTCGAGCATGTCACCGGTGCCCGAGCAGAAGCCGATGATGCCGGCGGTGTAGCCGCGGCCGTCGTCGATGTCCTCGATGTACTTGTACTGCGCCTTCCAGTCCAGCGACGAGTTCTCCGCGCTGCAGACGATCTTCATCGCGATCTCCTTCTTCGCGGGATCGTCGAGACCGACCGCCTGGACCGCGGCATCGGCGTGCGGTGCGTAGCGGGAGGCGGCGAGGCCGGCTGCCGGGGCCGCCGCGAGGGACAGTCCGAGTAACAGCGTGGTCCGGCGGGTGGGGCGGTTCTGCATGGCTCCTCCGAGGGGCGTCCGAGGGCGAACTGTTAGGAAGCTTTCCTATCAGACGGAGGGCAGCGCTGAGAATACCCCGGACGTTAAGGTTTCTCCGGTTCAGGCGAAGACGGTCAGCGCGCCCGGCGCGATGCCGACCTCGACCGGGAGCGGGCCGAGGATCTCGCCGTCGGCGTACGCCGTGATGCCCGGCGACTCGATCCGGACCGAGCGGCCGCGCAGCGCGCGGACCCGCGGATGGCCGACGTGGGTGCCCTTGGACAGCTTGGGGAACAGCTGCAGCAGGGTCAGCCGCGACACCGGCTCGATGATCGTGATGTCGAGCAGGCCGTCGTCGATCTCGGCGCCGGCGCAGATCTGCAGTCCCCCGCCGTACGTCGGCCCGGTGCCGACCGCGACCAGCATGGCCTTGGTCTCGATCACCTCGCCGTCGACGGTGACGACGTACTCCAGGGGTTTGAAGGTGCGCAGCTCGGCCAGCGTCGCGACCGTGTAGCGGGCGTTGCCCTTCGGCCAGCTCATCGCGTTGGCGCGCTTGTTCACCAGGGAGTCGAAGCCGCCGGCCACGACCGTGGTGATGAACTTGCCCTCGGCCGTCGCGAGATCGACGGTCCGGGTCTTGCCGGCCACGATCAGGTCGGCCGCCGCGGCCGGGTCCTTCAGCGGTACGCCGATGCCGCGGGCGAAGTCGTTCCCGGTGCCGGCCGGGATCACGCCGAACGGCATCCCGGACTCGGCCAGCACCTGCGCACCGAGGTGGATCGTGCCGTCCCCGCCGATCAGCGCGACCGCGTCCGCGCCGGACGCGACCACCTCGGCGGAGATCCTGCCGACATCCTCGGCGCACGTGGTGGCATGCACGTCGACCGTCAGCCCGGCGGCCGCGAGCCGCTCCCGCACCAACGGCGCGATCCGGGCCCCAAGGCCCCGGCCGGCGGTGGGATTCACCACCAGCGCAATACGCCTACTCATCAGTCGCTCAGGAGTTCCTCGGTGTGGCGCGCTCGGCGCTTGTCGTTGAACCGCGAGATGACCTCGGCGGCGAAGAACAGCAGGCACATCGGGATCGCCAGCAGGCACATCGTGAACGGGTCACCGGACGGCGTCGCGACCGCGGCGAACACGAAGATCACCAGGATGATGTACGGCCGGAACTTGCTCAGCGCCTTGGCCGGCACCACGCCGACCATGTTCAGCAGCACGACGACCAGCGGTATCAGGAAGGCGACGCCGAACACCAGCATCGTCCGGATGACGAAGTCCAGGTAGGTCGGCAGCTCGATCAGGTTCTGGATGTCGAGCGGCGTGAAGCTGATCAGGATCGCGATGCCCTTCGGCAGCGTCCAGTACGCCACCGCCATACCGGTCGCGAACAGTGGCGCCGCGATTCCGGAGAAGATGTAGGCCCACTTGCGCTCGTTGCGGTGCAGGCCGGGTGCGACGAACGCCCACAGCTGGTACAGCCAGACCGGGCTGGCAAGCACCAGGCCGAACAGCGCCGAGATCTTGATCCGGAACGTCAGCGCGTCGCCGACCCCCGGGAACGTCAGGATCGGCTCCTTGCCCTGCTCCCGGGCCAGGTCACCGACGCTGGTGTGGAAGGGCTGGGTCAGGAACTTGAACGCGTCGTTGTAGAAGATCCAGCCCAGCACCGTGCAGACCACGATCGCGAGGACGCTGATGAGCAGCCGGTTGCGCAGCTCGACAATGTGCTCGCGCAGGGTCATCCGACCCTCGTCGTCTTTCGGGCGTAGTTCTTTCTTGTCCTTACGTCGCCCGAACTTCACCATTGACACAGGCGGGGCGCTCGGCTCAGTTGGCCGTGTGCGTCGGCGGCAGACCGTCGCCCGGCGCCTGGCCGTTCACCTGGTTCGGCTGCTGGGCCGCCTGCGGCTGGGCCTGCGGAGCCTGCTGCGTCGGCGCCTGGGTGGTGCCCTCGGTCAGCTCCGAGTCCTTCTTCTTCGGGCCGACTTCCTCTTCCCAGATCTTCTTCGACTTGCCGAGCTGCTTGACCAGGGCCGGCAGCTTGGCCGATCCGAACAGCAGCACGACGATCGCGAGGATGACGAGCCACTCTGCGCCCTGGGGCATCCCTAGGAGTGCCATGTCGATCTCCCTTTCACAAACATCTACTCGTGGCTCAAGCGTGCGAACGTGGGCCGATACTACGCCGGAGCGTGCTCGTCGCGCTGGGTCGGTCCAGACCCGGCCGCGGACTGGGCGGCGTCCAGCTTGGACTGGGCGGCGACCAACTCACGCGTCAGCGCCTTGCCCTGGCCCCACAGCCGCTTCGCGAGCAGGGCGAGGACCAGAAGCCACACCGCCAGCACCGCGAGGAAGAGCAGGAACCAGTACATACCCAGGAGCCTAGCCGGTCACCGTCCATCGCCCACGCCCCGCGGGGAGTCTCTGCGGACAACGGTGTCGGAACGTGATGGTAAAACCGTGTGTCTGCGGAGTACGACCGCGTGGCGAGGGGTCAGTGGGTATTCGGTGAGCGAGGGGCTGCGGATGTTGCGAATCGGGGTGGACGAGCGGCGGGCGCGGCTCGGGAGGCGGCATCGGCTCGGTTCAGGCTGCGAGGCGGCCGATCCGGTCGCGGCGGCCACGGCGCTGGTCGCGTTGCACGCCACGGATCCGGCCACGGTTCACCTCAGCGTGGCGGCGCGCGTACCAGGGAGTGATGTCGCGGGCACGGAGCGTGCGTTGTACGACGATCGCGCGCTGATCCGGATGCTCGGCATGCGCCGGACGGTGTTCGTCGTACCGACTGCGTTCGCGCCTGTGGTGCAGGCGGCGTGCACGGACGACATCGCGGTCAAACAGCGGAAGCTGCTCGTCAAGCACCTGACCGAGGCCGGTGTGGCGGCTGACGCGGAGGCGTGCGGGAAGTGGCTGCGGGCGGTCGAGGAGTCGACGGCGACCGCGCTGGCGCTGCGTGGATCGGCGACGGCGCAGGAGCTGTCCGCGGACGAGCCGCGGCTGCGGACCCGGCTGAGTATGGCCGAGGGCAAGGCGTACGCCGCTCAGCCGTACGTGACGAGCCGGGTGTTGTTCCAGTTGTCCGCGGACGGCCGGATCGTGCGTGGCCGCCCGCTGGGGACGTGGCTGAGCGGTCAGCACCAGTGGTCGCCGGCAGAGGACTGGCTGCCCGGTGGGCTGAGCCAGAAGCCGACCGCGGAGGAGGCGCGAACGACGCTGGCGCGGGCATGGCTGTCGTCGTTCGGTCCGGGTACGGCGGCGGATCTGCAGTGGTGGGCCGGGTGGACCGGCGGTCAGACGAAGAAGGCACTCACCGCGGTCGAGGCGGTCCCGGTCGACCTGGACGGGCAGGTCGGGTACGTCCTGCCGGGTGACGAGGCGCCGGAGGTCCCGGTCGACCCGTGGGTCGCGTTCCTGCCCGCGCTCGACCCGACACCGATGGGCTGGAAGGAACGCGACTGGTATCTGGGCGCCCACAAAGCCAGGCTCTTCGACACCACCGGCAACATCGGCCCGACCATCTGGGCCGACGGCCGCATCGTCGGCGGCTGGGGCCAGCCCGAGTCCGGCGAGGTCCGCTACCAGCTCCTGGAGGACGTCGGCGCCGAGACCACGGCTCTGATCGAAGCCGAAGCCGACCGCTGGACCACCTGGCTGGCCGGCGTCCGCGTAACCCCCCGCTTCCGCTCTCCTTTGGAGAAGCAACTCAGCCAGAGCTGACCCACTCCCACTGCCCCCGAGGGCGGGGGCTAGTCGTCGTAGGCGGAGAGGGCTTCTCGGGCCGTGGCGGCGATCTGGGTGGTGAGGTCGGGTGGGTCGAGGACCGTGGCGGCGCCGCCGAGGCGGAGGACGAGGCGCTGCAGCCACGCGGTGTCGGCGACGCGGAGCTTGACGATGAGGGAGTTCTCCGGGCCCTCTTCGACGGACTCGTTGGGGTAGTACTCGGCGACCCAGCGAGCCGGCGGTGCCAGCCGGACGGTCGCGAGCAGGTCGCGCTCGGACGGCTGGAACATGCCGTTCGAGAGGTCGCGCGGGGTCGCCTCGGGCGGCGGCTCGCTGGGGAGGTCGAGGAGCTTGACGGCGGCGATCCGGTCCAGCCGGAACAGCCGGACGTCCTCGGCCAGCCGGCACCAGGCCTCGAGATAGGTCCGGCCCTCCGAGACGACCAGGCGCATCGGGTCCACGTCCCGCTCGGTGGTCTCGTCGCGCGACGGGACATCGTATGTGAGGTGCAGGCGGCGCTGACCGGCGAGCGCCCGGTTGACCGTCGCTGCGATCTCCGGATCGGCCGGCTCGACGTGGACGTGCGCCGCCGCGCCCTCGCTCGCCGCGGCCGCCTCCCCCGCGGCGCGTTCCAGCTTGGCGATGGCCCGGTCGACCGCGTCCCGGTCCTGCCCGGCGGTCACCTCGCGCAGCGTGCGCAAGGCGGTCAGCAGGGCGAGCGCCTCGTCCGCGGCCAGCCGCAGCGGGCGGGCCAGGTAGTCGGCGTTGTTGATGTGGATGACGCCGTCGCCCTCGGCCGCCTCGATGTCGATCTCGATCAGATCGCCCATCTGCGCCCCGGGCAGACCGCAGAACCACAGCACCTTCAGGTCCGCGATGATCTGCTTCGGCCGTACGCCGAACTCCGCGGCGACGTCGTCGACCCGGGCACCGTCGTTCTCCCGCAGGTACGGCACCAGCGCGAGGAGCCGCTGCACCTGGTCACGCGCATTGCTCATGAGACCCCAGCCACTGTCCGCAGCCGCCAGAGCACACCGTCCAGCACGTCGCCGGGTCCCTCGACGACCGCATCCGGGCCGTACGACGCGATCTCCTCGGCCAGGACACCGGAGTCGGCGTACGGGACGTGCAACAGGTCCCAGCCCTCTTCGTAGGGCTCGATCGCGTTGGCCCGGCGGCGCAGGCTCACACAGGACCCGGTGCGGGCCCGGACCTTCGCCTCCGATGTCGGCCGGGGCGGGCCCAGCTCGGACACCAGCGAGCGCAGATCGGTCCCTTCCGGCACGACGAACGCGCCCGGGTCGCCTACCGTCTTCACGTCCCCGCCGATCCGCGACAGGCGGAACATCCGGGTGGCCTGACGGTCGCGGTCCCGGCCGACGACGTACCAGCGGCCGTGCCAGGACACGATGCCCCAGGGCTCCAGGGTCCGCGTGGTCGGCTCGGACGCGCCACTGCGCAGGTGCTGGAAGCGCACCACGGTCCGGCTCACCACAGCCGACCAGAGTGGGTCGAAGGCCGGCTCCGACGCGCCCACATGCGGCTCGATCGCGCTCAGCGCGGACTGGTCGGTCTGGATGCCGGCCGCCTTCAGCTTGAGCACTGCCGACGTGGTCGCCTCGGCCAGGCTGGCGTGCTGCCAGACCCGGGCGGCGACGCCCAGGACGGCGGCCTCGTCCGGCTCCAGGTGCACCTCGGGCAGCTCGAACACGTCCCGGCGGATCCGGTAGCCGACCTCGTCGGAGAAGAACTTGTCGATCGTGCCCATCTCGATCGGGATGCCGAGGTCGCGCAGCTCGTCCTTGTCCCGCTCGAACATCTTCTCGAAGGCGTCGTCGGTCTGGCCCGCGTACCCCTCGACGACCTCGCGGATGCGTTCCTTGGTCACGTAGGTGCGCGCGACCAGGAGGCAGATGACCACGTTGAGCAGTCGCTCACTCTTCCGCGCCGACACCCGACCACCTTACGGCCTCGGAGCGTCAAAACCCGCCTTCCCGCACCGATACCTTCGAACACGGGTTCGACCCGCTAATGTCGGCGTGTGATTCGGTGGCGGGACGGTGTGGTGCGTGAGGTCGGGCGGGCCTGGACCGGTGCGATTGAGCTGACTGTGACGGTCGGATCGCAGGCTGTGCGTGCTCTGGCCTATCCGGAGCTCGTCGGTACGCCGGTGGCCGGCGACCGGGTGCTGCTGAACGTCGGTGCGCTCGATCGGGGCCTGGGGACGGGCGGGTACGCGCTGGTCGTCGCCGTACCGGATCGGCTGCCGGCTGACCCGCCGGAGCGCGGTCATCTGGTGAAAGCCCGGTACACGCCGCTGCAGGCGATGGTGATGGGTGCGGACGAGCAGGACTCCCCGGATCACGACGTACTGCGGGATGCGGACGACCTGTTCCGTACGCCGGTGGTCGTGGCGGACCTGCACTCCGCGCTGCCCGCCGTACTGGCCGGGGTCTACGAGGCTCGGCCTACAACCCGGGTTGTGTATGTCATGACCGACGGTGGGGCACTCCCCCTCGCGTTCTCACGCACTGTGGCCTCGCTGCGCGACAGTGGCTGGCTGAGCGGCACGGTGACCGTCGGACAGGCGTACGGCGGGGACCGTGAGGCGGTGACGGTCCACACCGGGCTGTTGACCGCCGTCCACGTGCTGTCGGCAGAGCTCGTCGTACTGACGCAGGGGCCGGGCAATCTGGGCACCGGGACTCGGTGGGGCTTCTCCGGTGTGCAGTCGGGTGAGGCGGTCAACGCGATCGGGACACTCGGCGGCCGGGCGGTCGCGTCGCTGAGGATCTCCGAGGCCGATCCGCGACCGCGGCACCGAGGGATCTCGCACCACAGCCTGACCGCGTACGGGCGGGTCGCGCTGCAGCCGGCGGACGTCGTCGTACCCGATCTGCCGGGTGACTTCGGTGACGCGGTCCGCGACGCCGCCGAGCCGCTCAAGGCACGGCATCGGGTCGTGCGGATCGGCGTGGACGGGCTGTACGAGGCCATGCAGGCCGCGCCGGTGAAGCTGTCGACGATGGGGCGCGATCTGGACGGCGACCGCGCGTACTTCGAGGCCGCGGCCGCCGCGGGCAGACATGCGGCCGGCCTGGTGGATGTGCCGTGATCATCACCGCCGCGAGCTTCCCGACACCGGACCTGATCAAGAAGACGAGCAACCCGGCGCTGTGGGATCAGCAGGGACGGTTCGCCGAGTTCCAGGCCGCGGCCGCCAATCAGGCACTGGAGTGGCTCGGGCCGAAGCTGGACGGCGCGACGACTCCGGCCGAGCGGTCGGCCCTCTTCGTCCAGCTGTACCGGAACCTCGCGGAGTGGCGGTTCCAGCTCGCGCACCACGCGGAGGGCCGGAGCCCGAACTCCGAGCTCGAGCAGTACCGGACGCCGATCGCCGCGACGCAGTCGATGGTCGACAAGTTCGGTCGCGGTATGCGCAGCGAGGGTGGCCGGATCAACACCGAGACCGGCGTGATCACCAGCGGCATCGAGACACCGGCGAGCCGGCTGTCTGCCCGGCTCGCCACGATCATCGAGGCGCGGTTCGCGGCCGAGGCGCCGGACAGCGACGTACTGCAGAACTGGGTCAAGGTGCCCAGTGGCGAGACCATCGCCGGGAACCAGCTGATCCGGGGCGGGCTCGCGGCCTCCGCGTCCGGCTTCGAGCGGCCGATCGACGGGTTCTACGCCACGGTGACGGGCGAGCAGCGCGACCGGCACGCGTTGCAGCGCGAGGCGTTCGGCATCCTCGCCGATCTCGAGGGCGAGCGGGCGGAGGGGCAGACCGATCTGTTCGCCGATCGCTCCAAGCGGCTGGCCTTCGTGGAGGCGCAGTACTTCCTGTACCAGGGACCGGAGTACGAGCGCGGTGGCGATGCGACGATCCGGACCCTGCTGGTGGTGTCGCACGCGCGGGTGTTCGGGGAGGCGCTGCGGTTGCCGCAGGACATCGACGTGATGGCGTACGCCGCGGGCCAGCAGGCGTTCTACGAGCACGTCGGGCGCACGCAGTCGGTTGTGACGGGTGCGTCGGCACCGGTCGCGACGGGGCAGGCGGCGGTACGGGTTCAGGACCGGTCCGTGGGGCTGGAGCGCGGCTGAGCGGTGGGTGTACCTCCACCTGGAGTGTGGTCGCAGGACTCCTGTTTCCGAGGGCTTCTGCGGTGACGCTGGAAGCATGGCAACGATTGCTCGTGCAGAAGCACCACTGACCGCCCGCTGGGCAACCTCCCTGTGGCTCGTCGCCGTGGGCGCGGGAGTCGCGGAGACCGTGGTCCAGGTGATCCAGGCGCATGGGGACGGCGCTTCGATGTCGGCACTGGTGGGACAGATCGCCGTACGTGCGGTGATCTACGGCGCTCTGTTCGTGGTGATCGACCGCTACTTCCGGCGTGGTGTGCGGTGGTCGCGTTATCTGCTGGCCGGGCTGCTGGGCACGGTCGGCGTGGCTTCCCTGGTCTCCGAACCGATCAGCTGGCTGATGCAGAACGGCGACCTGTCCACCATCGACTGGTCCGTCACCTGGGCAACCATCGCCGTCCTTCGCTGGATCCACCTCACCGCAGTGCTGACCGCCCTCGCCCTGACCCTGCACCCCCAGACGGCCCGCTGGTTCACAGCAAAGGGCCGGTCCCCAGGTAGGAGACCGGCCCTTTGATGACTGGCTAAGGCCTTACTGGCCCGTCTGCTTCGGAGCCGGGAAGCAACCACCACCTCCCGGCCGAAGGCCGGTGTTCTTACTGGCCCGTCTGCTTCGGGGCGGGGAAGGCGTTCAGGATGTCGATCACCGCGAAAGCGTTGATCGTCTTGCCGGCCTGGTCCTTCGACGGCGGGAGCTCGACGAGGACGCGGCTGCCGACCGGGACGCCGGCGAGGCCGTCGAGGGCGCCGGTCTGGCCGCTCGGGCCGGGGCCGACCTGGAGCTGGTCGGTCGGGGCGCCGGGCTGCGCGGGGCTCTGCGCGGTGGCCGGCTGACCGTCCCACGTGCTGGCCTGCTTCTTCCCGGCGTAGTCGTAGACGACGTACCGGCCGATCAGCTGGCTGCCCTTCTCGATCGGCTTGCCCTTGCCGAGCGCGAAGACGACCGGCTTGCCCGGCTTCGCCGGCGGCTTGGTGCCGGCCGCGACCGTCACCTTCGGCTCGGCGTTCAGCGGACCACTGACGGAGATCTTGGTCGGCGTCGACGGGGGCACCGGGTTCGCGTCCAGCGGGGTGTCGTTGGCGGCCGCGCCGACCAGGTCGACGACGAAGATCAGCGTGTCGTCACCCTTGATCCCGGCCTGCTCGTTCCCGGTCTCCTTGTAGCCCTTGTCGGACGGGATCGACAGCATCACCCGGCTGCCGATCTTCTTGCCGACCAGGCCCTCGTCCCAGCCGGAGATGACGCCACCGACCCCGATCGGGAACGACGACGGCGCGCCGCGGTCGTAGGAGTTGTCGAAGACCTTGCCGTCGCGCCAGATCTGCCCGAGGTAGTTCGCGGTGAGCAGCTCGCCCTTCTTGACCACCGGCCCGTCGCCCTCCTTGAGGACCTCGGTGACCAGGGTCTTGTCCGGGTCGCCGTCGCGGTGCGTGACGGTCGGCTTCTGGCCGAAGTCCGAGGTCACCTTGATCCCGCCCGCCCCGAACTCGGGCTCCTTCTCGGAACCGCAGGCCACCAGGGACGACCCCAGGGCCGCGACCACGACCAGACTCAACAACTTGCGCACGAAACCAGCACCTCGATACATCCCGGCGCGGTCCGCGCCGATCGACTCAGGGAGTAACAACGCGGCCCACCCTAGCCTGCGTCACCAACCGCGCCATCGCCCGGCCGCGTCACCGTTGGATCACACCACGTACAGTCACCCGCCCTAGAACCCGACAGCGTTGTGCGGCGCACGGTCCTGCCGGAACACCGCATCCATCAGCGACAACGCGCCGGCGGTGTGCTCGGTGATCCGTCCCGCGTGGCCCAGTACAGTCGCACCGACTCCGCCCAGATACAGCGAACCCAGCTCGTTCACGCTCAGACTGAGGTCGGCGGACCCATCACACGGCGTACAGCTCGCTCCGTCGGGCGATGTGTCCAACCGCCACCGCCCGGTGTTCCAGTCGCACAGGTCGTCCGACACATCCAGCACCACCGATCCGCTCGCGGCGTACGTGCGTGCTTCCAAAGCCGCGCGTACGTCGAGCATCCGCAGCCAGAGGTTGTCACGCGTCCGGGTGAGCTTCAGCACCCGTGGATTCGTCAGCATCCACCGCAACGGCTCGTCAACCGGCCGCCGGGCCGCAACCACCCGCTTGGTGAGGTCGAAGTCGAGCAGCAAGCCCCACAGCGCCCGGTAGGCATCGTGGGTGAGCGCTTCAAACGCTTCCACCTGCAGTACGCCGGCGTGCTTAGGATCCGGCGACCATGGCAACCGGAACAGCGCCGCACCATCGACATCGCCGTCAGCGTTGCGGTGCACCAGGTGATGCGCCGGTCCGGAACCGTCCGCGGGCAGTCCGGCCGTGCCGAGCCCGTCCCACTTCCCCGGAAGCGCACTGATCTCCCCCACCCGCACAGCACGCACCTGCTCGTGCAACACCGGCCACACGCTCGCCGCGACCACTCCGTCGACCAGCTCGAGTGATCCGGGGTCACTGAAGTCCGTACGGAACACAGCGTCGGTACGGCGGGCCTCCCACCGGTGCTGGAACGTCGCCGGCGAGAACCCGTACCGCCCGTAGATCGTGCCCTCGCTCGCACTCAGCCCGGCCAGGAACTCACCGCGCTGCCGGCAGTCGTCGAGCATCGCGGTCATGATCTTCCGCAACAACCCTCGCCGCCGGTACGTCGGCAACACCGCGGTGGCCGTGACTCCGCCGAGCGGCATCTGCCGCCCACCGGGAAGCGTGACCTCGACCGACACGATCGCCGAACCGCCGGCGATCTTGCCGTCCACGAAGGCCGCCTGGGGGCGGAACCAGTCGCTCTGCGCCTTCTCGACGGACCGGTCGAGCTGGTCCTCGGTCGCCGGGATCTGCGGGGGCCAGGCGGCACGACCGGCGTACCAGGCCGACGGTTCGGGCTCCTCCTGGGGGAAGCCGTTCACGTACGGCAGGACGCGCAGGTACTCCTTGGTCTCGGCCCGGGTGACCGGCCTGACCTCGATGATCGCCATGTCCCCGTTTCTACGGACTGGCAGTCAGACCGGCACTCCATTTAGCCAGGATCTACATACTCGCGATGAGCTTCTCGACGAACTCGTCGTGGCTCCCCACCACAGCTCTCAAGCTTCTACATGCTCGCGATGAGCTTCTCGACGAACTCGTCGTGGCTCCCCACCACAGCTCTCAAGCTTTTACATGCTCGCGATGAGCTTCTCGACGCGCTCGTCGTGGGACTTGAACGGGTCCTTGCACAGGACGGTCCGCTGGGCCTGGTCGTTGAGCTTCAGGTGGACCCAGTCGACGGTGAAGTCGCGGCGGCGCTCCTGCGCGCGCTTGATGAACTCACCGCGCAGCCGGGCCCGGGTCGTCTGCGGCGGGACCGACTTGGCCTCGAAGACGCGCAGGTCGTCGACCACCCGGGTGACGGCACCCCGGCGCTCGAGCAGGTAGTACAGACCGCGGGGGCGGTGGATGTCGTGGTAGGCCAGGTCGAGCTGCGCGACCCGCGGGCTGGCCAGGCCGAGGTTGTTCTGCTGGCGGTAGCGCTCGATCAGCCGGTACTTGATCACCCAGTCGATCTCGCGCTCGATCCCGGACAGGTCGCCGGACTCGATCGCCTTCAGCGTCCGCTCCCACAGCGACAGCGCCCGCTCGACGGCCGGGGTGCCCAGCTCGCGGCGGTCGACGAAATCGCGCGCCTTGGTCAGATACTCACCCTGGATGTCGAGGGCGCTGGCCTCGCGGCCGTTCGCCAGGCGGACCTCGCGGCGGCCGGTCATGTCGTGGCTGATCTCGCGGATCGCCCGGATCGGGTTGTCCAAGGTCAGGTCGCGCATCACGATGCCGGCCTCGATCATCCGCAGCACCAGGTCGGTGCTGGCCACCTTGAGCAGCATGGTGGTCTCGGACATGTTCGAGTCGCCGACGATCACGTGCAGCCGGCGGAACCGCTCGGCGTCCGCGTGCGGCTCGTCGCGGGTGTTGATGATCGGCCGGGACCGGGTGGTCGCGCTGGACACGCCCTCCCAGATGTGCTCGGCCCGCTGCGACACCGAGTAGACCGCGCCGCGCGGCGTCTGCAGCACCTTGCCGGCGCCGCAGATCAGCTGCCGGGTGACCAGGAACGGGATCAGCACGTCGGCCAGCTTGGCGAAGTCGCCGTGCCGGCTGACCAGGTAGTTCTCGTGGCAGCCGTAGCTGTTGCCGGCCGAGTCGGTGTTGTTCTTGAACAGGTAGACGTCGCCGAAGATGCCCTCGTCGTGCAGCCGCTTCTGCGCGTCGACCAGCAGACCCTCGAGGATCCGCTCACCGGCCTTGTCGTGCGCGATCAGGTCGGTGACCGAGTCGCACTCCCCGGTCGCGTACTCCGGGTGGGAGCCCACGTCGAGGTAGAGCCGGGCCCCGTTGCGGAGGAAGACGTTGCTGCTCCGCCCCCAGGACACGACCCGCCGAAACAGGTACCGCGCCACCTCGTCGGGGGTCAGTCGGCGCTGACCGCGAAACGTACAGGTGACGCCGTACTCGTTCTCCAGACCGAAGATTCGCCGGTTCACATCACCCACACTACGGCGCCGGTCCGACAACCGGGCCATGTCTCAGGCGCGTCCTTTCGCGGTGTTACCCCTTTGATGTCAACGCGCGCCTAACTTTTCCGCCCCCGGCGGCATCGTGCCCGATGACTACAACGTCGTTTTGGAGGCCGGATGAACAAGATGCGGACCACGGCGGCGCTGCTCGGCACCGCGGTGCTGGCGGCCGTACTGACGCCCGGATCGGCGCAGGCCGGCGCGGGCCGGGCGAGCGCGATCTGTGGACTCACCCTCGGGGCTGTGACGACCGCGGGCGAGCACAAGTTCCAGCGGATCACCGCGACCTCGCCGGTGACGACGACCAAGCCGGCGGTCGGACCGGCGGGGCTGTTCCCGGTCGACCAGGTCCGGCTCGCCAGTGCGGTCGGGCAGCGACTGGATCCGCCGTCCGGTCTGGAGCGCAGCGGGTACGCGACCATCGTCAACGACCTCTACGGGTTCGACTACGTCGTCGACCAGACCACCGGGCAGCTCGATCCGGACTCGGTCAAGAGGTGGAAGGTCGGCGGCGGCTGGACTCCTGAGTACATCTACTTCGAGGAGTCGCGGTACTCCGACGCCACGTACTCGCGGACCAACACCTACGCCTTGCGGGGCGGGGTCATCTGGCGGTGGACCGTGGACGGGCGCGTGTGGCGGAGCAAAGCGGCGTACCAGGGGTACTCGGCAGTGAGGACGATGACGCTGATCAGCCAGACCCGGACGTACGACACCTTCCTCGCCACCTCGCGCGGTGGAGCGCTCTACACGATCCGGATCCCGCTGACCGGCGCTCCGACGGTGAAGAAGGTCCGCACCGCCACCTGGCAGGGCTTCGAGACGCTGATCGCGGAGCGGTGCGGCAACCAGAGCACTCTGCTGCTGGGCATCGACAAGGACACCCGGACCGCCTACCTGTACGCCGTCGGCCACGCCAACGGGGCCGCCACGGTCATCAACGGCCTGGGCAAGGTCGGCACCGAGTTCGCGGCCTTCTCCGACAAGACGTACTTCCGCTTCTACGGCGACACCCCGGAGGCCCCGAAGCTCTACGGCGAGTGAGCAGGGCCGTCTTTGTTCCTGATTTTCGGGTGTAACACTGGCCGGTGGAGGTATCAACCATGGGGCAGACCCGAGTGGCGATCGCGGATGACGACGTACTCCTGCGCGAGGGGCTGGCCAGCCTGCTCGAGCGCTCCGGGTTCGTGGTGGTCGGTCAGGCCGGTGACGGACCGGAGCTGCTGGCCGTGGTCCGGAGTCAGGCGCCTGACCTCGTCATCGTCGACATCCGGATGCCGCCCGTGCACTCGACGGAGGGGCTGGACGCGGCCGACGTGATCCGCCGTGAGCACCCCGAGACCGCGGTGCTGCTGCTCTCGGCGCATGTGGAGGTCGAGCACGCGATCCAGTTGATGGCCGCCGGTCACGGCGTGGGCTACCTGCTCAAGAGCCGGGTGACGGACGTCGAGGAGTTCCTCGAGAGCCTGCGGCGGGTCGCCCGCGGCGGGTCCGTGGTCGATCCCGCCGTGGTGCAGGAGCTCGTCGACACCCGGCACCGGCACGACCCGCTCGCCGCGCTCAGCGACCGCGAACGGGAGGTACTGGCGCTCGTCGCGGAAGGCCGTTCGAACGCCGGTGTCGCCCGCCGGCTGTGGGTCACCGAGGGGACGGTCGAGAAGCATGTCCGCAGCATCCTCACCAAGCTCAACCTGCCCGAGGCCGACGACGACCACCGCCGCGTCCTCGCCGTCCTGACCTATCTGGGCGGCACCCACCGCGGGTCGGCGTGAGCGGCGGGGTCGCCCGCCGGGTCGCCATCGCCAGCGGGCTGCTGATGCTGCTGGTCGGCGCCGGGTTCGCCGTACTGCTCTTCTCGATCCAGGACCTCCGGGGGTCGGAGCAGCAGGCCAGGCACTCGGCCGCGGTGCTCACCAGCGCCCATCAGGTGGAGCGGTCGGTGGCCGACCTCGCGTCCGGACAGCGCGACTTCCTCATCACGGGCCAGGACAGGTTCCTGAAGCCCTGGGAGTCGGCCCAGGCGCAGTTGCCGGCGGAGACCGCGGCGCTGGATCAGCTGGTGGCGGGCAGCCCGGGTCAGCTCACCCGCGCCGAGGACGTCAGCCAGAATGTGACCTCGTACCTGCGCGACTACTCGGTGCCGCAGGTCGAGGCGGCCCGACGGGACCCGAACTCGGGCCGGACCGAGGCTGTCATTGCCGAGGGCACCAGCCGGGTTGTCGCGATCAGGTCGGTCCTCGACCAATTGATCAGCGCGGAGCAGCAGGCGTCGGCGGCCGAGCAGACGCACTCGGACGCGATCGCCGGCCGGGCCGTCCTGGCTGCCGCGGCCGGCCTCGTCGGGTCTGTGGTCCTCGTCCTCGGCTTCACCATCTACCTCACCCGGGCGATCGTCCGGCCGGTCCTGGTGACCGCGCAGATGGCGGACCACCTGGCCGCCGGCGACCTCGACGTACGCGTGCCTGAGACGGGGGTCGGCGAGATCCGCACCCTGGAGCGCACGTTCAACACGATGGCCGACTCACTGGGTGAGGCGACGGCCGATCTGGCCGCGTCCCGGGCGCGCATCGTCAGGGCAGCGGACGAGACCAGGCGGCGGATCGAGCGGGACCTGCACGACGGCATCCAGCAACGCCTGGTCTCGTTGACTCTGGACGTACGGGCGATCCAGGCGGACAGCCCGGATCCGCAGCCGCAACTCGACGAGGTAGCGGACGGGTTGTCGGCCACACTGGACGAGCTGCGAGAGATTGCCCGCGGCATCCATCCGGCGATCCTGTCCCAGGGCGGCATCGGTCCGGCGGTCCGGATGCTCGCGCGGAGGTCGAAACTCCCGGTCGAGGTGGAGGTCGCCTTCACGGACCGGCTCCCGGCTCCGATCGAAGCGGCGGCGTACTACGTCGTCTCCGAGGCACTCACGAACGCCGCCAAACACGCGGACGCGTCCTTCGCGTCGGTCGACGCGTACCTCGAGGACGGCCGGCTGCGGTTGTCCGTCTGCGACGACGGCTCCGGCGGCGCGGACCCGGCCAAGGGCTCCGGACTGATCGGACTCGACGACCGCATCCAGGCTCTCGGGGGAACGCTCGTGGTCGAAAGCCCTGTGGGACAAGGGACAACGCTGTCTGTGTCTCTACCGGTGACGTGAGCACCATTGTGCAGGCAGCAGGAATGCCGGCCCCTGCTCGGCACTGCGATGCTGGTCGCATGGTGCGGTGCCTGATCGTCGACGACAGCCGGCGCTTCCTGGATGCGGCGCGCGGGCTGCTCGTGCGCGAGGGTGTCGCCGTCGTCGGTACGGCGACAACGTCAGCCGAAGCCACCGACCTGGTCGAGCGGCTGCGGCCCGACGTCGTCCTGGTCGACATCGATCTCGGCGGGGAGAGCGGTCTCGACCTGGTCGCGCGGCTGCGGTCGGCCGGCTCGGCTCCGCCGATGATCCTGATCTCCGCGCACGCCGAGCAGGACTACGCCGACCTGATCGCGGCGAGCCCGGCGATCGGGTTCGTGGCCAAGTCAGGGCTGTCCGCCGGCGCCATCCAGCGGTTGCTGAACGATGCCGGCGGCAACTGATCGACCCGGAAGTACCTACCCGGTGCGGCCGCGGCGGACGACCGCGTCGAACCCGGCCGCGAGCAGCAGCACCGCGCCGGTGACGACCCACTCGTAGCCCGACGAGTTCGCGCCCTGGATCAGGTCGCTCATCCCGTTGATGATCACGGCAACCACCAGACCGCCGAGAACGGCGTCGATCATCCGCCCCCGGCCGCCGAACAACGACGTACCACCGATGACTGCCGCGCCGACGGCCAGCAGCAGCGTGTTGCCGGCGCCGGCGTTCGACTGCACCGACTGCAGCAGCGACGCGGCGACCACGCCGGAGACCGCGGCCATGCCGGAGCAGATCACGAACACGGAGATCCGGATCTGGGACACGGCCACACCGGCCCGCCGGGAGGCCTCCTCGTTGCCGCCGACGGCGTACACACGCCGGCCGTAACGGGTGCGGCTGAGGGTGAAGTGCCAGACCACGAACAGCAGCACGAGCAGGACGACCACCCACGGTTCGCCCTGCGCCTTGTTGCTGAAGAACGCGTTCGTGATCAGGTTGCGGTTGATCCCCATCTCGTAGGTGAACGCACTGCCGAGCACGGCGACCACGACCACCTTGGCCGCGATCACCGCAACGGGCGTGGCGGCAAGCCCGGTACGGCGCCGTCCGCGCGCGTCGGCCAGTTTGATCGCGGCGTAGCCGGCGACGAACACCCCGAGCAGCGTCCAGCCCAGCCACAACGGCAGGAAGCTGTTCTCCAACGCGATGATCGGCGAGCCGCCGGGCAGGATCACCGACCCCTGACCGCCGACCAGGATCAGCGTCGCACCCTGGAACGCCAGGAACGTCGCCAGCGTGATCACGAACGACGGGATACCGGCCCGGGCGCGAAGCCAGCCCATCACAAACCCGATCACCAGCCCGGCCGCGAGGCCCGCGAGGACTCCGAGCCACCACGGGGCACCGTGCCGCAGCATCAGCACCGCCATGATCGCCGAACACAGACCGCCGGTGGTCCCCGCCGACAGATCGATCTCGCCCAGCAGCAGAACGAAGATCAGCCCCATCGCCATCACGATGATCGGCGCGGCCTGGATGACGAGAGCCTCCAGGTTGTAGGCGCTGAGGAAGCCCTGATGCACGATCGCGAAGAAGGCGGTGATGACCACCAGGCCCACCACGGCCGGAGCCGACCCGAGCTCACCACCTCGCAAGCGGGCCAGATAGTCCCGGACGTAGGTGCTCAGCGCGCTCGGCCCCTTGACCGGCTTGCGTTCCGGTGCCTCGGCCTCGACGACCTGGGCGTTCATGTGGTCGCTCCCATCGACTCGGCCGCGGGCAACCCGAGATCGCCCGACCGGCCGGTGGTGATCAGCTCGACGACCTGGGTCTGGTTCACGGCGGTACGCCGTACCTGCGCGGCCATCCGGCCCAGGAAGAGGACCGCGATCGAGTCGGCCACCTTCAGGACGTCGTTCATGTTGTGCGACACCAGGACAACGGCGACTCCGCGATCGGCCAGCCGGCGGACCAGGTCGAGGACCTGTTCGGTCTGGGCCACGCCGAGCGCCGCGGTCGGCTCGTCGAGGATGACGATCTTCGAGCTCCACAGCACCGACTTGGCGATCGCGACCGTCTGCCGCTGACCACCCGACAGGCTGGCCACCCGCTGCCGGACCGAGCGAACCGTCCGGACCGACAGCGAGGCCAGGGTCTGCTGGGCCAGCTGCTCCATCGCGTTCTCGTCGAGCGTGTGCAGCCGGGTGATCTTCTCGCGGCCGAGGAACATGTTGCCGACGACATCGAGATTGTCACAGAGCGCCAGGTCCTGGTGGACGATCTCGATGCCGAGCTGCGCGGCGTCCCGCGGTTCGTGCAGGTGCTGCGGCGTACCGTCGATGCGGATCTCGCCCGCGTCGATGCGGTGGATGCCGCCGATGCACTTGACCAGCGTCGACTTGCCGGCGCCGTTGTCGCCGACCAGGGCGGTCACCTCCCCTGCGGCGGCGTCGAAGTCCACGGCCGACAACGCCATGACCGGGCCGAAGGACTTGCCGACGCCGCGCAGTTCGAGGGTCGTCACGGGGTGTGGATTCCGTTGGCCGCGCAGACTTTCACGAGCGCGGGCGTCGGGCAGACCGAGGTGGCGGTCTCATAGCCGTCCGTGACCGGCAGAGCGACGTTCTTCTTGGTGATCACGGTCGGGTCGGCCAGGTACGACGGGACCTCGCGACCGTTCGTCGGGTCCTTGGTCATCGCCGGAGCGGTCGGCTTCTGACCGGCCAGGATCTGGCCCGCCAGCTTGATCGCGACGTCGGCCTCACCCGCGACGGGCTTGTAGATGGTGAAGCACTGGGTGCCGGCCATCACGTTGTCGAGGCCGCCGGCGGTGGCGTCCTGCCCGGACACCGCGACCTTGCCGGCCAGGCCCTGTGATTTCAGCACGTTGATCACGGACTGCGCCATGGTGTCGTTGGCAACCATCACCGCGCCGAGATTCGGGTGCCGGCCCAGCATCGTGGTGAACACGGTCTGCGCGGTCGCCGGGTCCCAGTTGCCGGTCTGCTCGGCGAGCTTCGTCCAGCCCGGTTGCTTCGACAGCACCGAGTTGTAGCCCTGGGCGAACAACGTGGCGTTGTTGTCGGTCGGTGCCCCGTCGATATCGACGTACCCGACCGTGGTCTTGCCCTGCACCTGCGGGCACTGAGTCAGGGCGGTGCCCTGGTCCTCGCCGACCTTCACGTTGTCGTACGAGACGTAGTACTCGGCCGTGCCGCCCGTGGTCAGGCGGTCGTAGTCGATCGTCACCACGTTGTGCTGCTTGGCGAGGGACTCGATCGCCTTGCCGGACCCCGAGTCGAGGTTCGTCACCAGGAGGACGCCGACGCCTTGGTTGATCAACGCCTGCGCCTGCGCCTCTTGCGTGGTCGCGCTGGCGTTCGCGTTGTCGATGTAGCAGGTGAGCTTGTTGTCCGCGCATTGCTTGCGCAACTCGTTGGGATCGGCGGAGACCCAGCGCGGCGAGGAGGCCGTGTCGGGCAGCAGGATGCCGACCTTGGTGTTGGCCGGCGGAGCGCTGCTGCCGCCCGTCGACGAATTGTTGTTATTGCCGCAGGCAACTAGCCCGGCCAGCAGCGCCGTGGTCAGCGCCACGGCCTTCAGTGGTGTTCGCATCGCGGGTGTTCGCATCATGGGTCCTTCGGCTCGCCGCAGGTTCTCCCGTCAGGATGCGATCTGCGCGACGGGAAATCGTCGCCGCTGGCATCCATCCACGGTGGCCGCCAGCGGCAACCCGCCGTACCGGCTAGCAGGGGGTCCGGGACTGCAGACAGCGTTACTGCCGCACCGGTCCGGGGCGGGTCATCGTGCTCCCATGGCCATTTCTGCGGCAACACCCGCCGCCCGGCAGAGCCGGCCGGGCCTCAAGCGGGACATCGGCTTCGTCGGCCTGATCTGGGCGTCGGAGGGATCGATCATCGGCTCCGGCTGGTTGTTCGGCGCGCAAGGCGCCCTGATCACGGCGGGCCCGGCGGCGATCATCTCCTGGGTCATCGGCGGCGCGGCGATCCTGATCCTGGCACTCGTGCACGCCGAGCTCGGCGGCATGTACCCGGTCTCCGGCGGTACGGCCCGGTTCCCGCACTACGCCTTCGGCGGCGCGGCCGGTGCTTCCTTCGGCTGGTTCTCCTGGCTGCAGGCGGCAACGGTGGCGCCGATCGAGGTGCTGGCGATGATCACCTACGGGCAGCACTACTCGTTCGCGAGCGGCTGGCTCAAGACCAAGAACGGGCAGCACATCCTGACCGCGTCCGGGATCGTCGTGGCGATCCTGCTGATGGCGGCGATCACCGCGATCAACTTCCTCAGCATCCGGCTGCTGGCCCGGACCAACAGTGCGGCGACGTGGTGGAAGGTCGGCATCCCGCTGCTGACCATCTTCGTGCTCGCGATCGCCCAGTTCCACGGCAGTAACTTCACCGCCGCGGACGGATTCAACCCGTACGGCGCCAAGGGCATCCTGTCGGCGGTCTCGACCAGCGGCATCATCTTCGCGCTGCTCGGATTCGAACAGGCCGACCAGCTCGCCGGCGAGAGCAGCAACCCGCGGCGGGACATTCCGCGGGCGGTGATCGGCTCGATCGTGATCGGTGCCGTCATCTACATCCTGCTGCAGATCGTGTTCATCGCGGCGCTGCCCGCGGACCAGATCAAGGGCACCTGGGCCACCGCGGCCTTCGGCGCGCTGACCGGCCCGTTCGCGCAGCTCGCGTCGCTGCTCAGTCTGGGTTGGCTGGCCTGGATCCTCTACCTCGACGCCATCATCTCTCCGGGTGGCACGGGCCTGATCTACATCACGGGCAGCTCCCGCGTGTCGTACGGCCTCAGCCGCAACGGCTACGTGCCGTCGGTCTTCGAGCGGACGAACCGGCGTGGGGTGCCGTGGGTCGGGCTGATCGCCGCCTTCGTGATCGGGTGCGTCTGCTTCCTGCCGTTCCCGAGCTGGCGATCGCTGGTCGGGCTGATCACCAGTGCGAGCGTCCTGATGTACGCCGGTGCGCCGCTGTCGCTGGGCGTGTTCCGGAGCCGGCTGCCCGATGCACAACGCCCGTACCGGCTGCCGCAGGCGAGCTGGCTGTCGCCGCTGGCTTTCGTCGTCGCGAACCTGCTGATCCTGTGGTCCGGGTGGACGACGGACTGGAAGCTCGGGATCGCGATCCTGATCGGGTACGTGATCCTGATCGGCAACCGGGTGTTCAAGCTCAACCCGATCACACCGCAGCTCGACCTGCGGGCGGCGCAGTGGCTGCCGGTGTACCTGGTCGGGATGGGGCTGATCGTCTTCCTGAGTGACTTCGGGCCGTTGAAGCACCCGTGGTTCCCGCTGTGGTGGGACATCGTCGCCGTCGCGGTCTTCAGCCTGGTGATCTACTTCTGGGCGATCGCGGTCGCACTGCCCGCCGCCCAGATCCAGCACATGGTCGACCAGATCGTCGTACCGGAAGAGGCCGATCTGCGGGCGTGAGAGCTGGGGCCGGACCTCCCGCACTCACCAAACACCGATCAGGGGCGGTGGGCGTCGCTGCCGTGAGCGACGTTGGTGAGTCGCGGGGGTCCGTTTACAGGTCGACGAGGTCGAGGAGCTGGCCGAGTTCCTTGGGGTCGAGGACGCGGAGCTCGCCGGTGTGGAGGTTGCCCCGGCGGACCGGGCCGATGGCGGTGCGGGTCAGGCGCTTGACCGGGTGACCGATCGCGTCGAACATGCGGCGGACGATGCGGTTGCGGCCCTCGTGCAGAGTGATCTGGATGAGGGTCCGGCCGCGGACGCTGGAGATGACCTTCACGGTGTCCGCCTGCGCGGGGCCGTCGTCGAGCTCCACGCCGTCGAGCAGTCTGCGCAGGACTCCCGGCTTGACGTTGCCTTCGACTTCGGCGACGTACGTCTTGGAGACCTCGTACGACGGGTGCGCGAGCCGGTGCGCGAACTCACCGTGGTTGGTGAGCAGCAGCAGGCCCTCGGTGTCGGTGTCGAGGCGGCCGATGTGGAAGAGGCGCTCGGGGCGGTCCTGCACGTAGTCGGCGATACACGGGCGGCCCTGGGGGTCGGCCATCGTCGTCACCACGCCGCGGGGTTTGTTCAGCACGAGGTAGACGTGGGCGCTGACCGGGGGGATCCGCTCGCCGTCCACCCGGATGACCGAGACCTCCGGGTCGACCCGCACCCCGAACTCGGTCACCACGGCCCCGTCGACCTCGACCCGCCCCTGCTCGATCAGCAACTCGGCATTCCGCCGACTGGCCACGCCGGCCTGAGCCAGAACCTTCTGCAACCGAATGCCCGTCTCATCCCCCATCCCGCACCCCCTCCCGGGAGCTCAGTTCCCCATCAACCCCAGCATCCGCCCCCACCAGTCCAGAGTCGTCCACCGGGTCCTCCCCGAGGTCCGCGGCGTCGTCCGCCGACTCCGGGTCGGCGGGCTCGCCCTCGTCAGCCTCCTGCTCGACGGCCACGTCAGCCGACTCACCGGCGTCCAGGTCATCCGCGTCATCCGCGTCATCCGCGTCATCCGCGTCATCCGCGTCATCCGCGTCATCCGCGTCATCCGCGTCGTCCGCGTCATCCGCGTCGTCCGCGAGAGCTTCGTCGACCTCGCCTGCGCCGGTGGTCGGAATGCTCAGCTCGTCGGCGTCGGCTTCGTCGGCGGGCGGCGTACCCGGCTCGTCCGCGTCAGCCTCGTCGGCGGGCGGCGTACCTGGCTGGTCCGCGGCGGCTTCGGCGGGGGACGGCGTACCGGAGTCGGCTTCGGTGGGTGGGGTGGGTGGGAGGGTTTGGGCGGCCAGTTCGTCCTCGATGTCGTCCATGTCGGGGAGGTAGGGGGCCAGCTCGGGGAGGTCGTCGAGGGACTGCATGCCCATGCGTTCCAGGAAGTACGACGTGGTGCGGTAGAGCGTCGCCTGGGACTCGGTGTCCGCGCCGGCTTCCTCGACGAGACCGCGGGCGACGAGCGTACGCATGACGCCGTCGACGTTCACGCCGCGGATGGCAGAGACGCGGGCGCGGCTGACCGGCTGCTTGTACGCGACGACGGCGAGGGTTTCCAGGGCGGCTTGGGTGAGGCGTGCTTGCTGGCCGTCGAGGACGAAGCGCTCGACGTACGGCGCTGCTTCGACGCGGGTGTAGTAGCGCCAGCCGCCGCCGATCTCGCGGAGGTCGAACCCGCGGCCCTGCTCGGTGTACTCCTCCGCCAACGTGCCCAGCGCCGCCGTCACATCACCCGTCGGCCGTCCGACCGCGCGCGCCAGCGTCAGCACCGGGAGCGGCTCATCCGTCACCATCAGGATCGCCTCGAGCGCCCGGCGCATGGTGTCGTCGTCAATCACCACCTCATCCGTCACAGGCACCTCAGTCTGCCCAGGCGGAAGGTGGTCCTCATCCTCCAGTACGTCGGTCACGCGTACGTCGTTCGCCTGTACGCCGGACTCCGGTGCGAGGTCGTCCGCCGCGTCTTCACCCAGTACGCCGTGCTCCGGTGCGTCGGCCAGCTCGTCAGCAGGTGCCGTGGTCACCACGTCGGCGGCCTCGGCGGACGGGTCAGCCTGGTCAGGCGCACCGGCCTCGGGGTTCAGATCCGAGCGGTCGGCTTCGGACGGGGCTGGGGTGGTCGCAGCGTCCGTGGGTGCGTTGGCGTGGTCCCCGGAGTCGCCGGATGTGCTGTCGGCCGCGGACTCGGCTTCGGTGGAGGCGGCGTCGGACGCGGCGGTGGTCGCAGCGTCCGGGGGTGTGTCCGCGGGGGCCGGGGTGGTGGGGTCGGTCACTGGATTGCCGTCTCGTTGGGGTTGTGGGGCGGCTGGGGGGTGTCTTCTTCGGTGTGGGGGGTGCCGGGTTCGAGGAAGGAGGTGTCGTCGGAGACCTCGGGGGCCTCGCCCTCTTCGGGCTCGGGTTTGGTTTCCTCGTCGAACTCGTCGGAGACGTCGATCTCGCCCTCGTCGGAGCCGGTCCAGCGGATGGTGAGTTCGCCCAGGGGCGTCACCTGGTCGAAGGTGACGGCGGCCTCGCGGAAGAGTTCCAGGAGGGCGAGGAAGCGGCAGACCGTCGTGACGGTGTCGGGGGAATCGGACACCAGCGCGCGGAAGGTCGTACTGCGCTGCCGCCGCAGCCGGTCGACGATCACGACCGCCTGCTCGCGGACCGTGACGGCCGGCGCGTGCAGGTGGGCCAGCGACACACCTTCGGGTACGTCGGTCTTCGGCGCCAGCGCGCGGGCGGCCAGCGCGGCGAGCCCGGCCGGGTCGATCCCGAGCAGCACCTCCGGCAGCAGCTCGGCGAACCGCGGCTCCATCCCGACCGCCCGCGGGAACCGCCGCGCCTCCTGCGCCATCCGCTCCTGCATCAGCGCCGCGATCTGCTTGAACGCCCGGTACTGCAACAACCGTGCGAACAACAGGTCCCGCGCCTCCAGCAGCGCCAGGTCCTCGTCGTCCTCGACCTCGCCCTTGGGCAGCAGCCGCGCCGCCTTCAGGTCGAGCAGCGTCGCCGCGATCAGCAGGAACTCCGACGTCTGGTCCAGGTCCCACTCCGACCCGAGCGCCTTGATGTGCGCGATGAAGTCGTCGGTGATCACCGAGAGGGCGATCTCGGTGATGTCGAGCTTGTGCTTGCTGATCAGCTGCAGCAGCAGGTCGAACGGCCCCTCGAAGTTGACCAGGTGGACGCTGAAACCCTTGCCCTCGGCAACAGCAGGAGCATCCCCCGAGGACAGGTCCAAGGGTAGCGAGTCCGACACGGTCACTCCGAGGCCTTGAGCCGCCGTACCAGCACCGAGTCCGGCCCGTGGTCGACGAAGTCGGCCAGCAGCACGTCGATCGCCTCGCGGACGATCCGGCCGCGGTCGGCCATCAACCCGTGCTCGGCCCGGAGCGCGAGTCTGGTCTGTTCCAAGCCGAGTAGCTCCTCCTCCGTCACGTACACGGTGATCTTCGTGTCGTGGCGGATCCGACCACTCGACTTCCGGTCGTCGGCGACGGCCGTGCGGGACCGCACGGAGGCGGCCGGCGGTCCGTCAGTGGTGGTGCGCTTCTCGGGTCTGGTCTGCTTCGGTGCCGCACCCCCGAAGAGTTCACTGGCACCTGGCAGGCTCACCCGGCGGGACAACGCGCCAGCACCTCCTTGGCAAGATCGCGGTACTGGTGCGCCGCGGACGAGGACGGGGCGTACGTCGTGATGGGCTCGCCGACGACCGTGGTCTCGGGGAACTTGACGGTACGCCGGATGACGGTGTGGAAAACGCGTTCGTCGAACGCCTGGACGACGCGGTCGAGCACCTCGCGCGCATGCGTGGTCCGGCCGTCGAACATGGTGCCGAGGATCCCGACGATCTCCAGCTTCGGGTTCAGCCGGTCCTGCACCTTGCCGATCGTGTCGGTCAGCATGGCGAGTCCGCGGAGCGCGAAGAACTCACACTCCAGCGGTACCACGATGCCGTTCGACGCGGTCAGCGCGTTCACGGTGAGCAGACCGAGCGACGGGGCGCAGTCGATCAGGATCACGTCGTAGTTCGGGATGATCGGCTCGAGCACCCGCTGCAGGGTGTACTCGCGGGCGACCTCCTGGACCAGCTGCACCTCGGCCGCGGACAGGTCGATGTTGGCCGGCAGCAGGTCGAGGTTCTCCACCCGGGTCGGCCGGATCACCTCGTCGGGGGTGATGTCGCGCTGCATCAGCAGGTTGTAGACCGACAGCTCCAGGTCGTGCGGCTGCACGCCGAGCCCGATCGAGGCCGAGCCCTGCGGATCGAAGTCGATCAGCAGCACCTTGCGGCCGGTCTCGGCGATCGCCGCGCCGAGGTTGATCGTGGTCGTGGTCTTGCCGACGCCACCCTTCTGGTTGCACATCGCGATCACCTGCGCCGGGCCGGTCCGGGTCGGCGCCTTCGGCTCCGGCAGGTCCGGCAGCGGCCGGCCGGTCGGTCCGATCTTGTTCCTCGGACCGTGCGGGTCATTCACAGGTGCGATGTCCTCCGCGGTGAGCTTGGCCGTCGGCCTCGGCATCTCCGCATAGTTGTCGGGTGGGGTCAGGTTCCGCTGCGGCTGCGGCACGGCAACCGGCTGGGAGACCGTCGGCGCGATCGGCTGACTCGGCGACGGGAACTGCTCGGTGCCCGGGAATGTCGACTCGTTCATGACTCGTCAAACCTTTCAACCGATACGGGCGATCCCAGCGACTGTAAGCGTGCATTCAAGCACTCTCAACCAGCCACTCCGCACCGGGGTGGGGTGGTTTGTCGACAAAGCTCCGGACACAGCCGATCACCCCATCCGGGTGACCAACCGTAACCAGATGATCGCACACCGTCCTAGTTCATCCGACACCGGGGGCTCTCGTTTCACCACGCGATCCGAACCGCTCGTACGACGCGAACCAGGCCGGCACCAGCCACGCCAGCACGGCCAGTGACCACGCCGGCACCAGATGCCCGAGTACGCCGGCCAGCACGGCGACGACCGTACTCGGCAAGGCCCAGCTGGAGGTCGGTCAGGTGGAGAGGGCGCGGGGGTGGGAGGTTGCGTAGACCTCGCGGAGTTTGTCGACGGTGATGAGGGTGTAGACCTGGGTGGTGGTGACGGAGGCGTGGCCGAGGAGTTCTTGGACTACTCGGACGTCGGCGCCGCCGTCGAGGAGGTGGGTCGCGAAGGAGTGGCGGAGGGTGTGCGGGGAGATCTCTTTCGCGATCCCGGCGCGCTCTGCGGCTCGGCGCAGTACCGTCCAGGCGCTCTGGCGGGAGAGCCGCCCGCCGCGGGCGTTCAGGAAGAGGGCATGGGTGCCCCGGCCGCGGGACACCAGGTCCGGGCGGCCACGGACCTGGTACGCCGACAACGCCTCGCGGGCGTAGGACCCGACCGGGACCACCCGCTCCTTGCTGCCCTTGCCGCGGAGGAGGACCGCACCCGTTTCGAGGTCGATGTCGTCCACGTCCAGCCCGACGGCCTCGGAGATCCGGGCACCGGTTCCGTACAGGAACTCGAGAAGGGCGGCGTCGCGCGTGGCGAGGACCGCGGGCTCGGCCTCGGCACCCGCGGCGGCGGCCAGGATCCTGGTCACCTCGTCCACGGACAGTGCCTTCGGCAACCGTTGTGGCGGCGCCGGCGGTTTCACCGCGGCGGCCGGGTCCACCGCGGTCAGTCCCTCCCGCAGACAGAACTTGTGGAAGCCGCGGACGGCGACCACCGTGCGCCCCGCGCTCGACGCGGTCAGCGGTGGATGATCGGCGTCGCCCTCCCGCAACCGCATCAGGAAGTCACTGACCACGGCCTCCGTGACCCGGCCGAGGTCGTCGATCCCGGCGGCCGCGAGGTAGTCGCCGTACCGGCGCAGATCACGCCGGTACGACGCCAAGGTGTTCGCGGCCAGGCCGCGCTCCACCGTCAGGTGGTCCAGGTACGCGCTGACCGCCCGGGTGATGCTCAGACCAGGACCTCGTCGAGCTTCAGCTGGGACAGGTCGTGCGCCTCGGCGATCGGGCCGTAGGTGACGTGCCCGTCGAAGGTGTTCAGGCCCAGCGCCAGGCTGTGGTCCTGCTTCAGCGCCTCGCGCCAGCCCAGGTTCGCCAGCTCGATCGCGTACGGCAGCGTCACGTTGGTGAGTGCGTACGTCGAGGTGTTCGGCACCGCGCCGGGCATGTTCGCGACGCAGTAGAACAGCGAGTTGTGGACCGTGTACACCGGGTCGGCGTGTGTGGTCGGATGCGAGTCCTCGAAGCAGCCGCCCTGGTCGATGGCGATGTCGACGAGCACGCTGCCCGGCTTCATCCGCCGCACCAGGTCGTTGCTGACCAGCTTCGGCGCCTTCGCGCCCGGGACCAGCACCGCGCCGATGACCAGGTCCGCCTCGAGCACCGCGCGCTCGATCTCGTACGAGTTCGCGGCGATCGTCAGCAGATGACCCTGGTAGATCCGGTCGGCCTCGCGCAGCCGGGCGATGTTGCGGTCGAACAACTGGACCTGCGCCTGCATGCCGAGCGCGATCGCGGCCGCGTTCATCCCCGAGACGCCCGCTCCGATGATCACGACGCGGGCCGGGTGCACGCCGGACACGCCGCCGAGCAGCACGCCGCGACCGCCACCGCCCGCCATCAGGTGATACGCACCGGACTGCGGCGCGAGCCGGCCGGCCACCTCGCTCATCGGCGCCAGCAACGGCAGCGATCCGTCCGGAAGCTGGACCGTCTCGTAGGCGATGCCGGTGACGCCCGCTGTCATCAGTGCGTCGGTGCACTCACGGCTGGCGGCGAGGTGCAGGTAGGTGAACAGCACCTGGTCCTTGCGCATCCGGTGGTACTCCTCGGCCACCGGCTCCTTCACCTTGAGCACCAGCTCGGCTTCTGCCCAGACGTCGTCGGCCGTCGGAAGGATCCGCGCCCCCGCCGCGACGAACTCGTCATCGGGGATCAGCGAACCGCTCCCCGCCCCTTGCTCGATCAGAACCTCGTGCCCGTTGCGTGCGAATTCGTGCACGCCGGACGGGGTGATCGCCACCCGGTACTCGTGGTTCTTGACTTCCTTCGGAACTCCGACCTTCACAGCTCGCCCTTCTTTCCCGATCCAGGTGTGCGGCCCACGTCGTTGTGTCCGCGGCCCGGCGTGAGGGGTGATGCCAGGTCGCTGCCGAGTGTAAGCCCGCGAGGTTCATACCACTCGACCGGATGGTCTCATCGTTGTACGACTCGCAGAACTGTTGCCCGGCGGTTCGGTTACACTCGTATAAGACGCGGTGGCAGCCCGTGACGTTTGCACCGGAATCCCTTGCCCCGCAGGCTTTGCGCAATCTTGACGCAATCTCCACGTCTGTCTTTACACCAGTCTTGCACTGCCCTGAAAAGCCACGATTCCCGCTCTTGCGGTACCCACATTCCAATCGTTTGAGGGAAGGTTCTGACATGGACGCTGAGATCGCTCTCCCGGGCGGCAACGTCGGCGGTGCGGTCCGCGTCGGCGACACGGTCCGGCGGGCGACCGGCCCGTGGACCCCGGCCGTTCATGGCCTGCTCAACTACCTCGCGGACGCCGGCCTGACCGGCATTCCGCGGGTGCACGGATTCGACGACCAGGGCCGCGAGATCCTCGACTACCTCCCGGGTACGTCGTACGGCCCCGAAGTCCCGGACGACGTGCTCGCCGATGCCATGCGCTGGCTCGCGGAGTACCACCGTCTGGTCGCGTCGTACCGTCCGCGGGGTGAGGTCGTGTGGCGGACCAGCAGGGGTGAACTCGCGGCCGATCAGATCATCTGCATGCACGACTACGGGTACTACAACTGGATCGGCACCGCGGACGGGTTCAGCGGCGTGATCGACTGGGACATGGCCGGCCCCGGCGTGCCGCTCGACGACATCGCGTTCACCGCGTGGAACACGGTCCCGCTCGCGATCCCGATGGACCCGGCCTATCAGGCGGCGCGGCTACGCCTGATGGCAGCGGCGTACGGCGGTGACGTCTTCACGCCGCTGCAGATCCTCGAGGGCGCACCGGTGCGGGCGCAGCGGTCGGCGCGCGTCATCCGTGCCGGTCAGGTCGCGGGCGATCCCGGCATGCTCAATCTCGGCACGGTCGGTGAACCCGAACGCACCGAGCGTCGTCTGAAGGACCTGCAACGCCGGGTTCCGGAGATCGCCGCTCACCTCTGACGTGACAACCATCATTGACGCACCCTCCCGGCGGTCAGGGATGCTTGGAATGGAGCCCGCCCGCTCCCAGTTGCACCCCTGAGAACGACGACGAGAGGAGTACGGCGTGGCGGTCGAACCGGGACGGTACGGCGTCTGGCACGGACCCCAGCACTGGGGCCCGGAGCTGGCGGCCGGACTGGAGCAGGCGGGATACGGGACGTTGTGGCTGGGTGCCTCCCCGGAGGCGCACCTGCGCGAGGCCGAGGTGTTGCTCGCGTCAACGAACTCCGTTGCCGTCGGCACCAGCATCGTGAACATGTGGAAGACGCCGGCGGCCGCGGTGGCCGAGTCGTACCACCGGCTCGAGGAGGAGCACCCGGGCCGGTTCCTGCTCGGCGTCGGCATCGGTCACCCGGAGCGCACCGGCGAGTACCGGTCGCCGTACGAGACGATCGTGCGCTACCTCGACGACCTGGACGAGGCGAAGGTCCCGGTCGACCGGCGGGCGCTGGCCGCGCTCGGCCCGAAGGTGCTGCACGTGGCCGGCACCCGCACCGCCGGCGCGCTGCCCTACCTGACGACCCCCGAGCACACCCGCGAAGCACGCCGTACACTCGGCGGCGGTGTGCTGCTCGCACCGGAGCAGAAGGTCGTGCTGGAGACCGACCCCGAGATCGCCCGGTCGACCGGTCGCGACTACCTGGCGTCGTACCTGCAGCTGAGCAACTACGTCGCGAACCTGAAGCGCCTCGGGTTCGGCGACGACGACATCGCCGACGGCGGTAGCGACCGGCTGGTCGACGCGCTGGTGCTGCACGGCTCGGCCGTGGAGATCGCCGAGGGTCTGAAGGCGCACCTGGACGCGGGTGCCGACCACGTCGCGATCCAGCAGCTGGGTCGCGAAGGCATCGATCTGCTGCCCGGGTACGAGGCCCTGGCAACCGTTCTCCAGTAGGGGTTCCGGACGCCGTCCGACGACGCGCCTGTTCGCCGGACGGCCCCCCTTGACGGCCGCTGTCTGCGGAGGAATATCAGCAGTAGACGCACCCTTTCGCGGTGCGCGCACTGGAGGTGTTTCCCCATGACACAGCGACACGAGTTGCGTTGGGGCGGCTTCGCCGGACTGGCCTTCGTCGTCCTGGCACTCCTGGGCAGGTTCCTGCCCGGCAATCTCCCGACGGTCGACGAGTCCGAGGGCACGATCACGAGTTTCCTCAGCGACACCCGGACCTCGATGCTGATCTCCGCGCTGATGTGGAGCGCGGCGGCCGGATTGATCATCTGGTTCGCGGCGGCCTTCGCCGAGGCGATCCGGGAGCGGGACGAGCGCAGTGACGTCCACCTGGCGATCCTCGCGGGATCGGTGCTGGTCGGCGCCGCGATCTTCGTGAACGCCTGCCTGATCGCCGCGACCGCCTTCAGCATCGACGGCCGGGGCGCCGCGATCACCGTCATGCTGTACCAGCTGACCGCGGTGATGACGACCATGATCGGGTTCGCCGCCGTGCTGCCGCTGGCCGCGGCCGGCATCGGCGTCCTGCGCACCCACGTGATGCCGAACTGGCTCGGGTACCTCGCTCTGGCGGCGGCCGTGGTGTCGTTCGCCGGCGCGTTCGGCGTGTTCGCCACCGACGGTTCCTTCGTTGCCGGGGGCTTCTTGATGACCGGTATCCCGTTGCTGCTGTCCGCGGTCTGGATCGCCTGCGCCGGCGGCTACATGGTCCGCGAGCACCTCCCGGAGGTGAGCACCGGCGACGCCGCCGTACCGCAGACCTGACGGAGATTCAGAGCACGGAGATTCAGAGCATGGTGAAGTCGGCGAAGTCGAAGCCCGGCGACACCACGCACGACACCAGCACCGCCTGATCCCCGGCCGGTCGCGCCGCCTGCCAGGCACCGGCCGGGATCACCACCTGGGGTTGCTGCCCCGCGCCCACGTCCGGCCCGAGGGTGACCACGACGGCTTGTTCCGGCGTCTCGCCGTACTGCAACGCGAGCGGCCCGCCGGAATGCCACAGCCAGATCTCCGCGGACCGCACGCGATGCCACTGCGACTCCTCCCCCGGTCCGAGCAGGAAGTAGATCGCGGTCGCGCTGGCCCGGACCCCGCCGTACCCCTCCGGCTCGAACTCGACGCCCGACCGCCACGTCTCGCGGTACCACCCACCTTCGGGATGCGGCTCGAGCCCCAGCAACTCCGCCACCTCAGGCTTGTCCATGGGCTCATTGTCGCGTGAGTAGGGCTCGCAGTAGGGCGGCGTCGGCGGCATCCAGCGACGCGACGAAGCGGCGGAGCACCTCGGTCCGATCCGATCCCCAGCCCAGTGCGGCATGCATCCGCTCCGCCGCCAGCTCGGCCGCGTTCTTGGTGGCGCGATACCGAGCGCGGCAGCCGGTGGGAACCCGGGCGACCAGTCGCTTCCGGCCGAGCCGGACCAGGATCGTGTGCACGGTGTTGTAGGCCAGATCGCCGGCCATCGCGGCCTGCACCTCGACCGGGGACAGCGGTCCGTCGGCGGCCCACAACGCGGCGAGTACGGCGCTTTCGAGCTCGCCGGCGCCGCGTCGCGAGGAGCCGATCCGGGTGTCCACCACCTAGTTCTACGCGGGTGTCCAGCACCGTCCCTGACCCTCAGGGGTGAGCCGGCGGGTGAGCCGAAGATCAGCCTTGTGCGCTTGTGAATCGACCCGGAGACTCGGAGCTCCCAGCCCCGAACTCGCGAGGTGGTCCCCGATGCGAACCCTCTTGAGCGAAGTCGAAGAACGCCACGCTGCCTTGCTGACTCTGCTGCAGACAGCCGTCCACCGCGGAGCGCCGGCCCAGCCCGGTGACGCGCGGATGAACACCGACCGGTTCCTCGCCCAAGCGAGCCGCCACACCGCCGCGACGACCCGGGTCCTGCTGCCGTCGGTCGCGCAGCACGTGCCGACCGGACGGGCCGAGGTTCGCGACCACCTGCACGCGATCCGACGCCTGGAACACACGCTGGTGAAGGCGAAGGCGAAGGAGTACGGCCAGGCCCAGACCGTCCAGGTTCCCTGGGCCTCGGTCTGGGGCGGCGTCCACAACCACCTCGCCCGGACCATCGCCGCCGAGCGGCGGCTCGCCGCGATGCTCGGCGAGCACCTCGACTCCGACGACGAGGCTCGCGTGCGGGAAAGGTTCACGCGAGCCGTCGCCGCCGCGCCGACGCGTCCCCACCCGCACCTGCCCCACACCGGCTTTCCCGGCCACGTCGCACGGACGCTGTGCGCGAAGCTGGACGCGCTGTGGGACGAGGTGGAGGGCAGGGTCACGTCGGTGGCCTACTGAGACTCGGCCTGCTCCGCCAGGAACACGCTGCTGCCGTAGATGTCGTCGGCCGTCAGCGTGACGAGATCCTCCTTGCGCAACGGGCGGCGCAGCTCGACCAGCCGCCGGGCCTGGCGGAGCCGGGACCGCTCGATCGCGTTGCGCACACTGCGTGCGTTGGAGAACCGCGGCCGCCGCATCCGGCGGGTCAGGTACTCCGAGAACGCGGCGTGCGCGGCGTCGTCGAAGCGGAAGTTCTCCGACGTCAGCATCAGGTCGGCGATCTGCACCAGCTCGGCGTGGCTGTAGTCCTCGAAGGCGATGTGGTGCGGCACTCGCGAGCTCAGGCCGGGGTTCGCCGAGAAGAACGTCGCCATCCGGTCCGGGTAGCCGGCGAAGATCACCACCAGGTCGCCGCGCTCGTTCTCCATCTCGGTCAGCAGGATCTCGATCACCTCCTGCCCGTAGTCGCGTTCGTTGTCGGGCCGGAACAGGTAGTACGCCTCGTCGATGAACAGCACCCCACCGGCCGCCCGCGCGATCGCCTCCTTGGTCTTCGGCGCGGTGTGGCCGATGAACTGGCCGACCAGATCGTCCCGGGTGACCGTGTGCACCCGCGGCGCGCGGATGTACCCGAGCGCGTGCAGGATCGCGGCCATCCGGAGCGCCACCGTCGTCTTCCCGGTCCCGGGACCGCCGGTGAAGCTCATGTGCAGCGTCGGCCGCGACGACGTCAGCCCGAACTGGCCACGCGCCCGGTCGACCAGGAGAAGCGAAGCGATCTCGCGGACCCGGCGCTTGACCGAGGCGAGACCGACCAGCTCCGCGTCGATCCCGGCCAGGGTCTCCTCGACCCTGGCCACGGCCTCGTCGACCGAGAGATCGAGCTCGGCATCGTCCGCCAGCACCACCGGCTCCGCGGCCTCGTCGGGCACCGCCGCGGCGGTGCCTGCGGCCGGACGCGGAAAACCGAAGCCTGTCGGGGTTTCCATCGGTTATCCGTCCTCGTAGCGAGCTCCGGCCGGCCGCGCGGTGGCGTACGGCGACAGGGCGTAGCGCTGGGTCCGGTCCGGGCCTTCGACCCGGGCGAGCAGGAAGCCGGGCTCGTCGGCGGGCCGCTGCACCAGGAAGTGCATCGCGGTGGTCTGCCGGCCGAGGCTGGCGTCGTACGCGAGCACCCGGACGTAGTGGTTCGGGTACGTGGCCCGGCACTCGTTGATCTGGGCAAGGACCCCGTCGGGCTCGAGGAGGTCGAACAGCGGCAGACCCCACATCTCCCAATACACGTTGCGTGGGTGCGGGTCGTCGGTGTATTCGACAGAGACCGGCCAGCCGTTCCGCAGCGCGTAGCGGATCTGGTCGGCGATCTCGTCGTCGGTGAGGTCGGGCAGGTAGGAGAAGGTCCCGTGACGCAGTTGCATGATCGTGCTCCTCGGGGATTAGACGGAGGCCGTCGCGGTCGGGACGACGTCGGGGGCGTCCGTGCTCGTGTAGTCGAAGGTGACGTCGCCCCAGGTGGACAGCGCGGCCTCGAGCGGAGCGCAGGACTTGGCGGCGACCCGCAGGACGTCGGGTCCTTCGCGAAGCAGGTCGCGGCCCTCGTTGCGCGCCTTGACCATGGCCTCCAGTGCAACCCGGTTGGCCTCGGCACCGGCCGCGATCCCGAACGGGTGACCGATGGTGCCGCCGCCGAACTGCAGGATGACGTCGTCGCGGAACAGGTCGAGCAGTTGGTGCATCTGGCCGGCGTGGATACCACCAGACGCGACCGGGAGTACTCCAGGCATCGAGGCCCAGTCCTGGTCGAAGAAGATCCCGTTCCCGAGGTTGGCCGGCACGTGGTCGTCCCGCAGCGTGTCGTAGAACCCGCGAGTGGTGGCCGGGTCGCCCTCGAGCTTGCCGACCACGGTTCCGGCGTGGATGTGGTCGACTCCCATCAGCCGGCACCACTTCGCGATCACCCGGAAGCTCACGCCGTGCGTCTTCTGCCGGGTGTACGTCGAGTGCCCGGCCCGGTGCAGGTGCAGGAGTACGCCGTTCTGCCGGGCCCACAGCGCCATCGACTGGATCGCGGTGTAGCCGATGGTCAGGTCGATCATCACGACGACACTGCCCAGCTCCTTGGCCAGCTCGGCCCGGTTGTACATCTCCTCCATCGTCCCGGCGGTCACGTTCAGGTAGTGGCCCTTGATCTCACCGGTCTCGGCCACCGCCTTGTTCACGCCCTCCATCGCGTAGAGGAAGCGGTCCCGCCAGCGCATGAACGGCTGCGAGTTGATGTTCTCGTCGTCCTTGGTGAAGTCCAGGCCGCCGCGGCAGGCCTCGTAGACGACCCGCCCGTAGTTGCGGGCGGACAGGCCGAGCTTCGGCTTGATGGTTGCTCCGAGCAACGGACGCCCGTACTTGTTGAGCATCTCGCGTTCCATCACGATGCCGTGCGCCGGGCCCTGGAAGGTCTTGATGTACGCGACCGGGATGCGCAGGTCCTCCAGCCGCAAGGCCTTCAGCGGCTTGAAGCCGAACACGTTGCCGATGATCGAGGAGGTCAGGTTGGCGATCGAACCCTCTTCGAACAGGTCGATGTCGTAGGCGATGTAGGCGAAGTACTCACCCGGCCGGCCGGGCACCGGGTCAACCTTGTAGGCCTTGGCCTGGTAGTGCGTGTTCGCGGTCAGCCGGTCGGTCCAGACGACCGTCCAGGTCGCGGTCGAGGACTCGCCGGCCACGGCGGCCGCGGCCTCGATCGGCTCGACGCCGTCCTGCGGTGACACCCGGAAGACCGCGAGGACATCGGTGTCCTTGGGGACGTAGTCGGGGTTCCAGTAGCCCATACCGGCGTAGCTCTGGACGCCCGGATCCCAGCGTTCCTTGGTCTCGCTCGTGCTCATCGGCCGCTCCTTCCAGCGATTCGAGTCACCAGCGTGCACCGAGCGATACATCAACTACAATTGAAACTTCTCCGCTGATCATTAAGCGATAGGTGCACAATGAGTCTTCCGGTGGCAGCGACGTGGGGACGGTTGCAGACCTTCCTCGCGGTGTACGAGAGCGGCAGCATCCGCTCGGCCGCCGAGACCCTGCACGTCACGCCACCGGCGGTCTCGGCCGCGATCGCCGCGCTGGAGACGGCGCTGGGCACGGCCTTGTTCAGCAAGTCCGGCCGGGGCATCGTCGCGACGGACGCCGGCGAGACCTTCGCGACGTACGTGCGCAAGCTGCTGGGACTGCTCGCCGAAGCGGCCGGCGCCGTGCACGACGCCGATCGTGGCCGGCTGCGGATCGGGGCGGTGGCGACCGCGAGCGAGTATGTCCTGCCCCGGTTGATGGCTTCGTTCGCCGACGAGCATCCGCAGGTCGAGTTGTCGTTGTCGGTCCTCCCCCGCGACGAGCTCTTCGCGCTCGCCCGGGACCATGGCGTCGACGTCGTTCTGGCCGGACGTCCGCCGCGCGGATCGGGCCTGGTCACGCGCGCCCGCAGGGCCAACCAGCTGGTGCTCGTCGGCCGGCCCGGCCGCGACGACGACCCGCTCACCATGACCTGGTTGCTCACCGGCCAGGGCTCGGGTACGCGCGACACCACGCTGTCGTTGCTGACCCGGCTGCAGGCGGCGCCACCCCTGCTCACCCTCGGGACGTCAGGGGCAGCGGTTGCCGCGGCACGGCAGGGGCTCGGGCTGACGTTGGTCCACGAGGAGGCCGTGCTCGGTCAGCTCGACGCCGGCGATCTCGCGCGGTACGCCGTACCCGGGACGCCGGTGGATCGGCCGTGGCACCTGTGCACGACCGCGGATCCCACCGCGGCGAGCCGGCTGTTCCTGCGGCACGTCTGCGATCCCGACCGGGTCGGTACGGCGGCGTTTCACACCCGGTCTCGCCCACAGGGGTGAGTACGGCGCCGCCCGGCGTACGCATGCTGGCCTGCATGACCACGACTCTGCGCACCGACGCCCCCACCCTGACCGAGACCGCTCGTCGGATGACCCACGCCGGTCGCGGCATCCTGGCCGCCGACGAATCCATCAGGACCATGTCGTCCCGGCTGGAACAGGAAGGCATCCCGTCGAGCGAGACCGCCCGACGGGACTACCGCGAGCTGCTGATCACCGCCGAAGGGCTCTCGGAGTGGGTGAGCGGGGTGATCTGGTGCGACGAGACGTTCGGGCAGGACCTCAGCGACGGCCGCCCGTTCCCGCAGGCCGCGCACGAGCTGGGCATCCTGCCCGGCATCAAGGTCGACACCGGGACGAGCAAGCTGCCGGGTGGCGGCGGCGCGTTGATCACCGAGGGCCTCGACGGTCTCGGTGACCGGCTCGCGTCGTACGCCGAGCGCGGGGCGGCGTTCGCGAAGTGGCGTGCTGTCTTCGACGTCGCCACGATCACGCCGTACTCGGCCCGGGCCAACGGTCACGCCCTCGCCCGGTACGCCGCTCTCTGCCAGCAGCACGGCATCGTGCCGATCGTCGAACCGGAGGTCCTGTGCACCGGTGACCACGACTTGGGCGCGTCCGCCCAGGCCTCGAGCCTGGCGCTGCGCAGCCTCTTCGACGAGCTCGTGCAGGCCGGCGTCGACCTGTCCGGCATCGTGCTCAAGCCGAACTTCGTCACCCCGGGCCTCGACGCGTCACCGGCGACCGCCGGAACCGTGGCCGCCGCGACCTTCGGCGTCCTGTCCGACTCGGTGCCCGCGGACGTGGCCGGCATCGCGTTCCTCTCCGGAGGTCAGCCGACAGCGGATGTCTGCGAGTCGCTCCGCGAACTGCACCGGATCGGCGACCGCGCCTGGCCGGTCACCTTCTCCTTCGGGCGTGCGCTGGTGAGTGAAGCCCTGAGCACGTGGGGTGGCGACGTCCGGAACGTGCCCAGCGCCCAGCAGGTCCTGGTGCACAACTGCCGTCAGGCCGGCCAGGCGATCCGCTGATCAGAACGGCAGCTCGACCAGCACCGTCGTACCCCGATCAGGGACCGACTCGATCCGCAGCGAGGCTTCGATCAGTGCACAGCGTTCCGCGATCGAGCTGAGCCCGAAGTGCTGCGCGCCGTCCGCGTCACCGGCGCGGACGGTCCGCCGTTCCGCGGGGTCGAACCCTTTGCCGTCGTCGGCGCAGCCGAGCACGATCGAGTCGCCGACGCGTCGCAGCGACAGCACGACGCGATCGGCCTCGGCGTGCTTGACCGCGTTGGCCAGCGCCTCCTGGGCGATCCGGTAGAGCGCGGCGGCAACGTGGTCGGGGATGTCGTCCAACGCGGCGGAGGGATCGACCAGAAGATCGATCGACGGCGCACTCTCGCCGTTGGCGGCGGTCTGCACCAGCGACTCCATCGCCGCGACCAACCCGAGGTCGTCCAGGACGAGGCTGTGCAGGCCGGAGATCGCGGCCCGCGTCTGGTGGTAGGCCAGATCGGCCAGCTCCCGGGCGCTGACGAGCTCGGCCCGGGCCCGGTTGACTTCGTCATCCGCCGCGGCGTCGCGCGCCGCCAGCTCGGAGACGGTCAGGTCCGCGGCCGAGAGGTGGAAGGCCATCGACGCCAGGGCGGTCGTCACGCCGTCGTGCAGATCGAAGGCGATCCGCCGGCGCTCGGCCTCCTGGGCCGAGATCGCCTGCTTGATCAGACGATCGCGTTCGGTCCGGTGCCGGTTCACCGCGAACCACAGCTGTTCGGCGTGCAGGCGAAGCCCGAGCATCGCGGCGTACGGCTCGGCGCGGGCGAGGTCGTCGGGACCGAACGGCGTACGCGGACTGCGATGCGCGGCCAGGACACCGACGATGCGATCTTCCAGGCCGCGCAGCGGCAAGCACATCCGGGTGACTGTCTGCCGGGGCTCGAGGCGCAGCAACTGGCGGTGCAAGGCGTTGCGTGGCGAGTCGGACGCGAGGATGACCGGCGTGCCGTTCCGAGCCACCAACCCGGTCACCCCGAACCCCACCGGCATGCTCAAGGCCGCGGTCGACGGGTGCGGCGGCCACAGGTCGGCGACTGTCAGCTCCCGGCCGTCACTGGCGAGCAGGAGCACGCCATCGGCCTCGAGGATCTGGGCAAGCTCTTCTGCGGTGGGCGCGGCGCCGGTCAACGGAACAGACCCTCGCGGAGCGCGACGGCGATGGCACCGCTGCGGTCGGAGACACCGAGCTTGCGATACAGGCCTCGGATGTGGGTCTTCACGGTGTCCTCGCTGACGACGAGCTTGCTCGCGACGCCCTTGTTGGAGTGCCCGGAGACGAGCAGCTCCAGCACCTCCGACTCGCGCTGGGTGAGCCCGAGGTGCGCGCCCGGCCAGAACTCCCCCGCGCTGAGCCGGGCCGCGGACAGTGCCACCCGTCCCGCCAGCGCATGGTCGATGACGGTCTCGCCGTCACGCACCCGGCGCAGATGTGCCACCAGCTCCTGGCCGTCGATCCGCTTGAGAATGTAGCCCGAGGCACCGACCCGCAAGGCCTGGAACAGATAGTGCTCGTCGTCGTACACCGTCAGCAGCACGACCTTGGTCTCCGGGTACTGCGAGGTGATCTGGCGGCACAGGTCGAGGCCGCTCTCCTTCCCGATCCGTACGTCGCACAGCACGACATCGGGACGCTCCTCGGCCACGAGGGTCAGCGCCGCCCCGGCCGTCGTCGCCTGTCCGGTGATCACTACCTCGTCGGCGAAATGCCCCAGCATCGCGACCAGGCCGTGCAGCACCATCTCGTGGTCGTCGACGAGGACCAGTCGCAGCGGGGTCGGCATAGGCCAAGAGTAAGCGGACAACGACCGGATTCCTCGCGTTCACAGGGGATTTCACCCACTCGTCCACCCAGCCGGGTGAGTGCGCGTCCGGCGCGACGCGGTGGGCTGGAAGTCTCCGACCAGGAAGGCCGCACCCATGTCCGAACCCACCCCGCGCGTTCCCCCGCCGCTCATCGTCCCCTCGGTCCTGCCCGCGGACTTCGCTCGTCTCGGCGACGAGATCCGCGCGCTGTGTGACGCGGGCGTCGACCGGATCCAGTGGGACGTGATGGACGGGGTGTTCGTCCCGAACCTCACCTTCGGGCCCGACGTCATCGCCGCCGCCCAGCCGCACAGCCAGGTCGCGTTCGAGGCGCATCTGATGGTGGTGGAGCCCGACGCACTGCTGCCCCGGTACGTCGAGGCGGGATGTGAGCTGATCATCGTCCACGCCGAGGCCTGCACCCATCTCCACCGGACCCTGGGCCGGATCCGCGATCTCGGCGTACGCAGCGGGGTCGCGCTGAACCCGCACACGCCGGCCGGTGTGGTGGAGCACGTGCTGTCGGAGACCGATCTGGTCCTGGCGATGACCGTCAACCCCGGCTTCGGCGGTCAGGCCTACATCCCGGCGGTGGAGAAGAAGGTGGCGCGGCTGCGGCGGATGATCGACGAGTCCGGTCTGTCGATCGAGCTCGAGGTGGACGGCGGAATCACCGACGCGACCATCACGGGAGCGGCCGCGGCCGGCGCGGACGTCTTCATCTCCGGCTCATGGATGTACGCCCACGCCGATGGGAAGGCAGCGGCCGTCCGGCAGCTGCGCACGGCCGCGGCGAACGCCGCCCGGAACGAGGAGGCCGCCTGATGACCGATCTGCTGCAGCGGTCGGCGACGCCGTCCGTCGAGACCGACCGGCTGGCCGTCGACACCTTGCGCTTCCTCGCCGTCGACATGGTGCAGGCGGCCAACTCGGGGCACCCCGGGATGCCGATGGGCGCCGCACCGATGGCGTGGGCGCTGTGGAGCCGGCACCTGCGCCACGATCCCGCGGCGCCGGACTGGGCCGACCGCGACCGCTTCGTGCTCTCAGCCGGACATGGATCCGCGCTGCTCTACGGGCTGCTGCACATCTTCGGCTACGACCTGCCCGAGGCCGAGCTGCGCGGATTCCGGCAGCTCGGGTCACGTACGCCCGGACACCCCGAGTTCGGCCACACGGCCGGCGTCGAGTGCACGACGGGTCCTCTCGGGCAAGGGCTGGGGATGGCCGTCGGGATGGCGCTCGCGGAGCGGATGGCGCACGCGCGCTACCCGGAGGTCACCGACCACCACACCTACGCGATCGTCGGCGACGGCTGTCTGATGGAGGGCATCAGCCACGAGGCGGCCTCGCTGGCCGGGCACCTCGGTCTGGGTCGGCTGGTCGTGCTCTGGGACGACAACTCGATCACCATCGACGGCGCGGTCGACCGCTCGTCCAGCGACGACCAGATCGCCCGGTTCGCGGCGTACGGCTGGCACACGCAAGATGTTGCCGATGGCACCGATGTCGATGCCGTCGACGCCGCGATCGCGCGCGCGAAGGCGGACCCGCGTCCCAGCCTGATCGCCGTCCGGACGATGATCGGCCACGGCGCACCAGGCGTCGCGGGTACGTCGAAAGCTCACGGCTCCCCGCTCGGGGAGGAGCTGGCCGCGGAGGCCAAGCAGCTGGCCGGCTGGGAGCATCCGCCCTTCAGCGTGCCGGAGCCGGTACGCGCGGCCTGCAAAGAGCTGGCCGAGTCCGGCGCGCGCGAACACGCTGCCTGGAAGGCGACTGTCGCCAACCTCGAGGCCGAGCGGGCGGCGGAGTTCCACCGCAGTCTCGATCGCCAACTGCCGGACGGCCTCAGGGACGCGCTGCTCACGGTGCCCGGTGAGAAGCCCCGGGCCACGCGGCAGTCGTCCCAGGCTTGTCTGAAGGCTGTGACGGAACTGATGCCCGAGCTCATCGGCGGATCGGCCGACTTGGAGGGTTCCACGGGGACCGCGACCGGCAGTGCTGTGGTGACGCGCAACGACTACTCGGGATCCACGATCGCCTTCGGGATCAGGGAGTTCGGCATGGCCGCGGTCATGAACGGGCTGAGCCTGCACGGTGGGTTCCGGGTCTACGGCAGTACGTTCCTGGCCTTCGCCGACTACCTACGGCCCGCGCTCCGGCTGGCCGCCCTGATGCGGCAGCCGGTCGTCTACGTGCTGACCCACGACTCGATCGCCGTCGGCGAGGACGGTCCTACCCACCAGCCCGTCGAGCAGATCGAGTCGTTGCGAGTGATCCCCGGACTGCAGGTACTGCGTCCCGCCAACGACGCCGAGACGGCCGAGGCCTGGCGACTCGCCCTCGAGCGGACCGACGGGCCGACGGCGTTGATCCTGTCCCGCCAGACACTGCCTCAGACGGCGACCGTTGCCGACCGCAACTCGAGCGTCAAGGTCGAGCTCGTGGCGACCGGGTCCGAGGTCGCGCTGGCCGCCGAGGTGGCGGAGGCTTTGGCCTCCGACGGATACGACGTTCGCGTGGTCTCGGCGATGGATCGGTCGACGTACGTACCGGATTCCGTCGCGTTCACCGTCAGCCTGGAAGCCGGCACCACCGTGGGCTGGCGCGGCCTGGTCGATCTCGCGATCGGGATCGACGAGTTCGGCACGTGCGGTCCTGGTGACGAGGTCATGGCCCACCACGGGTTCACCGCCGCCGCGGTGCTTGCCCGGATCCACGAGCACCTGCGGTGAACCGCTTGGCCGCGGTCGTGTTCGACGTCGACGGCACGCTGGTCGACAGCGAACGCGACGGCCACCGGGTCGCCTTCAACACCGCCTTCGAGGAGGCGGGACTGCCGGATCGCTGGGACATCACGACGTACGGCGGGCTGCTGCGGATCACCGGCGGGGTCAGGCGGCTGGCGTTCTGGTTCGAGAACGCCGGCCGGTCCACCGATGAGGCTCAGCGGCTGGCGGAGCGGCTGCATGCCCGCAAGACGGCGATCATGCGGGACCTGATCGCGGCCGGGCAGATCCAGGCCCGGCCAGGGGTCCACCGGCTGCTCGACGAGCTCGACGCGGGCGGCGTACCGATGCATGTGGCAACGACCGGTACGCGCGCCTGGGTCGAGCCGCTGCTCGACCGGGTGTTCGGCCCGCGCTTCCAGACCGTTGTCACCGGCACCGAAGTGCCGGACCTCAAGCCGAGTCCGGCCGCGTACCAGGAGGTGCTGCGGCGGACCGGCTGCCCGGTCGAACGAACCGTGGCGGTGGAGGACTCGCAGAACGGCGTACGCGCGGCTGTCGCGGCCGGACTGCGTTGCGTTGCGGCCCACAACGACTACACCCGGGACGACGACCTCTCGGGCGCCGCACTCGTTGCCGACGGGCTGGACGACCCCGGGTTGGTCGCGTGGTTCCGCCGGCGCCTTCGCCGCTGATCCCCCTGGACATGACGATGCCCCGCAGCCGGCCGGCTGCGGGGCATCGTTCGTGTGCGGCTCAGACCGTCCAGGTCGCGAGCACCAGGGCCTTGTCCCGCCAGGCCTGGATGTTGGCGTCCAGCACGTCGAGCGGGTTGAACGGGGTGACGCCCTTGATCAGGTCGTCCTCACGCATCCCGTACAGGGCACCCATCGCGAACCGGCACGCGTACACCTTCGCCCCCTCGTCGATCAGGGTCCGCAGCTGCTTGTTGTAGCCGAGGTTGCCCGGGAAGCCCTCGTTGCCGACAGCCGGGTAGCCGCGGGCGGCCGAGGCCATCAGGACGCCGGGACCGTAGAGGATGAAGGTGAGGTCGAACCCCTTCCGCTGCAGCCGGGTGGCCGTGAGCATGTTGACCAGGCCGACGGAGCCCTCGAAGGGGACCGTGTGCATGAAGACATACGCCTTGTCGCCTTCGTTGGCCTGGTAGTCGGGGAAGACCTTCTCCTCGACGTTGAACAGGATGTCGCCCTCTTGGGGCGGCTCGATGGTGACCGTCTTCGGCATGATGCTGACTCCTTCGAGGTGTTGACGGTACGGAGCTGGTGGGATGACCTGCGCCCGGTCGGGAACAGGGGTTCAGTGGTCGCCGGGCGGGAGGTACTCCGGCTTCGGCCAGCCCATCCGGTGGCTGCCGGGCATCGCCTGCATGACGGCCCGGCGCAGGCGCCAGGGGAGGAACCGGTAGACGGGCGCGAAGACCTGGCGCCACCACCGGTCCTCGAGTCCGTGCGGGCGGGCCGGCGGATTGGCGTCGTACTTGGCGGCGACGCGGCGTTGCGCGTCCCGCAGCAGGGCGTGCTCGGAGTTCGAGCGGAGCCAGCGGAAGAAGGGCATCTCGGCCGCCTCAGAGCTTCGCGACGAGGGCCTGGGCCGCCATCGCGATGGGTTCGTTCAGGGCACCGATGGCCGGCGAGTAGACGTTCTCCATCGTGGCCAGCGTGTCGATGGTGACGCCGGTGCGAGCCACGATGCCGAGGAAGTCCGCGCGCTCCTTGATCCCCTCGCCGCCGATCATCTGGGCGCCGATCAGCCGCCGGGTCTTGGGGTCCGCGAGCAGCTTGACCTTGATCGGCTTCACGCCCGGGTAGTAGCGGGCCCGGGTGATGCCGTCGGCGACACCGGTCACGAACGGCAGGCCCAGCGCGGTGGCCAGGGTCTCGCCGAACGAGACGCCGCCGATCATCCACTGCCCGGCGAGCATGCCCCACGGCACGTACACCGGGTTGTGCAGGCGGTTGCCACCGGCCGCGTTGATGCCGGCGGTCTTGCCCTGCGCGTAGGCGTGGCTGCCCGACAGTCCTTGCAACGGGACGTTCGAGACCCCGTGCGGGATCTCGGCGCAGTCACCCGCGGCGTAGACGTTCGGGTCGGAGCTGCGCATGTGCGCGTCGACCGCGATTCCACCCGTGCTGCCCAGCTTGATCCCGGCCGACCCGGCCAGCGCGGTGTTGGCCACCTTGTGGCTGCCGATCACGGCCAGCTGGGCCTCGACGTCGCCGAAGGTCGTGCTCACGTGGGTGAGCGTGTTCGTGCCCCGGAAGGCGGTCACATGCTCACCGAACTTGAGCGTGACGCCCGAGTCCTCCCAGTCCTTGCGGACCGGCTCGACGATGTCGGGGTCGATCACGTCGGCCATCGGCCACGGGCCGGGATCGACCAGCGTGACCTTGATCCCGCGGTGCTGCAGGGCCGAGACCATCTCCATCGCGATCGGGCCGGACTCCACCACCACGGCCGACTCGACCGAGTCCAGGTACTTGTCCCACTCCATCGCGGCGCGGATGTTCTTGACGTGGTAGATGCCGCCGAGCTCCGCGCCGGGGATGTTCGGGGTGTCGTAGTTCCAGCCGGTCGCGAGCACGAGCTTGTCGTAGCCCACCTCGCCCTCGCCGGCCACCTTGATGGTCCGCGACCGTGGATCGATGCTCTCGACGGTCGTCTCGTAGTGCACGTCGATGCCCTGGGCAACGTACTGTTCCTTGGTCGCGAGGAACAGCTTCTCGAAGGACTCGATCTCCTTGCCGTGCACGAACGGGATCCCGCACGGGCTGTACGCCACGTCCTCGTACTCGGTGTACACCACGGTCTGCACCGAGGGGTCCTGGCCCTTGGCGGCGCCGGCCACCCCCAACCCGGCGGCACCGCCGCCGATCACAACGATCTTCACGAGAACTCACTTCCGTCAGTAGGGACAGCGGTGCAGGACACCGCCTGGGTGGTCAGCCGGACCCCGGAGCGGAGGGTGTTGGTGACGTAGCAGACCCGCTCGGCCGCCTCGATCAGTCGCTCGATCTCGGCCTCGGGGGCGCCGATCCGGGCCTCGACGTGGACGGCACCGAACTGCAGCCCGTCGTACTCGCCGGTGGCGCGGACGGACAGTTCGGTGAGGTCGATCGAGCGCTTCTTCGCCGCGTAGCTGATCGCCAGCGTGTAGCAGGACGCGACGGACGCCAGGAACAGGTCGGTCGGCTGCGGCCCGAGGTCGGTGCCACCGACTTCCTCGGGCTCGTCGACCTCGATCGTGAAGGACCCGGCCGCGACGGAGCAGTGGTAGCCGCCGTGCCAGACTCCCTCGACACTGCGGCCGGCTACCACCTGGCCGTCAGTGCGTGTGGTCGCCATGGTCCTCGTCATGGTCGTCGTGGCGATGGTCGTGACCGGCGGGCCGGTGACACAGGATGTCGGCGCGGACGTCGATGTCGTCCGCGGACACCACACCGCGCTCGGTCAGCAGTGCTTCGAGCGCGCCGAGCCACCGGTCGTAGTAGCTGTACTCCCCCGGCTCGTCCGCGCGCCGGGAGACCTCGGCGATCAGGTTCGCCTGGAAGTCCTTCCAGGAGAACAGGCCCTGGTCGGCCAGGGCGGCGGCGATCCCGAAGGCCCGGCTCTCCCACGGCTGCTGGAAGACGAGTTCGCCGTTCGAGCGGGGAATCCCGACGACGGTGTCCTCGAGCGTGCCGGTCGCCTCGGTGGTCATGCCGCCACCTCGACCTTGGCGACACCGACCATGGCGTCGCGCGTCACCAGGGCGGCGAGCTCCTCCTCGGACAGCCCCTCGGTGTTGTCCGGGCGGCGCGGCAGGACGAAGTACCGGTTCTCCGCGCTGGAGTCCCAGACCCTGATGCCGACGTCGTCGGGAAGGTCCAGGCCCATCTCCGAGAGCAGCGCCCGCGGGTCCCGGACGGCGCGGGCCCGGTAGGCCGGGTCCTTGTACCAGTTCGGCGGGAGCCCGAGGACGGGCCACGGGTAGCAGGAGCAGAGCGTGCAGACGACGAGGTTGTGCACCTCGTCGGTGTTCTCCACGACCACGATGTGCTCGCCCTGCGGACCGCCGAAGCCGAGCTCCTTGATGGCGCCGGTGCCGTCCTTGAGCAGGCGCTCGCGGTACTCCGGGTCGACCCAGGCCTTGGCCACCACCTTGGCGCCGTTGAGCGGGCCGACGTCGTTGACGTAGCGATTGATGAAGCCGTCGAGCACCTCGGTCTTCACCAGACCACGCTCGGTGAGCAGTTCCTCGAGCGCCTCGGCGCGCAGCGCGGCCGGTGGCCGGTCGACGGAACGGGGATCGGAACTCACTGGCTCTCCTCCAGGTAACTCTCGAAGAGATCGATGAACAGGGTCGAGGACTCGCAGTCCGGCCCCCACAGCTCGGTCGACTCGAAGCGGACGGTGTAGACGTGCTGGGCGTCCTCGCCGGTGAAATGGGCCGTGCTGTCGGGCAGCACGGCGGCGGGACGGCGAGCCTCGACGACACCGGTGCGGCCCCGGACGTACGCGGGCATCCGGGTGTGGCCGGACTTGTACAGGTCACGGACCCGGACCCGCTGACCGGCTTCGAAGGCCGGCTTGTCGTCGATCTGCCGCAGCGAGCCGGGCCCACCGCGCTCGTACGACGGTTTGTGCACCTCGACGTCGGCCGGCTCGGTCACGTCCTCGCCGGCCAGGCGCCGCGCACGGGCCTCCACCGCACCCGGCGCGAGAACGCCGCTGTCGACCAGCAGCAGCTCCGCGGCGGCCAGCCAGCGCCCGTAGTACCCATCGGCGAGGTAGTCCACCGGGTGCAGACGCTCCAGTGCGTGCCGGAACGCGTCCAGGTTGGTCCCGGACGCTCCCATCGAGGCAAGACCGAGCGCGAAGGTCCGGGCGTGCCACTCCTCTTCGAAGACCGGCTCGTCCGGGTCGATCGCGACCGTGCCCCAGCCATGGGTGCCACCCATGTCGTGAATGCCGTCCACCAGCAACTCCTCGGGTCCGGGGGAATGACGGGAAATCTCTTATCCGATAAACTCGTACACTATGGGCGACACGAGCATCCGTCAACCATCGGATATACTGCGTCTACTAAACGCCGATGCGACTCGGCGGCGAACGAAGGAGCCCCGGGTGACACCTCCCTCCCAGCGACCGGCACGGGTCCGCGACGACGCGCCGGCCGGGCCACCGCACGTCCGGACGCTGTCGGAGTCCGACGTCTCCGCGGTCGTCTCCGGCATCGGCCCGCGGCTGCGCGTCCTGCGCGGCCGGCTCGGGCTGTCGCTGCAGCAGCTGGCCGAGCGGTCCGACGTCTCGCCGGCGGCGATCCACAAGGTGGAGCAGGGCACGATGGTCCCGACCATCACCACGCTGCTCAAGCTCGCGGCGGCGTTCCAGGTGCCGGTCGCGCACTTCATCGACGAGACCGATGCCCCGGCCACGCCGGTGAGCTTCACGCCGCGCAACCAGCGGCGGGTCCGGACGTCACCCGACGGCAACGTTGTCGCCGGCTCGATCTCCGCGGAGTCAGGGCCGTTCGAGCTGGCCGCCAGCGTCACGGAGATCGCGGCGGGCGCGGTGTCGACCGAGGAGGACCGGCGCCCGGCCGGCGAGGCGTTGGTCCATGTCCAGTCCGGGCAGCTGGAGCTGACGGTGGCCGCACAGACCTACCGGCTCGGCGCGGGCGACTCGCTGCACTTCCGCACGGAGGAGAAGCACTCGTGGCGGAACCCCTCGGCGCGGGTCACGAAGGTCATCTGGGTGTCCCTCCCCGAACGGCGCGGCTGACTACCGCACCAGGAGGGATCGCGGCGTGCCGGCCGCCGGGCGCCTGACGTTGGTGCGCAGCGTGACCATCTCGACCAGGTCGAGCAAGCGGTTCGCGTAGCCCCACTCGTTGTCGTACCAGCCGAAGACCCGGACGGCGTTGCCGTGCGACTCGATGTCCTGCAGTGACACCACACAGGACCGCGGGTCGCCGATCACGTCGCTGGAGACCATCGGCATGTCGCTGACGCCGACGATGCCGGACCAGCGCTCGGACATCGAGGCCTGGATGAACGCGTCGCGCACCTGCTCGGTGGTCGCTCGACCGCGGAGCATGCCGACGACGTTGCTGAGCGACCCGTCCGGCACCGGAACGCGCACTGCGACGCTGTGCACGCGGTCCTTGAGCTGTGGCAGGACCCGGGCGAGCGCGGTGTCCGCACCGGTTCCGGTCGGGATGATGTTCTGGCCCGCGGCCCGGGACCGGCGCAGGTCGTGGTGCGGCAGGTCCAGCAGCTGCTGGTCGTTGGTGTAGGCGTGGACGGTGTCGACCCAGCCGCCTTCGACCCCGAAGGCCTCGTCGAGGATCGCGAAGATCGGTGCCACGCAGTTGGTCGTGCAGGACGCGTTCGAGATGATCCGGTGCGCGGACGGGTCCAGGCTCGCCTCGTTGACGCCGAGGCAGATCGTCGCCTCCGCCGAGTCGGTCGGGGTGGAGATGATCACCCGTTTCGCGCCGGCCCGCAGATGCCCGCCGGCCCGGTCCCTGCTGGTGAAGTGCCCGCTGCACTCGGCGACCACGTCGACGCCCAGCGTCGACCACGGCAGGTTCCCCGGATGGTTCGCGCGCAGCACCTTGATCCGCCGGTCGCCCACGATCAGCTCGTCGTCCTCGGCCACCACCGGTACGCCGAGCCGGCCGTGCACCGTGTCGTGCTGGAGCAGGTAGGCAAGCGTGGCCGCCGGGGTCAAGTCGTGGACGGCGACGACGTCGACGAACGAGTCGCGGGCGATGACCGCCCGTAACAGCGCGCGCCCGATCCGGCCGAGGCCGTTGATCGCGATCCGGGGGACCTCGGTCCCCGGGTCGCCGCTCACACCGACACCAGCATGCGTACGGGCTTCTCAGCGGCGGTGGACTGCGCCCGTGGCACCAGGGAGGAGAGTGCCACGAGCGCATCGAACACGCGGTTCGCATCGACCCACGCGTGCTCCGCGGCGAAATCGATCCATTCGCTCGGGGGGATCACCGGTTCGGTCTCGCCGTACTCGAGCTCGCCCCAGGTGGCGGCCATCTCGATGAGCTCCACCAGGGAGGTCATGGGCTGCGTCTCCAAGGCGAGCAGCCGACGGTGGTGCGCCGGCGCGCTCTGCTCGAAGCGGCATCCACAGCAGTCAGCTTCTGCGTTGAACGTGTCCATGAACGGATACTGCCGGGGGCTGTTGCACAGGTGTTGCACGGCGTTGCAACGCCGGTCAGGCACCCCGTCCGGCGGCGACCTGCTCGGCTTCGGCGAGCAGTCGGGCCTCGGTCGCGGCGTACCGCTCCAGCTCGTGGTTGGCCCGGTAGCCGAGGTCCACGGCCTTGGCCAGGTACTCCTCGGTCATCGCGTCGACGGCCTCCGGGGCGGCGCCGCCGAGGGCGCTGCGGGTGGCGACGATGGCGCGCGGATCGAGGACGGTCCGGATCTCGTCGGCGCCGAGCTCCAGCGCGCGCCCGACCACCGAGGTGGCCGCGCGGTCGAGGTCCGCCGAGGTGATGTCGACGCCGCGGACCCCACGCCGGCTGGCGTCGCGGACGACCTCCCCCACCACGAGGTACGCCGCCCGGTAGTCGAGGCCGCAGCGCAGCATGACGAACTCGGCCAGGTCCGTGGCCTGGGTGTACCCCTCCTCGAGCCGCTGCCACATCCGGGCCTCGTTGACGCTCAGCGTGTCCACCACGCCCTCCATCAGCGCGGTGATCCGGGTCGCGAACTCGACCGCCTTCGGGATCTCGCCGTACGCGAAGATCAGGTTGTCGCTGCGGGCCGACGGACTCTTCACAACGGCCAGGAAGCCCGTCAGCCGCCCGATCAGGACGCCGCCACCGCCACGGACGATCGACAGGGCGTACGGGTTGCGCTTCTGCGGCATCAGCACCGACGCCCGGGTGTACGGCCCGGCGAGATCGACGTAGTCGAACTCCTGGCTGGACCAGATCTCCAGGTCCTCGGCGAGCTTGGACTGGTTGGACAGCAGGCTGACGCTCGTACTGAGCACGTCCACGAAGGTGTCGGTCTGCCACATCGCGTCGCGGGTGTGCGTGATCACGTCACCGAAGCCGAGCAGGTCCGCGATCACCCGGCGGTCGTCCAGCAACCGGCTGCCGTTGACGCAACCGGCGCCGCCGGGACTCGTGTTGACCTGGGCGAGGGCGTCCAGCAGGCGTTCGCAGTCCCGGATCGCCGGGGGCACGAACCCGAGCAGGTAGTGGCCGAACGTCGACGGCTGCGCCTGCTGGAGGTAGGTCTGGTCCGGCATGTAGACCTCGCGGTACCGGGACGCCGTACGACAGGTGGTGGCGGCGAACTCGGACGCGCCGGCGGCGAGCCGCGCGGTCAGTCCGCGCAGCAGGATCCGCAGCGCGACCCGGGCCGCCTCCCGCCGGGGCCGACCCGCGTGCAGCCAGCCTGCGTCGTCACCGATCGTGGCGACGAAGTGCCGCTCGCGGGAGTTGTACGGCTCGCCGTACGCGGCGTCGTACGGGAAGTCCTCGGGCTTGGTCCGATGCGTCTCCAGCAGTACGCCGAGCAGCGCCGCGGCGGCGTGCTCCGGGATGATGCGGCGGTGGCGGAGGTCGAGGACGTGCGCGATGTCGGCCATGTTCAGCCCGTGGTGCAGCAGCGGGGCGTCGGCAATCTCCCAGGCGAACCCGGCGTCGACGAGTTGCTGCGCGGGTCCGTCCTTGGACGGGCCTTCGACCCGGCGTCCAGAATTCAATCCTGGGTTCACCGCTGTCATGACTTTGCCTCCGTGAGTTGGTCGGCGGCGGCGAGTGCCCCACCGGTGCTCCAGTACAGGACGGGTCCGGGCAGCTCGTCGCGGTGACCGTTCAGCCACACCAGCGCCTTCGCGTTGTAGACCGGGTCGGCGACGAACCCGCTGTGCTCCAGGAGCGCGGCCGCCAACGCGTCCGCCTCCGGCCATCCCCCGCCGTACCCGGGGCCACGCCCGTCGACCACGCGCCATCGGGGCAACGGGCCAGTGATGCCAAGCAGCCGGGCGCATTCCGTCGCGCGTGTCGCGACCTGCGCCTCGATCTCCGCGACCGGCCGGGAGACCGACACACCGACGACGTCGATGCCGGAACCGGTCGCCGCAAGGCCGGCGAGCAGTCCGGCGATGCTGCCGCCGGATCCGACCGGGATTACCACAGTGGCTTCGGTGACCTGCGAAACGAGCTCCACGGCGGCGACAGCGAAACCGCACGCGCCGACGGGTGTGGCGCCACCACGGGGCACGACGTACGGCCGGCGCCCCTCGGCTCGCAGGGCACGCGCCAACTCGTTCGCACGATCGTCCATGCTGCGGCGATCAGCGATGCCGGTGAACTCCACGCAGGCACCGGCCCGCTTCGAGAGGGCCAGCGCCGCAGCACCGCCGCGCTCGTTGCCGTAGCAGATCTGCACGACGGGGATTCCCTGCCCAGCGGCGGCAACGGCGAGCAGCGCGGCGAAGTTGGAGGTGGGACCGCCCGCGACCACGATGGTGTCGGCCCGCAGAGCCAACGCGTCGCCGAGGATGTATTCGAGCGTGCGGACCTTGTTGCCGCCCCACGAGAACCCGGTCAGGTCGTCGCGTTTGACGAGGACGTCGCGCAGTCCCGGCGTACCCGCGAGGTCCGCGACCGGCTGCACCGGGGTCGGGAAGATCCCGAGCGGCACCCGGGGAAGGTCCGCTAGCGCCACGACGCACGCTCCCCCGCGCGGCGGCGGACGGCGCGTGCCACCACCTCGTCCGCCATCGCGGCCGCGGCGCCGGTGTCGAACCGGTCGAGCTCGGCCAGCTCGGCGGCCTCGATCTGCCCTTCGAGCACGGCCGTCAGCGAACGGCCGGAGCCGATCGCGTCCCGGTACGCGTCCTGCAACGTGGCCTGCGCGGTGTGCTTGCCCAGCCGCGCCGACATCACACTCAGCAGCCGCTCCGAGGACGCGGTCCCGGTCGCCTCGAGGTTCGCGAGCATCCGGGCGGGATCGACCTCGAGTCCGCGAACCAGGGACTTCGTCATGCCGGTCGCGGCCAGCACGTAGTGCGCGAGCTCCGGCAGCACGACCCACTCGGTCTTCCACGAGCGCCCGTCCCGCTCGTGCTCCCCGATCAACGTCTCGGCGAGCACGCCCGCCGAGGAGCGAACCAGCCGGGCCAGGGTGACGACCTGCTCGGACACCTCCGGATTGCGCTTGTGCGGCATCGAGATGCTGCCGACCGTGGTCGCCGGCGTCGGCTCGCGGACCTCGCCCAGCTCGGCGCGCGCGAGCACGTAGACCTCGTTCGCGATCCGGGCCATCGCACTGACCGCGGACGCCATCACCTGCGCGAACTCCGCGAGCCGGTCCCGTGTCGTCAGCCAGGACACGGCCGGCTCCGCCAGACCGAGGCGATCGCAGTAGGCCGCTCGCAGCGGCAGCGCCCGCTCCCCGAAGAACCCGAGGACGCCGACCGCTCCGCCCAACTCCGCGACCAGCCAGCGATCGCGGCCCTGGCGAAGGCGCTCCAGACTGCGACCGAGCTCGTCGGCCCACGTCGCCGCCTTGAACCCGAACGTGATCGGCGCCCCCGGCTGACCGTGGGTGCGACCAAGCATCGGCGTCTCGCGGTGCCGCGCGGCCAGAGCCAGGAGGTCGGCCTCGATCGCCCAGAGATCCCGCCAGACCAGTCCGCCGACCTCGGCGAGTTCGAGCGCCTGCGCGGTGTCCGAGATGTCCTGCACGGTGGTGCCGTAGTACACGTGCTCGGCCGCCTCCGCGGGCAGCAAGTCTTGCAGCACGTGGATCAGGCCGAGGGTCGAGTGCGACGTGGTCCGGGTGCCTTCCGCGACCGCGGCGAGATCCAGCTCGACGCCGCGCAGTCCGGCGATGGCGGCCGCCGAGGAGGCCGGGATGATCCCGACGTCCGCCTGTGCCTCGGCGAGGGCGATGATGATGTCGAGCCACCGCGCGACCCGGGCGGACTCGGCGAAGATCGCTCGACTCTCCGCCGTACTCCACTGGTGCCCGAAGATCGCGGAGTCAATCAGATGTGCGTCCATACGACCTCCGACCGGTCGACGATCGTCTCCAGCGCCGCGCGGACCTCGGCCAGCGAGGCGCCCCACGGCACGACCGTTCCGGTCCGTTCGCTCTCGATGCCCTCCTGGAGCAGGCAGCAGCGGGTCAGCGTCGACTCGCCGTCGGAGGTCAGCCACTGCCGCGGACAGATGTCGACCCGCTCGGGTGTGCTGCCGTAGAACCATTGGTGGATCTGGTTGGAGCGTTCACACCCGAGCAACGTCCAGTCCCGCACGGGCGGTCGCTCATCCAGGAACGACACCGAGCTGCCCGGGAAGTCCATCCCCGAACCACGGCAGGGAATCAGCACGTCCCGCGGAGGTACGTCGTACGCCTCGGCAAGGAGCCGGCGACTGTCGACGAGCTCGGGCACGACGACCAGCGGCGGGAGATCCTCGGCCGTGGCCAGCACCCGGCGCACCTGGTCGAGCAACTTGGCCGGTCCCGGCGGAACGACGTCGATCAGCCTGATCCGGACCGGTGCCGGGTTGAGGATGAAGCTCACGTGGGAGTACGAGCCCTCGACCACCACACACTTCACGCCGGGAAACGCCTCCGCGGCGGCCGCCAGCTGCGACGGGACCGCGGTGTCGACGGTCTCGTCCACCACAACGGCACAGTCGTCAGGCCCGGCCAGTACGCGGGCCGAGACCGTCAGGGTGAACAGGTCGTCCGACGGCTTGCGATCCACCTCGACCAGCGCCACGCGGCTGTCGTGCCGGGCCACCACGAACCGGGTCCGGAAGTACACCTCGCGATCGGTGAAGTGCTCGACCAGCCAGGCCGGATCGAGACTCGGTACGGCGGCGACGGCGACCTGGCGGTAGCGCGACGGGATGACGTTCGGCGCCGCCGGATCGGTCGGGCGGGTCGCGGACCGCTCGTCAGCGCGCACGGGTCGAGGTCTCCAGCGCGGCACCGAGTCCGATCGTGTCGGAGCGGAGTCCCCGGCGCAGCGTCTCCAGGCCCATCACGTCGTCGAGCGCGATGTTGCCGAGGTTCACCTCGGGGCCGAGCCGCCGGATCAGGTGCGCCTGCTGCGCTCGCTGCGGAGCCTCGTAGATGAGCAGCCCGGCCGCGGCGGACGACGCGAGCGCGTCGAGCAGGTCCTCGCGCAGGTGGCCGCCGCCGTCGTAGAGACCCACGGTGCCGCTCTCGCGACCCTCCGCCACCAGCCACGCAGCCCCGGCGTCCAGATCCGCCTCGAGCTCGGCCGTCCACTGCGTCGCGGACACCTGATCGCCGGGGTTCTTGCTGCCGACCTCCGCGAAGACCTCGAACCCGAGCGACCGGGCCTGCCGGATGATCCGGTGCTTCTCGGCCAGCGGCATGTCCGTGCTTCCCCGGGACACCTCGACGCACTCGAAACCGGCCCAGGTGGCGAAGTCGAAGAACTCGTCCACCCGGTCCTGCAGCCAGGCGATCTCCAGCAGGGTGCCGCCCGTACACGGCTTGACCTCGTGGTCACGCAGGGTCCGGACCTTCTCGGCCAGCGCCGGCTCGACGTACGCCGTGCCCCAGCCGAACTTCCAGACGTCGATCCAGCCCGAGTACACCTTGAGGACGGACTCCACGCGGTCCAGGGAATACCCTTTGTCCAACACATGGGTGAGCCCGGCCGACCGGGGTTTGGGGGGCCGCTCCGGCAGGACCAGGAAGCTCGGACCCGCACCAGCCATGACGCCCGCCTCTCCGACCGACTCGCCCGGGAGGATCACATCCTCCACTATCAGTGATGTATTTATATCATAGGAAACGACAGGCAGTCCGGGAAGGAAAGAGCCGGAGGGGCCGGACGGAAACGCCGGCGGTCCCGGGAGAGGAGCGTCACCGATGTCCAGTGCGACGGCGCCCTCGACCGTCTTCGTGCTCGGCCCGTTGGAGGTCACCGACGCGGACGGGCGCCGGCTCGGTCCCGTGCCCGCGGGCCGGGCCGCGATCCTGCTGCGCCGGCTGGTGTCCGCGGGCGGTGCGCTGGTGGACATCGACGCCCTGGTGGACGCGCTCTGGGACGACGACGCCCCGCTGACCGCGGACCGGGTGATCGCCTCGCTGGTGAGCAGAGTGCGCCGGGCGATCGGACCGGACGTCATCACCGGCCACTCGTCGACCGGCTACCGGTTCAACTGCGGCCGGGCCTGGACGAGTGACCTGGCTCTCCTGGAGGAGCTGACCAAGTCGGCGCACGCACGCGCGGCCCTGAGCCCGGCCGTGACGGTCACCGCGGCTCGGCGTGCCTTCGGCCTGCTCACCCGTGGGCATCCCGAGCTTCCGCCGGCGGTCGCCCAACGAAGCTGGGCCGAGGACCAGCAGCGGCACGTCGACGCATTGACCCGCCGGCTGAACCGGGCGAGCTGGGAAGCCCAGGCCCAGCTCGGCATGTGGAGCGAGATCGCCACCCAGGCCGAGTCGGTGCTGTCCCACTCCCACCACGACGAACAGGCCGGCCGCGCGCTGATGAACGCCCAGTGGCACCTCGGTGATCGCGCTTCGGCACTGCGTACGTACGACGAACTCCGCCTCGAGCTCCGCAACGAGTTGGAGGTCGAGCCCAGTCCCGAGACTGACGCCCTGTTCAGCGCGATCGTGAGTGGCGCCGACCCCGGACCGGTGCGCGCGCCTCGCGCGGTCTCCGTCGCCGGCTCCTCGACGCTGATCGGACGGCAGGACGAGTACTCCGCGATGGTCGACCGCTGGCATGCCGCGACGGCCGGCGAGGCCGGGGCGATCCTCGTGACCGGAAGCCCGGGCTCCGGATGCTCGTCGCTGGCGCAGGAGCTCGCCGACTACGCCGACCACGCGGGCGCCCGCGCGATCCGGGTCGACTGCTTCGAAGGCGAACGATCGTCGCCGCTCCAGCCGCTCGTCACCGTGCTCAGCCGGATCCTGCTCTCGACTCCTCCCGACGTCCTGCCGGCCTTGCTCGGTTCGTGGACGGATACGGCCGTGGAGCTGGTGCCGGATCTGCGGGACGTCGTGGGAGTGACGGAGTACCAGCGGGCGAGTCCGGAGATCGAGCACCGGCGGATCCTCAACACGCTGCGCCACGTGCTCGCGACCACGGCCGAGGACCAGCCGCTATTGCTGTTCTTCGACGACCTGCACCTCGCCGGCGCGGCCACGGTCGAAGCCCTGCAATGGCTCCTGCACACGATCGACGAGGTGCCGCTCCTGGTCGTGGCGACCGTTCCGTCCGACCGGCTGGACTCCGAGCTGCGCGCCCTGGCGGACGACGGTCTGCTGGTCGAGCTCGGCGCACTCACCGAGTCCGACGTCGCCCTGCTCGCGAAGCAGGCGGGCAATCCGGCGAAGGGCGCGTTCGTCTGGGAGCTGACGCAGGGCCAGCCGATGTTCGTCGTCGAGGTGCTCGCCGCCCTCGGCCGCGGCGAGAACGAGTCGGACATCCCCGGCACCCTGCGCTCGATGGTGCTCGACCGGGTACGGCGCAGTGGCAACGACGTCGACGAGCTCCTCCAGTCCGCCTCCGTGATCGGGACCGCCTTCGACCTCGACACCCTCGAACAACTCGTCGGCCGTCCCGCGGTCGACCTGATGCCCACGCTGCAGAAGGCGATGGCCGCCGGACTGCTTGCCTCACGCAACGAGTTGTTCGTCTCCTCGCCGCCGATCCTGGGCCAGGCGCTGTACGACAACCTGCCCGGACCCGTGCGGATGCTGCGGCACCGGCAACTGGCGGAGATCTTCTCGACCCGGCCCGAGCTGCGGGCCCATCACCAGCAACGCGCCGGAATGACCGTCGCGGCGGCGAGGTCCTGGTACGAGGCAGCCACGCTGGCGCGGCGCTCCTTCGCGAACGCCGACGCAGTCCGGCTTTTCACCTCGGCCCTCGACGTTGCGCGCCTGGCCGACGATCAGGAGCTCGAAGGACTCGCGCTGATCGGCCGCGGCGCGTCGTACGAAGAGCTCGGTGCCTACGACGCCGCGACCGAGGATCACCAGGAAGCCGAGGCACTCGCGCTCGCGCGTGGCGATCGCTCTCTCCGGGCGACCGCGGTCGAGCGCCTCGGCTGGACGGCGTACTACCGGCGTGATGTCGAGGAAGCGGTGGCGCGGGCGGACGAAGCATCCCGGATGCCTGGTGCCCGGCCGAGCGCCTGGAATCTCCTCGGTCGGACCAAGCACTGGGCCGGTGACTTCGACGCGGCCTACCGCGCGTACGAGCGTGCCCTCGACGAGAACGGCGACGAGGTCGGCGCAGTCAAGGCATCGGTGTCGAGTTGTCTCGGTGCCCTGCTCGCCCACGCCGACCGGTACGGCGAGGCCATCGAGGTGCTCGACGACGCTGTCGCGGTGTCGAACAGCATCGGCGCGTTCCATCCGTTGCTACGGGCCCTTTTCTTCGCCGGGCTGGCCCGGGGCAACGCCGGCGATCTGTCCGGCGCCCTGACCGTGCTGCAGACCAAGGCAGCGATCCTCGAGCGGTACGACGTCTCCTTCTACCGCGCCCGGACGAACACAACGCTGGCCTGGGTGTGGCGTGAGCTCGGTGAGCGCAACCGCGCGCACGACCTGTCCGAGCTGGCGCTGAGCCAGTCCCGTGAGGTGGAGGCGGGCAGCCTGCAGATCGAGCAGGAGCTGCATGCGCTGTGCTCGCTCGCGGACAGCGAGCGTCTGGACGGTCAGCTCGATCGCGCCGCCGAGCGGGTGGAGGCTGCCAGCCGGCTGATCGAGCACTGGCTGCCGTTCCGGTGGCGGGCGGACCTCCGGGTCCGCGAGGTGCGTTGCAGGATCGGACTCGAGGATCCGGAGGAGCTGCTGGAGGCGGCGCGGGCTGCGAGCTCGATCAAGTACCAGGCGCTGGCTTTCCACTTGCTGGGACGTGGCGAGGAGGCCACCGCCCTGGCGAAGCAGACCGGCTCCCTGCTGCTGCTCGGCGAGGTCGGCGCCCCGGACGAGGCACGGGACGCCTTGCGCCGCCTGGAGGCGACGCTCCCCCGCCAGCTCAGGGCGTGCTTCACCCAGGCGGGCCGGCTGCCGCGCGCGAACTCGTGACGGTCCCGGCCGCGGTGAGCCCGATGCCCCAGAGCAGCGCGACGCCCGACGACCCACCGATGGACGACACCATGGCCACCGCCTGATCGAAGCCCGGCTGGTCGTGCGCCGCCGCGCGGGCCATCAGGTCGTGCACCGGTGCGAGGCTCAGACCGCGGGCTGCCCAGGCCAGGAACGAGCGACTGAGATTGGTCGTCGCCGCCGTTCGCGCGACGCGCAGCAGTTCGTCCGGATCCGCGCCACTCCACGCGTGCACGAGCAGCACGCCGGCGAGGACGTCGTCGCCAGTCGGTGTCAGCCCGCCACCTCTGCCTTCGAGCAGCTCCCTGGCGGCATCGAGATCGCCGGCGGCCACGGCTCGCAGGACCGGCTCCCAGGAGCTTCGCAAGTCGTCGGGAACGACCAACCGATCGCGCATGGCTGTGAGGGCGGCCGTCGCCAGCCGCAACTCCGGGAGACCTGGCTTCGGTGGCCCGAAGATCGGTGCACCGGCCAGGTCGATCTGCCACTCCGTCGAGCGCAGCCGCCCGCCGTCCCGCCAGACCGCGAGCCCTTCCGGCACGTGCGCCGGAGCCGGCTCGACGATCAGGTGGATCGGCCCGGGTGCGACGGCCGGCCCGGCGACGGCGTACATGTCGCCGTGGACCTGCACGTAGCAGCCGTGGCGGAACGTCCCGACGACGGTTCCGTACGCACCGTCGGGATGAGCGGCCGCGACGCCCTGCCCGGCGACGATCGGCGCGAGGTGCTCGGTCACGCCCGTCAGGCGAGACGCTGGTCGAGATCGAGCAGGGCTTCGGTGAAGCACTCGATCGGCGCCCAGGCCACGCCGGCACCGACCTGGCCGGTGCCCGCGGTCTTGTGGATGATCCCGGTGTTGACCGCCGGCGTGATGCCGAGCTCGACCACCTTGCGGGCGTCGACGCCGACCGGCGTACCGACGTTGTCCAGGATCGGCAGGCGGAACCGGGGACTCTCGCCCGCGCAGATGCGCTGCATGCTCCGGGTGGCGGCGATGGCGTCGGACATCCGGCCGCCGAGGAACCCGGCCACCGCGGGCGAGTTGGCCGCCGCCGGACCACCGAGTCCGACGAGCTCGAGCACCGCGCTGTCACCGATGTCGGGCGCGCTGGTCTCCGGCCCGAAACCCGGGTAGTACAAGGCGTCCTGGATCGGCGGGGAGGGCGCCAGGAACCAGTCGTCGCCGCCCCCGGCCAGCCGGACGCCGTACGTCGTGCCGTTGCGCGCCATCGTGGTCACGATGCTCGACTCGCGCACCTCGCCGGCCCACTCCACCAGCGACTTCGCCGCGGCCATGGCCACGTTGAGGAACATCAGGTGGTTGCCGCTCAGGAAGGTCGCCACCTCGGCCGACGCCGGATGCGTGGCGCGGACCAGGTACGGCAGCAGGTCGCGCAGGAACAGGTTCGTCGTCGCCTGGACCCGCATGTGGACGTCGTCACCCATCGGAACGCCTTGCGCGGCCAGGGCGAACGCGTCGACGGGCCCGTGGTTCGCCAGCGCTTCCGCCAGCACCGGTCCCACCTTGTCGCGGACGAAGCGGATCCGGGCGATCGCGTCATCACTGTCGACGCCGAACCACTGCACCGCGCCGGACCCCTGGTTGATGCTGGAGTACGCCGTGACTCCGCCGAGCTCGTTCTGCACGACGTACACCGGGGCCGAGGGACCGATCGACGTCGCCATCGGAACCACGGTCCGGTGCTCGTTGGCCGGCTTGAGGCGCACCTCGCCCGACTCGATCAGCCGGCCCGCGGCCTCGACGTCAGGAGCCCAGTCCTCCGCCACCACGGCGGCCCGCACCGAGCGCTGGAGCGGGTCCGGCATCTCCGCCCAGGCGATCGACGGCCCGCAGTGCAGGATGTCGCGCTCTCCCAGGCCCTCGATGACGGCACCGGCGCGGTCGATGCCGACCAGCAAGGGCACGCCCTCGTTGAGCCGGCGGATCACCTCCGCGTTGGCCTTGTCGATCCGGGCGGCCTGCGGGCCGAGCAGCCGCGCCAGCGCCGCCACGGTCCGGGCGTCACCGCCGGCCGGGATCCGCCAGTCCACACCGATGACCGGGCGGCCCTGGTCGCGCAACGCGCTCTCGAACAACGGGAGCCCGATGTTGACCACGTCAACGGCGGCCGGCAGGTCGACGACGGGAGCTTCACTCATCACGAGCCCTTTCGCGGGATGGCAGCCGGAGCGGAAATCTCTCGACCGATACGAGCATCTACTATACGATACGAACCATGACCGGTCCATCCCGCACCAGCATCCCGACGGCACCTCCCGTGGACGAGGTGGTGGCAGTCGTCCGCCGGCACGCGGGGGTGTCCGGGAAGGGCGCGATCGCCCAGGTTTCGAGCTTTGTCGACACGAACGATCCCTTGCACGGCCCAGGTGACGACGGTGCCGTGGTGGAGCTCGACGGAGCCCGCGTGGTGGTGTGCGGCGAGGCGATCGCACCCGCGTTCGTCCAGCACGATCCGTACGGTGCGGGCATCGCCAGTGTGCTTGCCAACGTCAACGATGTCGCCGCGATGGGCGGTGTCCCCCGAGCGATCGTGAACACCGTGGTCGGCCGCGACGCCGACGTGACCGAGGTGCTCCGCGGGATGGCCGACGCGGCGAAAATGTACGACGTACCGATCGTCGGCGGTCACCTGACCCGGGCCGACGCGGACACGTCGTTGTCGGCGTTCGCGCTCGGACAGGTGCGGACGCCGTTGTCGATGGCGCACGTACGACCCGGTCAGGCGGTGCTGTTCGTGGCCTGCCTGAACGGCTCGATGCGCCCGGACTTCCCGTTCTTCACGTCGATCTCGGAGCAGGCCCCGACGTTGGCCCGCGATGTCCGGCTGCTCGCCGAGGTGGCCGACGACGGACTGGCCTTCGCCGCGAAGGACGTGTCGATGGCCGGCGCGCTCGGCTCGCTGGCCATGCTGCTGGAGTTCACCCGCCATGGTGCGCGGATCGATCTCGACCGGATGCCGACGCCGGCAGACACAGACCCGTTGCGCTGGCTGGTGGCGTTCCCGACGTACGCGTTCTGGCTCACGACTCCGGCCGATCGCGCGTCGGATTGTGCCGCGGTGTTCGAACGGCACGGTCTGGTCTGCGCGGAGGTCGGTCAGGTGACCTCGGACAGCAAACTGGTGATCGGGAACGGCGTCGACGATGCGGTCCTGATGGATCTGGCGACCGAGACGATCACCGGCCTCTGGAGCTGATTCAGCCGGCCCGCAGGTCCTGGACCTCGACGAGCGGCTCGAGCAGGAGCTCGGCGGGGCGGCCGGGCCAGGTCTTGTCCGGCGCCTGCGTCAGGTCGAACACCATCGGCTGGTGGTCGAGACCGCAGTACGGCGCAACCGCTCCCGCCCGCGTCCAGCCGAGACGTTCGAAGAAGCGCACGTTGGGCAGCTGGATCTGGGCCAGCATCTGCGCGCCACCCAGTCCGCCGGCCGTCGCGACCGCGAAGCGGACGAGCTCGGCGCCGACCATCGACGACCGGTGCGAGGGCAGGACGGCGAGCCGGTCTCCCTGCCACAGCTCGCCGTCCAGCGGATACAACCGCACCGTGCCCGCGGCGCAGGAGCCCTGCGCGGCCAGCACGTGGATGGTGCGCGCGTCCCGGTCGTGCGGATCGAGGTCGGTGAACTCCATGATCCGCTGCTCGAGCACGAAGACCCGTTGCCGGATCGCGTAGTGCTTGGCCAGATCACGGTCGAGGGCCCGCCAGACGCCGATCTCGGCCGACCGCGTGGTCATGATGCGCTGCGCACCGGCAGGCTGGGCATGCCCAGCTGAATGGTCCGTTCCAGCGAGCCCAGCGCCGAGCAGGCCTGACAGCGTGCGCAGCCCGCCGAGACCTTGTCCGCGGTCAGCCCCCGCTTGACCAGCTCGGGCGCCACCGCCCGGGCGATGCTCTCGGTGTACGCGCGGTCCGGCGGGACGGAATCGGCCATCAGGCTGCCGGGGACCGGGCGCAGCGGAACGATGAACGGGTAGACGCCGATGTCGATCGCCCGCTTGCAGCCCTCCAGGGTGAGCTGTGGATCCTCGCCCATGCCGAGGATGACGTACGTCGACACCTGGCCCTCGCCGAACCGCTCGACGGCGTACTCCCAGGTCTCGAAGTAGCGCTCGATCCCCGTGCGGGCCTTCGGCGGAGCGACCCGCGCGAGCACGTCGGGATCGAACGACTCGACGTGGATGCCGAGGGAGTCGATGCCGAGACTGTGCACCTTGTCGATGACGGCCAGGTCGGTGGGTGGCTCGAACTGCACCTCCACCGGCAGCCCCGAGGCCTCCTTCATCGCATGACCGCACTTGCTCACGTAATACGCGCCGCGGTCCTTCCCCCAGGTCGAGCCGGTGGTGAGCGTGATGTCCACGGCTCCATCGAGGTCGCGCGCGGCGACGGCCACCTCGGCGAGCTGCTCGGGCCGCTTCACCTTGACCGTGTTGCCCGACGCGAGCGAGACACCGATGCCACAGAACTTGCACTGGTCGTCGTTACCCCAGTACGCACAGGTCTGCAGCACGGTGCTCGCCAGCGAGTCCAGGTGCATCAGGGCCAGCTTCCAGTACGGCGTACCGTCAGCGGTCTCCATGTCGTAGAAGCGTGGCCGCCCGGCCGGCGTCGCGGACGCCAGCCGCACCCCGTCGCGGTAGATCCCGTGACCGGAGTCCTCCGACTCCAGCGAGTACGGCGTGTTCGCGACGTACGCCGCGTCGACCGGAACCGTGACGGGCGTCCCCTCGACCCAGATCATCCCCGCGTCCGACGGACCGGCACCGCCCGGACGGCGCTCCAGCGGACCCTTGACCGCGAGCCCTTTCTCCTGGAGCTCGAGGATCAGGTCACTGAGCCGACTGCCGTCGTCGACCGTGGCGATGGGGGTACGCGTCTGTGCGGTCTGGGTCATTGCGCCACCATATCTCCTGACGGATATGTCCGTCTATCATCCGATACGTTCGGCCGCGGCAAGCTCCTCGACGACCTCGCGCAACGCGGCCTCCCCGCTGCGGAACGACGAGCTGTCGGAGTAGGCGAGATCGGCGACACCCGGGTCGTCGTCCACCAGGTCGCCGGTCCGCAGATCGAGCCGGACGACGGTCAGCGTGTGGACCGCGGCGCCTGTGGTGAGGTCCGGCTGGACTGCGGCGACGATGGCGAGGCCGGACTCGAGATGCATCCGGGTGGAGCCGTAGGGGTCCGCGAAACCGGCCAGCGGATCACCGGTCTCGTGCAGGACGACCCAGTCGGCCCCTTCCGCCCGGGCCGCGGCGATCAGCTCGGACCGGGCCCGCCGGGCCTCCTCGGCCTGCAGCGCGGCCTGCCGCAGCGCGAAGGCGGCGCCCGCGACCTGATCCACCGGCAGCGAGCCGAGCGTCAAGCCGGTCCGCTCCACCGCCCCGGCGACGATCTCGCCGGCCTCCGGCCACCGATCGGCCAGGGCATCGGTCGAGGTGATGTCCAGCAGGTCGTCGACGACCGCGCGGACCAGCCGGACGGCGCGCTGGTAGCGCTCCACATCACCGCCGCCGATGGAGTACAGCGACTGCTCCGCCGCCCGCCAGGACGATCGGAGGGCACGGGCGGTCATCTCGTCGGTCATGGCGCAGCTCCCTGGTCGGTCCACTCGATATCTACTATACGACACGTCCATCTGCTATGTTGTGGCATCCGATCAGGCGGACGCACGACTGACGTGCACGGACACTGTGGGAGCCGGAATGAGCGATATCGCCGTCATTGCCCTCGGCGGAAACGCCCTCACCCGCGAGGACCAGCGGGGCACCCTCGAGGAGCAGTACTCGAACGCTCTGGCGATGGCCAAGTCGGTCCGGTCGCTGCTGCGCAAGGGCTGGCAGATCATCATCGTGCACGGCAACGGCCCGCAGGTCGGGAACCTCGCCATCCAGCACGAGGAAGGCGCCCGGCTGGTGCCGGCGCAGCCGCTGTTCTCCCTCGGCGCGATGACCCAGGGCGCGCTGGGCAGCCTGATCTGCCTCGCCCTGCACGAGGTCTGCGGCCGCGAGATCTCCGGCGCGGTGTCGGTCATCACCCACATCGTGGTCGACCGCGACGACCCCGCCTTCGCCAACCCCACGAAGCCGATCGGGCCGTTCTTCGGCCAGGACGAGGCGCAGCAGTTCGCGGCCACCCGCGGCTGGACGATGATCCCGGACGCCGGCCGCGGCTTCCGCCGGGTCGTCCCGTCGCCCACCCCGCAGGCGATCCTCGAGGCGAACGCCGTCGCGACGCTGACGCAGTCCGGTCACATCGTCGTCGCCGCGGGCGGCGGCGGCATCCCGGTGATCGAGGAGAACGGCGCCTACCGCGGTGTGGACGCCGTCATCGACAAGGACTTCGCCGCCGAGCGGATCGCGGCCGCGGCGAACGCGACCGCCCTCGTCATGGTCACCGGCGTCCCGTCGGTCAAGCTCGACTTCGGGACGCCGCAGGAGCGGTCGGTGCACGAGCTGACCGTGACCGAGGCCCGCCGGCACCTGGCCGACGGTCAGTTCCCGCCGGGGAGCATGGGCCCGAAGATGAGCGCCGCGATCAAGTTCGTCGAGGGCTCGACGTCGGCCGAGCAGCCGCGGTTCGCGGCCATCACCACCCCTGAACTCGTCTACGCCACCCTCGACGAACCCCACGGGGTCGTGGAGGGCGCGCGTGGCACTCGGATCCTGACCGAGGACGTCCCCACCCCTGCCACCACCAAGGAGCTGGTCGGATGAGCACCCGCGTCTCCGTACGCAAGAACTCCTACAAGGACAGCGTCCGCCTCCTCGAGGCCACCCGAGCGATCCTGGGATCGCCCGGAGTGTCCTGGGGCTGGGCCCTGATGGCCACCCCCGCCAACCTCGAGACGCTCGCGGAGCAAGGTATCGCCGGCGACGTGACGGACGCGGCCGCGAACGACCTCGTGCTGGCCGTGCGGGCCGAGGACGACGACGCGGCGGCGGCAGCGCTCGAGACCGCCGAGGCCGCACTCTTCGCGGCCACCGCGCAGGCCGACGACGACGCCGTGCCGAACGCGACGGACCTGGGGCAGGCCCTGGCCGAGCGGCCGGACGCCAACGTCGCCATCATCTCGGTCCCAGGCGCGTATGCCGCCCTGGAGACGCACAAGGCCCTCACCGCGGGCCTGAACGTCCTGCTGTTCAGCGACAACGTCCCGCTCGCCGACGAGATCGAGCTCAAGGAACGCGCCCGGGACCTCGGACTGCTGGTGATGGGCCCCGGCGCCGGTACGGCGATGATCGCCGGAGCCGGGCTCGGATTCGCCAACCGGGTCAGTGCCGGCCCGGTCGGCATCGTCGCCGCCGCCGGGACCGGCGCGCAGGAGGTAATGAGCCTGCTGGACCGCTGGGGCATCGGCGTCTCGCACGTCATCGGCGTCGGCGGCCGCGACCTGTCCCCCGAGGTCGGCGGCCTGATGGCCGAGTCGGCGCTGCGGGCGCTGGACGCGGACGAGCGGACCGAGGCGATCCTGCTGGTGTCGAAGCCGCCGTCCCGCGAGGTGGCCGAGCGCTTGCTGAAGGTGCCGTCCAAGCCGACGGTCGCCGCGCTCATGGGTCTGCGCGACAGCCTCTCGACGGCGGACCACGTGACGGTGGTCAACACCCTCGAACGCGGTGCCGCCGAGACGCTCGCCAAGGTCGGTGGCTCGGCCCCGGACGTCGTCCAGGGGCTGGCGGAAGACGTGGCCGGCCTGATCACCGGGTTGTCACCGACGCGACGCAAGGTCGTCGGGCTCTACAGCGGCGGAACGCTCTGCTACGAGGCGCTGACGATCGCCACCGACCACCTCGGACCGATCCACTCGAACGTCCCGCTGGACAAGTCGCTCACCGTCGACGCGGCCAAGCCCGACTCGCATCTTTTCCTCGATCTGGGCGAGGAGGAGTACACCGTCGGCCGCCCGCACCCGATGATCGACCCGCAGGCCCGGATCGAGTTCCTCGAGCGGCAGGTCGACGACGACGGTGTCGCCGCCGTTCTGCTCGACGTCGTGATCGGTGACGGCGCCCACGACGATCCGGCCGGCATGCTCGCGCCCGCGATCGAGAAGGTGACGAGCTCCGGCGCGATCGTCGTTGCCTACGTGCTCGGCACCGAGCTCGACCCACAGGGCTTCGCGGCCCAGCAGGAGACCCTGCGCCGCGCGGGCTGCATCGTCACCGAAACGGCGGCCCGGGCCGCCCTGGCTGCCTCGGCGATCGCGCTGCGCGACCCCGCGCTGGTCGCGGCGGAGCTGTAGGCGATGGCCGTGGAGGATCGCCTGCGTCTCGCGCTCACGACATACTCGGTCAAGCCTCGTGGTGGCGTCGTCCACACGCTGGAGCTGGCCGAAGCGCTGCAGGCCGCCGGGGTCGACGTCACCGTGGTGGCGCTGTCCGACCAGGGCAAGGGGTTCTTCCGGGAGGTCGACGTACCGGTGCGGCTGGTCGACGCGCCGCCGCCCGCGCCGACGCTGGAGGAGCGCGTGTTCCAGTCGATCGACACGCTGACCGGCTACCTCACCGAGATCGGCGACGGGTTCGATATCGTGCACAGCCAGGACTGCATCTCGGCCCGGGCCGCTGCCCGGGTCCGGGACGCGGGGACGCCGTTCCGCCTGATCCGCACGGTGCACCACGTCGACGACTTCACCACCCAGGCGCTGATGGACTGCCAGCGCAACGCGATCCTCGAGCCCGACGACGTCCTCGTGGTCAGCCGGCTCTGGCAGGAGAAACTCCTGCAGGACTACGGGGTGCACGCCGGCATCGTGACCAACGGCGTCCGCACCGACCGGTTCGGCGCCGGCATCAGCGACCTGCGCCGCAAGGAGCTGCGTCAGCGGATCGGCGCCGAGGACCGCTTCGTGTTCCTGACGGTCGGCGGTATCGAGCCGCGCAAGGGCACCGCCTATCTCGTCGAGGCGCTCGCCCGGCTGAAGGCCACCCACCCGAACCCGCCACTGCTCGCGATCATCGGCGGCCATTCCTTCCAGGACTACCGGGCCTACCGCGAGAACGTGCTCAGCTCGCTCGAGTCGGGCGGGCTGCGGCTCGGTACGGACGTCGTCCTGCTCGGCACGGTCCCGGACGAGGAGCTGCCGGAGTGGTTCGGCGCCGCCGACGGCTTCGCGTTCCCGTCGATGAAGGAGGGCTGGGGCCTGGTGGTCCTCGAGGCGATGGCGGCCGGGCTGCCGGTCGTCACATCCGACATCGACGTCTTCCACGAGTTCCTCACCGACGAGCGGGACGCACTGATGACCGGTGCGGGTGACGCCGTGTCCCTCGCGAACGGCCTGGCCCGCCTGGTCGACGACAAGGCCACCCGGGAGCGGCTGGCCCGGCGTGGACCGGCCGTCGCCGCGGCGTACCCGTGGTCGGCCACCGCCGAGCAACACCTCGAGGTCTACCGACGAGCACTGTCATCCAACCCGTAAGGAGAGCACGACCAATGTCGAGCAACGTGGCCGCCACCGAACGCATCCCGGTCTGGGCCTACCTCATCGCCGTAGTGTCGTTGATCGCTCTGTACCTCATGCTCCAGGACAACGGCGCGGTGCTGTCCACCCTGGCGCCGTACGTCCACGAGTTCACCCACGACGGCCGCCACATCCTCGGCGTGCCCTGCCACTAGGGACGACGACATGAACCTCTGGCCGTCAACACTTCGCGCCTCGCTCGCCGGCGGCCTCGCCGCCGGCGCCGTGGCCGCGACCTTCAGCGTCCTGGTCGTCGAACCGACCATCCGGCTCGCCCTCGCCGTCGAGGACAGCCGCACCGCCACGGAACACTCGCACGGCGAATCGGCTCACGACACCGAGCTCGTCTCGCGTGGGGTGCAGCAGGTCGGCGGTGCCGTGGCGGTCATCGTCGCGGCCCTCCTGCTGTCGTTGCTGTATGCCGTCGCCCTGACCCGCTTCCGTCGCTCGTCGAACCTGAGCGAGCTGGCCAGCGCCCTGGTCGTGGCCGGTGGGGGCTTCGCGATCTTCGCCCTCGCACCCGGCCTCAAGTACCCGGCGAACCCGCCGGCTGTCGGCGATCCGGACACGGTCACCCAGCGCACGCTGCTCTACGCGTGCGCGATCGCCATCGCGGCGTTGACCGTCACCGCGGTGGTCGCTGTCGTCCGCACGGCCCGGCGACGCGGATGGTCCACCACCCGCGTCGCCTGGAGCGTCGTCGGCGTACTCGTCGTCGGCAGCGTCGTCCTCTTCGCCGGCCTCCCGGCGAGTCCCGACGCGATTCCCGCCGATGTCGGTGCCGGCCTGGTCTGGCAGTTCCGGATCAAGTCACTCGGCACGCTGGTCCTGCTCTGGACGACCCTGGGCCTGGTGACCGGCACGCTGCTGGCCCGCACGAACCACACCGCCTACAACCGCACTCACAGGGTCTTGAGCAGTCGCTGACCGAACTCCCCGGCATCGAGGACGTCGATGCCGGGGAGAGTCTTGCCCTCCAGGTACTCCAGCGACGCCCCTCCCCCGGTCGAGATGTGCCCGAAGGCTGTCTCGTCGAAGCCCAGCAGCCGTACGGCGGCCGCTGAGTCGCCACCGCCCACGACGGAGAACCCGTCGTTCTCGGCCAGCGCCCGTGCCACGGCTCGCGTGCCGGACGAGAACGCCTCGAACTCGAACACTCCCATCGGCCCGTTCCAGAAAACCGTCCGTGCGTCACGCAGGGCGGCGGCGAACCGCTGCGCCGACTCGGGACCGATGTCCAGCCCCATCCGATCGGCCGGGATCTCGTTGGCCCGCACGACCTTGGTCTCGGCGTCGGCAGCGAATCGGTCGGTGATCAGTACGTCGGTGGGCAGCAGGAGCTCGACGCCCTGGTCCGCCGCGCGTTCGAGGTAGCCGCGGCAGGTGGGGATCTGGTCCGCCTCGAGCAGGCTGTTGCCGACCTCGTACCCCTGGGCGGCGAGGAACGTGTAGGCCATGCCGCCGCCGATCAGCAGTCTGTCGGCCTTGCCGAGCAGGTTGTCGATGACGCCGAGCTTGTCCGAGACCTTCGCTCCGCCGAGCACAACGACGTACGGGCGTTCCGGCGCCTGCGTGAGCCGTTCGAGGACACCGATCTCGGTGGCGACGAGTTGCCCCATGGCGGCCGGCAGCCGGTGCGCAACGTCGTACACCGAGGCCTGCTTGCGATGCACTACGCCGAAGCCGTCACTCACGAAGGCATCGGCCAGGGCCGCCAGGCGGTCCGCGACGTCACGGCGCACGGCAGCGTCCTTGCTGGTCTCGCCGGCGTTGAAGCGGACGTTCTCCAGCAGCGCGACCCGGCCGTCCGTCAAGGAGTCGACCGTTGCCTGCGCGCTCGCGCCGAGGCTGTCGGTCGCGAAGGCAACGTCCGTGCCGAGCAGCTCACCGAGCCGCTCGGCCACGGGCGCCAACGAGAAGACCGGGTCGGGCGATCCGTCCGGGCGGCCCAGATGCGCGGCCACCACGACTCGGGCGCCCCGGTCGGCGAGCTGCCGGATCGTGGGTACGCCGGCCCGGATGCGGCCGTCGTCGAGGATCGTGCCGCCGTCCAGCGGGACGTTCAGGTCGGACCGGACCAGGACCCGCCGGCCGCGCAGTCCGCCCAGCGCGTGGCTGAGGTCGTCGATGGTTGCCATCGGCTCAGAGGCTCGCGCCGACGTGGGACACGAGATCGGCCAGGCGGTTCGAGTAGCCCCACTCGTTGTCGTACCAGCCGACGACCTTGACCTGGTTGCCGATCACCTTCGTCAGCGGAGCGTCGAAGATGCACGACGCCGGGTCGGTGACGATGTCGGTGGAGACGATCGGGTCGGTGGAGTAGCGCAGGTAGCCCTTGAGGTCGCCCTCGGCCGCCGCCTGCACGATCTCGTTGACCTCCTCGACCGACGTGTCGCGCGCCGCCTCGAAGGTGAGGTCCGTCGCCGAACCGGTCGGCACCGGGACCCGGATCGCGTACCCGTCCAGCTTGCCCTTCAGCTCGGGCAGTACCAGGCCGATCGCCTTCGCGGCCCCGGTCGAGGTCGGTACGACGTTGATCGCGGCGGCTCGCGCCCGGCGGAGATCCTGGTGGATGTTGTCCTGCAGATTCTGGTCGGCGGTGTAGGCGTGGATCGTGGTCATCAGGCCTTTGACGATGCCGAGCCCGTCGTGCAGGGCCTTCGCCATCGGCGCCAGGCAGTTGGTGGTGCAGGAGGCGTTCGAGATCACGGTGTGCGCGGCGGCGTCGTACTCGTCGTGGTTGACGCCCATGACGATCGTGACGTCGTTGTTGGAGGCCGGCGCGGAGATGATCACCTTCCGGGCACCACCGCTGTCGACATGCGCGCGGGCCAGGTTCGCGTCGGTGAAGAAACCGGTCGACTCCACCACCAGGTCGACGCCGAGGTCCTTCCACGGCAGCTTGCCGGGATCGCGCTCGGCCAGCGCCACGATCGGGGCGTCGCCGACGACGATCGCGTCGCCGTCCGCGCGGACCTCCGCGTCCAGCCGGCCGAGGATCGAGTCGTACTTCAGCAGGTGCGCCAGAGTCGACCGGTCGGTCAGGTCGTTGACGGCGACGATCTCGATATCGGCCCCGGAGGCGCGGACAGCACGGAAGAAGTTGCGGCCGATCCGGCCGAAGCCGTTGATGCCGACACGAACGGTCATGAAAACAGAACCTCCTGAGTGGGGAACGACGGTCGTCAGCGCGCCTTGGCGCGACGTTCGAGCAGCCGCCAGAGCATCGGCGTGAAGATCAGCTGCATGGCCAGATCCATCTTTCCGCCGGGGCAGACGATGGTGTTCGGGCGCGACATGAACGAGTCGTGCAGCATCGACAGCAGGTAAGGGAAGTCGATCCCGCGCGGGTCCTTGAACCGGATCACCAGCATCGACTCGTCCGGCGCCGGAATCGTCCGCGCGATGAACGGGTTGGACGTGTCGACCACCGGCACACGCTGGAAGTTGACGTCCGTCCGGGAGAACTGCGGGCACATGTAGTTCACGTAGTCGTGCATCCGGCGCAGGATCGTCTCGGTCACGGCCTCGGTGGAGTAACCGCGCTTGTCCTTGTCCCGGTGCAGCTTCTGCGTCCACTCCAGGTTGATCACCGGCACCACACCGATCAGCAGGTCGGCGTGCTGGGCGACATCGACCTTCTCGGTGACGACCGCGCCATGCAGACCCTCGTAGAACAAGAGGTCCGTGGTGGCCGGGAGATCCTGCCAGGGCGTGAAGGTTCCCGGCTCCTGTGCGTACGGCGCCGCCTCCTGCTCGTCGTGGAGATACTTGCGGATCCGGCCGCCGCCGCTTTCGCCGTACTCGCGGAACAGGGCCTCGAGCTCCTCGAACAGGTTGGCGTCCGGCCCGAAGTGGCTGAAGGTGTGATCGCCCTCGGCGAGTGCCCGGGTCATCTCGTCCTTCATCCCCATCCGGTCGTAGCGGTGGAAGCTGTCGCCCTCGACGAAGGCGGCGTTCACCTGCTCGCGCCGGAAGATCTGCTCGAAGGTCCGCATCACCGAGGTGGTGCCGGCGCCGGACGAGCCGGTGATCGCGACGACGGGGTGCTTGGCTGACATCGATCCTCCTCAGGCGGTGGCGCGGTACAGGCCGCGGAAGCCGTACAACGGGTTGCTCTGGTCCTCGGGGTCGCCGGTGGACTCGGCGTGGTACCGCTCGATCCGCTCGACCTCCTCGCGGGAACCGAACACGAACCCGATCCGCTGGTGCAGCTGCGACGGCCTGACCTCGAGCACACGCTCCCGTCCGGTTGTCGCGCGGCCGCCGGCCTGCTCGATCAGGAACGCGATCGGGTTCGCCTCGTAGAGCAGCCGGAGCCGGCCTTCCTGGGCGGGGTCCTTGGAGTCCCGCGGGTACAGGAACACGCCGCCGCGGGTCAGGATCCGGTGCGTCTCGGCCACCAGTGACGCGACCCAGCGCATGTTGAAGTCCTTCTCCCGCGGGCCCGTCGTACCGGCCAGGCACTCCTCGATGTAGCGCTGCACGGCCGGCTCCCAGAACCGGCGGTTCGAGGTGTTGACGGCGAACTCGGCCGTTGCCTCCGGCACCTTGATGTCCTGCCTGGTCAGGAAGAACTCGCCCAGGTCGGGATCCAGCGTGAACGCGTGTACGCCGGTGCCCACGGTCAGCACCAGCAGCGTCGACGGGCCGTAGATCGCATAGCCGCCGGCGACCTGTTCCGTACCAGGCTGGAGGAAGTCGCCGGCCTGGACATCGGGACCGGTGACCGGGGCGCGCAGGATCGAGAAGATGCTCCCGACCGACACGTTGACGTCGATGTTCGAGGACCCGTCGAGCGGGTCGAAGACGAGCAGGCAGTTGCCGCGCGGATGCCGGGCCGGGATCTGGTACGGCGCCTCCAGCTCCTCCGACGCCATCCCGGCCAGCAGCCCGCCCCACTCGGTGGTCCGCAGGAAGATGTCGTTCGCGAGTACGTCGAGTTTCTGCTGCTGCTCGCCCTGTACGTTCGTGGCCCCGGCAGTACCGAGGACGCCGGCCAGCGCACCGGACGCGATCCGCTTCGAGATCGCCTTGCAGGCCAGGGCGACATCGACGATCAACCCGTCGATGTCCTCGCTCGAAGCGGGGCGACGACGCCGGTCCTCGGTCAGGAACTGCGTCAGCGTCAGGCGTTCGGTCAGCATGGGCACTCCTCGCGGCAGGGGTGTTGTGCTCCGAGCACACCAGCGCGACCGCTCGCGGGCATCCACCCGAGGGGTGACCGCGGGGGTGGTAGCCGTCCGCGGGATCACCCACCCACTCAGCCCCAAGGGTGAATCGGAGTGCGCAGGCCGCTGGCTAGCGTCGCTGGAACGCCACATCCGTTGCAGTTCGTCGCAGTTCCGTTGTAGGGAGGCCGCACATGCGCACGATTGACGAGACCGCCGCCGCGATTCTCGAGCCGCCCAAGGGAGTGCTCGTCGTGGACGAGTACGCCGAAGCCCTCGTCGGCACGGACCGCGCCCACCGGTTCACCGACGCCGTCCTGCGCACGGAAGGCCTGAGCGACTACGTCTCCGGTGTGCTCCTCACGCCCGAAGCGTTCGCCGCGCTGCGTCCCAACGGGCTTCGGCCGTTGATCGGCGTACGCATGACGACGCAGGAGATCCCGCTCGGTCACCTCGCCGGACGCGGCGCGTCGTTCGTCGAGTGGCGCGAGAACCTTTCACCGCTTGACGTTCCGTTGGGCTCCGTTCACATCAGTGCGGAGACACTCGCACGAGGAGCCGCCGCGGCACAGGCCGCGGGGATCCTGCCCATCCTGACGATCGCCATGCCGGAGCTCGGTGCCTCCAGCATCACCATCAACCAGGCCGTCACGACCAACGCGCTGCTCGCCTTGCGGACCGAGCTCGACCGGGTCGGCGTCGATCCCCGCCGGCTGCTGCTGCGGATCAACATGGTCGTGCCCGGTCTCTCGAACCCGGCGCCGGTGGACTCCGAGCAGGTCGCTCGCCTGACCGCTGCCCTGCTGGACAAGGGCGTTCCGGCTCGGACTCCCGGCGTACTGCTGCTCTCCGGTGGTCAGCCGCTCGACCAGGCGTGCGCGCACTTGGAGGCCATCGCTTCGGACCCGGGCCACTCGTGGCGCACGACGTTCGGCTTCTCACGTCCGCTGGTCGCGGCGGCCGCGGAAGCCTGGGTACGCACGGAGGACGCGGCCGAGAGTGGACGCATCCTGCTGCAGAACTGCCGGCGGGCCAGCGAATCCGTCGCCGCCGCACTCGCGGCCGGTGGGGCGCGTTCGTGATCCTTGCCAGGTACCGCGGGGTGATCTGCGACCTCGACGGCGTGGTGTACCGCGGTCCTCAGGCGGTGCCGGGCGCGGTCCCGAGCTTGAACTCGATGATCGCCGGCCAGGTGCCGGTGGTGTTCGCGACCAACAACGCGTCCCGGTCCCCCGCCGCCGCTTGCGCCCATCTACGCGAGCTCGGGCTCAGCGACGAGGGCTGGTCGGTCGTCACGAGTGCGCAGGCGGCCGCGGCGTACCTCGTCGAACGGACTCAGCCAGGAGCGCGGGTGCTGGCGGTGGGCGGACCAGGCGTACCCGAGGCACTCGCCGAAGTCGGCTTGACGCCGGTGCGGGCCGACGAGCTCGCCGATGGGCACCCGGTCGAAGCGGTGGTGCAAGGCGCCGGGCTCGACGTGACGTGGCGCGACCTGGCCGAGGTCGGCTACCTCGCCCAGGCCGGCGCGCTCTGGGTGGCGACGAACCTGGACGCGACAGTCCCGACGGCACGGGGCCTGGCGCCGGGCAACGGCGCCTTCGTCGGCGCGGTCCGCGCTACAACGCCGGTTTCCCCTTATGTGACGGGCAAACCGGGTACGGCGCTGTTCGACCTGGCCTGCTCACGGCTCGGGTGCGACCCCGCCGACACGATCATGGTCGGCGATCGCCTGGACACGGACATCGTCGGCGCCAAGTCCGCCGGTGTGGACTCGATGTTCGTCCTGGGTGGCGCGAGCAGTCTGCGTGACCTGGCGTTCGCCGAGGAGGACGCGCGACCGACGTACTTCGCGTTCGACCTCTCCGGACTCCTCCAGCCCGGCCTGAGCCGGCGACCCGAACCCGACGACGCGGTCACGATCTCGCCGGACGGCGCGGTGACGGTACGACGTCCCGCCGACCGGCACCAGCTGCTGCAGGCGGTCGTGTCGGCCGCCTGGCACGCCCGCGACCACGGCCGTCCGCTCGCCTCCGATGATTCTTCGTGGGGCGCACTCGAGCGTCGTCTAGGGATCTAAGGCACGCTCGACGACGCGCGCGAGGCCGAGCAGAGCGGCGTCCCGCAATCCCAGCAATTCAAGGCCGACTGGCAGCCCGTCGTCCGTTCGCCCTGCCGGTAGCGTCAGCGCGGGCAGATCCGCCTGGGAAGCGATCAAGGTGTTGACGGGCAACCGGCGGCTCGGAAGCTTCTCGCGATCCCGGTCCCGCCGCGGAGCCGGCACGCTCACCGTCGGATACACCAGAGCATCGAGGCCCCGATCAGTCATCACGGCCACAACCGTGTCTCGCAACCTACGCCGCGCGGCGTGCAGCCGAGCACGACCGCCGGGCGACGATCGGGTCGCGAGCAGCTCGGCGAGATCCAGCGCGTCGGGGAACACACCGTCGTCGTACAGCTCGATGAACGATCTGCCGCCTCTCGACGCCAGGAAGGCATCGAGATCCGCCCGCGCCGCCACCAGATACGGCGAGCTGTCGCGGAGAAGCCCTTGGAGCCCTGGCACCTCAACGTTGTCGACCACACGAGCGCCATGGGCACGCAGCCGAGTGACCGCGTCGCCGATCACCGCGGCGACCTGGTCCGAGCCGTCCCACTCCCCCGGACCGTCCGGCAGCGCGAGCAACCCGAGCCGATAGGTCTCCAGGGACCGTTCTTGCGTTGGCAGGCTCTGGCCGGACAGCACCTCGAAGAGAAGTGCTACGTCGTCGACGGAGTTGGCCAGCGGACCCGGAGTGTCCTGCACTGACACCAGCGCTGACAGCCCTTGCGTCGGTAGGAGGCCGGTCGTCGGTCGCATCCCGACCACCCCGTTGAAGGAGGCCGGCACCCGGACCGATCCACCGGTGTCGGACCCCAGCGCCATCGGGGCGAGCCCGGCCGCGACGGCGACCGCCGATCCGCTGCTCGAGCCGCCGGCCTCGTGCTGCTCCGACCGGCTGTTGACCGTCCTGCCGAGCGACGAGTCCGACAGCCAGGACATCGCGAAGTCCGGGGTCGCGGTCTTGCCGAGGATGACGGCTCCGGCCGCGCGCAACCGCCGTACGGCCTCTGCATCGCGTTCTGGAACGTAGTCGCGAAAGGCCTGACAGCCGAAGGTCGTCGGGATCTCCCGCGTCTCGAACACGTCCTTCACCAGGATCGGAATCCCGTGCAACGGACCGCCTGCCTGTTCGTCCGCCGCGGCGGCATCGCTCGCGGCTTGCGGATTCAGCGCCAGTACGGCGCCCAACCGGCCGTCAAGTTCGGCGATCCGGGTCAGGCACTCGCCGACCAGGGCTACCGAGGTTCGGTTCGCCCTCATCAGCAGGTGCAGTAGGAGCAGGCTCCGGAAGCGTCCGTGTAGTAGCCGCAATCGTGGGAGGGCGGACGGGCCGGGCCGACCCAGCGCCGGAGAATCGTCTCCAGCTTGCAGCGCAGGCAGGACATCTGCGTGACCAGCGTGCCGGAGTCGGGCGTCTCCCAGTACGCGACCGTCTCGGAGTCGTGCTCGACCCGCCGGCCGTCACACTTCGCCGACTCGCAGGTCAGCACGACCCGATCCACCGCGGAACTCTCGATCAGCACGGGACTCACCTCCTCAGATCGGGACACCCCAGGGACGGGATTCGAACTCGAGGCGATCGGCATCGGCGCGGAGCAGCCGGGCCGCGGTCCGGTGGACCTCGACCGACGCCGGCGACGGCGCCCAGTACGGCGTCCGTGCGGCCAGGTTCGCCGCCGCCTCCTCCTCACGTCGCGCGAGCGCGTAAAGCTGCTGGCACAAGGCGGTGACGATGTCGGGCGTCCAGTGTCCGTCGGTGAAGAAGCTCATCTGATCTCCCGGAATGAGGGGTCGTGCTCAGATGATCCGTGGCCCCGTTGCACGGGCGTTGCAGCTGCCTGCAACGCCCGCCGGGGACCGCGTCAGACCTCGATCGGTACGCCGATGAGCGAGCCGTACTCGACCCACGAACCGTCGTAGTTCTTCACCGACGGCTGGTCCAGCAGCTCGTGCAGCACGAACCAGCTGTGCGCGCTGCGCTCGCCGATCCGGCAGTAGACGACGATGTCGGCAGCGGGCTCGCCGCCGGGTCCGGTCAGCGACAGTCCGGCTCCGGCGTACAACTCGCGCAGCCGTGCGTCGCCGAGGAAGGTGCCGTCGTCGGCCACCGCCTGCGACCACGGCACGTTGACCGCGCCGGGGACGTGGCCCGGAACCTGCGGCTGCTCCTGGGGGAAGTGCGCCGGCGCCAGGATCTCGCCGCTGAACTCGGCCGGCGACCGGACATCGAGGATGCTGTCGCGGCCGACGGCGGCGATGACGTCGTCGCGATATGCGCGCAGGTTTCCGTCCGCCGGCTGGGCCTGGTACGAGGCTGGCCGCGGAGTGCGCTCGCGGACGGTCGGAGCATCGGTCAGCGGCCGTCCGTCGAGCTCCCAGCGCTTCGTGCCACCATCGAGCAGGCGCACGTCGCGATGCCCGTAGAGCTTGAAGTACCAATACGCGTACGCCGCGAACCAGTTGTTGTCCCCGCCGTACAGGATCACCGTGTCGTCCGGCGTCACCTGGTGCGAGGTCAGCAGCTGCTCGAACGCGTCCTGGCCGATCAGGTCCCGGCGGATCGGGTCCTGCAGATCGGTCCGCCAGTCGAGTGCGAGCGCACCGGGGATGTGCCGGTCGGCGTGCGCCTGGCTGTTCTCGTCCACCTCGAAGACCACCACGCCCGGGTCGTCCAGCTGCTTCTCGAGCCAGTCGCCGTCGACCAGCACGTGCTCTCGCGCCATCGCTCCTCCTCATTAGTTAGCGTACTAATCGTTAGCCTACGCACGATCGGCCCGCCCACCGGGTGGGCGGCGCGAAAATGAGACGGACCCCGGCTGATCCAGAATGTCGGCATGACCGAGCTTCCGTCCGAGTACCACCGCAGACTTCCGTACGGCGAACGCATGTCGGCCGAACCCTTGCTGGGCGGGCCGTTCTTCCCGTTCGAGGGAGACGTGCAGGTGGTACCACTCGCCGAGCCTGTCCTGCCGGAGCCGCCGCGGCGGGGTGAGGACGGCGGTCAGCCGTGTGGGACGTGTGCGGATCCGGAGCGGTTCGTGATCTGGCGGGACGAGCGGTGGCTGCTCAAAGCCGGCTTCGAGGCCGGCGGCCTGCCGTTCGTGGCGCTGCTCGAGCCGCGGGAGCACTACCGGCTCGACAACCTGCCGGCCGAGCTGACGACGACGCTCGGCCTGATGATCCAGCGGGTGTCGAACGCGATCCGCCGGATCGACGCCGTGGGACGGACGCACTTCAACCGGTGGGGCGACGGGAGCGAGCACTTTCACGTGTGGTTCCTGGCGCGGCCGCTCGGGATGATGCAGTTGCGCGGCGCAATGATCGCCGCGTGGGACGACATGCTGCCGAAGGTGCCCGTGGAGGAGTTCGCCGCGAACGCCCGGCTGGTCGCCGCCGCCCTCGCCGAGGACGGCGGCGAGCCGATCGGAGCCGGGCTACCAGACGCCGAGTGAGCGGGCGATCAGGATGTCGGTCGTGCGCTGCGGCGCCCCGTCGACCGGAGCCGGATCGTCCGGGGTCGGCGCGATGCCGCCGGCCGCTACCCGGTCGAGGACCTTGAGGCCGAGGCGGTCCACGCTGCCGAAGACGGTGTAGTTCGGCAGCAGGCGGGAGTCGCCGAAGACCAGGAAGAACTGGCTCCCGTTGGTGTTCGGGCCGGCGTTGGCCATCGCCAGAGTGCCGCGCGCGTAGACCTTGCGGGTCCCGGTGGGGTCGTCCGGCCAGTTCGGCAGGTCGGTCGGGAGCTCGTCCTTGTACGAGTAGCCCGGCCCACCTTCACCGGTGCCACTCGGGTCACCGCACTGCAGGACCTTGAGGGTCGGGTACAGCGTGAGCCGGTGGCAGGTCGTGAAGTCGTAGAACCGGCTCTTGGCCAGATGCAGGAAGCTCTGCACGGTGCACGGCGCCTTGGCCCGATCCAGCGACAACAGCATCGGCCCTTGGTTGGTGGCGACCAGAACCTTCACGATCCCCTGGTCCGGCGTGTGCTCCGGGTCCGGAGGCAACGAGACCGGCCGCGCGGGCGGATCGTCCGGAGTGGACGTGTAGCCGCACGGGCCACTGGTGGTCGGCGGCGTGGTGGACTGCTCGGCGGGCACCGCGGTGGCGGGCCCGGTCGCAACCAGCAGGCCGGCGACGGTCAGCGCCGTACCTGCGATCACACTCGCAACTCTCATCATGAATCCCCTCAGCCGGTGGCCAGCGTGAAGATCCGCAGGTCGCGGTTCTTCGGAAGAGTGATGCTGACCGGAGTCTTGGACAGGGCCAGCGGCGCGGTGGCGAAGATGTGCGTGGTGACGTTGTCCCGCCCGCCGCCGGACTCGTTGCGGTACGGCGTGGTCGCGACGATCACGTTGCCGTAGTGCACCGTGTCGCCGCCCCCACCGAGCGTCCAGTCGCTGAAAGACAGGTCGATCTGCTCGGTGCTGCCGTCGGAGTAGTTCAGCGTCGCGGTCGTCTGCTGGTTGCCGTTGACCGCACTGCCGACGAACGACAACTTCGTCGTACCGGCCGGGACGGGCAGGTTGAGCAACTGACCGTCGGCCGGGACGTTGTCGGGATCGCCGTTCGCGACATCGGGCCAGGTGAGGCTCAGACCTTGCACGGTGGTCACTCCACCCGGCGTCAGACCGGCCGCCGCGAGCGCCTGGCGGGAGTAGCTGACGCCACCACCGTCGTAGTCCGCCTCGGTGTGGTCACCGGCGTCGTCGGAGATCGCCACACCCTCGCGTAGGACGAAGAACGAGTTCGGCTGCCCGACGACCACGGTGAAGCCCAGCTGCGGCAGCACCGTACCGTCGGCCGCCTTCAACGACACCGTGACCGGGTAGCGGCCGTCCGGCGTACCCGCGGGTGCTGTGATCGTCACGGCCGCACTGCCGACCTGGTCGACGTGGAACGCACCGCTTGCCGGTGTTCCCGTGAGGCCTGCCGGAGCAGTGATGGTGTAGCTGACGTCCTGCGCGGTGCCGCTCAAGCGGTGCGCCTTGATCGCGACCGGAGCGCTGGTCGTGCCCGGAGCGACGACCACCCGGCTCGTGTCAGTGGAGGTCTGGAACGGGATCTCACCGCTGCGCCACGACGGCGGTGCGTCCTTGGCCCCCGCACCCCACGCTGTGTTGGGCGTCGTGCCGAGCTTGAAGTCCAGCGTCCCGCCGTCTTGCACGAACGATTCGGGCAGCCACGGCTTGGTCGTCGTACGCCCGTTCACCTTCAGGGACTGCACGTACGGCGCGTCCGCACCGGGAGCGTTGATACGGATGGTCCGGCCGCCGTCGCGGTGGATCACCGCGCGGGAGAACAGCGGCGCCGCGACCTGCAGCTCCGCACGGCTCGGCACGTCCGGGTAGAGCCCGAGTGAGGTCCAGACGTACCAGGACGACATCGCGCCGAGGTCGTCGTTGCCCGGGATGCCGCCGGTGCTGGTGTTCCACAGCTGGTTCATTGCCTGACGCAACGTCTCCTGCGTCTGGTACGGCCGGCCGGTGTAGTTGTAGATCCACGGCGTGTTGATCGACGGCTCGTTGTCCATCTCGGCGTGCAACTCCCCCGCACCGGTCAGCGCCCAGGTGCCGTCCGGGTTCTTGAAGAATGCGTCCAGCCGCTGCTTGGCCTGGTCCGCGCCGCCCATCGCGTCCACGAGTCCGGCGCGGTTGTGCGGAATCATCCAGGTGTACTGCGCGCTGCTGCCCTCGGCGAACCCGTCGTACGTCGACGGCGTGAAGCCGGGCCAGGCGCCGTTCTCGTCCCGGTTCTGGATGTAGCCGCCGTTCTCCGGGTTGAAGACGTTCTGCCAGTACTGCGACCGAGCCAGGAAACGCTCGTACGTCGCCTTGTCACCGGTGCGCTGCGCCAGCTGGGCGACTGCGAAGTCGGCGGTCACGTCCTCGAGTGTTTCGACCGCACCGCCCCAGGCGTTGGACTTGGTAGGGACGTAGTGCAGTGCGAGGTACTTGTCGAGTGACGGCCGCTGTCCGATCGACATCACCGGCTTACCGGCCGAGCTGAGGTCTTTCGCGGTCGGGACGGTCGCCGCCTTCACCAACGAGCGCAGTGCGGTCCGCGCGTCGAAGTTGGTCCCGCCGAACGCATAGATGCCGGCCACGGCCGGTGCGGATGGGTCACCGGTCATCACCGACGTACTGCCGGCGGCATGCGTCCACCGGTCCCAGATGCCGCCATTCTGCTCGGCCTGGTTGAGCAAGGACTGTGCGATGTCGCCGGCCTTGGCTGGCTCCAGCAGTGTCAGCAGTTGCAGCTGCGATCGGTAGACGTCCCAGCCGGAGAAGGTCGCGTACTGCGCTTGCTGCCCACGGGCGAGGTAGTGCGGCTTCTGGTCGAAGCCCCAGTACTGGCGGTTGACATCGCTGAACACGTTCGGATGCAGGAGTGCGTGGTAGAGCGCGGTATAGAAGGTGGTGCGCTGGTCTGTAGTGCCGCCGGTGACCTCGATCCGGCCAAGCTGGTTTCGCCAAGCCTGCTTGGCTTTCGCGGCCGTGGCTGCGACCGACGTACCGCGTGGGTTCTCCGCACGCAGGTTGGCCAGGGCGTTGGCCGTGCTGACGTAGGAGATGCCGATCCGCATCGTCACCTTGTCGCTGTCGAAGCCGACGTACCCGCCGGAGCCCTTGTTCGCGAGCATCCAGCCGTCGGTCCCGTACGTCGTACCGCCGCGGGCGCTGGTGCTGCCCGGGGAGACGGTGGTGTCGGTCCAGGTGCCCTGGTTCTTGAAGGGCTGGTCGAACTCCGCGACGAAGTGCAGCGTGTAGTAGCTGCGCTGGGCGACGCTGGCGAGATAGCCGCAGAAGTTGCCGCTGGTGACCGACCCGCTGACCGTCCGCTTGGCGGGGTCGATGCTGAGCTCGGCGTCACTCGAGCCGACCTCGGAGTTCGACGTACGGAACAGCAGGGTCTTGGCCTTGTCGGCGGGGAAGGTGAACGCGGCCGATCCCGTGCGGGTGGTCGCACTCAGCTCGGCGGTCGCACCGGAGTCGAGGCCGACCTTGTAGTAGCCCGGCTTCGCGATCTCGTTGGCGTGGTCGAAGGTGCTTGCGTAGACCGCGTCCTTGGCGTCCGCCTGCGGCGAGGTGGTGACGTCGCCGACGTACGGAAAGATCGGGATGTCACCCGATCCACCGGCGCACCCGGTCCCGCTCATGTGCGTGAGGCTGAAGCCGCGGATCTTGCCGGCCGAGTACAGATACCCACCGGGCGCAGCGGTCCGGTACGCGTTCCCCCGACTCGTCTCCGGGCTGAACGAGAACATGCCGAACGGCACCACCGCCCCCGGAAACACGTTCCCGGCGTTCGACGTCCCGATGAGCGGATCCACCTGCTCGGTCGGATCCGCGGAGCTGCTCGTGATCCGGCTGCTCCCGACGGCGTCCGGCGCTCGCAGTCCGGCGACCGCCGGATCGGGTGGAGTGGCGGTGGTCGGTCGACCTGTGCTGCCGGCGGGCGGCGGCGCCGGACTGGGCACGGCCCGGGCCGTCGCGGTGAGCGCGAGAGCGGCGGTCAACGTGCTGACAAGCACAGCGGCAGTACGGCGCGGGGCGGGGCGCGACATGGGGTTCCACCTTCGACGTCGGAACAGGGCGGCGTGACATCGTTGTCAGCAACAGATACCTGGCTACCGAACGCACGTCAAGGACTACGGAAGGTTCCGGAACCTCAGCGGTCTTTGGCCGGCCACGGGGAGTCGGCCGGGCGGAGGGTGTCGAAGCCGGGGCCGTTGAGGGCGGTCCAGGCGGCCAGCGAGCCCATCACGAGGATGGGGTTCTGGAGATGGCCGGCCAGGACGGCGCCGACGACGTCGATCAACGGCGCCCAGACAGTTTCCATGTCGGCCTCCTCGTGGAGGCGGTCGTAGGACTCGTCGGCGGGTGACAGGTCACGGGCCAGGAAGATGCGGACTGCCTCGTTGGTCAGACCGGGTGAGGTGAAGACGTCGACCAGGATCCGCCAGTCGGCGGCCTTCGTGCCGGTCTCCTCCCACAGCTCCCGCTCACCGCCGAGGCGGTACTGCTCCCCCTGGACGTCGAGCAGCCCGGCCGGCGGCTCGAGCAGCCGGTAGCCGACCGGGTGCCGGTACTGCCGGACCAGCAGCATCCGGTTGTTCTCGTCCAGCGCGACCACTCCGATCGCGCCCGGATGTACGACGACATCGCGTACGAACGCGTCGCCATCGGCCGGCGCGACCGTGTCACGCCGTACCGAGATCACCCGGCCGGTCTCGTGCACGACCTCGGACGAGGAGACCGGCCACTGCTCCCGAACGTCGGCCAGTCCGGCGCCGAATCGCAGCTCGGGGTGCTCCTTCATCGAGCCTTGACCGCGGTCTTGCCGGCGGCTGCCTTCTTCGTGACCGCGGGCTCCTCGACCGGCAGCCGGGACTCGCGCTGGCGAACCAGGGCGGCCGCGATCAGACCGGAGAACAACGGGTGCGGCTTGGTCGGCCGGGACCGCAGCTCCGGGTGCGCCTGGGTGGCGACGAAGTACGGGTGCTGAGCGCGGTCGAGCTCGATGAACTCGACCAGCTCGTTGTCCGGCGACAGTCCGCTGAACACCAGCCCGGCGGTCTCCAGCTTGTCCCGGTACGCGTTGTTGACCTCGTAGCGGTGCCGGTGCCGCTCCTGCACCGACGGAGCGCCGTACAGGCCGCGGACGATCGAGCCGTCGGCGAGGTTCGCCGGGTAGAGACCGAGGCGCATCGTGCCACCCAGGTCACCGGAGCCGGACACGATGTCCTTCTGCTCCTCCATCGTCGCGATCACCGGCTGCTCGGCGTCTGGGTCGAACTCGCTGGAGTTCGCCTCCACCAGGCCGGCCAGGTCGCGGGCCACCTCGATCACCATGCACTGCAGGCCGAGGCACAGCCCGAGGATCGGGATGCCCTGCTCGCGGGCGAACCGGATCGCGCCGATCTTGCCCTCGATGCCGCGGACGCCGAACCCGCCCGGGATGCAGACCGCGTCGACGTCACCGAGCAGCCGCGCGGCCGCCTCCGGGGTGGCGCACTCGTCGGAGGCGATCCAGCGCAGGTTCACCCGCGCGTCGTTGTCGAAGCCGCCGGCCCGCAGCGCCTCGGCGACCGACAGATACGCGTCCGGCAGGTCGATGTACTTGCCGACCAGCGCGACGGTGACGTCGTCCTTCGGGTGGTGCACGACCCGCAGCAGCTCGTCCCAGCGGGTCCAGTCGACGTCGCGGAACGGCAGGTTCAGCCGGCGGACGACGTACGCGTCCAGGCCCTCGGCGTGCAGCACCTTGGGGATGTCGTAGATCGACGGCGCGTCGGGGGCCGCGACCACGGCCTCCTGGTCGACGTCGCACATCAGCGAGATCTTCCGCTTCACGCCGTCCGGGATCGGCCGGTCGGAGCGGCACACGACCGCGTCCGGGGCGATACCGATCGAGCGCAGCGCGGCGACCGAGTGCTGGGTCGGCTTGGTCTTCAGCTCACCGCTCGGGGCGAGGTACGGGACCAGGGAGATGTGCAGGAAGAAGACGTTGTCGCGGCCGACGTCGTGCCGGACCTGCCGGGCCGCCTCGAGGAACGGCAGCGACTCGATGTCACCGACCGTGCCGCCGATCTCGTGCAGGACGACGTCGACGTCCGGGCCGGCCATCGCCAGCATCCGTTCCTTGATCTCGTTGGTGATGTGCGGGATCACCTGGACGGTGTCGCCGAGGTACTCGCCGCGGCGCTCCTTGGCGATCACGCTGGAGTACACCTGGCCGGTCGTGACGTTGGCGACCTGGGAGAGGTCGCGGTCGAGGAAACGCTCGTAGTGTCCGATGTCCAGGTCGGTCTCGGCGCCGTCGTTGGTGACGAACACCTCGCCGTGCTGGAACGGGTTCATGGTGCCGGGATCCACGTTCAGATACGGATCCAGCTTCTGCATGGTGACCCGGATGCCCCGTGCCGTCAGCAGACTGCCGAGGCTTGACGCTGTCAGCCCCTTGCCGAGGCTGGACGCCACACCACCGGTGACGAAAACGTGCTTGGTCTGCTGGAAGTTCGAAGCCCTGTCCACGGGCCTTCAGCCTACCTCTTGTCAACCCCTGGTCGCGACGAGACCCGCGTAGATGTCCAGCAGATTCTTCGCCACGGCGTCCTCATCCGGCCATCTGGCGGCCAACTCCCGGCCTCGCGTCCGCATAGCGTTCGCCGTTGCGGGCTCGGCCAGGACCGCCCGGACCCCGTCGGCGAGCCCGTCCGCATCGCCGGGAAACGCGAGGACAGCGCTGTCCTCGACGAGTTCCGGTACGCCGCCGACCGCGGTCGCCACCACCGGTACGCCGACCTGCATCGCCTCCTGGATCACCAGGGCCCGGGCCTCCCAGTGCGATGTGAGCAAGAACACATCGGATGCCCCGAGAAGATCGGCCACATCGGACCGATGTCCGAGCAGCCGCACCGGCAACTGCTCGGCGTCGATCCGCGCCTTCAGGTTCTCCCGCAGCGGCCCGTCGCCGACGACCACGAACACCGCGTCCGGGGTGGACTCGTGCACGCGAGCCGCGACGGACAGGAGCGTCGGGTAGTCCTTCTGCGGGGCCAGGCGGCCCACTGAGAGGACCAGCGGGTGATCGTCGAGGCCCAGCGCCCTGCGCACCTCGGTCGGCGACGTACGGGCCTCTGGGACCGCGGGAGCCGCCACCGGGGCCAACTGGGCGTTGCGGGCGCCCAGGCGCTTGGCCAGGTCCACCAGGTCGGTCGAGGCGCCGAGAGTCAGGTCCGCGCCCCTGGCGACGAGGCGCTGACCCAGCCGCATCACGAGCCCACGGGGTCCGGGGGCGATGACCGCGTTGTGCCAGCTGACCACGAGCGGCCGGAGATGCGACCGGTCCCGGAGTGCCGCCATGCCGGCGCGGTAGCCATGTGCGTGGATGACGTCCGACCCACGCAGCGCCGGCGCCTGCGTCACGACGGTGGCCGCGCCGAAGTCGAAGTGCTCGGCCGTGCCCGGCGGCGCACACACGACCACCTCGTGCCCAGCGTCGATGAAGCGGGGCACCAGCGAGGCGACGTGCTGCCCGATCCCGCCCCGCGACTCCGCGAGCAGCAGCCCGATCCTCATTGCATCTCCCGACGTAGCAGTGCGCGGGCATCCGCGCGGTCCAAGGCCAGCACGACGCCGGCGTACACAATGACCACAGCCAGGCCGGACAGCAGCGAGAACAGGACTGCTGAGCCCACTCCGGCGTCCTCGGCCGGCAGAGCGACGGCCCAGCCCGCAGCACCCGCCAGCACGGCGCCGACCAGCGCGGCCAGCGCGGCACGCGGGAGTCCGGCCAACACACCCGGCCCTGCCTGTCGCGCGAGCACCGCCAACAGAACGACTGCTCCAGCCACCATGCCGACCGACATCGCAGCCGCCAACGCCGGAACCGCGTCCCAGGACGCTGTGAGCACCACACCGGATATCGCGACCAGCACCCAGGCAGCGGAGGTCACCACCGCGACCTCACGGCCCGCATGCCGTGCGTACAGCACTCGGCCGACGTGCATCAGCACCGCGAAGCCGATGGCCGCAGGGGCGAAAGCGATCAACCCATTACCCAGCGACGACGCCTGCGCCTCCTGCACCGAGCCATCGTTGTACGCGAAGATGCGCGCCACTGGGACCGCGGTGCCGACCAGCAGCGCAGCTCCCGCGCCACCGGCCAGCATGACTGCGCGCGTGGAGGCAGCCGCGTAGACGTCGAACCGCTCCCCCGAGTCATAGGCCGCAGCGAGCCGCGGAAACACGGCTGTCGTGATCGGCACCGCGAGTACGGCGTAAGGCAGCAGATAGACCGCGTTGGCCCAGGTGTAGACCGCGATACTGCCGGCCACGCCTCTGTGGTTGGCCAGGTACGTCGTGACCACGAACGTGAGCTGTTGCGCGATGAGAACCGCCAGGCCGGCCAGGGCGAGCCGTCGGAGCACCGGACCGACGCCCGGGTCCAGCCGGAGCGTTAGCTTGATCGGCAACCGCAGGAAGAGCATCGGCACGAGCACAGTGAGCGCCAGCGCCGCGACTCCGGCCGTGGTCCCCCAGGCCAGCAGATTGGTGGCGCTGCGCCCGGCCGTGTCCGCATCCGGCGCGGCCGCCGCGAACAGGAAGTAGGTGGCAACAACCACCAGGCTGGAGATCAGCGGAGCCCAGGCACCGGCCCCGAAACGCTTGTGGGATTGAAGAACCGCCGTCGCGATCACAGCGATCGCATAGCCGAACACCTGCGGCACGAAGATCATCAGCATCCGGGTCGCGGTCGCCGCCGAACCACCGCAGTCCGCACCCGGGTCGAGCATCGCGTCGGTGTAGCTGGACGCAAGAACCCAGGACAGCAAGGCGAACGGCGCCAGCAGCAGGAAGGACCAGGACAACAGCGCGCCGATGATGCGTCCCTGCGCGGCCCGATCACCCCGCGACACCGGTCCGGCCAGCACCGGAATCACCGCACCCGCCAGCGCACCACCGGCCACCACCTCGAAGAGGATGTTCGGCAGCTGATTCGCCGTGGTGTAAGCCTCGGCGAGGCACCCGGCCCCGACGGTCTTCGAGAAGACGAGCCACCGGCCGAAGCCGACCACGCGGGCGAGCACAGTCACTCCGGCAACGAGCAGAGCCGCCTGCGCTACGCGAGCTCCCGCACTCGGCCGCCCGGCCGAGCCGTCCGCGCTCACCTGGGTCGTCGGCCCCACTGGTCGATCTTGTCCAGGACCGGCGTCTCCGCGATGACCTTGGTGAAGCTGACCTTCTCGCTGGCCAGGTTCAGCGCGACCACCGCGCCGAGGACCAGCGTCTTCAGCGGACGCGGGAGGGCTGCGGCGAGCGCCGTACCCGTGATGGCGCCGAGGCCGTTCGCGCCGCAGTCACCCAGCATCGAACGCTCACCAAGGTCCGACGGCGCCGAAGCCACGGCAGCACCGACGACCGCGCCGGCCGGGCCGTTCACGACGGCGAGCGGCGCGTTCACCGCGGCGACGGCCTTCAGTGCACGGCCGGGGCGCAGGTCGAGCAGGTTGGTCAGGTTCGCGGTGCCGGCGATCAAGGCGCCGTCGGCAACGATTCCGGCGACCGCCTTCACGCCGCGGGACTTGCGCGGCAACAGCGCCGCGGCGGCCAGGCCGGCCGCGCCGACGCCGAGGATCTTCACCGCACCGCTGGTCACCTCGCCGCGCTTCAACGCCGTCAGGTGTCCGCGGAAGCCCTTCGCCTGCGTGGTCCCGCGCAGGTCGTCGTACGCACCGACCGCGCCCGACACCGAGCCCGCGAGCAGCGCGGCCGCCTTCACTCTGCCGTCGGACTTCGACGCCGCGACGCCGGCCAGCGCGCCGAGGACCGCGATCGGTCCTTCCAGCAAGGTGACCGGCTCGCCGCGATGGTTGGTCCGCTCGAACGGCTCGCGGTTCTCCTTCGGAAGCTTCTCCGCGGCGCGTTCGAGCGCGGCGGTGGCGGCTGCCGCGACGGCAGCGCTGAGAATTCCCACGTCAGTTGTCCTTCGTCTGTACGGCCGAGGGCGCGACGCCGTTCTTCGCGTCGATGGCGCCGTACTGCCCCGCCTTGCCGCTCGCCTGCTCGACCAGCGAGAAGACGATCGTCGCCTGCCCGGCGGGGAGATCGGCCACGTCCACCGAGGAAACGATCTTGGTGGCGTCGGAGTCACTCCGCAAGGCCTTGATCAGTCCGCCGTTCTGCGCGCTCTCCGGCGTCCCCGCGACGACGACGCCGCCACTGCCCTTGTCCAGGCCCTCGATGAAGTCGACCGCGTCGTTGTACGTCGAGTTGTCCGGCGCCGGCGTCGGCGGCTTGGCGGCCACCACGACGATCAGGCTGGCCCGGTCCTTGATCTGCGCCGGCTTCAGCGACAGCAGCTTCGACCCGGTCAGCCCGCCGAGGATCCTGGTCGAGTCGGTGTCGGCGGTCTTGCCTTCCTCCTTGGCCGCGACCCCGCGGGCCAGGATCAGGCCGGCCCGCTGGTACGCCGTGCTGTCGGTGGGGAACTGGATGTCCGCGGTGACGAGCTGGGTGACGAGCGATTCGACCAGCTGCCGCTGACCGGCGTCGAAGAGCTTGGCGTCCAGCGCCACCTTGGTGGTCACCTGGCCGCCGGCCTTCTCCAGCTCGTCCTGGATCGAGTTCGTCAGGTCGTTGTCGGCGTTCGGCATCGTCACGACCACGATCTTCTTGCCGTTCAGCTTGCCGTCGGTCAGGCCGGCGGTGACCTTGGCGACGTAGTCGTCGCGGTACTTGTCCAGCGCCTTCAGATCGCTCAGCTGCTGCCGCGTGTCGGCGAGCTGCTGGCGGTCCCGCTCGGCCTGGCTCGCGACGATCTCGCTGCCGGTCCCCTTCAGCGGGCCGGCACCCAGCACCACACCGGCACCCAGGGCGAAGAAGATCGCCACGATCGAGACGATGTGGTAGCGAAAGTCGATCACGTGAACAGCTCCCGGATCCAGTAGACGAAGTCGCTCCAGCGCGCCCGCAGGATCGACCAGAGCACGTCGTCGGCGCCGATCGCGACCAACGCCATGCCGAGTGCGAACAGGCCGGCCACGGCCAGCGCGACCACCTGGAGGGTCGAGACCCGGCTGCGGTACAGCCGGCCGACACCCTTGGCGTCCACCAGCTTGGCACCGACGCGCAAGCGGGTGATGAAAGTGCTGGCCATCCCGGAGCGTCCCTTGTCGAGGAACTCCACCAGCGAGTTGTGGGTGCCGACCGCGACGATCAGCGAGGCGCCCTTGGAGTCGGCCAGCAGCATCGCGACGTCCTCGCTGGTGCCGGTGGCCGGGAACTCGATCGACTCCACGCCGAGCCGCTCCAGCCGCTCCGAGCCGGGCGCGCGGCCGTCGCGGTACGCGTGCACGACCACCTCGGCACCGCTCTTCAGCGTGTCGTCCTTCACCGAGTCCATGTCGCCGACGATCAGGTCGGGGACGTAGCCGTTCTCCACCAGGGCATCGGCCCCGCCGTCGACCCCGACCAGCACCGGCCGGTACTCACGGATGTACGACCTCAGGGCGACCAGGTCCTCGCGGTAGTCGTACCCGCGGACCACGATCAGGACGTGCTTGCCTTCCATCGGCGTGTGGATCGTGGGGACGCCGACGCCGTCGAGCAACAGGTCGCGTTCGCGGCGCAGGTACTCCAGGGTGTTGGCGGTGAACGCCTCGAGCTGGGTGGACAGCCCGGACCGGGCCTCGTCCATCTGCTCCGCGACGGTCTTGCTGTCCTGGGAGATGCCCTTCGCGACGACTTCGTCGCCCCGGTACAGGGAGCCTTCGTTCAGCCGGACGCGCTCGCCCTCGTGCAGGATCGAGAACACCTCGCGGCCGACCCCGTCGACCAGCGGGATCCCGGCCTCGACGAGGATCTCCGGACCGAGGTTCGGGTAGCGGCCGCTGATCGAGTCGGCGACGTTGACCACCGCGGCGACCTTGCAGTCGACCAGCGCCTCGGCGCTGACCCGGTCCAGATCGACATGGTCGATGACCGCGATCTCGCCCGGCTTCAGCCGTTTGGTGAGATTCTTGGTACGTCGATCGAGCCGGACCACTCCGGCGATCCCGGGCAGTTCAGTAGGTCGTGCTCTCCGCAGGCTGGGCAGTTTCATCGCGCTCTCATCCTGCCATGTCAAGAGCCCCTTCCCGGCTCATTTCCCCGGGCAGGCCCTTGTTCACGCACTGAAATAACAGTGACTGTGCGTCAAATCATCCTTTCGAACGAGGCGGAACCGGGGTTCAGCGCTTCTTTCGCTTGGGTTTGTCATGACGTTGCGCGGCCAGCGCGAGCAGTTCCTCGGCGTGCGCCTGGGCGGCGTCGGAGTTCTCCAGGCCGGCCATCATCCGGGACAGTTCCTTCAGCCGGGCGTCGTCGTCGAGCGCGACCAGACCACTCGTGGTGACCGAGCCGTCGTCGCTCTTCAGCACCACCGCGTGACGGTCCGCGAACGCGGCCACCTGCGGAAGGTGGGTCACCACGATCACCTGTGCCTTCTCCGCCAGCCGGGCCAGCCGCTTGCCCACCTCGACCGCGGCGCGGCCGCCGATGCCCGCGTCGATCTCGTCGAACACCAGCGTCGGCACCGGGTGCGTGTCGGACAGGATCACCTCGAGCGCGAGCATCACCCGGGAGAGTTCACCGCCCGAGGCAGCCTTCTGCAGCGGGCGCGCGGGGCTGCCCGGGTTCGCCGCGAAGCAGAACTCGACCTCGTCGATGCCGAACGGTCCGGCCGACGTCTCGTGCACCTCGACCGACAGCTTCGCGTGCGGCATCGCGAGACCGGTCAGCTCCTCGGACACCGCGACACCGAGCCGCTCGGCCGCCTCGATCCGGGCCGCTCGCATCTGCAGGCCGAGATCGGCGAGCTTCGCGTCCAGCTCGGCCAGCTCGGCGGTCAGTTGCTCGACGCGCTCATCGCTTCCGTCCAGCTCGGCCAGTCGCTCGGCCGACCGCTTGGTCCAGTCGATGACCTCGTCCACAGTGCCCTGCTCGGCGCCGTACTTGCGCACCAGGTGGGTCAGCAGGGCCCGTCGCTCGCTCACCACGGCCAGCCTGGCCGGGTCGGTGTCGACGTCGGCGGCGTACGACGAGAGCTCGCCGGCCAGATCGGCCGCGAGATAACCGAGCTCGCCGGCGCGGTCCGCCAGCTCGGCCAGCTTCGGGTCGTGCTGACGCTCGGCGTCCAGGACCTGCTTGGTCAGGGCGAGCAGTCCGAGCACGTCGTTCGGCCGGGTGGAGTCGCGGTCCTCCTCGGAGGCCAGTGCGTCGGCTGCCGTCGTGGCCGCGGTCCGCAGGCCGTCGGCGTACGCGAGGCGCTCCTCTTCCGCGGCGAGCTCGGTGTCCTCGCCGGGCAGCGGCTCGGCCTTGGCGACCTCGTCCAGGCCGAAGCGGAGCAGATCCGCCTCGGCGAGACGATCGCGCTGCCGGGTGGTCAGCTCGGTCAGCTCGGCCTCGACCTCACGGTGCCGCTTGTAGGCGGCGGCGTACTCCTGGAGGGGCACGAGCACGGGCTTGCCGGCGAACGTGTCCAGGGTTTCGCGTTGGCGTGCGGGCTGCAGGAGCCGCCACTGGTCGGCCTGGCCATGGATCGCGACCAGGTCGCCGGACACCTCGCCGAGCACGGACACCGGGACGGACGCGCCGCCGAGGAATGCGCGCGACCGGCCCTCGGCGGACAGCTCGCGGGCGATCAGCAACTCGCCGTCGTCCAGCTCACCGCCACGGTCCTCGGCCTGCTGCACGATCGACTTCGGCACGCCGCTGGCCCGGCCCTCGACCCGCGCCCGGCGGGTGCCGTGCCGGACCAGGCCGCTGTCGGCGCGACCGCCGAGCAGCATGTTCACACCGGTCACGACCATCGTCTTGCCGGCCCCGGTCTCCCCTGTCACGGCGGTGAATCCCGGGTCGAGGTCCAACGTCGCGTCCTCGATCACGCCCAACCCGGTGATACGGATTTCCGAGAGCATGGTCTAGTTTCCGTTTCCGTTGCGTTTGCGCTCGGCGGCACCGCGCCAGCCGAGCACCGGGAGATCGAACTTCGCCACCAGCCGGTCGGTGAAGGGCGCCCAGTGCGCCCGCGCCAGCCGGACCGGCGTCGAACCGCGCCGCACCTGGATCTCGGCGCCGGGCGGCACCTCCACCATCCGGCGGCCGTCGCACCACAGCACACCGCGACCGTGCCAGGACGGGACCAGCTCGATCGACAGCTGCGACGTCGGCGCCACCACGATCGGCCGGGAGAACAACGCGTGCGCACTGAGCGGCACCATCAGGATCGCCTCGACCTCGGGCCAGACGATCGGACCACCCGCGGAGAAGGCGTACGCAGTACTCCCGGTGGGTGTCGCCACCACGACGCCGTCGCAGCCCCAGCGCGACAGCGGGCGGTCGTCGACCTCGACCAGCACCTCGAGCATCTTCTCGCGGGCCGCCTTCTCCACACTCGCCTCGTTCAGCGCCCAGGTGTCGAAGATCAGCTTGCCGTCCAGCCGGACCTCGACGGCCAGCGTCATCCGCTCCTCGACCGTGTAGCTGCGGTCCACCACGACCTGGACGATCCGCTCCAGGTCGTCCACCTCGGCCTCGGCCAGGAACCCGACATGACCGAGGTTCACCCCGAGCACCGGTGTGCCGTGCGGGCGGGACAGCTCGGCGCCGCGCAGGATCGAGCCGTCGCCGCCGAGCACCATGATCAGCTCGACGTCCAGCGCGGCCTTCTCGTGGTCGTCGACGATCTCGACCGGGTCGAGCTTGAGCGCCTCGGCCTCGCCCCCCAGCAGCCGGACCTGCATCCCGGCGTCGGTCAGCAGCCGGTGGGCGTCGCGCGCCACCTCGACAGCCTGCTCCCGGCCGGTATGCGTGACCAGCAGCACGCGCCGCGGCTCGTGCTCAACCACCCTGCCTCCTCATTGCGGTCCGCGCTCGACAGCGGTCTGAAGCATCGTCTCATCGAGCGGCGGTGCTTCCCGGCGTATCCACAGGAAGTATTCGACATTTCCTGACGGACCAGGCAACGGGCTGGCCGCCACACCTTCGATTCCCCATCCGAGCTCCCGTGCCTTCGCCGCCACACCGCGGACGGCGTCGGCCCGCAACTCCGGGTCACGGACGACCCCGCCCTTGCCGAGCCGCTCCTTGCCGACCTCGAACTGCGGCTTCACCATCAGGACCAGATCGCCCTCCGGTTTCACCACACCGATCAGCGCCGGCAGGACGAGCGTGAGCGAGATGAAGCTCAGATCGCTGACGACCAGATCGACCGGCTCACCACCGATGTCGTCCAGGGTGAGCGTACGGACGTTGGTCCGGTCCATCACCGTGACCCGCTCATCGGTCTGCAACGCCCACACCAGTTGGCCGTAGCCGACATCGACGGCGATCACGTGGGCGGCCTCGTTGCGGAGCAGTACGTCGGTGAATCCGCCGGTGGAAGCACCCGCGTCGAGGGTCGCGCGTCCCTTGACCTGCACGCCTGGGAACGCTTCCAGCGCGCCGATCAGCTTGTGCGCACCGCGGCTCGCGTAGCCGGGGTCGTCGGTCTCGGACGTGTCGACGAGGATCGGCGCGTCCGCGCCGACACCGGTCGCCGGTTTCGTGGCCACCGTCCCGGACACCTTCACCTTGCCGGCCGCGATCAGCTCGCTCGCGTGCTCACGGGACCGCGCGAGACCACGCCGTACCAGCTCGGCATCGAGCCGCGATCGCTTGACTCCCTTGGCCACTGACGTCTAAGCGCGATCGCCGTGCTCGGCGTCCGCCTCCACCAAGGCACTCTGCAACCGCTCGTGCAGGTCGGCGTACACCTCGGCATGCTCGCTGACCGGGCGGTCCCGCAGGTCGTCCAGCCGCCCCATCGTCTCCTCCACCAGCGGATGCCCCTGCTCCTCGTCCTGCGGCGCGGGGTCGTCCGGCGGTGCACTGTCCTGCTGCGGTGCGGGGTCCTGCTGCGGTGCGGGGTCCTCGGGGGTCTCCGCCTGGAAGTGCGGCGTGGGGTCCTCGGCCGACTCCGCCGTGAACGAGTGCTCGTGCTCCTGGCCCGGCGCCCGGGCGAACTCCGGCCCGAACTCCACCTCCGCCGGGTCCACGTGCGCGTGCTCGTCGGGCACTTCGATGTCGTCCAGGGACGCCTCGAACGCCGCCTCGGTGTCGTCCGCGACGTTCTGCGGGCCGGGCTCGGTGTCGTAGTCGGGTTGCTCGGGGGATTCTTCGGACGGATACGGCTCGAAGCCCGGCTCCACGTCGGGGTCGACGCCGGGCGGGAACTGCTCGCCAGGATGCTCGGTCACGTCACGCCTTCTTCGCCGTCTTCTTGGCCGCGGCCTTCTTCGCCGGGGGCGCCTTCTTCGCGGCCTTCTTGGCAGCCGCCTTCTTGGCAGCCTTCGGCAGCGGCTCCGACCAGTCGTCGTCCTCCAGCGCGTCAGCGGCGGGGGCGGCCGACGCGGGCGCGACGCCGTGGGCCTCGGCCAGCTCGGCCTCCAGCGTCTGCACCCGCCGGGTCAGCGCCGCGACCTCCTCCGAGCGGACGAACCCGAGCCGCGCGACGGCGCCCTCGACCTCGTTCGCCACGATCGCCTGCAGGAGATGGCGGTTGCTCTTGCTGGTGGCAACGATCTCGTCGGTCAGCTCGCTCACCTTGGTGCTCAGGCCGGACGTCAGCGTATCCGCGCCGGTCTGCTGCAGCAGCGCCTTCGCCGCCGCCTGGGCCTTCTGCCGGGTGACCTCGGTCAGTCCGCTCGCCAGTTGTACGTAGCCGCGCAGTGCGTCCAACACCATGACTGCCTCCTCGCTCGTCCCAGCTACGGTATCGCCTTGCTCCGGCAATACCAGCCAGCACCGGCTCTACTTGTCCAGACCCACTCGGTGCAGGGCGGCGTCGAGGGCGATGGTGCCGGGCGCCGGGGCCGGCTTGGGGAGTGGGCGGCGGGTCCGGCCGGCGGTCTTGGCCGGCTTGACGGCCGGTTTGGCCGGCGCGTCGACCGCCGCCCACACCGCGGACAGGATCGCCCGCAGACCGTCGTACGGCTCGCCCTCGCCCTTTACCGAGACCGCGTTGTTCACGACCTCGGCGGTCCAGCCCTCACAGGTGTGCTGGGCTCCCTCGACCGTGATACCGGGCTGCTTCTGGGCCAACGCACTCAGCCCGGCGCCGATGTACGTCGGCCGCTGGTTCTTCGGCGCCCGGGCCAGATCGTGCGCGTCGTTCACACCGGTGGCCACCCAGAGACTCGCGATCCCGACCGCGTGCGCGCCGGCGATGTCGGAGTCCAGCCGGTCCCCGATCATCAACGGGCGTTGGGCTTTGAGCCGCTCGATGCTCGTCTCCAGCAACGGCGGCTCGGGCTTGCCGGCCACGACCGGATCCACGTCGACGGCGGCCCGGACCGCCTGCACCAGCGTCCCGTTCCCCGGCGCTTTCCCGGCCGCGGTCGGAATGGTCAGGTCCAGGTTGGTCGCGAACCACTTGGCGCCCTCGTGGATCGCGTGCGCGCCGTCGGCGAGCATCACCCAGTTCACGTCCGGGTGGAACCCCTGGACGACGGCCACCGGGTGCGCGTCGCTGCTCCGCACGGCCGTCAGCCCGTACTCCTCGAGCGCGCTGTACAGCCCCTCGCCGCCGACCACGAGCACCGGCGAACCCTTCGGGAACTCGCTCGCGATCAGCTTCGCGGCCGCCTGCGCCGACGTCACCACGTCCTCGGCGATCACGTCCAGCCCGAACGACGCGAGGTGCTCGGCAACGACCCGGGCCGGCCGGCTCGCGTTGTTGGTGATGTACCCGATCCGCATGCCTTCCTTGGCGGCCTTGCGGAGGTTCTCCGGCGCGTCGGGCACCGGATCCGGCCCGACGTACACGACGCCGTCGAGATCCAGCAGGGCCACGTCGTACCGGCCGGCGAGGGGTTCATCACACGCCGAGAGCGGGGCAGGCGCTTTCCGTTCCGCGCTCATGCTTCCCGCCGTACGATTCCGGCCATGCCATCAAGCGGGCCGGACGCACGGGGGAGCATCCTCCGGCTCGACCCGCTGCGTGCCTGGCGCTTCGTGGCCGGCAAGGTGAGCGCGCTCGGCGCGGTCACGTCACCGCCGTACGACGTACTGGAACCCGCCCTCGTCCGGCGGCTGACTGACTCTGATCTGCACAACATGGTGAGGCTCATCCTTCCACGCGATCCGGAGCTCGGTCCCGGGCGGTACGACGAACCCGCGCGACGGCTGGCCGGGTGGCAACGCGACGGTGTGGTGGTGCAGGACAACAGGCCCGCGCTGTACGTGTACGAGCAGCAGCTGGGCAGCGCCGTACTCTGCGGACTGGTCGGCTCGCTCGGACTCGATGCGACCCGGCGCGTGGTGCTGCCGCACGAGGACGTGATGCCGCACTGGGTGGACGACCGGCTCGAGCTGATGGAAGCGACGGACGCCGACCTGGAGCCTATCCTGCTCGCGTACGGCGATGGTGGCGCGGCCAGTGATGCCGTCGACGACGCACGCTCCCGCGAACCGTGGGTCGTGGCGGACACGTACAACGGCGCGCACCACCGGATCTGGCGGATCGACGATCCTTCGACGCTGGCGATGATCGCCGCCGAGCTGGCCAGGCACGAGGCGCTGATCGCAGACGGCCACCACCGCTATGCGGCGTACCTGGAACGTCAGCGGCGTGAGCCGGGCCGACCGAGTGCGGAGGTCGGTCTGGCCATGCTGGTCGACTACGGCCGGCACCCGCTCACGCTGGACCCGATCCACCGCGTCGTACCGGGGCTGGACCTGGCCACAGTGCAGTCGCGTACGCCGGAGGGTTGGCAAGTGCTGCCCGGTCGGGTGGAGGGCGTACCGGACCGGATCGCGGTGACGGATGGGGCCAGCTGGGTGACTCTGCGGTCTACGTTCGGTCAGGAGGAGCCGACCGTGTCACTGCTCCATGACGTGCTGCTGCCGGCGTGGGGCGTGATTGAGGAAGACATCAGCTTCCACCACACGCTGCAGGACGCTCTGGCGCTGGCTGGGCCTCAGCAGGCGGCTGTGGAACTCGTGGCACCACGGATGGACCAGGTACTACGGTCGGCCACGCAAGGCGTCGTACTGCCGCAGAAGGCGACGTCGTTCGGTCCCAAGCCGCGGGTGGGGTTGCTGTTCCGGACGCTGTGAGCTGTCAGGGGCGGTGGTAGAGGCTGAGGAACTCTTCGCGGAGAGGCTTGCGGGCGGCTCGATGGCGCTCTGTCAGGCGTCCGAGGGTGAAGGACAGCTCTGGGTCGTCTTGGGCGGCGGCGTCCGCGGCCATTGCGGTCAGGGCGTCGGCCGCGGCGCAGTGGTCCTGGTGCTGGCCGAGGAGCTCCTGGTACTTGGCTGCGTGGGTTGCCGTGGCCTTGGCTTCGTCGCCGAGGACGGATGCGCTGGTGTCGGCGGCGTACCGGACGCGTTTGGCCAGCAGGCGCACCTCGTGCCAGTCGTCGTCCACCGTCCAGGGCTTGAGCTTGTCGGCCGCCTGGGTGAACTTGACGTTGGCGGCGTCCAGTAGCTCGGGCAGGACCTCTCCGCAGGGCTGACCGGCCTTGGGTTTGAGGTCCGGCGCGGCGGCGACGGCTTCGAGGGTCTCCAGCAGCTCCGCGGTGGACTCCCCCAGGACGACGGCGCCCGACCGGGCCGAAGCCCGGTCCAGTCCGACGGTGAGCGTCGTGAGGATCGTGTCGACGTGCTCCTCGTCGTCCTCGCTGTTCGCGGTCTCGCGGACGAGCGCGGCGATCACTTCCAGATCCCTTGCCTCACCACAGGCCTGCGCGAGCGCGGCGAGATCGCTGCGCAACTCGTCGGCCCAGTTGCCGGCCAGCAGCTTGCGGAACAGCTTCAGATCGCTCCGCAACCGCCGGCACGAGACGCGCACTTGGTGGATCGCGTCGGCCTCGGACTTCTCCACCATCAGGACCGCGCCCTGCAGCCGCGCAGTGCCCTTCACGAGCGCGCTGCCCACCAACGCTCCGACAGGAGCCTCCGCCGACAACGGCCCGGCCCAAGGACCCACGTTCTCGCCCATCGCCCCATTCTCCCTGCTCCAGGCGAACCCGGGGTCCCCGAGCGAGCCGCCCTACCCCTCGACCTTGCCCACGCCCTCGCCCTCAGCGCCCTCGTCAGCCTCGTCCGCGAGCTCCCTAGCTTCGTCGGCGAGCTCCTCAGCCTCGTCAGCCAGTTCGTCGGCCACGTCGGCGTCCTCGTCGAGCTCGTCGGCGAGCTCCTCAGCCTCCTCAGCCAGTTCGTCGGCCACGTCGGCGTCCTCGTCGAGCTCGTCGGCGAGCTCCTCAGCCTCCTCAGCCAGTTCGTCGGCCACGTCGGCGTCCTCG
>NZ_JBVJHF010000006.1:638137-640609 GCF_055586945.1 Kribbella sp. NPDC048837
GTCGAGCTCGTCAGCGAGCTCCTCAGCCTCCTCAGCCAGCTCGTCGGCCACGTCGGCGTCCTCGTCGGCCTCGTCCTCGTCGGACAGCGGCTCGAAGTACTCGTCGTCGACGACGGTGTCGTCCTCGTCGAGGTCGGTGAACTCGAGGCCCTCGAGCTGGGCGGCACGCTCAGCAGCTCCGGTGACCCCGTCGCCGTCGGACCCCGCCGCCCGGTGGAACCAGATCAGCGCGTCCTCCGTCCGTCCGGCCGCCTCGAGCGCATCGGCGTACGCATAGCGCAGGCGCGGCAACCACTCGGCCCGCGTCCGCTTGGTCAGCTCCGGCACCTCGAGCGTCTGGATCGCCGCCGCGGTCTGCCCCATATCGCGCCGCGCGCCGGCCGCCACGATCAGCAGCTCGATCTGCGTCGCCTCCGACAGCTCGTGGACGTGCTTGTCCTTCGTCAGTGCCAGCGCCTTGTCCGGCCGCCCGAGCGCCCGCTCGCAGTCGGCCATCATCGCCAGCACCTCATGGTTCCCGGTCATCCGCCGAACCGCCCGGAACTCCGTCAGCGCCTCGTCGTAATGCTCAGCCAGGTACGCCGTGATCGCCACAGCCTCCCGTACGCCGCCCAGCCGCGCAGCCAACCGCCGAGCAGTCCGGGCATGCTGGTACGCGCGCTCCGGGTCGTCGTCGAGGAACCGCCCGGAGGCGACCAGATGCTGTGCGACCAGATCAGCCAGCGTCCGCGGCAACGACCGCAGCTCGGCCTTCACCGAGCGATCGAGCTCGGCCCCGGTGATCCCCTCCGGAATCGCCGGATCGTCCCGCCGCGGCCCAGCCTTCTCCTCGCCCCGGTCGTCCCGCCGAGGCCCACCCCGCCGCTCGTCGCGACCGCCACGCTCATCCCGCCGGAACGCCCCACGCTCGCCCCGAGCCGGCCCACTCCCCCGAGTCGAACCACCCCGGACCCCATCCCGACCCGGCCGCTCATCCCGACCACCCCGGTCATCCCGCTGATAACCACTACGCTCATCGCGCCGATAGCCACCCCGGTCACCACCGGAACGCTCATCCCGCTGGTAACCGCCACGGTCGCCACCGCCAGCGCGGTCATCACGCCGGTAACCACCGCGATCGCCCCCACCGGAACGCTCATCCCGCTGGTAACCGCCACGGTCGCCACCGCCAGCGCGGTCATCACGCCGATAGCCACCGCGATCGCCACTACCCGACCGCTCGTCACGCCGGTAGCTGTCGCCACCGGAACGCTCGTCGCGGCGGTAGCCGCCGCGGTCGTCGCGTCCTCCGCGGTCGTAGCTGCCACGGTCGTCCCGGTCCGGCCGGTCGTCGCGGCGGAAGCCGCGCTCATCCCGACGCGGACCACCGCGACCCGCACCCTTGCGGTCGTCCGTACGGCGAGGTCCACCGCTCCGGTCGTCCCGGCCGGCACCACGCCCGCGGTCGTCCCGATCGCTCAACTGCCCACGGAACGGATCCCGCTCAGCCTTGTCACCGCCCCGCGACCCGGCGTACCCCCGCCGGTTGTCGTAGCGGCTCTCGTCGCGATCCCCGGACCGCTCATCACGCGAACCTCCCCGCGGCCCACCCGCCCGCGGCCCATCACCACGATTAGAGGGTCCTCGGTAGCCACCGGAGTACCCACCCGACGACTGTCCGCCAGAACCGCCCCGCCCACCGGCACCACCAGAGCGCCCAGCACCAGATCCGGAACGCGCAGCGCCCCCAGACCCGCCAGAACCACCGGACCAGCCGGCACCGCCACCAGATCGACCAGCCGGTCCACCGGATCGGCCAGCTCCACCGCCAGAGCGACCCGCGCTCGGACCGGATCCACCGGCGCGGCTCGCGCCCGTACCGGATCCACCGGAGCGGCCAGCCCCCGTACCGGACCCACCGGAGCGGCCCGTGCCCGTACCGGGTCCACCGGAGCGGCCGGTGCCGCCTCCAGACCAACCTGCATTACCGCCGGATCGGCCGGCAGCACCACCGGGGCGGCCAGCACTACCGCCGGATCGCCCGGCGCCGCCGCCGGCGCGTCCACCGCCTGAGCTCGGCCGTCCACCGCCGGAGCTCGAGCCGCCAGAGCTCGAGCGTCCGGAGCTGAAGCCCGAACGACCGCCCGCGGAGTCAGACCGGCCGCCACCAGAGCGACCAGAACCTCCGGCGCCACCGGACGACCCACGAGGGTCCCCGGAGCCGGAGCGAGAATTGCGAGGTGGCGTAGCCACGGTGACTCCTAACGATGCTGTACAGACGATCCTGTGGTGCGGTAACCGCACAAACCTACCGCCACCGACGCCGTGCAGCCCCATCGAGGGCGCGCGTGGACGTGACGGCTGCCGGCACGACACGTGCCTGAACTTCCGGACAAAATGTTAAGGGCCACCCCAGTGGGGTGGCCCTTAACAGTGTGAATGTCCGGCGGCGTCCTACTCTCCCACGACCTCCCGGTCGCAGTACCATCGGCG
>NZ_JBVJHF010000007.1:0-555079 GCF_055586945.1 Kribbella sp. NPDC048837
CATCACCAACACCACCGAGGAGAACTCCCAAACCGCAGGCGCGATCAGCGCCTAACCCGACAACGACGAAGGACCAAACGTCGTACACCACCTCATGGGACTTGACCGGCGGTAGCCCCGCAGACTGCGGGGGCGATAGCACTCGCACGAGGCGGGCGGCAGCCCGCAAGCCACTCGGCGATAGCCGGCCAACCGCGCGCGACGAAGGAGCCGCGCAGATTGCGGAGCGGTAGCTCCGCAAGGCGCGGCGATGAGCCGCAACCCGCGGGCGGCAGCCCGCAAGGACACCTCGGGTGGGTGGGAGCGCGCGTAGCGGGCGCGACGAAGGAGCGACTGCGTAGCAGGCGTGGGCTAAACAACCTCAGCTAGTAGCCGCACGCTCAGCCGCACTCCGCAGGACGCAGAACTCGTTGCCCTCCGGGTCGTGCATGACGACCCAGCCCGTGCCATCAGCCTCGCGGTGGTCGCGGGCGATGGTGGCGCCGATGGTGAGCAACCACTCGACCTCGGCGTCTCGCGTGCCGTCGGGCTCGAGGTCGAGGTGGACGCGGTTCTTGACCGTCTTCTCGTCGGAGTTGCGTTCGAACAGCAACGTCATCGAATCCGTCACCACGGCCGCGTACGGATCCTCGGGATGGTCGTCGTCGGGTCGCGGGGCTTTGAGCACCTGCAGCCAGAAGCCGGCCAGCTCGTAGGGGTCATGGGCGTCGAAGGTCACCGTCCGCACGCGCGAAGTCATGCGCGAAGACTACTTCCGGAAGACCAAGCGGTCAGGCGGAATTTCGCCGTCCAAGTACGGCGTGAACCCGGCGGCGACCGCGATCTCGGTGAGCCCCTCGGGAAGCCACCGATGAACGTACAGATCCATCGGCAACCCGCCGTACCCAGAGGTCTTGTGCGTGCTCTCGGTCCCGACATGGAAGCCGAGCAAGAGCGCCCCACCGGGAGCGAGCACGCGGTAGAACTCGGCGAAGGCCTGAGGTACGACGTCGCGCGGCAGGTGGATGATCGACCACCAGGACAGCACGCCGCCGAGCTCGCCGTCCGGGAGGTCGAGCCCGGTCATCGACCCGACCCGGAAGTCCAGCTCGGGGTGGTCCCGCCGGGCGACCTCGATCATCCCGGGGGAGAGGTCGATCCCGGTCACCCGCACACCGCGCGCGGCGAGCAGGGCAGTCGTCCGGCCGGGACCGCACCCGACGTCGATGACCGGTCGGCCGTCGGCCAGCATGGCGAGCAGGTCGAAGCCCTCGGGCTCCCAGTCCGCGCCGTCCCGCACGAGCTCGGCGTACGAGCTCGCGACGGTGTCGTACGACGTGCGAATCCCCACCAGCTGATCTGTCACGGCGCGACCCTAACGGGCCGCGCCGACAGAAAATCAGGCCTTGCCGAGGTTCTGCTTCTGCTTGCCCAGGCCCTGGATCTCCAGCTCCATCGTGTCGCCGGGCGCCAGGTACGGGAAGCGGCCGGACAGCGCCACTCCCTCCGGGGTGCCGGTGTTCAGGATGTCGCCGGGGCTCAGGACCATGTACTGCGACAGGTCGCGGATCAATGCCGCCACGGAGAAGACCATGTCGCGGGTGTTCGAGTCCTGCCGCGGTTCGCCGTTCACCCAGGACTTCAGGTCCAGGTTGTCCGGGTCGACCTCGTCGGCCGGAACGAGCGCCGGGCCGAGCGGGTTGAACGTCTCGCAGCACTTGCCCTTGGACCACTGCCCGCCGGACTGCTCGATCTGGAAGGCGCGCTCGGACACGTCGTTCGAGACGGCGTACCCGGCGATGCAGGCGAGCGCCTCCTCGTCGGTCTCGACGTACCGGGCCTGCTTGCCGATGATGACGGCGAGCTCGACCTCCCAGTCGGTCTTGGTCGAGCCGCGCGGGACGAGGACGTCGTCGTCCGGGCCGACGACGGTGTTCGGGTGCTTGAAGAACACGATCGGCTGCTTCGGCGGCTCGGATCCGGACTCGGCCGCGTGGGCGGCGTAGTTCATGCCGATGCAGACCACCGCGCCCGGGCGGGCGATCGGGGCGCCGACGCGCAGGCCGGTCACGTCGGCCGCCGGGAGTTCGCCGGCGTCGAGGGCGGCGCGGGTACGGGCGATGCCGTCGGACGCGAGGAAGTCGCCGTCGATGTCGGCGGTGAGTGGGGTCAGGTCGTGAACGGTGCCGTCGGCGGCGCGCACGTACGGGCGCTCCTCGCCGACCGCGCCGAGGCGCAGCAGTTCCACAGATGTCTCCCTGATGGCGGTGGTGGCGGTTTGGTGCCTCATGAGGCACTAGTCCTGGTCGAAGATGGGCCGCAGCCGGGCCCGGGAGGCCTCGATGTGCGACCGCATCGCCGCGGCCGCGTCCTCCGGATCGCCCTTGCGGACCGCGGTCACGATGGTCTTGTGCTCCCGCAACGCCTTCGTCGCGATGCCGCCACCGTAGTACAGCCGGAACAGGTGCAGGTGGCAGTGTGTCCGCGCAAAGGACAGCCGGGCCGTCTCGTTGCCGGACAGCTCCAGCACCAGGTCGTGGAAGCGCTGGTCGTGCGCCGCCATCGCCCGGTAGCTCTCGTACGCCGGCCGGTCGGGTACGTCGGTGTAGCTCAGCATCTCGGCCTTGAGCCGGGCCAGGTCCTCGGCCCCGGCCCGCTCGGCGGCGCGGCCGGCGCCCCACGGCTCGATGTGCAGCCGGTACTCGAACAGGTCCTCGAACTCGGCCCGGGTCAGCCGGGAGGACACCCGGTACCCGCGCAGGGGCTCCTTGATCACCAGGCCGTCGGACTCCAGCCGGGCCAGCGACTCCCGGATCGGGGTCTGCGAGATGCCCAGCTCACGGGTCAGCGCGTCGATGTTCAGCCTGGTGCCCGGCTCGACCACGCTGTCCATGATCAGGCCCTTGACCGTCTCGTAGACGTCGTCGCTCAGCACCTGCCGCTGGGGCAGACGTGTGAGCTGGCCGGCCAGACCCACGTGCGCATCCGTCACAGTTCCTCCCGAAGCCCTATTCTGCCCGACCCGCATCGTTACCTGGACGAGTCTTGACGGGTCCAGTGTGAGGCGGCAGCATCAGGTTGGCAATATCCTATAGGATCTGGAGCCGCCTCGTGACCGTGACACCCAGTCGGACCCCCGTTCCGGCGAGTACGGCGATCATCCGCGCCGAGGCCTACCTGGTCGACCTGGAGGTCGAGACGGTCCGGACCGACGCGGTCCAGTCGTTCCTCAAGCAGGAGACGATCTTCGTGTCGCTGGAGACCGCGGACGGGCTGACCGGCCTCGGGTACTCCTACACGATCGGCACCGGCGGCACCGCCGTACTGGCGCTGCTGCGGGACCACCTGCTGCCCCGGCTGGTCGGTGCGGACGCCCGGAACGTCGAGGCGCTGTGGTCGGACCTGTTCTGGTCGACGCACGCGACCACGGTCGGTGCGATCACCTCGCTCGCGCTGGCGGCCGTGGACACGGCCTTGTGGGACCTGCGCTGTTTGCGGGCCGGTGAGCCGTTGTGGCGGCTGGCCGGTGGATATCGGCAGCAGGTGCCGCTGTACGACACCGAGGGCGGCTGGTTGCATCTGACAACGGATGAGCTCGTCGCGGGCGCGCTCGCCTCGCAGAAGGTCGGCTGGCCCGGAGTGAAGCTCAAGGTGGGCAAACCACGGGTGCACGAGGATCTCGAGCGACTGCAGGCGGTCCGGGACGCCGTGGGGCCGTCCCTGGACATCATGGTCGACGCGAACCAGTCGATGACGTATCCCGAGGCCCGGCGGCGGGCCGCGGCCTTCGAGGCGGTGGACCTGTCGTGGTTCGAGGAGCCGCTGCCGGCCGACGACGTCACCGGGCACGTGCGGCTCGCGGCGTCCACGTCGATCCCGATCGCCGTCGGCGAGTCGCTGTACTCCGTCTCGCAGTTCCGGGAGTACGTCGCCTCCGGTGGCGCCGGGATCGTCCAGGTCGACGTGGCCCGGGTCGGCGGGATCACGCCGTGGCTGAAGGTCGCGCATCTGGCCGAGACGTTCAACCTCGAGGTGTGTCCGCACTTCCTGATGGAGCTGCATGTCAGCCTGACGGCCGCCGTACCCAATGGGCGGTACGTCGAGCACATCCCGCAACTGCGGGCGATCACGTCGTCGGAGATGGCGATCGTGGACGGGCACGCGGTGGCGCCGGACACGCCCGGGCTCGGCATCGACTGGAATCAGGACGCGATCGATCAACGAAGGGTTGGATGAACGGCATGAACCGAGTCGACGCGCATCACCACGTCTGGGACCTGACCGTCCGCGAGCAGTCCTGGATGGTCGGGCCGGAGCTGGATCCGATCCGGCGCAACTTCTCCATCGACGACCTCGCACCCCAGGCCGCGGCCGCCGGCGTCACGTCCACGGTCCTGGTCCAGACCGTGGGCCTGGTCGAGGAGACCGTCGAGTTTCTCGAGGTCGCCGCGAACCATGATCTGGTGGCCGGTGTGGTCGGCTGGGTCGACCTCACCGCGGACGACGTCGCCGCCACGCTGGACGGGTTGCTCTCACGGCCGGACGGCTCGTACTTGAAGGCCATCCGCCACCAGGTCCACGACGAGCCGGATGTCGACTGGCTCCTCCGCCCCGACGTACAACGCGGTCTGGCGGCCGTCGCCGACGCCGGCCTCGCCTACGACCTCCTCACCAAGACCCCGCACCTCCCCGCCGCGATCCATACCGTCCGCAACCTCCCCCAGCTCACCTTCGTGGTCGACCACATCTCCAAGCCCGTCATCGGCGAGCCCCTGGAGCCTTGGGCCGGCCACATGCGCGAGCTCGCCTCCCTCCCCAACGTCACGTGCAAACTCTCCGGCATGGTCACCGAGGCCCCCTGGTCCACCTGGAAACCCGCCGACCTCCAGCCCTACGCCAACACGGTCCTCGAAGCCTTCGGCCCCGACCGAGTCATGTTCGGCTCCGACTGGCCCGTCTGCGTCCTGGCCGCCACCTACGCCGAGGTCGTCGAAACCGCCGAAACCCTGACAGCCGCCCTGGCCCCCACCGAACGCGACGCCATCTTCACCACCACCGCCACCATCACCTACAACCTTTAGCCGGCCGGCCGGCCGGGCGCCCGCAGTACCCGACCGCCTGAAGCACGCGACGCACCAACCGACCGGCCGCTCGAGTTGTTCAGGGCTGGGCCGGCGGGGCGAATTCGACTCGGACGCCGAGGAGGCGGATCGGGCGGCGGAGTTCGAACTTCTCCAGGAGGGACAGGGCGGTGGTGGCGATGACCTCAGGGTCTTGGGTGATCTCGGGGAGTTTGCGGCTCTTGATCGGGGTGTAGAAGGTGATGAAGCGGACCTTGACCCAGACGCGCTGGATGCTGCGGCCTTCGGCGACCACGTCGCGGGTGACCTCGACGGCGATGCGGCGGAGTTCCTTCTGCACCTCGGCGCCGTCGACGAGGTCTTCGGGGAAGGTCTCCTCGCGGCTGCGGGAGATCGGCTCGCGGGGTACGTCGGTGACCTCGGTGTCGCCGAGACCGCGGCCGAGGGCGGCGTACCAGGCGCCCATCTTCGGGCCGAAGCGTTTGCGGAGGACGTCGAGGTCGGCGGCGGCCAGGTCGGCGACGGTGAAGACGCCGAGTTCGTTGAGGTTTCGTTCCATCCGGCTGCCGATGCCCCAGAGTTCCCGCACCGGCCGGTGGTCCATGACCTCACGCCAGTTCGCGCCGGTCAGTCGATAGACGCCCTCCTGGTCCGCCGTACTCGCGCCCTCGAAGGGCTCCGCGTGCGACCGCGCATGCTTCGCGAAGTTGGTGGCCAGCTTGGCGCGGGTCTTGTTGTCGCCGATGCCGACCGAACACGTCAGCGTCGTGCGGCCCTGGACGGCGGCGCGGAGTTCGGCGGCCAGCTGCTCCGGATCGTCGGTCTCCGCGCCGACGAAGCACTCGTCCCAGCCCCACACCTCGACGACCACCGGGAACGACCGCAGCGTGTCCATCACCTCGGTCGACGCCGCCTCGTACGCCGCGGGATCCGAAGGGAGGAAGACCGCCTGCGGACACTTCTTGTACGCAGCCCGCACTGGCATCCCCGAATGCACGCCGTACTCGCGTGCTTCGTACGACGCGGTGGCGACGACCTGCCGTGGTTGGGTGGGATCGCCCGACCCGCCGACCACCACCGGCAACCCGCGCAACTCAGGCCGCCGCCGGATCTCCACGGCCGCGATGAACTGATCCATGTCCACATGCAGGATCCACCAGCTCATCAACACCCCCTGGGCTCGACGACCCAGCGTAACCACAGCCCGAGCCGGGCCGTGCTTGCCGAGTGTGCGGGGATCAGAGTTCCTTGCGCATCTGCTGGGAGGTGACGGTGTAGCCGAGGGACTCGTAGAGGCTGATGGCGGTGGAGTTGTCGCCGAAGACGTTCAGATCCAGTTGGCGGTAGCCGAGCCGCCGGCACTCCTCCTCGCCGGCCAGCATGATCGCGCGGCCGTAGCCCTTGCCGCGCTGCGAGCTGCCCACCTCGATGCCGAAGATGAACGGCACCCGCGCCTTGGTACTGATCCACAGGCTGCCGACCGGTTCCGTGCCGTCGCAGGCGATCCAGATCAGGTGCTGCTCGGTGCCGGTGCCGTCGGGGAGCAGCCGGGAGGTCTCGTCATGGGCGAGCTTCAGCGCCTCCTCGGGATCCAGCCCGCGAGCCGGCCCGATCCCCGCCGCGAACGACTCGGCGGCGCGGTCCTTCCAGCCGGCGAACTCGGACTCGGTAATCGGGCGCAGGCTCACCGATGGCGTGGTCACCCGATGACGATAGCCCTCCCGCGGCACCCCGGACGGCCACAACCTGCCGGACCGTTTGCCGACGGGTACTGGAGGAATTGGCCGCGGTTGCGCAACCAGCCGCGCCGGAACCGATCGACCCCGAGGTGCCCGACCATGTCAGCCAAACCCAGGAGCCAGTCATGAGGCGGCGGAAACCGCCCGCCGGTGTGGTGAGCAAGGCGCCGGACGGCCTGCCGTCCGCGCTGTTCGAGAACTGGGCCTGGCAGGAACGTGCCGCCTGCGCGGACGTCAACCCCGAGCTGTTCTTCGCCGCCGAGTCCGAGCGCGGCCCGCGCAAGCACGCCCGCGAGGTGATCGCCAAGTCGCTGTGCAAGACCTGCCCGGTACGGCGTGAGTGCCGCGAGCACGCGCTGGTCGTCGGGGAGGCGTACGGCGTCTGGGGCGGCACCACCGAGGAAGAACGCGACCCCGGCCTGCACGCCCGGCGTCACTAGTCTGTCGGCATGGAGCTGACTTTCGACCTGGCGCAGAAGGTCCTCGCGGCGCAACCGTTCAGCGTGCTGCTCGGCGCCCGGCTGACGGCGTTCGGCGCCGGCGGGGCGACGCTCGAACTCGACATCCGCGACGATCTCCGGCAACAGAACGGGTACCTGCACGGCGGCGTTCTCGGTTACGCGGCCGACAACGCGATCACGTTCGCGGGCGGTACGGCGCTCGGCCCGGAGGTGCTGACCGGCGGGTTCACGATCAGCTACCTCCGGCCGGCCCAGGGCACCGTCCTCCGGGCCGAGGCGAAGGTCGCGCACGCGGGCAGCCGGCAGGCGACCTGCACCTGCGAGCTGACGACGATCGACGAGACCGGCGCCGGCACACTCTGCGCGATCGGGCAAGGCACCGTCATCGCCCTGCGCCGGTAAGACCCAGCCGGTAACGCTCAGTCGAAGAGTTCTTCCAGGAAGGACTTCTTCTTCTTGCGCGGGTACTGCTGGTTCCCGTAGCGCGGGTCGTAGCGGCGATCGTCGTCGCGCCGCCGGTCGTCGTCGTACCGGCGGTCGTCGTACCGCTTCTTCTCTTCGTAGCGTGGCTGTTGCGGCTCGTTGTAGCGCAGCTCGGCGTCCACGAGCCGCTCCAGCTCACCCCGGTCGAGGAAGATCCCCCGGCACTCGGCACACTGATCCACCGTCACACCACTGCGTTCGTACGTCCGCATCGCGCCACGGCACTTGGGACACGTCAGGCTCTCCATCCAGCAACCCTAAGTGACGATTTCCCCGTCATACCGGGCTTTCAGCCAACTCTCAGGAACTTCGGCGGCCAACTCTCAGGATCACTTGAAGCGGGTCAGGAAGTTCTTCAGGATCGGCCCGGCGGCGTGCGAGCCGGACTCGCCGCCCTCGACGATGACGGCGAACGCCACGTCGCCGCGGTAGCCGGCCATCCACGCGTTGGTGATGACCTTGCCGCCCGAGACGAGCTCGGCGGTGCCGGTCTTGGCGGCGACCGCGCCGTTACCGGCCAGGACCTTCGCGGTACCACCGGTGACCGTCGTCCGCATGAACGTCCGCAGCGCGGCGACCGTTGCCGCGGGCAACGGAGAGGCGGCCGCCCCGGCGGCGTCCTTGCCGGGCACGAGGACCGGCTTCATCGCGGTGCCGTGGTCGACCGTCGCCGCGACCAGCGAGATCGCCAGCGGGCTCGCGGTGACCGTGCCCTGGCCGATCATCGACGCGGCCTCGGCGACGTCGTCCTTGGGCAGCGGCACCTGACCGCCGTACGCCGAGATCGACAGGTTCAGGTCCCGCCCGATGCCGAACATCGCCGCGGCCTTGGTCATCCCGTCCTTCGGCAGCCGCGCGTGCTGCGAGATGAACGCGGTGTTGCAGGACTCGTTGAACGCCTTCTGCATCGTGCCCGCGCCGTACGCCGCGAGTCCGTCGTAGTTCTTGAACGTCTTGCCGAACACGTTGATCGTGTCCGTGCACGGCAGCGACGTCGTCGTGGACTCACCGCTGCCGAGCAGCGCCGCCGACGTGACGATCTTGAACGTCGACCCCGGTGCGTAGCGGCCCTGGAAGGCACGGTTGTAGCTCGCGACCTGCGGGCCGTTCGCCGCGGCCAGGATCTGCCCGGTCGACGCCTGGACGGCGACCAGTGAGGCGGGCAGCTTGCTCGTCGCCAGCGCGGCCTCGGCGTAGCGCTGCAGGTTCGCGTCGAGAGTGGTCTTGACCGGCGTCCCCGCCGTGCCCTTCTGGCTGAAGACCGTCTTGATCGTCAGCTTGGTCTTGCCGTCCCGCAGGGTGACCGTGCCGCCCGGCGTGCCGGCGAGCTGCTGCTGGAACGCGTACTGCAGGCCGGTCGTCCCGACCTGGTCCTGCGCCGACGCGGTCGGCCCCGCGTTCTTCAGGGTGTCCGCGGTCGCCGTCTTCATCGTGCCGAGGATGGACCGGGCGAACGTCGCGGACTCCGGCAGCGACTGCGTGCCGCCCATCGTCAGGACGCCGGGGAGCTTGCCCATGGTCGGCCGCAGCGCCTCCCACTGCTCGGCCCGGATCGTGATCGCGTCGACGAACTGACCCGCCGGCGCGGCTTTCGCGCGGGCGGCGAGTTTCGCGCCGTCCACCTGGAGGTTCTTGGTGAAGGCGGCGTACGTCGCGGCGGTGGCCACGTTGCCCGACGCGACCCCGACGATGACGACCGGGCGGTTCGCGGTCAGCGCGGCGCCGGTGCGGTCCAGGATCGAGGCGCGCGCGGGCAGTGCGCGGACCCGCTTCAGGTAGTTCGCGTCGCCGAGACCGGGGTAGATGGTGTCGCCGGAGGCCTTGATCTTCCACACGTCGGCGGTCTTCACGGCGGTCGCCGTACTGGTCCACTTCATCGTGCCGATGCCGCGGAGCTGGGCCTCGACGGCGAGGTCCTGCGTGCAGTTGTTGCCATCGCTGCACTTCGGGTCGCCCTGCGGTGTGACCGTCACGGTGGTGGCGACCAGCGCCGTGTCGACGTCGTCGAGGCGCTTGCCGAACACCGTCGGGTTGTCGGTGAGCGCACCCGCCGCGTCCGGCTTGCCGTCCGGTGCCCACGCCTTCACCCACGCGTCGGCGAACTGCTTGATGACGGCGGCGGAGGCCTGCTTCTCGTCGTTCGGGTCCGGTTTCCCGTCGCCGGATTTGCTGTCGGAGCAACCGGCGGTGATCAGCAGGCTACTCAAGCAGACGATGGCAGTGGTTCGCTTCACGTTTCCAACTCTCGCACGACGACGGATGGACACCTGGGACAGTCTTCGGCGTGTGGCGTCCTGACCGGGGCGGTGGGGCGGGGTCGCCTCAGGAACAGCCACGAGGGCGAAAATACTCAACCCACGCAAGTACGACGCCCGATCCGGCGCCTGAGTTGGCAGCGACCTCGCGGATCGCAGCTGCGAATCGGGAGCAAGACGCAGAACGTATCGGGATTCCGGAACCGGGGTCCAGATCCGGCACTCGCGGCGTATTCTGCAGCCTTGTGACCCGCCTTGCTCTGCACAGCCGGCTGATCCCCGGGACCGAAGAGGCCTACGAGCTCGAGCACGCTCGTGTCTGGCCGGAACTGATCGCCGTGATGCGCGCCGCCGGCATCACCGACTGGTCGATCTGGCGCAGCGGCCAAGACCTCTTCCACCTGGTCGTGTCGGACGACTTCGAGGCCGCCGTCGCCCAGCTGAAGACGGACCCGGTCGACCAGCGCTGGCAGGAACACATGAGCCAGTTCGTCGAGGGCTTCGCGCAGAACCCGGAAGGCGTGGCCGGCCAGTCCCTGCGCCACGTCTGGACCATGAGTGAGCAGCAGGACTAGTACATCTCCCACACCAGCAGCTCGGCACCTTCCGGGCCCGCGGTGATGCGCGGGCCTTCGGCGTCGGTCAGCCGTACGGCGTCGCCCGTGGACAGCTCGCCCGCGGACTCGAGCGTCGCGGTGCCCTGAGCGACGAACAGATGCACGTACGGCGCTGCCGGCAGAGCGACCGCGCCGCCGGGAGCCGGCCGGGCCACCGACATGCCCGCGGCCTGCTGGTTGATGTGGATCGCAGTGCTACTCGCGTGTTGCGGCAACCCGGAAGCGATCGGGACGAGTTCGCCGGCGCTCAGGTCGATCTCGGCCTGCTCGTACGACGGTGGCAGGTCGAAGCGGTCCGGGCGCACCCACATCTGCACGTAGTGGACCGGATCGGCGGCGTCGTTCCACTCGGAGTGCCGGATGCCGGAGCCGGCGCTCATCCGCTGGGCCAGGCCCGGGTGGACGACGCCGCTGTTCCCTTCCGAATCGCGATGCGCCAAGGCACCCCGCAGTACCCAGGTGACGATCTCGAGGTCCTGATGCGGATGCGTGCCGAATCCGGTGCCGGGGGCAACGGTCTCGTCGTTGTGCGCGAGCAGGAAGCCGAACCCGACGTTGGCCGGGTCGTAGTGCGGCCCGAACGAGAACGAGTGCCGCGAGTCCAGCCACTCCGACGATGTCACGAACCGATCGCCCGCCCGCCGGATCTCCATGGGTACTAGTAATACCCCCTCTGGCCGTCCAGGAGCTCGCGCATGGTGTCCAGGTGGCCGACGTGCCGGGCGGTCTCCTCGACCATGTGGATCACGATCCACCGCAGCGTCGGGGCGAAATCCGACTGCTTGCCGACGTCGTCCAGCGAGTGAGCGGCGACTATCTCGTTCGCCTGCGCGTACTGCGCTTCGAAGTCGTCCAGCACCCGCGCCAGCGGTACGCCGTCGACCATCCAGTCGGCGTCGTCCGGCAGATCCTTGCGGAACTGCGGGTTCGTGTCGGAGGGCTCACCGAGAAAGATCACGTTGAACCAGCAGTGCTCGGTCCAGCGCATGTGCGACACCAGCCCGGCGGGCGTCATCATCGGCGAGTCCGGCAGCACCGCCCGGTGCTCGTCCTCGGCGCGCAGGCCTTCCAGCTTCCGGCGTACCAGCTTCCGCTGCAGGTCCAGCCACCCGATCAGCTGCGTCCGCTCGTCCGCCACCAGCGGCGGTCGTTCCTCGTAGAGACTCATGCCCGGAAACCTAGCCCGCCCGGAGGGCACAAAAGAAAAGGGACTGCGCCGCTCGGTGGGCGGCGCAGTCCCGGTCGGGGGGCTGGGGTCAGCCGGTGGGGTTGCCGTTGTCGGAGCCGAGGGTGGCCGTGACGGACTGGGCCTTCCCGGCGCGGGTGAAGTCGATCTTGACCTCATCGCCCGGGCGGTGCGAACGGACCGCGGCAACCAACGCGTCCCCTGACGCGATCGCCTTGCCGTCCACAGCGGTCACCACATCACCCGCTTGCAGACCGGCCTTGTCCGCCGCACCGCCGGACGTTACCTCGCCGAGGCGTGCTCCGTTCGTGAGCCCGTCGGAGGACTGCGCGTCGCCGACCTGCACTCCGAGCCGTGCATGCGTGGCCTTGCCCTTGGCCACCAGCTCGTCGATGATCGGCTTGGCCTGGTCGATCGGGATTGCGAAGCCCAGGCCGATGTTGCCGCCTTCGGATTGTCCCGATCCTCCGGCGGTCTTGATCGCGCTGTTGATTCCGACCACCTGGCCGGCGAGGTCGATCAGGGCGCCACCGGAGTTACCCGGGTTGATCGCGGCGTCCGTCTGGATTGCTGGGAAGACTGTCGTACTGTCCTGCTGGTCGTCGCCCGACGTCACCGGCCGGTTCAGCGCCGAGACGATGCCGCTCGTCACGGTCGCCTCCAGGCCGAACGGGGAGCCGATCGCGACCACGCCCTGCCCGACCGCGAGCTTGCCGCTCTGGCCCAGCGTCGCCGGGGTCAGGTCGGTCGCGTCGGCGTGGATCACGGCCAGGTCGGTCAGCGGGTCGGTGCCCTTGATCGTGGCGGGTACCGTCCGGCCGTCGTTCAGCATCACCGTGATGGTCGCGCCCTGCCCGGCGCCGGCCACCACGTGGTTGTTGGTGACGATCAGGCCGTCCTTGCTGATCACGATGCCGGAGCCGGTCGCCGCGCCCTGTGAGGTCGCGACGGCGATCTTCACCACGCTCGGCAGCACCTTCGCGGCGGCGTTCTGCACCGAGCCGTCCGGAGCCGACGCGGGCGCCGCCTGGTTACCGTTCAGCGGAGCCGTGACCGACGGCGAGTTCGCGGTGGAGTCGTTCGTCGCGGAGTACACCGCGGCGCCGCCCACACCGCCGGCGGTGCCGACCAGGAGGGCGGTCAGCGCCACCAGCGCGAGGCCGCGCCGCTTCGGCTTCTCAGCCGTCGCGGCCGGCGCCTGCGGACCGTAAGGCCAGTTCGGGCCGGGAGACGCCCCCTGATGCGCCCCCGGCGCACCGAACTGCGGATAAGCACTCCCACCTGCGGGGTGCTGACCCGGCCGCTGCTGCTGCCCACCGAGCGGTGCGAACTGCTGCTGCTGATGCTGTCCGTACATCGGCATCTGCTGAGTCCGCTCCGGCCCCTGCGGTTGCTGCGGGTTCTGGCCGGGCTGGTTCTGCGGCTGCTGCGGCTGGTTCTCGGTCATAGCCAGTACTTTGGCGGCCGGACCTGAGAGGCCCCTGAAGATCCGCTCGGAGCTGCCGAAGAACTCCATGAAGATCCTCTGAAGGACCTGTCAGGATCTTCTCAGCGAGTCTGCGTCGCGGCGTGCGGGAGCCACAGGGTGAACTGTGCGCCCGCGCCCGGAGCGTTGCGGGCGTAGATCATCCCGCCGTGCTGCTCGGCCGCATGCTTCACGATCGCGAGTCCCAGCCCCGAGCCGGGCCGGCTGCGCGCCTCACTGGACCGGTAGAACCGCTCGAACACGTGCGGCAGGTCCGCATCGGCGATACCAGGCCCCGAGTCGGTCACCGTGAGTACGCCGTCCAGCAGGCGGACTGTGACGCGGCCGACCGGCTGGCCGTCGCTGCGCGGCGTGACGCCCTCCGGAACGCTGTACTTCGCCGCGTTGTCGAGGAGGTTCATCACGGCGCGGCCGAGCAGTCGCTCGTCGCCCCACACCGGGAACGGGGTGAGCTGGACGTCCCACTCCAGCCCCGGCGCGCGCCGGCGTACCTTGATCAGCGCGTCCTCGATCACATTGGACAGCTCGATCAGCTCCGCGTTCCGCACCTGCGGGGTGTCGCGGGCGAGCTCGGTGAGGTCGCCGATCAGCGTGGTCAGCTCGTCCATCTGCGCGCGGACGTCGTCCAGCAGCTGCTGGCGGTCCTCCGGGCGGAGACCACCGCGCTTGTCCGCCTGGGCGAGCAGGTCGAGGTTCGTCCGGATGCTGGTGAGCGGCGTCCGCAACTCGTGCCCCGCGTCACCCACCAGTCGCCGCTGCCGGTCCTGGGATCGCGCCAGCGCTGCGAGCATCGCGTTGAACGCCTGCGCCAACCGCGAGATCTCGTCGGACCCGGTCACCGGGATCGGCTTCAGATCCTCGGTCCGCGCGACATGTTCGGCCGCACTGGTCAGCCGCGCCAGCGGCCGCAGCCCGGACCGCGCGACCGCGTTGCCGACGAGCGCGGCGCCGATGACGCCGATCAGGCCGAAGGCCCACAACACGATGCCGAGGTTGTGCAGCGTCTGGTCGATCGCACCCAGCGACTGCGCGACGACCAGCGCCGACGGCTGGTACAGATCCGGGTCGGCCCGGCAGTTGAAGTCTTCGGGACAGTAGTGAGCCGGTACGGCGACCACACGGAAGTGTGCGCCGTTCCGGACGCCGACGGTCCGCAGACTGGCGTCGGTGCCCTGGGAGCGGGCGATGGCGAGCTCGTCCTCTCCCATCGGTGGGAGCGCGCTGTTCTCGGCGCCGAACTTCTGCCCGTTCGCACCGATCATGCCGACCTGGATGTCGCTCAGGCCGAGCGCGTCGGGCGGGATGCCCTGCAGGACGGTGAGGTTGGTCAGGACGCCCTTCTGCGCGGCCTGGCCGGCCCGGAGGATCAGGCTGTCGTCCAGGTTCTGGTACATCTGCTGGCGCACGGTGACGTACGCCGCCACACTCACGATGGCGACCGCGAGGCCGACCGCGACCGCCGCGAGCATCGTGACCCGGGCATGCAGACTCAGCTGGTGGAGGGTTTCGTTCCACCAGGTCTGGGTGCGGGCGGCCGTCGCGACCACCCGATTCCCGTTGCCATTGGCAACTGGTGGTGGCGCGGGCTGCTCCGGGACGGCCGGCTCCGGCCGGTCGGCGTACGAGGGGAAGTCTTCGGGGTGCTGACGACTCACGGCGGGGTGTCTCTCAGGACGTAGCCGATGCCGCGGACGGTGTGGATCAGGCGGGGGAGATCGTTCACCTCGGTCTTGCGGCGCAGATAGCCGATGTAGACCTCGAGGGAGTTGGCGGTGGTCGGGAAGTCGTAGCCCCAGACCGCGTCCAGGATGACCGCGCGCTCGAGCACCCGGCGCGGGTTGCGGATCAGCAGCTCCAGCAGGGAGAACTCGGTCCGGGTCAGCGGGATCGCGACGTCGCCGCGGTGCACCTCGTGCGCGTCCACGTCGACCACGAGGTCGGCGTACTGCAGCACTTCACCGCGCTGGCCGCCCTCGCCGGGCGTGCTGCTGCGGCGGAGCAGGGCGCGCAGCCGGGCCAGCAGCTCCTCGAGCGCGAACGGCTTGGTCAGGTAGTCGTCACCGCCGGCGTCCAGGCCGTCGACCCGGTCCGCGACCGCGTCCCGCGCGGTCAGCACCAGGATCGGCACATTGTTGCCGGCGGCCCGCAAGGCCTTGGTGGTCTCGAGCCCGTCCAGCCGCGGCATCATCACGTCCATCACCACGACGTCCGGCTCGACGTTGCCGATCACCGCGAGCGCCTCGGCACCGTCGGCCGCGGTCACGACCTCGAAGTCGTTGAACTCCAGCGAACGGCGCAGCGAGTCCCGGACCGCCCGGTCGTCGTCCACCACCAGTACCCGCATCGTCTTCCCCGCTCCGCTCGAAGTTCCGCCTCGACAGTAGGCCGTCAGTTTGAGAATCGCCTGAGAACCCGCTGATCACTACCCCAATACCTCCCGCAGACCTTAAGTTGGCACATCGTGGACATCGTCGAATACACCCCCGAGCCCGAGCAGTTCGCCTGGACCTTCGGCGGGGTGCCGCCGGTACGGCGCGTCACGCCGGGCACCGCACTGAAGTTGTGGACCGAGGACGCCTACTGCGGCACCCTCCGCAGCACGGCGGACCTTGCCAGCGCCTCGCTGACGATGCCGTTCGTGAACCCGCAGACCGGCCCGTTCTATGTCGAGGGCGCCGAGCCCGGAGACACCCTGGTGCTGCACTTCGTGGAGCTCACGCCGGCCCGCAGCTGGGGTGTGTCCACGACCATCCCGTTCTTCGGCGGCCTGACCAGCACCGACCGCACCGCGACGCTGCAGGACCCGCTGCCGGAGCGGACCTGGGTCTACGACGTCGACTCCGACAAGCAGACCGTCGGGTTCCACGCGCAGAGCAGCGGGCTGGAGCTCGCGCTGCCGCTGGAACCGATGCTGGGCACGGTCGGCCTCGCGCCGGCCGCGTTCGAGGCTCGCTCGTCGCTGGTCCCGGACATGTTCGGCGGCAACATGGACACGCCGGAGATGCGGGCCGGTGCGACCTGCTACCTGCGGGTGAACGTCGAGGGTGCCCTGTTCTCCGTCGGTGACGGCCATTACCGCCAGGGCGAGGGCGAGTCCTGCGGGACCGCGGTCGAGGGCGCGATGAACGTCGTACTGATCGTGGACCTGGTGAAGACGCCGGGACCGGTCTGGCCGCGGATCGAGAACGACGAGTACCTGGCGGTGGTCGGGTCGAGCCGGCCGCTCGAGGACGCGTGGCGGGCCGGCCAGGTCGACATGGTCGGCTGGATGAGCGAGCTGTACGGACTGGACAAGCTCGACGCCTACCAGTTGCTCAGCCAGATCAGCGAGGTCCCACTGGCCAACGTGGTCGATGTGAACTACAGCGTGGTCACCAAGATCCCGAAGCGCCTGCTACCGAGCGCGACGGTGTACGACGGCATCCACCAGCACCTGCGCTCCGCGGCCGCGACGCTCAGCTGAACGCCGTACTTCGCGACCAGCCGCAGCGTGACCCGCTCGCCACCCCCGCCGATCCACTTCATCGGATCCTCGCGGTACGGCGGGAGATCGCGACGCCGGCCAGGCACACGGCGCCGCCGACCAGGGCGAGCAGTGCGGGCGTCTCGCCGAGGAAGAGCCAGCCGAGGGCGATGGCGACGACGGGGACGACGTACACCGTGGCGCCCATCTTGCCCGCGCTGGTCCGGCGGAGGGCGAACGCCCAGGTGGTGAAGCCGAGCGCGGTCGGGAAGGCGGCCAGATACACCGCCCACCAGATCGTCCCGCCGCTCGCGGATCCGAGCTCGTCGATCAGCGTGGGGGCCCACGGCAGGCAGACGACTGCTCCGATGGTGCAGGCGAGCCAGGTCACCTCGGCCGCGGGCAGTCGGCTCAGGAGCGGTTTCTGCGTGACCACGCCGACAGCGTACGAGATGGCGGCGGTGATGCAGAGGATGACGCCCCAGGTCTCCGCGCGGCCGGTGGAGGTCGACGTACCGATCAGCACGATGCCGCCGAACGCGACCAGGCTGCCGATGACGACCTGGCGGGGGAAGCCTTCGCCGAGGGTGAGGCCGGCCAGCAGGGCGATCAGCAGTGGGGCGATGTGGACGAGCATGGCCGCGGTCCCGGCGTCCAGGCGGCGTTCGGCCTCGTTGAGCGTGAGGTTGTAGACGCCGAACCAGAGCAGGCCGCAGGCCAGCAACTGCGGCCAGTCCCGCGCGGCCGGCCAGCGGCGGCCGGTCAGCTCGCGCCGCAGGCGGAGGAAGAGGAACGCGCCGAGGAAGATGCTGCCGAGACCCAGGCGGGCCAGGGCCAGGGCGCCGGCCGAGAACTCGGTGCCGGCATGCCGGATGGCGACGAACGACGAAGCCCAGAGCAGCACGGTCACGGCGGCCGCGGCGGTCGCGAGGCCGCTCCGGGGCGGAGCTTCCACGATGGTTGTCACCCTGACTACCCTAGGAACCAGCTCGCAGTTTTCCCATGCCAGATCGGAGCCGAAATGGCAGCCTTGGTTACCGAAACGAAAAGCCAATTGCTGGATGAGCTCAATACCCGGATCCTGGCCGAGCTGACCGCCGACCCCCGGCTGCGGACCACCGAGCTGGCTCGCCGGCTGGGCGTCTCCACGCCGACCGTGCGGGAACGGGTCACCCGGCTGGAGGAGTCCGGGGTGATCCGCGGCTACCGGCTCGAGGTCGACCCGGCGGCCCTCGGGCTGCCGGTCGCGGCCTGGGTGCGGCTCCGGCCGGGTCCGGGCCAGATCCCGAAGATCATCGAGCTGGCCGGTCGTACGCCGGAAGTCGTCGAGTGCCACCGGATCTCCGGCGAGGACTGCTTCCTGATGCGGGTCCAGGTCCCGGCCATCGCCTCGCTCGAGGACGTCCTCGACAAGTTCCTCGTCCACGGCCAGACGACGAGCTCGTTCATCGTCTCCACCCCGGTGCCGCCGCGCTCGGTGCCGTTGGGCTGAACCCCAACCGCCGCTGGTTGAACCCAACCACCGCCGGCCAACCCCAACCGCCGCTGGTTGAACCCCAACCACCGCCGGCCAACCCCAACCGCCGCTGGTTGAACCCAACCACCTCCAGGAGTGGTCTGCATCACTAGTCTGGTGGCGACTTCAGCAACGTCTGGAAGGACCCTGACCCATGGCTGCCGACAAGTCTGTCCGCAGAGTTGCCCTGCTCACCGCCGGCGGGCTCGCGCCCTGCCTGTCGTCCGCCGTCGGCGGGCTGATCGAGCGCTACACCGAGGTGGCGCCCGACGTGGAGATCATCGCCTACCTGAACGGGTACCACGGCCTGCTCAGCGGCCGCTACCTCGAGGTGACGCCCGAGGTCCGGGAGAAGGCCGCGCTGCTGCACAAGTTCGGCGGCAGCCCGATCGGCAACAGCCGGGTGAAGCTGACCAACACCGCGGACCTGGTCAAGCGCGGCCTGATCGCCGACGGCCAGAACGCGCTCCAGGTCGCGGCCGAGCGGCTGGTCGCCGACGGGGTCGACGTCCTGCACACCATCGGCGGCGACGACACGAACACCACCGCTGCCGACCTAGCGGCGTACCTGCACGAGCACGACTACGACCTGACCGTGGTCGGCCTGCCGAAGACCATCGACAACGACGTGATCCCGATCCGGCAGAGCCTGGGGGCGTGGACCGCGGCCGACCAGGGCGCGCTGTTCGCCCGCAACATCATCGCCGAGCACAGCTCGAACCCGCGGATGCTGATCGTCCACGAGGTGATGGGCCGCAACTGCGGATGGCTGACCGCGGCGACGGCCCGGGCGTACCGGGATTGGCTGGCGACGCAGGAGTGGAACCCGGGCATCGGCCTGGACCAGGCCGGCTGGGACGTGCACGCGGTGTACGTGCCGGAGGCAACGATCGACCTGGACGCCGAGGCGGAGCGGCTGCGCAAGGTGATGGACGAGGCCGACTGCGTCAACATCTTCCTGTCCGAGGGCGCCGGCGTCCCGTCGATCGTGGCCGAGATGGAGGCCCGCGGCGAGGAGGTCGGCCGGGACCCGTTCGGCCACGTGAAGCTGGACACGATCAACCCGGGCGCGTGGTTCGCCAAGCAGTTCGCCGAGCGGATCGGCGCGGAGAAGACGATGGTGCAGAAGAGCGGCTACTTCAGCCGCTCGGCCGCGGCCAACGACCGCGACCTGGCCCTGATCAAGGAGTGCACCGACTACGCGGTCGACGCCGCGCTGCGTGGTGAGTCCGGTGTCGTCGGCCACGACGAGGAGCGCGGCGACGAGCTGCGGGCGATCGAGTTCCCGCGGATCGCCGGCGGCAAGGAGTTCGACCCGGGCGTCGACTGGTTCGTGGCCCTGAAGGCCGGCATCGGTCAGGCCTGATCGGGACCACCAGACACGACCTGGAGGCGGCCGACCCACTGGTCGGCCGCCTTCTCGATCCGCGCGAGGACGTCGTCGAAACCGGCGTCGTCGCCGTAGTACGGATCCGGTACGTCGTCGTCGGCGAACAACCGGGCGTCGCCACCGAGCTCGGCCAGGTGACCTGAGTCCATCGCGAGGACGAGATCGCGGTCCGCGAACCACCCGGGCCGGAACTGACGGGCCCGATGCGCGCTGCCGTCGTACCCATGTTTGCGCAGCACGGCCGCGGCGCGTGGGTCCATCCGATCGCCGACGTGCCAGGCGCCCGTCCCCGAGCTGGTCACCTCGACGTCGTCGATCCCCGCCTCGGCGAGCTTCGCGCGCAGCACGACCTCGGCGATCGGCGACCGGCAGATGTTCCCGGTGCAGACGATCTCGACGTGCCTGGGCACTACTTGATCTCGGCCTTGTCCGGAAGAACGACGTTCAGCGCGATGCCGACGACGGTGATGATCACCGAGCCCAGCAGCGCGGACCAGAAGCCGTCGACGTGGAACTGGACGTCCAGCTTGCCGGTGATCCACGACGTGAGCAGCAGCATCGCCGCGTTGATGACGAAGAGGAACAGGCCCAGCGTCAGGGCGATGAACACGCACGACAGCAGCTGCAGGATCGGCTTCACGACCGCGTTCACCACACCGAAGATCGCGGCGACGATGAGCAGCGTGAGGATCCGCCGTCCGGTGGTCGCACCCTCCAGGGTGATCCCGCTGACGACCCAGGTCGCGATCGCCAGCGCGACCGCGTTGGCGAGCAGTCTGATGACCAAGTTCTTCATGCGGTCGATCCTCCCATCCGACCGGTAACACCAACCCCCTTGCCGCGCCCTGATCTGACCCTGACTCTTGACAGGCTAATGACCAAGTGATCAGATCATTTTCGTTCCGAAGGTGAACGAGTGCCGGGAGGCCAAGGGTGCGAGTCAAGAAATCACCACGCCGTTGGGGTGTGGTTGCGGCGCTGGGCGCCGCGGCCGCGCTGATCGCCACAGCGCCGACCGCGTCGGCCGGCTCTGCCGGTAAGCCCGTCGGGCCGGTCGGGTCCGTCGGCCAGGCGGCCGGTCTCACCGCGACCCGGACGCCGTCCGGCTCTCAGCCCGCAACAGCGCCCGCGGGTGCGAACCAGTCCTGCAACACCGTGCGGACCACCTGGTCCGCGACCGCGGCTCCGCACGCCGCTCCGGAGGGGTTGCTGAATGCGTACAGCGACACCGGCACGGGGTGGACCGGCGCCGACAGCACGTACTCCGTGCCGCTGCCGGGTGGGCGGACCGCCTTCATCTTCTCGGACACGTTCCTCGGCCCGGTGAACCCGGACGGCAGCCGGCCGACCACGACTCCGTTCATCAACAACTCGTTCGTCATCAAGCAGGGCGGGAAGCTGACGACCGTCACCGGCGGTACGCCGGCCAACCCGACAGCGCTCGTACCTCCGCCGTCCGACGGCTGGTACTGGTTCGGAGCCGCGCAGACCAGCAACGCCGGCCGGAGCCTCGACGTCGTCGCGCTGCGGTTCGAGAAGACCGGACCGGGTCAGTGGGACTGGCACTGGGCCAGCAACTACCTCGCCCGGTTCGACAGCAAGACGTTCAAGCTGCAGAGCCTCGAGCCGCTCCCGTCGGCCGCCAACGTGCAGTGGTCCGGGTGGCTGCTGCGCGACCACGGCTACACGTATATCTACGGCGTCGAGGACCTGGGCGCCTCGAAGTACCAGCACGTCGCACGGGTGCGCGGTGACGACCTGACCGCGAAGCCGTGGGAGTACTGGACCGGCTCCGGCTGGTCCGCAGACGAGACGGCCTCCGCCCGCGTGCTCGAAGGTGTCGCCAACGAGCACAGTGTGACCCGCTGGGGTGACGGCTACCTGCTGGTCACGCATGACACGACGGAGCTGTTCAGCAGGCGAGTCCTCGGGTACTTCTCCTGCTCGCCGACCGGTCCGTTCGTGAAGCCCGTCGAGCTGTACCAGACCCCGGAGACCGGCGGGAACATCATCACCTACAACTCCCATGAGCATCCGGACCTGCGCCGGGGCAACGAGCTCCTTGTCAGCTACAACGTGAACAGTCTCGTCAGCGACGACTTGTACGCCGACGTGAGCATCTACCGCCCGCGGTTCGTGGCGGTCACCCTGGCGGCAGCCCAGTGAGCACGTCGGGTGGCGTCGTACGCCGCAGCCTGCTCGACGATCTGGCGACGTCGATGCTCTCCCTGATCACGGACCGGAACCTGTCCGTGGGCGACCAGTTCGAGTCCGTGCGTTCGCTGGCCGACCGGTTCAAGGTCGCCGTACCCACGATCCGCGAGGCACTTCGCCGGCTCGAGGCGACCGGCGCGGTGGAGCTCCGGCACGGCTCCGGTGTGTACGTCGGTCCGAACGTCGGTCGCCTCGTCCTGGCCAACCCCCTGGCCCTGGCACCGAGCGCGGAACGGTTGGTGGAACTCCTCCAGGCACGGGCCCTGATCGAGCCACCGGTCGCCGCACTGGCCGCCGAGGTGCGGGCCGGGACCGCACTCGAGCAGATGGGCCGAGATCTCGCCGCGGCGGCCGAGCTGATCGCATCCGGCGACCACGCCCGGCTGGCCGAGGTCAACATGGACTTCCACCGGTCGCTGGCGCAGGCGTCCGGGAACGCGACGCTGGCCGAGGTGGTCGAGTCCGTCACCGTCGTCAACGCCCGTGAGCAGTTGGAGATCCTGCACATCCACGGCGACCGGCAGACCGACCTGGACGAGCACCGCGCCATCTACGACGCGGTCCGCTCCGGAGACACCGAGCTGGCCGAACGCCTGACCCGCGAACACCTCGACGGCGTCCTCGCCGTCATCAACGAACGACTGTCAGCGCCGCGAGGCGAATGAGCCCCACCGCGCGGCGCTCGCACCCCTGAAGCCGAAAGGACGCACTCCCATGCAACGCAAGATCAACCGCACAGCGCTCACCGCCCTCGCAGTGGCCGGAGCGCTCGTGCTGTCCGCCTGCGGGGGCGGCGGTGGCGCCGCCGGCGGTGCCGCCCAGGGCGAGGACAAGCCGGTCGACTCGCTGAAGTTCTACAACGACAAGGGTGGCTGGAAGGACGCCTTCACCCAGGTCGGCGCGGCCAGCAAGAAGGACATCGGCGTCGGCATGGAGCCGGTCGGCTACTCCGACTCCAACACCTACACCGCGTTCATCCGGTCGTCGTTCCGGACCAAGGAGAAGGCGGACCTGTTCACCTGGCACACCGGCAAGGAGCTGGAGGACCTGGTCGACCAGAAGCTGGTCGCCGAGACCACCGACCAGTGGACCAAGGCGGTTGCTGACGGCAACATCCCGGAGCAGCTCAAGCAGTACTTCACCTACGACGACAAGCAGTACTGCATGCCGCTCAACGCCGGCTACTGGGTGATGTACTACAACAAGGCCGTCTTCAAGAAGGCCGGGATCACCCAGACCCCGAAGACCTGGCAGGACCTGCTGGCCGTCGCCGACAAGGTGAAGGCGATCGGCGTGAAGCCGTTCTACCAGACCAACATCCTGTTCTCCTTCGTCTGGTTCGAGACCCTGCTGGCCGGCAAGGACCCCGACCTGTACGACGCTCTCGCTTCGGGCAAGGCGAAGTACACCGACCCGGGCGTGGTCGAGGTGATGAACGAGTGGAAGAAGATGATCGACGCCGGCGACTTCAGCGACCCGGGCTCGAAGACCGAGCCGCAGGCGCAGCTGAAGAACGGCGACGTCGCGATGATCAACTTCGGCACCTGGTTCAGCGGCAACCTGAACACGCTGAAGATGAAGGCCGGCACGGACTACGACTTCTTCGTCATCCCGAACGTGAACCCGGACCTGCCGAAGACCTCGATGATCTTCGAGACCGGCCCGGTCTGCTCCGCCGCCGCGAGCGACCATGCCTCCACGGTGAAGAAGTGGACCGACTGGTGGGTCACGCCGCAGGCGCAGACGGCCTGGGCGAACTCGCGCGGCGACCTGTCGTTCAACCCGAAGGCCGAGGTCAAGGACCCGGGGCTGGCGACGCTGAACAAGGACGTCGGCGGTGACGGCTACCGGCTGATCAACCGCTGGTTCGAGGCGACGCCGGTGCCGGTCGCGAACAAGGCCCTCGAGGTGTTCGGCGCGTTCGTCACCAAGCCGGGAGACCCGATGCCGGGCCTGCAGAAGATCCAGGCGGAGGCGGACGCGTACTGGGCCAAGCAGAAGTGACTTCGACGATCGAACGGCCGCCGGTCAAGCCACGGGTGAGCGTCCAGCGCTCGGCCCGGACCGGCGCCCGGATGGCGCCGCTGTTCGGACTGCCGGCCGTGGCCGTGGTGGCGCTGCTGCTGTACCTGCCGTTCCTGTGGACGACGTACGTCAGCTTCACCGACTACGACGGTCTCGCGTCGCCAGTGTGGTCGGGGCTGACGAACTACAAGGCGATGTTCAGTGACCCGGACCTGGTGGGGGCGCTGACCAATACGCTGCTGTGGGTCGTCGGCATGGTGACTCTGCCCGTGGTGCTCGGGCTGCTGATCGCCGTCATGACATATGGACACAAGTGGGGCACGTGGCTGCGGTTGCCGTTCCTGCTGCCGTACGCGATCTCCGGTGTGGCCGTCGGTGTCATCTGGGGTTTCGTGCTGCAGCCGGACGGTGCGCTGGGGCAGGTGCTCGGGTTCTTCGGCCTGCCCGGTGCGCACACCGGCTGGTTGCAGGCCGGCCCGGGCAACACGCTGATGATGATCGTCGCGGTCACCTGGCAGGCGGCCGGTGTGAACGCGCTGCTGTTCGTGGTCGGGTTGCAGTCCATCCCGGCCGAGCCGCTGGAGGCCGCGCGGCTGGATGGTGCGGAGGGCTTCCGGCTCTTCTGGCACCAGCTGTGGCCGCAGCTCCGGCCGATCACCACCGTGGTCATCGGACTGTCGATCGTGGGAAGCCTCAAGACCTTCGATGTGGTGTGGGTGATGACCCAAGGCGGTCCCGGTACGTCGTCGGAGACGCTGGCGTTGTCGATGTACAAGGAGACGTTCGTGCTGAACGACTACGGACAGGGCGCGGCGATCGCGTTGTTCCTGAGCCTGGTCACCTTCGCTGCGTCGATCCTCTATCTGCGCTACCAACTGGGGGAGTCGCGTGAGCAGGGTTAAGACGGCGATTCTCATCGTCCTGGGACTGATCTGGCTCGCGCCGGTGTACCTGCTGGTCGTGAACGCGTCCAAGTCCGTCGACGGGTACGACGCGAAGACGGTGTGGAAGCCCGCTGGGTTCTCGCTGTTCACGAACTTCGGCGACGCGTGGAGCAAGGCGGCGCTGGGCGACACGCTGGTCGCGACGACGCTGTACAGCGTGATCGCGCCAGTGATCGCGGTGCTGATCGGCGCGGCGGCCGGGTACGCGATCGTCGTACTGCGGTTGCGGCGTGGGTTCCTGTGGTTCGTGTTCATCTTCGGCGGGACGATCTTCCCGCTGCAGATGATCCTGATGCCGTTGTTCTCCGGGTACGCCGACTCCGGGCTCTACGACACCCGGGTCGGGATGATCATCGTGTACACCGCGATCAGCGTGCCGTTCTCGGCGTTCGTGATGCGCAACTTCTTCACCGGGATCGCGCGGAGCGTGTTCGAGGCCGCGATCGTCGACGGGGGTGGGCTGTTCCGGATCTTCCGGAGCATCTACCTGCCGATGGCCGGCGCCGCGCTCGCCGCGATCTTCATCCTGCAGGCGACCTTCGTCTGGAACGACCTGCTCCTGGGTCTCACGCTCAGCCAGTCCGACTCGGTCCGCCCGATCATGCCCGCCCTCACGGGTCTGCAGAGCACGTACGGCGGCGCCGCGCTACCGACCGTGCTGGCGGGCGGCCTGCTGGTCTCGCTGCCCACAGTGATCCTGTTCCTCGCCGCACAACGCTTCTTCTCCCGGGGTCTAGCCCTGGGTCAGTTCTGAGAGGACCTATATGAGTAGCCGCACAGTCGTCGTTACCGGTGGTGCTGCCGGGATCGGGCGCGGTGCTGTCGAACGGTTCGTCCAAGCAGGTGACGACGTGGTCGCCATCGACCGCGATGCAGACGCGCTTGCCGCGCTCGAGAATGATCTCGGGGTCCGTGGGATCGCCGTCGACGTCGGGGATCGCGAGGCTCTCGCGACGGCCGCGCAGCAGGTGGAGCGGGTCGACGCGCTGGTCTGTGCCGCCGGCATTCAGCGGTACGGGACCGTGGTCGATACCTCGTGGTCGGTCTACGACGAGGTGATGGCGGTGAACGTCGGTGGAGTGTTCTTCGCCTGCCAGGCGTTCGTGCCGTTGATCCCGCGGGGTGGGAGCGTCGTGGTGGTGGCGTCCGTACAGGCGTATGCGGCGCAGAAGAGTGTTGCGGCGTACTCGATGGGCAAGGGTGCGTTGCTCTCGCTCGTACGGGCGATGGCGGTGGATCACGCCGAGGACGGGATCCGGGTGAACGCCGTGTGCCCGGGCTCCGTGGACACTCCGATGCTGCGGACCTCGGCGGCCCAGTTCGGCGGCGGCCGGTCGACGGACGAGGTGGTCGCGGAGTGGGGCCGCTCGCATCCGCTCGGGCGGGTGGCGACACCGGGAGAAGTTGCCGAGGTCATCCATTTCCTGGCGTCCCCGGCCGCGGCGTTCGTCACCGGGGCGGACGTGAAGGTCGACGGCGGGCTGACCGCCGGGCTGGCCGTCGTACTGCCGGAGGACGCGAAGTGAAAATTGTTGACATCCGCGCCACGACCGTGACGATGCCGCTCGAGGCGCCGTTGCGGCACAGCAACGGCGCGCATTGGGGGCGGTTCGTCCGGACCGTGGTCGAGGTCGAGGCCGACAACGGACTGATCGGGCTGGGCGAGATGGGTGGCGGCGGTCAGAGCGCGGAGGCCGCGGTCACCGGGCTGAAGCCGTACCTGGTCGGCCACGATCCCGCGCGGACCGAGGCGCTGCGGTGGATGCTCGCCAACCCGACCGCGAGCCTGTACAACAACCGGACCCAGTTGCTGGCCGCGATCGAGTTCGCCTGCCTCGATCTGCAGGGCCGCCACCTCGGCATCCCTGTGCACGAGTTGCTGGGCGGCAAGGTCCGCGACCGGGTCCCGTTCGCGAGCTACCTGTTCTTCCGGCATCCGGCCGACGACGGGACCGGCGAGATCCGGACGGCCGAGCAGTTGGTCAAGCACGCACGGGCGCTCGTCGACGAGCACGGGTTCAGCGTGCACAAGCTCAAGGGCGGCGTTTTCCCGCCCGACTACGAGCGCGAGTGCTTCCGCGCGCTGGCCGAGGCGTTCCCCGGGCACCGGGTCCGGTTCGACCCGAACGGCGCCTTCGGCGTCGAGGAGGCGATCCGGTTCGCGCGCGGGATCGAGGACCTCGACAACGACTACCTCGAGGACCCGACCTGGGGCCTGAACGGGATGCGCCGGGTCCGCGAGAAGACCTCGATCCCGCTGGCCACCAACACCGTGGTGGTGAACTTCGAGCAGCTGGCCGCCAACGTCCGCGACCCCGCCGTCGACGTGATCCTGCTGGACACCACGTTCTGGGGCGGCATCCGGCCGTGTATCAAGGCCGCCGGGGTCTGCGAGACCTTCCAGCTCGGCGTCGCCGTGCACTCGTCCGGCGAGCTCGGCATCCAGCTGGCGACGATGCTGCACCTCGGCGCCGTCGTACCGAACCTCTCGTTCGCGGCCGACGCGCACTACCACCACCTGCGCGACGACATCATTGCCGGCGGCAAACGTCCGTACGTCGACGGCGCGATCGCGGTCCCGGACGGACCCGGGCTCGGCGTCGAGCTGGACCGCGACAAGCTGGCCGAGTATGCCGAACTGTTCCGCGAGCTCGGCCCCTACCCCTACGACCGCGATCCGGCACGCCCGGACTGGTACCCCCTGCTCCCGAACACCGATTGGGCCGACCCCTCATGACGATCCCGCGCAGCGCCGACCTGGCCAGCGACGTCCTCACGCACACGTACGACGACATGTTCAACCCGCCCGGGCTGACGAACTTCCTGGGGACGGCGCAGGTCGACCACGACGTGTTCGCGATCCGCAGTGTGAACTTCCCGCCGTACTCGCACGGCGACTGCCTCACCGGCCAGCTGTACGTCGACGGCCGGCTGGCCCGCTCGTACGGCGGAACCGTCGAGGTGCTGTGGCGCCCGGACCACGTGGTCCGGGCGACCGTTGCCGACGGGCTGACGCTGCGGTCGGTCACCGCGTGCGCGCCCGGCCGGCCGGTTGTCGTCGTACGGCTCGAGCTGGAAGGGACACCGGGGCGCTCCGTGCGGCTCGGGTTCGCACTGGACAGCACCGCGACCCGGTCGGGGAGTGGCTGGCTGAGGCCGGAGCCACCGTCGGAGCCGAACACACTGACCGCGGTCGACGGCCGCGTGGTCGGGACAGGGGAGTCCGGGTCCGCGGTGAGTCTCCAGGGACTCGACATCCCCGGCGTCGTCGACCGTTCGATGCTTGAGGCAACTGTCGCACTCGATGCCTCGGGTCGTGGACGGGTCTCCTATGTTCACGTTCTGGCCGGGTCGTTGCCGGAGGCCACGGAGCATTTCGACGCGTGTGTGGCCGACGTACAGGCGGTGTTCGATGGAGCGGAACGCCTGTGGGACAAGGCGTTGGCGGATGCGTTCGATCCGTCGGGTGACGGCTTCAGCGGGTCGCTGCCGATCCTGGAGACCTCGAACGACGCCTTGCGAAAGCTCTACTGGTGGGGCGTTCTGGGCGTGATCTGGTTCCGGCGGGACAACCCGGCGAGTGTGCTCGGGCGGACCTACGACACGTTGATGCCGCGCTACTGGCAGACCACGACCTTCATCTGGGACTACAGCCTCTCGTCGCTGACCCACGCACTGCTCGACCCGGAGCCGATGCGCAAGCACATCGAGCACTGGATCGACCTCGACATCCACAAGCACTTCGGGACCGAGTGGCTGACGGGCGGGCCGGTGGGTTACTGGTATTCGGTCAACGACTTTGCCATGACCCGGTTGGTGCGCGACTACGTGCGCTTCACCGGGGACTCCGGCTTCCTGGACGCTTCAGTGGGTCCCAAGCCGGTCGCTGAGCACCTGCACGACTGGGCCACCGCCTGGCGCGGACTGCGGGGTGAGCACGCGCTGGCGGACTACGGAGGCATCGACAACCTGCTCGAGTGCGTGAGCAGCTACGTGCACGAGGTGGCGAGCTTCAACGCCGCCAACGTGTGGTGCCTTCGCGTCGCCGCGGAGGTTGCCGATCGCTCTGGCGACGCGGATCGCGCCGAGCTGCTGCGGAAGGAGGCACACGAGCAGGCCGGCCACGTCAACGAGCTGTACATCGAGGGCGCGGGCTTCTGGCACGCCCGCCAGCCGGACGGTGAACTGGTCCCGGTGCGGCACTGCTACGACTTCAACATCATCGGTACGACGATGGCCGGCGACCTCTCGGAGTCCCAGCGGGCCGAGATGGTGTCGTTCTTCCAGCGTGAGCTCCAGACTCCGACGTGGATGCGCGCGCTGTCGCCGTACGACGCCGACGCGGCCTTCAGCGTCCGGCCCGATCACCAGTGGAACGGCGCCTACCCCGCCTGGCCGGCCGACGCGTCCCGCGCCCTGTTCGCCCTGGGGCGTGGGGACGTCGCGCTCGACTGGCTGCCGGGTCTCGCGCGCACCGCGAACCAGGGGCCGTGCGGACAGGCCCACTTCGTCGAGGAAGCCGCACCGCTGATGTCCGGCGGCGCACAGAAGTCCCCGCCGCAGTTCCCGTACCTGATCGACTGGGCGTGCTCCTCGTCTGGCTCCTGGGTCAGTCTCGTCCTGGAAGGCGTCTTCGGCCTCGAGATCGGGCTGGACGGCACAGTCACCGCCAGCCCTCAGGTCGCGGCGCTCGACCCCGACGCCAAGCTCACCGGCCTCCGAGTCGGTTCGACCACCTACGACGTCTCCGCCGAAGGAGTCGTCCGGCACTAGCTGGGTGGCACAGCGATGGCTTCCAGGAGGGATTCCTGGGCGCCTTCCAGGTGGTGACGGAGTTCTTCCACGCACTCGTCCAGCTCGCCGCGCTCGAGCAACCGGACCAGCTTGCGGTGGGACGCGACCTGTTGGCGCGCGTCCTGCCGCAGCGCGTCCACCCGCGCCAGCGCGAGGCGCGCCTCACCGGTGACCGAGTCGGCGGTCGCGATCAGCCGTTCGCTCCCGGTCAGGGCGACCAGGCTGCGGTGGATCGCCAGGTGCGTCTCCGTCATCGCCTCCGGGTCCGCCCCGTCCTTGGCCGTCGCCGCGAACACCCGCATCGCCTCGCGGACCCGCTCCCGAGCCGCCTCGTCCGCGTCGAACCACGCCCGGATCCCGGCCGACTCCAGCACGAACCGCGCCCGGCAGATGTCCGCCACCGCGTCCGGGTGCAGGATCGCCACGCTGACGCCCTTGTTCGGCTCCCGGACCGCGAGCCCCTCGGTGACCAGCATCGTCATCGCCTCGCGGATGGTGCTCCGGGCAACGCCGAGCGCCTCCGCGAGCGGTTGTTCGCGTAACGGCGTACCTGGTTCGAGGTCTCCCGCGAACAGGGCGGCGCGCAGCGCGTCGACCACCCGGTCCACCGTGGTCGAGCGGTCCACCCGCAGCCGTTCGTACATAGGGCGATTCTCGTTCAGTCCAGGCCCGTTGTCGCGCGCGACCCGGCGCGCGGGCCCGACCCGGCCGCTGCCTGTGGATAACTCTCGGCACGATGACCTGGTTTTAGGGCAGCATTTTCCTCTGTGGCCGCCCCTCTCCCGGACCGGCGTGGAGAGCCATCGAGCGATCGAGGAGCACACCGTGGGTGACAGCAAAGCCCTGCCGATCCTCGGCGGCGTCATGCTGGTGCTGTTCCTGCCCCTGCTGATCGTGCTCGCGCTGATCGTCGGCGGCCTGGCCGGCATGGAGGCCAGCGCGACGGACTGCGGCACCTCGGAGACCGAGGGCAAGGCGTTCGCCTGGCCGACCGACAAGCACGACATCGAGCAGGGCTGGCAGGACCCCGACTCCGAGGGCAACAGCCACTCCGGTCTCGACTTCGACGTCGCCAAGGGCAGCAAGGTGTACGCCGCGGAGGCCGGTGAGGTCACCTCGGTCGCGGGCAACGAGGTCCGGATCAAGCACGACAAGGGTGTCGAGACCCGGTACAAGTACTTCCAGGACATCAAGGTCAAGGTCGGCGACAAGGTCACCCGCGGCCAGGAGATCGGCACCTCCGGCTCCGGCGACGAGGCCACCCCCGGCATGACCGGCGACCACCTGCACTTCGAGCTGTGGGTCGACGAGAAGAACGACGGCCACCTCAAGAACACCAAGCCCGAGGACGACTCGTTCGGCGACGACAGCTCCACCGGCGACGAGGGCGGCGCGGGCTGCTGCGCCGGTGACCTGACCGGCAACAACAACGCCCAGAAGGCCTTCAACTACTTCGCCTCCAGTGGGTACTCCAAGGAGCAGGCCGCCGGGATCGTCGGCAACATGATCCACGAGTCCAGCGTCGAGCCGGGCCGGCTGCAGGGCACCCCGTCCGGCAAGGTGACCAACCCGTCCGACGCGGTCGAGAGCCCGATGGGCTGGGGCATCGTGCAGTGGACACCGGCCGGCAAGATGATCAAGCCGTCCCGCCAGGCCGGCATCGACGACGCGACCATCGTCTCCCTGCAGTACCAGCTGGACTTCCTCCGCAAGCAGCTCAACGGTGAGACCGCCATCCCGGAGAAGAACGCCGGTGACCAGCTCAAGGCAGCCAAGACGGTCGAGGACGCCGCGGTCGCCTTCGGCCGGTACTACGAGCGCTTCGCCGGCTCCGAGGACCTGAGCAACTCGCGCTACACCGAGCGCAAGGCAGCCGCCAAGGAGGTCCTGTCGACCTTCGGCGACGGCGCGCCGTCCGGTGGCGGCTGCGGGGCCGGCAGCGGCAACATCGCCGCGGTCGCGAAGACCCTGGCCTGGCCGACCTCGGGCCACGACGGCACGGACAGGTCGCTCGCGACGAAGGCCTACCAGGAGGCCCTGCCGAAGTACAACAGCGAGAACGGCGACCGCGTCTGGACCGACTGCGGCCGGTTCGTCGCCACCGTGATGCGGATGAGCGGCGCCGACCCCGACTACCCGATGGTGTACACCCCCACCCAGGAGAACTACCTTCGGACCTCCGGGAAGTACGACGTGTTCGACAACATCACGATCGGCCAGCTGCAGCCGGGTGACATCCTGATCGGCCCCGGTCACACGTACCTGTTCGTCGGGCCGTGGGGCAACGGCTACAACTCGGCCGCCGGGTCCCTGGGCGACCACGTGCCGGAAGCAGGCAACGCGTACGACGTCGGTGTGCCGGGCGGGTTCGCCGCCGCCCGGCTGAAGAAGAAGTAGGGAGTAGAGCGGATGCTCGAAGAGAACAGGCGGCCCGTCCTGATCGGCGTGACCGCGCTCGTGATCGCTGTCGTGCTGATCGGTGGCTATCTGCTCTTCCGCGGCGCGCCCGAGTCGAAGCTGACCGTGACGTCGATCCCCAACGACCTCACGCTCACCCTCGACGGCAAGCCGATCGCGGCGAACGGCGAGGTCAAGGTGAAGGCCGGCACCCACACGCTGGCGGCGGAGCGGAAGGGTTTCCAGCCGTACAGCCAGAGCGTGACCGCGAGCGACGGCGACCCGCTGAGCGTCAAGATGTACCTGTACGCCAACGGCCCCGAAGGGCGCGAGTGGGCGGAGAAGCATCCCGAGCAGACGCTGGAGGCCGAGGCGGAGGCCGGGCGGCGCTACGACGAGATCAACGAGCGCCTGCGGGAGAAGTACCCGATCATGGCGGCCCTGCCGTACCTCGGCCCCGGCTTCAAGGCCACCTACGAGGCCTCGAAGTCCGACCCGAAGAACCCCGAGGCCATCTCCATCGTCATCGCCACCTACACGGCCGACGGCAGAACCAAAGCCCTCCAATGGATCCAGGGCCAAGGCTGGGACCCCAACACCCTCGACATCATCTACACCACCACCAGCTAGGGCAGGACGAGGTCGCCGCCGGGGGTGGTGATGGAGTCGAGCGGGAAGTCCAGGGGGTTGGTGAGGCAGCGGATCGAGCCGCCGCCCTTGTGGAATTCGGACAGGTCGAGGACGGCGACGCGCAGGCCGAGTGCGGTGAGGATGTCGTGCAGGCGGGGGGAGCAGGACGGCATGATGATCGTCTCGCCGACGACGATCGAGTTGCCGCTGAACGCGAACGCCTCCTCGTCGGTGAGCACGATCGGGTCCGGCACGAGCTCGAACAGCGCCGCCTGGCCGGCCTCGTCGAAGGCCGGCGGGTAGATCATCGCGTGCGTGCTGTCCACCGGGCAGAACGGCAGGTCCAGGTGGTACATGCCCTCGTGCGCGATCCGCAGGCCACGGACGCGGATGTTCCACTCGGTCGCCAGATGCTTGAGCGCCTCGGCCTCGGTGCGCGGCCCGTAGCCGACTACCAGACTGTCCCCGAAGACGAACGCGTCCCCGGACTCGAAGTGCGGCCCGACCCCGTCGCTCCCGGGCCGGCTCAGCGAGAACCCGTGCTCGGTGAACCACTCGGCCGCCGTCAGCGACTCCTTCCGGCGCGGCTCGAAGCGCATGTGCGAGAGCATCGCCCGCCCGTCCGCCGTCGCCAGGCCGAGGTTCATCGCGTACACCATGTCGGGTGAGTCAGCGCGCTGCGCGAGGACCTCGACCTCGCCGCCGGCGTCCACGATCGCCTGCCGCAGCGAGTCCCATTGCTTCAGCGCCAGCGCCGGGTCCGGCTGGTCGTGCGTGGACATGTACGGGTTGATCACGTAGTCGATCCGGAAGTGGTCCGGACGGACCATCAGATACCGGCGACCCCACCCCAGCGGCTGACCCATGAACACCCTCCTGACCCGTTGAGATCTTTTGCCAGATCCCCTGATTGTCCGACAATCAGTCAGTTTGAGGCTCGCCGTACGCCGAGTCAAACGGTGTGCCGGAGGTCGCTCCGGGGAGGGTGGTTCTGGGGTGAGGTAAGGATTAACCTGCGGGCATGACCCCTGACCATGAGGTTCGCTTCCGCGCCTGCCTGGACGATGTGCCGGCTTACAAGCCCGGTCGTCCGCCCGCGCGCACCGACGGCCGGCCGACGTACAAGCTGTCCAGCAACGAGAACCCGTACCCGCCGCTCCCGGCCGTGCTCGCCGCCGCCACGGAGGCCGCCGCGCAGATGAACCGGTACCCGGACATGGGCGCCGTCGACCTGCTCGAGGCGCTGTCGGACCGGTTCGGCGTACCGGTGAGCGACCTCGCCGTCGGGACCGGGTCGGTCGCGCTGCTCTACCACCTGCTGCAGGCGACGGTCGCCGACGGTGACGAGGTGATCTACGCCTGGCGCTCGTTCGAGGCGTACCCGATCGCCGTCCAGCTGACCGGCGCGACCTCGGTGAAGGTCCCGCTGACCGTCGACGCGCGGCACGACTTCAAGGCGATGGAAGCGGCGATCACCGACCGGACCAAGGTCGTCCTCGTCTGTACGCCGAACAACCCGACCGGCCCGGTGGTACGACGCGACGAGCTGCTCGCGTTCCTGGACGCCGTACCGTCCAACGTGCTGGTCGTGCTCGACGAGGCGTACCGCGAGTTCGTCCGCGACCCGGATGTGGTCGACGGCGTGGACGTGTACCGCGACCGGCCGAACGTCGTCGTACTCCGGACCTTCTCCAAGGCGTACGGTCTGGCCGGCTTCCGTGTCGGCTACGCGATCGGCCACCCGCCGGTGGTCGCGGCGATTCGCAAGTGCGCGCTCCCGTTCGGCGTCAGCCACGTCGCCCAGTCCGCCGCGGTCGCGTCGCTCCGGGTCGAGGAGGAGCTGCTCGAGCGGGTCGAGGCGCTGGTGGTCGAGCGGGCGCGGGTGGTCGACGAGCTGCGTGCGGCCGGCTGGGACGTGCCGGAGACGCAGACGAACTTCGTCTGGCTGGAGCTCGGCGACGACACGGTGGCGTTCTCCGAGGCCGTCCAGGCCGAAGGCGTGTCGATCCGGCCGTTCCCGGGTGACGGCGCGCGCGTGACCATCGGCGAGCGCGAGGCGAACGACCTCTTCCTCGCGGTCGCCCGCGCCTGGCGCCAGTGACGGCCAAACCTCCGTCGCTGGTCTGGATCTCGGGCGCGTCCGCCGGGATCGGCGCCGCGCTCGCCGCCGCGGTGCCGTACCGGGACGCCCGGGTGATCGACCTGTCCCGCAGCGGCGGCAGTACGGCGGAACACCTCGAAGTGGACCTGTCCGACCCGGCCGACTGGTCCCGGGTCGAGCGCCACTTCGAGGACGAGCTCGCGGCGTACGAGGGCGACCGCGTCGTGTTCATCCACAACGCGGGCACGATCACGCCGATCGGTCCCGCGGCCATGGTCGACCGCGACGCCTACCGCCGCGCGGTCCTCCTCAACTCGGCCGCACCACAGATCCTCGGCAGCGCGTTCCTCCGCGCGTCGGCACACCTCACCTGCGAACGTCACTTGGTGATGCTCTCCTCGGGCGCTGCGAAGACGCCGTACGCCGGCTGGTCGTCGTACACCGCAGGCAAAGCGGCGATCGAGCAGTGGGTCCGTACGGTTGCACTCGAGCAACCCGACGGGTGCCGAGTGATCGCCGTCGCGCCCGGCGTCGTCGACACCGCTATGCAAACCGAGATCCGCTCCACCGACGAGGCAGCATTCCCCGCCGTCCACCGCTTCCACGACCTCAAACGCACCGGCTCCCTAACCACCCCGGGCACCGCAGCCACCGGCATCTGGTCCCTGCTGTCCCGCCCCCTCCCCAATGGCACCTGCATAGACCTCCGCGACCTCTGACTCAGATGTGGTCGACCCACGCATCCACCACGCGCGCTCCTACGTCGCGTGCTACGCGGACGCTCCCACCCACCCGGCTGCGCGCGCTGCCGCGCTTCATCGACCACCCCGTGCGCCCGCCGACCACATCGCGCATGCGACTGTGGTCTGCCGCTCCACGCGAGAACGCTGACACTGCCGAGCACACCGGGGACGCTCACGCGGTCCGCGCGAGAACAGCCGTCCTACGCAACCACGTCGGCCAGGCGGTCAACCGCGTGCGACGAAGGAGTGCCTGCGTAGGGCGCGTGGGTCAGATGCGCGTGGGCAAAGAAAAGCCCGGCCCCGCTGGGACTGGGGCCGGGTGTGGGGCGGCGCCGGGAGGAGTGAGGCTTGCTCCCGGCGCCGCTGGTGGTGCTACCGAATCAGTCACCCCACCGAGGTGACTCTCTCGGGTCCCGCATCACTGACCAGGGAGGGTCAGTTGTTCTGCTCGGAGTCCTGCTCGCAGGTCTTCAGGGTGTCAACGGAGTTGCCGTTGTTGCCCAGGCCCAGGACGCCCGACAGGTTGGTCAGCGGCACGTTGCCGCCGATGCCGGTCGCGGACAGCTCGTTGTGGCAGGCCTGCCACGGGCCGACGTTGTTGCGGCTGACCGACAGCAGACCGTTGTCGCCCATCTTGTACCACTTGTGGTTGGCCTGCGTGTTGCCCTGCTCGCAGGTCTTGACAGCGGTGACCGAGTTGCCGTTGTTCCAGAAGCCGACGACGCCGACGACATCGCTCGCCGGCACGTTGCCGCCGATGCCGGTGCCGGAACCGAACAGGTGGCAGGCCTGGAACGGGCCGACGTTGTTGTCGTCGATGGCGACGAGGCCGCCATCGTGCTTGACGCCGTACCAGCCCTTGTGGCCGTAGGCCTTGCTGGCCAGCGACGCCGCGTCGGCCAGGCCGGTGTCCTGAGCCTTCTTCTGGGTGTCGTCGAGAACGTTCGCGCTCACAACGGTGGCCAGGCCCAGCGTGGCGACGGTCGCCACAGCCGCGGCGGCGGCGATCTTGCGAGTTACCTGCATTATGCCAGGTTTCCTTTCGGGTTTGACGGATTCGTCTTAGTGGTAACGACACCTGGCGAGGGGCGTTACAAACTTTTTTGTCAGATATTCCGGCCCTCCGGACACCCATAGGCGGCCGGTGATGACTTCCCTGACAGAGCAACGAAATCCGTGCTGACCAGGCAACTTACCGGAAACCAGGCGGTCGCCGGAGTGAGTGGAAGTTGAGATGGAGCGGCCCGTAACCGATGCCCGGCTACCTCGTTGAGTCAGCGCGGGTGACGGATGAACCCGGTGATTCGGAAGATTGTTCTCGGTGGGCTCGGTGGTCGCCGAATAGGCAATACCATGATGAATCGGAATGTCGTTGCAACATTGCCGGAGTTTCGCACCGTGTTTTTTCGGGGCAGGGTGCCGCCCGGCAGACCAAGGCCCGCTGCCGCGCGCATCGGCAGCGGTGGGAGACCCGGGTCCCTTGTGGGCCCGGGTCTTTCCTCTGTCCGCCCGGGTCCGCCGGCCGCCGACTCAGGTCCGCCGGCTCCGGCTCAGGTCCGCCGGCGCTCGGCCGTGACCACGAGCGCGACGCCGACGATGATCACCGCGCCACCGAGCAGGATCTGCCAGGTGATGTGCTCGTCGAGGATCAGCCACCCGAGCAGTACGGCGACCGCCGGGTTCACGTACGCGTAGGTCCCGATCAGCGAGATCGGCGCGTTCGCCAAGAGATACGAGTACGCCGAGTACGCCAGCAGCGACCCGAACACGACCAGGTAAGCCAACGCGACCCATCCGGATCCGTCGATCTGCCCGAGGTGCAGCCGCCCCGGCTCACCCCGCAGTACGCCGACCAGCACCATCGCCGTACCGCCGAAGACCATCTCGTACAGCGCCGTCACCAGCGGGTCCCGCGGCAGCCCGAGCCGTGGGGCGAACCGTGATCCGATCGCCCAGCAGATCGTGCCGACCACCAGGATCGCCACCGACAGCGGCTTCGCGCTCGTGTTGCCACCCGACAACGCGAGCAGTGCCGCACCGCCGAACCCGATCAGTACGCCGACCCACGTCAGCGCGCGTGGTCGCTCGCCACCGCCGACCCGCAGCAGCATCAGCCACAAGGGGATCGCGGCGACCAGCAGCGCGGCCAGGCCGGACGGAACGGTCTGCTCCGCGATCGCGACCGCACCGTTGCCGAAGGCAAGGAGCAGGATGCCGACCGTGGCCGCGCCGAGCGCCTCCTGCCGGGTGATCCGCAGCCGGCGCCATCCCGACTTCAGGCTCAGTGCCGCGGCCAGCAGTACGGCCGCGGTCAGGAACCGGGTCGCCATCCCGAGCATCGGCGGGATGTGTGCATCCACGACCACCCGGATGGCCAGGTAGGTCGAGCCCCAGACGACGTACACGACCACGAGCGCGGTCCAGATCATCGCGCCCGACGCCGGCCGATGGCCGGTCTCGGGCAGTACGGCCGGGGCGGACGCGGCCATCCGGGCCTCCTCAGGAACATCGAGAGTCTGTCAGGGGTGTCATGCAAAGACGATGCTTACGCTAGGCCTGCCCGACCCGCCGCGCAAGCCGGTATCCGGCCAGCAATCCGCTGTTTCCCGCCAGGCCATCCGTGCCGGGCAGGGTGCCCGTACGGCCCTGCCTGTGGGGCCTCGAGGGTGAGGAGAGCTGGGATGCGGATCGCCGGAGTTCTGGTTGCTGCGATGACCGTCACGCTGGGTGCCTGCCCGGCGTACGCGAGCGGGCTGACGGAGGTGACCGCCGCCGCTGAGACCGCGCCCAACTGGGACGACGACGCCGGCGGCAACGCGAACGCCGACGACCCGGCCATCTGGGTCGACACCAAGCACCCCGAGCGCAGCGTCGTCCTCGGCACGCTCAAGAACGGCGGCCTCACGGTCTTCGATCTGACCGGTAAGGAGGTGCAGCGGTTCGCCACGCCGCCCGCGCCGGAGCCGGGTCAGGAGCCGGGCCGGTTCAACAACGTCGACATCGTCGGCGATCTGGCGATCGTCACCGACCGCGGTCGCGACCAGCTCCGGACGTACGCCGTGAAGGCCGGGCGACTCACCGACGTGACCAGTGCCACAGCGCCGCTCGTGTTCAGCAAGAACACCGACGAGGTCCAGGACCAGCACACGGCGTACGGGCTCGCGGCGACGAAGATCAAGGGCCAGACGGTGGTCGCGGTGACACGGCGCAGCGAGACCCGGGTCGGGTTCCTCCAGTTGGTCCCGGACGGCCACGGCAAGATCACCTACCGCTCGATCGGCACGGTCGACCTGCCGAGCAGTTTCAGGCTCTCCGACGGCAGCACCTGGTCCCCGTGCGAGGAGCCGGGCGACCGGCCGCAGCTCGAGGGCATGGTCTTCGACCGGACCACCAACGACCTGTACGCCGCCCAAGAGGACGTCGGCGTCTGGCGGATCCCGCAGCACGGCAAGCCGGAGTTGCTGGAGAAGGTCCGCGAGTTCGGCCAGCGTGCCGTCTACAACGAGGACACCGAGGAGTGCGAGCCGGCCGGACCGGTCAGCCGGGACGCCGGGAAGCACCTCAGCGCCGACGCCGAAGGGCTCACGATCGCCTATCGCCACGGCGTACGGACGCTCTACGCGTCCAGTCAGGGTGACTCGACGTTCGCGATCTACCGGATGGACGGACGCCGACTGGTGTACCGCGCGGGCTTCGAGGTGACCGACGGTCCGGCGGCGGACGGCGTACAGCACAGTGACGGGGCGGCCGTGACGACCGAGCCGCTCGGGCCGCGGTTCCCGCACGGCCTGTTCGCGGTCCATGACGGCGAGAACACGCCTGGTGACGGCGACCGCGAGGGCACGAACTTCAAGCTGGTCCGGCTGGAGAAACTGCCCTGATCGAGACGTATTTGTGACACATCTCGTCAACACTGGCCGATCTCTGTAATATGAGCGCGGAAATCGGACCAGTGGATGGACTGGTGTCTCATCCTGAGACCCGTTTCGGTACCGCCGTACCCGGACGCGTCCAGACAGTTAGCGGATCAGGCACCCGCTCGGTACGGTGTCCGGCAAGATGGTGGTGAGACCAGTGAGGAGGTCCACTGCCAACAGTGCATCAACCCCTGGAATCACGCGGTCCTGCCTGCGAAGCCTCACCCGGCTGAAGGGGCCGGCCCCGTGCAACGTTGCGGTCGCGGCGATCCCGCGCTCGAACCCGAGGAGTGCATGTGAGTGAGTCGGTGCCGGGAATTGCCCCGGAAGTATTCGCGCCCGTCGAGGCGCCGGTCAGTCCGTCCCAGGCCTCCGAAGAGGTCGAGTTCGTCCAGCTGCTGACGCCCGAGGGTGAGCGCGTCGAGCACCCGGACTACGCCTTCGAGCTGGACGACGAGGCGATCAAGGGCTTCTACCGGGACATGACCCTGGTCCGCCGGATCGACACCGAGGCGACCGCCCTGCAGCGTCAGGGTGAGCTCGGTCTGTGGGCGTCGCTGCTCGGTCAGGAGGCCGCGCAGATCGGTTCCGGCCGCGCGCTGAACTCCAAGGACATGGTCTTCCCGACCTACCGCGAGCACGGTGTGGCGTTCTGCCAGGGCGTCGACCCGCTGCGGCTGCTCGGCCTGTTCCGCGGTGTCGACCAGGGCGGCTGGGACCCCAAGGACAACAACTTCCACCTGTACACGATCGTGATCGGCGCCCAGACGCTGCACGCGACCGGGTACGCGATGGGCCAGCAGCGCGACCACTCCATCGGCGACGCCGAGAACGGCGAGGCCACGATCGCGTACTTCGGCGACGGCGCCAGCAGCCAGGGCGACGTGAACGAGGCGTTCATCTGGGCGTCGGTGTTCAACGCCCCGGTCGTGTTCTTCTGCCAGAACAACCAGTGGGCCATCTCCGAGCCGATCGACCGCCAGACCCGCATCCCGCTGTACCAGCGCGCCGCCGGCTTCGGGTTCCCCGGCGTCCGCGTCGACGGCAACGACGTCCTGGCGACGTACGCCGTCACCCAGCAGGCGCTGAAGCGGGCCCGGGAGGGCAGCGGTCCGACCCTGATCGAGGCCTACACCTACCGGATGGGTGCCCACACGACCTCCGACGACCCGACGAAGTACCGGCTCAGCGAGGACCTCGAGCACTGGAAGCTGAAGGACCCGATCGAGCGCGTGCAGGCGTACCTGGTCCGCACGGCCGGCGTCGAGCACGACTTCTTCGACGAGGTCGAGGCCGAGGCGGACAAGGTCGCCGCCGAGCTGCGGGCCGGCTGCCTGACGATGCCGGACCCGGTGATGACCGACTTCTTCGACCACGTGTACGTCGAGCAGACGGCCGAGCTGGTCGAGCAGAAGGCCCAGTACGCCGCGTACGCCGCTTCGTTCGAAGGCGAGGCCCACTGATGACGAAGATCAGCCTCGGCAAGGGCATCAACATGGGCCTGCGGGCGGCGATGGAGGCCGACCCGAAGGTCGTCGTGATGGGCGAGGACATCGGCAAGCTCGGCGGGGTCTTCCGGGTCACCGAGGGTCTGCAGAAGGACTTCGGCGAGGACCGGGTGATCGACACCCCGCTGGCCGAGTCCGGCATCATCGGGACCGCGGTCGGCCTGGCGCTGCGCGGGTACCGGCCGGTCTGTGAGATCCAGTTCGACGGTTTCGTGTTCCCGGCGTACGACCAGATCATCAACCAGGTCGCGAAGATGCACTACCGGTCGATGGGCAAGATCCGGATGCCGGTCGTGATCCGGATCCCGTTCGGCGGTGGCATCGGCGCGGTCGAGCACCACTCGGAGTCGCCGGAGACGCTGTTCGCGCACGTCGCCGGGCTCAAAGTGGTCGCGTGTGGCGACCCGGTCGACGCGTACTGGATGATCCAGCAGGCGATCGCCTCCGACGACCCGGTGATCTTCTTCGAGCCCAAGCGGCGCTACCACGAGAAGGCGGAGCTGGACGAGTCCGTGCCGCCGGCGTTGCCGCTGCACCAGGCGAAGGTGGTCCGCGAGGGCACCGACGCGACGCTGTTCTGCTACGGCCCGATGGTGAAGACCTGCCTGCAGGCGGCCGAGGCCGCGGTCGAGGACGGCCGGCAGCTCGAGGTCGTCGACCTGCGGACGATCTCGCCGCTGGACCTGTCGGCGATCTACGAGTCGGTTCGCAAGACCCGTCGTGCGGTGGTCGTGCACGAGGCGCCGTACTCGCTCGGCCCGGGGTCGGAGATCGCGGCGCGGGTGACCGAGGAGTGCTTCTACCATCTCGAGGCACCGGTGCTGCGGGTCGCCGGGTTCGACACCCCGTATCCGCCGTCGCGGATGGAGGAGGAGTACCTGCCCGACCTGGACCGCGTGCTCGACGGTGTCGACCGGGTGATGGGGTACTGATGGGCATCCAGCAGTTCCGCCTCCCCGACGTGGGAGAGGGTCTGGTCGAGGCCGAGATCGTCAGCTGGAAGGTGAAGCCGGGCGACACGGTCAAGCTCAACGACACCGTCGTCGAGATCGAGACCGCGAAGTCCCTGGTCGAGCTCCCGGTGCCGTTCGCCGGCGTGATCACCGAGCTGTTGGTTCCGGAGGGGGAGACGGTTCCGGTCGGTACGCCGATCATCGCGGTGCAGACCGACGCCGCCGAAGGTTCCCCCGAGGACCTGGTCCCGACCATCCCCGAGGAAGACGCCACCGGCGGCCGTACCGCGGTGCTGGTCGGCTACGGTCCCCGCACCACCGAAGCCAAGCGTCGTCCGCGCAAGGCTCCCGCAGCCTCCGCCAGCTCGGCGCTGGCTCCGGCTGCGGGGGGTGCTTCCTCGGCCGCCACCCCCAGCCTGGCGGCCCCGGCAGGTGCTGCGCTGCCTGCCACCGCCAGCCCGGCAGCTGCGGTCGCCCCAGCGGCCGCGACCCCGGCAGGTGCGGTCGCCCCGGCAGGTGCTGCTCCGGCCGCCACCCCGGCCTCGGCTCCGGCACCGGCCGCCGGTCCGGCGGCAGCTGCCGCCACGCCGGTCGCTGCCGTGGCTGCTCCCGCCGCGTCCCCGCCCGCCGGCTCCTCTTCCACCTCCGTTGCCGGAGGCAACGGAGGTGCTGTGCACGTACTGGCGAAGCCGCCGGTGCGGAAGTTGGCCAAGGATCTGGGGATCGACCTGGGTGCGGTGACGGCTACCGGGCCCGGCGGGATCATCACGCGGGCTGATGTCGAGGCCCATGCGGCTGCTCCGGTTCAGGTTCCGGTGGCACCGGCGTACGAACCTGCTCCGGTCGTGAGCGGGCGCGAGGACACGCGCGTACCGGTCAAGGGTGTGCAGAAGGTGATGGCACAGGCGATGGTGGCCAGTGCGTTCACGGCACCGCATGTGACCGAGTGGATCACCGTGGACGTCAGCGCCACCATGGAGCTGGTCGACCGGCTCAAGGGTGACAAGGCGTTCCGGGAGCTCAAGGTCTCGCCGTTGCTGATCGTCGCGAAGGCGGTCACCCTGGCGGCCCGGCGTACGCCGATCGTCAACGCGGCCTGGGACGAGCAGGCGCAGGAGATCGTCTACAAGGGCGCGGTCAACCTCGGCATCGCCGCGGCTACCCCGCGCGGGCTGATCGTCCCGAACATCAAGAACGCGGACGCCCTCACCCTGCCCGAGCTGTGCGCGGCCCTGAACGACCTGGTCGCCACCGCCCGCGAGGGCAAGACCCAACCGGCCGACCAGGCCGGCGGTTCGTTCACGATCACCAACGTCGGCGTCTTCGGCGTCGACGCCGGCACGCCGATCATCAACCCCGGCGAAGCCGCGATCCTCGCCTTCGGCGCGGTCCGCAAGCAGCCGTGGGTCGTCGACGACGAGATCGTCCCCCGCTGGATCACCACTCTCGCTCTCTCCTTCGACCACCGCCTCATCGACGGCGAGAAGGGCTCCACCTTCCTCGCCGACGTGGCCAGCATCCTCGACGACCCCGCGCGAGCTCTGATGTTCTAGTACGCACGTCACGAAGGCCCAGGTGAACACCACCTGGGCCTTCGTGCTGTCAGGACTTCAGTACGACGTGGCGGGCGTCCGCGGCGATGTTGGTGAGCTTGGTCCGTAGGGTGTCTGGTCCTCCGGTGGAGTGCAGTACTGGCTGCAGGTTGATGAGCCGTGCCGCGGTCGCTGCGGATGCGAACAACGGGAGGTCCGCCAAGTCTTGTTCTGGGAGCGGTCGGCGGTCTCGGTAGCCGGCCAGGAATGCGTCGAAGTGTGCCTGGTAGGTCGGCGTGGGTATGCCCGCGGCTGTCAGGTCTCGGACGGCTAGGGCGATGTCTGCGACGAACCATGACTGGGCGGCGTCGTCGAAGTCGAACGACGTAGGCGCGTCGTCGACCCACGCTAAGTTGTCCAGCTCGAAGTCCCCGTGAATCACTCCGTAGCGCGACGGAGCACGGGGCAGCCCGTTCAATCGATCGATGATGCGTTGAATCGCAGCGACCAGCGGCGGGTCGTCCGCGAACAGCTCGGCGGCGTCTTCCAGCTCCGCGAACGCCACCGGCAAGCCATCGCCGAACTCGGCAGCAGTCTCGTGCAGCCGAGCAAGCTCTGCCCCCCACGCCCGCGCCTGCGGCAGCGTGAGTACGTCGACTTCCAACTGCCGGCCCGGGGCGGTGGCAACGCACATTGCGTGCATCGGGCCGAGGCCCGTGTCAACGGTCTCCACCAGCGTGCCGCCGACCGATGGTCGCGGCCTGACGACCGCGACCCCGCCATCGGCAAGGCTCTGCATCAGCTCGGCCACAACGACCACCTCGTCGTGTGAGCGCCACGTCGCGGGCACGAACCGGAGAAACGCCCGCGAGTCCCCGGGCAGAACGAAGACATGACTGGCACTCGAGCGCCACCAACGAGCAATGCCCGCCGACTGTCCCCAGCGGGCAGCGACCGCATCCGCCACGGCGGAGTGACCTGCCGCGTCGACGGTCCGCTCCAACCCGCTGATCTCTCCGAGCGTCATCATCAGTGCCACCCTGCACGAGCGGGCTGGTGACCCGCATCGTGTTTTCGCCGCCGCACCGCCGCGCAAGGTTGCCTGCGCGTGAAATTGGACTGAACCGCTGCAGCCCTGGGTGAGAAGGTGGGGGACGTGCTCGTACTGGTGGTGGTGCTCGGGGCGGCGGTGCTGCACGCCACGTGGAACGCGATGGCGCACGGTGTGCCGGATCGGCTGGCCGGATTCGCGCTGCTGGGGGTCGCGTCGGGCACCGCGGGGCTGATCGCGGTCCTGTTCACCGGCCCGCCGCCGGCCGGCACTTGGCCGTACATCGTGGCGTCGATCGTGCTGCACTGCGTGTATTACGGCGGTCTGCTGGCGTCGTACCAGCTGGGGCAGTTCAGTCAGATGTATCCGCTGGCCCGCGGTACGTCGCCGTGGGTCGTCGCCGTGGTGTCGATCGTCGTACTGCATCAGATGCTGGCGCCCGTCGAGCTCGCCGGCGTACTGCTCATCTCGGCCGGGCTGATCGGGTTGGTGTTCATCGGGCGGTCGGCCGGACGGGCGCAGACCGCCGCCCTACTCGCAGCAGCCGGGACGGGCCTGGCGATCGCCGCGTACACGGTCGTCGACGGCCTCGCGGTCCACAAGATGCCGGTGGCGACGTACATGGGCTGGGTCTTCATGATCCAGGGCTTCATCGTGCCGGTGGTCGCGTTGTGCTGGCGCGGCCCGGCCGTCTTCCGTCAGCCCCGGTCCGCGGTGCTGACCGGCCTCGGAGGCGGAATCGTCTCGATGGTCGCGTACGGCCTGGTTCTCTGGGCCCAGACCCGAGGCACGCTCGCCGCGATCGCGGCCCTCCGCGAAACCAGCATCATCTTCGGTGCCATCATCGGCGCCCTGTTCTTCGGCGAACGCTTCGGCCCCCGCCGAGCCATCGCCGCTGCAGTCGTCGTCGCCGGCATCGTCCTGATCAGCACCGCCTAGCCGACGGGCTGGCGCTCGCCGCCGCCTGGCTCGTTCTGCTCAGTGGGACTTGGATGCAGCCACGGCGGCTTGCTCGATGTCGGCGCGGCGGTCGGCCCAGTGTGTGGCGTCATGGCCGTGGAGGAGCTTGCTGTCCGGGCCGGTGCCTACCTGGCCGTCGAGGTGTTCGCGGAGGATGTCGGCGTGGCCGGCGTGCCGGCTGGTTTCGGCGAGGACGTGGACCATGACGTTGAAGAGCTTCACGTCGGGGCGCGGCCACCACGGCACGTGGCCCGGCGCGTCGATCGGAAGCGCGTCGATCGTCGCGTCGGTGAAGTCCCCCGCGAGGTTGTAGCGGTCGACGATCTCCGCGCGGGTCTCGTGCTCGGCGGCCCACATGTCGTCGCCGCTCCAGGCGTCGTCGCCGTCCCAGCGGGGGAGCGGCCAGGGTGAGGGACGATCGAAGACCTCGCTGAAGTAGCGCGCCTCCGTCACGGACAGGTGCTTGATCAGGCCGAGGAGGTTGGTCCCGGTCGTCGTGAGCGGCCGGCGTACGTCGTACTCCGACAACCCGTCGAGCTTCGAGAGCATCGCGCCGCGGATCCAGTGCAGATCGTCCTGCAGGTACTGCTTGGCAAAGTCGTCGATCACACGGTGCAGCCTGCCACGAACCGGCCCTGTGCCTGCTGCTGCCCAGCGTGCTTCCCTGGATGTATGCCTTACGAGGATGAGCCGGCGACGGCGTCACCCGATCTGCCAGTCGTACGACAGTGGGTCGAGCGCAATCCGGACGCGCACGCCAGGCTCACGGAGACCGTCGAGCACGGCGGTGATCGGGTGGTGCTGGTCATCAGCGTCCCGGTTCATGAGGACATGCTCCGGGCGCGGGCCGAGATCCCCGCGCTCGGGCGGTTCCCCGAGTTGTTGCGGTTCAGACGCTGGAAGCCGGCCGAGCAGGAGACCGAGTGGACCCTGCAATGGGTGCTCGGCCTCATGCGGCGGCAGGAGGAGCTCCGCCTGCCGACCAGGGTCACCTCGACGGGACCGCACCCGGTGTCCGGGCTCATCATGATCACGCTCGACCGCGTCGATCCGACGTACGCCGCCGAACTCGAAGCCCGCGGCAACGGTCTCACCTTCGTCCTGCCGGACCCGGTGAATCCCGTTCCGCTCTCCGTTGCGGGCACCCCGTCGCCCTATTACCGAGTCCCGGATGCGGCTAGTCCGACCTGGGTCGCGGTGGAGAAAGTACGACTGGCGTAACGAGCGCGACCGTGGCCGGATAGAGAAGGCGTGCGTCTCTCCCCGCAAGATCCGCCCCGGTGGCTGGTGTTCCTCGCGATGGGTGTCCCGTTCGGTGTGTTCATGGGACTGTCGGCAAAGTTCGACGGCGATGGTTGGCTCGGCGCTGGATTCATGGCGACGAGCGGCATCCCGTTCGGGCTGGGCATGGTGTGGGCGGGCGCCAACTGGCGTCGGGAGCAGGAGGCCGGGCTGGCCGACGTACCGGCTGAGCTGGTGCGTGCGGCACGGCGCGCACTCTCGCGCGGTGATTTACCGGACGACGCAGAGCTTCGGTCCGCAGCGATCACAGTCGCCTCGTGGGACCTCGCCGAGACCACACGCCGGCGCAGACACAGGGCCGCCTTCGTCTGCGTGTGGGTGATCGTCGCCGTCCTCGCCGCACTCTCCGGGGAATGGTGGGCAGTGTTGCTGTTCGCCGCCAACGCCGCGATGTCGTTCTATCTGTCCGTGATCGCACCTCGTCGGCTCCGGCGTCGTCTCGAGCAGTTCCGCGCCGCCGGTTAGCGCAGCATGTCGGTGATGGCGATGCGTGCGGCCGACGGGCAGCCCTTGGTGAAGCCGTAGAAGGGGCCGAAGTCGCGGGTTGCCGCGAACCCGGTGACGTAGAGCCCGGGCAGGGACGTCTCGAGGCCCTCGGTCAGGGCGGGGAACCCCTCGGTGATCGAGACCCGATCCACCACGTCGTCCAGGTAAGGCACGTGAGCAAGGTCGGCCCGGTAGCCGGAGGCGAAGACCACATGATCGGCTGTCAGCGCCTCGCCATCGGAGAGAGTCAGCGTCACGTCGTGTTCGCTGACTGCCGTGTCGACCACCGTGCACCCCGGATGGCTGGTCACGAGGGCGTCAGGGATCCGCGGCACGAGCCAGGGTTCGAGGGTGAGACGGCCGACCTGCCAGAACTCGGCAGCGATTGCTCGCTGCCGCTCGTCGGAGAGTCCTCGCCACCATCCCCTGTGTGCCAGCGTCAGGTCCACGTACTGGTCGACGAAACCCCAGCTCACCTTGGCGAACTTCGGCGTGCTGTGGCGGTGCACCACGTCGACGTGCTCGGCGTCGTGGTCGCACAGCAGAGCCGCCCATTCGTAGGCGCTTTGCCGCCCGCCGATGATCACGACCCGGGCACCGGCGAGCGCATCGAAGGAGACGAGTTCACAGGTGTGCGAGCGGCGAGCCGGCGGAATATCGGCGTACCACTGCGGCAGGTTGAGGAAGTAACGGATCCCGGGTGCGGCGAGTACCTTGTCCGCGGTGATCGTCGCGCCGTCGTCCATCGTTGCCACGAAGCCCGCGTTCGGCGTGGTCAGGCTGGTCACGAGGCGCTCGTCGAGGTCGAGCTGCTTGCACTCGCGGAACCACTCCGTGTAGTCGAGGAAGACCGAGATCGGGATCGGGTCGTACTCCTCGGGCCGCAGTCCGCGATCCTCGAAGAATGCCTCGAACGTGAACTCGCCGCTTCCGTCGAGATGCCAGTCGGGGCCTGAACGCAGGAACATGTCGGCCGGCATGTGCTTGCGCCAGAAGTCCATCGGGTGGCCGGCGATCCGGGTCTCGATGCCGTTGTCGCGGGCAAAGGCGGCCGCGGCGTAGGCATAAGGCCCCGCCCCGACGACCAGCAGATCCGTTCGGTCCGTCATCGTCTCCTGATGGTGCGTCAATCGGCCGACTCATGGCAACGGGAACGGCGGCTGCCACCACCACGGCTGCGTATCGACGACCACGCGGTCCAGCCATTTGACCCACCAGAAGCCCCGTCGACCCGGCGCGACGAGGCGTGTCGGCGCACCATGCCCGATCGACAGCGGCCGGTCGGCGACATGCGTTGCGATGAGCAGGGACGGCAGGTCCCGCAACGGCAGCCGCCGCGCGTACCCGGTGCTGGAGACCGCGACGACGCTGCGCGCGTCCGGCGGGAGCAACGCCGGCAGCAGGCGGTCGAGCCGTACCCCGCGCCAGCGCTGAACGGCGTACCAGCCGCCGGTGCAGTCGAGCACCGCCTCCATTTCGTCGGTGGCCATGGCCAGCAACGCATCGCGGTCGAATCCGGTCACCTGCTGACCCGCAACCTCGACACGCAGGCGCCAGGTGGCCACATCGACCCTCGGCACCGCATCGAGTGCCCACTGCGTGACCGGCATCGCCTCCGGACGATCCGAGCCGACCTCGAACGATCCGGTCGCCCGGCGGTCCTGCCCCGGTAACGAGAGCGCACGGGCGACACCTTCCACCGCGAGGTACGCCGCAGCCGCACCCCCGCCGAGCCCGAGGGCGCGGAGCAGGGTCCGCCGGGAGAGGTCAGTACGCCGCGGCCGCTGCGGGTGCCGGAGTACGTGCAGGACGACGAACGGCACCGCAACTAGCGCGGCACCCACGTGTACCTGCATCGCGGTGAAACCTCCGTAGGTCCGGAAGCCGCCGAGGATGTGCACGACGCCCGCGAGCAGCGACATGGTGACGAGAACTCCGAGGACGAGGCCGGCAACCGCACGCCAGGAACGCGACCGGAATGCCCTGCTCCGCTTCACGATCAGCGACTTCCACGGGATGAGCAGCAGCAGCGCCAGACCCGACATCCCGTGTAGCACAGTGACGATCCGCGCGGGCGTCGTAGTACCCGTCCCGAACGCGGCCCAGCCGGTGGCGAACGCGAGTACGAGCAGAACCAGGAGGGCGACGTTGGTACGGCGCCCGGCACGTCGGCGGACCCGGCCTTCCCCGCCCATACGTCAAGTGTGCACCGGGCCGTTCAGACCAGCTCGAGGCTGCCGAAGTACGGGCCGCCGGCGGGACTCTCGAGCCAGATCCAGCCGGCCGCCGCGGTCAGTTTGCCGGGCGCGTCTTGCGTCGAGAATGCGTAGACGTCGGTGTTGTCCGCGGAGGGGTCGAGCATGATCCGTGGCGCTTCCCGGTCAGCCAAGGTGACGACGCCGGTCACAGCCGACGTCGTGGCGGCGAGCGCGACAACCGCCGCCCCCAATGCTGCGTACTTCCTGAGCATGGCGTCCTCCTGAGTGAGATCCGATCGCCCACATGACCGCCCATCGCGAAAGGCCAGGCCCCCGTCGCGCAGCAATTCGGAGCCAACCCGCAACCAGATCGCCCAGCTGTCCGGCATACGCCGAAGCACCACGACCACTCTCACCACCAACCGCACACGCGGCTACCGCGTCTACGTGCCGTCGACGACCTCCGTCTGGTACACCTACAGCCGAGCAGCCACCCTCTGACGATGATGAGTTAGTTTGCGCAGGTGCATGTTCAGATCACGGAAGGCCGTCTCGTAGAAGTCCCCACATCGGATGCGAGCGGGATGGATCGCCGGGCGTTCGGAGAGTTCGTCGGACCGCGAGGCGAACTCGCTTCCTACGCGCTGGGTTGGGCCACCGGACACGATCATCATGTGGGCCGGCTCTCGATCGGCATCGGCGCAGGCAACCCGGGCGGTGCGACCTTTCACGCGGTGGTGTTCGACAACGGCGACGAGTACGCGTTCAGCCTCACCGACGATCCGTTCGAGCAAGGACCTCAGGGAGGGCCGGACCTCACGGCCCAGCAAGCACGCGCCCACGCGGACCTCCCCTTCGTGTGGTGGGTGGCCGATCACGTGTTCGCCCAGGATCGTCGCGCCTGGTGGGTGCTGCACTGGCTGTTGCGTAGCCGGTGTATCCAGACCGTGCAGGTCTTCGAACTGCGTGAGCCCGTTCTGCTGGTCGCCCACGACGCCGATGACGGACTCTGGCAACTCATAGGCACCACGGACGCGGCCAGCGACGGCAAGATCGGACACCTGAGCCACGCGATCGACGAGGATCCAACCCTGCTGGATGTTCTCGACCTGCGCCCTGGCGAGGATGCCTCCCGCCGGTACCCAGGCGGACCGTGGACTCGACACACCGCCTAACCTCCGAGGCATGCCGCAGTCGCCGACGCTAGGCCCCCAACCCGGTCCAACCATCCAGCTCAGGGGGCCGGCTCCAGCTCCACGGTCAGGCCACCGGTCGGTGGGGACGCCCACGCAGCACGGCCCGGCGGCACCACGAGGGGCGAAACAGAGTTTTGAGGAGTGGGGGTCCCGGGCGGGGACCCCCACTCAGCTTCTAGTGGCCGCGGGTGACGGCGTCGAGGGCGTCGGCGATGCCTTCGCCGTAGAAGGCGTTGTTGGCGGTCGTGCCGGTGCAGCGGGGGTCGGGGGTGGCGGGGCAGGCGGTGTCGTCGGCCTGCTTGCGGAGGGCGGACTCCAGGTCGCGGGGGGTCCACCACGGGTGGGTCGACTTCATCAGGGCCGCGATGCCGGTGACGTGCGGCGACGCCATCGACGTACCGCTCATCAGGCCGTAGCGGCCGCCGGGGAGGGTGGACAGGATCGAGCTGCCGGGGGCGGCGACGTCGATCTTGTCCAGGCCGAAGTTGGAGAAGCCGCTGCGGACCCGGGCCTGGGTGGTGCTGGCGACGGTGATGACGCCGGGCAGCTCGGTCGGCATGTCCAGACAGTTGTTGTTGATCGTCCGGGGGGCCGGGGTGGTGTCGTTCGGGCTGCCGTTGTCGGTGGTCTTGTTGGCGAGGTCGTAGTTCGAGTTGCCCGCGGCCGCGACCGAGAGTACGCCGTGACCGGTCGCGTAGGCGTACGCGCGCCGGACGGCTTCCTGCACCGCGCCCTGGTCACCGTTGTCCTTGCACCAGAATTCCCACGGGTCGATGAAGTAGCTGTGGTTGGTGATGTCCATGTGGTGCTCGGCGGCCCAGACGATGCCGCAGATCGAGTACTCCGGGTAGATGAAGCCGTCGTCGTTGACGACCTTCACCGACGCGATCCGGACCCCCGGGGCGACGCCGACGATGCCGATGCCGTTGCGGGCCGCGGCGACCGTGCCGGCGACGTGCGTACCGTGCGAGCTGGTCGTCGGCCGCCACGCGCCGGGCGTCGTGTTGGGTACGCCGTTGTTCACACAGTTGACCGAGTCCTCCGCGTCGAAGTTCGGCGCGAGGTCCGGGTGGGTGTCGTCGACACCGCTGTCGTTGATGCCGACCAGCACCTGGCGGGAGCCGTCGGTCACCGCGTGGGCCTGGTCCGCCTTGATCTGGACCATGTCCCACTGCTCGCCCTCACGCGGGTCCAGCACCGGGGTCGCTTCCGAATCGTCGACCGCGTTCAGTCCACCGGCGGACGCCGAGCCGGCCGGGCCCTCCTTGACGGCGGCCGTCCGGGTGGCGCCGACGGACTGCACCTCACGTCCGTTGTGGCCCGCGCGAACGTCGGTGCGGAAGTCTGGGTTGGTCGACTGCGCGATCACCACGCCAAGCTGCTGGTACGAGATGACGACGGTGCCGCCGGCCGCCTTCACCGCCTGCTCGGCCTTGCGGACGTGCCCGGGCGAGGCTTTGGTGTTGACCACGTAGTTCATCAGCGGCCCAGGCGTGGCGGCGTCGGACTGCGGTACGGCGTGAGCCGTCGCGGCACCGAGTGTGGTGAGCGCCAACGCTGCCGCGGCCAGGCCGGCTGTGAGCCGTCGGGGACGGGAAGTTCGGGACACGCTGCCTCCTCAGGGCGGGGCCCGGGCGGACGGGCCCGGGCTCGGTACCCCGGACTTTAGAGCCGATTCCGGACCGGCGGAGTTCTTCATCCACAACGCAGGGGAAACCCTGCACTTGTCACTACCGAGAGTCCATCCGTTCACGCTCAGTTGCCCACATGCTGTGGATCGGCCTGTGGATAACTCGTGGACAAGCTGGGGAATACCTGGACGCGCCAGTGGATTAACTGTGTGGGTAAGATAGATACAACAGAGATACGAGTCGTATGGGAGATCTGTGACCAGCGGGGTTCCGGAGCACGAGCCGGCGAGTGTGGCGATGGAACTGGGTGACGAGACCGCGGAGATCGCGCGGGTGGTGGTCGAAGCGGCGCCGGGGGTGGAGAAGATCCCCGCGGCGGAGCGCGTCTACGCCTACGTCAAGGCAGCGATCCTGGACCGGACGTACCCGGGCGGCGAGTTGCTGACCGAGGGCGAGCTGGCCACCGCGGTCGGAGTGTCGCGTACGCCGGTGCGCGAGGCGCTGCTCCGGCTCGAGGAATCCGGCCTGGTGAAGCTGTACCCGAAGAAGGGCGCCCTGGTCCGGCCGGTCGTGCCGCAGGAGATCGACGACGTCCTCGAGGCCCGTGAGCTGATCGAGACGCACGCCGCCGCCAAGGTGTGGCCGCGGCGCAAGCAGCTGATCGAGACCCTGACCCAGCGCGTCGACGAGATGCGCGCGCACCGCAGGACCGGTGACGCGAAGAGCTTCCTCGAGGCCGACCGCGCCTTCCACGAGGCGATCGTCGGTGCCGCCGGCAACGAAATCCTGGCCAAGCTCTACAACAGCCTGCGCGACCGCCAGGTCCGGATGGGCGTGCCCGGCATCGAGATGCAGCCGGCCCGGATGGACAAGTCGATCACCGCGCACCAGGAGATGATCGACGCCCTCGGTGGCAACAGCGTCAAGCGGTTCCGCGAGCTCGTCGTCTCCCACATCGACACCGCCGCGGCGGACCTGCGGGGCACTCGGTGACCGAACTCCTCTTCCCCCTGGGCGGACGGCGAGCCTGGGCGGTGTGGGCCACTGCTGTCTTCACCTACCTGGTGACCGTGCTGCACCGCGGTTCCATGAGCGTGGCCGGTCTGCAGGCTGCGGAGCGCTTCCACATCTCCGCGTCCGCGCTGGCCAGCTTCACTGTGGTCCAGCTGACCGTGTACGCCGCCATGCAGGTGCCGGTCGGCGTACTACTCGATCGGTACGGCTCCAAACGGCTGCTCATCGCTGCGTCCGGACTGCTCTTCGTGGCGCAGTCCGCGTTCAGCCTGGTCGACTCGTACCCCGCTGCGCTCGCGGCACGCGCCGTACTGGGTGTCGGCGACGCACTGGTCTTCATCAGCGTGCTGCGCGTCGTCATGTCGTGGTTCCCGGCGCTGCGACAGCCGGTGATGTCGCAGGCGACCGGAATGCTCGGTGGTCTCGGGGCGATCATGTCGACCGTGCCGATGGCCGCGGCCTTCCACGCCTTCGGCTGGACCACGACCTTTGCCACCGCGAGTGTGCTGAGCCTGCTGACCGGTGTGGCCGTGCTGTTCCTGATCAAGGACAGTCCGTACGACGAGCCGCTGCGACGACCCAAGCAGCCGATGAGTGAGGTGCGGGGCAACCTGCGCAGGGCGTGGAAGGAGCCGGGGACCCGGCTGGGGCTGTGGACACACTTCACCACGAGCTTCTCCGGCAGTACGTTCGGTCTGCTCTGGGGCTTCCCGTTCCTCGTCCAGGGTCAGGGCGTCGCTCCGACGACCGCCGCGGCGATGCTGATCCTCCCGGTGCTCGCCGGGCTCTGTTATGGCCCGCTGGTCGGGCGGTACGCCGCTCGTTTCCCGTTCTACCGGTCCTGGATCGTGCTGGCCGTGATCTCGGGCTCGGTGCTGATGTGGACCGTCGTACTGCTCTGGCCGGGGCAGGCCCCGATGCCGGTGCTCTTGCTGCTGATCGTCGTACAGGCCGCCGGTGGGCCGGGGTCGATGCTCGGGCTGGACTACGCGCGGACCTTCAACCCGTCGACCCGGTTCGGTGCGGCCAACGGGATGGTCAACACCGGTGGGTTCATCGCGACGCTGATCTGCATCGGCATGGTCGGCATCCTGCTCGACGCCTCGTCGGGTGGAGCGCCGCAGACCATCACCGACTTCAAGTGGGCGCTGGCGTTCCAGTACGTGCTGTGGGCCATCGGCACCCGCCAGATCCTCAAGTACCGCCGCAAGGCCCGCGGCCACCTGGCCCGCTACAACCCCGAGGCCTACCAAGCCCTCATCGCCAACCAGATCGTGCCAGTGAAAGGTTAGGTCGTGTCCGATGCCAGCGGGCTGGCACGGGCTGTCAGTCGAGTGCCAGGCCGGTGCCAGGGTGGTGCAGCACGGTATTCCCAGCGAAGTGAGTCCACTGGGAGGAACCGATGACCACAACGAACCAGGTCGCCATCGAGGCAACCGGCTTGGTCAAGAAATATGGCAACACCACCGCCCTGGCCGGCGTCGACCTGAGTGTGCCGACCGGCACGGTCCTCGGGGTCCTCGGCCCGAACGGCGCCGGCAAGACCACGGCGGTCCGCATCCTCGGCACCCTGCTGCGTCCCGACGGCGGCCACGCCACGGTCGGCGGGTACGACGTCGTCCGGGAGGCCGGCAAGGTCCGCGAGATCATCGGGCTGACCGGGCAGTATGCCTCGGTCGACGAGGACATGTCCGGCCGCCGGAACCTGATCATGATCGGCCGGCTGCTCGGGGTCTCGCGGGAGCAGTCCCGGGCCCGGGCCGACGAACTGCTGGAGCGGTTCGAGCTGACCGACGCCGGTGACCGGATCGCCAAGACGTACTCCGGCGGCATGCGCCGGCGTCTCGACCTGGCCGCCAGCCTGGTCGGCCACCCGAGCATCCTGTACCTGGACGAGCCCACCACCGGTCTCGACCCGCACGCCCGCAACGGCGTCTGGGAGACGATCCGCAACCTGGTGCTCGACGGGACCACGGTGCTGCTCACCACGCAGTACCTGGAGGAGGCCGACGCACTGGCCGACTCGATCGTGGTGTTCGACAAGGGCACAGTGGTCGCGTCCGGGCGGCCGGCCGCGCTCAAGGCGCAGGCGGGCAAGCAGTCGCTGGACGTCCGTCCGGCCGAGCCCGCGCACATCGAACGCGTCGCCGCGATCGTCGCCGAGTCGGTCGGTGCACGGCCGAACGTCGACGTGGTGAACACCCTGGTCAGCGTGCCGGTCCCGGACGGCAGCTCGATGCCGGTCGTCGTACGGCGCCTGGACGAGGAAGGTATCGCCGTCACCGAACTGTCCCTGCGGCTGCCCAGCCTGGACGAGGTCTTCCTCGCGCTGACCGGTCACACCGCCGAAGAGCGTCCGCAGGACGCCGTCCTGGAAGGAGCGGGCCGATGACCGCTGCAACACTCGAGACCCCGGCCCACGCGGGTCGTCGTACCCGTCCGTTCGCGTGGGTGCAGCAGAGTCTGACGCTGGCCTGGCGGAACATCGTCCGGATCCGGCAGAACCCGGAAGCCCTGGCGGACGTGACGTTCCAGCCGATCATCTTCCTGGTGCTGTTCCTGTTCGTCTTCGGCGGCGCGATCGCCCAGGGCGGGAACTGGCACGACTACCTGCCGTACCTGCTGCCCGGCCTGCTGGTGCAGACCGTGGTGTTCTCCACGATGGGCACCGGGGTGGCACTGAACGACGACTTCGCCAAGGGCGTGTTCGACCGGTTCCGGGCGCTGCCGATCGCCAGAGTGGCACCACTGATCGGTGCCGTGCTCGGGGACGCTGTGCGGTACATGCTGTCGATCGTGATCCTGATGGGAACCGGGTTCGCGCTCGGGTTCCGGTTCGGCAACGGGGTCGGCAACGGCCTGCTGGCGCTGGTGATCGTGCTGCTGTTCGCGCTGTCGATGTGCTGGATCTGGGTCTGGCTCGGCCTGTCCCTGAAGACCGCCCAGGGAGTCCAGGGCGTCGCCTTCCTGGTCATGTTCCCGCTCACCTTCGGCAGCAACGTCTTCGTCCAGACCGACACCCTGCCCGGCTTCCTGCAGGCCTTCGTCAAGGTGAACCCGGTCAAGTATCTGGTCGACACGATGCGCGGCCTGATGCTCGGGGGCCCGGTCCAGAAGCCCCTCCTGATCACCCTGGCCTGGATGGTCGGCCTGATCGCCGTCTTCGCGCCGCTGGCCATCCGCGCCTACCGCCGCCGCACCTGAACCGCGACGAAAGAAGGGGGCCGGGAAACCGGCCCCCTTCTTCTCAGTTCTGGAGTTCGGCGAAGGCCAGGGGGTCCCGGGTGCAGAGGTAGGTTGCCCAGTGCAACTTTTCGGGGGTGCCGTCGGGGGTGCGGGTGATGCGGAGGAGCTCGCCGGTCTCGCGGCCGGAGGTGGTGCGGTAGAGGTCTTCGGAGATGCGGGTGAAGACGGCGGGGGACTGGTGCTCGGCGGCCGCGGGGGACTTGGCCTCGAGGACGCCGTTCCGCACCGAGAACACGAACGGGCTGCCCTCGGTGAACCAGGTGCCGAGGACGCCGGCCAGCTCCGCGGGGACCGCTGAGCCGGGAACCCACGGCTCGGTGGGCAGCGGGTCGTCCTCGAGCACCTTGATGATCAGGTCGGTCGCCAGCGCGCTCGGTGCCAGTGACGACGCGGTGAACAGTGCGATCCCCGCCGTGCCGGACTCGCGGTGGACGAACGTCGACGTGATGTGACCCGGCATCCCGCCGTCGTGCCCGACGAAGACGCGGTCGCCGCGGCGCAGCAGCATGAAGCCGAGGCCGAAGGCGAGCTGCCAGCGGTCCACGTCGGCCATGATCTGCACCTGGCACATCTCCTCGAGGGTGTCCTTCGACAGCACCTCGTCGACCGGGTTCGCGACGAACATGCCCCACTTCGCCAGGTCCTCGGCCGTCGACGCGAGCCCGCCGCAGGCGTCCATCGCGCCGAGGTCGAGCAGCGGCTCCCGCACCGGTACGTCGGAGAACGGCGGCACGTAGTACCCGGTGGCGGCCGGTCCGCCGTCCATCCCGACCGTGGTCCGGCGCATCTCCAGCGGGTCCAGGATCCGCGCCTTGATCGCGTCGTACCAGCTCCGCCCGTCCAGCCGGGCGACGATCTCGCCGAGCAGCGAGAAGACCAGGTTCGAGTAGTGGAAGCGGTGGTGCGGCTTCCCGATCCGCTCGGCCTCGTTCCAGCCCGACACCAGCTCGACGCGGTCCGGGAACTTCATCAGGTCCCACACGTCGCCGACCGGCTCGCGCTGCATGCCGCTGGCGTGGCTGAGCATCTGCCGCACGGTGATGCCCTCGTGCTTGCTCTCCGGGATCAGCTGGTCGACGGTGTCGTCCAGGCTGAGCTTGCCCTCGTCGCGCAGCGCCATGATGGCGACCGCGGTCAGCGTCTTGCTCTGGGACGCGATCAGGAACTGCGAGTCCGCCGTCGGCGGTACGCCGGGACTGTCCAGATCGGCCGATCCGGCCCCGGCCGACCAGGCCAGCGACCCGGCCCGGGCGACGGCGCCCACGACTCCGGGGATCCGGCCCTTGGCCTGCCGTCCGGCAACGATGCGAGTGAGAGCGGTCTGCGTCTGCGCGGCGATATCTGTCACGGACTCCGACCTTAAGGGAAGCAAATGACAAAAGGCAGGGGTTTTGGTCGGGGGGATGTGCGAGGCTGGAGGGGTGCGCATAGCGGTGCTTGGGCCTCTCGCGATGTGGGCGGCTGACGGGACTCCGCTGGACGTCCGCGGAGTCCGGCTGCGCGGCCTGCTCGCACGCCTCGCGCTGAGCGCCGGCCGGCCGGTGAGTGTCGAGACGCTGGTGGACGGCCTGTGGGGCAGCGAGGCCCCCAGTGCGAACGCTCTGCAGTCACTGGTGTCCCGGCTACGCTCGGGCCTCCCCGCGACCGAGTCGAGCATCTCGGTCCAGTCCGGCCCGGCCGGCTACACGCTGACCATCGGCCCGGACTGCGTCGACGCCCTCCAGTTCGAAGACCTGGTACGCCGTGGCCGCGGCCTGCTCGCGTCCGACCCGGAGCAGGCGCACAAGCTGCTCACCCAGGCCGACAAGCTCTGGCGCGGTGAGGCCCTCACCGACCTGCGTGACCTGCCGTTCGCCGCGGTCGAGGCGGACCGCCTGGCCGAGCTCAGGCTCGCCGCCACCGAGGATCTGGCCGAGGCCGCCGTCACCTGCGGCCACGCCCGCGACCTGATCGCCGAGCTCGAACGCCTGGCCGCCGCCCACCCGCTCCGCGAGCGTCTCCACGAGCTCCTGATCAGAGCCCTGTACGCCGATGGCCGCCAAGCGGAGGCACTCGCGGCGTACGAACGTGTCCGGACCACCCTGGCCGACGAGCTCGGCGCCGACCCGGGCACGCGGCTCCGTGACCTGCATGTCTCCGTACTGCGCGGGGACTCGGTCGACCCGGCCGCGAAGGCGACCGCCGTACCCGTCGCACCGCCCGCAGCGCCGCGCAGCAACCTCAGAGCGCCGATGACCAGCTTCGTCGGGCGGCGCGACGACGTGGCCGAGCTGACCCGGCTGCTGAGCAACGGGACCCGACTGGTCACCATGGTCGGCCCAGGCGGTTCCGGGAAGACCAGACTGGCGACGGAGACCGGTCGCACGCTCGTGGACGACAGTGGCGAAGGCATCTGGTTCGTCGAGCTCGCTCCGCTCGGTGACGCCGCCGATGTGGCGCCGGCGGTGCTGTCCACCCTGGGCGCGAGTGAGTACGTCGATCTGCCGCAGACGAAGTTCACCCAGCCGTTCCCGACCAGCCGGGCGGCGACCCAGCGACTGGTCGAGGTGATCGGCGATCGCCGCGTCCTGCTCGTCCTCGACAACTGCGAGCATCTGGTCCAGGAGGTCGCCGACCTGGTCGACTCGCTGCTCGCGGCCTGCCCGCGGCTGCGCGTCCTGACGACCAGCCGGGAGCCGCTGAGCATTCCCGGTGAGCATCTCCATCCGGTCGGCCCGCTGGACATGCCGCCGGAGAACAGTGCCGACGGCGAGTATCCGGCGATGCAGCTGTTCGTCGACCGCGCCCGCGCCGTACGGCCTGACTTCGCGCTGTACGACGGCAACCGCGAGGCCGTCGCCGAGATCTGCCGGCGGCTGGACGGGATGCCGCTGGCGATCGAGCTGGCGGCGGCGCGGTTGCGGGCGCTCAACCCGCCGCAGATCGTCGACCGGCTGGCCGACCGGTTCCGGTTGCTGACGAGTGGCTCACGGACCGCGCTCCCCAGGCATCAGACCCTGCGCGCCGTGGTCGAGTGGAGCTGGGACCTGCTCGATCCGGACGAGCAGGCGGTCGCGCGGCGGCTGTCACTGTTCTCCGGCGGCGCCACGCTGGACGCCGCCGAGCAGGTCTGCAGCGACGACGAGCTCCCGGCCGAGTCCGTGCTCGGTGTCCTCGCATCCCTTGTCGACAAATCGCTCGTCGAGGCCGCGGCCGACGACCGCTCGGTACGCTACCGGATGCTCGAGACAGTGCGCGCGTACGGCGCCGAGCAGCTGAAGGCCTCAGGTGAGTACGAGCGATTCCGCGACGCGCACACGGTGTACTTCAACCGGCTGCTGCAACAGGCGCGACCGAAGCTGCGCACGCGCGAACAGATCCCGTGGATCGCCCGACTGACCGCCGACAACGAGAATCTGCTCGACGCGCTGCGGACCGCGATCGACACCGGCTCGTCGTGGGTCGCGGTCGAGATGGTCGCTGTCCTCGGTGAGGTCTGGAACATGAGCGGCCGGCCGGCCGAGGCGGTCAACTGGATGCGGGCGGCCCTCGCCGTACCGGGCCCGAGCGCACCGATCGACCGCGCGTCCGTGGTGATGCTGCACGCGCTGGGCACCATCGCCAGCGGCGAGGACCCCGAGCAGACCATGCCCCGGGCGATCCGCGGCCTGGCGCAGGTCCGCTGGATGTCGCGGCGGCAGCAGGAGGTGGCCGAGTCGTTCGTCGGCTTCTTCACCAACGCGATCTGGTCGGCGATCCGGCGGGACAAGGCCGGCTGTTTCAACGCCCTCGAGGCCGCCCGCGAGAGTCACGATCCGTGGACCCGTTGCATGGCCATGACGATGACGGCGATGTTCCGCGAGAACGAGGGCGAGGTCGATCAGATGGCGGCCGACCTGGCCGTCGCGATCGACGGTTTCCGCGCGCTGGGCGAACGGTGGGGTACGTCGATGGCCCTGCGCGGACTCGGCAGCTACCAGGCCAACAAAGGCGATCACGAGGATGCGCTGGCCTCGTTCGGTGAGGCGCTCCGGCTGCTCGAGGAACTGGGCACGAGCGAGGGCCTTCCGCAGCTGCTCGGGAGTGTCGCGGTCAGCCGGATCGAGCTGGGCGACATCGCCGATGCCCAGGCCGACCTGGAACACGCGCTGCGCCTGTCGGAGGAGACGGGGTCGCGCGACGGCCAGGGCATGGCCTACATGGGGATGTCGCGGATCGCCTACCGGTCCGGCCGGCTGGACGAGGCCCTGGACCTCGCCGAGCGCGGACGAGAGTTCCTCGACAACAACCCGGAGCGGATCGCGCCGCACGGCCACGCGGTGAGCCTGGCCCAGCTGAGCCGGGTGCACGTCGCCAGGGGCGAGCTCGACGAGGCCCGGCGGCACAACCGGCGGGCGGTGGAGCTCGCGCTCAGCACCGAGGACATGCCGCTGACCGCGATGGTCGTCGAGTCCACGGCCGACGTCGAGCTGCTGGCCGGCGAGACCACACAGGCCGCCCGCACGCTCGGGCTGGCGGCGGCCCTGCGGGGTATGCGCACGCTCGCGGACGCCGACGTACGCAGGACCTTCGACCGGCTGCATGATGCCTTGGGCAACGAAGCCTTCGACGCCGCGTACGAGGACGGCGCGGCGTCGACCCGCGACGACGCGGTCGCCGAGTTCCGCAAGCGCCTCAGCTCGTGATCAGCTGCACCGCCAGCTCCCGCAGCGAATTCTGCACCAGCTGCTCCGGCGGCCGCGGATCGGTCAGCATCCAGTCGTAGACCACGGTGTTGACCGCACCGAAGAACGCCAGCCCGAGGAAGCGGAAGTCCTTGCGCTTGATCTCGCCGCGCTCGACCGCGGTGTCGCCGAGCTCGCGCACGTTGCCGATCAGCAGCTCCCGGAACGCGATCCGCTGCTCCTCGACCGCGGGGCTCGTCCCGACCACCTCGACGAACGAGATCCGGGCCCGGCGCAGGTCCGTCATGATCGTCCGGAGATACCCGTCGACGGCGGCCGTGATCCGCTCCCGGACGGGCCGGTCGGCGGTCTTGCGCAGCGCGTCGCCGGTGCTCCGGACGGCCAGCTCGATCACCTGCGCGTGCACCGCGAGCAGCACGGCCTCTTTGTTCTGGAACTCGTGGTAGAAGTGCCGGGTGGACACTTTCGCCTGTGTGCACAGGCGTTCCACGGAGGTCGCCGGGTAGCCCTCGGTCCCGAACAACTCCAGTGCCGCGGCCAGCAATCGCTCCCGGCGCGCAGCCTTCCACTCCTCGACGGACCGCCCGGAATAACGGCGTACGGAGGGTTCCCTCATCACACCTCTTGTCGCTACCCCGTGCCAGATGCCGGACATCCTATCCACCCTGCGGTGCGGGTGGAACCGGGTCGGTCTCCGCGGAGACCGACCCGGCGAGGGTGTCAGTTCATTTGCTCGTACCCGGTCGCGCCGTCCAGGAGTTCCCGGATGATGTCGAGGTGACCGAGGTGCCGGGCGGTCTCCTCGATCATGTGGCAGAGGATGTACCGGACCGACGCCTGGCCGGAGTCGCGGACCTCGGCGCGTTCCACGTCGCCCAGGTCGAAGCCGGCCACGATCTCGTTGGATCGCGCGCATTCGGCGTCGTACTCGTCGAGCAGTTGGGCGAGCGGTACGTCGTCGACGAACATCTCCGCGTCCGGGTGGCCTTCGTCGGTCCACGGGGTCTGGCCGGTGTCCGGCGTACCCAGGAGGTTCAGGTTGAACCAGGAGTACTCGACCCAGCGCAGGTGGGCCACGAGTCCCGCCACCGTCATCAGTGGCGAGGTCGAGAGCACCTTCCGGTGCGCGTCGGCCTCGCTCAGGCCTTCGCACTTGGTCCGGACGAGTGACCGGAGGTGGTCGAGCCAGCCGGTCAACTGGGTCCGCTCGTCGGCGGTCAGCGGCGGCCTCATGCGTCGCTCATCTTCGTGTAGCCGGTCTTGCCGTCGACGAGCTCTCGGATGATGTCCATGTGTCCCACGTGGCGTGCGGTCTCCTCGATCATGTGGCAGAGAATGTAGCGGAGTGAGGCGGCCTCACCCTTGGCGGCGTACGGGCCTTGTTCGACCGTATCCAGGGACAAGGCGGCGGTAGTCTCGTTGGATCGCGCGCATTCGGCGTCGTACTCGTCGAGCAGTTGGGCGAGCGGTACGTCGTCCACGAACATCTCCGCGTCCGGGTGACCACCCTCGGTCCACGGCGACTGGCCGGTGTCCGGCACACCCATCAGGTTGAGCTGGAACCAGGCCCACTCGTTCCAGCGCAGGTGGGCCGCGAGTCCCGCCATCGTCATCAAGGGTGACGTCTCGAGAACCTTGCGGTGGGCATCTTCTTCGCTGAGTCCTTCGCACTTCATCCGGACGAAGGAACGCTGCAGGTCGAGCCATCCGATCAGCTGGGCGCGCTCGTCGGCGGTCAGCGGCGGACGTTGTACTTCGGTCATTCGAAAGCTCCTGTGGTGATGAGGAGCCACCCGGCCTCAGCCGCGAGTACGGCGGACGGGCAGCACGACTGTCTGACTCGACATCGCGCTCACCTCCTCTCCGCCGCCGGCGGTGTCGATCCCACCGGCACGAGCACCGTACCCGAACGCCGCCCAGCGGGAAACCGGGTTTCTGGCACTCTAGATTTCGTCAGCGCCCGCACCGCGCACCGAGGTGAGACGTGGATCCACGGTTCGACCTTCCGTTGTACACGCGTGCCGAGGTCGCGCTCCACCTCGGACTGCCCGCCACCACGCTCGGCGACTGGCTCCGGTCCGGAGCACTCGAGGCCGGCCGCGGCGGCCGCGGCGAGCCGACGATCACCTTCGCCGGGCTGGTCGAGACCCACATGCTCCGCCACCTGCGGCACGCCGGTCTGTCGCTCCAGGCGATCGGCGAAGCGGCACTCGCTCTGCGCTCCCGGGCCGGACGCCACTATCCACTGGCATGGTCCGGTCTGGCGCACGACGGCCGCGACCTCCTGGTCGAGATCGCCGCCGAGGGCCGCGAGCAAGGCTGGGAACGCATCCGCGACAGCCAAGGCGGCCTCCCCGGCGTCCTCCGCCACGGCTCAGCCGCCATCGGCTGGTCCGACGACGGGTACGCCGCAACCCTCCGCCTCGTCATCTACCACGACATCGACGTCATCGTGGACCCAACCCAGTCCTCCGGCCAGCCCATGATCGAAGGCTCCACCATCCGGGTCGAGGACGTCATGGACCACGTCCGTACCGGCACCCCGTACCGCGAGATCGCCGCCAAGCTGAACCTCGAGGACTCCGAGGTGGAAGCCCTCGTCCGCCCCCACATCCGCCCACCCGCCCACCGCAAACCCCGCCACCCCCAACCCCAACCCGAAGCCCTCCTCTAAGCACGCACAAGCCCACGCGTCCTACAGCGGCGACTGCTGGAGCACGCGTGGGCTGGACGCGGGAGCTCTACTTCTTGCGGTCGTCGCGGATTCGTTTGGCTTTGCCGAGGGAGCGTTCGAGGGCGTGGGGCTCGACGACCTCGACGGTTGCGGTGACGCCTACGCGGTCTTTGATGCGGCGGGAGAGGGTGGTCGCGGCGGTGTGGTAGTCGGTGAGGTCGGGGGCGGCTTCTACCTGGACGGTGAGTTCGTCGAGGCGGCCGGGGCGGGTGAGGATGCAGAGGTAGTGGGGGGTCAGGCCGTCCACCAGGAGGATTTGTTCTTCGATCTGGGTGGGGAAGACGTTGACGCCGCGGACGATCATCATGTCGTCGGTCCGGCCGGTAATCTTCTCCATCCGGCGCATGCCGGGGCGGGCGGTGCCGGGCACCAGCCGGGTGAGGTCCCGGGTGCGGTAGCGGAGGACGGGGAAGGCTTCCTTGGTGAGGGTGGTGAAGACGAGTTCGCCTTCGGAGCCGTCGGGGAGGACCTCGCCGGTGACGGGGTCGATGATCTCGGGGTAGAAGTGGTCTTCCCAGATGTGCAGGCCGTCCTTGGTCTCGACACACTCCTGGGCGACGCCCGGTCCCATCACCTCGGACAGGCCGTAGATGTCGACCGCGTGGATGCCGGTGCGCTGCTCGACCTCGGCGCGCATCTGTTCCGTCCACGGCTCGGCGCCGAAGATCCCGATCCGCAACGACGTGTCTCGTGGATCCAGCCCACGGGCGGCCATCTCGTCCACGATCGCGAGGAAGTACGACGGCGTGACCATGATGATCCGCGCGCCGAAGTCCCGGATCAGGTCGACCTGCCGCTCGGTCATCCCGCCGGACACGGGTACGACGGTGCACCCGAGCCGCTCGGCTCCGTAGTGCGCCCCGAGCCCGCCGGTGAACAGACCGTAGCCGTAGGCAACGTGACACACGTCGCCCGCACGCCCGCCGGCGGCCCGGATCGAGCGCGCCATCAGGTCCGCCCAGTTGTCCAGGTCCTGTCGCGTGTACCCGACGACGGTGGGCCGTCCCGTCGTCCCGGACGAGGCGTGCACCCGCACCACCTCGGACCGCGGTACGGCGAACATCCCGAACGGGTAGTTGTCCCGCAGGTCCTTCTTCGCGGTGAACGGCAATCGGCCGAGGTCGGAGAGCTCCTGCAGATCCCCGGGCTTGAAGCCGACCGTATCCAGCGCGGCGCGATAGTGCGGGACGTTCTCGTACGCCCGCCGTACGGTTGCCTGTAGCAACGACAGTTGGCGCGTCCGGAGCTCGTCGACCGAGAGCCGTTCACCGGGGTCGCGCAGCTCCTCGGGGCAAGCCTCGCCGAGCATCTCAGCACCTCCGGTCACGGACGTGCGAGCAGGGTCGCGATGCCCTGGCCGACGCCGATGCACATGGTGGCCAGCGCGTACCCGGCGTCGCGGTGGCGAAGCTCCAGGGCGGCGGTAAGGGCGAGGCGGGCGCCGGACATCCCGAGCGGGTGGCCGAGGGCGATGGCGCCGCCATTCGGGTTGACGTGCTCGGCGTCGTCGGGCAGCCCGAGCTCACGCAGTACGGCGAGGGACTGCGAGGCGAACGCCTCGTTCAGCTCGATCACGCCGACGTCCGCCAGTGCGACGCCGGTGCGGTCGAGGAGCTTCCGGGTCGCGGGCGCCGGCCCGATCCCCATGATCCGTGGCGGCACCCCCGCGGCCGCCGTACCGACGATCCGGGCCAGCGGGGTGAATCCGTGCCGCTCGACCGCCTCGCCGCTCATCACCAGCAGCGCGGCGGCGCCGTCGTTGACGCCCGAGGCGTTGCCGGCGGTGACCGTCCCCGGTGAGCGGAACGGAGTCTTCAACGCGGACAGGGCTTCGAGCGAGGTCTCCCGCGGGTGCTCGTCGGCGTCCACGACGGCGATCGCTCCGCGCTTGCCCGGGACGTCGACGGCCACGATCTCCTCCGCCAGCCGCCCGTTGGCCTGCGCCTTGGCCGCCCGCTGCTGACTGCGCAGCGCGAACAGGTCCTGATCCTCGCGGGTCACCCCGAACTCCTCGGCGACGTTCTCCGCAGTCTCCGGCATCGAGTCGATCCCGTACTGCTCTTTGAGCGCCGGGTTCACGAAGCGCCAGCCGATCGTGGTGTCGAAGATCTCGGCCTGCCGGGAGAAGGCAGTCGTTGCCTTAGGCATCACAAAGGGTGCCCGGGACATCGACTCGACCCCGCCGGCCACGACGATGTCGTTGTCTCCGGCAATAATCGACCGGGCCGCCGACGCGACCGCGTCCAGACCGGATCCGCACAACCGGTTGATCGTCGTACCGGGCACCGAGACCGGCAGTCCCGACAGCAGCACCGCCATCCGGGCCACGTTCCGGTTGTCCTCCCCGGCCTGGTTGGCGCAGCCGAGAATCACATCGTCGATCAGTGCGGGGTCGACGGCCTGCCGGTTCAGCAGTGATGAGATGGCGTGCGCGGCCAGGTCGTCCGGCCGGACCGCGGAGAGCGCACCGCCGTACCGCCCGATCGGCGTACGGACGCCGTCCACCAGAAAGGCCTCGCGGCTCATGATTCCTCCACCGGAATGATCGTCCCGGACAGTTGACGGCTGCGGCCGCGGAACTCCGCGACCACCTCGTCGTCGCGGCGGACCGTCACGTCGTAGATCCCGTTCCGGCCGAACGCCGTTCGCTCGCGGGCCTCGGCGACGAGCAGGTCCCCGCGCCGGGCCGGGGCGACGAAGACGATGTCGCAGGCCTGCGCCACGGTGACCTGGTTGCGCGCGTTGCAGGCGAAGGCGAACGCGGAGTCGGCGAGGCAGAACACGAATCCACCATGCGCGATCCCGTGCCCGTTCACCATGTCCTCGCGCACCGGCATCTCGATCCGGGCCATACCCTCGGCGACGTCGACCAGCCGCATACCCAGGCCGGCGCTGGCGGTGTCCTCCGCCCACATCGCCGCGGCCACCCGGGCCGCCAAGTCATCCATGAATCTGCCCTATCGAGAAGAAGGCTTGTGACACCCTACCCCCCATCGCGTCAACGACTGTAACATCGCCTCTATGACCGATCTGCTCGCCGCTCATCGTGACCGCCTCGACGCCGCTCTGACCGCGATCCGCGGTCGCGGCTACCACTCCGCGTTCCCCGAGTCGCCGAGCCCCCGGGTGTACGGCGAGACCGCGGCGGCCGACGGCAAGTCCGCGTTCGAGGCCCACCTGGGTACGACGTACCCGCTGGAGACCCCCGGGACCCGCGGCACGGTCGTCACCGAGCAGTCGCCGTACGGGATCGCCCTGGACGTCTCGTACCCGCGGGTGGTGGAGGACGGCCTGGACGAGTTGCTCGCGGCGGCCCAAAGCGGCATCGCGGACTGGCGCCGGGCCGGGATCGACGCCCGTACCGGGGTCACCCTGGAGATCCTCGACCGGCTGCACAAGCGGATCTTCGAGCTGGCCAACGCGGTCCAGCACACGAGTGGTCAAGCGTTTGTGATGGCGTTCCAGGCCGGCGGCGCGCATGCGCTGGACCGGGCGCTGGAGGCGGTCGCGTACGCCTACGAGGAGATGAACCGCTACCCGGCCGAGGCGGTCTGGGAGAAGCCGGCCAAGGGTGACCCGATCCGGATGACGAAGACGTTCACCGTCACGGGTCGCGGTGTCGCGCTGGTGATCGGCTGCAACACGTTCCCGACCTGGAACTCCTGGCCGGGCCTGTTCGCGTCCCTGGTCACCGGCAACGCGGTGGTCGTGAAGCCGCACCCGCTGGCCGTCCTGCCGTTGGCGATCACCGTCGAGGTGTGCCGCGAGGTGCTCGCCGAGGCCGGCTTCGACCCGAACCTGGTCACCCTGGCCGTAGAGCGCGCCGGCGACGGCCTGGCCAAGCCGCTGGCGACCCGGCCCGAGGTGAAGCTGATCGACTTCACCGGCGGCAGCGAGTTCGGCGAGTGGCTGGAGCAGAACGCGACCCAGGCGACCGTCTTCACCGAGAAGGCCGGTGTGAACGCGGTCGTCATCGACTCCACCGATTCCTTCAAAGCGCTGACGGGGAACCTCGCCTTCACGCTCTCGCTGTACTCCGGCCAGATGTGCACCACGACCCAGAACATCTTCGTGCCGGCCGGCGGCATCGAGACCGATGAGGGCCACAAGTCGTTCGAGGAGGTCGGCGCCGGGATCGCGGGCGCGATGAGCAAGCTGCTCGGCGACGACGCCCGCGCGGTCGAGATCCTCGGCGGCATCGTGAACCAGGCCGTGATCAGCCGGCTCGAGCTCGCGCCCGAGTACGGCGAGGTCGTGCTGGAGTCGCGCGCGATCACGCACCCGGCCTTCCCGGACGCCGTGGTCCGCACCCCGCTGCTGGTCGCGATCGAGGCCAAGGACGCCGAGGTGTACGGGCGGGAGTGCTTCGGGCCGGTGTCCTTCCTGGTCAAGACCGCCGACACCGCCGAGTCGATCGAGCTGTTCCGGTCGACGGTCACCGAGAGCGGTGCGATGACGGCCGGGATCTACTCGACCGACGCGAAGGTGCTCGACGAGGCCCGTGAGGCCGCCCTCGACGCCGGCGTCGCCCTGTCGGAGAACCTGACCGGCCAGGTCTTCGTGAACCAGTCGGCCGCGTTCAGCGACTTCCACGGCACCGGCGCCAACCCGGCCGCCAACGCGACCTACACCGACGGCGCCTACGTGGCGAGCCGCTTCCGCGTCATCCAGTCCCGTCGCCACGTTGCGTGACCTCCCGAAGAGTGGCCGGGTCTACGACACCGGCGCTCTCACCGAGGACAACGAGATCACCCTGGCGATCAAGACGCTGGGCTACCGCTGCGTGTCCCCGGCGGACTCGGCATCAACCGGATCACCCTCCCGTACGCGGCACAGCAGGCCGGCATGGGGATCGGCGTCATCGCCATGTGGTCCTTCGTGCTGCTCCGCTCCGCGTGGGACTCGCTCCGGGTTCGCACTTCTGTTCGCGGGACTCGCGGTCCTCAAGTTGCTGCCGAAGCGTCGTTGAGCGGAACCTGAAGCGGAAGGTATGACTGAAGGACCGTCCTGATCTCCCCATCCGCCGACCCGTCCAGGAGAACCGCCGTGACACAAAGCTTGACCGAGGCACTCGCCTACTACGACAGCTGGCTGGCGTTCAACCAGCGGTACCAGCGGGTGCCGGGCGTCCAGGTCGCGGTGTACGCCGGGGACGCGATCGCGTTCTCGGCGGCGTATGGGCTGGCGGACGTGGAGAACGACGTACCGCTGACCGAGCAGCACCTGTTCCGGATCGCCTCGCATTCGAAGACGTTCACCGCGACGGCCGTGTTCCAGCTGGTCGAGCAGGGCCGGCTACGGCTGGACGACAAGGCCGAGCAGCACGTCACCGAGATCCACGGAACGCCGCTGGGCGAGCGGACCATCCGGGAACTGCTGGCGCACGCCGGCGGCATCACCCGGGACAGCCAGGCGGCCGACTGGTGGCAGCTGGCGACGAGCTTCCCCGACCGCGACGAGTTGCTCGCGGTGCTGCGCGAGGAGTCGTCGGCCGTGCTCCCGGAGAACGACCGCTTCAAGTACTCGAACATCGGCTACGGCCTGCTCGGTCTGGTGGTCGAGGCGGCCGCCGGGACGTCGTACAACTCCTATGTCCAGACCGCGATCGTGGACAAGCTCGGGCTGTCCGGGCTCGGGCCGGAGCTGGATCCGGCCCGGCTGAACGAGTACGCCGCCGGCTACAGCGCCCTGGCGTACGCCGACCAGCGGGTGCCGATCGAGCACGTCGACACCCGGGCCCTGGCCGCGGCGACCGGCTTCTTCGGCAACGCGCGCGACCTGGTCACGTACTTCTCCGCGCATCTGCCCGGTGACGACCGGCTGCTCACAGACAAGTCCAAGCGCGAGATGCAGCACCCGCTGTGGAAGACCGGCGACGAGGAGGGACCGCGGTACGGGCTGGGCCTCCAGGTGACGAAGGTCGGCGACCGGGAGGTCTTCGGCCACGGCGGCGGGTACCCGGGGCACATCACCCGGACGCTCGTCGACGCCGAACGCCGGATCGCGGTGTCCGTGCTGACCAATGCGATCGACGGCCCGGCCGCGTCGCTGGCCGAGGCGGCGCACAAGCTGATCACCCTCGCCGAAGCCAAGGAGCGTGGCGACGCGACCGGCCTGGCCCGGTTCACCGGCCGGTTCGCGAACCTCTGGGGTGTCGCCGACATCGTCGTCCTCGGCGGCCGGCTGTACGCGATCGACCCGACCTCCCCGGACCCGGCGGCCGAGCCCACCACGCTCGAGCCCGACGGCGACGACCTCCGCGTCACCGGCGGCTCCGGCTACGGCTCGTACGGCGAGGCGTACCGGTACACCTTCGGGCCGGACGGCACGGTGGAGTCGGTCCGCGGGTCCAGCGGCCTGCTCGCCCACCCGATCGACACGTTCACCCTGCCCACCCGGGTCACCGTGCGGTAAGTACCGTGCGGGGTATGACGATCCACGGTGATCACCCGTTCCTGCCGCCCGAGTCCGAGCGGAGTCCGGTACGGCGGTTGCGCGGGCGGCTGCCGTCACCGGTCGGCCTGTGGACGACGGCGTACGGCGGTAAGCGGGCCGGGCTCACCGTGTCGTCGATGCTCGTCGCCGACGGCGAGCCCGGGGTCGTGATCGGACTGATCGACCCGGACTCGGACCTGTGGGAAACGTTGCGTGAGGCAAGGACCGCGGTGGTGTCGCTGCTGGGTGCGCCGCATCAGCAGCTCGCGGACGCGTTCGGCTTCGTCGCTCCCGCACCAGGCGGTCCGTTCCGGTTGATCGACTGGACCGAGACTGCCTGGGGGCCGGCGCCGGTCGGCGTCAGCACCTGGGCCGGCTGCACACTCGTCTCTCCTGATCCGCCCGAGGCCGGCTGGGCGCTGCAGGTCCAGCTGGAGATCGCCCACGTCGAGCTCAACCCCGACGAGATCCCACCCCTGGTCCACCGCCGCGGCCGCTACGTGACGCTCTAGCCGCGGCTAAGGTGACTCCATGCGTGCCACCACGATTCATGCGCCGTACGACATCCGCCTGGAAGACGTCCCGGATCCGGCGATCGGCGGGCCGACCGACGCGCTGGTGAAAGTCGTTGCCTCATGCATCTGTGGCTCCGACCTGTGGCCGTACCGCGGCGAGAACAAGATCCGGCCGGGCAGCCGGATCGGGCACGAGTTCGTCGGGATCGTCGAGGAGATCGGCAGCGCGGTCCGCACGGTGAAGCCGGGTGACTTCGTGATCGCGCCGTTCGTGATCAGCGACGGCACCTGCCCGCACTGCCTGGCCGGCTACCAGAGCGCCTGCCAGAACCTGGCCGGCTTCGGCAGCGACCAGGCCGACGGCGGCCAGGGCGAGTACGTCAAACTCCCGTACGCCGATGGCACGCTGGTGGCGACGCCCGAGGTGCCGGACGACTCGCTCGTCCCCTCGCTGCTCACGCTCTCCGACGTGATGGGCACCGGGTGGCATGCCGCCCGTGCGGCCCGGGTGAAGGCCGGCGACACGGTCGTCGTGGTCGGCGACGGTGCGGTCGGGCTGTGCGGCGTACTCGCGGCCTCGCGAATGGGGGCCGCGCGGGTGGTGGCGATGTCGCGGCACGAACCACGGCAGAAGCTGGCGGTCGAGTTCGGCGCCACGGACATCATTGCCGAACGCGGTGACGCCGCGCGGGACGCCGTACTGGAGTTGACCGACGGCGTCGGCGCCGACGCCGTCCTCGAGTGTGTCGGCACCGGGCAGGCGATGACGACCGCGTTCGACGTCGCGCGCGCCGGGGCGACGGTCGGGTTCGTCGGAGTGCCGCACGGGGTCGAGGTCCCGATCGGGACGATGTTCCGGCGCAACGTCGGACTGGCCGGCGGGATGGCGCCCGCGCGGGCCTATCTGCCCGACCTGATGGCCGACGTCCTGGCCGGCGAGATCGACCCCGGGAAGGTGTTCGACCTGGAGTTGCCGCTGGAAGAAGTGGCCGAGGGCTACAAAGCCATGCACGAACGCCGGGCGATCAAGGTTCTCCTGCGTCCGTAGGAAAGTTTCGCGCAACCGGACTGCGCACGGTGCCCGATCGGACGGGGAATGTGCGCGCTCTCACACCGATGACGCGTCGGGGATCACGTCTGCGCAACGCGCCTGCGCGGAGCGTTGACACCCGGCGCGCGGCGTGCCCAGAGTTGCACCGTCAAGGGGGCATCGTTGTCACAGGCGGCTCCATCAACTGATCGGAGAGTGAATCATGCGTGGTGGTCTGAGTAAGACCCTGGCGCTGGTGGGTGCGGCAGGTCTTCTCGCTGTCAGCGCCTGCGGGAACAGCGACGACAGCGGCGGCAGCGGGGACTCTTCCGCGAACAAGGACGTCACTGTCTTCACCTGGTGGGCCGACGGTGGCGAGAAGGCCGGTCTGGACGGCTTGGTCTCGGTGTTCAACACCGACTGCAAGGACTTCAAGTTCGTCAACTCCGCGGTCGCCGGTGGCGCCGGGTCGAACGCCAAGCAGGTGCTGGCCAACGACCTGCAGGCGGGCAAGCCGCCGTCGACGTTCCAGGCGCACGCCGGTGCGGAGCTGAAGGACTACATCAACGCCAATCAGGTCGACGACGTCAGTCAGCTGTACAAGGACTACGGGCTGGACAAGGCCTTCCCGCAGAACCTGGTCGACAACCTGACCGTCGACGGCAAGATCTACTCGATCCCGGCGAACATCCACCGGGCGAACGTGGTCTGGGCCAACCCCGCGGTGCTGAAGAAGGCCAACATCGACGGTGCCACCGCACCGGCCAGCGTGGACGCGTGGATCGCGGACCTCGAGAAGCTGAAGGCCGCCGGCGTGAAGGCGCCGCTGGCGATCTCCAAGGGCTTCGCCCAGGAGATGCTGGTCGAGGCCGTGCTGCTGGCCGAGCTCAAGCCGGATGCGTTCAAGGGCCTGTGGGACGGTAAGACCGACTGGTCCGGCGCCGATGTGACCGCCGCGCTGAACAAGTACAAGACGCTGCTGACCTACACCAACGCCGACCGCGAGGCGATCGACTGGCCGGACGCGCTGGGGTACGTGAACAAGGGCCAGGCCGGCTACACGCTGATGGGTGACTGGGTCGCCGCACAGCAGCTGGCCGACAAGGTGCCGGACACGGCGTACACCTACTGGCCGGCGCCGGGTACCGCGGGCACCTTCCAGTTCCTGGCGGACTCGTTCACGCTGCCGACGGGCGGCGCGGATCCCGACGGGGCGAAGTGCTGGCTGAAGACCGTCGGCTCGGCCGAGGGCCAGAAGGCCTTCAACACCAAGAAGGGCTCGATCCCGGCCCGCTCGGACGCCGACCCGGCGGACTACCCGAAGTACCAGCAGACGGCGATGGCGGACTGGAAGAAGGACACGATCGTCCCGTCCTGCGCTCACGGTGCCGCGTGCACGCTGGGCCAGAACAACGACATCCTGTCCGCGATCAGCCAGTTCAGCGGGAGCCCGGACGTCGCGAAGCTGCAGACGGCGCTCGGTAACGCGATGAAGACGAGCTGATGCAAGGCGAGTTGAGGACCGGTGACGTGGTTGCCGTCGTGACGGAGGGCTGAGCATGCACGGAAGAATCCGTACCTGGGGACCCGGTGCCCTGGTGCTGCTGCCGACTGTGCTGCTGCTGGGGTACTTCGTCTACGGGCTGATCGCGTGGACGTTCAACACGTCACTGACCGATCGGCACACCGCCCGCAAGGGCTCGGCGAACTACGTCGGGTTCGAGAACTACACGAACCTGTTCGGTGAGGACCGGTTCCTCAACTCGCTGAAGAACCTCGGCGTGCTCACGGTGCTGTTCATCGTGGGCACGCTGATCTTCGGCCTGATCTGGGCGCTGCTGCTGGAGAAGGGGGTCACCGGCGAGGGTGTGTTCCGGTCGATCTTCCTGTTCCCGATGGCGATCTCGATGATCGCCTCGGGTGTCGTCTGGGGCTGGTTGCTGAACCCGTCCCAGGGTGACGACGCGCGCGGGCTGAACCGGCTGTTCGAGCTTCTCCACCTGCCGTTCCTGGAGAACGCCTGGTGGACCGCCGGCAGCAGATGGACGACGATGGCGGCCATCGCCCTCCCGGCGGTCTGGCAGCTGTCCGGGTACATCATGGCGCTGTTCCTGGCCGGTTTCCGGGGCATCCCGCCGGAGCTGCGCGAGGCGGCGCGGGTCGACGGCGCCTCGGAGTTCAAGCTGTACCGGCACGTGCTGTTCCCGCAGCTGTCGCCGATCGCCCTGTCGGCGCTGATCATCCTCGGCCACATGTCGCTGAAGCTGTTCGACCTGATCTATGCGATCACCGGGCCGAACCAGTTCCGCACCGAGGTGCCCTCGATCCTGCTGTGGAACACCTTGCTGCGCGGCGACCAGGCCAAGGCAGCCGCGATCGCGATCGTGATGCTCGCGGTCGTCGCCGTACTCGTCATCCCGTACGTCGCGTACACCGTCCGGCAGGAGAGCAACGAATGACCGCCGTCGAAGCCGCCACCGGCACCACTGCGGCAGCGATCCGCCGGAAGCCGCGGACCGGTGCCGATGGGACGACCCGGCTGAGCCGGTCCGTCAAGTACCTTCTGCTGCTGCTGTTCCTGCTGTTCGTCCTCATCCCGGTGTACGTCGTGGTGGTCGGCAGCTTCAAGACGTCCAGCGACACCACCGCCGCCGCGCAGTGGAACTTCCCGCAGGTCTGGACCGTGGAGCCGTGGCGCAAGGCCTGGGACGTGCTGGCTCCGTACATGGTCCGGTCGCTGTCGCTGGCGATCCCGGCCGCGATCATCTCGTCGATGATCGGGTCCGTGAACGGGTTCGTGCTGGCCCGCTGGCGGTTCCCGGGCGCGAACCTCGTGTTCGCGTTCATCCTGTTCGGGATGTTCATCCCCTACCAGGCGGTGATGCTGCCGCTGCGGACGACGTTCACCGAGCTGGACATCACCCGGGGAATTCCGACGCTGATCATCGCGCACTGCATCTACGGCATCCCGATCTGCACGCTGATCTTCCGGAACTACTACGCCACGATCGTGCCGAACGAGATCATCGAGTCGGCCCGGGTGGACGGCGCCGGACTGGTCCAGACCTACGCGCGGATCATCCTGCCGATCTCGATCTCCGGGTTCGTGGTGACGCTGATCTGGCAGTTCACCTCGGTCTGGAACGACTTCCTGTTCGCGCTGTTCCTCACCACGCAGCAGAACGGCCCGGTGACGCTGGGCCTGGCGGCGCTGGCCGGCGGTCAGAAGGTCGACTACGCGGCCAGCATGGCGGGCGCGCTGATCACCTCGCTGCCGACCCTGCTGGTCTACATCCTGCTGGGCCGCTGGTTCATCGGCGGCCTGATGGCAGGTGCCCTGAAGGGCTGACGGTTCCCGGCCGCGGCCCGTGCCAGCCGATGCACGGGCCGCAGTCCGTTGGTCACGGCGTGTCGATCGAGTTGTCCACAGGACGCGCGCACTGGCCTGCGGGGGACTGCCGGAGGGCGGTAACCTCACGGAGGTGACCAAGTCTCCACGCGACCGGGACGGACGGCGCGGCCATCTGCGGCTCGTCGGTTCGACCCCCGGCCCGACCCACGGACCCACGGCGGGTGTCGATGTCGACATCACGCCGAGCGTCGCCGTGCTGGAGACCCTGCTCGAGACGCTGGCCCTCGACCTCGCCGCGGCGCCCCGCGCGCTGCACCCGGTGATCGCCGAGGCGTCGGTGGCGCGGTCGGCGGCGATGCTCACCGACCAGCTCTGGCCGGCCGGGCGTCCGGACGAGATCGGCGAGGTGGAGCGGTTCTTCTGGGCCGACGCCGCCCGCGTGCTCGGCGAGCGCCGGGACGTGGATTCCTTTGTGCTGCTGACCAGCCTGGCCCGCACGGTCGGGCCGGCCGGGCGGCTGCCGCTGCAACGAGCCCATCTGTCCCGGTTGCGCACCCAGGTGCAGGTGCCGGAGTGGGTGACCCGGATCGCCGGTTTCCGGCTGACCAGCGCGATCGTGTCGGAGGACATCACCGGTGACGGGCTGAGCGTGGTTCTCGACTACGACGACGAGCAGCATCCGCACACCGTGGTGGTCTTCATCGACAACAACCTCGGCGCGATCGTGAAGGACGTGTTCGTCGGCCCGCCGGTGGACCGGGTCCTGGAGGCGTATCAGCGCGGCGGCCGGGTGACCATCCGGACCGTGCGCGCCGCGACCGCGGCCGGGATCATCCTGCAGGCGCTCGGGGAGACCAACGACTACGACGATCCGCCGGTCAGCGAGGACTTCGAGTTCTTCTCCGGACTGCTGGTGAACCGGTTGACCCAGCTGCCCGAGCGCCCGATCCGGCCGCCGATCCGCCCGTTGCTGTCACCGCGGCAACGCGATCAGCTGGTCGACGAGTTCCTCGAGTCGCGGTATGCGGTGGGATTGCCACCGGATGCCGCGGACATCGTCCGGTTGTGGATCGACCACGCGGTGGACCACACGGTCGGCGGTCCGTTGCGGGTCAGCGCCGTACTGGTCGAGCTGTTCCTGGCGCACTGGCTGCCGCGCAAGGTGCTTGCAGATAGCACCTATTTCGAGGCGGTGCCGGTCGTGGTGAAGGCGTGGCTGGAGTTCGCCGGGGAGCGGACCCAGCTGCCGCTGGACGCCGTCGACGAGGCGGTCGACGCGGTGGACGTGTGGACCCCCGCGCTGGAAGCCGCCGCGATGATCGACCCGATCGGCTCGAAGCCCGGCGAGCGGGTGTTCCTCGACGACACCACCAACGACCTGGAAGACGCCTACCGGGCGCTGTCCGGTCTGGGCTCACCCCCACAGCCGGACCTGCACGGCCTGGACAAGTCCCAGGCCGCCACCCTGTCGGTCCTGGCCCCGCACGCCTGGCTGATGGCCGGCGAGACCCTCGGCAACGCCTACGCGCCCGACGCGTTCGACATCGCCGAACGCCTGGTCCGCGACGCCCCCGACCTGCTGGCCAAGGCCCGCCTCTCCACCTGGCCCCGAGCCATCGTCTGGCTCCTCGCCCACCGCCACCGCCTCGTCGGCCCCGGCGAAGCCCTCACCCCCTACGCCCTGGCCGCCGACCTCTCGTCCTCCCCGGCCACCCTCCGCAAAACCGCCAAACTCCTCACCGACACCCTGATCCTCCCGCGCTAGCCCCGCCGCCGGCGCGGTTGTGCCGCGGCGGACAATGGGGGCATGCATGTGCGTGCGCCGGAGCTCAAGGGTCGTGGGTGGTTGAACACGGGGGGACGGGAGCTGAAGCTCGCGGACTTCCGGGGGCGGTTCCTGTTGCTGGACTTCTGGACGTTCTGCTGCATCAACTGCCTGCACGTGCTGGACGAGTTGCGACCGCTCGAGGAGAAGTACGGCGACGCGCTGGTGATCGTCGGCGTGCACTCGCCGAAGTTCGCGCACGAGGGTGAAGAGGAGGCGGTCCGGTCCGCCGTCGAGCGGTACGAGGTGGCCCACCCGGTGCTGGACGACCCGGAGCTCGTCACCTGGCAGAACTACACGGCCCGTGCGTGGCCGACGCTCGTACTCGTGGATCCGAACGGGTACATCGTCGCGCAGTACTCCGGTGAAGGACACGCGCACGCGCTGGACGCACAGCTGGCGGAGCTGATCGCCGAGCACGAGCAGGCCGGCACGCTGACCCGCGGCAAGTCGCCGTACGTCGCTCCCGCCGCGGAGCCCACCGACCTCCGGTTCCCGGCCAAGGTGGTTGCGCTGGACACCGGCTTCCTGGTCGCGGATGCCGGCAACCACAGCATCGTCGAGCTCGCCGCCGACGCGCAGACCGTCGTACGGCGGATCGGCACCGGGCAGCGTGGATTCGCCGACGGTTCCGCCGGCGAGGCGAGCTTCTCCGAGCCGAACGGGCTCACCCGGCTCCCGGCCGGCGTCGCCGCGAAACTCGGGTACGACGTGGTTGTCGCCGACACCGTCAACCACGCGTTGCGCGGGATCGACCTGGCCAGCGCCGAGGTCACCACATTGGTTGGCACTGGCAAGCAATGGATGGACGGCGACGGCACGGACGTGCTGAGTTCACCGTGGGATGTCGCGTGGTGGCAGGACAAGGTGTGGATCGCGATGGCCGGCGTTCACCAGTTGTGGACCTACGACCCGTTCACCCGGGTCACGGAAGTTGCCGCCGGCACCACCAACGAGGGCCTGAAGGACGGCGTGCTCGCCGAGGCCTGGTTCGCGCAGACGAGCGGTCTCGCGGTCGACGGCGACCGGCTCTGGCTGGCCGACTCGGAGATCTCCGCGCTGCGGTGGATCGACACGGAGGTGCACACCGCGGTCGGCACCGGCCTGTTCGACTTCGGACTCCGCGACGGTAAGGCGAGTGAGGCGCTGCTCCAGCATCCGCTGGGTGTGACCGTGCTGCCGGACGGTTCGATCGCGATCGCCGACACCTACAACGGCGCCGTGCGACGCTACGACCCGCGCACCGAGGTGGTCGAGACGATGGCGACCGGGCTGGCCGAGCCCAGCGGTGCTGTTGTCGTGGGCAACGAACTGCTGGTGGTCGAGTCCGCCGCACACCGGCTGACCCGGATCCCCTTGGGCGCTTCGGCGACGGTGAACGAGTTCAGCACGCGGTCGCAGCGGCCGCCGATGGACATCGCGGCCGGCGAGGTGACGCTGGAGGTCGTGTTCACGCCGCCGCCGGGGCAGAAGCTTGACGATCGGTACGGCCCGTCGACGCGGCTGCTGGTGTCGTCCACCCCGGAGAATCTGCTGCGCGAGGGCGCCGGCGACTCGACCGATCTCGCCCGCCGGCTGGTCATCGACGAGCGCGTCGGCGATGGCGTGCTGCACGTTGCCGTGCAGGCGGCGTCCTGCGACGACTCGGCCGAGGTCGAGTTCCCCGCCTGCCACATGCATCGTCAGGACTGGGGCGTCCCCGTCCGCGTCGCCCCGGACGGCCCCACCCGGCTGGAGCTGGTGCTCTCGGGAGCAACTACTCCTTGATGTCGCGGTGGTGTTCCTCGACGACCCGGTACTCCTCCTCGACCGCGGGGTCGATCGCGTCGGTCTCGACGCGACGGCGCCGGTTGGTGATGTAGAAGGAGAGCGCGATACCGGCCAGACCGGCGAGCATCAGGATGTAGCCGACGACCGTCAGGTTGACGGCGTCCCACGAGTCCTGGACCGCGAACGCCAGGACGGCACCCACGACCATCAGAAAGATCCCCACACCGATGCTCATCGACGTCCTCCTCGTGAAGTCGTCCTACACGGACGACGCTACCGCGCGACGACGGCGTAATCCATGACAACAGGTGTCTTGTGCACCACTGGCACCCAACCGGTACCCGCGCGTCAAACCTTGCCGACGGCGGATCAGTTGGCGCTGAGGTCGATGTCCCCGCTCACGGTCGTGGCCTCGATGGTGTGCGACCCGTTCGTGTCGTTGCCCAGCTCGTTGTCGACGTCACCGCTGCGGGTGTCGGTGCTGACCTTGTAGCCGCCGGACGGCGCGGTCACCTCGATGTCGCCGCTGGTGCCCTTGGCGCGGACGTCGTTCGCCTCGGCCAGCTGGAGCTCGATGTCGCCGGAGCTGGTCTCGACGTGCACCGGGCCGCCCTTGAGACCGGAGGCCTTGATGTCGCCGGAGTTCGCCTTCACGTCCAGCTTGCCGGTCAGGTCGCCGATCTCAACGTCGCCGGAGGTGAGGTCGAGCTTCACGTCGCCGGTGACGTCGTCGAGCTCGATCTTGCCGGACCGCGACTTCGCGTCGATCCCGCTGACGCCGGAGATCGAGAGGTCGCCGCTGCCGTTCTCCCCGGTGACCTTGGTGCCGCGGGGGACCGTCACGACGAAGTCGGCGCTGCACTGCCAGCCGCAGTCGGCGTCGAGCTTGAGTACGCCGTCCTTCACCGAGTACGCGTCGCCGTGCTTCCAGAACCAGTACCGGCGCTTCTCCTGGACCGTCGTGGTGTCGTCGTCGGACACCTGGATGCTGATGTCGGCGCGCTCGGCGGCCAGCTGGACCGTGGTGATCTTCTCGTCGATCCGGTGCGTGTCGTCGGAGTCCTTGTCCCCGAACTGCCAGAACGCCAGCCCGGCCGCGGCCACCAGAAGTATCGCCCCGAGCTGCTTGCTCTCCGCCATCGTCCGCCCTTTTCTCCTGCCCCGCCCACGTTGTCCGCTCGACAGTAGGCCGGGACCCGCGGCCGCCGGATCCGGCAGATCCCCCGAGACGCCCCTGAGCCGGTCCCCGGGGAAGCCCGAGGTCAGCGGTGCAGCTCGCCCCGGGAGACGGAGGCGGCGAGGTCGTCGCCGGTCGTGCCGTAGAACGTTCGGGCCCAGAGGGTGTCGCCGTACCAGTACGGCCCGTCGTCGCCCGGCAACGACGCCGGCGCCTTCCCGCGCTTGAGCGCCTGACGGCACGTGGCACACAACGGCAGCGTCAGCGTCGTCCCGTCGGCCTCGACCTGGGTCGGCTTGCCGGCAGCCCTTCCGTGCAAGGGATTGAAGGCACACAGCTCCGGTACGGCGTTCGCCCTCCGGCCGGCCGCGATCGCCACGGACCGGTCGTACTCGCGGCGTGCCTTGTCCAGCAGCACCATCGCTCCGACCAGGTCGACCAGCGCGGTCGACGAGTCGAGCACCTTGCCCGCGGCGGCGTAGTCGTCCAGCGCGGCCTGCTGGTGACGCAGGCCGGGACCCTCGACGGTGGGCAGCGCCGCCAGCTGTGATCCGAGCCTGGTCAGCTCGTCGGTGTTCTCGCGGACCAGCCGCCGGCGCCGCTCGGCCGCGACGGTCGCCGCGACATGCGGCGGGATCCGGAACGCGTTCTCCCGCGACGCTCCGCCGCCTGACCTCCGGCGCAGCAGACCGATGACCAGCCCGAGGACGACCAGCACCACGATCCCGAGGACGACGAAGAGCGCCACGGCGCCACCGGACGAATCATCCGAGTCCTCGTCCCCGCTCGAACCCGAGCCCGTCGTCGCTTTCGGAGTCGTTTCGGGAAGCGTCGGCGACGCCAGCAGCTCGTACATCCGGGCCAGCACCTCGGTCGGCCCGGCGTCGTACCCGGTGTCGTCGAGCGCGCGGTCCCGGACCGCACTCAGCCGGCTCTCGTCGACCTGCGGCAGATCGTGCGCCTCGTACCAGGGGAAGCGGTCGCCGCCGTCGACCACGACGTACAGACCGGGCTTGCGGAGGGCATCGATCACCAGGGTGAGGACCGTGCTCTCCTCGCCCTGGAACACGTCGCTGGGGGTGAGCGGCAGCACGATCGAGTAGACCGGGTACCCGAGCGCCTTGGCCTTGGCCCGCACGTCGGCGCGCAGCGTCTCCGGCAGGGCCGATTCGTACGCCGGATCGACGTACAACGGGTCCTTGGTCAGCGCGGTCGCGATCTCCCGGGCCCGCTCGGCGGGCGTCTGGGTGGACCCGGCGGTCGCGGGGAGCGCCGGCAGGAGCGCGGCCAGCATGGTCGCAAGCAGGATCAGGCAGTTCCGGGCTCTCATGACCGTCCTCCACGTCGTCCGGCGACGAGTGCCGCCACTCCCAGCACGAGCCCGGCCAGCAAGGCTCCACCGAGGAGTCCCAGCACACCGCCGCCGGCACCGTTGCCGATCGCCTTGCCCACGGTGAACCGTTCCTCCGGGTACGTTGTCGCCGGCTCCGGTGGGAGGGGTTCGGTCCGGGCCGGTTCCGGCGTGTAGCGGTCGCCGAGCCGCAGCTCGGCGAGATAGTCGGACAGTTGGCCGCTCATCGTCTGCTTCGGTTCCGCCCAGGTGCTGCTCGCTGCCCGCGCGGCGATCTCGTGCGAGACGCCGTACGTCGTGTCGCCGTCCATCACGACGTACACCCCGGGTTTCCCGTTGCCCGCCGCGAGCCGGCCGGCCAGCAAGGCGGCGTCACCCTGCTCCGGGAACCATTGGCCGGTCGGCACGACCGCGACGTACACCCGGACCTCGGCGGTCTCGATCGCCTGGAGCAGGGGAGCTTCGTCGACGATGCTCGCGAAGTCGGGATCGACGTACAGCGGGCCGGTGGCCCACGCGGCCACCGCGGCGGCGATCCGGGGGTCGGCCGGCTGCGCGGCCGCGGCGGGCAGCGCCGGGCCGAGCGCGATGATCGTTGCGATGAGCAACAGTACGGCGCGCTTCACCGGGACTCGTCCTGCCGCTCGGCGACCAGGTCGGGCAGGTCGTCGGACAGCGCACCGAAGCCGGTCGCGACCATCGGGCTGTCCGCGGGATCCAGGTTCCAGTAGGAGACGATCTCGCGGTCGCGGCCGAACCGGCCGGCCTTCCGCCAGACCCGTAGCCCGAGCGGCCGGCGGCCCCTGGCCAACGCCTGGGCGCAGCGAGTGCACGCGGGCACCTCCACGTCGTCCTGCCAGGTGACGGTCCTGGTACCGGGCTGATGGGTGGGATCGAAGAAGCACGGCGGCTGGACGGGTGATCCGCCGGCGACCTGCTCCGCCTGCCGGGCCAGGACGAACGCGCCGGCCAAGGCGAGCAGATCGTCCGGCTGGCGCTTGCGCAGAGCACGCGCGGCGTCCAGCCGGCGGGTGGCGTCCTCGCGCTGATCGAGCTGCCGCACGGACAACTTGGTCCGCAGGCCGGGTCGCTCGATCGCCCGGTCGGCGCGGCGGATGTACTGATCCGCCTTGGTCCGCAGCTGCGCCAGGCTGACCGACGGCTTGCCGAACGGTCCGCGGGGGTCCTGCTTGCGTCGCTTGCGGCGCAGGGAGAGCCACAGCGTCAGCGCGAACCCGGCCACCGCGCCGACCCCGACACCGATGTACGCGGATCGGTCCTCTTGGTCCGTGACCGACAGACCGCGGTCCTCGCGCGCCGGCTCCAGGTCCCCGGCCGGGATCGGCGGGAGCGGGCGGCCGTCGTACGCCGTCGCCGCCTCCTGGATCGTGCGGACGATGCCGGGCGCGGGGTGATCGTCGACGATGTCGTAGCGCTGCTTGTCATCGAGTTGAACGCTCACCAGGCTGCGCCCCTTCAGGCCGCCGGCCCGGAACAGCTCCTCCCCGCCCGACCAGTAGTCGTCGGACACCACACGGACGATGTACAACCCGGGTTGCCCGATCCGCGCGTGCAGCAGGGTCGGGAGGTCGACCAGATGCTCGCGCGTGTACGGCGATTGCGGCACGAGGGCGACGTACACCCCGAAGGCAGCGGTGCCGGCCGCGGTGCGGATCCGGGTCAGCTCGGCGGCGGGGAACGCCGGGGCGAGTCGCGGATCCAGGTAGATTCGGTCGGTGCGCCAGCCGGCGGCGATCCGGTCGGGCAGTTGGGGAGTCGCGGCGCGTGCCGGAGTGATCGGGAGGGCCACCAGGAGGGCGAGCAGGACGCTGAGGCGGCGGAGGCGGGAGCACATCGCGGACAGCGTACGACGAGCGGACCGGGACACGATCACACGGACGCGCCAGCTGGACCGGCGGTTCCGTCCCCGGACGTGACACGGCCCTGGCTCGGACAGGGGAAGCCAAGCCAGGGTCGCGGTGTTGCCACGGGCAGAAACGTTGCTACCAACCGCAGTTCCTCACCAGGGCAGATCGTGGGGCAACCCGGGGCAGATCGATCTGCCCCGAGCTCCGGCGCCGTCGGCGCCGGGTTGTTGAGGAGGGGCGCCGTGCTCTCCCCTCCAACCGCCGCCCGCAGGGCGCCGGGGTTTGGAGCCTCCGGCTCGGGCCGCGCAAGGGTCCGAGCCGGAGGTGTCTGGGGGTCAGAAGGCGGTCTCGGGGAGGTCCATGATGTCGAGGTCGGTGAGCTCGGCCTTGATCCGCTCGGCCCGGACCGTCGGCATCGTCGAGCGCACGAACCACTGGGCCGCGGCCACCTTGCCGGTGTAGAAGTCCTGCTCGCTCGGGGACAGCTCGCCGCCGAGCGCGTTCAGCGCGACCTCGGCCTGCCGCAGCATCAGCCAGGAGCAGACCACGTCGCCCAGCACGAACAGCAGCCGTGAGGTGTTCAGGCCGACCTTGTAGATGTTGCGCGGGTCGCCGTTCTCGGCCTGCGGGTTGCTCGCCATCAGCGCCTGGCCCATCACGCCCAGGATCTTCTGGGTGTCCTCCAGGCCCTTCGCCAGCAGCGCGCGCTCCTCCTTCAGCCGGCCGTTGCCCGCCTCGGAGGCGACGAAGCCCTGGATCTGGTCGGCCAGGTGGCCGAGTGCCTTGCCCTGGTCCTTGATGATCTTGCGGAAGAACAGGTCCTCGCCCTGGATCGCGGTTGTGCCCTCGTAGAGTGTGTCGATCTTCGCGTCCCGCACGTACTGCTCGATCGGGTAGTCCTGCAGGAAGCCGGATCCGCCGAACGTCTGCAGCGACTCGGTGCCGAGCAGCGTCCACGACTTCTCCGAGCCGTAGCCCTTGACCAGCGGCAGCAGCAGGTCGTTCACACCCTCGGCGACCGCGTCGTGCTCACCGGCGTACCGGGCCTGCTCCGCACGGTCCTGGTAGGTCGCCGTGAAGAGCACGAGCGCCCGCAGGGCCTCGGCGTACGCCTTCTGCGTGAGCAGCGACCGACGGACGTCGGGGTGGTGCGTGATCGTCACCCGCGGCGCGTCCTTGGCCGGCTGGGTCATGTCCGCGCCCTGCACCCGCTCCTTGGCGTACTCGAGGGCGTTCAGGTAGCCGGTGGACAGCGTGGCGATGGCCTTGGTGCCGACCATCATCCGCGCGTACTCGATCACCTGGAACATCTGCGCGATGCCGTCGTGCACCTCGCCGAGCAGCCAGCCCTTGGCCGGTACGCCGTCGCCGAAGGTGATCTCGCAGGTCGTGGAGACCTTGATGCCCATCTTCTTCTCGACGTTCGTGACGAAGGCGCCGTTGCGCTCCCCGGTCAGCTCGCCGGTCTCCAGATCGAAGTGGTGCTTCGGTACGACGAACAGGCTCAGACCCTTGGTCCCCGGACCACCCACACCCTCGATGCCCTGCGGCCGGGCCAGCACCAGGTGGACGATGTTCTCGGTCAGGTCGTGCTCGCCCGAGGTGATGAACCGCTTGACGCCCTCGAGGTGCCAGCTGCCGTCCTCCTGCAGCGTCGCCTTGGTACGCCCGGCGCCCACGTCGGAACCGGCGTCCGGCTCGGTCAGCACCATGGTGGCGCCCCAGCCGCGCTCGATGATGTGGTGGGCGATCTTCTTGTCCCGCTCGGTGCCGTTGCGCCAGAGGACATGCGCGAAGTTCGGGCCGGCGGCGTACATGTGCACCGGCGGGTTGGCGCCCAGCACCAGCTCGGCGGCGGCCCAGCGCAGCGACGGCGGGGTCGGCTGGCCACCGAGCTCGGCGGGCAGCTCGAGCTTGAACCACTCGGCGTCCATGTAGGCGTGGTAGCTCTTCTTGAACGCCTCGGGCATCCGGACCTCGTGCGCCTCCGGGTCGAAGACCGGCGGGTTGCGGTCGGCCTCGGCGAAGGACTCGGCCAGCTCGTGCTTGGCCAGGCGGTCGATCTCGGCCAGCACCTCGCGCGCGGTGTCGACGTCCATGTCGGCGTACGGGCCCTGCCCGAGCACCCCGTCACGGCCCAGGACCTCGAGCAGGTTGAACTCGATGTCCCGCAGATTCGACTTGTAGTGGCTCACAGGGTTCCCCTAGCGTCGTCGTCTTACTCACGAGTAACTTGAGTATATACCCGTCGGTAATGAAGCAAAAGCGGGTTAGCTGTGACCTGTGACCAGGCTGATATACGAGACGCACTCGATCACCCTCGACAACGAGAACGGCATCGCGACCGGCTGGCTGCCCGGCGAGCTGTCGGAGGAAGGGATCCGGGAGGCGGCGGCGATCGGTCCGCGGCGCCGCGACGTCGACGTGGTCTTCAGCTCCGACCTGCGCCGGGCGGTGCACACGGTCGAGCTGGCCGGCCTCGGGGTCCCGCACTTCCAGGACTGGCGGCTGCGTGAATGCAACTACGGCGAGCTGAACGGCGCACCGGTCGACGCGCTCGATCCGCGCGTCGACCGGGTGCACAAGCCGTTCCCCGGCGGACAGTCCTACTGGGACGTGCTCGAGCTGACGCGGTCGTTCCTCGAGGACATCCGGCGCTGGCACGACGGCCAGGTGGTGCTCGTGGTCGCCCACTCGGCGAACCGGTGGTCCTTCGAGCACCTCCTGGGCAGCCGGGCGCCGCTCGAGGAACTGATCGCCGCGCCGTTCAACTGGCAGCCGGGGTGGGAGTACCGGTTCTAGGGCGTGTAGACGGTCGCGCCGCCGTAGAGCTTCTGGGTGAACGCGGACATGTAGGTGTGGGTGTCCGCCTCGGTCAGGTTGTAGGTGAGGAAGACGCCGTACCCTTCGTCGACCGTGCGCTGGGCCAGACTGGCCGCGGTCGACGAGCTCGTCGCGGTGTACGACACGGCGGCCGGGGACAGCCGCGACTTCGAGCTCGGGCCGCTCGGCACACCCCAGGTGCCGTAGTACGGGTTCCAGGCGTAGTTGAAGGTGTTGGCGATGCTCTCGCCGTTGTAGGTCAGCCGGTCCGCGGCCGGGCCGATGTCGTAGAGCGTGATCAGCTTGTTCGGCAGCTTCTTGCGGAGGGCCTGGACCAGGTAGACGAAGGAGAAGTCGTTCGGCTGGCCGGTGCCGTTGTTGCCGTATTCGGCGTACTCGTCGTCGAAGTCGATGCCGTCCAGTCCGTACTGGTTGACCGTGTCGGCGAGTTCCTGGGCGAACGCATCGGCGGCGGCCCGGGTCGGGAAGTTGGCGAAGCCGGCGCCCTGGTGGTTGCCGAGGATCGACAGCAGGACCTTGATGCCCTTCTGCTGCAGCGGCCGGACCTGGGTGGCGACATTGTCGAGCACGTTCTGGACGTTCTCGTTGCAGGACAGGTAGGCCTTGGTGCCGTCGTAGTTGATGTTCGCCGCGAAGATGACCGCGACGTCGATCACCTGGGCGCCGCCGTTCGCCAGCGTGTACTGGCCGGCGCTCAGCATGCTGTGGTCGTTCACCTCGATGTAGGCGACGGTGACCGGTCCGGTCTTCCGCGCCCGGCAGCGCTTGGCTTGTGCCTCGGCGGGCAACGCGACGCCGGTGGCGGCAGCGGCGGTGCCCGCGGCGAGAGCTGACAACAGGGTCCTTCTCCGCATGAGCTGTGAACTCATTCGATCGACTCCTCGTCAAGGGTGGGCGATGGCTATATCGGTTAAGTTCCTGTCGCCACCCGGCCGGGAGTCCACGTGGCGACAGGAGATAAACCGGTATAGCGACACCGATCATCGATCGGCCGGAAACCGGTGTCAAGGGTTCACCGCAGCGCGACCACCTCGGTCCTGCCGTCGATCTCCACCCGCACCTCGGCGTCGGTGCCGGCCGGCACCAGCAGGGCGCTCGACCGCGCCGCGCTCCACGCGCCACCGTCGTACCGATAGGACAGCCGGGCGTCCCTGCGGGCGACGGCCCAGCCCTGGCCGCCGGGCAGCTCGATCGACACCGGGAGGACGGCGTTCCGGTCCGGGATGCCGCCGGGCACGATCGTGGTCTTGCCGGCCTTCGGCGTGAGTACGGCGTACACCCGGGTCGGGTCGGCGTCGAGCTGCTGCTCGCCGAGGTAGACCGCGGTCCCGTTCGCGGTCACGCCGTACCCGACCCAGATCGAGTGCGCGACCCCGTAGGCGGTCTTGTCGCTCACGGCGGAGATCGCGCTGTCGAACCGGTCGCTCGCCGTACCGCGGAGGCTGTCCGCGCCGGCGGTCATCGGCCAGAACGCGTAGTCCGGGAAGCCGGTCCAGAGTCTGCGGTCGTCGGTCTGTTCCGGCGGCGAGGCGTTCACGTCGCCATTGACGATCGACAGATCGGAGAAGCCCTGCGGCACGGGGAGTCTGCTGATCCGCAGGTTGCTGAGGTTCTGTCCGGCGGGCAGTTTCACGACGCTCACCTGGTCGACGAACTGCAGTGGCGTGAACTCGCGGGTGACCGACCCGTTGGCGGCGTACGTGCGTCCGGCCGACCAGCCGATCTTCTTGCCGCCCAGCTGCACAGTGACCAGTGCCTTCGAGCCGGCCTTGTCGACCACGAAGCCGGCAGCCATCGACGCTCCCGGGACGGGGTAGCCGTCACCGATCACCACGGGTTTGCCGTCCTTGTCCTCACCGACGAAACCGATCAGCGTGGCAACGCCCTCGTGGTCGAGTTGGATGTCGGAGTGCTTGCGGAGATCGGAGTACTCGACGACGATCGCGGCCCGGCCGCCGGGGGTGTTCCCGGCCCACGCGACCTTGGCGTTGCCCTGCATGCGGTCGAAGATCCCGCGGCTGTAGTTGGCCGACTTGCGGTGGCTCGTCCGCCAGGCCGTGAGTACGTCCTGGAGATAGGCCTCGTCGCCGGCCAGGTCTCCGCGGGTCGGGCCGTTCATCAGGAAGGCGTACGGGTCCCCGGGCCGCGGTGTCGACGCGACCGAACTGTCGGTCAGGTGGTCGACGATGGCCGGCGCGGTGACGGCCACGCCACCGGCGACGACCACGGTCACGGCGGCCGCACTCAGCGAGAGGAACCGGCGCCGACGCAGCCGGCGGGCGCCGCCGAGGCGGGCACGGTCGAGCAGGTCGGGTGGTGCGTCGATCCCGTCGACGCCGGCGCTCAGCCGCTCCTTGAGTTCGGTCTCGGTCATCGGAGTCCTTCCAGGATCGCGGGTTCGGTGATCAGGCGGAGCCGGTCGAGGGCCCGGGAGGCTTGGCTCTTGACGGTGCCGAGCGAGCATCCGAGCGCGTCGGCGGTCTGGGCTTCGGTGAGGTCCTCGTAGTACCGGAGCACGATGACCGCGCGCTGCCGCGGCGGCAACTCCTGCAGTGCGGTCAGCAGCTGGTCCCGAACAGCGAGGCCCTCGGCGCCGTCGGGCGTCGCCTGGTCGTGGTCGGCCAGGGCCACCTCCGGCTTGCGGCCCTTGCTGCGCCATCGGTTCGCGGACAGGGTCGCGAGCGTTCTCCGCGCGTACGCCTCGGGCGCCGTGTGGATCCGGCGCCAGCGGACGTACACCCGCTCGTACATCTCCTGGACGAGGTCCTCGGCCGCGGCCCGGTCGCCGGTCAGCAGTACGGCGGTCCGCAGCAGCCGGGTCGAACTGCCCCGGACGAACTCGTCGAAATCGTCACCGCGCGTGACCATGCACCCCTCCTCGGTCATCGGTCTGGTAAGGAGGTAGACACCGGCGCCGTGCGGAAGGTTGCATCCCCGGGTCGCGCTCTCGGTTAGTAATAGACGAAGATGGATCCGGCGGGTGGGGGAAAGTTACGGGAGGGGGACCCGATGTTCCCGACCCGGGCGCGCTACACCGGGCTCGGGCTGGCGTACTCGTTGTCGAACGCGGTGTTCTCGGGATCGGCCGGGCTGATCATCACCGAGTTGATCAAGCGGACCAAGAACATCGACATCCCGGCCTGGTATGTGATGGTGACGTGTGCGGTGAGTGTGGTCGCACTGCTCACGTTGCGCGGAGACGACCACCGACGAGAGTTGCGTGACTGACATGCGAGTCATCGGCCTGATGTCCGGGACGTCGTACGACGCGATCGACGCCGCCGCCGCGGACCTGCGGCTGGAGGGGGACGAGCTGGTGCTGACGCCGCTCGGCCTCCTGAGCCAGCCCTATCCGGATCGGCTGCGGGCGGAGCTGGCCGCTTCGTTGCCGCCGGCAAGTACGACGGTGGAGCAGGTGTGCCGGCTGGACACCGGGATCGGGCAGGCGTTCGCGGAGGTGGCGCGGCAGGCGGTCGAGCAGCTGTGCGGCGGGTCGGCCGATCTGATCGTGTCGCACGGGCAGACGGTGTTCCACTGGGTCGACCAGGGCTCGGTCCTCGGCACGCTGCAGCTGGGACAGCCGGCCTGGATCGCGGAGGCGACCGGGGTTCCGGTGGTGTCGGATCTGCGGGCGCGCGACGTCGCGGCCGGTGGGCAGGGTGCGCCGCTGGTCAGCATCATCGACGTGCTCTGGTTGCGCGGGCTTCCCGGCGTACCGGTTGCGCTCAATCTCGGTGGGATCGCGAACATCACCGTGGTGCACGACGAACCCGTTGCCTTCGACACCGGCCCGGCGAACGCGCTGATCGATGCGGTGGTGTCGGAGCTGACCGGTCGCGCGTTCGACGCGGACGGCGTGATGGCCGCGCGCGGGCGGGTGCACGAGGGGTTGCTGGAGCGGTTGCTGGCGGATCCGTACTACGAACGGCCGGCGCCGAAGTCGACCGGGAAAGAGCTGTTCAACCTCGCGTACCTCGCTCGGGCGCTCGAGGGGCTGCCCGAGATCCCGGCCGACGACATGGTCGCGACGGTGACGACGCTGACCGCCCGGACCGTCGCCGACGCGGTCCGGCGGTACGGCGGGACCGAGGTGATCGCGTCCGGCGGCGGGATCCGCAATCCGGTGCTGATGCATCTGCTCGCCTCGGAGGTCGGCGTACCGGTACGGACCACCGACGAGCTGGGGCTCCCGTCCGCGGCGAAGGAGGCCTACGCGTTCGCCGTGCTGGGGTTCCTGACCGTGCACGGGCTGGGCGGGACGGTGCCGAGCTGCACCGGCGCGCGCCACTCGAGCGTCCTCGGCTCGATCACTCCCGGGGCCGGCGGCCTGCCCGGTGTCCAGTCCGACGCACGACCTCCAGTGCGCCTCCTGGTCCGGTGACCGCACACTATGACTGTGACGAGGTTGTTCGTGGTGACCGGGGCACCCGGTTCAGGGAAGTCGACGGTGGTGCCGGAGCTGGTCCGGCTGAGCCCGGGGAACCTGGCCGTGATGGACATGGACGAGTTGCTGGACGATCACGGCCGGCTGCTCGGGATCGACATCGCGAGTCCGACCGCGGCTCCGATCTGGCCGGCGTACAACGCGCTGTGGCTGCGGATCACGGAGCTGATCCGGCGGTCCGGGATCCCCGTGCTGCTGCTCTCGCCGCTGTTGCCGACGGAGCTCCCGGAGGGGCGATGGTTGCATCTGGACTGCCCGGACGCGGTCCGGCGGAAACGCCTGGCCCTGCGGGGGTGGCCGCCCGCGCAGATCGAGGAGGCAGTGGCGGACGCCGCCGAGCTCCGCAAGCTCGTGCCGCGGTCGGTGCGCGGCGACGTCTCGCCGGAGCGGTCCGCGAGGAGCATCCTCGACTGGATCCGCGGCGAGCGCTTCGGCAAGACGCTGAACCTGTGGGGACGGCTGCGCAGTTGACCTTCAGGCTGCTCGAAGGAGCAAGGTCGCGGCATGTTGACGATCAGTGAATTCGCCCGCTTGGTGGGGCTGGCGCCGAGCGCGCTGCGGTTCTACGACGACTGCGGCCTGCTGCCGCCCGCGTCGGTGGACGGCACGAACGGCTACCGGTACTACAGCCCCGCCCAGCAACCCCGGGCCCGGTTGCTCCGCGACCTGCGCGAGATCGACCTCCCGCTGGCCGAGGTCCGGGTGGCGCTCGACGCCGATCCCGCCGTACTCGCGGATGTCGTGCGAGCTCACCTCCGCACGGTCGAGGCCAAGACCGCCGCGGCCCGGGCGGCCGCCGACCATCTCCTCACCCAGTTGCTGGCCGAGCGGACGTCGGTGGTGCTCGGCGGTGCCGAGTTCGCCAGTGCGGTCCGGCAGGTCGCGCCGGCCGCGTCCGCGTCGGACGAGTTCCCGGCCCTCGACTGCGTGCTGATCGAGCTGGCGCCGGACGAGGTGACGTTCGTCGCGACCGACCGGTATCGGCTGGCGGTGCGGTCGGTGCAGGCGGTGGAGTTCAGCGGCCCGGCCGCGCAGGTCCTGGTCCACGCCGACGAGCTGACCGGGCTGAGCAGGTGGGCAGCCGCCGGCGAGGTCGTACGGCTGGAGGTCGGACACCTCGGGGCCGGGCACCTCGACGCCGACCCTGTGAGTGCCCGGCTCGTGCGGGGCGACGAGGACCGTGAGATCACGGTCGTCGATGCGGACTATCCGGCGTACCAGGCAATCCTGGACGGCCTGGCCCCTGCGGAGTGCCGAGTGGTGGTCGACCGAGCAGCCTTGCTCACCGCCCTGACGGGCCGGGAGGTAGTTGCCTTCGACATCGACGCGACCGGCCTACGGATCGACGACGAGGTCACCCTCGACGTGATCGGCTCCGGCACGTCCCGCATCGGCTTCACCGCCCCCCTCCTCGCCGCCGCCCTCGAAACCAGCGTCGGCCCCGACGTCCTCCTCGAAATCGGCCCCTCCGACCGCCCGGTCATAGTCCGCTCAGCCGACCAAGGCACCTTCACCACCCTCGTCATGCCCGTCCGGCTCGACCCAGCAGGCGCCGCATAGCGCCGTACCAGGACATGACAATCATCCGGCTCAACGTGACACCGGCCGGGCGGCCGCCGGAGCGGCCTGCTCAGGTGGGAACTCGATTTCGGAGGTGGGGGCCGTAGTCCTGTACGACGGCGTATCCGATCAGCCCATCGGCGTCGTACCCGACGGCACTTGAGGAGATCAGAAGCCCGGTTATTGACAACATGTTGTCGTGATGACAGGATGTTGTCTATGAGGACAGCTTATGTGGGCGTGTACGAGACGTTGGCGGACTGGGAGATCGGGCATCTGCTGGTGGAGTTGCGGACCGGGCGGTTCACCGGGGTGCCGTGGCAGGTGGTGACGGTGGGGGAGTCGGCCGAGCCGGTGGTGACGATGGGCGGGATGCGGATCGTGCCGGACATGGTGCTGGCGGATGTGCGGCCGGACGACGGGGATCTGCTGGTACTCGCGGGATCCGCGCTCTGGGATGACGGGCAAGGGGACGCGTTCGCCAAGCTGGCGCAGGAGTTCCTCGACGAGGGGATCCCGGTGGCGGCGATCTGTGGTGCGACGGCCGGGCTGGCGCGGGCCGGTCTGCTCGACGAGCGCAAGCACACCAGTGCGGTGAAGGAGTACCTGCAGGCCACCGGCTACCGGGGCAGCGACAACTACGTGGACGAGCGGGCCGTCGTCGGCGGCGACCTGATCACGGCCGGCCCGGACTCGCCCGTGCAGTTCGCGCGGGCGACGCTGCACCGGCTCGGGCTCGCGGACGAGCGGAAGCTGGACGCGTACGAAGGCGTGTTCCACCGCGCCGACCCGGCCGCCTACCCGATCCTGGTGGGATGACGGTTCCACCTCGCGAGGACTGGCCCGAGCCGGCCGGGCAGACGGAAGGTGGTGCGCTGTTGACCGACGTCATCATCGCCACCTTCCGCCTGAACGCGCGGCTGATGGAGGCCGCCCAGGACCTGGCCGCGCACGGCGGACTGACCGCCGCGTGGTGGCAGGTCCTCGGCGGCGTCCTGGACGAGCCGCGCTCGGTCGCCGACGTCGGCCGGATCATGGGCGTCAGCCGGCAGGCGGTCCAGCGCATCGCCGACCTGCTGGTCGAGCGCGGCCTGGCCGAGTACCGCCCGAACCCGGCCCACCGCCGCGCCAAACTGCTCGCCTGCACCGAGGCGGGCTACTGGGCGATCCGGCAGATCTCCGTCGCCCAGCACCCGTGGTCCGCGGGCCTCAGCAAGTCCGTCGACCTCGACGACCTTCGTACGACGCTCGCCACCATGCAGACCCTGATCACCAAGCTCGAAGAAGCCTGACCGTCAGACTGCGCCCGTACGTGTGTTGCGTGGTGAACGTCAGCCGCGTCCCGGTGATGGTGCGCGTGACCTGAACTCCGGGCACTGGGGACTGCGTCCGCAGGTACTGTCCCCAGAGGTTGATGGTGATGGTGTCGCGCTTGGTGGTCGGATCCGAGACGGCAACGGTGACGGCGTCCGCCGCGCGTTGGAGGAGGACGGACGCGGGGCCCTCGACGGTGAGGCCGGGAAGGTTGTGATGACCCGCGGTGAAGCTGTTGGCGGCGGTGAGGCGGAGTCCGAGATGCTGGATCGCCTGCAATCGTTGGGTGTTCGCGAGCACCGCGATCCGGCCGTGCTGGTACGAGCGCAGTGCGGATTCCGTTGCGTTAGGCACCAATGCGTAGGCGAGTGACCGGGTCGATCCGGCCGGCTGGGTGACGGTGAGACCGAAGACCTGCTTGGTCACCGCGGTGTCCGGATTCGAGGTCCGCACCACTCGCCGGCTCCGCGTCACCTGCTCGAGTCCGACCGACACCGGGGTCGGCTGCAAGAAGTAGTACCCCATCGAGACGGTGCCGTTGGAGTAGCGGAGCCAGCGCGGATCCGTCGTACCGCTCCACGGCCGGCCGTCCCACCGTGCGCCGGTGATCGCGACAGCATCCCCAGCAGCCGCGATGCGGGTGTCGATCGTTGTGGTCACCGCGCGACTCGAGTCGCCGACTCCGGCCGCGAGTACGACGATCTCGTCGTCGAGCAGGAACCACGACTTTGTCGCCGACGCGTTGCGGTAGACCACGAAGTCGTCCGGCAGAATGTCCCGCGACGCGTAGGCGAAGTCGTCCGACTGCACCCACCCGACCGCGCCGAGAGCATTCAGGGTCGCGCCACCGGAGTACACGTTGGTCCCGGTCGGGAAGTATACGTAGGTGTTCTGCGACTCCGACGACGACGTGAAGTTCAACGGGTGCGAGGGATTGTCGTAGTACGCCGTCCCGTACAGCTCCGGGATCGTCTTGCGAGCCTCCACCGGCGCGGTCACCCCAGCGAGCCCGTACGGCGAGACCGTCGTGAAGTAGTCGACGCCGTACGCCTGGGTCTGGTCCTGGCCCGACAGGTAGAGGTAGTGCGCGCCGTCGCCCTGGAACCACGGCATCAGGTTCTCGCCGCTCATGTACTCGTACTTGCTGATGCGCTCTGAGTTCCGCGCCAGCGCGAAGGCGAAACCCGGTCGCCGGTGTACGGTCCGGTCCATCGCGTTGAACGCCGTACTGCTCGCGGCCGGGTTGAGGTCGGCCGGCACGATCGAGGCGTCGGCCTTGATGTCCGCGAACCGCGCCACGCTCACCGGCGACACGAAGGACGTCGGATTGATCGTCGGGCGGGCGGTGAACTTCACGAACGACTTCAGCCGGGCCGCGTCCGCGCCGGTCGCGTAGTCGGCCAGGTCGACGATCGCCTCCACGATCACCGCGACGTCGTCGTACCCGGTCGCCGTCCGGGACACCGCGCGACCCTTGACGATCTCCATCATCCAGCCCTCGAAGATCAGCGGCGCGAACCCGTGCTCGACCCAGCCCTGGACGACGCCGACGAGGTCGTCGCTCTGCGCGTACTCGGTGCCGGCGAGCACCTTGATGGTCTGCACGACCCGGCTGAGCAGGGCCTTTCCGTACGAGCCGGTGTACGCGACCGACGCGTGCTGGAGGAACGAGCCGTCCGCGTAGTACCCGTCGGTGACGCCGTGCTGCAGGTTGTACGGGTCGACGGTCGCGAACACGGTGAACTGGTCCTGCAGCGCCTTCCGGATCCGCGCGTCGTCGCCCATCAGCGCGCCCTGCAGGATCCGGTTGGCGGTGATGTCGACGAGATTCGCGCCGGTGTGGAAGCGCGAGTCGAGGTCGACGTCGCCGTCCTTGCCGTTGCGCAGGTAGGCGTCCATCGAGGGCACGTACTGCGCGATCAGGGCGGCCGGCGCGTCGAGCAGTGCCAGCGTCTTCGACACGTACGTCGAGATGCCGATCTCCCACGTGAACCAGTTGCCGTAGTACCCCTTCGACTGGTCGCCGTAGTAGTTCTCGTGCAACCAGACCAGCTTGTCGGCGACGCGCGTACGGACCTGCTCGTTGCCCTGCAGGCCCGACGCCGGGCCGGGGCGCTTGGTCGCGAGCGCGATCTCGTAGAGGTGCTGGTACGACGCACTCAGATTCGGATCGCTGGTCCCGAGGGGGAGCCCGGCGAAGAGCTCACCGGCGCCGGCCCGGTCCATCGACGCCAGCCAGGTCCGGGCGGTCGCGTCGAGGGCGGCGAGCTTGGCCGCGACCTCCGGGCGGCCATTGGATTCCGCCGTACCGGCGTAGATCGCGATCGCGTTGGCGAGCAACTGGCTCGGATCAGCCATGGCTTCGAGGGTGGCACCTCGGGCGGTCGGCGCGGGGTTGACCGCGGTCAGCAAAGCAGTGGCGGGCACGAACGACAGCAAACGGCGACGGGTGATGTCCACAGAAACTCCCAGGCGGATGGGAAAAACCTCACCCCGAGAGTCAATCAGCCGCCACTATCTTTCAGCAACCGCTTACCGCAGACTTCTCGCCGGTTCTGGGCCGTGACGTTCTCGATCGGCTGGAGCGCAGTTTGTCCGCCAGGTTCCGCCACAGGGAGTCAGAGGTAGACACTCGCTTGCCAGCGTCGGTCGGGACATGCGCAGAGTTGAGCCGCCGGACGGAGAGAGGAAGCACAATGACGGACGCGGACGGCTTCCTGAGCGTCGCCGAGGCGTGCGTGCGCCTTCGAGTGTCCGATCGGACGCTGCAGAGGCTGGTCAGCGATGGAAGGATCGCGAGCTACAAGCGTGGTAAGTATCGTCGCTTCTTGGATGAGGACCTCGACGACTACCTGGGCAGGATCACGAGCTCCATCCCTCCGGCGGCCGACCGGCTCACCACGCGAGCGGTGGCGATGCGGCTCGGCGTCTCGACCCGGACCGTTCAGCGGATGCTGTCCACGGGCCAGCTCAGGGGTTACCGGTCAGCCGATGGGCGGGTGTACTGCTCGGCGACAGAACTGGATTGGCTTTCCGACCACGTGTGGCGGCGGGGGCCGGGCACCGAATCTACGAAATGACCAGTGAACGTCTCGGCGGCCTCGCACTGCCACCGTGGCTTGTGGCGCTCCTGGTTTGCCTTGTAGCCGTGGTATGGGCCGTCGATCGCATCAGCGACGTTGTGCTGAAGGTCAAGGCGACCCATGCCGCACTGAGAGCGAAAACACCAACCGAACGGGAACATGCGAGGCTGGTTCTGAAGGAGTTCACGGCTGCTGACCGGCGGGCTCCGCGGAGCAGTGCGACCTCCGACGACATACCTGACCGTCGGACGGGTGACCTATGACGTGGATTGCGATGGCATCCTTCCCAGGTGACGACGCAGACATCACCCGACAGCCGGCTCGGCTCGGCTCTCCGGTTCACCACCGAGCTGGTCGCCTGGGTCGCGACCCCATGGGCGCTGGCTCCGCACTCGATCCTGCTCGCCGTCGTGGCTGACGTCGTACTGATCGGGTTGCCGACGGTGTTCCAGACTCCGGGCGACAAGCCGCGGGTGGTTGTCGCGGTGCCTGGTGTGATGACGATTCTGCTGGTGTTGCTGCAGTTGGTGGCTGCGGTTGTTGCCGCGTGGGTTGCGTGGCCGATGGTTGTTGCGGTTGGGGTGAGCGTGCTGGCGGTCGCGTGTGTGGTGACCGAGCGAGCGCGGTGGCGGTGGTTGTTACGAGCCGCCGGCGCCGACTAGTTGGCCGTCCATCGAGAGGATGCGGATGGGGCTGCCTGCGGTCTTGGTGGGGATGACCAGGGCTACCTGGTGGAGGTAGTCCTGGTGGAGGGTCTGGGTGTACTTGACCATGCTGCTGAAGGCGGTCGCCTCGCCGCTGGTCCAGTAGGCGTTCGATCCCGGCTCGACGCGCTGCAGGTACTGCTCGGTGAGGGCGAGGAAGACGAGTGCCTCGCCGGTCGAGGTGATGAACGCGACCGGCTCGCCGGACGGCGCGAACGTGTCGTCGACGCTCGCGATGTACGACTCGGCGGCGTCGGTGACCTTGGTCTTGGCCCGCAGTTCGAGCAGCTTCGCCATCCCGGGGGAGGGCGTGAACAGCTTCGCCTGCGGGGCCTTCTGGCCGCCGGTCAGGTACGCCGCGAGGTTCGCGCCGGCCGCGGCCGGCAGGCTGACGAGCTTGTCCAGGTCGGCCTTGGCCGGGGTCCGCAAGCCGTCCAGGGGCGGCAGCTTCATCGCCTTCGACGGGTAGACCGAGTTCGTCAGCAGCCACGGCGCGCCTGCGCTCTGCCGTTGCCAGACACCGAGCTGGCGGGTGTCGGGCGCGCCGGAGACACCGGAGTCGACCACGAACCGCATCGGGTACGCCGCGAACTCGGGCGCACCGATCGTCGGCTCGGTGAACGAGAACGGCTTCTCCTTGTCCTTGCCGGTGGTGTCGAGCTTGCGGCCGATCAGGTACCCGGCGCGGGTCTGGGCCAGGGTCGGGTTGCCCTCGATCGTCTCGGACAGCTTGGCGTCGCGGGTCTGGTTGGCCTGGTTGTTCAGCTCGTTGTAGCGCAGGACGACGGCCTGGGCGTCGGCGAGCGTGACGGCCGGGCGGGTCTCGACCGCGGCCGCGCTGTTCTTGGCCGGCAGCAGCCCACAACTCGTTGTCGTCAGCAACATCGCGCCACTGGCGAGCAGCGCGGCCGTCCGCCGCACCGCCTCATCACTCTTCTGAAACTCCGGCGACTCCACCAACGAAACCGTCCCCGCCCCCTCCACCCCCGAAGCCACGATCTGCTCGCCGCGCGCCTGCTCGTCGTTCGCGCGGTTGTCGTACTCGCGGCTGTCGTATGCGGGGGTGGTCTGCGCGGGGCTCGTCTGCGCGGGCGCGGTCTGTGCGGGCGCGGTGCGGGTGCGGGCGGGGGCGCCCACCGCGGTGAGGAAGACGGGGGCTTTCGCCCGGGCCACGGCGGCCGGCGACATGAACATCGGCGCGGCCGGGACTGCCGCAGGCGCCGGCCGGGCCGGCGCGAACGGGCTGACACGATGCGGCGCGAACGGCGAGACCCGCTCATGCACCGGCGCGACCTGCGCGGCACCCCGGGACAACCCGGCCGACCCAGCCACCCGCGGCGGCTCGACCGATCCAGCAACCGCGCCTGGCCCGACCGGTCCAGCAACAGCGACCGGCTCGACCGGACCGGCAGCGGCGACCGGCTCGACCGATCCGGCAGCGACGGCCGACTCGACGGATGCGGCGACCCGCGTCTGGGAGGACGCGGCGACCAGGCCGGGCTCGGTTGACCCCGCAATCGCGCCGGGGTCGGCTGGTGCGGTGATCAGGCCCGGCTCGGCCGACGCGGCAACCGTGGCTGGCTCGGGTTTGGCGACTGGGGTCGGCTCCAGCGGCGGCGCGGGGCGAGTGGCGACGGGCGACAGGGCGGCGGCTGCGGCGGTGGAGCGGGTGGTGGCGGAGCGGGCGGTTGCGGCCGAGAGGGCGGCCAGCTGGGTGGCGGTGGGCGGGATGATGCGGGTGGAGACCGGGACGGTGAGCGGGGCCGCGGTCGCCGGGTGGCGGCGGAAGGTGAGGGTGAGGCCGAGGGCGAGGAGCAGTACGCCGACGCCCAGGCCGACCAGGGACAGGCCGAACGCGCGGTGGACCTCGACACCGAAGGTGACCTGCGCGCCGACCGCCGGACTGCCGTCCGCGTTCATCACGACGACGTCGTACCGCCCGTCCTGGATCGGCCACGCGACGGACGCCTCCCCGGTGCCGGACTTCGCGACCCACCAGTCGAGCCCGCTGGGCTGCGTCAGTGTCGTGGCCCGGCCGCGCATCTCCTGCGTGCCGAACGTGGCCGGCGGGTCGAAGCGGATCACCCGGGTGTGCGCGGACCCGGCCAGGTAGTCGCGGACGTCGAGATCCTGCCCGACGCCGACGAACAGCGGCTTGTCGCCGGTCGCGGTCACGTGCAGGGTCGGGCCGTGCCGGTCCAGCAGGTCGGGCGCGGTGACGACGGCCAGACCCTGACTGGTCAGCTCCCGGCTCGACGTGGAGATCGTGTTGTCCGGGCCGACCAGCCAGAAGGCCGCCACGGCTCCGGCGACGGTGACCACGAGGCCGGCCAGGGTGAGCACCAGGCCCAGGGCGGTGCGGGCGAAACGCATAAGGAGGCTCCCGTTGTACGACGAACCCGGACCCGCGGCGGGTGGACCGGGCAACGGGCCCTCCCGCCGGGACCCTCAGTGGTCCGACGATCACCCGTTGCCACTGAATAACTGAGCGCACAAGAATCTGTTACGCGACTGCCACGTTCCGTCTCGCCCCGGTGGCCCTCAGTGCAGGTATGAGGCCCCGTTGAAGTCGAGGACGGCGCCGCTCGACCATCCCGCCCGGGGTGACGCGAGCCAGTAGATGGCGTCGGCGACCTCCTCGGACGTCGCGGTGCGATGGAAGGGGCTCTGAGCGCGGATCGCGTCGCCACCGGGGCCGGCCAGGATGGTCTCGGTCATGTCGGTGGAGATGAATCCGGGCGCGATTGACGTCACGGTGATGTCATGTGGCGCCAACGAGACCGCCAGTGACTGTCCCAGCGAGTGCAGTCCGGCCTTGGAGGCGCCGTACGCCGGCACGTCCGGCTCACCGCGGTAGGCGCCGCGCGACCCCACGTTGACGATCGCGCCCCGCCGTACGCCCTCGGCGGGATCCTTGTCGAGCATCTGCCGGGCCACGCACCAGGTCACGTGCGCCGCCCCTTCCAGATTCACCGCCAGCGTACGGCGCCAGGCCGCGACCCACTCCTCGTACGACGTCTCCGCGAGTGGGTGACCGATGCGACGGGACCCGCCGACCGGCTCGTCGACGAACAGGGCCGCGTTGTTCACGAGAACGTCGATCCGGCCGAGCACTGCGGCCGATTCTTCAACCAGGGAAGGGATTGTGGCCGGATCACCGAGGTCCGCGGCCACCACCGCATGACCGTCGCCGGGCAGGCCGGCCCGGACTTCCTCGGCCCGGTCGACCGCGCCCCGGCAGTGCAGCACGACCCGGTCGCCGGCCTCCGCGAACGCTCGCGCGGCGGCCGCGCCGACACCCCTGGACGCGCCTGTGATCAGTACTCCTCTGGACACCGTTCCTCCTGTGGTCGAGTGGCCCACATTCTGCCTGTGCCGCCACCATGACGACGCCATGACATCAGAAGGGGTTGACAGTGACGTCACGGTGACGTCATGCTTGCTGTCATGGAACTTGACCACTATCTCGAGTCGGTACGGCGGAGCGTGGAGAACGCCACCGCCCTGGCCGACGACCAGACTCGCTCCGTGGCGCAGCGCCTCGGGGCCACGCTGGATGACGCGGGCCGCCTGGCCCTCATCTCAGCCCTGTCCGACGCCGCCGGGGAGATCAGCCGCGAGCTGTCCCCCGGTTCGGTCGAGCTCCGGATGGCTGGTGGCCGTCCCGAGTTCGTGGTCACGCCGGCCCCGAGCCAGCTGACCGGTCCGGACGACACCGACGACATCGACGACGAGACCCACACCGAGGCCGCCGAGCAGGTGATCCTGGACGCGGACGAGCCGACCGCGCGGATCACGCTGCGGCTGCCGATGTCGGTGAAGAACAAGGTGGACGAAGCCGCCGCGGCCGAGGGCATCTCCTCGAACGCGTGGCTGATGCGCACCGTGATGACCGAGCTGAGCGGCCGCGGTGGCCCTCGCCCGCCCCGGCCGCCGCGCCCGCCGCGCGGTGGGATGTTCGGCCCGGACGGACCGCTCGGTCCCAACGGCCCGCTCGGACCCGACGGGGTCTTCGGACCGGACGGCGTGTTCGGCCCGGGGGGACCCTTCGGTGAGGAAGGCGTCTTCGGATCGGAGCGCGGGCGGCGTGGCCGTGACCGTGGTGACCGCGACCGCCGTCGCGACGACCGCGATCAGCGCCGCGAGGACAAGGACCGCCGCCGTGAGCAGCACCAGCGCCGTGGTGGCCAGGGCCCGGGACAGCGGATGACGGGGTGGGTCCAGTGAGCGGGTTCAGCAGCCAGATCGTCGAAGAGGCGAGCAAGATCGACCGGGTCCGGATCGACATCGGCTCCGGCAAGGTCGAGATCGTGCCGAACGACGGCACCGAGACCGCGGTCACGCTCGATGTCGACAGCGGCCGCGAGGACGACGTCGTCTTCACCGTCGAGGACGGCGAGCTGATCGTCGAGGGTCCCCGCAACGTCCGGGGTCGTGGCCCGGAGATCCAGGTCCGGATCGCCACCCCGGCCACGCTGGACGCGCGGATCAAGACCGGCTCCGGCGACATCGACGCCCGGATGCCCTTGGGTACGGCGCGGTTGTCGACCGGCTCCGGCGACATCAAGCTCGACCGGGTCGAGAGCGACCTGGGCGTCAGCACCGGCAGCGGTGACGTCAAGGTCGAGCACGCCGCCGGCGTGGTCCGGGCCAGCACCGGTTCCGGGTCGATCGAGATCGGCGAAGCCGCCGACTCGCTGGGCCTGAGCACCGGCTCCGGGGACGTCAAGGTCGGCGACGCCGGCGGTCCCACCACTGTCAAGGTCGGCTCGGGGGACATCACCATCGAGCGGATCCGCGACCACTCGGTCGCCACCTCCGGCTCGGGCGACGTCACGGTCGAGATCGCCGACGGGCCGAGCGTCCAGGCCGAGACGGCCCGCGGTGACGTCGAGATCGGGGTTCCCGACGGCGTCCCGACGTACCTGGACCTGAAGACCGTCACCGGGCGGATCCGGTGCGACCTGGAGCCCGGCGACAAGCCGGCCGAGGGCGACCGCGCGCTGATGCTGCGGGCCCGCACCGTCTCCGGCGACATCACCGTCGTCAAGGTCTGACACCACCATCACCCAGAAGGTTCCGCCGCTTCGGCGGCGGGACCTGGGCGAAGCACTGCCGAAAACAGCCAGGACACACACATCGCACGGGGACAAGTGAGGGGAAGCATCATGATCACCGAACACGAAGAGATCGCACGCTACCGAGTCGCCGAGCAGCTGCGGGCCGCCGAGGCCCGGGCCCAGCGCAACGACCGCAAGCCGGCCGGTACGACGGGTCCGCGGCACGGTCTCGCCACCGCGCTCCGCCGGATCGCCGACCGTCTCGAGCCCGCCTCCCGCCGGCTGGCCGAGCCGCAGCCCCGCCACCGCGGCAACGGCCTGTCCGTCGTCCGATGACCGGCCTCCAGCTGACCGCCCCGCCGCTGACCGGCGCCCAGCTGACCGCACCCCCGCTCACCGTGGGCCCGAGTATGAGCGGACCCAAGGCGAGCGGGGCCAGGACAAGCGGGACGAAGGCGAGCGGAACGAAGGCGAGCGCGACCAGCACGAGCGGGACGAGGACGGGCCGGTCGGCGAGCGGCGTACCGGCGACCGGCGTACCGCTCACAGGTGCGGCTGCCGCGCTGTGTGGTGTGCTGCATCGCCTGGGATTGGTGACGGTGGGCACCCCGAGCCAGCACTGACGCTGCAGCTACCTGCAAACCCCTGTGGATAACTGCGATCGGGACCCGCGAACACTGCTAGCGTTCAGGCGATCATTCTCGGTCGACACCTGGGGAGAGTAACCAACGATGCTGCGTCCGATGGTCGCAACAGCCGCCGTCACCGCCGCCGTCGTCCTGCTGGCCGGCTGCGGCGGCGACGACAAGAAGTCCGATGCGAAGCCCGCGGACGGTGCGCAGTCCACCTCCGCGACGCCATCGGCCCCGCCGGTCGCTTCCTTCGACCCGCCGAAGGCCCTCAGTGCCGTCTCGGCGTTCGGCGTCCCGAAGACCGCGACCGACAACACTTACTCGATCTCGGCCGGCATGGTCGGCCAGACCTCACTGGTCGCCTCCAAGACCGGCCTCGTCGGCCGCAACATCGCCGCCCAGAGCGACCCGTGGACCGTGCCGTCGGCAACCGCCGAGACCACCACGACCACCGCCCACACCACGCCGATGGCGGTCCAGCTGGACGGCAAGGACGTCGTCGCGATCGCCTACGTGCAGACCGACAAGGGCAACGGCACGCAGAAGGCCAAGGGCCAGGTGCTGTTCCAGTGGCTCGACGCCGCCGACGGCAAGAAGGTCGCCGAGGTGACCGCGGACCTGACCCCGGCGGTCGGCGCCGGCGGCAGCGGCGACAACGTGGTGAGCCAGGCGTACGACGCCGCCACCGGTCAGATCGCGGTCGGTGTCTCGGCCGGCTCCGAAGCGGCCGCGACCAAGGCGGGCCAGAGCTTCACCGTGTACGCCGACCCCGCGACGCAGAAGTCCACCGTCGTCCCGTTCGTCGCCCCGGCCGGTGTGCTGAACGGCACGGTCGTCGGCGCGAAGGGAACGAACGCCGAAGGTGCGCACGACGGCACGATCGTGGTCTTCGACGGCGCCACCGGCAAGATCAGCAAGCAGATCCCGACCAAGCAGAACTACCTGAAGCCGGCCGGCAGCGGCACCAAGCGCGCCTACCTGTCCAGCTCGTCCTACGTGCCGAACGACAAGTCCGTGGAGTCCGTCTACAACAACGTCCTCTGGTCCGTGGACATCGCGACCGGCGCCGTCGTCCAGCTGAAGTCGCAGCTCGGCACCGGCGACGACCTCTACTTCACCTGCCTCGGCGACCAGGCCACCGCGGTCGTCTGCACCACCGGGAGCAACGGCCAGGACGACGAGATCCTCGGCATCGACGACAACACCGGCAAGAAGACCTGGGGCTACACGAACGCGTCGGCCAGCCGGGTCGTGCCCTTCGTCACCGCGGCCTTCCACGGCGTCGTCTACGCGAAGACCGACGCCCAGGCGGTCCTGATGGACGCGACGAACGGCCAGGACATCCCGACCGGCGCCGCCACCCCGAGCGGCACCCCGTCGGACGGCACCACTCCGTCGGACGGCACGTCGCCGAGCAGCACCCCGACGCCGGACGACAGCAGCCCGACGCCGGGCAACGGCCTCCAGGAGCCGGGCACCGCGTTCGGCTCGGACCTGTCGCTGTACGACACCAAGCTCGGCGCCCCGTCGCCGACCGCCGTGACGAAGTACGGCGGCGCCTACCTGCAGGAGGCGCTCGGCGACGACCTCGACAACGAGAAGATCCTGGTCGTGCTGAAGCCGACCGCCTGACCCACCGGACGGTACGACGAAGGCCCCCGAGGCGACCTCGGGGGCCTTCGTCGTCCTACACGTCGGTCCGGTGGAAGTTCTGGTACGAGCGCGACGGCGTCGGGCCGCGCTGGCCCTGGTACCGCGAGCCGTACTTCGCCGAGCCGTACGGATGCTCGGCCGGCGACGACAGCCGGAAGAAGCAGAGCTGCCCGATCTTCATCCCCGGCCAGAGCTTGATCGGCAGCGTCGCCACGTTGGACAGCTCCAGCGTGACGTGCCCCGAGAACCCGGGGTCGATGAACCCCGCGGTGGAGTGGGTCAGCAGCCCGAGCCGGCCCAGCGAGGACTTGCCCTCCAGCCGCGCCGCCACGTCGTCGGGCAGCGTCACCAGCTCGTACGTCGACCCCAGCACGAACTCACCGGGGTGCAGGATGAACGGCTCGTCCCCCTCCGGCTCGACCAGCCGGGTCAGGTCCGGTTGTTCCTCGGCCGGGTCGATATGCGGGTACTTGTGGTTCTCGAAGACCCGGAAGAACCGGTCCAGCCGTACGTCGACACTCGACGGCTGCACCATCGCAGCATCGAACGGATCCAGCTGGACCCGCTTCGCGTCGAGCTCGGCCAAGATGTCACGGTCGGAGAGCAGCACGAACGCAACTTACCGCAGCGTGCTGCTCTTCCGCCTCGCCTCAGTTGGTGCGGACGCCCGGCGGCCGATCATCCGGAGCCCTCAGCTCTCCGGCGGGACCACGCCACCAGACCTCCACCGGCCGGTTCGGCACCGTTGCGGCGCGCCGAAACCTGGGCCTGAGGCAACTAACTCAGCCGGCCAGCTTGTTGAACTTCGACACCTGGGTGGCGAAGGTCTTGACCTGCGCCGGCGACCAGTCCTTGAGCAGGTCCTCGATCACCTTGTGCCGCTTCTTCCGGGCCGCCGCCAGCTTGCGCTTGCCGGCCGCCGTCAGCGTCAGCAGGGTCGCGCGCGCGTCCGACTTGTCGGCCGCCCGCTTCAGCAGGCCCTCTTCCTCCAGCCGCGCGCAGGCCCGGCTGACCGGACCCTTGTCCACCTCGAGTGCCGCCACCAGGTCCGCCATCCGCACCGGCGCCAGTTCCTCGACGTGGTTCAGCAACGCGTACTGCGCCGGCTCCAGGTCCGGGTGCGCTTCGTCGGACAGCGTCCGCTGCAGACCGCGCAATCGCCGTGCCATCGTGACGAGCTCCTTCTCCAGGTTCTCCAGCGCGTCACTTGTGTCTGTTGCCACCGTTCACCCCTTCATCCAGTTGCCCCGCAACCATTTTGTCCGGTCCGTGCGAGGACCGCATCCTCACGTTGCGTCGAATGTTGCCCCCGGCAACGCGTTCTAATCTGCCAGAAGATGACCACCCTGCCCAGTCCTGAGCGTGCCCTTTGTGGAAAACTGCCCAAGAACCCCGATCGCAAACCGCCGGAAACCCCTTTTCGATGCGTTCGGCATCATCCGTCGCGGCATTCCGCTGACCTCGCAACAACCAGCCGGCCGCGGCACGCCGGACCCCTCGTGCCCTCGCCCCCACTGATCGGCTATGCTCGTCTGCGCCTGCCGGTTCCGCCGGCTGCGCGGGTGTAGTTCAATGGCAGAACATCAGCTTCCCAAGCTGACAGTGCGGGTTCGATTCCCGTCACCCGCTCCGAATCAAAGCCCCAGGTCGACGGCAAGTTTCTGACCTGGGGTTTCGTCATCCCGGTGACCGGCTACCGCCGCTGTCATCGCCTGCGCGACGCAAGTCGTGGAAGTGGACCCGTCCGGTAAGAGATGGTCCCTCGAGTCCCATGCTCCAGTTCCGCTGGAACGTTGATCGACGCAACTGTGCACCCTTGGCTCCGGTGAAAACGAATGCTTCAGGCGGTCGTTTGACAGCACGCGGACCCGGTTGTTGTCCTCGGCAAGGGCCGGAGAGCCCTCGGGGCCAAAGGCGTGCCGGCCGTACCGCCGTCAGCCACTGTCTGTGCGCGGCCGGTCAGGAGCCGGAGATCCTCCGCACCGGGGGATGTCGCCTCCGCCATGGGCGCCGCAAGATGGAGGCATCAGACGGCACGAGCAGGGACAGCCGCGTCCGGCGGCCGGTTCGGCCGAGCTGCGCATGGGGGGTGGCCCGCGGCCTGAGCCGAGCGCGCGGTGACGCTCAGCGCGGGAGGTGGGACAGATGGCAGTGCAGAAGATCGCGCACCCGAGCGTGGATGATCGCAGGGCCGCGGGCTTGGAGGCCCGGGACCGTGCGGCGCCGGCGAGCCACACGAAGTGGCGGCCGGCCGGGGACCGTCCTGATCCGGTCGGCCTGCTGGAGGAGCAGGACGCCACCCGCGAGCCGGACCTGGTGCCGGTGCGCCATGGCCGGATGATGGTCTCGCCGTTCACCTTCTACCGGGGCGCGGCCAAGATCATGGCCGCGGATCTGAAGGACACGCCGGTGGCCGGTCTCACGACCCAGTTGTGCGGCGATGCCCATCTGTCGAATTTCGGCCTGTTCGCCTCGCCCGAGCGGCGGCTGCTGTTCGACCTGAACGACTTCGACGAGACGCTGCCGGGGCCGTTCGAGTGGGACGTGAAGCGGATGGCGGCGAGCTTCGAGATCGCCGGGCGTAACAACGGGTTCTCCGAGGCGGACACGCACGAGGCCGTACTGGCGTCGGTGACGGCGTACCGGGAGGCGATGGCCGCCTTCGCGCAGATGCGCACGATGGACATCTGGTACGCCCACCTGGACGAGGACGAGCTGATGGGCGCGATCCGCAGCGCGCTGGCCGAGACGAAGAAGGAAGCCAAGGGCGCGAAGAAGAAGGAGAAGAAGAAGGACGAGAAGCAGGAGAAGCTGGTCAGGACGGCGGAGAAGCGGGCGCAGAAGGCCGCCGCGAAGGCGCACACGCGGGACAGCCTGCAGGCGCTGTCCAAGCTCGCCGAGTTGGTCGACGGGCAGTACCGGATCGTCAGCCAGCCGCCGATCGTGGTCCCGGCGCGTGACCTGGCCGCCACCTACGGGCTGTCCCGGGAGCAGGTCGTGCCGGCGATCCAGCAACAGTTCCGCGCCTACCGGGCCACGCTGCAGGACGACCGGCGCCACCTGCTGGAGCGCTTCGAGGTGGTGGACATGGCCCGCAAGGTCGTCGGCGTCGGCAGCGTCGGCACCCGGGCGTTCATCGTCCTGCTCCAGGGACGTGACGCACAGGACCCGCTGTTCCTGCAGATCAAGGAGGCGACCGCCTCGGTGCTGGAGGCCTACCTGCCCAAGAGCCGCTACAAGCAGCACGGCGAGCGCGTTGTGCAGGGGCAGCGGATGATGCAGGCCGCCAGCGACATCTACCTCGGCTGGACCATCGGCCTGGACGTGAAACGCCACTTCTACTGGCGCCAGCTGCGCGACATGAAGGGCTCGGTCGATGCCGAGGCGCTGGCACCGATGGGGCTCACGTTCTACGCGCGCACCTGCGGGTGGACGCTGGCGCGGGCCCACGCCCGGTCCGGCGACGCGATCGCCATCGCCGAGTACCTGGGCGCGAGCGACGCGTTCGACACCTCGATCACCGACTTCTCGGAGCGCTACGCCGACCAGAACGAGCGGGACTATGAAGAGTTCGTCAACGCGGTCAAGTCCGGACGGATCGAAGCGGTCGAGGGCGTCTGACGATCGGTAGCGTGCGGGGCCCGTCCTGGATCAAACGGTTGATCCAGGACGGTTGCCGAGGTCAACTCCCATAGACCTCGAGCTCGACGATGCGGGAGTAGGTATGGCCGTTGCCGTCGAGGCAGAGGATGCGGACGGCGTCGGCCCGGACCGGGTCGAAGGTCGAGGTGACGTGGCCGAGGGTGTTGCCGCGGACCTGGGCGACGGTCTGCCAGTCGGCGGTGCCGGTGCGGACCTGGACATCCCAGTCGCGCAGCCCGTTGGTGGCGGCCGGGTACTTGACCGAGTCGAGGGTGTAGAGCTCGACCCGGTTGACGGTGGCCGGCTGGGACAGGGCGACGTCGTAGTTGTCCGGGAAGACCGCGCGGGTGCCGTCGTTCCAGCCGGTCAGGGTGTCCCAGTGCTCGGAGTCCTTGTCGCCGTCGACCGCGCCGCAGAGCGCGAAGTTGCCGTGCGTCGACGACGCGGCCGCCTGCTCGCCGAGGGCGAGGTTGTCGCCCGGTCCCTTCGGCGGCAGCGGGTTCACCTGGACAGGCACGGTCACACGCGACCGGTCGACCTCGAGGGTGATGTTGTAGTCGCCGGGCTGGGCGTCGCGCGGTACGCGCACCTCGACGGGCGCGCTGACCGGCTGGTCGGGGTCGACCGCCGGCAGCCAGGACGAGAACAGTTCACGGGACAACTGGAGTGGACCGGTCGGGGTCACCGTCAGATCGGCGTACCTGTCCTCGGTGCCGGTGTTGGTCATGGTGAGGTTCAAGGTGCCGGGCAGACAGGGCAGGCCGACGACGCGCAGTTCCTGAGGGTCGGCACCCACCCGGACGTCGGTTGTTGCTTTGGGCACCGAACTCGCCCCGAGCAGGGAGGCGGCCACCACGGCGCCGAGGCCGGCGGCCGATTGCCAGCGGATGTTCATCGGATGCTCCTCACAGAACCTGGATGCCTGGGTGCCCGTCCTCGACGAGGAGCTTGGCGCGGGTGCTGACGGTGCCGTTCGGGACGCTCACCTTGTCGACCACGCGGTAGTCGGAGATCCACCGCTGGGGCGTGATGCTGCAGCTGACGTACCCGCGCTGGAAGTTGCCGAACTTGATGTGCGGGTTCTCCTGCAGCAGGGTCAGGCCGCCGGGATCGAGGTCCATCCCGTCGATCCCGGACGTGATCGACGTACCGACGAACTCGCTGCCGACGGTCGGGGACGACTGGTCGGTGAAGTCGAGTTTGAGGTCCGAGGCGACGCTGCGATGCAGGTCGCCGGCGATCGAGACCAGGTTGCGGACCTTGCGCTGGGCCGCACCGCCGAGGACGCGGCCACGCGAAGCCTCGTAGCCGTCCCAGGTGTCCATCGGGACCAGCACTTCAGGCCCGTCCTTGGTGTCGAGCCGGGCGATCGCGGTCTGGTGGGCCATCACGTTCCAGCGCGACTGCGACGCCGTCCAGCCGTCGAGCAGCCACTTCTCCTGGGCGTCGCCGGTGATCGTGCGTGCCGGGTCCTTCGTCTCCGGGCCGGGCGCCTTGGTGCCGTCGCCGTACGCCTGGTCGGAGCGGTACTGCCGGGTGTCGAGCACGCTGAACTCGGCCAGCCGGCCGAACCGCAGCCGGCGGTAGAGCTGCATGTCCGGACCCTTGGGCAACTGCGCGAGGCGGAGCGGCATGTGTTCCCAGTACGCGCGGAACGCGTTGGCGCGGCGTACCAGGAACTGCGCGGGCGGCGCGCTCGGATGCGCTTCGTCGGCCCAGTTGTCGATCACCTCGTGATCGTCGAGCGTGACGATCCACGGCGCGGCCGCGTGGGCGCGCTGCAGGTCCGGATCCAGCTTGTACGCCGCATAGCGCGTGCGGTACTCGTCGAGCGTCACCGTCTGCTGGGTGATGTACGGCTCGTTCGAGTCCGGCCGGATCCCGCGGTCGATGCCGAACTCGTAGATGTAGTCGCCGAGGAAGAACACGACGTCGTGGTCCCGCTTGGCCATGTCGGCGTACGCCGTGTACCAGCCCTCCCACGACGCCTGGCAGGAGGCGAAGGCCAGTGACAGTTCGGCGAGGTTCGCGTCCGCGGTCGGCGCGGTCCGGGTCCGGCCGACCGGGCTGAGCCGTCCGTTCACGCGGAAGCGGTACCAGTAGTGCCGCCACGGCCGCAGTCCCCGTACGTCGACATGCACCGAGTGACTGGACTCCGGCCGGGCGGTGGCCGTCCCGGAGCGGACGACCCGGTGGAAGCGCTCGTCCTCGGCGACCTGCCACTGGACCTCGACCGGACGCCGCTCCATCCCGCCGAACGGCGTGAGCGGCTCCGGGGCGAGCCGGGTCCAGATCACCACGGCATCGGGCAACGGATCACCCGAGGCGACGCCCAGGGTGAAGGGATCCCGCCGATCGGGCCGGCCGGTGGCGCCGGCCGTCGCACTCCCGATCTCGGGCAGCTTGCCGGTCAGCGCCAGCGCGGCCGCCGTCCCGGACACGGTCAGAAAGGTTCGTCGACTACTGCGCATCGGCACCGGCCCACCCGATCATCCGTAGGTGATCACTTCCGTAACGGGAGATTACGAGAAGTTCTCAGGATCGGGTGGGATCTGTCCGGTTCCGGTCTCAGCGACTGACGATCTTGCTCGCAGGCGGCGCGGTGATGCTGACCGGCTTGTTGTAGTCGGACATCGTCATCACCATCGAGACGCCGCTCAGGTCGAACGACATCCGGCGGATCAGGTGGGCCTGGTCCATCCACATCGAGTAGGTCAGGGTCTTCGGCACGCCCGCCGGGACCTTCTTGCCCTGCGCGGCCAGGGCCTTGGCGGTGTTGACGGTGACGTCGTACCGGTCGAGCTTCTGGCCGCCGATCGTCTCGGTGCGGACGAACTTGACGGTGGCCACGCTCGAGTCGAACGACTTGAAGATCTTGGTCGGGTCGCCGCCGGCGAGGGTCTCGCCGAGCTCACTGGCCTCGTCGGACTTGAACTTCACGTACTTGCCGGCCGGAGTCATCCCCGGGATCGACATGTAGGCAGCCTTCTTGACCACGACGATCTTCGCGGTCTTGCCCTGGAAGGCCGCGCCGGTCATCTCCATCGACATTGCGATCGGATCGGCGGTCTGGACGCCCTTCATGGTCAGCACGGTCTGGCCGTTGGCCGTCATCGTGCCGAGGATGCGCCAAGACTTCTGCTTGGTCAGCGCGGCGTTCATCGCCGGCACGAAGGTGACGCGGTTGAGGTGGGCGACCGGCGCCGGCTTCACGGGCGCGGCGGTGGTGGCCACCGGCGTGCTGGCCGACGTCGACGGCTTGTAGCCGGTGGCCTCGGGCTTGTCGTTGCCGCAGGCGGCCAGGCCGAGGGCGATCGGTACGGCAGCGACGGTGGCCATCGCGGCACGGAACTTCATGATGCGGATTCCTCCCCAGATGAAACAGACGATGGATCTTATGGTCTGGACCACCCGAGGGGAAGTGGTTTTGCAGCTAGTTGCAGCTAACCGCGCTTGACCGAAGCGAGCAGCAGCTGGGCGACGTCCTGGACCTCGACCGACTCGGCCGCGGAACCGTCCGCCTGCTTGGCCGTCAGACCGTCGGACAGCATCACCCGGCAGAACGGGCAGCCGGTGGCGATCTTGTCCGCGCCGGTCTCGACCGCCTCGGTGGTCCGGTTCAGGTTGATCCGGCTGCCGATCTTCTCCTCCATCCACATCCGCGCGCCACCCGCGCCACAGCAGAACGACTTCGTCTTGTTCCGCGGCATCTCGGCGTACTCCGCGCCCGGGATGATGTCGAGCAGCTCGCGCGGGGCGTCGTACACCTGGTTGTGGCGACCCAGGTAGCACGGGTCGTGGTAGGTGATCTTCTGGCCGTTGAGGGTGCTGTCGGCCGGGGCGACCGGGGTCAGCTTGCCCTCGCGGACCAGGCGGTTCAGCAGCTGGGTGTGGTGGATGACGTCGAGCTCGACGCCGAGCTGGGAGTACTCGTTCTTCAGCGTGTTGAAACAGTGCGCGCAGGTGGAGACGACCTTCTTCGCGCCGGTCTCCTTGAAGACCTCCGCGTTCTGCATCGCGAGCTGCTGGAAGACGAACTCGTTGCCGGACCGCCGGGCCGGGTCGCCCGTACAGGTCTCTCCGTCGCCCAGCACGGCGAAGCTCACGCCGGCGATGTCGAGCAGCTCGGCGACCGCCTGCGTGGTCTTCTTCGCCCGGTCCTCGTAGGCGCCGGCGCAGCCGACCCAGAACAGGTACTCGACCTCCGCCAGCGTCTCCACGTCCGTCCCGACCTGCTTGACCTCGAACGGCAGGTCCTTGGCCCAGTCCATCCGGCCGGACGGGTTCATGTTCCACGGGTTGCCCTTGTTCTCCAGGCCCTTGAACAGCCCGTTGAGCTCGGACGGGAACGACGACTCGATCAGCACCTGGTAGCGGCGCATGTCCATGATCGCGTCGACGTGCTCGATGTCGACCGGGCACTGCTGCACGCACGCACCGCAGGACGTGCACGCCCACAGCGCCTCCTCGTCGATCACCGCGACGTCCGCGGGACCGACCAACGGCTTGTCCTGCTCGGCGAGCACCAGCTCGGGCAGCGACTTGCGCTCGTCGTCCGACGACGCCAGCAGGTACGGCGCCTTGGCGTACGCGTGCTCGCGCAGGTTCATCATCACCAGCTTGGGCGACAACGGCTTCTCGGTGTTCCACGCCGGGCACTGCGACTGACACCGGCCGCACTCGGTGCAGGTGGTGAAGTCGAGCAGGCCCTTCCAGGTGAAGTCCTCGATCTTGCCGACGCCGAGGGCTGCGTCCTCGTCCAGCTCCTCGATGTTCTCGAAGTCGATCGGCTCGCCCTTGACCATGATCGGCTGCAGCGCGCCCAATGCCAGACCGCCGCCATTACCAGTAGCAGGCTTGCGCTTGAACCAGATGTTCGGCCAGGCGGTGAAGCGGTGCCAGGCCACACCCATCGTGGCGTTCAGCGAGATCGTGATCATCCAGGCGAACGAGATCAGGATCTTGATCATCGCGACCAGGTAGACGGTGTTCTCCAGCGCACTCTCGGACAGTCCGCCGAACAGCGCGTTCCCGACGAACCAGGTGGTCGGGAAGTGGAACTTGTCGCCGGCGCCCAGCTCGTACTCGAGCCCGCGCAGCAGCAGGATGCAGACCAGGACGCCGAGGATCGTGTACTCGACGTAGTAGGCCTGCCAGGCGGTGGATCCGAAGAACCGGCTGTACCGGCCCTTCTCCCCGCGCGGCAGGTTCCGCAGCCGGATCACGATCAGCCCGATGATCGAGATCAGGCCGGTCCAGGTGAGGAACTCGCTGACCCACTCGAAGACGAACCAGTGGCCGATCACCGGCAGCGCGAAGTGTGCGTCGAACAGCTGGCCGAACGCCGTCACCAGGCTGAGGAACAGCCCGATGAAGCCGAAGGCGACGAACCAGTGCAGGACGCCGATGTGGCTCCACTGCAGCATCCGGGTGTGGCCGAGGGTCTCCTTGGCCAGGGTGGCGGTGCGCTGCCCCGGGTTGTCGGTGCGACCGGCCGGCTGGCCCAGCTTGATGACGGACACCATGTGCCCGATCGTCTTGCCGAACAGCGCGACACCGACGGCGGTGATCGCGAGCGAGACGACGATGGCGAGGATCTGCATACCAGCGATGTTATTGGTCGGTTACCCGTGAGTCATGTCGATGCGGCCCTCGTCACGCCCGAGATGTCGTCGTGAGCAAACCGACACAGAGCGTTACAAGAGATCCATTGCCGCCGCTGGAGGCCTGTCCGTAAGTTTCCTACCACTGCAACCGCAGTCTGAGTCAATCGGTTACGGCGGGAGAGTGGGATGCGGCTTCGTCAGGGAATCGTTGCTGGAGTGGTGCTCGCGACCGGTCTGGTGGTGCCGGCCGCGGCGACCGCGGCGCCGGCGGCGGCCAAGAAGTGCGACACCAAAGCGGTCCACTGGTACACCCGTGGCGGTCACGAGGTGTACGTCGGGACCAATCTGTACAGCGACTGGATGGAAGGCCCGGGCCGGATCACCTACCAGAAGACCGCGACCTCGGAGTCGAACTCGTCCTGGTCCGGCGACCTCGGCGTGAGCATCCCGCTGGTGATCGCGGAGATCCAGAACAAGTACGCCAAGACGGTGGGCAAGTCCCACTCGGTCACCGACAGCTGGTCGTACACGGCCGAGGTCCCGGCCGGCAAGGTCCGGCGGCTGCATCAGCTCAAGCAGTCCTGGCGGGTCCAGGTGGTGCGGTGGAAGTACACGACCAGCGACTGCAAGAAGACCAAGGAGGTCAGCAACCGGACCGCGACCTTCCCGACCAAGAACCGCGACTACATGTGGATCCTCGTCGGCCGCGAGTGAGCACTACTCGGTGAGCCGGTCCAGCCGGGCGGCGACCGCGGGACGTCGCGGATCGTCGGCCGGCAGGCCGGCCGCGAGGGACTCGAAGATCTCCAGATCCTCGGCGCCGGTGGACGTCTGCGCGAACTGCCACAGAACGTCGGGATCGTCGGCATCGAGGGAGGCGCGGCGCAGGGTGGCGTCGAGCTCGTCCCTCTCGGCCCGCAACGCCGGCGCGTCGGAGCGGGCCAGCAACGGGCCGTTGTACAGGTCGACGGCGGCGCGGAGGTCGCCGCTGCGAAGAGCAGCCTGAACGTCGGTGATGTCGCCGGTGACGTCGGCGATGATCCGGTACGGCTTGGTGTCGAGGACGCCGCCGCCGAGCAGGTTCCGCAATCGGTGCATCTCGGCGCGGACCGTGGTCGGGTTGCCCTCGTCGCCGTACAACTGCAGCATCAGCTGCTCGGCGGTGAGGCCGGACGGGTGGAGCAGCAGCAGGGCGAGTACTTCGGCCCGCCGCAACGTCAGCGCGATCTCCCGGCCGGCGACGACCGCGATCGGCTGGCCGGCCCCGAGCAGCTTCAGCCGCAGTGACGGGCGGCTGCGGCGGACCGGAGTACCCGGCATGCGGAGCAGGTAGCCCTCGTCGAGTTGCTCGATCAGGGCCTCGCGGCCGTCGCCGAGGTCGATCCGGTCCGCGCCGTCCGGGACGACGAGGCGATCGGGCAACCATTCGAGCGGTTGGACGGCGAGCACGCGGCCGGTCGGCGTCAGCAACGCACCGGGCGCGTCGCCGAGCGCCATCAGGTGCCGCATGTTGCGGGCGCGCAGCATCTCGTCGGCCGCGGCCATCCGGACCCGCAGCTGTCCTTCGGCGAGCTGGGCCGCGGCGGTCACCAGCGCGACCATGGCGGGATGCACCGTGCGGAGCGGGCCCGAGACGTCGACCGCGCCGAGCAGCTTGCCGGTATCGGGGTCGTGCACAGGCGCGGCGGCACAGGTCCATTCGTGGATGCGCCGGACCAGGTGCTCGGCCGAGTAGATCTGGACCGGCTGCCCGACGGCGAGCGACGTACCCATGCCGTTGGTGCCGATCTGCTCCTCCGACCACACCGCACCCTCGGACAGTGCGATCCGGTCGGCCTGACGCTTGACCTCGGCCGAGCCCTCGCGCCAGAGGATCGTGCCCTGGGCGTCGGTGATGATCATGATGTGCGACGCCTCGTCGGCGATCGTGGTCAGCGTCTGCCGCAGCACCGGGAGGACCGCGCGGAGCGGATGGTTCTCGCGGATCGCCTCGACCATCTCCGGGTCGACGATCACCGGCGGCGCGTCCAGCTCCGGATCGACCGCGGCCGCGAGCGATCGTTGCCAGGACTCAGCAACCAGTGGGCGCGGCGCACCCGGTACCCGGCCGCCGCCGAGCACCTCGTCGTACAACTCGCTCAACCGGCGGGCCTGTTCCGATGCTTCCATGCCGCCTGCTTTACCGCCTCACGTCACGCTGCAACGTCGGTGCAACGTCCATCCTCCTACCTTCGGTCCACCCGTCGGGTTTCCCAAGGAGGACCTATGACGATCTTCGCAGCTCCCGGGCAGGATGGCAGCCCGGTCACCTACAAATCGCGCTACGAGCACTTCATCGGCGGTGAATGGGTTCCGCCGGCCAAGGGCGGGTACTTCGAGAACCCGTCACCCGTCACCGGTGAGAACTTCACCGAGATCGCCCGCGGTACGGCGGACGACGTCGAGCGCGCCCTCGACGCCGCCCACGGTGCCGCGCCGGCCTGGGGACGCACGTCACCGGCCGAGCGGGCCGACATCCTGAACAAGATCGCCGACCGGATCGAGGCGAACCTCGAGCTGCTCGCGGTCGCCGAGACCTGGGACAACGGCAAGGCGGTCCGCGAGACGCTGGCCGCGGACATGCCGCTGGCGATCGACCACTTCCGCTACTTCGCCGGCGCGCTGCGGGCCCAGGAGGGCTCGGTGTCGGTGATCGACGACGACACCATCGCGTACCACTTCCACGAGCCGCTCGGTGTGGTCGCGCAGATCATCCCGTGGAACTTCCCGATCCTGATGGCGACCTGGAAGCTGGCGCCCGCGCTGGCCGCCGGGAACGCCGTCGTGCTCAAGCCGGCCGAGCAGACCCCGGCCTCGATCCACGTGCTGATCGAGCTGATCCAGGACCTGCTGCCGCCGGGGGTGCTGAACGTGGTGAACGGCTTCGGCGTCGAGGCCGGCAAACCGCTTGCCTCAAGCAACAGAATCGCCAAGGTCGCGTTCACTGGTGAGACCACGACCGGCCGGCTGATCATGCAGTACGCCTCGGACAACATCATCCCGGTCACGCTGGAGCTCGGCGGCAAGAGCCCGAATGTGTTCTTCGCCGACGTCGCGGCCGGCCGGGACGACTTCTACGACAAGGCGCTGGAGGGCTTCACGCTGTTCGCGCTGAACCAGGGCGAGGTCTGCACCTGTCCGTCCCGCGCGCTGATCCAGTCCTCGATCTACGACCAGTTCCTCGGCGACGCGACCGCGCGGACGCAGGCGATCAAGCTGGGCAACCCGCTCGACACCGACACGATGATGGGCGCGCAGGCCAGCAACGACCAGTACGAGAAGATCCTGGCCTACATCGAGATCGGCAAGGAGGAGGGCGCTCGCGTCCTCACCGGTGGCGGTCGCGCCGAGCTCGGCGGCGAGCTGGCCGGCGGGTACTACATCCAGCCGACCATCTTCGAGGGCGACAACAAGATGCGGATCTTCCAGGAGGAGATCTTCGGCCCGGTCGTCGCGGTGACCAGGTTCGACGACTACGCCGACGCGATGAAGATCGCCAACGACACGCTCTACGGTCTGGGCGCCGGCGTCTGGTCGCGGGACATCAACACCGCCTACCGGGCCGGGCGGGAGATCCAGGCCGGCCGGGTCTGGACGAACTGCTACCACGCCTACCCGGCGCACGCGGCCTTCGGCGGCTACAAGAACTCCGGCATCGGGCGGGAGAATCACAAGATGATGCTCGACCACTACCAGCAGACGAAGAACCTGCTGGTCAGCTACAGCCCCTCGAAGCTGGGCTTCTTCTGACCATGGTGGTCGAGAAGGTGTTGCTGACGGACGCGGCGGCGGAGCTGCTGCGCCGTCTCACCGACCTGCACGGTCCGCTGATGTTCCACCAGTCCGGTGGCTGCTGCGACGGCAGCTCGCCGATGTGTTACCCGGACGGGGAATTCCGAACGGGGTCGGCGGACGTGCATCTCGGTGATCTGGTCGTCGACGGCGTGGACAAGCCGATCGCCTTCTGGATGGCGGCGAACCAGTACGGATACTGGAAGCACACCCAGCTCACCGTCGACGTGGTGAAGGGCCGCGGCAGCGGCTTCTCGGTGGAGGCCCCCGAGGGTGTCCGCTTCCTGATCCGCTCCCGTCTCTTCACCGACCAGGAGTCCGCGGCGCTGGGACTCCTCTGAGCGAGTGCCGACCGTCCGGTGGCGTTGCCGGACGGCCGACACTCTTCACGAGTACCAGCCCACGCACGCTCCCGCGCTCGCTCCTTCGTCGCGCCCGCTGCGCGCGTAGTACCGGCCCACGCGTGCTTTCGCGGTCGCTCCTCCGTCGCGCCCGCTGCGCGCGCTCCCGCCCGCCCCCGGCTTGGCGCCGTCCTTCCAGCTGCCGGCTGCCGCCGGCGACTTGCGGGCTGCCGCCCGCGGGTGGTGTTTGGGCGGGGCCGTGGTTAGTGAAGGGGATGTGGTGGTGTCCCACGCGTGCTTTCGCGGTCGCTCCTTCGTCGCGCCCGCTACGCGCGCTGCCTCGTCCGCACGTGATTTGGTGAGGTGCAGCGGGTTTGGGGGAGATCGACGTGCGACCACGTGAGCCGCACCATGTCAGACATTCTGCTGGTGCCTAGAGGTGGCAGATCGTCGGACTTGGTCCGTTGGTCGCAGGTTCCGATCCTGCCGGGCTTGCAGTCAAACCCGCAGACGACGGATCAGTTGTCCAGTACGGCGCGGTAGATGTCTGAGCTGCTTGCCTCCGGGCACGCGTCTTTCAAACGGAGGATGAGAAGGCGCTGGTCGTCGGGAGCATCACGCAGACGCAGTGCCAGGGGGAGCTGCGGGCGATCGACGACGTGCAGCCAGAAGGTCAGGTCGATCTTCCAGGTCTCCGTGTGCAGGACGGCGTAGAAGCGCTCGTCGGTGATGGCCGGCGTCGGACGGCGGTCGCCGCGCTCGTCCTGGAAGTCGACGCTGCGCAGGTCGACGCGCCGGGCAAGGACCGCCAGGCCTTCGAGGACGGTGGCCGCGGTGGCGTCCGGGGCGTCGAACATGACGTCGAGGTCGCGCACGACCATCAACCCGGACACCGCGCTGCCGATCACCTGGGGACGCCAGGGGAAGGCGGACTCCAGGTCCAGCCGGCCGAGCAGTTCGGACGACTCGGCCTGCAGGCGGCGGGCTCGTTCGACGAGGGACATGCCTCGACGGTAGGGGTCAGGTCGTGGCGATCACCAAAGGTTTTTCGGGGAGAAGGGGCCTGGGCGCCGAAACGGTGTCAAAGGTCAAGGACAGGAAACTCAGGGGGAAACCTTCAGCGCCGGACGGGTGGCCGGGCACCCCGTCAGCGCGGGGAAAATCCGGCCCGGCCGGTGCGGCTGTCACGGGTTCACCCATGACATTTGTCAGGGCACCGATCGCTGGCTTCCGGCCATGCCCCGGACGGACGATTTCTGGCACCCAACCACGCCGGTCTCCGCCCCCCGACGAACGGTCACGGGGCGGGGACCTGCCCAGCTCGAGGAGTTCTGTTGAGGCAACGGATTCTCGTGTCCGCCCTGGGCGTCGGTGCACTAGCCGTCGCGGGACTGACCGCACAAGGGGCCGTCGCGGCCCCCACCCCCTACACCGCCGGGAAGCATGCCGCCAGGGTCTGCTCGGCCACGACGGCCGCGCACACCGCGGCCTGCAACGCGATCAAACTGGTGAACGACAAGGGCGTCGCACCGGCCTCCACCACGCCGCCGTCGACCGGGCTCACCCCAGCGGGCCTGCGCGACGCGTACAAGCTGAACGGCCTGAGCGCGGGCGGTCGCACGGTCGCGATCGTCGACGCGTACGGCTACCCGAACCTGGAACGCGACCTCGGCGTCTACCGCTCCCAGTTCGGTCTGTCCGCGTGTACGACGGCCAACGGCTGCCTGAAGATCATCAACCAGACCGGCGGGACGTCGCTGCCGAGGTTCAACGCGGGCTGGGCCGGTGAGCAGGCGCTCGACGTCGACGCGGTCTCGGCGGCGGCGCCGGACGCGAAGATCGTCGTCGTGCAGGCCAACTCGGCCAGCTTCGCCGACCTCGGCACCGCCGTGGTGACCGCGTCCAAGCAACCCGGCGTGGTCGCGATCTCGAACAGCTACGGCGGCGGCGACGCGTCCGACGCGACCTACGGCACGTACTACAACCACCCGGGCATCGCTGTCACCGCGTCCACCGGGGACAACGGCTACCAGGGCGGCAGCTACCCGGCGTCCTCGTCGTACACGACGGCCGTCGGCGGTACGTCGCTTGTTGCTGCCAGCAACTCGCGTGGGTGGAGCGAGACCGTGTGGAGCGGTGCCGGCTCGGGTTGCTCGACGTACAACACCGCTTTGAGCGCGGCCTCGTCGTTCAACACCGGCTGCTCGAAGCGCGCGATGGCGGATGTCTCCGCGGCCGCCGACCCGGGCAAGGGCGGGATGGCGATCTACTACCCGACCAGCAAGACGGCGTCGACCTGGGCGCAGTTCGGTGGCACCAGTGAGGCCGCGCCGATCATCGCCGCGGTCTACGCGCTGTCCGGCAACACGAGCGGCTACGCGAACGCGCTGCCGTACGCGCACCCGGGCTCGCTGTTCGACGTGACCAGCGGGAGCAACGGCTCCTGCCCGACCACCCAGTGGTGCAACGCCCGCACCGGCTGGGACGGCCCCACCGGCCTCGGCACCCCGAACGGCGCCGGCGCCTTCTGAGGCCCACGAGCGAACGGGCGGACCTCTACCGCGATTGGGGTCCGCCCGTTCACCCTTGCACTCCTTCGCCGACGCGACACCCGGTGCGATCGATCGGTGGCGGGGTGCAACCATTCCCCGGTTGCTCCTAGTACTCTTCCGGGCACGAAGGACAACCCTCGTCTCCACGTCATTCCGGTGATTTCCCTTCCCAGGAACCGTTGGCACGCCTAAGGTCAGCCCCCGGGACGGGTCGTGGAGGGCGACCCGCGAACACGAACTCCATGGAGATTTGCAGTGACAACATCACGCAGAGGGCGGGGGCTCCTAGCAGTCACCACCGCTGTCTCCGCCGCCACGGTGCTGGCCGTCACGGCCGCCGGTGGCGCCACGGCGGCACAGACCGCCGGCCCAGGTGACGCCAAGGGCAAGCCGGCCCAGTCCGAGAACTTCTCGGGCAAGGAGCGCAAGGGCAACTACGACGCCCGGACGCCGAACGCCAAGACCACCAACGCCCGCGCCGCCAAGGTGGCCGGCAAGGAGACCGCCGCTTCGGAGAAGTTCCGGAACTCGCTGGGCGCCCAGGGTGTCGTGGAGCTCGACCCGAACACCGGCACCCCGGCCCAGGTCACCAAGCTGAACGGCTTCCTGACCGGTAAGAGCGCGAAGAAGGCGCAGGACGTCGCGCTGGGCTACGTGAAGGCGCACCCCGAGGTCTTCAAGCTCTCCGACGCCGACCTGGCCACGCTGAAGCTGCGCAAGGACTACGTCGACGACCTGGGCACCCACCACGTGTTCTGGTCGCAGGTGGTCGACGGTGTCGAGGTGTTCGGCAACGGCCTGAAGGCCAACGTCACCAAGAACGGCCAGCTGATCTCGGTGATGGGTTCGCCGGTGTCCGGCCTGACCTCGCAGGCCCAGGCGAAGTCGGCCGAGGCCGCGCCGAAGGTGACCGCCGCCGCGGCCCGCACCGCCGCCGCCGAGGACATCGGTGGTACGGCGAAGTCCGCGACCGCGAAGTCCGCCGGTGTCAGCACCACCTGGAGCAACGGCGACACCGCGAAGCAGGTGTGGTTCCACACCGCCGACGGGCTGCGCAAGGGCTGGCTGACCTACGTCAACGCCGGCGGCATGAAGATCTACAACCACGTCATCGACGCCCAGACCGGCAGCCTGCTCTACCGCAAGGACCTGGTCAGCGAGGGCAACGGCGACGCGCTGGTGCAGGACAACTACCCGGGTGCGGCCAAGGGCGGCACGCAGCGGGTCGAGAACCTGATCTACAACAAGTGGCTGCCGAAGAACGCCAAGACGCTGCTGGACGGTACGTCGGTGGCCGCCTGGGCGGACGTGAACGACGACAACCAGCCGAACAACGGTGAGACGGTCAGGGTGCCGGGCACCAAGACCGGCGCCGAGTACAAGCTGGTGCCGTTCCAGAACAACTCCTCCGGGCTCTGCTCGGCGACCTTCGTCTGCACCTGGGATCCGGCCAAGCCGGACTCCTGGAAGACGAACATGAACCAGGACGTCACCAACGCGTTCTACCTGGCCAGCAACTTCCACGACTGGCTGGCCAAGCCGCCGATCAGCTTCACCCCGGCGGCCGGTTCGTTCGACGCCGCGGGCGGCGACCCGGTGCACCTGAACGCGCTGGACGGCGCGGCCACCGGTGCCGACGGCGGCCCGGACGCGAACCACATCGACAACGCGAACATGTCCACCCCGCCGGACGGCACCCCGCCGACCATGCAGATGTACCTGTGGCACCTGCCGGGCGCGACCGACGCGCAGGAGCCGTGGGTCCCGTCCAGCGGCGCGAACGACGCCAGCATCCTGTACCACGAGTACACCCACGGTCTGTCCAACCGCCTGGTCGTCGACGCGACCGGCAACTCGACGCTGAACAGCATCCAGGCCGGCTCGATGGGCGAGGCGTGGAGCGACTTCTACGCGATGGACTACCTGGTCTCGCACGGCCTGGAGAAGGACACCACCGCTCCGGGTGAGGTCCTCGAGGGCAAGTACGTCAGCCACGGTGAGCTGTTCCGCACCCAGGCGATCGACTGCCGCGTCAAGGCGGTCAGCCCGAACTGCATCCAGCCCGACGGTTCGAAGGGCGGCTACACCTACGCCGACTTCCCGACCATCGGTGGCACGCCCGAGGTGCACTCCTCCGGCGAGGTCTGGGCGCAGACGCTGTGGGATCTGCGGGAGCGCTTCGGCCGCAGCTACGCGATGAGCATCATCACCCGCGCGATGGAGCTGTCGCCGGCCGACCCGACCATGCTCGACATGCGCAACGCGATCGTGCAGGCCGACCTGGTCGCCAGCGGCGGCAAGAACGCCGACATCATCTGGACCGTCTTCGCCAACCGCGGCATGGGCTGGTACGCCGGCGTCGTCGACGGCGGCGACGCCTTCCCGGCCGAGGACTTCCACAAGCCGCCGACGGGTGCGACCACGACCCTGACCGGCACCGTGAAGGACAAGGACACCGGTGCTCCGATCGCCGGCGCGCTGGTCTACGTCGGCGGACACTCGTCCGGCTACGCGGGCGACTACGCCGCGTCGACGGACGCGAACGGCAACTACTCGATCAGCGGCGTTGCCCCCGGCACCTACCCGAAGGTCGTCATGTCGGCCCCGGGCTACGAGCTGCTGGTCCAGTCGGCCACGGTCAAGGCCGGCGCCAAGTCGAACTTCCTCCCGCGACGCAACTGGGCAGCCAGCTCCGGTGGCGGTTCGGTGGTCGGCTTCAACGGTCCGGACTTCACCCCGCAGTGTGGTCCGGCGTACGCGATCGACAACGCGCAGGGCACCGGCTGGGGCAGCACCACCGGTGACGACAACGGCACGCCGACCAACGTGATGGTCGAGAAGCACATCGACATCAAGCTGCCGGCGAAGGTGAACATCAGCGGCTTCAACGTCGACCCGTCGAACACCTGTGGCGACCCGGGCAGCTCCTCGACCGGCAAGTACCGGATCGAGACCTCGGTGGACGGCACCACCTGGGCGACCGCCCAGACCGGTGAGTTCACCGCCGCCAACCGGGGCAAGTACAACCTGCTCGCCCCGAGCGGCAACGCGACCGGAGTTCAGTACGTGCGGTTCTGGATGCTCAGCCCGCAGGTCCCGGACTTCGCGACCAACTGCCCCGCCGGTGCGTTCGGCGGTTGCCAGTTCACCGACATGACCGAGCTCCAGGTCTTCGGTACCAAGTAACAACCCCTCCAGCGAAGGCCGGTCGAGCATCCGCTCGGCCGGCCTTCCGGCGTTTCAGTGCTCGTTCGAGGGTGCGGCGGGTGGGACGGTCTGGGCCCACTCGGCCCAGTCGGCGAGGGCCGTGTACAGGCGGATGCCGGCTTCGACGGTGACCCGCATGGACTGGGTCTGCGGGCTGAAGCCGTAGTCCCCGCGGTCCTTGGCGACAGCCAGATGCTGGTACTGCTCGGCCAGCGCCCGGTAGTACTGTGCCTCGGCCTCGAGGTGACGTTGCAGGTCGTCCGACTCCATCAGCCAGAAGAACAGTGACCGCAGCAGCGGTTGCAGCCGCATGGTGTGGTCGACGTCGACCTCGGTCAGCCAGCGCTTGACCTCGGCCACGCCGGCGTCGGTGATCCGGTAGGCCTTCCGCCGCCGCGGGCCCTCGCTCTCGACCTCGACCAGGCCCTCGGCCGCGAGCTTGCCGAGCTCGGCGTAGATCTTCGGGTGCTGGGACGGCCAGATCGACCCGAGCACCTCGGTGAACCGGCGGGCCAGGTCGTACCCACTGGCCGGTCCCTCGGCGAGCAGCCCGAGCAGCCCGTGCCGCAACGACATGCCGCCTCCTTCGATCGTGTCCTGCTCCGGCAAGCATCTTGACATGTCCCGGAGGACATGTGCATGCTCGCTTATGTCCCTAGGGACATGTCCTATAGAACATCTCAGCATCAAGGGAGTCGCTATGACAGACAGCCGGGCGGTCCTCATCACCGGTGCGACCGGCGGGATCGGGGCTGCGACGGTCGACCTGCTCCGGCGCCGCGGTTTCACCGTGTACGCCGGGGCGCGCGGGCGGGCCGAGTTCGGAGAAGGTGTGCACGTGGTCCCGCTGGATGTGGCGGATCCGGAGAGCGTCGCCGCGGCGGCCAAGCGGGTCTCGGGGGAGGTCGAAGGGCTGCGGGCGGTGATCAACAACGCGGGCGTGATCGTGCAGGGTCCGCTCGAGCTGGTGCCGGCGGACGAATGGCGGCGGCAGCTCGAGGTGAACACGCTCGGCCCGGCCTCGGTGGTCCGGGAGTTCCTGCCGCTGGTCCGGGCCGGGGCCGGGCGGATCGTCAACGTGAGCGCGCCGACCGGCCGGATCGCGATGCCGCTGCTCGGGGCGCTGTCGGCCAGCAAGGCCGGGCTCGAGGCGTTGTCGAACGCCCTCCGGCTGGAGCTCGCGCCGTGGAAGATCCCGGTGATCGTGGTCGAGCCGGGCTCGACGCAGACCGCGATCTTCGCGAAGGCCGGCTCCGCCGCGGAGGAGTCCCTGCAACGGATCGATCGCGATCGGGTCGCCCTCTACCGCGGTCATCTCGCCGCCTACGAGAAGGCGGCCGCCCGCTTCAAGCCCGGCCCGGTCGACAAGGTCGCCGCGGTTATCGTCCGTGCGGTCGAGGCGCCCCGGCCGAAGCGCCGCTACACCGTCGGCGACGCCCGTACCCTCGGTGCGATCCTCACCAGGTTGCCGGCCGGGCTGCGGGATCGCCTGCTCAGCAGCACGCTCGGACTGAGCGGCCTCAAAGGATGAACGGGTTGTCCACATCGTGAGCAACGGGAAGTAAGTGTAGTGAAATAGTCTAGTTTCGCGGGTGTGGATGCCGTGGCTCGAGTCTCGTCGTCCCGCTCAGTGGGTGGGCGGGGCGGCGACCGAGCCGCGCTCGATCAGGGTCGGCGTGATGGTGGTCCGGCGGACCCGGCGGTTGGTGTCGACGGCGGAGGTGACGCGGGCGACGACGTCGGCGACCAGCTCGTCGAGCGGCCAGTGGAACGTCGACAGCGGCGGCGTGAGCAGCTGGGACATCGGCTGGTCGTCGTAGCCGAGCAGGGAGATGTCGTCCGGGACGGTCAGGCCGAGCTCGCGGCCGGCGGCGTACACCCCGAAGGCCATCGAGTCGGCGAGGGCGAGGATGCCGGTCGGCCGTGGCGTGCTGGTGAGCAGCTTGCGAGCGACGTCGGTCGCGCCGGCCAGGTCGTGCGGGCACTGCAGGATGCGGATCTTCAGCTTGAGGTTCACGCCGATGCGCTGGGCGATCTCCTCGGCCGGCCGCTCGACCTCGAACCGGCGGGTCGGGCTGAGGACGGCGATCTGCCGATGGCCGGCGTCCGCGAGCCGGTGCAGGGCCGTGCTGACGCCGCTCTCGTTGTCGAACACGACCTCGGACTTCGCCTTCGCACCCGGCAGCGCGTCGCCGATCGCGATCACCGGCGCGTGCTTGGCGATCTCGGCCCAGCCCTTCGCGGCCGGGTTGATCGGGATCACCACGATCGCGTCGGCGCGGTGGTCGACCAGGTGCTGGGCGAGCTCGAGCTGCCGATCGGCGTCTCCGGCCGAGTCGATGATCCACGCGTTCCGGTCCGGCGCGAGCAGCTCCCGGCCGAGCGCGGCCGCGAGGCGCTGCTGCCAGAGGTCCTCCAGGGACGCGCAGAGCACGCCGATCGAGCCACTCCGTCCGGACGCGAGCGCCCGGGCGACCGGGTCGGCCTGGTAGCCGAGGCGATCGGCGGCGTCCTGGACGCGCTGCCTGGTCTCCGGCGTCCCGTGCAGACCGCGCAGTGCGTAGGACACGGCGGCCATCGAGAGCCCGGTCTCGGCGGCGATGTCCTTGAGGGTAGGCCTCCGGCTGGTTCCGGACATGTCCACGACCTTAGGCCATGGAGTCCGATCCAGCGCCTACTGCGCGGCACTCGGGGGTGCAGCTCGGTGCACCGGTGCAAAGGCCACGATGCGCCGCATCGAGGCCTTCGCCCCGGCACACCGAGCTACACCCCCGAGCACCTGCTCGCGACGGCGCTGGATCGGACTCCATGGCCTGGGCCACCCCTCGGACAGAAACTTGACAACGGGTGCTTTGAAGCGCTTCACTCTAAGCACCCTGAAGCGCTTCAATCTGATCAAACCGCCGGAAGGGGGAGCCGATGATCGACGTCCACCAGCATCTGTGGCCGGACGGGTTCGTCGACCGGCTCCGGGCGCGCTCCGAGCCGCCGTACCTGGACGGATGGACGCTGCACACCGCGTCCGAGGCGCCGTACGACGTGGATCCCGCGGCGCACGCGATCGACAAGCGGGTCGCCCTCGAGCAGGACTCGGGTACGACGCTCGCCGTGGCGTCGCTGTCGAGTCCGCTCGGCATCGAGCACCTCGGGGATGTCGCGCTGCTCGATGCCTGGCACACCGGGGCCGCGGAGTTCCCGGAGCCGTTCAAGGCCTGGGCCGCCGTCAACCTGCTCGACCCGGATCTCGACGGCCTGGAATCCCTGCTGCGTAACGGTTTTCTGGGCGTGCAGCTGCCCGCTCACGTGCTCGGCACACCCACCGAATGGGCCGAGCAGAGTGAGTTGCTGGCCGTCGCGGAACGGTTGAACAAGCCGATCCTCGTCCACCCGGGCGTGGCCGGGACGGTCGGCGAGGCGCCGGGTTGGTGGGCGCCCGTGGTCGATTACACGACGCAGCTGCAGGCCGCTTGGTGGTCGTGGCATGCGTTCGGTGGGCGACGCTCGTACCCGAACCTGCGGCTGTGCTTCGCGGCCGCGGCCGGCTTGGCGCCGGTGCACCACGAACGGCTGGCCGCGCGCGGCGGCCGGCTCGGCACCATCGACCCCAACCTGTACGTCGACACCTCGAGCTACGGCCCGCAGGGGATCGACGCGGTGGCCCGGGTGCTCGGCATCGACCAGGTCGTGCACGGCACCGACCGGCCGTACGCCGGGATCACCGAGCTCCGCCAAGGCGACGCCGCGACCGCGGTGATTCGCCACGACAACCCGTACCGGCTCCTGTACGGGGCCGGCCAGCCATCTCCTGAGAGGGGAGTGCAGTGACAGCCCAGCCCATCACCGACGTTCCAGTCGTGCCGGCGCGCCAGGCCACCAGGCTCGTGGAGCTCAACGACTGTCTGTCGCTGGACAACCTTCCGGGCCGTGACCTCGATCCCGCCGAGCTGTCCGAGCTGGCCGCGTCGATCGCCGCCCAGCCGCAGCTGTGGGAGGACAAGGTCGCCTACAGCGACGAGGAGCGGGTCTTCGCCTCGCTGCACCGGGACGCGAACGTCGACGTCTGGCTGATCTGCTGGACGCCGGTCAACGACACCGGCTGGCACGACCACGACGTCTCCTCCGGCGCCGTCGCGGTTGCCAAGGGCAAGCTGGTCGAGCACAACCTGGCCATCGGCACCGAGTCCATCGAGACCGAGGTCGAGGCGGGCGACGTCTACGGCTTCGGCCCCGACCATATCCACCGCCTCACCGGCCTCGACAAGGGCAGCATCACCCTCCACGCCTACAGCCCCCCGCTCTGGCGCATGGGCCAGTACTCCGTCAAGGACGGCGTCCTCCGCCGGGTCTCCGTCTCGTACGCCGACGAGCTCCGCCCGATCGACTGAGAAACAGAACCAAGGAGAACTAAGAACCTGCCCGATCTGCCCCGGGTTGCCCTGGGATCTGGCCTGCCCGGGGTGGGGGTTCGTGTCCAGGATCGGGGGTCATGACGACGAATGTGGAGCTCGAGGAGCACTACACCGAGCGGTATGACGAAGCGGCCCGGTTGGGCTCGACGACCAACGGGCGGCTGGAGCTGGCGCGGGTTCAGGATCTGCTCAGCCGGTATCTGCCACCGCCTCCCGCGGCGGTGGCGGATATCGGCGGCGGGCCGGGCGTGCATGCGGGCTGGCTGCGGCAGCGCGGGTACGACGTCCAGCTGATCGACCCGGTCGAACGGCACGTCGTCCAGGCGACCGCGGCCGGGATCAGTGCCGTCCGTGGGGACGCGCGCGAGCTTCCGTGGGACGACGAGGAGTTCGACGCGGCCTTCGTGGCCGGTCCGATGTACCACCTGCCGGAGCCGGCCGACCGGCGACAGGCGCTGCGCGAGGCGATCCGGGTGACCAAGCTCGGCGGCTTCGTCGCGGTGATCGCGATCAACCGGGCGGCCAACCTGATCGGCTCGACCCTGGCCAACACGTTGATCGAGCGGCAGGCCGTGGTCGCCGAGATCCTCCGCGAGGGGTACAGCCCGCGCAACGATCGAATGGCGCAGACGACGTACCACACCGTCGCCCAACTGCGGTCCGAGCTGATGAACGTCGGCCTCCGCGGGGTGACGATCCACGGGCTGACCGGTCCGGGTGGCTGGCTGACCGTCATGATCGACGCGCATTACCAGGGCCGCCCGCTGCCGGACAGCTTGCTGGAGCCGGATCCGTTGCGGACCGCGCTGGAATGTGCGCGGCTCGCGGACAGTCATCCTGAACTCGTGCAGGCCAGTTCGCTGCTGTTCGGTGTCGGTCAGCGGGTCTGACGGATAGGGTCTTGTGTGGATGTCGTATGACCTGAGGAGCAGATCTTATGAGTTCGGGAGCTTCTGGTGGGGGGCGGAGCCGGCGGCGGCTGGTGACCGAGATCAAGGACTCGCTCCGGGAGTTGAGCAATCAGCTCGCGATGCTGAACCGGCAGGTCGGGGCGCACCTCGAGCTCAAGGACGTCGACCTCGACTGTCTCGAGCTGATCGCGCGGTACGGTCCGCTGAGCCCGAGTGCCGTGGCTCGGCGGGCCGGACTGCATCCGGCGACCATGACCGGCGTACTCGATCGGTTGCAGCGCGGCGGCTGGATCGTGCGCGAGCGTGACCCTGAGGGGCCCGACCGCCGCGCGGTGACCGTGCGGGTGCTCCGCGAGCGCAATGCCGAGGTGTTCGAGCTCTACGCGGGGATGAACGGCAGCATGGACGGCCTCCTCGCCGGCTACTCCGTCGCCGAGCTCGAGCTCCTGGTCGATTTCCTCCAGCGCACGACCACCGCCGGCAACGCCGCCACGACAGCCCTCGCCGAGGCCTAGGAGGCCTAGCGCACCACCGACGACATCGACGTTGCTCGGCTTGGTCTCATATCGTATGGTTTTCATATGATACGAGATCAAGCCATGAAGCTCACCATCGTCGCGGCGACCGGCGGGATCGGCCGTCACCTCTTCGAGCAGGCGCTGGCGGCGGGCCACGAGGTCACCGCCGTTGTCCGCACGCCGGCGAATCTGCCTCGCCACGGCGGGACCGTGCACGCCGTCGCGGCCGACCTGGCCGACCCGGACCGCGACGTCCTCGCCGCGGCGGTCGACGGGGCAGATGCGGTCATCTCGGGCCTTGGCCCGCGAAACCCCAAGACCGACGCGGGCGTCACCTCACGCGGTACGCGCGCCATCGTCGAGGCGATGCAGTCCGTCGGGTCCCGGCGCCTCATCGTGGTCAGCGCGGCCCCGATCGGTACGGTGCCTTCGCCGGGCCGGCCGCACCCGCCGAAGCATGACCCGGGCGACGGGTTCTTCATGCGGCACCTCGGCGTACGGTTCGCCCAGGCGATGTTCCGCGCGCACTACGAGGACCTGGCGGTCATGGAGGACGTGGTCCGCGAGAGCGGCCTGGACTGGACGATCTCCCGCCCGCCGAAGCTGACCGACAAACCGCTCACCGGCGTCTACCGCACGGCGTACGGCCAGAACCTCCGCGGCGGCTTCAGCATCTCCCGGGCCGACGTCGCCCATCACCTGCTGGCCATGATCGACCAGCCCGAGACCGTCAAACAGGTCGTCGGTGTGGCCAAGTGAGAGGCGATCGCCTCGGTGCCCCCGTAGTGCGGCTGGAGACCAGCCGCAATCTCACCGAGGCGATCGCCCTGTACGCGGTAGCTCAGAACTTCCGGAGTACGCCGAGCAGCCCGTGGGTCTCGTTGTTCGGTCCGGCCGAGAACCACAGCGCGTCCGTGCCACCGGTGGTCGCCGTACCTTGGAGCAGCGCCCACAGGCCGTCGATCACCAGGGTCTTGCCGTGCGTGTTCCGGACCAGGCCGTCGGACTTGTACCCGCCGTGTGACTTCGGCTCGAAGGTGGTGATCCGGCCGTCGCCGAAGTTGCCGACCAGCAGGGTGCCGGCGGGCTCACCCCACGCGGTCGGAGCCAGGGCGATACCCCACGGCGCGTTCAGCGTGCCGCGGGAGGCGACGCGAGTGACGAACTTGCCGTCCAAGGTGTACTCGTCGACGAACCCGAGCCCGCGCCCGGCGGCGTTCCGGCCGGTCTTCGGGTCGACCTTGGCGTACATCACGAAGACCCGTCCGTTCAGCGTCTGCACGTTGAACGGCGCGTAGCCCTTCGGCAGCGAGAAGTCCCGGAACGCCCACCACGGCAGCTTCACCGGCTGGAACGCGTTGTCGAACACGTCGATCCGGCCCTGCGCGAAGTTGGCTGCGAACAGCCGGTCAGCGGTCGGAGAGATGGTGAGGCCGGTGTAGACGGCGCCCGGCGTGGTGGCCTTGATCTGGGCGGCGCCGATCGCGGGGGTGACCGGCGGACCCCAGGCGGCGATCTGGCCGGTCAGGGTCGCGAAGATGAACCGGGCCGGCGCGCTGACGGTCCCGTCGGTGAGGACGAACCCGGTGCCGGAGTTGTTGACCTGGCCGGTCGGCAACGGCACCGTCACCCGGACGGTGGGCACCTTGGTCGCGGTGGTGGAGCCTGGCGCGGATGAGTACAGCGTGGACGTCGACGTACCGTTGTTGGACGACCACACCGGGGTGGTCGCGCCGAGGGACAGACCCCACGGGTTGACCAGGTCGGGGTCGGTCAGTGCAGCCTTGCCGGGAATATCGGAGACGAGATCGACCTGCTGTACGGCGAGATGCCTCGGCGACCCTCCGTGGTCGGAGTGGGCGCTGGCGGCCGTGGGCGCGACCAGAGCGAGGCCGCTGACGAGTGCGGCAGCGGCAGCGAGTGGACGGCCCTTCGAGCGAAGCGACATGTCACTTTCCTGTCGGTAGGGATGCGGAACACCATCGATACGGACAGGCGGGCTAGGTGGTTCAATCGCGGCAGGGTAGATATGAGCGAGGAACTCGGGGTGGGGAAGCACTGTGGGAGTAGGAGGGGGAATACATGTCAGGACTTGCGATCGAGCAGCTGAACCCGGCGATCCTGCCGGCGGCGACCGGTAACTACACGCACGGCGTGCAGGTCGACGGAGCCCGGCGGATGGTGTTCGTCAGCGGCCAGGTGCCGTGGGGTAACGAGCACGGCCGGGTGCCGGAGACGTTCGAGGCGCAGTGCCGGATGGTCTGGCGGAACGTGCTCTCGGTGCTGTCCGAGGCCGGGATGGGGATCCGGAACCTGGTGAAGGTGACGACGTACCTGTCCGACCGGCAGTACCGCGCGCTCAACTCGAAGATCCGCGAGGAGGTCCTGGGCGCCCACGCGCCGGCTCTGACCGTGATCATCTGCGACATCTACGCCGAGGACTGGCTCCTGGAGATCGACGCCGTGGCCATGGCCTGAGCGGTCCACTCGGTGCCGAGTGGCTATGGAAAGCGTACGTACGCCGCTCTAGCGTCGAGCCCATGAGAATCCGGGTGGTCGACGCCTTCGCTGATCGTCCGTTCGCCGGGAACCCGGCCGGAGTGTGTCTGCTCCCGGCTGGCGCCTGGCCGGACGAGGCCTGGATGCAGGCGGTCGCGGCGGAGATGAAGCACGCCGAGACCGCGTTCGCGCGGCCGTCGGAGCGGGCCGACGCGGACTGGGATCTGCGCTGGTTCACGCCGGTCCATGAGGTCGTCCTCTGCGGGCACGCGACGCTGGCGACCGCGCACGCGCTGGCCGCGGACGGGAAGGTGTCCGGCAAGGTCGGGTTCGCCACCGTGAGCGGCATCCTGATCGCCGAGGTAGCGGGGGACTGGATCACGCTCGACTTCCCGGTGAACCGGCCGATCGAGACGCCGGTCCCGGACGGGCTGGTCGCGGCGCTCGGCGTCGAGCCGGAGGCTGTCTATATCACCGGTGAGTTGCGGGACCTGATGGTCGTGCTGCCGGACGAGCCGACGGTCCTCGCGGTCGCTCCGGACCTGCGGGCGATCGCCGGGATCACCGACCGGGAGAAGATCCGTGGTGTCACGGTGACCGCCGAGAGTGCGCAGTACGACTTCGTCTCGAGGTTCTTCGCGCCCGGGAGCGGGATCCCGGAGGACCCGGTGACCGGGAGCGCGCACACCGCGTTGGCGCCGTACTGGGCGGAGCGCCTCGGGCGGGACGAACTGGTCGGGTACCAGGCGTCCCCCCGAGGCGGTGTCGTCCGCGTGGTGTCAGCCGGCGACCGGGTCTATCTGCGAGGTCAGGCGCTCACCGTGCTCGACGGCGAGCTGCTCGTCTAGGCCCAGGTCTCGGCGTGGGTGGCCACGCCGTTCGGGGCGATCAGCTCGGTGACCACGTCCTCGGCGTCCGCGTCCAGCGGCTCGAACGGGTGCTCCGGTACGACGTACGCGCGGGCGCCGGCCACCATCTCGATCCCGGGGAGCTCGAACCACGCCTCCCCGACCTCGCGGCTGATCTCGTAGATGGCCTGCTCCGCGGAGTCCACCGGTTCCTGCTCGGCGCTCTCGTCGAGCTCGGCCGGGTGCCGTTCCTGCGCGGCCCGGCCGGCCTCGAGCAGCGCGTCCAGGTCGACGACGCGCAGGTCGAACCGCGACACCACGCTGATCACGTGGTCCTGCTCGGCCTCTTGGTCGTCCTCGTCGTCGTCCGCGTCGTCCAGCAGGAGCGGCGACGTACCGGTGTGCTCGAAGACGGCGTCGTTCCAGTCCTCGACGAGCTCCTCGAGGGCGGCGTTCTGCTCGTAGAGCGCGGACTGCTCCTCCTCGCCGGTCATCGCGAGCAGGGCGTCGGTGTGGGCCTGGAGACGCTCGGCGAGCTTGCGGCTCGCCTCGACGAGCGCCTCCCGGGTCTCCGCGGAGAAGAACTGCTCTGCGGGGGCGGTGGTGTCCAGTTCAGTCACGTGCTTGTTCTTCCCTTGTCCGTCGGTGGGAAATGCCAGCCGTAAGTATGTGAGAAGCGTGTGAGAGCTGTGTCAGCGGGTGTGAGAGGGCTGTCAGAACACTCCTGACCGGGCAGCGAGCGGTGTGCAGTGAACTCATGAGCAATGAACGAGCGCAGCGAGCTCATCATCGAGCGTCCGCTGCCGTGAGGTGGAGCCGTCATGGCTGACGTCGTCTATCTCGCCCTCACCGTCGTCGTGTTCGCGGCCATCTGGTACGCGCTGCGTGGAGTGGAGAAGTTGTGAGCGCCGAGAACATCGCCGGCCTGGTGGTCGCCGTGGCCCTGGTCCTCTACCTGGTCGCCGCCCTGATCTTCCCCGAGAGGTTCTGATGTCCGACACTGCGGCCGGCCTGTTACAGGTCGGCTTCCTTCTCCTGTGCCTGGCCGCCGTCTACCGGCCGCTGGGCGGGTACATGGCCCGGGTCTACACCTCTGACAAGGACCTGTGGTTCGAGCGCGGTGCCTACCGCCTGTTCGGGGTGGACGCGAAGGCCGACCAGACCTGGGGCGTCTACGCGCGGTCGCTGATCGCCTTCTCCGCCCTCAGCCTGATTCTTCTTTATCTGTTGCAGCGCCTGCAGCACTGGCTGCCGCTGTCGCTCGGCCTGCCCAACGTCGAGTCGGGCCTGGCGTTCAACACCGCCGCGTCCTTCGTGGCGAACACCAACTGGCAGTCGTACTCGCCCGAGGTGACGATGGGCCACCTGGTCCAGTTCGCCGGCCTCGCGGTGCAGAACTTCCTGTCCGCGGCCGTCGGCATGACGGTGGCGGTCGCGCTGATCCGCGGTTTCGCCCGGGCCAAGACCGACCGGCTCGGCAACTTCTGGGTCGACCTGACCCGGACCACGCTGCGCATCCTGCTGCCGATCGCCGTCCTCGGCACGCTCGTCCTGGTCGCGATGGGTGTCGTGCAGAACTTCTCCGGCGGGCACGAGGTCACCTCGGTGGTCGGCCAGACCCAGACCATCCCCGGCGGCCCGGTGGCCAGCCAGGAGATCATCAAGGAGCTGGGCACCAACGGCGGTGGCTTCTACAACGCCAACTCCGCGCACCCGTTCGAGAACCCGAACGGCCTGTCGAACCTGTTCGAGATCTTCCTCGAACTGGTCATCCCGGTCGCCCTGACCCGGACCTTCGGCCTGATGGTCAAGGACAAGCGGCAGGGTTACGCGATCCTCGGCGTGATGGGCACGCTGTGGGCGGCCTTCACCTTCTCGGCGACCTTCTTCGAGAACCAGGGCGCCGGCACGGCGACCCAGGCCGCGGGGGCCGCGATGGAAGGCAAGGAGACCCGCTTCGGCGAATGGGCTTCGGCACTCTTCGCGACTACCACCACCGGTACGTCGACCGGCGCGGTGAACTCCGCGCACGACTCGTTCACCCCACTCGGCGGCGGTACGACGCTCTTCCACATGATGCTCGGCGAAGTCACACCCGGCGGTGTCGGCACCGGCCTCTACGGCATGCTGATCCTGGCCGTGCTGACGGTGTTCGTCGCGGGCCTGATGGTCGGGCGGACCCCGGAGTACCTGAAGAAGAAGATCACCGCGCGCGAGATGAAGCTCGTCTCCCTGTACATCCTGACGACGCCGACCGTCGTCCTGGTCGGTGCCTCGCTCGCGATGGGGCTGGCCGTGGCGCGGGCGTCGATCTTCAACACCGACAGTCCACACGGGTTCTCCGAAGTGCTGTACGCGTTCACGTCGGCCGGTAACAACAACGGCAGCGCGTTCGGCGGTCTCAGCGCGAACATCCCGTTCTACAACACGGCTCTCGGGCTGGTGATGCTGCTCGGCCGGTTCGTGCCGATCGTCTTCGCACTGGCGCTGGCCGGTTCGCTCGCGCAGCAGCAGCCGGTCCCGGTGACCCAGGGCACGCTGCCCACCCACAAGGCCTTGTTCGTGACGATGCTCGTCGGCGTCGTCCTGATCGTGACCGGCCTGACCTATTTCCCCGCTCTTACTCTCGGACCCCTCGCGGAGGGACTGTGACCACGCTCGTGAAGCCGCCCGCCCTGCAGCCGGCGGCCGCCCCGAAGAGAGCAGCTTCGGGATTGTTCGACCCCAGGATGCTGCTCACCTCCCTCCCGGACGCCCTGCGCAAGCTCGACCCGCGCGTGATGGTGAAGAACCCGGTCATGTTCGTGGTCGAGGTCGGCGCGGTCGCGTCGACGATCTTCGCCTTCACCGATTCCAGTGTGTTCGTCTGGTGGATCGTGGTCTGGCTCTGGCTGACCGTGATCTTCGCGAACCTGGCCGAGGCGGTCGCCGAAGGCCGGGGCAAAGCCCAGGCCGAGACGCTGCGCCGGGCCAAGACCGAGACGACCGCGCGCCGGCTGGTCGGCGACCGCGAGGAGCAGATTCCCGCGACGCAGCTCCAGCTCGGTGACCTGGTGGTCGTCGAGGCCGGGCAGATCATCCCCGGCGACGGTGACGTCGTCGAAGGCGTGGCGAGTGTCGACGAGTCGGCCATCACCGGCGAGTCGGCTCCGGTCATCCGGGAGTCCGGTGGCGACCGCAGCGCGGTCACTGGTGGCACCAAGGTGCTGTCGGACCGGATCGTCGTGAAGATCACCACCAAGCCCGGTGAGAGCTTCATCGACCGGATGATCGCCCTGGTCGAGGGCGCCTCGCGGCAGAAGACGCCGAACGAGATCGCGCTGAACATCCTGCTGGCCAGCCTGACGATCGTCTTCCTGGTCGCCACGATCACGCTGCCGACCTTCGCGGCGTACGCGAAGACGAACCTGAGCATCGTGGTCCTGGTGGCCCTGCTGGTCTGTCTGATCCCGACCACGATCGGCGCCCTGCTGTCCGCGATCGGCATCGCCGGTATGGACCGGCTGGTGCAGCGCAACGTACTGGCGATGTCCGGACGGGCCGTCGAGGCCGCGGGGGACGTGAACACGCTGCTGCTGGACAAGACCGGCACCATCACGCTGGGCAACCGGCAGGCGTCGGAGTTCATCCCGGTGCAGGGTGTCACCGACACCGAGCTGGCCGACGCGGCGCAGCTGTCCAGCCTGGCCGACGAGACGCCGGAGGGCCGGTCGATCGTCGTCCTCGCGAAGACCGGCTACGGGCTGCGGGAGCGGCACACCGGAGAGTTGCCGCACGCAACCTTCGTGGAGTTCACCGCGCAGACCCGGATGAGCGGTGTGGACGTCGACGGCCGGCAGGTCCGCAAGGGCGCGGCCGGTGCGGTGAACGCCTGGATCCACCAGCACGGTGGCGTCGGCGACCCGCAGCTCGGCGAGATCGTCGACGGCATCTCGGCCTCCGGCGGTACGCCGCTGGTCGTCGCCGAGAGCGTGGACGGGAAGGCCCGCCCGCTCGGCGTGATCCACCTGAAGGACGTGGTCAAGGAAGGCATGCGGGAGCGGTTCGACCAGATGCGCGCGATGGGCATCCGGACCGTGATGATCACCGGTGACAACCAGCTGACCGCGAAGGCGATCGCCGAGGAGGCCGGGGTCGACGACTTCCTGGCCGAGGCGACGCCCGAGGACAAGATGGCGCTGATCAAGAAGGAGCAGGAGGGTGGCCGGCTGGTCGCGATGACCGGCGACGGCACCAACGACGCGCCCGCGCTGGCCCAGGCCGATGTCGGCGTGGCGATGAACAGCGGGACGTCGGCCGCCAAGGAGGCCGGCAACATGGTCGACCTCGACTCCAACCCGACCAAGCTGATCGAGATCGTCGAGATCGGCAAGCAGTTGCTGATCACCCGGGGTTCGCTGACCACGTTCTCGATCGCCAACGACGTGGCGAAGTACTTCGCCATCCTGCCGGCGTTGTTCGCGGCGGCGTACCCGGGACTGGACAAGCTGAACATCATGGGGCTGCACTCGCCGGAGTCGGCGATCGTGTCCGCCATCGTGTTCAACGCGCTCGTCATCGTGGCGCTGGTGCCGCTGGCGCTGCGCGGCGTCCGGTACAAGCCGTCGTCGGCGTCGGCAATGCTGCGCCGCAACCTGCTGATCTACGGCGTCGGCGGCCTGATCAGCCCGTTCGTCGGGATCAAGCTCCTGGACCTGGTGATCTCCCTGATCCCCGGGCTTCGTTGAGAGGTAGTTGTTCATGGCAAGCAATCTGCCCGGCTCGGTCCGGCAGTTCGGGGTGGCGCTCAGGGCGCTGCTCGTGTTCACGGCGGTCCTCGGGATCGTCTACCCGCTGGTGATGACCGGGGTCGCGCAGGCGTTGTTCCACAGCAACGCGAACGGCTCGATCGTCCAGGTGCACGGCAAGGACGTGGCCTCCGACCTGATCGGTCAGGCCTACACCAAGGACAGCGGCAAGAAGGACGCCGACGGCAACGCGATCATGGTCGCGGACCCGCGGTGGTTCCAGACCCGGCCGTCCGCGGTCGACTACGACGGGATGGGCAGCGCGGCCTCGCAGTACGGGCCGAACAACCCTGACCTGGTCAAGCTGATCGACGAACGGCGCCAGGCCGTCGCGGAGCTGGAGGGCGTCGACCCGTCCCAGGTCCCGCCGGACGCGGTCACCGCGAGTGGCAGCGGCCTCGACCCCGACATCAGCCCGGCGTACGCCGCTCTGCAGGTCAACCGGGTCGCCCGCGAGCGGGGCCTTCCGGTGGAGAAGGTGCAGCAGCTGGTGAAGGAGAACACGAAGGGCCGCACGCTGGGCTTCCTCGGTGAGCCGACCGTGAATGTCGTGACGCTCAACAACGCCCTCGCCGCCCTCTGAGAGCATGGACGTATGAGCAAGAGCGGCCGCGGGCATCTGCGGATCTACCTCGGTGCCGCGCCCGGTGTGGGGAAGACCTACAAGATGCTGGGCGAGGGTCAGCGCCGGCTGACCCGCGGCACCGACGTGGTGGTCGGGTTCATCGAGACCCACGGCCGCCAGCACACCGCGGAGATGCTCGAAGGGCTGGAGACGATCCCGCGCCGGATCATCGACTACCGTGGCGCGAGCTTCACCGAGATGGACATCGACGCGGTGCTGGCGCGGCGGCCCGAGGTCGCGCTGGTCGACGAACTGGCGCACACCAACGTTCCGGGCAGCCGGAACGAGAAGCGCTGGCAGGACATCGAGGAGCTGCTGGCCGCCGGGATCGACGTGATCTCGGCGGTCAACATCCAGCACCTCGAGTCGATCAACGACGTGGTCGAGAAGATCACCGGCGTACCGCAGCAGGAGACGGTCCCGGACCGGGTGGTCCGGGCCGCCGACCAGATCGAGCTGGTGGACATGACGCCGGAGGCGCTGCGCCGCCGGATGGCCCACGGCAACATCTACACCGCCGACAAGGTGGACGCTGCCCTGGGCAACTATTTCCGGGTCGGCAACCTGTCCGCCCTGCGCGAACTCGCGCTGCTCTGGCTCGCCGACCGGGTCGACGCCGGCCTGCAGCAGTACCGTGCCCAGCATGACATCGACTCCACCTGGGAGGCCCGGGAGCGCGTGGTCGTCGCGCTCACCGGAGGTCCCGAGGGAGAGACGCTGATCCGGCGTGCCGCCCGCATCGCCGCCCGGTCCTCCGGAGGGGATCTCCTCGCCGTCCATGTCGCCCGCTCCGACGGGCTGACCGGCGCCGACCCGAAACGGCTCGCCGAGCAGCGCAATCTGGTCGAGAGCCTCGGCGGGACGTACCACCAGGTGGTCGGTGACGACATCCCGGCCGCGCTGCTGACGTTCGCCCGGGCCGAGAACGCGACCCAGCTGGTCCTCGGCGGATCCCGCCGGTCCCGGCTGTCGTCGCTGCTGACCGGCCCGGGGATCGGTTCCAGTACGATCCGCGGCTCCGGCGACATCGACGTACACATCGTCACCCACTCGCTGATGGGCCGCGGCCGGCTGCCGCGGCTGCGGGGGAGCCTGTCCCGGCGCCGCAAGATCGAGGGCTTCATCCTGTCGGTCACCCTGCCGCCGGTGCTCGCGCTGCTGCTCGGGCTGGGCGGCGACAACCTGAACCTGACCAGCAACGTGCTCGCGTTCCTGCTGGCCGTCGTCGTGGTCGCGCTCGTCGGTGGGCTGTGGCCCGCGCTGGTGACCGCGATCGGCGGCACCGTCGTACTGAACTACTTCTTCACGCCGCCGACCCGGACCTTCACCATCGCCGAGCTGAACAACGCGCTCGCGCTGGCGATCTTCGTGCTGGTCGCGGCGATGGTGAGCTCGGTCGTGGACCGGGCGGCCCGCCGGACCAGACAGGCGGCCCGGGCGGCCGCCGAGTCCGAGACGCTGGCGACCCTGGCCGGCTCCGTGCTGCGGGGTGAGACCGCTCTGCCCGCCCTGCTCGAACGCGTTCGCGAGGCCTTCGGGATGACCGGTGCCTGTCTGATGGAGCGGGTGGACGACGACGAGCTGACCGAGGTCTGGCGGCCGGTCGCCTCGGCCGGGACGATGACCTGCAGCCGGCCGGAGGAAGGCGATGCCGAGATCCCGGCCCGCGACGACCTGGTCCTGGTTCTCCAGGGTCATCAGCTGGCCGCGGACGAGCGCCGGCTGGTCGGGGCGTTCGCCGCGCACGCGGCCGCTCTGGTCGACCGGGCCCGGCTGAGCGAGGCCGCCGCGGAGGCGAAGCCGCTCGCCGAGGCCGACAAGCTGCGTACGGCGTTGCTCCGGGCGGTCGGCCACGACCTCCGGTCGCCGCTCGCCTCGGCCAAGGCGTCCGTGACCAGCCTGCGCAGCGACGACGTGGAGTGGACCGAGTCCGAGCGCGCTGAGCTGCTGGAGACGGCGGACGAGTCGCTCGACCGGTTGTCGCGACTCGTGGACAACCTGCTCGACCTCAGTCGGCTGCAGGCCGGCGTACTGCCTGTCTTCACCCGCCCGATGGCGATGGACGAGGTCATTCCCGGTGTCCTGGCCGAGCTGGGTGACGACGGCGACAAGGTCACGGTGGACATCCCGCACACGCTGCCGCTGGTCGAGGCGGACCCCGCGCTGCTGGAGCGGGTCGTGGCGAACCTCCTGGCCAACGCGGTTCGTTATTCGCCGCCCGGACGGCCGCCGTTGATCACCGGGAGCGCGCTCGGCGACACCGTCGAGATCCGGGTGATCGACCGTGGACCGGGCATCCCGCGCCAGGACCGGGACCGCGTCTTCGCGCCGTTCCAGCGGCTCGGCGACACCGACAACACCGTCGGCGTGGGCCTCGGGCTCGCGCTGGCCCGCGGTCTGGCCGAGGCGATGCACGGCACGCTGCAGCCCGAGGACACCCCGGGCGGCGGGCTGACGATGGTGGTGTCGATCCAGACCGCGACCCTCCGACCGGCCGACGTACCGGTGCCGGGAGCCCGTGAACGATCCGAACCGGAGGTGCACGAATGACCAGGGTTCTGGTGGTCGACGACGAACCACAGATCGTCCGGGCCCTGCAGATCAACCTGAAGGCCCGCGGCTACGAGGTCCATCTGGCCGGCAGCGGTACGGCGGCGCTGAAGGTGGCGGCGCAGCATCCGCCGGAGCTGGTGATCCTCGACCTGGGCCTGCCGGACTTCGACGGGGTCGACGTGATCCGCGGGCTGCGCGGGTGGACCGAGGCGCCGATCCTGGTGCTGTCCGGGCGGACCGACCAGACCGACAAGGTCGAGGCGCTGGACGCCGGCGCGGACGACTACGTGACCAAGCCGTTCGGGATCGACGAGTTGCTGGCCCGGATGCGCGCCGTACTGCGCCGCAGCAGCAGCGCGCAGGACCAGCCGGTGGTGACCGTGGGCAGCGCCACCGTCGACCTGGCCGCGAAGCGGGTCACCCTGGAGGGCGAGGACATCCGCCTCACCCCGACCGAGTGGCACCTGCTCGAGGTCCTGGTCCGGCACCCCGGCAAGCTGATGTCCCAGCGCCAGCTGCTCACCGAGGTCTGGGGCCCCGGCTACGAGACCGCCAGCGGCAACCTCCGCTTCTACATGGGCCAGCTCCGCCGCAAGCTCGAGACCGACCCGGCCCGCCCCAGACACCTCCTCACCGAGCCGGGAATGGGCTACCGCTTCGAGCCATAGGCCCGGCTGATGACGAGTGTCCGATTCGTTCAAGACCGCGGCGCGGATCTGCGCGAAGGTAGAGCCATGGACATCTTCACCGCAGGTCGTGATTTCGTACGCCGGGAGGCCCGGCTGGTCGAGAGCCGGTTGTTCGCCACGGTCTTCGAGGACGCGGACCCGCACGGCGTGGTCGACGCGCTGCGCGGGTACCAGAACGCGGACGGTGGTTTCGGGCACGGTCTGGAGCCGGACAAGCGCTGCCCGGACAGCCTCTCGCTGGACGTGGAGGTCGCGTTCGACACCTTGCTCGCCGCCGGAGCGCGCGACGAGGTGATGATCCGCCGCGCGGTCGACTGGCTGGGCCTGACCGCGAACTCCGACGGCGCGGTGCCGCTGTGCGCACCGGTCGTCGAGGAGTACCCCCGCGCCGAGCACATCAGCGAGTGGACCTATCAGCCCGGCCTGAACCCGACCGCGGGCCTGGTCGGTCGCCTGTACCGGCTCGGCTTCGAACACCCCTGGCGCGACAAGGCCGGTGCTTGGTGCGCGGCCGAGCTGGCCAAGGAGTTCCCGGAGGACGCCCACGGGATGCACGAGGCGATGGAGTTCCTCGAGCACACCGAGGACGTCGACCTCGACCGGGTCCGCGACTGGCTCCCGAAGCTCCAGTGGTTCCGCGCCGACGCGGCAGACCCGACGTACGGCGTGACGCCACTGCACTTCGCACCGGCACCGGACAGCTTCTGGCGCCCGCTCTTCAGCGACGCCCAGATCGAAGCCCACCTGGACCGCCTGGTCGCCGACCAGCAACCCGATGGCGGCTGGGCCATCACCTGGGAACCCCCGGGCCCCGCCTCCACCATGGAGTACCGAGGCATCGTCACCGTTGGTGCCCTGCGGACTCTGAAGGCCTACAACCGCATCTGACGACAGACGAAGGCCCTCCCCGGACTCGGGGAGGGCCTTCGTGGTGCTCTGTGCTTACCGCTCTTCGCGGAAGTCGACGTGCTGCCGGATCGCGGGGTCGTACTTGCGGATCACCAGCCGGTCGGGATTGTTCCGGCGGTTCTTCCGCGTTACATAGGTGAAGCCGGTGCCCGCCGTGCTGCGGAGTTTGACGATCGGGCGGAGGTCGTTGCGCTTGGCCATACTGTCCTTTCCCGGATCACCTGGCGGGTGACCCTCGTGAGGGGGAACGCCGGCGGGGTGGCGGGTATTCCGGGTCGGAGTGTACGTTACTGGTTATCGTTTTCAATAAGACGGGAGTGCGGATGCTGCCGGTGACCCTGCTGACAGGTCTCGACGAGGAGTTCCGTGGTGCGGTCGCGGCCAATCTGCTCGCCGCCGGTCCGGCCGGCGTCCTGGTCGAGTACGACGTCAGCGGCCTGATCGACGGCTCCGTCGTCCGGGTCGCCCGGACCGCCGGCGGCGTGATCGACCGCGAGGAGATCCGGATGAGCCACCCGTGCGTCTCGTGCGCGATGCGGAGCTCGCTGGTGCAGCTGCTGCTCAGCATCGCGGCGGTCGAGCGGTACGACGTCGCGATCGTGAACATGCCGTCCGCCGGGGACACCCAGGCGCTCGCCGAGGAGATCGCCCGGGACGGAGGCGAGGAGCTCCGGGTGGACGCGGTCGTGACGACAGTCGACACGGGCAGCGTGATCGGCGACCTGACCGGCGACGAGCTGATCCACGACCGGGGCATCCCGACCGCGGCCGAGGACGGCCGGGCCATCGCCGAGGTCGTCGCCCGCCAGCTCGAGTCTGCGAACGCGGTGGTCCTGAGCAGCGACGACGAGACCGCCCGGGCGCTGGTGCGAGCGATCAATCCACAGTTGATCACCAGGACCACGCCGGCCGGGCTCCTCGGCGTACGGCTGTACGACGCGGCCGCGGCCTCGGTCGAGCCCGGATCGATCGTCGCTCCGCCGCAGGACGACGGCCCGGTGCGGACGCTCGTCTGGCAGTCGGACCGGCCGTTCCACCCCGAGCGGTTGTACGACGCTTTGGAGGACCTGGTCGCCGGGACGGCCCGTGGCCGGGGGACCGTGTGGATCGCGACCCAGCACCGCAACCGGCTCAGCTGGGACAGCTTCGGGACCAACGTCTCGCTCGGGGTGCTGGGTCCGTGGCTCGCGGACCTGCCAGCCGACCGCTGGCCCTCGGTCGGGCAGCAGCACCAGGCCCGGTCGGCGCTCGAGTGGCACCCCGAGTCCGGCGACCGCGCGTCGTACCTGTCCGTCACCGGGGTCGGTCTGGACGTGCGGGAATTACGCGAGCGCCTGGATGGTTGTGTCCTTCGTGCGGATGAAGCGGTCCACCCCCTGACCGATCCGTTCGCCCCTTACTTGGAAGGAAGTACCGCAGCATGAAGAAGGCCATTCACCCCGACTACCGCCGGGTCGTCTTCCGGGACAAGTCCGGCAACTTCAGCTTCCTCACCGGGTCGACGCGCGAGAGCAACGAGACCATCGAGTGGCACGACGGGAACACCTACCCGGTCGTCGACGTCGAGATCTCGTCCGCCAGCCACCCGTTCTACACGGGCCAGCAGCGCGTGATGGACACCCAGGGCCGCGTGGAGAAGTTCAAGAAGCGCTACGGCCAGAAGTAACGAACGCTTCGAGCCCACCCGAACTCCGTTGCCGGAGCCGGGTGGGCTTTGTACTGTCCTGCGCATGCCGATCACCCAGTACGCCCTTCCCGGTGACGCCGTCTACCCGGAGGGTGTCACCCTCGGCCCGGCCGGCGACTACTTCGTCGGCAGCAGCGCCGACGGCACCCTCTTCCGCGGCCGGCTGACCGAGGAGACCGCGGAGGTCTGGCTTCCGGCCGGCACCGACGACCGCACGGTCGCGCTCGGCCTCACCGTGTACGACGGCTCGCAACTGCTCGTCTGCGGTGGCGGGACCGGCCACTTGCACGCGTACGACCTACACACCCGCGCACTCGTGTCGCGGCGAACGGTCGACGGCTTCCTGAACGACGTGTGGGTGATCGGCGACCATGCCTTCGTCACCGACTCGAGCCGGCCGGTCGTCTGGCGGTTCGATCTGCTCGCCACCGAGGCGCCGCCCGAACCGATCAAGCTCCCGCAGGCCGGCTACCTCAACGGGATCACCGCCCGGGACGGCGTCCTGCTCGTCGCCGACCAGGGCGACGAGGTGCTGTGGCGCGTCGGTCCCGACGGGTCGGCCGAGATCATCGCCACCGACTACGCGGCCGACGGTCTGCTGCTGCTCGACGACCTCCTGATCGGCGTCTGCAACCGCGGCGAGACTTCCCAGACCGCCGAGTTCTTCCTGTCCGCGCTCCGTCTCACACCGGATGGCCGTGCGGTTTCACTCGGCGAGCACACCGACCCTCGCTTCGCCACTCCCACCACTCTGGCTCTCGCCGGCGACCGCCTCCTCGTGGTCAATGCCCAGTTCGCCAGGCGCCCGAATCCCGCTCTTCCCTTCACCGTCGTCACCCTCCCGGTTCCCCGGTTCGACGACCGTCTCGGATCTCAGACGGCAAGGTAGGCGCGGCAGTTACCCGCCGGAGGTGGGCGGTCCCACACTGGGTGGATGGAACCGGTGGAGCTCGTGGGTGCCGGGCTGAGCCCGTTGGAAGCGGTCGCGCTGGGGCAACGGCGGACGGCGGTGCGGCTGAGCGACGACGCCCGCAAGCGGATGCACGAGTCGGCGCTGGCCGTGGCCGAGGTCGCGCGGCACCGGCCGGTATACGGGCGGACCACCGGGGTCGGCGCCAACCGTGACGTGCTCACCTCCGACCCCGAGCACGGCGCCCGGTTGCTCGGATCGCATTCCACCACCGGGACGACGTCGTACCCGAAGGATGTGGTTCGGCTCGGGCTGCTGATCCGGGTCAACCAGCTCGCCTCCGGAGGCTCGGGGCTCGAACCCGAGGTCGCCGACGCGATCGTCGCCCTGCTCAACGATGATGACCTGCCGGACCTGCACCGGGGTGGTGCGATCGGGACCGGTGACTTAGGTCCGCTGGCCGAGCTCGGGCTGGCGCTGGGTGACGTCATCGACGGGACGAGTGCACTCCCACTGCTCTCCAGCAACGCGATCACGCTGGCCGAATGTTGCCTCGCGTTCGTCGAGGCCTCCACGCTCATCAACGTCGTACCGCTCGTCGGTGCGTTGTCGCACGTCGCGCTGCGCGGCAATGCCGAGGTGTACGACGTCCGCGTGCACGAGGCCCGTCCGCAGCCCGGGCAGGTCCGGGTCGCGCGCCGGATGCGCGGGCTCCTCGACGGGCTGCCGATCCCGCCGGCCCGGATCCAGGACCCGTTCGGTCTGCGCGCCTTCGCGCAGGTGCTCGGGCCGGCCGTCGACCATGTCGATGCCCTAGGCAACAGTCTGCGGATCGACATCAACGCCTCCGCGGAGAACCCGCTCGTGGCCGGCGACACCGTACTGCACAACGGCAACTGGCACGCGATGCCGATCGCGCTCGCCCTCGACTCGCTCCGGCTCAGCCTGCACAGCGTCGCGACGCTGTCGACGTCCCGGGTGGCGAACCTGGTCGACCCGGATTTCACCGGACTCAGCCGCTTCCTGGCCAGCGGCGCCGAGGCGAGCTCCGGCGTGATGATGATCGAGTACGTCGCCCACGACGCGCTGGCCTCGGTCCGCTCAGCCGCCCAGCCGGCCACGCTAGGTACGGCGACGCTGTCCCGGGGAGCCGAACACCACGCCAGCTTCGCGCCACAGGCCGCCGTACTGACTGCCCAGCTCCTCGACGCCCTGCGCGAAGTCCTGGCAAGCGAGCTGGTCACCGCCGTCCGAGCGATCCGCCTGGCCGGCCTCACCCCTGACGACCTGGCCCCGGCCGCCGTCGGCCCCTGGCTCGCCGACGCCCTCGCCGCCCTCCCCGGCGACCTCGCCGACCGCTCCCTCCGCGAGGACCTGGAGATCGCCCGAGGCCTCCTAACCCAATGGGGCGACCGCCAGGTCGAACATCCCGCCGAATCCGGCTAGATGTGTTTGAGGGTGGAAGGGATCTGCCCACGCGTGCTACGCAGGCACTCCTTCGTCGCACCTGCTACGCGCGCTCCCTCCCACCCCCGGCTCATCGCCGGTGCATCCCTGCCCGCTGCCGCGGGCGGTGGTCGGCTACCGCCGACGGTAGGCGGGCTATCGCCCGCCGGGTTACGCGAGCCGTGGTGACCAAGACGGACTGCGCTTCGGCGAGGGGGTTGTTCCGCGCTGCCGCGCGCGGTTTCGCTCGGTCACGGTGCACGTTCGGCGTCGTCCCGGAGCGCGCGTCGACCGCCTTGCCGGACGGACCATCGCTACCGGGTGACTCGCGCACACAGCGGGCGGTGGAAAGCGTTTGCGACAAGCGCCGGCCCGGTGTGCTCGATCGCGCGGCAGCGCGCAACCGTCGGCGGTAGCCGACTGCCGCCCGCGGAAGCGGGCAGGGATGCACCGGCGATGAGCCGGGGGGTGGGCGGGAGCACGCGGGGGATTACCCGTGGAGGCGGCGGGTTAGGGCGGTTGCGGCTTGGCGGATTCGGTGGGCCAGGAGGGGGCGTTCGGAGGGGGGTACGGCGTCGGTGCGGAAGGTGACGCTGATGGCGGCGGCGGGGTGGCCGGCGTGGTCGAGGGCGGCGCTGGCGACGGACGCTACGCCGGGGGTGATGAAGGAGTCCTCGACTGCGTAGCCCTGGCGTTTCTCCTCGGCGAGGAGGCGGCGGAGTTGGGTCAGGGTCTGCGGTCCGAGGTCGGTGCGCCGTACGAAGCTCTCCGGAGTGGGGAACAGCGCCCGGACCTGAGCCGGCGGAAGCTCGGCCAGCAGCGCGCGACCGGACGCGGTGAGCGTGGCCGGGAGGCGTACGCCGACGTCGGTGACCAACGTGACCGGCCGAGGCGGCTGTTCTTTCAGCAGATAGACGAGCTCACGACCATGCAGTACGCCGAGATGCGCGGTCTGACCCACCTCCGCAACAAGCTGCACGAGCAGCGGGCGAGCGAGCCGCTCGAGCGGATCGTGCCGCAGGTACGCCGAGCCGATCTCGAACGCCGCCACCCCCAGCCCGTACCGCTTCTCCTCGGGCAGGTGTACGACGAAGCCCTCGTCGATCATTGCCCGCAGCAAGTGGTACGTCGACGAGCGCGGCAGGGCGACCGCGGAGGCGATGCGCTCCATCGGTACCGGTCCGGGCTGCGTGGCCAGGAACGTCAGCACCCGCAGAGTGCGGGTCGAGGCGGGAACGTTGCCGCTCACAACGGCAGAGTAACCGCCCGGGTCTCAGATCCCGGACGATTGCCGCTTCTTGGCGCGGCTCCGCCGCAACCAGAACCGCACCCCTTCAGCGGCCGCGGCCAGCGCGAACAGCCCGCCGGCGACACCCCAGTCGAGGTAGTCCTCGCCGGACACCAGCAGACCCACGACGAAGGACAGCACCCCGAAGAACACCAGGGTCAGCGCGATCCGCATCAGAGGGTCTTCTCCGCCGTCCACGCCGCCGATGACAGGTGGTAGCCGAGCCACTCGTTGACCGCGAGCATCGGCGCGTTCCCCGCGTCGTTCCCGGTGTACGCCGTGACGAACCCGGCGTCCCGGGCCTTCCCGAGCGCCACCGCCTTCACCAGTTTCGCCAGCCCTCGCCCGCGAGCCGAGGGGATCGTCCCGGTCAGGTTCGACCAGAGCACCCGCCGCTCCGGATCCGCGGTCGTGGTCACGAACGACAGCACACTGTCGCCGTCGAGCACCGCCACGCTCAGGTCGCGGCGCAGGTCCGGGTGATTCCAGTCCGTCGCGACCCATTCGTCGTACGCCGGTGCGTGCGACAGGCCGCTCGGATCACCATCGGCGACGGCGGCCGTCGCGAGCCAGACCTGCCGCGGTTCGAGCTGTTCGTAGTCCACGACCTGTAGACCGTCGGGAACGGCCGGCGGTTCCGGCACGGCGCTCAGATCTGCCTGGGAATGGCTCATCAGGCGACCGATGGTGAAGCCACGCCTGGTGGCGAACTCCTTCGAGTCCTCGTCGTCGCGGACCACGACCAGCAGGCTCCCGGCGCCTGCCTGGGCGGCGGCCGCACAGATCGCGTCGGCCACGGCACTGCCGATCCCGCGGCGGCGCAGCTCCGGCGGGACATGCACGGTGATCCGCACCTGCGGTGCCTCGGCTTCCGGGGCGGGCAGATAGACGTTGCCGTACCCGACCACGTCCGGACCGTCGACGGCCACCAGGACGACCTTGGTCGTGCTGTTCCGCAACTCGGCCTCGACACCACGGGGCGTCTTCACCAGTTGCGGCATCGCGGCGGCCCAGACCCGGGCGATCCCGACCGCGTCCTCCGGCCGTGCCGTCCGGATCTCGAACACCATGCCTCGACAATAGTGCGGCCGGGGTCCACAGATGTCTCAGATCCGAGACAGAAAGTGGGCGGCGCTGCTGTCGGCTGCCGGTGCCGCGCGGTGCAATGGTCGGGTGGAACAGACCAATGCAGTGATCGTCGGCGTCGGGCCGCTGACCGCGGCCGACGTGGTCGCGGTGGCGCGGCACGGAGCCCGGGTGCGGATCAGCGACCGGGCACTCGAGGAGATCGCGAAGTCCCGGGCCTCGATCGAGGCCCTGGCCCACGCGGACACTCCGCACTACGGCGTCTCGACCGGCTTCGGCGCGCTCGCGACCCGGCACATCGCGCCCGAGTTGCGCGCCCAGTTGCAGCGCAGCCTGGTCCGGTCGCACGCGGCCGGCTCCGGCCCCGAGGTGGAGACCGAGGTGGTCCGGGCGCTCGCCCTGTTGCGGCTGTCCACCCTCGCGACCGGGCGCACCGGTGTGAAGGTCGAGACCGCCCAGGCGTACGCCGGTCTGCTGAACGCGCACCTGACTCCGGTGGTGCACGAGTACGGCAGCCTCGGCTGTTCCGGTGACCTCGCGCCGCTGTCCCACGTGGCGCTCGCGGTGATGGGTGAAGGCCCGGTCAGAGATGCCGAGGGCAACCTTCTCGACGCCCGCGACGCCTTGCCGGCCCACGGCCTGACTCCGGTCGTGCTGGCCGAGAAGGAAGGTCTCGCGCTGATCAACGGCACCGACGGCATGCTCGGCATGCTGGTGCTCGCGCTGGCCGATCTCGACTGGCTCTTCAAGACCGCCGACATCGCCGCCGCGATGAGCGTCGAGGGGCAGCTCGCCACCGACAGGGTGTTCGCGGCGGATCTGCAGGCCCTGCGCCCGCAGCCCGGTCAGGCGCTCGCGGCCGCCAACCTGCGGGCGATCCTCGCCGACAGCGCGATCGTCGCCAGCCATCGCGGCCCGGACTGCAACCGCGTCCAGGACGCGTACTCCCTCAGGTGCTCCCCGCAGGTGCACGGCGCCGCGCGCGACACCGCCGCTCACGCGGCCACCGTCGCGGGGTACGAGTTGGCCGCCGCGATCGACAACCCGGTCGTCCTCCCCGACGGACGGGTCGAGTCCAACGGCAACTTCCACGGCGCCCCGATCGGCTACGTGCTCGACTTCCTCGCGATCGCGGTCGCGGACCTCGCCAGCATCAGCGAACGCCGTACCGACCGTTTCCTCGACGTCGCGCGCAACCACGGGCTGAACGCCTTCCTGGCCGACGATCCCGGCGTCGACAGCGGTCACATGATCGCGCAGTACACGCAGGCCGCGATCGTGTCCGAGCTGAAGCGGCTCGCCGTACCGGCCAGCGTCGACTCGATCCCGAGCAGTGCGATGCAGGAGGACCACGTCTCGATGGGCTGGTCGGCCGCCCGCAAGCTGCGCAAGGCGATCGACGGGCTCCAGCGGGTGCTCGCGATCGAGATCCTCACGGCCGCGCGGGCGCTCGACCTGCGCGCGCCGCTGACCCCGGCGCCGGCCACCGCCGCCGTCCGGGCCGCCCTCCGGGAGTACGTCGAGGGGCCGGGCACCGACCGGCACCTCGCCCCCGAGCTCGAGCACTCCGTCCGGCTTGTTGCCGACGGCACGTATCTCCAGGCAGCCGAGGCCGTCACCGGCCCGCTCAACTAGAAAGGCTGGATCACCCATGTCCGGACCCCGTCCTGTTCGCGCGCCCCGCGGAACCACCCTGACCGCCCGCGGCTGGCAGCAGGAGGCCGCGTTGCGGATGCTGCAGAACAACCTCGACCCGGAGGTCGCCGAGCACCCCGACGAACTGGTCGTGTACGGCGGTTCCGGCAAGGCCGCCCGGGACTGGAACTCGTTCGACGCGATGGTCCGCACGCTGACCACGCTGAAGGACGACGAGACCATGCTGGTGCAGTCCGGCCGGCCGGTCGGCGTGATGCAGACCCACGAATGGGCGCCGCGCGTACTGATCGCGAACTCGAACCTGGTCGGCGACTGGGCCACCTGGGAGGAGTTCCGCAAGCTCGAGGCGATGGGCCTGACCATGTACGGCCAGATGACGGCCGGGTCGTGGATCTACATCGGCACCCAGGGCATCCTGCAGGGGACGTACGAGACGTTCGCCGCGGTCGCCGCGAAGAAGTTCGGCGGCTCGCTGGCCGGGACGATCACGCTGACCGCCGGGCTCGGCGGCATGGGCGGCGCGCAGCCGCTGGCCGTCACGATGAACGACGGTGTCGCGATCTGCATCGACGTCGACTCCTCCCGGATCGACCGCCGGATCGAGCACCGCTACCTCGACGTCCGTGCCGACTCGTTGACCCACGCCCTGAAGCTCGCCGAGGACGCCAAGAAGGCCCGCCGGCCGCTCTCGATCGGTGTCCTGGGCAACGCCGCGGTGATCGTGCCGGAGCTGCTGGAGCTGGGCGCGCCGATCGACATCGTCACCGACCAGACCTCGGCGCACGACCCGCTGATGTACCTGCCGGTGGGGATCGACTTCGACGACTGGAGCACCGCCCGCGAGAAGGACCCGGCCGGTTTCACCGAGCGCGCGCAGGCCTCGATGGCCCGGCACGTCGCCGCGATGGTCGGCTTCCAGGACGCGGGCGCCGAGGTGTTCGACTACGGCAACTCGATCCGCGACGAGGCCCGCAAGGCCGGCTACTACCGGGCCTTCGAGTTCCCCGGCTTCGTGCCGGCGTACATCCGGCCGTTGTTCTGCGAGGGGAAGGGCCCGTTCCGGTGGGCCGCGCTGTCCGGCAACCCGGCCGACATCGCGAAGACCGACCAGGCGATCCTGGACCTGTTCCCCGGGAACGAGCACCTGACGCGGTGGATCAAGATGGCCGGCGAGCGGGTCGCGTTCCAGGGGCTGCCGGCAAGGATCTGCTGGCTCGGCCAGGGCGAACGGGACAAGGCCGGCGTCCGGTTCAACGACATGGTCGCCTCCGGCGAGCTGGAGGCGCCGATCGTGATCGGCCGGGACCATCTGGACACCGGCAGCGTGGCGTCGCCGTACCGGGAGACCGAAGGCATGCTGGACGGCTCGGACGCGATCGCGGACTGGCCGTTGCTGAACGCGATGGTGAACGTGGCCAGCGGCGCGTCCTGGGTGTCGATCCACCACGGCGGCGGCGTCGGCATCGGCCGGTCCATCCATGCCGGCCAGGTATCGGTTGCCGATGGCACTGACCTGGCCCGGCAGAAGCTGGAGCGGGTGCTCACCAACGACCCGGCGATGGGTGTCATCCGGCACGTCGACGCCGGCTACGACAAGGCAGTAGAGGTCGCCGACGAACAAGGGGTCAGGATCCCGATGCGGGAGTCCTGAACTACGGAGTGTGCCGGTAGCATTCTGTACCGCTATGGTGCACTTTCCCAAGGATCGAGAAACCGTGCGATCACGTGGCATCGGTCTCGCGGTCCGCTAGGGTCGATCGGGCGACCGACGACGAGCGCGAAGGGGCGCCATGATCGAGTTCGAGGACGTCACCAAGCGGTATCCGGACGGCACCGTCGCCGTCGACACCCTGTCCCTGCGGATCCCGAGCAACCAGATCACCGTGTTCGTCGGGCCGTCCGGCTGCGGCAAGACCACGTCGCTGCGGATGATCAATCGCACCATCGAGCGGACCGGCGGGACGATCTCGATCGACGGTGAGGACATCAACGGCAAGGACGCGGTGACCTTGCGCCGCGGGATCGGGTACGTGATCCAGAACGCCGGCCTGTTCCCGCACAAGACGGTCGTCGAGAACGTCGCCACCGTGCCGAAGCTGCTCGGCTGGGACAAGCGCAAGGCGCGCAGTACGGCGATGGACCTGCTCGAGCGCGTCGGCCTGGACCTCAAGCTGGCCGAGCGGTATCCGGCCCAGCTGTCCGGTGGCCAGCAGCAACGAGTCGGCGTCGCCCGCGCGCTCGCGGCCGACCCGGCGATCATGTTGATGGACGAGCCGTTCAGCGCCGTCGACCCGATCGTCCGCCACCAGTTGCAGGAAGAGCTGCTCCGCTTGCAGCGCGACATCGGCAAGACGATCGTGTTCGTGACCCACGACATCGACGAGGCGATCAAGCTCGGCGACAACGTCGCGGTCCTGCAGGTCGGCGGCAAGCTGGCCCAGTTCGCGCCGCCGGCCGAGCTGCTCGCGAACCCGGTCAACGACTTCGTTCGCGGGTTCGTCGGCCAGGATCGCGGTTACCGGGCCCTGACGTTCGTGCACCCCGACGAGATGCCGCTCAAGCCCTTGCCGGAAGCGCTGGCGGTCGAGGACGGCGTACCGATCGGGTGGCGGAACGGGAGCGGTCCTGAACTGCTTCCGATCGGTGCCGTGTTCAAGCGAGGTGACTCGCTCCGCGCCGCCCTGGACGCCGTACTCACGTCACCGACCGGGTGTGGGATCTGCGTCGACGACGACGGGCGCGCGATCGGGGTCGTCGACCAGAACACTGTCGCCGAGGTGTTGCGGTCATGAGCTGGATCGCCGACAACATTGCGCTGATCTGGGAGCAACTGCGCGAGCACCTCTACCTGGCGATCATCCCGGTGATCCTCGGACTGATCATCTCGGTACCCCTCGGGTACGTCGCCACCCGGTACTCCTGGCTGGCGAACCCGCTGGTCGCCTTGGGTGGCGTGCTGTACTCACTGCCGTCGATCGCGTTGTTCATCGTGATCCCGGCGGTCCTCGGTACCAAGGTGCTGTCCACGGTCAACATCATCGTTGCGCTGACCATCTATACCGTCTCCCTGCTGATTCGCAACGTGATCGACGGACTCCGCTCCGTACCGGCCGAAGTGCGTCAGTCCGCGATCGCGGTCGGGTACGGCTCGATGCACCGGCTGGTCGCGGTCGACCTGCCGATCGCCGTACCGGTGATCTTCACCGGGTTGCGTGTGGTCACGGTGGCCAACATCTCGATGGTCAGCGTCGGTGCGGTGATCGGCATCGGCGGTCTGGGCGAGCTGTTCACGCTCGGCTTCCAGAAGGACTTCCTGACCCCGGTCGTGGTCGGCGTGGTGCTGTCGCTGCTGCTGGCGCTGGTCGCCGACGTGATCCTGGTCGCGCTGCAGCGACTCCTGACTCCGTGGGCGCGCGTCGCCGCTCCCGTGGGAGAGGTGGCCTGACATGTGGCAGTACCTCACCGACTCCTACAACTGGTCCGGGAACGAAGGGATCTGGGCGCGGATCGTCGAGCACGTCTGGTACACGTTTGCCGCGCTCGGGCTGGCCGCGGTGGTCGCGCTGCCGATCGGCCTCCGGATCGGCCACACCCGGCGCGGCGCGTTCCTGGCGATCAACCTCGGCAACGCCGCCCGCGCCCTGCCGAGCCTCGGCCTGCTGATGATCGCCGTCCTGCTGACCGACCAGATCGGCTTCCTGCCGGTGCTGATCGCGCTGTTCGCCCTCGGCGTACCACCGATCCTGGCCTCGACGTACGCAGGGGTGTCCGGTGTCGATCCGGCCACGATCGACGCGGCCCGGGGGATGGGGATGACCGGCCGCGAGATCCTGACCAAGGTGGAGATCCCGATCGCGCTGCCGCTGATCATCTCCGGCCTGCGCAGCGCCACCCTGCAGATCGTCTCGACCGCGACGATCGCCGCGCTGGTGTCGCTCGGCGGTCTCGGCCGCTACGTGGTCGACGGGCTGAAGCTCCGCGACTTCCCGCAGATGTTCACCGGCGCCCTGCTGGTGGCCCTGCTCGCGATCCTGCTCGACGTGCTCTTCGCGACGATCGGCCGGATCACGGTCTCGAAGGGGCTCAAGATCGGCTGAACTGTCCGACGTACCTGATGAACTTGGCAACACCCATCGGCACCAGCCGGTGGCTGACGAGACACTGGAGGCTCTCGTGTTGAGATCCACACTCATCCGTACTGCGATCGCCGGGGTGGCGGTGCTCGGCCTGGCTGGTTGTGGGGGTGGGGGCGACCAGCTCGGCAGCGACAACGCGGGGTCCTCGCCCGCGCCCTCCAAGGTGAGCAGCATCACGGTCGGGTCCGCCGACTTCTCCGAGAGCCAGCTGCTCGCGGAGATCTACGGCCAGGCGATCGCCGCCAAGGGCATCGAGGTCAAGAAGAAGCCGAACATCGGCAACCGCGAGACCTACATGGCCGCGATCAAGGACGGGTCCGTCGACCTGGTCCCGGAGTACACCGGCGCCGCGCTGGCGTACTTCGACAAGAACTCCACCGAGACCGACCCCGACAAGGCGTACGAGGCGCTCAAGGGCGCGCTGACGCCGGGCCTCGAGGTGCTGGAGATGTCGCCGGCCACCGACGAGGACACCATCGTGGTGACCAAGGCGACCGCGGACAAGTACAACCTGAAGTCGCTGGCCGACCTGAAGCCGGTCGGCCAGGAGCTGGTCGCCGGCGGTAGCTCGGAGTTCAAGGTCCGGTCGGCGGGCCTGAAGGGCCTGAAGGAGAAGTACGGCGTCGAGTTCAAGGAGTACAAGACGCTGGACGCGGGTGGTCCGCTGAGCATCAAGGCGCTGCTGGACAACCAGATCCAGGTGACGAACCTGTTCACCACCCAGGCAGTGATCAAGGACGAGGGCCTGGTCCAGCTGGACGACCCCGAGCACATCCTGCCGCCGAACAACATCGTTCCGTTGATCCGGACCGACCACAAGTCGGACGACATCGTCGCGACGCTGAACGCGGTCGACGCCAAGCTGACCACCGAGGCCCTGACCGACCTGGTCAAGCGCATCGACGTCGGCAAGGAGAGCGCTGACGCGGTCGCGAAGGACTGGCTGTCGAAGAACCCGCTGTCTTGAGTTTCGAGGACATGTGGACGGCGCTGGCCGCCATCGGACGGGACCCGGACACCGGGGGCTACCACCGAGGCGGCTGGACGCCGGCGGAACGCGAGGCGACGCACTGGTTCACCGACCAGTGCGCCGCCCGCGGGCTGCGGCTCGAGTCGGACGGCATCGGGAACCTCGTCGCGTGGTGGGGTTCGCCTGATCGTGCGGGTGTGGTGACGGGCAGTCACCTGGACTCTGTGATCGATGGAGGGGCCTTCGACGGGCCTCTCGGTGTGGTCTCCGCGCTGGCCGCCGTCGATCAGTTGCGGGCCGAGGGCTTCGAGCCGTCCGTGCCGATCGGAGTGGGGGCGTTCGTGGAGGAGGAAGGGTCGCGGTTCGGGATGCCTTGTCTGGGGTCCCGGGTGGCGGCGGGGGTGTTGCCGGCCGAGAAGGCGCTGGGGTTGCGGGACCGTTCCGGGGTCTCGCTGGCGGCCGCGCTGGAGGCGGCGGGGACGGATCCGGCGGGGCTCGGGCCGTCGCCGTTGCTCGAGCGGATGGAGACGTTCGTCGAGCTGCACGTCGAGCAGGGCCGCGGGCTGACGGCACCGGTGGGTGTCGCGAGCTCGATCTGGCCACACGGCCGGTACCGGTTCACGTTCACCGGCGAGGCCAACCACGCCGGCACGACCCTGATGGAAGACCGGCACGACCCGATGCTCACCTACGCCATGACCGCACTGACCGCCAACAAGCAGGCCCGCCTGGCGGGAGCCCGCGCGACCTTCGGCCGGCTCTCCGTCGAGCCCAACGGCACCAACGCGGTCCCGTCCCAGGTCACCGCCTGGCTCGACGCCCGCGCCGCGGACGACGCGACCCTGCAGTCGTTGCTAGCAGCAATCACCAAGCAGGCGACCGAGCGCGCCGAGCGCGATGGGACGACAGTCGAGGTCACACCAGAGTCGGTGTCGCCGATCGTCGACTTCCCGGCCGGCCTGCGCGACCGGCTGGTCGGCGTACTGAAGGGGGCGCCGATCCTCCCGACCGGCGCGGGCCACGACGCCGGGGTCTTCTCGGCGGCCGGCATCCCGACCGCGATGCTCTTCGTCCGGAACCCGACCGGCGTGTCCCACTCGCCCGAGGAGTACGCCGAGCTGGACGACTGTCTCGCCGGCGTCGACGCGCTCGCCGCCGTACTGAAGGACCTGGCCAAGTGACGTCGTACTGGTGCTCCACCGCACTCCTGCCCACCGGCATCGCGTCGGGCGTCCTGGTCACCGTCGTCGACGGCCGTTTCGCCGAGGTCTCGGTTGATGCGGAGCCGGGTGATGCCGTGCGGCTGAACGGTCTCGTCCTGCCCGGCCTGGCGAACTGTCACAGCCACGCGTTCCATCGGGCGTTGCGCGGCCGGACGCAGACCGAGCGCGGCACCTTCTGGACCTGGCGCGAGCAGATGTACGCCGTCGCCTCGGCGCTGACCCCCGAGACGTACTACAACCTCGCCCGAGCCGTGTACGGCGAGATGCTGCTCGCCGGGATCACCGCGGTCGGCGAGTTCCACTACCTGCATCATGCCCCGGGCGGCCGCGGCTACGACGACCCGAACGCGATGGGTACGGCGTTGATCTCGGCCGCTCGCGATGCCGGCATCCGGATCGCCTTGCTGGACACGTGTTACGTCGCCGGCGGGATCGACCAACCGCTGAACGAGGTCCAGCAACGCTTCAGCGACGGCGACGCCGCGGCCTGGGCGTCGCGGGTCTCGTCGTTGTCCGGCTCCGATGACGTCGTGATCGGCGCGGCGGCGCATTCGGTCCGGGGGGTGCCGCAGGATCAGCTCGGTGCGGTCGCTTCGGCGTTCCCCGACGTACCGCTGCATATCCATCTGTCCGAGCAGGTCGCCGAGAACGCGGCCTGCCTCGAGGCGTACGGCCGGACGCCGGCGCAGGTCCTCGACGAGGCCGGGTTCCTCAGCGGCCGGACGAGTGCGGTCCATGCGACCCACCTGACCGATGTCGACGTCGGGCTGCTCGGGAGCTCGGCGACGTACTCGTGTTTCTGCCCGACCACCGAGCGGGACCTGGCCGACGGGATCGGGCCGTCGCTGGGGCTGCGCAAAGCCGGGTCGCCGTTGACGCTCGGGTCGGACAGTCACGCGGTGGTCGACCTGTTCGAGGAGATGCGCGCGGTGGAGCTGGACGAACGGCTCGCCTCCCAGGAACGCGGTCACTGGTCGGCGCCGGAGTTGTTGCGTGCAGCAACGGTCGACGGGCATCGGTCGATCGGGTTCGGCGACGCCGGCGTGATCGAGGTGGGTGCGCGCGCCGATCTGATCGCGGTCCGGTTGGACAGCGTGCGTACGGCGGGGACCGGCGGGACCGTGGAAACGGCAGTGTTCGCGGCGTCGGCAGCCGATGTCGCCGATGTAGTGGTGTCCGGCCAGCACGTGGTTGCTGATGGCAAGCATGCTGATCTGGACGTGGCGGCGGAGTTGACCTCCTCGATCGCGGCGGTGACTCGATGACTTCGCTGCTGCTGACCGGGATCAGCTCGCTGGTGACCAACGATCCGGCCCGGGGTGACCTGCTCGGCGAGGTGCATGACGCGGCGCTCGTGATCGAGGGCAGCAAGATCGCGTGGGTGGGTTCCCGGCGCGACGCGCCCGCGGCGGACTCGTCGATGGATGTCGGCGGCCGGGCGGTGATCCCGGGGTTCGTGGACTCGCACTCGCATCTGGTGTTCGCCGGTGACCGGGCCGAGGAGTTCGCGGCCCGCATGACGGGGACGCCGTACTCCGCCGGCGGGATCCGGACGACGGTGGCGGCGACCCGGCAGGCCACGGACGAGCAGCTGACCGCGAACGTCGCCCGGCTGGTGACCGAGATGCGGCGGCAGGGGACGACGACGGTCGAGATCAAGTCCGGGTACGGGCTGACGGTCGGCGACGAGGCGCGGGCGCTCGAGATCGCGGGCCACTTCACCGACGAGACGACGTACCTGGGCGCGCATGTCGTCCCGGCCGAGTACGCCGACGACCCGGCCGGCTACGTGTCACTGGTGACCGGGCGGATGCTCGACGCGGCCGCGGAGCACGCCAAGTGGATCGATGTGTTCGTCGAGCGGGGCGCCTTCGACGAGGACCAGGGCCGCGCCATCCTCGAGGCCGGTCTGGCGCGCGGGCTGCAGGCCCGTGTCCACGCCAACCAACTCGGCGAAGGTCCCGGCGTCCAGTTGGCCTGTTCGGTCGGCGCGGCCGCGGCCGACCACTGCACCTATCTCAGCGACGCCGACATCGACGCCCTGGCCTCCACCGGAGTGGTCGCCGGGCTACTCCCCGCGATCGAGTTCTCCACCCGCTCGCCGTACCCCAACGCCAGACGGTTGATCGACGCCGGCGTCACCGTAGCCCTGGCCACCGACTGCAACCCAGGCTCCGGCTACTCCTCCTCGATGCCCTTCTGCATCGCCCTGGCCGTCCGCGAGATGCACATGACCCCCGCCGAGGCCCTCTGGTCCGCCACGGCCGGCGGCGCAGCCTCCCTCCGCCGCACCGACATAGGCCACCTGACCCCGGGCGCCCAGGCCAACCTCACCATCCTGAACGCCCCCACCCACCTGCACCTCTCCTACCGCCCCGCCGTCCCCCTGGTCTCCCAGACCTTCCTGAACGGCCGTCCGGTCTAGCTCAGGTCTTTGGTGAGGAGGCTGTTGGTGGTGCCGTTGGCGTGGCGTTGTTTGGCGACCTCGGTGTAGCCGCGGGAGGTGTGGAAGGTGAGGCCGGCGGGGTCGGGTGGGTCGGTGCGGACGCGGGTGACAGCTCGGTCGAAGGGTTTGGCGGCGCGTTCGATGGCGGCGTACACGGTCGAGGCGAGGCCCTCGCGGCGGTGCTCGGGGGTGATCACGATCCGTTCGATGAAGAGGAAGCGGTCGGCGTAGGTGTGGCTGAACCAGCCGTACTCGAGACCGTCGTACGCCGACCCGGGGGTGAAGGTCAGCACGAAGCCGGCCGGGCGGCCGTCCAGGTCGACCACGGCGGCGTGGGCGGCGATCAGGCGGAGCCAGTCAAGGCGGTCCGGGCCGAGTGGTTCGACCAGACCCTCCGCGGTGGCGTTGAGCGCAAGTACCGCGGCGAGGTCAGCGGCGGTCATAGGGCGGAGTCTCACGGTGACACCCTCCCACGGAAAACCTTTTCTGCGGCAGGGGTCAGTTCGGGTGCTCCCTGGCCCGGCCCTGACCGGGACCCGGAAATCCGGGGGTGGCCTTGGGAATGACCTGACCCGTGTGCCATGTTGAGTCCAGTGAACTCAAGTTTGCCGAGCTCATCGCGGGCCGGGATTTGAAACCGCAGCGGTCGACCGGCAAGATTGAGTCTGCATCACTCAACTTTCGTGGAGGTAAACACATGGCCCGCGCGGTCGGTATCGATCTCGGTACGACGAATTCCGTCATCGCCGTACTGGAAGGTGGCGAGCCCACCGTCATCCCCAACGCCGAGGGAGCGCGCACGACGCCCTCGGTGGTGGCCTTCGCCAAGAACGGCGAGGTCCTGGTCGGCGAGGTGGCGAAGCGCCAGGCCACCACGAACGTCGACCGCACCATCCGCTCGGTCAAGCGCCACATGGGCGAGGCCTGGAGCGTGGACATCGACGGCAAGAAGTTCACCCCGCAGCAGATCAGCGCGTTCGTGCTGCAGAAGCTGAAGCGGGACGCCGAGGCGTACCTCGGGGAGCAGGTCACCGACGCGGTCATCACCGTCCCGGCCTACTTCTCCGACGCGCAGCGCCAGGCGACCAAGGAGGCCGGCGAGATCGCGGGCCTGAAGGTGCACCGGATCGTCAACGAGCCGACCGCGGCCGCGCTCGCCTACGGCCTGGACAAGGGCACCGAGCAGACCATCCTGGTCTTCGACCTCGGTGGCGGCACGTTCGACGTGTCCCTGCTGGAGATCGGCGACGGCGTCTTCGAGGTGAAGGCGACCAGTGGTGACAACCACCTCGGTGGTGACGACTGGGACAACCGGATCGTCCAGTGGCTGGTGACCCAGTTCAAGAACAAGAACGGCACCGACCTGTCCGGCGACAAGATGGCCATGCAGCGCCTCACCGAGGCCGCCGAGAAGGCCAAGATCGAGCTGTCCGCCGCGGCCGAGACCACGATCCACCTGCCGTACCTGAGCCTGACCGAGTCCGGCCCGCTGCACCTGGAGGAGAAGCTCTCCCGGGCCGAGTTCCAGAAGATGACCAACGACCTGCTGGAGCGCGCCCGCGCCCCGTTCAAGGCCGTCATCAAGGACGCCGGCATCGACGTGGCGAAGATCGACCACGTGATCCTGGTCGGCGGCTCCACCCGGATGCCCGCGGTGGCCGAGCTGGTCAAGGAGCTGACCGGTGGCAAGGACCCGAACAAGGGCGTGAACCCGGACGAGGTCGTCGCGGTCGGCGCCTCCCTGCAGGCCGGTGTGCTGAAGGGTGAGGTCAAGGACGTCCTGCTGCTCGACGTGACCCCGCTGAGCCTGGGCATCGAGACCAAGGGCGGCGTGTTCACCAAGATCATCGAGCGCAACACCACGATCCCGACCAAGGGCTCGGAGATCTTCACCACGGCCGAGGACAACCAGCCGTCGGTGATGATCCAGGTCTACCAGGGCGAGCGCGAGATGGCCCGCGACAACAAGTCGCTCGGCAACTTCGAGCTGACCGGCCTGCCGCCGGCGCCGCGGAACGTGCCGCAGATCGAGGTCACCTTCGACATCGACGCGAACGGCATCGTGCACGTGAACGCCAAGGACCTGGCCACCGGCAAGGAGCAGCGGATGACGGTCACGGGTGGCTCCGCGCTGCCGAAGACCGACATCGACCAGATGGTCCGCGACGCCGAGCAGTACGCCGAGGAGGACCGCAAGCGCCGCGAGGCCGTCGAGTCCCGCAACCAGGCGGAGAGCCTGGTCTACCAGACCGAGAAGTTCCTGCAGGAGAACGAGGACAAGATCCCCGACGACGTCAAGACCGAGGTCAAGGACGGCGTCGCCGAGCTGAAGAAGGCGCTCGAGGGTGACGACGCCGACGTGATCAAGACCGCGTCGGAGAAGCTCGCCCAGTCCAGCCAGAAGATGGGTGCCGCGATGTACGCGAACGCCCAGGCCGCCGGCGGGTCCGAGGACAGCAGCGCCTCGTCCGACGAGAGCAGCTCGAGCAACGACGACGACGTCGTCGACGCCGAGATCGTGGACGAGGACCGGCCGCAGGACAAGACGGAGGACAAGTGACGGATCGACCGACTGGCAGCGAGTTCGGCGACGGTGAGCCCGTCGTCCGGGACAAGCGCCGGCTCGACCCGGACACCGGTGCGCTGCGGGAGCCTTCCGAGGCTCCCGCGGCCGGCCCGGGCCCGGGGATGCCGGGTGCCCCGGGCGCACAGCCGCCGCGCGACCCGTCAGATCTGATCGGCCCGTCCGCCCAGGAGGCACTGTTGACCGAGGCGCTCGCCGAGCGTACGGCGGACCTGCAGCGACTGCAGGCCGAGTACGTCAACTACAAGCGCCGGGTGGACCGGGACCGGGAGGCTTCGCGGGAGCTCGTGATCGGCTCGGTGCTGACCGAGCTGCTCGGGATCCTCGACGACGTCGGCCGGGCCCGGGAGGCGGGTGAGCTCGAGGGCGCGTTCAAGGCGGTCGCGGAATCGCTGGAGCGGGTCACCGAGAAGCTCGGCCTGGTGAAGTTCGGCGAGAAGGGCGACTCCTTCGACCCGCGGATCCACGAGGCCCTGCTGCACAACTACTCCGACGAGGTGGACGGCCCGACCGCGACCATGGTCATGCAGCCGGGGTACCGCCTCGGCGAGCGGGTCCTGCGGGCGGCCCGGGTGGCCGTCTCGGAGCCGACCGAGCAACTACCGGCCGAAGTACCGGTGGAGAGCACAGATGACGACAAGGCCGCGGACCAGTCCGCGGAGTAACGGACTCGACGGGAGGGGAGGCGTCGGATGAGCACGAAGGACTGGCTCGAGAAGGACTTCTACAAGGTTCTCGGCGTCTCCAAGACCGCCGAGGCCGACGAGATCAAGAAGTCCTACCGCAAGCTGGCGCGCAAGTACCACCCCGACTCCAACGCCGGTGACGCGTCTGCGGAGGCCAAGTTCAAGGAGGTCTCCGAGGCGTACGACGTCGTCGGCGACCCGAAGAAGCGCAAGGAGTACGACGAGGCGCGCCGGCTGTTCGGCAGCGGCGGATTCCGGATGCCGACCGGTGGTGGACAAGGTGGCTTCGACTTCAATGTCGGCGACCTGTTCAACCGCGGCGGTTCCGGCTCCGGTGCCGGCGGCGGCCTGGGCGACATCCTGGGCGGCATGTTCGGCGGTGGTGGCCGCACCACGACCACCTCGTCGACAGCCCGGCCGCGACGCGGCGCCGACATCGAGACCGAGGCGTCGATCGAGTTCGCCGAGGCCGTGAACGGTGTCACCGTGGCGCTACGGATGACCAGCGACGAGCCGTGCAAGACCTGCCGGGGCACCGGCGCGAAGTACGGCACGGTGCCGAAGGTCTGCCTGAAGTGCGAGGGCACGGGCATGCAAACCTCGGTCCAGGGCGGCGTGTTCGCCATGACCGAGCCGTGCACCGAGTGCAAGGGGCGCGGCCTGGTCGTCGACCAGCCGTGCGAGACCTGCCACGGCTCCGGCCGCGGGCAGTCGAGCAAGACCATGCAGGTCCGCATCCCCGCGGGCGTGCAGGACGGTCAGCGGATCCGGCTGAAGGGCAAGGGTGCGGCCGGCGAGCGAGGTGGCCCCTCGGGCGACCTCTACGTCACCGTGCATGTCCACTCCCACCGGATCTTCGGCCGGCAGGGCGAGCACCTGACGCTGAACGTCCCGGTGAGTTTCACCGAGGCCGCGCTCGGCGCCGAGATCAAGGTGCCGACCCTGGACGGCATGCCCGTCACGGTCCGGATCCCCGCTGGTACGGCGAACGGCAGCAAGCTGCGCGTCCGTGGCAAGGGCTCGGTCCGGCGGGACGGTTCGAAGGGCGACCTGCTGCTCACCATCGAGGTGCAGGTCCCGCACGAGCTGACCGAGGAGCAGCGGGCCAAGCTGCAGGAGTTCAGCACGGCCTCGGACCAGCCTGACCTGCGGGCCGGGTTGTTCGGGAGTTCCTGATGGGCGTCCCGTTCAGCCAGGTGCCGACCTGGGACGACCGCACCCCGATCTACGTGATCTCGGTGGCGGCCCAGCTGGCCGGCATGCACCCGCAGACCCTGCGCCAGTACGACCGGCTCGGCTTGGTGACGCCGAGCCGGGCGTCCGGCCGGGGGCGGCGGTACTCGGCGTACGACGTGGCGAAGCTTCGCTACGTGCAACATTTGTCACAAGAAGAGGGCATCAACCTCGCGGGAATCCGGCACATCCTCGCGCTACAGTCGGAGGTGGAGGACCTGCGCAAGCGGGTCAACCAGCTCCTCGCAGAAGTCCAGCGCGGTGTCGGTGTCTCCCGGCAGAACACCGGGAGCCGGGTCTTCTCGGCCGGTCCGGCCGGCGACGTGATCGCCATGGGCCGGCAGCAGACCACCACCCGCTGGATCCGGACCCAGCCTCTGGAGCTGGGCCCCCGCTGACCGGCACCCGGTCCGGCCGGCCGTTTCGCACGGCCCCCGGACCGGGTACTGAGCACCTGCCCTCCAGCACAGACTGCCGGAGGTTTCCGAACCCCACCCCTCGGAACCTCCGGCCTCGTGGAGGTCGTCGTCCCCCCGACGCCTCCACCGTCGAAGGCGCGCTGTCCCCCCGGCGCCCTTCGGCCCCCGCAGGGTGGTCCTTTCCGGGACCGCCCTGCGGCTCGTCCTGCGAAGCTGTTGTGTCCGGCGCGTGACCGCCTACGCTGGCGAGGTGACCCTCAGTCTGCAGACAGACCGGTTGATCATCCGGGACTGGGAAGAAGACGACGCCGAGGCCGCGCTGGAGATCTACGGCTCGGCCGATGTGGCGCCCTGGCTGTCGCCGGCGGTCGACCAGGTCCCCGACGTGATCAGCATGCGCCTCCTCCTGCAGTCCTGGATCGAGGCCCAGCCGAACTTCGTCGCCCCCGCGGGCCGCTGGGCCGTCACCCGCCGCGACGACGGTGAGCTGGTCGGCGCGCTGACGATCCGCCTGCTCCCGCCGTACGAGGAGGACCTGGAGATCGGCTGGCAGTTGCGGCCGAGCGCCTGGGGCCACGGGTACGCGACCGAGGCCAGCCGGGAGCTGATGCGCTGGGCGTTCAAGGAGGGCACGGTCGACGAGATGTTCGCCGTCGCCCGCCCGAACAACAAGCGCGCGATCGCCACGGCCCGCCGGCTCGGCATGCAGTGGGTCGGCGAGACCGACAAGTACTACGACCTGAACCTGCAGGTCTACCGGATCCGGGCCTCCGAGTTCAGCACCTCGACCGGCTAGGCCTCGGAGGGGCATCCCTCACAACCCGCCGGCGATGAAGGCCAGCGTGAGCTGCTCGAATCGTCGGCGGGTCGCGTCGGGGACATCGCGCAACGGTCCTTGCCCGGCCAGCACGGCGAGCCCATGCACCGTGGACCAGATCGGGTATTCGATGCCGTCTCGGCGACCCGGCTCGAGCACCCCGGCGACGACCAGCTCATCGAGGACGGCGCGCAACTGACCGAGCGGCGACCGGTCCTGCCCGCTCCCGTCGACGGTGGCGGCGTACGCATGCTGCTCCGGTACGGCGAACGCCGTCGCGAACCACCCCGGTTCCTCGCGCGCGAACTCCAGGTACGCCGTGCCGATCGCGCCCAGCCGGCGACCCGCGGCCCCGGCGTCCCCGTGTTTCCCGCGCACCCGATCGACGCCGGCCGCCATCCGGTCCGCCAACTCACGCATCGCGGCCGCACACACGGCGGCGAGCAACTCGTCGCGATCCGCGAAATGCCGGTAGGCGGCATTGGGTACGACGCCCACCAGCCGCGTCGCCTCGCGCAGCAGAACGGCTTCCGGGCCACCGGTCCGCGCCAGCTCCAGTCCCGCGGCGACCAGACCGTCGCGGACCGCACCCCGCGCCCGCCGCCGTGTCGCCTCCGGTGTCATGGGCAGCAGACTAACAAGTGGACACTGTCCACTAAACCGTCCTAATGTGGACAGTGTCCACTAAACGAGGAGGGGCAATGGATGAGACTCATGCCGCGGTGCGGACGCTGGTGACCGCCGACGAGTGGTTCGCCGGCGGCCAACGGATCCCGTACGACCCGGATTCCGCGCAGGTGTCGGCGAACGGTGCGATCCGGGTCTTCGAACGTGTTGCCGCCGTACAGGAAGTCGTCGACGCCACCTGGCTGACGATGCTGCCCGGCTTCCCGGACGGCTCGTACGGATGGGCACAGGTCGACCGGCTGCTCGGCGACGACCTGGGTCCACGGCTGTACGTCGAGCCGCTCGGGCAGGGCGATTCCGACAAGCCGCCGAACTACCGGTACTCCACGATGGAGCGCGCCGACCTGGTCGAGGCGTTGTGGCGGCACCACGAAGTACGCCGTACCGTCGTCGTCACCTTCGACTACACGTCGCTGGTGTTGCTCGAACTCCTCCGCCGCACGGTGGAGCGGGCGGCCGGCCCGGACATCGTCGCTGTGTTCATGATGAACGGCGGCCTGTTCGCCGACGCTCACAGCCACCCGTGGCAGGGCACACCGTTGCTGCGGACACCGATCGGCGCGTTGGCGGCGCGCCAGGCGCAGACCTCGCAGAAGCGGTTCGACGCGGCGATGCTGGGGGCGCGGTTGTACGCCCGGAACTACCGCCCGAGCGCGGAGCAGCTCGTCGAGATGCGGTCGGCGATCATCCGCCGGGACGGGGCGGCGTTCCTCCATGACGGCGCGGGGTTCGTGAAGGAACACCGCCGCAACGCGCAACGCTGGGACCTCGCCGCGGTCGCCCGCGACCTGCCCGGCCTCGCCGTCTATATCGGCGGCAGCGAGGAAGACGCGTACGAGCATCGCCAGCTCGACGCGACCAGGGCCCGCGTGCCCGGAGCCGACGTACTGACCTTTCCCGGCGGCCATCTGACCACGAGCGAGCACCCGGACCTGCTCGCCGCCGCCATCCGCGACATCGCCGCCCGTCATGGCGTCGGACCTTCGAAGGAGCACTGATGACCAAGCTGATCCCCTTGCTCGAACGCAATGCGGAGTTCGCACGGACCTACGAACCGCTGGCGCTCGGGCTGCCCGCCGTACCCGTGCTGGTGGTCACCTGCCTCGACCACCGCGTCGATCCGGCGATCGTCCTCGGCCTCGACCTCGCCGATGCTCCCGTGATCCGCAACACCGGCGGTCGGGTCACGCCGGCCGTCATCGACGACGTCGCGTACCTGTCGTTCCTCGCCGACCAGATGCGCGGCGGTCCCGACACGCTCTTCGAGGTCGCGGTCATCCATCACACGCAGTGCGGGACCGGACTGTTGGCCGACCCGGGGTTCCGCCACCGGGTCGCCGAGGCGACCGGCCTCGCGGACGCGGCGCTGGAGGCCTCCGCCGTCGCCGACCCGCACGTCACCGTCAAGGCCGACGTCGAGCGCCTCCTGACCTCGCCGTTGCTGTCACCCAAAGTGAGCGTCTCTGGACACGTGTACGACGTCGCCACCGGACGCGTCACCACGACGGTCGCTCCCCGCTACCCGCAACCCTGAAATGTCCCCGGGATTCGGCAGAGTTGAGTGGAATGGACTCAAGTTTGGCTAGGTTATACCTGGTGACTGTTGTTACGTGAGCTTGAAAGGCTGGAACTAGATGGACGTTCAGCGGTTGACGACGCTGGCCCGGGAAACCCTGTCGGTCGCGATCCGTCAGACGTCCGCGGCGGGCAACCCGACCGTGGAACCCGTTCACCTGCTGTCCGCGCTGTTCGCGCAGCCCGAGGGGACGACCATCGGTCTCCTCGAGGCCGCCGGCGGCGACGTCGACGCCGTACGCCGCAAGACCGCCGAGCAGCTGAGCCGGCTGCCGAAGGCGAGTGGTGGCAGCGTGCAGGCGCCGAGCCTGTCGCCGAAGACCGGCGACGTGCTGAACCAGGCCGAGCAGCGGGCGTTGGGGCTCGGGGACGAGTACGTCTCCACCGAGCACCTGCTGATCGCGCTCGCCACCGTCGAGGGCGCCGCCAAGACCGCGCTCGGTGTCACGCCGGACGCGCTGCTGAAGGCGTTCGACGAGATGCGTGGCAACCGCCGGATCACCTCCCCGGAGTCCGAGGGCACCACCAAGACGCTGGAGAAGTACGGCGTCGACCTGACCGAGCGGGCCAAGGACGGCAAGCTCGACCCGGTGATCGGCCGTGACTCCGAGATCCGTCGCGTGGTCCAGGTGCTGTCCCGCCGGACCAAGAACAACCCGGTCCTGATCGGTGAGCCCGGCGTCGGCAAGACCGCCGTCGTGGAAGGGCTGGCCCAGCGGATCGTCGCCGGTGACGTGCCCGAGTCGCTGCGTGGCCGCCGGCTGATCAGCCTCGACCTCGGCGCGATGGTCGCGGGGGCGAAGTACCGCGGTGAGTTCGAGGAGCGGCTGAAGGCCGTGCTGACCGAGATCAAGGAGTCCGACGGTCAGATCATCACCTTCATCGACGAGCTGCACACCGTCGTCGGCGCCGGCGCGTCCGGTGAGGGCGCGATGGACGCCGGCAACATGCTGAAGCCGATGCTGGCCCGTGGTGAGCTCCGGATGATCGGCGCCACCACCCTCGACGAGTACCGGACCCGGATCGAGAAGGACCCGGCGCTGGAGCGCCGTTTCCAGCAGGTGTTCGTCGGCGAGCCCTCGGTCGAGGACTCGATCGCGATCCTGCGCGGTCTGAAGGAGCGGTACGAGGCGCACCACAAGGTCGCCATCTCCGACTCGGCCCTGGTCGCCGCGGCCACCCTGTCACACCGGTACATCACCGGCCGGCAGCTGCCCGACAAGGCGATCGACCTGGTCGACGAGGCCGCGTCCCGGCTGCGGATGGAGATCGACTCGTCCCCGGTCGAGATCGACTCGCTGCGCCGTACCGTCGACCGGCTGAAGATGGAGGAGCTCGCGCTCGCCCGTGAGGAGGACGCCTCCAGCCAGGAGCGGCTCGAGCGGCTGCGCGCCGACCTCGCCGACCGCGAGGAGGAGCTGCGCGCGCTGGAGTCGCGGTGGGAGAAGGAGAAGTCCGGCCTGAACCGGGTCGGTGAGATCAAGGAGCGGATCGACGAGCTGCGCGGCCGGGCCGAGCGGGCCCAGCGCGACGGCGACTTCGAGACCGCGTCCCGGATCCTGTACGGCGAGATCCCGCAGCTGACCAAGGAGCTGGAGGAGGCGTCCGCCGAGCCCGAGGTGACCGACGGCCCGGACGCGATGGTCAACGAGGAGGTCGGCCCGACCGAGATCGCCGAGGTGATCGCGATGTGGACCGGCATCCCGACCGGGCGGCTGCTCGAGGGCGAGACCGGCAAGCTGCTCCGGATGGAGGACGAGCTGGGTCGCCGGCTGATCGGCCAGCGCGAGGCGGTCAAGGCCGTGAGCGACGCCGTACGCCGTGCGCGGGCGGGCATCTCCGACCCGGACCGGCCGACCGGTTCGTTCCTGTTCCTCGGTCCGACCGGTGTGGGTAAGACCGAGCTGGCGAAGGCGCTCGCGGACTTCCTGTTCGACGACGAGCGCGCGATGGTCCGCATCGACATGTCGGAGTACGGCGAGAAGCACAGCGTCGCGCGGCTCGTCGGTGCCCCGCCCGGCTACGTCGGCTACGAGGAGGGTGGCCAGCTGACCGAGGCTGTCCGGCGGCGTCCGTACTCGGTGATCCTGCTCGACGAGGTGGAGAAGGCGCACCCCGAGGTCTTCGACATCCTGCTGCAGGTGCTGGACGACGGTCGCCTGACCGACGGCCAGGGCCGTACGGTCGACTTCCGCAACGTCATCCTGATCCTGACCAGCAACCTGGGGTCGGCGTACCTGGCCGACATGGCGCTGGACGACAAGGCCAAGCGCGACCAGGTGATGGCCGTGGTGCGGCAGTCGTTCAAGCCGGAGTTCATCAACCGGCTCGACGAGATCGTGCTGTTCGACGCGCTCGGCAGCGAGGAGCTGACCCAGATCGTCGCCCTCCAGATCCAGGCCCTGCAGCGCCGCCTGACGGACCGCCGGATCACGCTGGACGTCGACGAGGGCGCGATGGAGTGGCTCGCCATGACCGGCTACGACCCGGTCTACGGCGCCCGCCCGCTGCGCCGCCTGGTCCAGTCCGCGATCGGCGACGAGCTGGCCCGAGGCATCCTCGACGGCACCGTCCGCGACGGCGAAACCGTCCAGGTGACCCTCAACGAGGCCAAGGACGCGCTCGAGGTGGCTCCCGCCTAGAACGCCCCGACCAGCCGGGCCCGGTTCTCCCACCGGGGCCGGCTTTCTTTTCCGGCCGTTGCGACCGGTCGGTTTGGTCGATCTGGGAGGATCGGGGGAGGGGGCAGCTGGAAGGAACTCTTCACCACATGACCGAGCAGCACGGCGACGACTCGACCGAGGACAGGCCCGGTCCGTACCGCGGCGTCTTCGGGGCCGCCTCCGGCCCGGCCGCATCCGGCCCACCCTCTGGCCCGCGGTCGCCGGGCCCAGCGCCGTACGGCGATCGTCCGGGTGCGTACGGTGGTCTGTACGGCGCCGATGCCTACCCGGTGAACCCGCCGAAACAGGTCACCATCGCCGCGGTGATCGCGCTCGGCCTCGGTGCGATGTGCGTGCTGCTCGCCGGCCTCGCGCTGACCTCCGCCGGTGACCAGATCTCCGAGGTCCTCACCGGCTCCAAGGACAACCAGAACGTCGCGGTCGCCGCGGCCCTGTTCTGCGCGGTCATCTACACGCTCCCGGCGATCTTCCTCCGCAAGCGCCGGCCGTGGGCCCGCTACCTGCTGATCGGCGTCGCCGCGATGGGCATCGCCGGCGGGGTGGTCGCACTCCCCAGCAGCATCCTCGGCCTGGCGATCCACATCACCCTGCTGGTCCTGATGCTGCAGCAACCCACCAAGCTCTGGTTCCACCACCGCTGACCGAAGGGCCGCCCCGTGGAGATCTGGATCAATCCCGCCTGCTCGAAATGCAGAGCCGCGACGAAGGCCCTCGACGAGGCCGGCGTCGACTACACCGTCCGCCGCTACCTCGACGACCCGCCCACCGCCGAAGAACTCTCCGCCGTCCTCACCCGCCTCAACCTCGACCCCTGGCACCTGGTCCGCCACAACGAACCCGAAGCCAGAGCCCTCCGCGACCTCCCCCGCGACGAGTCCCACCGCGCCGACTGGATCAACGCGATGATCACCCACCCGATCCTCATCCAACGCCCCATCCTCACCGCCGACGACGAAACCACCGCCGTAGCCCGAGACCCGGAGACCCTCGCCCGCTTCCTCTCCTAGAGCTTCTGGAGGCGGGTCAAGGCTTCCTGGAGGATTGTGGGTTGTTTGCAGAAGGCCCAGCGGACCAGGGGGCGGCCGAAGGACTGGTTGTCGTAGAAGACCTGGTGGGGGATGGCGACGACGCCGGTGCGTTCGGGGAGCTGGCGGCAGAAGGTGATGCCGTCGGTGTGGCCGAGGGGGCGGATGTCGGTGGTGACGAAGTAGGTGCCCTGCGGGCGGTGGACCTCGAAGCCGAGATCGGCCAGGCCGTCGCAGAGGAGGTCGCGGCGGGACTGCAGGTCGGCGCGCAGGGCGTCGAAGTAGTCATTGCCTAGGGCAAGCGCCTTGGCGACGGCGGGCTGGAAGGGCGCGCCGGAGGTGAAGGTGAGGAACTGCTTGGCGGTCGTCACCGCTGTCACCACGTCCGGCGATCCGGTGACCCAGCCGATCTTCCAGCCGGTGACCGCGAACGTCTTGCCCGCGCTGCTGATCGACACGGTCCGCTCGGCCATTCCGTCGTACGACGCCAGCGGCCGGTGCTCGAGGCCGTCGTACACGAGGTGCTCGTAGACCTCGTCGGTGATGACGACCAGGTCGTGCTCGACGGCCAGCGAACTGATCCCGCGGAGCTCGTCGTCGGTGAGCACGCTCCCGGTCGGGTTGTGCGGGGAGTTGATCAGCAGGACCTTCGTGCGCGGGGTGGTCGCGGCCCGGAGCTCGTCGAGGTCGAGCCGGTACGACGGTGCGCGCAAGGTGACCGGGACCCGGCGGCCGCCGGCGAAGGCGATGCCGGCTGCGTAGGAGTCGTAGTACGGCTCGAGGGCGATCACCTCGTCGCCGGGCTCGACGAACGCGAGCAGCGCGGCGGCGATCGCCTCGGTGGCGCCGGTGGTGACCAGGACCTGCGTGTCGGGGTCGTACGAGAGGTCGTAGAACCGCTTCTGGTGATCGACGATCGCCTGCCGCAGCGCGGGGACGCCGCGGGCCGGCGGGTACTGGTTCGCGCCGGCGCGGATCGCGGCGATCGCGTCCTCGAGCAGCGAGTCCGGTCCGTCGGTGTCGGGGAACCCCTGGCCGAGGTTGACCGAGCCGGTCGCCACCGCGAGGGCGGACATCTCGGCGAAGATCGTCGTACCGAGGCCGGTCAACCGCTCAGCGTGTGCGCGCATGCCCCCGACCTTAGCCTTCGATCGACGTCACCATGTGGGTCAGCCAGGCTCGTGCGGTGGTGCGGTCGGTGGCGGTGAAGGACGCCTCGAGCTCTTCCTCGACCTTGCGGATCGCGGGGGTCGCCTCGTCCAGCCGCCGCGCGCCGGCGGTGGTCAGGTGGACCTGCTGGGTCCGCCGGTCCTTCGGGTTCGGCCGGCGTTCGACCAGGCCCGCCCGCTCCATCCCGGTGATCAGCTCGTTCGCCGACTGCCGGGTGGTGCCGACCACCCGGCCGACCTCGGCGACGGTCAGGCCCGGATCCTTCCGCACGCAGAGCAGCGTCCCGTACTGCTGCACCGACAGCCCGTGCTCGGCGAGCGCCTCCGCGAGGGCCGAGCGCATGCTCAGCCAGGCGTGCCGGACGAGAAACGTCAGGCAGCCGTCGTCCTGGTAGGAGTCCATGCTCTCCATTCTGCCGGGCCCGTGCGGGCGGGATCGCGACAAGGCGATTGACAGGTTCCTGTCAATCTAGGACGATGTGATGCATCGTCAGGGTCCTGACAATCATAGGAGACTTCGTGTCCACGATCGACCCCTCGCGGCAACGCCGCATCCTCGCGATCCTGGTCGTCTCGGCCGTCCTGATCTGGATCGACTCGACCGTCCTCGGTATTGCCCTCGAACGCCTCGCCGACCCGGTGCACGGGCTCGGCGCCACGCCCGGCCAGTTGCAGTGGGCCGTCGGCATCTATTCGCTGCTGTTCGCTACCGCACTGTTCCTGGCCGGTGCCCTCGGTGACCGCTACGGCCACCGGACCGTCCTCATGCTCGGCCTGCTGATCTTCGGCGGCGCGTCGGCGTGGGCCGCCTGGGCCACCGGACCGGTCGCCCTCATCCTGGCCCGCGCGGCGATGGGCCTCGGCGGCGCGCTGATCATGCCGCCGTCGATGGCGATCATCGGCTGGACCTTCCCACCGGAGCGCCGGGCCGGCGCGATCGCGATCTGGGGCTCGTCGGCCGGCGTCGGTGTTGCCGTCGGTCCGGTGCTCGGCGGCCTGCTGATCGACCACTTCTGGTGGGGCTCGGTGTTCACCATCAACCTGCCGATCGTCGCGTTCGGTCTCATCGGCGCGGCGCTCGTTCTGCCGAACCCCCGGAGCCCGCAGCGTCGCCGGCTCGACCCGCTCGGCCTCGGCCTGTCCACCTTCGGCCTGCTCGGCCTCTCGTACGGATTGATCGAAGGCGGCCATCAGGGCGGCTGGGACCGGTGGCAGGTCTGGGCGAGCATCGTCGGCGGCCTCGTCCTGCTCGCCGGATTCATCTTCTCCGAATGGCGCGAACGGCAGCCGAGTTTCGATCCGCGCCTGTTCCGCAACCGCCGCTTCGCGGCCGGCAACTTCGCCCTTGCGGTCGTCTTCCTCAACCTGACCGGCCAGAGCTTCTACCTCGCCTTCTACCTGCAGGGTGCGCGCGGGATGAGCGCGCTCTCGGCCGGCCTGATGTCGTTGCCGGCAGCAACCGGTGTGATCATCGGCTCGCAGTTGGGCGCCCGGCTGGCGGCCCGCTTCGGGGTAGCCCGGGTCTCCGGTACGGCGGTCTTCACGCTCGCAGTGTGTGCCGCCCTGAACCTGCTGTACGACGTCGACACCCCGCTGGTGTGGATCGGTGTGGTCGGCGCGGTCACCGGTCTGTGCATCGGCATGACCACTGCCCCCACCACGGCGGCCGTGATGGCGACTCTCCCGCTCGATCGGATGGGTGCCGGATCCGCGGTCAACAACGTCCTCCGCCAGGTCGGCAGCGTTCTCGGCGTCGCGATCCTCGGCACGATCGTCTCGTCGACGTACCAGCACCGGATCGCGCCGACCCTGGCCGGTCTGCCGGCCGGTGTCCGGGACGCGGCCGGGTCGTCGGCCGAGGCGACCCGGCACACGGCGGGCACGCTCGGCCGCCCGGAGCTGGTGAAGGCCGCGAACGACGCCTTCATCCACGCCATGCACACCGCGGCGCTGGTGGGCGGGGCCATCGTCCTGGTCGGCGCGATCGTCCTGGTGCTGGCCTTCCGGGACAGCCGCCGGCCCGCGGCGGTTCCGGTCGAGGAGCCCGCCGCGGTCGAGGTCTAGCTCAGTTCCACGGTGACGGCGGCGGCGGAGGTACGACGGCGGGGCGGTCCTCGCACCACGTCGCGCCGGTCCAGCCGCCGTCGTTCCCGGCCAGCAGTCGTACGTCGAACTCCGGCGGCCCGTTGAAGTGGAACGTGCCGCAGTTGTTCACGAACGGAGCGCCGACGTTGCGGGCGTCGACGTTCTCGAAGGTGGCCCAGCCGCCGACCCGGGCGTTGACCACGTTGGTCCCGGTGCCGTCGGCCTTGATGTTGCGTACGGCAACGTTCGTGATCGCGTAGTCGTCCTTGACCGGCCAGTCCACGACGAACATCATCGCGTTGTACGTCGAGTCGAGGAACGAGCTGTCGGTGATCTCGATCGTCCCGGCCATCGTGGACTGCAAGGCGTACAGCCAGATCGCGCCGAGCCCGATGTCCCAGTTGAGATCCCGCGGACCGCCGCGGACCGTGGTGTTGCGGGCGAACGTCAGCGTCCCCTCGAACGGCGTCGCGGTGAACCGCGATCCGGCGTGCAGCGTGCTGCCCTCGCGGATCGGGTCGGCGACCAGGTTGTCGGTGACGGCGTTGTCGCGGCCGCCGTAGATCGCGATGTTGTTCGCGAGGACGGGCGTCTGGACGGTGTTGTGGTCATAGACGTTGTCGTGGTTGACCAGCCCGGAAGGGTTCGACTCCGACCACATCGCGAGCCCGTCGTCGCCGCTGTTGCGGACGAAGTTGTTGGTCGCCCGGACGTTCGAGACACCGAGGTGCAGGTTCATCCCGTCCGCGATCGCGTCGGTGATCACGGTGTCGCGGATCAGCAGGCCGTCCATCGGGCCGTCGAGCCAGATGCCGACCTTGGTGTGGTGCAGGTACAGGTTCTCGATCGTCGAGCCGCCGCCGATCGCGCCGCCGATCCCGTTCACCTGGTCGGTGTCGATGCGTTCGCGGACGTCGCTCTCGATCGCGAAGTCGGCCAGATGGACCCGGGTGCTCCCGCCGTCGGCGGCGTACCTGCCGTAGAAACCGGGGGCGCTGTGGACGGACTTGTCCGGCGCCGGTTCGGGCAGCGGCAGGACCCTGCCCTTGATGATCGTCCACCAGTTGCCGGCGCCGCGGATCGTCACCTTGTCGACCACGATGTGCCGGTTGACCTGGAAGGTGCCGGCCGGGATGTACACCGACCAGCCGAGCTTCTTCGCCGCGGCGATGGTGCGCTCGATCGCGGGCGCCGCGTCGCGCCGGCCGGTCGGGTCGGCGCCGAACAACCGGACGTCGAGCGACCGGGCGGGCTGCCGGATCGGTGCGCCGACGAGCTCGAAGTCGGCGACGTCCAGGACGGTCCAGGCCGCCGGCGAGGTGCGTGGTACGGCGAACCGGACGCGATCGCCGGCCTTGTACAAGCGGTCGAGCAGCACGCGCTGCTCGTCGTAGAAGTGGTTCGGGCGGAACGGCTTGGCGACCGGGTCCGGCTCGGGCTTCCACCAGCCCGGGATCGGGTCGACGTTCGGGTCGTTGGAGAACGGATACATCCCGTAGAGCCAGGCGTACTGCGACGTCAGAGTCATCGTCCGCTTGTGCTTCCCGTTCACCGTCACGTCCAGCGGCGCCGTGATCCCACCACCGCCGGGTGCGTCGGGGATGCTGTAGCGAAGGGTCAGGGCGTTGGTGGGCCGGGTCAGCGTGAATTCGACGTACTGCTTGGACTGCAGACGTACGGCGGTCCGACCGGAAGCCTCGGCGGGGAGCGTGTACGCCTCCCGGCCCGGGCCGATCTTCTCGCCGGTGAAGAAGGCGTTCTCGGCCTCCTGCTCGACGAACGGGACGTCGGCTCCGCGGCCGGCGACGAGCGCGGGATCGAGACCGGCGCGGGTGATCCGCGGGGCCGGGTGGGCTGCGGCGGGACTGGTGAGGAGCGCGCCGAGCAGGGCGGTCGTCAGGGCGACCGCGGTCAGGCGCAGGTGTGATCGGGACATTGGCGGATCCCCTCCGGACGAACGTGTCTGGAGGTTATGCACCTAACCAACTCCCCGCAAGATCTCGACAGGAAGAAGAAAAATTCTGTCAGCGATGGTCACTCGGTGAGTGGCTCGACCTGGGGTTCGGGGCGGAGGGCCCGGAGCCAGAGCTCGGTCTGGGCGATGTGGGCCGAGGCCGCGGTGGCGGCGGCCGCGGGGTCGCGGGTCGCGATGGCGGCGAGGATCGCGCGGTGCCCGCGGTCGCTGGTCCGTTTGATCGCGTCGAAGTCCGCTCCTGGTTCGAAGATGCGGTAGTGACCGCCCCGGCCACGGATCACGCCGGTCAGCGCGGTGACGGTCGGGTTGCCGCCCGCCGTACAGATCGCGCCGTGGAACTCGGCGTCGAGGTGCTGGATCTCGGTCGCGTCGGTGGTCGCCTCGAGGCGGTCGAGGATGTCGCTCAGTCGAACCGCCAGCTCCGGGTCCTGACGGGCCGCGGCCGCGGCGGTGGCGTGCGACTCGAGGACCCGGCGGACCTCGAGCAGCTCGAGAACTCCTTCGAGCGGGATCAGCTCGACCGACAGCGAGAACCGGCTGATGATCTCGGCGGGGTCCAGCGCGGAGACGTACGTACCCGAGCCGTGCCGCGACTCGATCACGCCGAGCGCGGCCAGCGACCGGGCGGCCTCACGCAACGAACTGCGGGACACACCGAGGTGGTCGCACAGCTCGGGCTCCGGCGGGAACTTGGCCCCCGGGCCGAGCTCGCCGGACGCGATCATCTGGCGCAGACCGGCCAGTGCCTTGTCCGTAGCTGCCATTCGCCACCCTCCTCGATATCCCCCGTGCAGGGTAAGTCCTCAGACCATTCGCCGTCACATTCTGAAGGTGCTCGCCTGGTGATGGTCAGCGGGGAGGTGATTCATCAGACGTCAGCTGGTCAGTTCGCGGGCGATGACCAGGCCGAGCTGGAACCGGGTGGTGACCCCGCGGTCCGCCATCACGTGGGCGATCCACCGGCGCGTCGTCCGCAGGCTGATGCCGAGCTGGCGGGCGATCGCCTCGTCCTTCAGTCCCGCCGACAATAGCTGCAGCACCTGCTGCTCGGACCGCGCCGGTGCCCGGCCGTCGTGCAGGTGCTGGTCGAACGGGATGCCGCGCTCCCACACGCTCTCGAAGTACGTGATCATCAGCGAGAGCATCGAGCTCGGGTGCACCAGCACCCCGCTCTCGGCGGGACCGTCGATGCTCAACGGCAGCAGCGCGAGCCGGCGGTCCACGATGGCCAGCTTGGTGGGCACGAGCGGCGACAGCCGGGCTTGCTCACCGGCGTCGCGGAACGCCGTCATCGCGGCCAGCTGTCCCGGCTCGGTCAGCGACTCGGTGGAGTAGATCGCCCGCCACCGCACCCCGCGGGCGAGGGCGTCCATCTCGTCCGGGTTGTCCTGCGTCCCGACGTACGGCGGCTTGTCGAGCATCAGCACCTCCTGCTCGGCGCTGCGCATCAGCTGGACGGCGCGTTGGTTGACGGCGTCGCGGCCGCCGATCAGCTCGACGACCTGCGAGGTGTGCTCGTAGCGGGTCCCGCGGTGGAAGTCGGCGAGCAAGCTCTCGGCCGTCAGCCTGGCCCGCTCGAGCTCGTCATGGTGCTGGGCGATCAGAGCGCCGACTGCGACGTCCGGTGGAGCGGGCAGGTAGCGGGCCGGGCTGCCGGGTCGCCGGCTGATCAGTCCGCAGCGCTCGAGCCGCCGCACGGCGAGCCTGGCCCGGGCCGTCCCGATGTCGGTGCCGGCGGTCAGCTCGGCCAGCGTCGAACCCGGTGCCTTGAGCAACAGCCGGTAGAGCTCCTCGTCGAGGGTGGAGACACCGACGACCGAGAGCTTGCCTTCGTCATCTCTCTCCCGGGCGGACATTTCGCGAGCGTACTGCGCGGAACCGGCTCGGGCGCAGCCGATTTCGGTCAATGGCCGGTGAAGGACATTGACTGTTTCGTGCCTCCCGATTCGCTGGCTGCCGACCGGTCGCCGTGCGCAGACTTTCATCCGCCACTGATCGATTTCGCCCTGCTATCGGGAGTGACCCCATGGTTTCTGCATCGCACCGTGCTGCGCGAGGGGCGGTGGCCTTGGCGATGCCACTCGCCGTCGTCCTCGCCGCAGCGCGTCCAGCCCTCGCCACCCCACCGACCCCGGCGGCACCGGCCACGACCCGGGTGATCGTCCAGCTCGCAGGTGCCCCGACGGCCTCCGCCCAGGTCCGGCCCGCCTACACCACTTTCCGGCAGAACCTCGCCGCGGCGGGAATCCACGCCACCGTCACCCGCGAGTTCGGCCAACTGTTCAACGGCATGGCGGTCACCACCGACGCGGCCGGCGCTGCTCGGCTCCGCAGCCTGCCCGGCGTGATCGGGGTGACCCCGGACCGCCAGTTGCACTCCAGCGGCGACTCCGCCCTGACGCAGATCAACGCACCCGAGGTCTGGCGGACCAAAGACAGCAAGGGTGCGGCGGTCACCGGAGCCGGCGAGACGATCGCGATCCTGGACACCGGGATCGACTACAACCATCCGGATCTCGGCGGCGGGTTCGGGCGCGGCCACAAGGTCGTCGGCGGGTACGACTTCGTCAACGGCGACGACGACCCGATGGACGACAACGGTCACGGCACCCACGTCGCCGGCATCATCGCCGGCAGCAGCACCAGTCCGGACGGCCGGACCGGGGTCGCCCCGGCCGCGCGGCTGACCGCCTACAAGGTGCTGGGTGACGACGGGCAGGGCTCGGAGTCGGCGATCATCGCCGGGCTCGAGGCCGCGGTCGCTCCGGACAACCCGGACCGCGCGGATGTCGTGAACATGAGCCTGGGCGGTGACCCGAGCCAGGACGACCCGCTCGAAGCGGCGGCCGAGGCCGCGGTCCGCGGCGGCGTCGTCGTGGTCGCCGCCGCCGGGAACAACGGCCCGGGGGCGGGCACGGTCGGCTCCCCGGCCGAGGCGCCCGATGTCCTCGCGGTCGGTGCGAGCATCACCGGCGTCGACGTGCCGACGGTGACCGTCACCGCGCCGGTCCGCCGGACGCTGGACGCCCAGCGGGCGTTCCTGTCGGCCAATCCGCCGGCCCACGGCGAGGACCTCGAGGTCGTCGACGCGAAGAACGGTGATCCGGGTGACTACGACCGGATCGACGCGAGCGGCAAGGCCGTCCTGGTCGCGAACAACGACGAGCAGTTCGGCCAGATCATGGCGACGGCCGCCGCGCACGGTGCGAAGGCGTTGCTGTTGCGGACCCCGAACTACTACCAGGGCGGCGGCGGTGGTCACCTGCTGGTGCCCGCCTTCGCCACCGGTACGACGCAGGACCCCGGGAAGAGCCCCATGGTCGCGGTCGTGATCAACGGGACCGAAGGATCGGACCTGCTCCAGTGGATCTCCCAGGGCACGGTGCGGATCCACATCGGCGGTACGGACGCGACCGACCAGCTCGCGTCGTTCAGTGCCCAGGGCCCGGTGCCCGGGACCTTCGCGATCAAGCCGGACCTGGTCGCACCGGGTGTCGAGATCCGTTCCACCTGGCCCGGCGGTCAGTACGCCGACGACAGCGGCACCAGCATGGCCGCACCGCATGTCGCCGGCGCCGCCGCCCTGCTCGAGCAGGCCCACCCGGACTGGAGCGTCGGCCAGATCATGGCGGCGCTGACCGGTGGTGCCCACGTGCTGCCCGGGTACGACGCCGTCGCCCAGGGCTCCGGCCGTCTCGATGTCGCCGCCTCCGACCGGCTGGCGGTGCTGCCGGACCGGCACTCGATGAACCTGGGTGTCGCGGACCTCGGAAGTCACACACTGAACGGGACGACCACCGTCACGTTGACCAACGTCTCGTCGACCACGAGGACCGTTCGCCTCGACGCGACGCCGGCCGCCGGCACCTCCGCCAAGGTCGACGTGTTCCCCCGCAGTGCAAGCCTCGGCGCGGGCAAGAAGGTGACCGTCCGCGTGACGGTGACCGGCCCCCGTCCGGCCGCAAACGCGGACCTGAGCGGTTGGCTGCGGGCCAAGGTCGACGGGTCCTCGGATCTCACCGTCCCGTGGTCGCTCGCCGTCCGGCCGCTCGTCCTGCACGCCAACCCGGATCCGGCCATCGCGGGCTCCACGATCTTCATCCACTCCGAGGCCGGTCTGGCCGCGCCTCCGCAGGTATCGGTGACCCGCCCGGGATCGCACCACCCGGTGACCGGTACGGCGACTGTCGACCACCCGGGCTGGTGGAAGTACACCGTGCCCACCGGACCGGCCGGCGCGTACTCGGTGTCGGCGGTCGCCCGGACGTCTTCGGGTGCCCGGCTCGACGGGCAGGCGACGTACGAGCAGCTCGCGCCGTCGCACGGTTCCGGGGCGGACGGCTGGCAGGCGATCGGTCCGACGAGTGAAGGCGCGACGACGATCACCTACGACTCGAAGCCGGGCCGGATGTACGCGCTGCCGGACCGCTCGCCGCGACCCGGCATCTTCCGGACCGACGACAACGGGGCCACCTGGAAGGAACTGCGGAACCTGCCGGTCGGCGGCGGCACGAACATGGGCCTCGCGGCCGACCCGACCCAGCCGGACACCGTGTACCTCGCGCTCGAGGGGCAGCCGGACCCGACGTACCAGGGCAAGCTCCTGGTCAGCCACGACGCGGGCGAGACCTGGACGACGCTGCCGTTCCCGGACGTCAGCCCGCGGGACCTGTCGATCGATCCGACCGGGCGGGTTCTCGTCGTACCGGGGTTCGACCACGCCATCCACGTGAGCACCGACCGGGGCCAGACGTGGAACAGCTATCCGGTCCCGGGCGACGATCTGCAGCAGGTCCGGCTGATCGGCCACGACCTGTACTTCGGTGACGCGCGCGTCCTCTACGTGATCCGGAACATCGACAGTACGCCGGAGCCGCTGCGGAAGCTGTTCACCTCGGAGATCAGCGACCAGTTCGTGGAGGAGGTCGCCGGCGACGGCAGCCAGTTGGTGCTCAGCACACCGCGCGAGCTGTTCGTCTCTCGTGACCAGGGCGCCAGCTGGCAACCCGCGAAGGAGGCGCCGGTGGGCGAGACCTTCAGGGCGCTGGATCTGGTGAACGGCGACCTGTACGCCTCGACGGAGTCGGAGATCTTCGTCGATCGTGCCGGCGCCGGCGAGTGGTCGACGATCCCGGCGCCGGTGGACGGCGACGTCTTCCGCATCTCGTCGCCAGGGGCCGGCCGGTTGGTGGTCACGGCCGCGAGCAGCGGCGTGTTCGTCACCGGCGACGACGGCGCGACGTACCAGCGCGTTGGTCTCACGGCGGCTGACGTGCACGCGCTCACGGTCGGACGGGACCTGTCGGACCAGGCGACGCTGGTGGCCGGTACGACGTACTCCACCTTCGAGACCGCGTTGCCGGTCCAGCGCACGCCGGGTCCGGCGGATCGCGACTGGGGAGACAACGGCGCCGACGGACTGCTCGGCAACTGGGTCACTGCGGTGACCACCGATCCGGCCGACCCGCATCGGATGTTCCGGGCCGTCGCGAACGCTCAGGGCCGTCCGTCGCTCGACGAGTCGACCGACGGTGGCGTGAGCTGGCAGACCAAGCTGAGCGTGCTGGCCGACGCGTACGTGTACCAGCTCGTCGTCGACCCGGCGAACCGCGACTACGTCTACGCCGCGATCGTCGACGTCCTCGGGCCGGGCGTGGTCGTCAGCCGCGACGGCGGGAAGACCTGGCGGAAGAACAACCTGTCCGTCGACGTCACCACGATCGCCGCGGACCCGCACAACCCCGAGCAGATCCTGCTGGGCGGATCGCAGGGCCTGTACCGATCGGACGACGGCGGCCGGACGGTACGCCGGGTGTCCACCACGCCGGTGTCGGTGATCGCGCGTGACCCGAAGAACCCGGATCACCTGGTCATGGGCGGGAACGGGCTGTTCGACAGCCGCGACGGTGGGCGGACCGTGAAGGCTGCCGCGACCTCAGGGTTCCGGTTGCACATCACCGCGCTGACGTTCGCCTCGGACGGCCGGCTCTACGCCGCGGCGGGCGCCGACAGCGACTCGGCCGGCCTGCCGGTCGGCGGCCGGGGCGTGCTGACCAGCCGGGACGGCGGGCGGAGCTGGCAGAACATCTCCGACGGCCTGCCGAACCTCGACGTCGAGAGTGTCACCACATCTCCCGACGGACGCTGGCTGTACGCCGGAACTGCGGGCGGGGGCGTGTATCGCCTGCCGACCACCTGATTGTCCGGCCGGTCCCGGGAGACTGCCGGGACCGGCCGGGCCGTTATCGCCGGGCGGCCACGAGGTCGAGGAAGGCCGGCAGGTCGCTGACCCGCCACTGTCTGGCCGCAACCTGCTGGTACGGCGTCCCATCCGCGCCCGTCACCAGCACGGTCGTCATCCCGCGCTGCCGCGGGAGCGTGAGGTTGACCTCGAGGTCGTCGAACATCACCGCGCGGGTGGGCTCGACACCGAAGAGGTTCAGGAAGGCGTCCAAGCTCTCCGCGTACGGCTTCGGGATCAGTTCGCCGGCGAGGATGTCGAAGATCCCGTCGAAGCAGGCGCTCAGGCCCAGTTGCCGGAGCGCCTGCTCGGCGTGGTACGCCGACCCGTTCGTGTAGACGTACCGGCGGCCGGGAAGTGCCTCGAGCGCGGTGGCGAGTGCCGGGTCCGGGCCGATCACCGAGTAGTCGATCCGGCGCTCGAAGCTGAGGAAGTCGTGCGGGTCGATCGTGCCGGTGACCATCGCACCCCGCAGCGACGTGCCGTACTCGGCGACCAGTTCGGCCTGGATCCGGCGGGCGCCGACGTCGTCGGTCCCGTAGTACTCGGCGATCGTCGAGAGGATGCCGTGGGTGAGCTGGGCGGCCAGAGCGGAGCCGGCGGGATACAGCGTGTTGTCCAGGTCGAGCACCCACGTTTCGATGTCCCTCAGCACCAGACCAGAGTAGTGACAGACTGGGTGCGGTACCGACGGGAGGACTGACACGTGGCGACTGCGCTCATCACCGGGCCGGCGACCGGGATCGGCCGGGCGTTCGCGAACAAGCTGGCGCTCGAGGGGTACGACCTGGTGCTGGTGTCGCGGGACGAGGCGCGGCTGAAGGAGGTCGCGTCCGACCTGACCCGCCTGCACGGTGTCGCCTGTGAGGTGCTCGCCGCGGACCTGACCGACGCGGACGATCTGGCCCGGGTGGAGGAACGGTTCCGGACCGGTCCGATCGAGGTGCTGGTGAACAACGCCGCCTTCGGGCAGAAGAAGCCGTTCTGGGCCAACTCGATCGAGGCCGAGGAGAAGCAGCTCGACCTGCTGGTCCGCGTCGTCCTGCGGCTCACGCACGCCGCCGTCCTCCCGATGATCGAGCGCGGCTCGGGCGCGGTGATCAACGTGTCGTCGGTCGCCGGGTTCATGCAGCGCAACGTCTACAGCGCGCACAAGGCGTGGGTGACAAACTTCTCCGCCGGGCTGGCGATCGAGCTGCACTCCAAGGGCGTCGCGGTGATGGCGCTGTGCCCGGGCTTCGTGCACACCGAGTTTCACGAGCGGATGGGGATGGACAAGACGATCATCCCGTCGTTCCTGTGGCTGGACGCGACCGACCTGGTCGACGCCGCCTGGAAGGACCTGATGCGCGGCAAGGCGGTCTCGATCCCGACCCGCCGCTACAAACTCATCGTCGCGGCCGCCCGCTACACCCCCCGCGCCCTGATCGCCCGCATCTCCACTGTCGGCCTCGACGGCCGCCGCCGCACCTGACTCCAACCAAATCGTCCCCGGCCGCGTCCAAGCAGGCACACATCGAGGGGGAGAGGTTGGTGCCATGTACGGACGGGGAGTGCGGCGCCTCACCGCGGCGGCGGGGATGGTCGTTCTGGGGTTGAGTTTGGTGGCCTGCGGCAACCAAGCGGACGGTGGGACGCCGTCGGCGGGGTCGAGTACGTCGAGCACGCCGAAGGCCACGCCGACGGTGGAGGCGACGGAGTCGGGGCCGGAGCGGTCGGTTCCGCAGTTGCCGAAGTCGCCGACGCCGGTGCCCGCCGCTGCGCGGCTGAGCACCGCGATGCTGCTGACCGGACCGGATGTCGGGAAGGCGGACCCCCAGCGGGGCTGGATCGTGACGAGCGCCGACAGCCAGCCGATCTGTGGGCCGGCGTCGACCCGGGGGAACGCGGTCAAGGGCAGTCTGACGCGGCACTTCAGCACCGAGCTGGACGCGTCCGGCGGCCAGTTCCTGACCCGGTATGCCAGCCCGGCGGCGGCCAAGGCGGCGTACGAGCGCATCGTGGCGACGATCAAGTCCTGCAAGGCACTCGATCCCGCGCCCACCCACGCCCGCAAGCTCACCGAGAATCGCACGCTCCCACTGGGCGACGCGACCACCATCCTGCGCTGGTACGACTACCCGCTCCCCACCGACCCGGGCAGCGAGCCCGGCGGCTTCCCCTACGCGATCACCCGCGAAGGCAGCGTGATCTCGGTCCTGGCGTTCCGCGAAATGGGCGATGGCGTAGCCCCCGCCAACTTCGAGAAACTGACACGCACCGCAGCCGCTCGCTTGCACTAGCGAGTCGGGCGCTGACAGCGGCCACGAACGGCACCACGACCTTGACCTACCGTGCCACGGCGACCCGGGTGGGACGGCTTCGCGACATCGTCGTGACCATCCCGCCCGGCTCCGCCGGACGGATCACCTCGGTCAACGGCACGGTTCGGACGATCTCGCCGGGAGTACTGCGGTGGCTGCCGAGCACGGCCGTCACAGTTGCCGTGGGCACCCGCTTCTCGGTGCCCTTGTACGGCGTCCAACTGCCCACCGGCGGCCCGTGGGCGCTGAGTTTCAAGGCGACGAGCACGACAGGACAGGTCCTGTCCACCGGCACCGGAACCCTGATCCGCCCGGTGGACGTCCGCATCACCGCGAGCGTGGATACGCCACCTGGAGACCGCGCGCTCCACTCAGCCTGCGTGCCGGAGTGCGACTGTCGATCCCGATCTACGGACTGTTGCTGTCCAGGTACGGCGGCATCCTGAGGCTCACGATGTCGGCCTCGACGTCGACCGGCAGCGTGCTGTTGTCGGGTCGGGGAACCCTGGCGCTGATCGCACCACCCGCGCCGATGCCCGCGCTGGCGGGGACGGGTGCCTGGGTCATCCCGACCACGATGAACGGACCGTTGGCGGCGTACCTCACCAGGGTGTCGGCGGCCTGCGGTGACACGGTCGATCTCAAGGTCACGTCCGGGAGACCGGTCAGCGTCGTCGCGTACCGGATGGGCTACTACCAGGGGCTCGGCGGGCGTGAGGTCTGGCGGCAGAACGGCGTACCGACCGTTGTGCAGCCTGCCCCGACGATCGGTGGTACGGCCAACGGCCACGCTCTCAGGATGGCCTCCGCGGCCGGCTGGTCGAAGACGTTGAGCATCCCGGTGACCAGCGCCTGGGTGCCCGGCACCTATCTGGTCAAGGTCAGCGACGGCCGGTACGCGTCGTACGCGCCACTGACCGTCCGGGACGACACCGGGAAGAAGCACGCTGTGCTCATCCAGCAGGCGACCACGACCTGGCAGGCCTACAACTGGTACGGCGGAAGGAGCTTCTACAGCAGCGCGACGACCGGCTCGGGCCGGCTGACCTTCGACCGCCCGTACGCGGAGGGCCAGGGCTCCGGTCAGTTCCTCCCACTGGAGCAGGGGCTGGTGCTGTGGGCGGAGTCGCTGGGGCTGGACGTCACCTACTGGACCGACAACGACCTGGACTCGCTCGGCGGTCAGTTGCCGGCCCGAGCCGCCACGATGTTCCTGCCCGGGCACGACGAGTACTACTCGTTGCGAATGCGGGCAGCGCTCAGCCAGGCGATCGCGCGGGGCGTCAACGTGGCCAACTTCGGCGCCAACACGGCGTACCGGCGGATCGTCTTCACGGACAGCAGCCGGCGGACCTGGGACATCGACCGGTACACCAATGGCGTGGCCTCCACCCTCTGGCGCTACCTGGGCGACGGGTATGCGTCACAGCCGTTGCTGGGTGCGGAGTATTTCTGCTTCCTCCTGGGCAGCACCCTCAGGACCGGAAGCGGGTGGCTGTTCCGGGGAGTTCCGGCGGGCACCGCCATCCCGGGATTTCTCGCGGGGGAGATCGACTATGTCTGGCCCGGCTTGTACAAGAAGCCGGGGCTGGGCATCGTTGCCAGTGGCACCGGTACGTGCCTCAAGACCGGCCAGCCCTCGCCGATGCACGCCACCGCGTTCATCGCACCGTCAGGTGCCCGGGTGTTCAACGGGTCGACGTTCGCCTACAGCTGCTTCCTGATCCGCCGCTGCCCTTCGAACTGGGCGGTCCCGACACCGTCGGTGGCGTCCCGGCGGACTGTGACGACCATGGTCACCAACATCACCCAGTGGGTCAGCCGTGGTGCGGTTCTGGTCCCGGCGACCACCTCTGTGGCCGCACTGCGCGTGGCAGTCCCCCAGGAGAGGATCGCCATCGACGACGGCCACTGACCGTCGGTCACAGCTTCTCGGCGACCTCGGTGAGGACGGCGAGGGTCGCGGTGACCAGCGGGTGGTTGGCCCGGCTGGCGCGGATCGCGGCGTAGACACGGCGGGTCGGGACCGGGTCGGGGAGTGGGCGGATGACTGCCAGGGTCGGGGTTGGTACGGCGAGGCGAGGGACGAGGGAGACGCCACCGCCGGCTGCGACCAGGGCGGCGACGGCGCGGAAGTCGTCGGACTGGTGGACCACGCGCGGCTGGAAGCCGGCTTGCTCGCAGGCGAGCAGTACGACGTCCCGGATCGGGTTGCCGGGGGCGGTCATGACCCAGTCGTCGCCCGCGAGTTGAGAGAGCTCGATGGTGTCGTCCGCCGCGGCTGGATGCGTTGGTGGGAGGACGGCGACGAAAGGCTCGGCGTACAAGGGGATCCGGATCAGGCGCTGGTCGTCGGCGCGGGGGGATCCGCGGTGCTCGACCGCGATCGCGATGTCGGCGTCGCCGTCGAGCAGCTGGGTGATGCCCTGGTGTCCCTCGGCGTCGCGGACGACGAGGTCGAGGCCGGGGCTGGTTTCGCGGAGGCGGGTCAGCGTGGGGGCGACGAGCAGGCTGATCGCGGTCGCGAAGGCGGTGACGCGGACCTCGCCGGTGGCGCCGTTCGCGTACAGGCGCATCGCCTCTTCGGCGCGCTCGACCTCGGTCAGGATCGTGTCGGTATGGGCGAGGAGCAGGCGGCCGGCCGAGGTGATCGCGACCCGGCGGCCGCGGCGTTCGAGCAACTCCTGGCCGACCTCGGATTCCAGGGCGGCCAGTTGCTGCGAGACCGCCGAGGGCGTCAGATGCAGCACCTCGGCGGCCGCGGTCACAGTCCCGTGGTCAGCAAGCGCGCGCAACACCCGCAGGCGTCGTACCTCGATCACGGACCTCAGCTTCGCACAGCTGGTCGATGGTCAGCTCCGAGGCGACCAGAGTCAGCGCGGGCGGCGCAACCTCGGTGGCCGGGGGCGGGGTCACCTCGGTGACGGTCGCCGGGCGTTGCAGAAGCCGTCGTACGGCGCGGAGCGGGTGGCGGCGCGGACGCCGCGGGGCATAAGGCCGGACCGGTGTGTCCGGCATGGCGGAGTGGGTTTGCTCGTGGATCGACTTGATCACGGTGAACGGGACGTATTGCACGGTGTTTCCTTTCGACCCTTCGACAGTAGGAAGCCGCGGGGTGATACGTCCAATGAAACTTCTTCGCGGAGTTCATGCATCTGATGCATGATGTGGGGATGGAACTGCGGCAGCTCAGGTCGTTCGTGGTGGTCGCCGAGGAGTTGAACGTCGGCCGGGCGGCGGTCCGGCTGCATCTCACGCAGCCGTCGTTGAGCCGGCAGATCGCGGCGCTCGAGCACGATCTCGGGGTGGAGCTGTTCGCCCGGGTCCGCCGCCGGTTCGTGCTGACCGCCGCGGGGGAGACGTTCCTGGCCGAGGCGCAGGACCTGCTCCGGCGTTCCGACGAGGCGGTACGCGCGGCGCAGCGAACGCAGCGCGGTGAGCTCGGGACGCTGCGGCTCCGCTTCGTCCAGTCGGCCACGTTCGAGGTGCTGCCGCGGTTGCTGGGTGCGTTCCGCGACGCCTATCCGGAAGTGGTCCTGGATCTGGCGACGATGACGACTCTCCACCAGACGGAGGCGCTGCGGGACGGCCGCATCGATGTCGGCCTGCTCCGGCCGAACGCCCCGGCGCCGGTCGGCGGAGGAGGAGATGCGAAGCGCGCGGCGGGCGGGGCAGCGGGTGGCGGGACGGTCGTCGTCCAGCTCGCGCCGGGGCTGGCGTCGCGGGCGGTCTCGGCGGATCCGCTGGTGGCCGTGCTGCCGGCGCGGCATCGGCTCGCGCGGCGGAAGCGGATCCGGCTGGCCGAGCTCGCGGACGAGCCGTTCGTGTTCTACTCGCGGCCCAGCGGCCCGGCGGTGCACGACACGATCGTCGGGTTCTGCCGGTCGGCCGGGTTCATGCCGCGGATCGAGCAGGAGGCGGCCGACGTCCAGACGATCGTGTCGCTCGTCGCCGCCGGCCTCGGAGTCTCGCTGCTGATCAGCCCGGCCCCGCTGACGAACCCCGACGTGGTCGTCTACCGCGAGTTGTCCGACGACCTACCACCATGGCAACTCTCCGTAGCCTGGTCGCCGGACAACCGTTCGCCTGTGCTGGCCCGGTTCCTCGAACTGCTCTGACTCAGCCGAAGACGTCGGGGTCGCCGCCGGTCCGGACGCCGGTCTCCAGGTCGGCGATCGCGGCCATGTCGTCGTTGTCGAGCTGGAAGTCGAAGACCGCGAAGTTCTCCTGGATCCGGCTCGGCGTCTTCGACTTCGGGATCACCACGTTGCCGAGCTGCAGGTGCCAGCGGATGACCACCTGCGCCGGCGTCTTGCCGTGCTTCTCGGCCAGCGTCTTCAGGGCCGGCTGCGAGAGCAGCTCGCCCTGCGCCAGCGGGCTCCACGCCTGCGTGACGATGTCGTTCTCGGCGTTGAACGCGCGCAGGTCGTCCTGCGGGAGCGCCGGGTGCAGCTCGATCTGGTTCACCGCCGGGCGGATCGTGGTCTCCTCGAACAGCCGCCGCAGGGCGGGTTCGTGGAAGTTCGAGACGCCGATCGCGCGCACCCGCTTGTCGGCGTACAACTGCTCGAACGCCTTCCAGGTGTCGACGTACTTGTCCCGCTTCAGCGACTGCCAGTGGATCAGGTACAGGTCGACGTACTCCAGGCCGAGCCGCTCGAGGCTGGTGTCGAACGCCGCCAGCGTGCTGTCGTAGCCCTGGTCGTTGTTCCACAGCTTGGTGGTGATGAACAGGTCGTCACGCGGCAGGTCCGACGCGGCGATCGCGCGTCCGACACCGGCCTCGTTGCCGTAGATGGCCGCGGTGTCGATGTGCCGGTACCCGGCCTCGAACGCGGTCGTGACGACGTCGGTGACGATCTCGTCCTCGATCTGCCAGACCCCCAGGCCCAGCTGCGGGATCTCGACGCCGTTGTCCAGAGTGATGGTGGGGACTGTGCTCATTCGTCTATTCCACCGGGCCGGAGGGCTCTGGCCCAGTCATCCGACGTGTGACAACAACCTCATGAACTGACCGTAACCACCTCGTGGGTTTTCGCATCCGGCTCGAGGAACCGCAGCAGCGCGCTCCCTTCACGCTCCAGCTCGGTCAGCGTCCTCTTCAGCGTCCGCCCGAACGGCGTGACGGTGAGAGTCGCCACACCGCGCTTCTTCTCGGCCGTCCACAGCCCGGCGACCACGCCGTCGACGGTGTACGTCGCCTTGACCCGGAGGTTCTTCGTGTACACGGCCGGCTTGTGCTCGTCCGCGATGATCCGCTCCCGTTTCGCGTGCGAGAGCAGGATGTTGTCGAACTCGGGCAGGAACCTCACGGGCGCCGGGGTGTCCGGATCCGGCCGCGGCCCCTCCGGTACGTCGTACAACGTCTTGCCGGCCTCGTCCGTGAAGGTTTCCAGCTCCAGCTCGTCGAACAACGGCTTCGCCTTCTGCAGCCCGGACCAGGTCTGGAAGTCCGCGGGCGTCGCCGGGCCGAACGCCTCGAGGTAGCGCGTCACCAGTTCGTTGGTCTCGGCCCGCTGGTGCAGCTTCTTGCCGATCCAGTCCTCGGCGGGAGTGAAGCGCGCGTTCGCCGACCAGCTCCAGCGGGTGTCCGTCGGGTACATCACCAGCGGGACCAGCATCCGCGTGCAGAAGCCGAGCGCCCGCTCGTTCACCTCCGGGAACTGCTGCTGCAGCGCATCCCGCACCTCGGTGAACGTCAACGGCTCCTTCGCCAGCAGCTTCTCCGCCGCCGCGACCACCTTGTCCGGCTCGAGGCCCGCACCCCGATCGCCGAGCACCTTCAGGCCCGCCTCCAGCACTGGCGACACCGTCGTCCGGAACCGCAGGTAGTCCGCGGCCGTCACCAAGTGCAAGGTCCCGCGAAACATGGTGGCCCGGACGACGTCCCGCTCGACCACCGCCCGATCCAGCTCGGCCTCGTCGAACCCGTCGATCCTGGACCACAACCCGACGTACGGATGCTTGGGCTCCTGGCCCTGCATCCCCACCAGCCGCCCCACCACCTCGACCGCCGGCAAGCTCTCGCGCCCCAGCAACAACTGCCGCGCCAGAGTCGCCCGGTTGACCGCCTTAGGACTCAGAACCGCCATGCAGGCATCCTGCCCGTCACCACCGACAAAGTCAGCTGTAGTCCTTCTCGTCGTACTTCGGGAGTCCGAGGAGCCGGCGGATGTCCGCGGCCGGGGCCTTGCCACTTTCGGCCGAGGCGAGCTTCACGTGGCGGGCCATGTCGCCGAGGTTGCCGGCCGCGGCGACCCGCAGCCAATGCGGCCGGGCCGCTGCGTCGGCGCGAGCCAGCGCCCGGATCTGGGTCGAGACCTTGGCCGGCCATGCGATCGACAAGAGTTGTCGCGACTCTGCCAGGTTCGCCGCGGCGACCGCGCGCGCCCGTGCCTGCAGGGTCTTCACCGAGGCTCCGCTGTTGGCAGCCTTCTCGAAGCGTTCCAAAGCCACGTTGTAGGGCCGTGTCACCGCCAGGTACCGCGTCCCGGCCGCCGCCACGCTCAACGGCGCAGGGGTTGCCCTCACCAGCGGAGCACTGCGTACGGCGCTCGGCGTCGAACTCGGCGAGGTCGCCGGACTCGACGCGGCCGAGACCGGCGTTTCCGCACCTTCACCGCATCCGGCGACACCCAGCAACCCGACGAACCCGGCAACAGCCAGCACCCGGCGCATGACCCTCCCTCACCCAGACCGAACCGGCTCACCCTAGCCCTGGCGTGTTCGCGTGGTCGGCGGCACCCATAGGCCTTTCGTGGATCGGCTGGATATCGCCCTACGCGGATGAGTCGGAGCCGACTCGGAACGTGCGATCTTCTTCCTGAGAGCCGATCGAGAGGCGGGCCGGTGAGACTCCTGAACACCCCGAGCCCGGTGATGATGCGAGCCGTTGGTCTGGCTGTCGCGGCGCTGCTCCTCGTCTCGTGCGGAGATACCGGCGGCGTCGAGCGGCCGACCACATCGTCGACGCGAACGCCGAACGCGCTGCCCTCCCCGACGGCGACGCTCCCGAACCCCACCCGCTCGCCGGAACGCGAGGACACCTCGTCCGCCTCCGAGCCCGAGTCGGAACGAGTCCCCACCCGCTCACCGGAGGCCTCCTCGCCGGCTCGGACGGAGCCGGAGCCCGAGGAGACGTCCGCGCCGACCCAACCGCAGCCGGAGCGAACCGTCACCCGCACCGAGACTTCCACGGCGACCGAGTCAGTGCCTGCGGCCGCCCCGTCACCGACGGCCTCGGCGTCGGTGGCGCCCACCTCGGCCGAGACCGACGGAACGCCTACCTGGTTGTGGTGGCTCCTGGGAGCGCTGGTACTCGCGCTCGCCATCGGTATCCCGCTCCTCGTCAGATCACGCCACCGCCAAGGCTGGCGCGATGACCTGACGGCCGCCGAGGCCGAGGTCGCCTGGTTCGCCCGCGAGCTCATCCCCCAACTCCGCCAGCAGCCCTCGCTCGCGGAAGTAGCCGGCGGCTGGACCGTCGCGGAGCCCCGCGTCGTCGCGGCCGAAGACCGCCTGACCACCCTGGAGCCGACAGCCCCGGACGAACCCGCCGCAACCCGAGTCCGAACCCTCCGAGACGCCACCCGAACTGCCCGAACCGACATCCAGAACCTCCTGGCATCCGGCCAACCGGACGCAAACCCTCAGGCCTTGGACGCTGTAGCCGCTCACCTCGAGGCGGCCCTCGCCCCACCGAGCCCGGCTGACGGCGCCGACCCCCTCAGCTGAGGGCGGCGCGGGCTTCGATGAAGGCGGCGATGGCGGTTTCTACGTCTTGCGTGGAGTGGGCGGCGGAGAGTTGGACCCGGATTCTGGCCTTGCCGTGGGGGACGACGGGGTAGGAGAAGCCGATGACGTAGATCCCGAGGTCGAGGAGTTTGTCGGCGAGGCGGCCGGCCTGGGCGGCGTCGCCGATCATCACGGGGGAGATGGGGTGGTCGCCAGGGAGTACGTCGAAGCCCGCTTCGGTCATCTTGGTGCGGAAGAGTTTCGTATTGGCGGCCAGCTTGTCGCGGAGGTCGCTGGAGCCGCCGATGAGTTCGAGGGCCTTCAGGGAGGCTGCGGTCACGGACGGGGCCAGGGAGTTGGAGAACAGGTACGGACGCGACCGCTGGCGGAGCAGCTCGACGATCTCGCGGCGACCGGAAACGTAGCCGCCGGACGCACCGCCGAGTGCCTTGCCGAGGGTGCCGGTGACGATGTCGACGCGGTCCTTCACCCCGAACAGCGAGGGTGTCCCGGCGCCGTCCGCGCCGACGAAGCCGACCGCGTGGGAGTCGTCGACCATGACGAGCGCGTCGTACCGCTCGGCCAGGTCGCAGATCTCGTCGAGGGGAGCGACGTACCCGTCCATCGAGAAGACGCCGTCGGTGGCGATCAGCCGGTAGCGGGCGTCGGCGGCGTCCTTGAGCTGGGCCTCGAGGTCGGCCATGTCGCGGTTCTTGTAGCGGTACCGGCGGGCCTTGGACAGCCGGACACCGTCGATGATGCTGGCGTGGTTGAGCTCGTCGGAGATGATCGCGTCCTCGGCGCCGAGCAGGGTCTCGAACAGGCCGCCGTTCGCGTCGAAGCAGGAGCTGTAGAGGATCGTGTCCTCGGTGCCGAGGAAGTTGCTCAGGGCACCTTCCAGGTCCTTGTGGATCTGCTGCGTGCCGCAGATGAAGCGTACGGACGCCATCCCGAAGCCCCACCGGTCGAGCGCCTCGCGGGCCGCCGCGATCACCTCGGGGTGGTCGGCCAGGCCGAGGTAGTTGTTCGCGCAGAAGTTCAGCACCTCGTTGCCTGAAGCAACGGAGATGAGTGACTGCTGCGGTGAGGTGATCACCCGCTCGGACTTGTACAGCCCGGCGTCCCGGATCTCGCCGATGGTCGCCGTCAGGTCGTCCCGCATCCGCCCGAACATCAGTGCTTCTCCTCCAGCGTCTCGCTCGTCCAGTCCATGATCACCTTGCCGCACTGCCCCTGCCGGGCCACGTCGAAGGCGCGCTCGAAGTCGCCGTACCCGAACCGGTGGGTGATCACCGGGGTCAGGTCCAGGCCGCGTTCCAGCATCACCGACATCGAGTACCAGGTCTCGAACATCTCCCGGCCGTAGATGCCCTTGATCGTCAGCATGTTGAGCACCACGGTGCTCCAGTCGATCGCGATCTCGTCCGCGGGCAGGCCGAGCATCGCGACCTTCCCGCCGTGGGTCATGTTCGCCAGCATGTCCCGCAGCGCGGCCGGCTGGCCGGACATCTCCATGCCGACGTCGAACCCCTCGCGCATACCGAGGCTCTGCTGCGCCTCCGCGATGCTCTCCGCACCGACGTTCACCGCCCGGGTGACGCCGATCTTGCGGGCCAGGTCCAGCCGGTACTCCGACAGGTCCGTGACCACCACGTTCCGCGCGCCGGCGTGCAGCGCGACCGCCGCGGCCATCACGCCGATCGGGCCGGCGCCGGTGATCAGCACGTCCTCGCCGACCAGCGGGAACGACAGAGCCGTGTGTACGGCGTTGCCGAACGGGTCGAAGATCGCGGCGACGTCCAGGTCGACCGGATCCTTGTGGACCCACGCGTTGCTCGCGGGCAGAGCGACGTACTCCGCGAACGCGCCCGGCACGTGGACACCGAGGCCGCGGGTCTTGATGCACAGGTGCCGGCGGCCGGCGCGGCAGTTGCGGCAGCGGCCGCAGACCAGGTGGCCCTCGCCGCTGACCAGGTCACCCACGGCGACGTCGCGGACACCGACGCCGATCTCGACCACCTCACCGCAGAACTCGTGCCCGGTCACCATCGGCACCGGTACGTTCTTCTGCGCCCAGTGGTCCCAGCTCTGGATGTGCAGATCGGTGCCGCACAATCCCGTCCGGAGCACCTTGATCAGGACCTCGTCGGCCTCGATCTTCGGCTCCGGCACGTCCTGCAACCACAGACCGGGCTTCGCTTCGGCCTTGACCAGCGCCTTCACCACACACCTCCGTCTACGACGATCGTCCACATCGTCGTCCCGGGCAACCACCGGCGTCCATCGACACGTCGTGCACAGCCTTTGCAGTTCCTCTGCATACTGTTCGGCATGCGGGGAGTGGGTCGGCCCCGCGATCTGACCGTCAAGCCGACCGACACCTGGGTCCTCGACCCCGTCCCCGGCAAGCCCCGCGAGACCCCGACCAAGTCGATGATCACTCTCACCACCTGCCAGGACCTGTTCCATTCGCCGGACCGGTCAGTCGCCTTCGGGCAGCTCGTGAAGGTGAGCAAGAAATCGTGAGCTCGGCCTTGTTCTAAGCTCAACGCTCATGAGCTACGACCGGGACGGACTGCTGGAGCAGGTCAAGAGCAAGGCCATCGTGCACGGCCGGGTGACGCTGGCGTCGGGCAAGGAAGCCGACTACTACGTCGATCTGCGCCGGATCACGCTGGACGCGGCCGCGGCGCCGCTGATCGGCCCGGCGATGCTCGAGCTGACCGCGGACCTCGAGTACGACGCCGTCGGCGGCCTCACCCTCGGCGCGGACCCGGTCGCCATGTCGATGCTGCACGCGGCCGCCCGGCAAGACCGCCGGCTCGACGCCTTCGTCGTACGCAAGGCCGAGAAGACGCACGGTCTGCAGCGGCGGATCGAGGGTCCGGACGTGAAGGGCCGCCGGGTGCTCGCGGTGGAGGACACGTCGACCACCGGCGGGTCGGTGCTGACCGCGGTCGAGGCGTTGCGTGAGGCCGGGGCCGAGGTGGTCGCGGTCGCGGTGATCGTGGACCGCGCGACCGGCGCGCGCGAGAAGGTCGAGTCGGAGGGTCTGGAGTACCGGTCGGTGTTCGGGCTCGAGGACCTCGGCCTCGGCTGATGAACATCAGCCCTCTCCTGTTCGTTCTCGTCGCCGTCCTCATTGGCGGCGGCATCTTCTACCTCAGCTACCTACAGGCGAAGAAGCGGCGCGAACTGTTCGCCGCGTTCGCCGCCCAGCAGGGCTGGTCGTACCTCCCGTCGAACAACGCGCTCGCCGGCCAGTGGTCGGGTACGCCGTTCCGGACCGGTGACAACTGGCAGGTCAAGAACGTGCTCTCCGGTGCATTCAACGGTCACCAGATGGTTGCCTTCGACTACAGCTACCAGACGCATTCGACCGACTCGAAGGGCCGTAGTACGACGACCACCCACAAGTTCGGCCTGGTCGTGCTGCAACTGCCGGGCGCGCTGCCGCACCTGGAGATCACCCACGAGGGGATCTTCGGCGGCGCGGTGGCCAACGCCCTCGGCTTCCGGGATCTCCAGTTCGAGAGCGAGCAGTTCAACCGCGCGTTCCGGGTGAAGGCGGACGACGAGCGCTTCGGCCACGCGGTGGTGACACCGCGGATGATGGAGCTCCTGCTGGCCCGTGGCGAGATCGGCTGGCGGGTCGAGGGGAACTCGCTGGTCGGCTGGGACAAGGGCGCCCACCACCCGAACGAGGTGATGAGCCGCCTGGCCCTGCTGCAGCAGGTGGTCGAGCAGGTTCCGCCGTACGTCTGGCGCGACTACGCGGGCGTCGACCCCCGTCTGCAGCAACCGCCGCGCGGACCTGGTTACCCGTAGAGTCGCAGGCAGCATTACCGACACTCGGGAGCACGGAATGACTTTCGTCGTCATCGCGGTCGTGGTGATCGTAGTGATTCTGGCCATCGCGCTGATCACGTCGTACAACCGGTTCGTCAAGCAGCGGAACCTGATCCAGGAGTCCTGGCGGCAGATCGACGTCGAGCTGCACCGCCGGTACGACCTGATCCCGAACCTGGTCGAGACCGTCCGGGCGTACGCCGCGCACGAGCGGCACGTGTTCGAGGAGGTCGCCCGGCTGCGCACCCAGGCCGTCAACGTGCAGGGCTCCACCCCGGAGCAGCGGGCGGCCGCGGAGGGTGAGCTGTCCGGCGCGCTGCGTCAGATGATGATCTCGGTCGAGGCGTACCCGCAGCTCCAGTCGAACCAGAACTTCCTCGGCCTGCAGCGCGAGCTGACCGACACCGAGGACCGGATCGCGGCCGGGCGCCGGTTCTACAACGCCAACGTGGGTGACTACAACACCCGGATCGAGGCGTTCCCGTCCAACGTGATCGCGGGCGCGTTCAAGTTCGAGAAGGCCGGCTACTTCGAGGTGAAGGACGAGCAGGTCCGCTCGGTCCCGCAGGTCTCGTTCGGCACGATCGGCTCGGTCGCGGGCGAGCAGGCACCGCCGCAGATGCAGCCGGGCGTGCCGTCGTCGGGTCAGATCCACCCGCAGATGCCGGGTGACCAGGGCAACTACCAGGGCCAGCCTCAGGTCCCTGGCTACCAGCAGCAGCCGGGCCAGGCGCCGTACCAGCAGCAGCCGGGGCAGTACCCGGCGCAGGCACAGGGCCAGCCACCGGTGGGCGGCCCGCCTGCGGGTTCCCCCGCGCCACAGGACGGACAGCCGCCGTTCACCGGTGGCCAGTAGGCACCGGTTCCCCGTAGCTCAAGACCCCCGACCCAGAGCTCCCACCAGTGCCAGGCCCGGTCGTGACGGCGGTCAAGTCGCCACCACCGGGCCCTGCCTCCCCCCGGTACCTACGTCAACAGTGCCGCAACGAGATACATCCGGCGTACATCGGCCTTCCCGCCGGGTACAGGCGGATGCCACGATAGGTCGGTTCCAGAACGGAGAGGTCAGGACGAGTGGACAGTCTGAGGTACGGGATCCTCGGACCTCTGCGGCTTGTTCACGTCCAGGGCCAGCCGCTGAAGGCCGCGAAACCGCGCCAGCTGCTGGCCACGTTGCTCCTGCACCCCAACCGGTTCGTCTCGACCGATCTGATCGCCGACGCGCTCTGGGAGACCAATCCGCCGCGCTCCGCCACGGCGAACATCCGGACCTATGTCCGGGCGCTCCGCGGCGTCCTGCAGGAAGCCGGGCTGCCCGCGCCGATCGACACATCGGCCGCCGGCTACAGCATCGAGGTCGGTGTGGACGAGCTCGACGCCAGCCTCTTCGAGTCGCTGCTAGCCGAAGGCGGCCACCTCCGAGACGCCGGCGACGGCCGTCAGGCGATGCAAGTGCTGTCCCGGGCCTACTCGCTCTGGCAGGGCCGCCCGCTGGAGGATCTGCCGATCCCCGCCGCCTGGGAGGGCTCGATCGCCCGCCTGGAGGCGCAGCACCGCGGTCTGGTCGACAGTCTGCTCGACCTACGTCTCGAGTACGGCGACGCCAGCGGAGCCGCCGTACTCCTCAGCGCACGACTCACCGACGACCCGTACGACGAGCAGCTCTGGCGCCGGCTCGTCGACGCTCTGCTCGCGGCCGGCCGGGTCGGTGAGGCCCGGGCCGCCTACGCCAAGGCCGTGCAGACCCTCGCCGACGAGCTCGACATCAAGCCGGGCCCCGACCTCGAGGCCGCCGGTGCCCGCGCCGAGAACGGCCGCTCCGCCAACTGGCCGAACCCCGGCATCCCCTCGACCCGTACGACGGAACGGCCGGACGCCGTCGTATCGCCGGGTCCGATGGCGGCACCCGAGCTGACCGATCCGCAGCGGCCACCGAGTCAGTTGCCGCTCGACCTGGCGGACTTCAACGGCCGCCAGGAGCAGCTGGAGCAGCTGCGCGACCTCGTCTGCGGGCGCGACCCGGTGCGGCCACCGATCGCGGTCATCTCCGGCGCACCGGGGACCGGGAAGACGTCGCTCGCCGTACGGCTCGGGCATCTGGTCCGGGAGTCGTTCCCGGACGGGCAGATCTACCTGGACATGCACGGCGCCACGCAGCCGCGCGATCCGGCCGCCGCGCTGACCGATCTGCTGCTCAGCCTCAACCTTCCGGACTTCGCGATCCCCACCGATCCCGAGCGGCGGTCGGCGATGCTGCGGTCCGAGCTGGCCAGCCGCCGGGTGCTGATCATCCTCGACGACGTCGCCACGGCCAGTCAGGTCACGCCGCTGATGCCGGGTACGGGCGCGTCCGCGGTCGTCGTGACGAGCCGCAACCGGCTGATGGATCTGGCCGGCGCGGACAGCATGCCGCTCGACACCTTCGACGACCGCGAGGCAGCGGCGTTGCTCGAGTCGGTGGCCGGCCCCGGCCGCGTGGATCGGAAGTCGCCCGAGGCCGACGAGATCCTGTCCGCCTGCGCGAACCTGCCGCTGGCGATCCGGATCGTCGGCAGCCGGCTGGCCCAGCGTCCCGACCTGAGCCCCCGCGAGCTCGCGCGCCGGTTGCGCGACGAGACGTCCCGGCTCGACGAGCTGAGCATCGGCGAGCTCGCCGTCCGTACGAGCGCCGACCTGAGCTACGACGCGCTCAGCCCGGAGGAGGCCCGGCTCTACCGCCTCATCGGTCACTTCGCCGTGGGCGTGTTCTCGGCGCGGGCCCTGGAAGCGGTCGCGTCACCGGCCTCGGTGCGACGCAGCCTGGACCGGCTGATCGAGGTCAATCTGGTCCGGATCAGCTCGGTCGACCATCGCGGGACGGCGCGCTACCGGGTCCACGACCTGCTGAGGCTGCACGCCCTCGGCGTCGGCGACGAGGAGCAGAGGGCGCAGGCGGTCCGCGACGTCGAGACCGTGCTCGAAGCGCTCCTGAACAAGATCCGCCGCGCCAACAACGCGCTCGCCTTCGAGTACTTCGGCGTCCTCGAGCACACCGGACCGCTGACGGCTCCGGACCCCGCGCCGTTCACCGAGACCGACGCGATCGCCTGGTTCGACAGCGAACGCAGTACGTTCGTGCCCGCGATCCGGGCCGCGGCGCAGAACGGGCTGCACGACCATGCCTGGCGGATCGCCGCCGCCTGGGGGCCGTACCTGGACATGCGGGCCGGCTTCGACGACTGGAACAGCTCGCACCAGCAGGGCCTGCTCAGCGCGATCGCCTGCGGGGACCGGCGCGGCGAGGCGATCATGCATCGCAACCTCGGCCAGCTCGCGCTGTACAAGGACGACTGGGACGACGCCTGGCGGCACTTCGACGCGGCCGCGCCGGTGTTCGCCGAGGTCGGCGACCGGCTCGGCGCGGGTATCACCGCCGTCGGCCTGGGCACCTGGTTGCGCGAACGCGGGCGGCCGGACGAGGGCTTGGCGCAGTACGAGTTCGCGATCGAGGCGTTCGTCGAGGTCGGCGACGCGAACGCGGAGGCGCTGGCCCGGACCGCGGCGGCCAACATCTGGCTGTCCCGGGACGACCCGGCGACGGCCGGCAGTTATCTGGCCCAGGCGTTCCTGCTCGCGGTGCGCCGCGTCGACAGTCACCGCGAGGCCAAGGTCCGGCGGCGGATCGCGGCGCTCCGGGTCCACCAGGGTCGGCCCGACCAGGCGGTCCGGCAGTTGCGCAAGGCACTCACGATCTTCAACGGCATCGGTGACGACCACTGTGCGACGTACGCGCGGACCGATCTCGGCCATGCGCTGATGGCGCGCGGCGAGGTGGCCGCGGCCCGGAAGATGCTGCTGGACGCGATCGACATCGGCCATCGGCTCGGTGACCGCAGCGTCGAGGGCCAGGCGGCGCAGCACCTGGGCCGGCTCTACGTGTCCACGGGCAACCTCGACTCGGCCCGGCGTACCCTCGACCGCGCCGCGCGGGTCTGGCAGCAGGCCGGCAACGACGTCCGCGCCGCCGAGTGCCGCCGCGAGCTGGCCGCCTTCGACACCGGGGCCGCGGCGGGCTGACCACGTTGTGTGGTTGGCGTTTCGAATGTACGGCGGCTGTATCCGCCTGCGACAGGATCTGTCGTACGCCACGCCACGGCACGCAGGCCAGGCGGTTCGGGGAAAACGGGGGACCAGCTATGGCCTGGGGGGAGGTTGTCGTGGAGCGCCGGAACGTCCCGCGGGTCGCGAACCCGCGGGACACCGAGGCGGCGCTGAACTGGCAGCTGGAACGGCTCGGATCGGCGGCCTGGCAGGACTGGCCGCTGAAGTTCCAGCGGATGGCGTTCGGCTATGCCCAGGACAGCGGCTGGCACGACGCGGCGGACGCGGTGCGGTGGCTCGACCACCACGCGCTGCTGCACGAGGGGGAAGCGCCGCGGGGGGCGCTGGTCTGGTACCACGCGGCAGACCGGATCCGGGTGGCCTGTGCACTCGGTTCCGGTCAGGTGGTCGGCCCGTTGCTCAGCGGACCGGTCGAGATCGCGGATCTCGCGGGGCTGAGCACCGACTGCGTCTGGTCAGAGCCACATTTCCCGTTCGGGCACTGAGAGTTCAGTCGTTCGAATGGTTGGTGACCGGGTGCTTCGGGGCAGCGTGCTTCGGCCCGTCCACCGCCGGGGCGGCGGCGTTGCGGTTGCGCCGCCGGGCCAGCAGGTACTCGACGAGCATCGGGATCAGCGAGATCAGCACCAGCAGGACGAGCGCGGCCTCGAGGTTCTTGTGGATGAACTCGATGTTGCCGAGCGCGTGGCCGAGCAGCGTGATGCCGGTCGCCCAGAGCACGGCACCGACGCCGGTCCAGAGGAAGAACTTCTTCGGGTCCATCTTGCCGGCGCCCGCCACGACCGTGATGAACGTCCGCACGATCGGCACGAACCGGGCCAGCACCAGCGCCCGCGGGCCGTACCGCTCGAAGAACTCGTGGGTCTGCTCGATGTACTTCGGTTTCAGGAACCGGGCGTTCGGGTTGCGGAACAGCGTCGTCCCGAGCGCGCGGCCGATGTAGTAGCCGGAGACGTTGCCGAGGAACGCCGCGACGGTCAGGATCACGCACGCCAGCCAGAGCGGGACGTGGATCGTCCCGGCCGCGATGAACAGGCCGACGGCGAACAGCAGTGAGTCACCGGGCAGGATCGGGAACAGCAATCCGCACTCGATGAACACGACCGCGGCCGTTCCCCAGAGGGCCCAGTCACCCAGCCAGTGCAGCAGGTACTCCGGGTCCATCCAGTTCGGCATCAGCATCGCGACAAGAGAGAGCACGCGGACAGGGTAGCGTCCCGACCTGTGCAGGAGCTGAGTGGCGAGGATCCTCGCGGGGCAGACATGGTCGGACCGAACGAGGTCGGAGTCGGCCCGTGGCAGGGTCAGTGGCCTGACGATGCGCGCCTGGATCCGGAACTGCTCGCGTCGGGCGACCGGCGCAACGTGGTGGACAAATACCGCTACTGGAAGCTCGAGGCGATCGTCGCGGACCTCGACCGGCAGCGGAACACGTTCCACGTCGCGATCGAGAACTGGCAGCACGACCTGAACATCGGCTCGGTCGTCCGGACGGCGAACGCTTTCCTGGCGGCCGAGGTGCACATCGTCGGCAACCGGAAGTGGAACCGCCGCGGCGCGATGGTCACCGACCGCTACCAGCATGTGCGGCACCACCCCCAGCTCGCGGACCTGGCGTCGTACGCCGCTGAGCGCGGACTGCCCGTGATCGGCATCGACAACCTGCCCGGCTCGGTCCCGCTGGAGACCTACGAGCTGCCCGAGGAGTGTGTGCTCCTGTTCGGCCAGGAAGGCCCCGGCCTGACCCCGGAGGCACACGCGATCTGCACCGCCGTGCTGTCCATCGCCCAGTTCGGCTCGACCCGCTCGATCAACGCAAGCGCCGCCGCCGCAATCGCCATGCACGCCTGGATCCGCCGCCACACCTTCGACCAAGGGACTTGATGTGTGGGCTGATCACGCGATCTGGTGGCAGGTGTACCCGCTCGGCTTCACCGGCGCCGAGAAGGACGCCCGTACGCCGGTCGTCCATCGGCTGTCCCGCTTGGAGAACTGGCTGGACTACGCCATCGAACTCGGTTGCTCAGGGCTCCTGCTCGGCCCGGTGTTCGCGTCCGAGACCCACGGGTACGACACCGTCGACCACTTCCGGATCGACCCCCGGCTGGGCGACGACGCCGACTTCGACCGGCTCGTCGCGCGCGCTCACGATCGGGGTCTGCGCGTTGCCCTCGACGGCGTCTTCAACCATGTCGCCCGTTCTTTCAACGGACCTGGTGAATGGTTCCGCCGGGGTCCCGACGGGTCGCTCGATACCTTCGAGGGGCATGAGCACCTGATCGCGCTCGATCACAGTCAGCCCGCCGTCGCGCAGTACGTCAGCGAGGTCCTGTCCCACTGGCTCGATCGTGGTGTCGACGCGTGGCGGCTCGATGCGGCGTACGCCGTACCGCCGGAGTTCTGGCGCACTGTGCTGCCGCGCGAGCGGTATCCGGACGCGTGGTTCTTCGGCGAGGTGATCCACGGCGACTACGCCGGGTACATCGCGAAGAGCGGTCTGGACTCGGTCACGCAGTACGAGCTGTGGAAGGCGATCTGGAGTTCGCTCAACGACGGCAACTTCTTCGAGCTCGCGTACGCCCTCGGGCGGCATGACGAGTTGCTCGAACGCTTTGTGCCGCAGACGTTCGTCGGCAACCACGACGTCACCCGGATCGCGACGCGGTTGGAGGACGAACGGCATCTCGGTCACGCGCTCGCGATCCTGTTCGCGGTGGGCGGCGTGCCGAGCGTGTACTACGGCGACGAGCAGGCGTTCCGCGGGCTGAAGGAGGATCGGGCCGGCGGTGATGACGCGATCCGGCCGGTGTTCCCGGAGGGGCCTTCGGAGCTGGCGTCGTCCGGCTGGCCGACGTACCGGCTGCATCAGCGGTTGATCGACGTACGGCGGCGGAACCCGTGGCTGACGCGCGGCCGGACGACGGTCGAGCAGTTGACCAATCAGTCGGTCGCCTTGCGGACCAGCGATGGCGACGCGTCTGTACTGCTCCTGCTCAACATCTCCGACCAGGCTGAGCGGTTCGCGGTCGATGCGACCGGGCTGACGGTCGGTGCGGGCGAGTCCGAGGGCGATCCGCTGGTCGTGCCGGCGCACAGCTGGAGATTGCTGACAGGTCCGTAACCCCGGGCCCGGGTCCCGCGTTGTCCCTCGTAAGACAGAAGTGAGGCTTCTCGACCAAAGTCAGCCCCAACTCGGGGGGCGCGACGTGCATCAAGCACGTCGTACGGGTTTGTGACGGGAACATGGGGGTAGTTGATGAACGCTTTGTGGGACGAACTGATTCATGAGCTAGGGACCGTGCGCGCCTTGAGCGCGGCGGCTCTGGAGGCGCGCACGGAAACGTCGCGGGTCGCCCTGATCACCCTGCTGGACGCCGAGACCGCCGAGATCTCGGCGATCCTCGACCAGATCCTCCGGGAGGCCCAGCAGTCGTCAGCGGCCTAGCAGCGTGGTGACGGCGTGGCGCAGCGCCTCTGTCGGTTCGCCGGGCTGCTCGAACGAGCGGTACGCGATGTGCGCGTCCGGCCGGACCAGCAGGCATCCGTCGTCCGGGATCTCGCGCACCCGCGACCAGTCGCCGTACAGGTCCTCGAGCTCCCGGCCCGGCCCGATCACGAACGGCTCGATCGGTACGCCGAGCTGCTCGGACACCGTCTGCGCCGCCTTCACCCAGGCGTCACCACCGATCCCGGTGAGCAGTGTGAACCGGCCGTTGCCGACCACGTCGAGGGTGCTGACGGTCTCCGGCCCGCGCGTCAGCCAGCAGTGCGGGATCCGCGCACCCGGCCAGGTCGTCGGGTGGTAGTACAGCTCCTCGTCCCGGTCGTACGTCGGCTCCGGCGTACCGTCCGGGATCACGGCGGCCGAGCGGTACCGCTGCCCGAGCTCCACACCGTGCGCGTTGAACTCGTAGTCCTTGAGCTCGATCGCGGTCCGCAGTTCCTCGCGCTGGGCGGCGCCCTCCGGGGTGTCGTCCTTGCGTGACTCGATCGTCCGCCCGGGTGGCGCGTCCGGCGTCATCCCCAGGGCACGGAAGATCTGGCCGAACTGGGTCCGGCTCTTGTTCGCCCGGTCGACGATCTGCCGCGCGATCGGCGTCCGCTCCTCGTCGTACGTCTGGAGCAGCTCGGGCGCGGCCTGGCCTTTCAGCACCAGTGCGAGTTTCCAGGCGAGGTTGTACGCGTCCTGGATCGAGGTGTTGGAGCCGAGGCCGTTGCTCGGCGGGTGCCGGTGGATCGCGTCGCCCATACAGAACACGCGGTTGACGCTAGCCCTTTGGGCGTACATGTGGTTGACGCTCCAGACCGACGTACCCTTGAGCTTCACGTCGATCGTGTCGTCGCCGACCAGGTTGTGCACGATCTCGGTCGCCATCGCCTCGTCGACCACTGGGGCCGGCTGGGTGATGTCGTAGCCCCAGACGATCAGCCACTCGTTCCACGGCCGGACCATCCGGACCAGGCCGGCGCCGATCCCGCCGATCTGCGCACCCGGCTGGAGCACCCAGTACAGGACGCTCGGGCGATGCGCGACGTACCGGCTCAGGTCCGCCTCGAAGACGATGTTCATCGAACCCTCGATGTCCATCGCGCCGGCCATCGGCAGATCGATGTCCTGGGCAACCTTGCTGCGGCCACCGTCCGCGCCGATCAGGTACTTCGCCCGGATCTGGTACGTCGTGTCGCTGAGCCGATCGCGGACGGTCGCCGTGACCCCGTCCTCGTCCTGCTCCAGCGAGAGGTACTCGGTGTTGAACCGGAGCCGCGCCCCGCGGCTGGCCGCCGTACTGACGAGGATCGGCTCGAAGAGTGTCTGCGGCAGGTCGACCGGGAGCGTCGGGCTCGCCTCGGTGTAGTCGGCCAGCCGCCGTGGATGCGTACCCCACGTGCGGATACGGCCGATCTCCTCACCCGCCAGGCTGGTGCAGAACGCGGTCTGGCCCATCAGCTGGTGCTCGGTGCCCTTGTCGATGACCTGGTCCTCGATGCCCATGTCCCGCATCAGCTCGATCGTGCGCTGGTTGGTGATGTGCGCGCGGGGCGTGTTGGCGGTCCAGCCGTAGCGGGACAGTACGACATTGTCGATGCCGTAGGTGGACAGGAAGAGTGAGGCGGCTCCGCCGGCCGGGCCACTGCCCACGATGAGAACGTCTGTCGTGATCACTGCTGCGTCTCCTCGGTGGTGGCGAGCACCAGGTCGTAGCCGACGGAGTAGTAGGGCTGGTCCGGGGTCTTTCCATAGGGCGCCGCAGTGCCGGCCGGGTGTTCGGTGAAGTCGGCGATCAGGGAGTCCTTGACGCCGAAGACCGCGTCGTTGCGGAGGAACTCGTCACCTGCGGCGAAGACGTGCGTGATCAGCCGCGCGTATCCGTCAGCGGTGACCATGAAGTGGATGTGGGCCGGGCGCATCGGGCCGCGGCCGCCGGCGCGCAGGAGCTCGCCGACCGGGCCGTCGTCCGGGATCGGGTAGGCGACCGGCTTCACCGCCCAGAACGCATAGTTGCCCTCGGCATCGGTTGTCTGGTGCGCCCGGTTCTGCGGTCCGTCGAGGTCCTTCTGGACGTCGTAGAAGCCTTCCTCGTCGGCCTGCCAGGTCTCGACGAGGGCTCCGGCGATCGGCTCGCCCTTCGTGTTCAGGACCCGCCCGCTCACCAGGCACGGCTGTCCGGGGGCGCCGTTCGCGATGTCGTCGCCCAGCTGAGCTTCGGGCGAACCCTCGACGAAGAAGGGGCCGAAGACGGTCGACTGAGTGGCCTCCGGCGGCTTGCGGTTGCCGAGACCGACGGTCAGCATCGACAGGCCGAGGACGTCGGCCAGCAGGACGAACTCCTGGCGAGTGCCGGTGGAGATCTGACCGGTGCGGGTGAGGAAGTCGATCGCGGTGAAGTACTCGTCCTCGGTCAGGTCCACCTCCCGCGCGAACGCGTGCAGATGGCGCACGAGGGCGCTCATCAGGGTCCTGGTGCGAGGGTTCGCGCTGCCGTCGAAACTGGCCACCACCGCTGCGGTCAGGTCGTCGCCTTGCAGGTCCATCCGGTTGCTCCTCATACTTCTCGGCTGTCGGGCCTGGTTCCTGCCCAGGCGCGGGTGAGAATCTCTTGCACGAGTTCTTCGGTCACGGGGATCGGGTTGGGCGTCGGCTTGAACGTGTGCGCTGCTTCGTGTGCCTGGTCCTGGCCGAGTCCCAGCTCCCGGAGGCTTGTCGGGACTGCTGCTTTGCGGAACAGGTCGTACAGCCCGGAGGCGAGGTCGTCGGTCTGCAGTGCGTCTTCCAAGCGGGCTTTGGCTCGCGGTACGGCGGGGGCGTTCACGCGGGCCACCTGGGGGAGTACTGCGGCGTGGGTCTCGGCGTGCGGGAGGTTGTAGGTGCCGCCGAGGAGGTGGCACAGCTTGTGGTGCAACCCGGTGCCGGCTGTGGCGAGCGCCGAGCCGGCCAGGCAGGCGCCGTACAGGAGGTTGCCTCGGGCATCTAGATCGGTGGGATCCTCCAGCGTCTTTGTGAGGCCGGTGGTCAGCGCGCGGACGCCTTCGACCGCGGTCGTCTCGGTGATCGGGTCGGCCTTGGGTGTCCATACCGCTTCCACGCAATGCGCGATCGCGTTGGCCACACTGGCCGCGGTCACCTTCATCGGGAGGTGCTGAGTGAGCACCGGGTCGTAGACGACAGTTCTCGGCAACACCTTGAGGTCGGTGCCCGTCGTCTTACTACCGCCGGACGTCTCACCCCACACCGGCGTCATCTCGGACCCGGCGTACGTCGTCGGCACCGCCACGATCTGGAGTCCCTGCGGCAGCTCGCTCGTCAGTGCGACCGCCTTCGCGAGGCCGATCGCCGATCCGCCACCGATCGCGACGATCCCATCCGCGCGGACCTCCCGCGCCTTGTCCCTCGCCGCCTCCGCGACCTCGGTCGGCACGTGCTGCGTGACCCCGTCGATCCGCCCCGCGAACCGATCCTTCAACTCCACCTCGACCACATCAGCCGCATCCCGCGCCGACCTGGTGGCAACCACCAGCACCCGCCGAACCCCGAGCAACTCCACCTCCCCCGCCACCCGATCCAGCACCCCAGCCCCAAACACAACCCGCCCCGGCAGAAACCCATGCACAAACCCCAACTCACCCATCAGAAACCACCTGGCAGCCAACGGTGGTGCTGTCGCGGCGGGCTGTGACGTTCTGCAGGCGGCGCAGGGTGGGCACGCCGGGGGTGTCGGGCAGGTGAACTGGACGTGGCATGAGCTGCTCCGCTAGGATTTCGCTGAGCGAATAGTTCTTCTTTCAACGAAAAGTAGGCTAGCCGATGGCGAGTGAGGCGTCTACAGGCACGTTCCTGCAGGGCCTGGAGCGCGGCCTCGCGGTGATCCGCGCATTCTCGGCCGAGGCGCCGTCGCTGACGCTCAGCGAGGTGGCCCGCGCCGTCGGGATCACCCCGGCGACCGCGCGCCGGATCCTCCTCACGCTGGAGGAGCTCGGCTACGTCCGCAGCGACAGCCGCCGCTTCTCGCTCACCCCGCGCGTACTCGCCCTCGGCTGGGCCTACCTGTCCTCGCTCGACCTCGGCGAACTCGCCGGCCCGTTCATGGAAGAGCTCAGCGCCACAACCCGCGAATCCTGCTCGATTGCGACCCTCGACCTCCCCGACATCGTGTACGTCGCGCGCGTGCCGACCAGCCGCATCATGACGGTCGCCCTCGGCGTCGGCGCCCGCCTCCCGGCGTACCCGACCTCCATGGGCCGGGTCCTCCTGGCCGACCTCGCCGACGACGAGCTCACGGCGTACCTCTCCACCCTGCAAGCCGAGTCCCTCACCGCCCGCACCGTCACGTCCCCCGACAGACTCCGAGCCACCATCGACCGCGCCCGAGCCGACGACTACGCGCTGGTCGATCAAGAACTCGAGCTAGGCCTACGCTCGATCGCCGCCCCCATCCGCAACGCCCGCGGCCGCACGATCGCCGCCCTCAACGTCTCCGCCCACGCCTCCCGCTCCACCCCCACCTCCCTCCGCGCAGACGTCCTCCCCCACCTGCAATCCACCGCAGCCCAAATAACCACAGCCCTAACCCACCGGGGCCCGCTCTAACCCACCCACCATCGCGACGTCAGGCGCGAGGCATCAGGTAGTCGCTGGACAGTGCGATCAGAGCAGTGTTGGCGGCCAGCGGTATCGCGCCGGCCGAGATCGAGCGGCCGGCGCCGGGGTCAGTTCTTCAGGGTGGCGAGGATTTCCAGGTAGTGGGGGTTGTTCATGATGCCGATGAGGTTGCCGAACGGGTCTACTACCGAGGCGGTGCGGAAGCCGGTGTTGTTGCCGCGTTCGGTGATTGCCTCGTTGAGAGTGGCGCCGAGGGACAGAAGGTGGTCGAGTTCGGCCTCGAGGTCGTCGACGTGCCAGTTGATGATTGCGCCGGCGGGGCCGTTGGTCACCTGGTGCGGGGCGTACTTGGCGTCGATGATGCCGAGCTCGCACTGGAAGTCGCCGAAGCGGAACTCGACGTACGCCGGCTCCTCCGCGTTCGGCACGGCGTAGTAGGCCTCGATGCCCAGCAGCTTCGAGTACCAGTCCCGGGCCGCCTTCACGTCGTCGGCGTAGAAGCTGACGGTGGCAAGTCCTCGCAACATCTCGGTGGTCCTTCCGTGGGTGTTTCCCGGTTGATGACCACCACGATTCCAGTCAAAGTGCTCACCGAATGAGCACTTTGACTGAGGATTTCGGGAGCTGCCGGTCAGTCGGTCTGGGTGACCTTGCGGAGGCCCCGGGGAGCGTCGGGGTTCAGGCCGAGCTTGCGGGCCAGCAACTCGATGGCTCGCTGGGCGGGGATGACGAGGGCCAGGGGAGCGAGGGTCTCGGGGAGATCGGGGCCCGGGAGGTTGACGTCGCAGCGGGAGGCGAAGGTGGAGTCGCCGCCGATGCCGAGGATCTTGCTGCCCTTCTCGCGGACGAGGCCGGCCAACTCGGTCATGCCCGGCAGCGCGGGACCTTCGCCGGCCGCGACCAGGATGGTGACCAGGTCGGCGTCGACGACCGCGATCGGACCGTGCTTGAGGTCGGCGTACGACAGGCCGCGGACCGGCTGGAGGCATGTCTCCTCAAGCTTGAGCGCGACCTCGAGGGTCGTCCCGAAGGTGAGCCCGCGTCCGCTCGCGAGGACGTCGTGCGCGCCGGCGAGCAGATCCGCGGCCGCCTCGACCGACCCCGACAGCATCTTCGCCGCCGCGTCCGGAACGCGGGCGATGTCCGCGTCCAGCGTGCCCGGCCGCTGCGCCAGCGCGTCGACGGCGACCGTGATCGCGGCGAGCTGGGTCGTGTAGGTCTTGGTCGCCGGTACGGCGAGCTCCTGCCCGGCCTGCGTGATCAGGGCGACGTCCGCCGTCGACGCCAGCGGGCTGTTGCCGTCGTTCGTGATGCCGACGACCGCGGCGCCGTTGCGCTTGGCCCACTCGGCGGTGTCGACGATCTCCTGGGTCGCGCCCGACTGGCTGACCGCGACGACCAGGGAGTTCGACAGGTCGAGGTTGGCGCCGTACAGCGTCGCCACCGACGGCGCGGCCAGGGACGCCTGCCGGCCGGCGTGGATCTCGGTCAGGTAGCGGCCGTAGACGCCGGCGTTGTCGGACGATCCCCGCGCCACGAAGATCACGTGCCGGCGACCGGCGGCCAGCCGCGTGATGTCGTGCCGCAGCGGCAGAACATGCTCGAACGTCGCCGCCAGAGCAGCCGGCTGCTCGGCGATCTCGCGCGCCATCTGAGTTTCCTGGGCGGGGACAGACACCACTACGATCACTGGTCCTATCTGGTCTTAACAGGTATGCTGCGCACGATAGCAGTGAGCGGCGCCCCGGGGCACCCCCGAGACCCGCCCAGGTCTGGAGGATCGAGATTCGATGGTGGCGACCAAGCGGGCCCAGGTCCGATCGGTACTGGAACGGCTGATCGATGTCGAACTGCATCCAGGGGACCCGATCCCCTCCGAACGTGCCCTGGTGGACAAGCTGAACGTCTCCCGGGTGACCGTGCGACAGGCGATCAGCGACCTGGTCGAGTCCGGTGCGCTGGAACGCGTGCACGGCAAGGGGACGTTCGTCACCGGTCCCCAGGTCGACTCCCAGCTCCACCTGACCTCGTTCTCCCGGGAGATGCGGGCCCGTGGCCTGGAGCCCGGCACGGTGGTGCTGTCGGCCACCGAGATCGAGGCCTCCGACGAGACCGCGAAGGGCCTGCGGGTCGCCAAGGGCACCAAGGTGATCCGGGTCGAGCGGCTCCGCACCGCCGACGCCTCGCCGATGGCGTACGAGGTCGGCTACTACCCGTCCGCGCTCTTCCCCGGCCTGCTCGGCCGTGAGCTCGGCACTTTGTACGACGTCTTCGCCAGCGAGTACGACGTCGTCGTCACCTCCGGTGAGCAGACCGTCCGGGCGGACAACGCCGACGGCCATGTCGCGCGGGTGCTCGGCGTGGCCAGGCGGGCACCCCTGCTGGTCCTCGAGCGCACCACCTTCGCCGGCCGCAAGGTCGTCGAGCTGTCCTGGTCGGCCTACCGGGCGGATCGATACCGCCTGCACATGGCCCTGACCCCCCGCGGCCCGAGGACCGGATCGGCCTAGGCCTGACTCACGGACGTCATCGGACCGCAACCAACTGGATCTGTCCTGTTCATCAACTGGTCTGCAACCCTGCCGATCGCTCCCCGGCCGCCTGGCCGGTTCGGCAGGTGGGCCGCCGGGTACGACGAAGTGCTCGATGGCCATACTGGAGCTCAACCCACATGGACTTTGTTGTGAGGAGTACCGCGAGACATGCCTATTGCCACCCCTGAGGTCTACGCCGAGATGCTGGACAAGGCCAAGCAGAACCGCTTCGCCTACCCGGCCATCAACGTCAGCTCGTCGCAGACGCTGATCGCCGCGATCCGCGGATTCGCCGAGGCGGGCTCGGACGGCATCGTCCAGGTCTCCACCGGCGGTGCGGAGTACCTGTCCGGGTCGACCGTGAAGAACATGGTGTCCGGTTCGGTCGCGCTGGCGGCTTACGCGCACGAGGTCGCCAAGAACTACCCGGTGAACATCGCGCTGCACACCGACCACTGCCCGAAGGACAAGCTGGACGGCTTCGTCCGGCCGCTGCTGGAGATCTCCGCCGAGCGCGTGGCCCGGGGCGAGAACCCGCTGTTCCAGTCGCACATGTGGGACGGCTCCGCGGTGCCGCTGGCGGAGAACCTGGAGATCGCCAAGGAGTTGCTGGCCAAGACGGCCGCGGCGAAGATCGTGCTGGAGATCGAGGTCGGTGTGGTCGGCGGCGAGGAGGACGGTGTCGCCAACGAGATCAACGAGAAGCTCTACACCACCGTCGAGGACGGCCTGGCCACGGTCGAGGCGCTCGGCACCGGTGAGAACGGCCACTACATCACCGCGCTGACCTTCGGTAACGTGCACGGCGTCTACAAGCCGGGCGCGGTCAAGCTGCGGCCGGAGATCCTGAAGGAGATCCAGGACCAGGTCGGCGCCAAGGTCGGCAAGGAGCGCCCGTTCGACCTGGTGTTCCACGGTGGATCCGGCTCCACGCTCGAGGAGATCCGTGCCGCGGTCGACCACGGTGTGATCAAGATGAACGTCGACACCGACACGCAGTACGCGTTCACCCGGCCGGCCGCCGGCCACATGTTCGCCAACTACGACGGCGTGCTGAAGGTCGACGGCGAGGTCGGCAACAAGAAGGCCTACGACCCGCGCGCCTGGGGCAAGGCGGCCGAGGCCGGCATGGCCGAGCGCGTCGCCGAGGCCTGCGAGAGCCTCCGCTCGACGGGTACGTCGCTGAACGCCTGACATCGGATCCTCCTGAGGGTTCGGTTCGAGGGGCTCGCCGCTGCGTGCGGTGGGCCCCTCCGTCACATCCGGGCACGGGCGAGGTCGAAGTGCCGGACGGCGGTACGGCGGGATGCCCGGGTGAAGGCGGCCCGGACTCGGTCGATCACGGCCGGTGGGTCGTTGAGGTCGGCCCAGGAGATCCAGCAGCGCTCGACCGGTTGTGGCGCGGACGGATCGGGCATCGGTGCGGGGACCGGCGGCTCGTCGTCCTCCAGCTCGAAGTCGTCGCACCAGAAGGGGAAACGCGGCTCGAACTCCACGATCGTGCGCTCCTCGGAGAACCACAGCGACGTGGTCTCGGGCTCGGCTGAGTCGGAGGTGTCCGCATCTGGAAGCGGTGCAGGGGCCGGAAAGCCAGCTTCGCCGAGGATGAAGCGAAGGCGTGATTCGGCGACCGACGCAGAACTCGTGCACGCGTGGGAGATCACCTCGAGGGCACGCTCGTTCCCGTGGTCGTGGACCGCGCGTCTCAGCGAGCGCCTGGTGACCAGGCCGGCATACAGAGCGGCTTCGGCCAGGACGACGGCGGGCGTGGTGGGCGCGGTGGCGGCGACCTCGGCGATGGCGCGGGCCGGGGAGACCATCCGCAGCTTGTTCCACAGTTGGAGGCCTGGGCCGACTGGATCGCGGATGTGCCGGTGAACGCCACCGACGCAGCCCGAGCGGCCGGCGGACGCGGTCACGTGCACCCCGGACAGGTCGAGGCCCCAGAGCGGTAGGGCATGGAGGGCTGCGGCGGACTGGTGGCTTGCGTAGGTGTTGGAACCGCCGGAGCGGAGGACGCGATACACCTTCCGCAGGTGGAGGACCTGGTCGGTGACGAGGATGAGCGATCGGCGCTCGGCATACGTCCCCGGCCGGATCCGGCGCCAGCCGCCGGTCTCCAGCAGAGAGTCGATGTCGGGATCCGGGTAGCCGCAGGCCCGCGCGTCGGCCCGGGTGAACACGCCGCCCCTGATCGAGGCCATCACGGAAAGTTGAGGGTTCATGCCCTAGAACTTGCCGCGATCAACCCCCACCGGGACCGCCGACTTCAAATCTGTGGAGAACCCGGGGCCTGGAAGAGGGCATAAAAAAGGCTCGTCATCTGTCTATGACGAGCTCGGCGCGGGTTGGTACCCAGGGTTGCCAGAGGAGGGGCATGTCGGCTTCGGACGGGGTCCTGTTGCCTTTCCGCTCATTGCAGGCGGCATGGGCGGCCACGGCGTTCAGCCACTCGGTGCGGCCGCCCCTGGATCTGGGTTGGACGTGGTCCATGGTGTCGGCGTTGTCCAGGCCGCAGTACGCGCAGCGGAACCTGTCCCGACGAAGCACACCGTGTTTGCTGTACTTCATCCGGCCGGCGGCGTAGCGCCAGTGGGTGACGACGTACCGGACCAGGCGCAGAACGCGTGGAACCGGAAAAGGGCCGATGGTCCGCTCTCCGTGCGCCTCTTCCACCACTGCGACCTGGCGGACCAGCATCCGGATGGCGTGCTGGATCGACACGGTGTGCAGCGGCTCGTATGACGCGTTCAGGACTATGACGCTCATCCGGTGCCTCCTTCCGGCCGTAGCTGGGAACCACGGCGGCTATCACGCAGGGTCTCAAGCATCCGTGGCCGGTCGGTGAACGGTCAACGGATTTCGCCAGACGGTCACGTGCCGGTACGGCTGCGTGATCGGCGAAGATGTGCTTATGGAATTGAACAATCTGCTGTCTGGTCCACCCGAGACACTACTCCCCGTCGACCCGGCCGCGGCAGAACTCGCCGCCGGGGCCGCCGCGACCGACGTCGCCGCCAAGTTTCCGACCTCGTCGCTGGCCTGGGGCGTGCTGGCCGAGGCGGCGCTGGCGGACGGGCGCACGATCGAGGCGTACGCCTATGCCCGCACCGGGTACCACCGCGGCCTGGACCTGCTCCGGCGCAACGGCTGGAAGGGTCACGGGCCCGTTCCGTGGGAGCACGAGCCGAACCGCGGGTTCCTGCGCTGCCTGGCCGCGCTGGGCAAGGCGGCCGCCCTGATCGACGAGAAGGACGAGGCCGAGCGCTGCGCCACCTTCCTGCGCGACTCGTCACCCACCGCAGCCGACGTCCTCAGCTGAAACCTGCTTGTCGGGCTGGTGACTCGGCGGCATGATCCGTCGAGTGACCAGCCCCTACGCGCAGGACGGATTCAGAGCCGGCTTCGACTGGGGACCGGTCGGAGCCGGAGCGGTGGGCGGCGACATCGTGGCTGTGGTCGATGTGCTGTCCTTCACCACCGCGGTGACGGTGGCGGCGGACCTCGGCATTGAGGTCTATCCCTATCGGTGGCGCGACGAGACCGCTGCGGCGTACGCCGACCAGTTCGGCGCGACGCTGGCCGTGGGACGATCCGAGGCAGGCGTGAGTCTGTCGCCCGCGACGATTCGGCGGGCGGTCGGAGTCAGCCGTCTGGTACTGCCGTCCCCGAACGGCTCGACGATCGCGAAGCAGCTCAGTGACAGCGGCGCGACGGTGATCGCGGTGTCGCTGCGCAACCGGCTTGCAGCGGCCGAATGGACGAGGAAGCAGCTGGCGGAGCGCCCCGGCGCGAAAGTCGTGGCGATCGCGGCGGGCGAGCGGTGGAAGGACGGCTCGCTCCGGCCGGCGGTTGAGGACCTCTGGGGTGCGGGCGGCTTCCTCAGCGCGCTGCAGTTCGACGATCTGTCCCCGGAGGCCCGGGCCGCGGTAGCGGTGTACGACGCCGTTGCGGACGAGCTGCCGACGAGACTGCACGAGTGCGCAGGTGGCCGTGAGCTCACGCAGTACGGCTTCCCGGAGGATGTGGCGATCGCGGCCGAGGTGGACGAGAGTCGCAGCGTCCCCGTCCTCCGGGACGGTACGATGTTCGTGTCAACCTGAACCACGAGGTTTCTGCCCGTTGACAGAGCCGGCAGGCGGTGCGCGTCCCCGCTTCCTGCCGAACATGGACGGTTGTAGGCGGAACAGGACAGACCGGTGAAGCTGGACGCCCACGGTCGGGTCCCCGCCCCTTCGGGCAGCGGAAGGTCTCACCGTGCCGGCTCTCACCGGACGGATCAGCACGCCCACCAACACCTACGCAGCGGTACTGCGTACGCCCGGGGCGTGGAAGTTCTACCTGGCGGCGGCACCGGCTCGCATCGGTATCGCCATGACCGGCCTCGGCATCGTCTGGCTGGTCCACGGATCCACCGGCTCGTACGCCGCGGCCGGTAGCGTCACCGGTGGCTTCGCAGTCGCCGAGGCACTGGCAGGTCCACAAGTCGCTCGTCTGATCGACCGTTTCGGTCAGACGCGCATGCTGCCGATCACTCTGATCGCGCATGCGGCGGCAGTAGCCGTCTTGATCGGTCTGACTGTCTCGGGCGCACCACTCTGGTCTCTCATCAGCGCAGGCGTCTTGGCGGGCGGATCGCTGCCGCAGTTGGGTGCGCAGACCGCGGCTCGCTGGTCGCATGCACTACGTGGCACGCCGCTGCTTTCGTCGGCCTTCGCCCTGGAGTCGCTGAGCGTCGGCGTCGCCTTCATGGTCGGCCCGGGTCTCGTCGGCACAGTCAGCGCATTGGCCAGCCCGGTAGCAGGCTCAGTGATCGCAACGAGCCTGCTGGTGGCAGGCGGTCTCGTGCTGGCGGTGCAACGCAGTACGGCGCCTCCGCCGGCCAAGCGTGGTCAGCATGAGAGCGCGAGCCGCCTGCTGCACAAGCGTTTCCTCGGTCTGATCGGCGCGAACGTCGGCATCGGGCTGTTCTTCGGCAGCATGCAGGTCTCGGTCACAGCCTTCGCCGTCGCGCGTGGCACACCGGGTCTGGCCGGACCGCTCTACAGCATCACGAGTCTGGTCGGTCTGTTCGCCGGAATCGCCTATGGCGCAAGGCGTTGGCGGACGGCACCGCAGACGCAGCTCGTCATCGTTCTGGCGGGTCTGACCCTGGCCTGCCTGCCATTGATGGCGGCCCACTCCGCATTCACGGCGGCCTTCGCATTGGCCTTGCCCGGCTTGGCAATAGCGCCGTTCCAGACGCTCTCGGCCGTGCTGGCCGAGTCCTCGGTGGAGTCCGCCGTACTGACGCAGGCCTTCACGTGGCTGAACTCGGGAGGTGCGGCCGGGATCGCTTTGGGTGCAGCGTTTGCGGGCCGGGTGGTGGATACGCACAGCGCGCAGTTCGGCTTCCTGGTCGCACTGGGTGCAACCGTCCTGGCCACGGTCATGGCCGTAACCGTCAAGCTCAGCGATAGGTGATCTGACGTTCGGCCGCGGCTCTGGTCGCGTACTCGGCCGGAGTCAGGCCGATCTGCTGCTTGAACTCCTTCGAGAAGTGGGCCTGGTCGAAGTAGCCGAGTGAGGCGGACAGCTCCGCCAGCTCGGCGACTTCGCCCTGCGCCAGGAGCTCCGCGCCGTCGTGCAGCCGGTAGCGACGGAGCACCCACTTCGGCCCGACGCCGACATAGCGGCGGAACAGCCGTTGCAGCGTGCGGATCGGGATGTCGAACTGCTCGGTGATCTGGTCCACCCGCGCCACCGACCGGTCCGCGGACATCGCCGCGACGATCTCCCGGACCAGCTCGTACGACGGATCCGGTGGCGCCAGGTGGTCCCGCAGGAACGCCTCGAACACCGCACGACGCCGTACGTCGGACTCCGCGGCGAACATCAGGTCCGCCAACCGGTCGCCGTCCGGGAAGACCGCGGTCAGCGGCAGCACCTGGTCACGGAAGGACGCGACGTCCAGCCCGGTCACAGCACCGAACCCGCCGGCCCAGAACTTCACCCCGAACGCCCGGCCCCGACCGACCAGCTCGCGCTCGAACTTGCGCGTGCACACCCCGTTCACGAACGCGCCGCCCGGCTGTTCGAAGGTCACGTTGACACTCGGGAACGGCAGCACCTCGGCGGTATAGGGCTCGTCCAGCTCCCACTCGACGATCCAGTACCACTCCACGAACCTGCCCGCCTCGGGGCCGGCGGCGAGCCGGCTCAGGGACCGGTGGCGGGCCTGCTCCCGCGGGTGCAGGATGCCCTTCTCGCTCTCCGGCGGCTGCGCGCTCACCTTCGCTGTCGCTTTCTTACAAGACCGGCCCGGTGGCCAGAAGATTGACTAAGAGTCATGACGACGAACACGGTAAACCCCATCCCCGACGGTTATCACTCGCTGACGCCGTACCTCGCTGTGCCGGACGGCCCGAAGGCGATCGAGTTCTACCAGTCGGTGTTCGGGGCCGAGGTGATCAGCCGGCAGGACATGCCGGACGGGCGGGTAGGGCAGGCGGAGCTGAAGTTCGGGAACTCGATGCTGCAGCTGAGCGACCAGATGCCGCAGATCGGGCTGCGCGCGCCGAACGGTGAGTGGGTGCACTCCTCGCTGGTGCACTACGTGCCGGACGTGGACGCGACGTACGCGAAGGCGGTCGCGGCCGGGGCGAAGCCGGTGGAGGAGGTCCAGACGTTCATGACCGGGGACCGGTTCGGCACGGTGATCGACCCGTTCGGGCACCGCTGGGCGATTCTCACCAAGGTGGAGGACGTGTCCCGCGAGGAGGCCGACCGGCGGGTGAAGGAGTGGCTGGCCTCGAACCCCGAGGGTCTGGACTAGCCCGGGAACGAGGAAGCGGCCCGCCGGAACCGTCCCCTGCGGCAGTTTCGGCGGGCCACTGACTAAGAGTGTGCACGCGATCACGCTAAATGGCAACCCGTCAGTTGATGAAACAGTGACTTGAAGTGATCGTTTCGGCCTTCTGGACAGGGCCGAAACGGTGCCGCCGCGGTCCGGTAGGCTTTGGTCGCAAGAGCCTGGTTTCGTCGCCGGATGAACGTCTGGTGAACGTCTCCGGGCTTCACCGTTTCCAGCGTCGGCAGCCACGGGGTGTGAGGCCGTAGTCCGGCGCGTGAAGAGGAGGGCTGAGATGCCCGCAATCGTGCTCGTCGGCGCCCAGTGGGGCGATGAGGGCAAAGGCAAGGCGACCGATCTGCTCGGCAACACGGGCGAGGTCATCGACTACGTGGTCAAGTTCAACGGCGGCAACAATGCCGGCCACACGGTCGTGATCGGCACCGAGAAGTACGCGCTGCACCTGCTCCCGAGCGGCATCCTGACCCCGGGGGTCACCCCGGTCATCGGCAACGGGGTCGTGGTCGACCTCAGTGTGCTGTTCGAGGAGCTCGACGCGCTCCAGGCCCGCGGGGTCGACACGTCGCGGCTCGTCGTGAGTGCGAGCGCCCACGTCATCCCGCCGTACAACCGGACCCTCGACAAGGTGACCGAGCGGTTCCTCGGCAGCCGCCGGATCGGGACCACGGGCCGTGGCATCGGCCCGACGTACGCCGACAAGATGAACCGGATCGGCATCCGCGTCCAGGACCTGTACGACGAGAAGATCCTCGAGCAGAAGGTGACCGGCGCGCTGGAGCAGAAGAACCAGCTGCTGGTGAAGGTGTACAACCGGCGCGCGGTGGAGATCCGCGAGGTGCTGGACGAGCTGCTCGGGTACGCCGACCGCCTCCGCCCGATGGTCGCCGACACGAGCCTCCTGCTGAACCAGGCGCTGGACGACGGCAAGACGGTTCTGATGGAGGCAGGCCAGGCCACACTGCTCGACGTCGACCACGGGACGTATCCGTTCGTCACGTCGTCCAACGCGATCTCGGCGGGCGCGTGCACCGGCACCGGCATCCCGCCGACCCGGATCGATCGCGTCATGGCCGTGGTGAAGGCGTACACGACCCGTGTCGGCGAAGGCCCGTTCCCGACCGAGTTGCTGGACGCGGACGGCGAGTGGCTGCGGCAGCAGGGCTTCGAGTTCGGGACGACGACCGGCCGGCCACGCCGGTGTGGTTGGTACGACTCGGTCATCGCCCGGTACGCCGCCCGGGTGAACGGCGTCTCCGACTTCGTCCTCACCAAGCTCGACACCCTGACCGGCCGCGAGAAGATCCCGGTCTGCGTCGCGTACGACGTGAGCGGTGTCCGGCACGACGAGATGCCGATGACCCAGACCGACTTCCACCACGCGGTCCCGGTCTACGAGGAGTTCGACGGCTGGTCCGACGACATCACCGGCTGCCGGACGTTCGACGACCTCCCGAAGGAGGCCCAGTCGTACGTGCGTGCCGTCGAGTCCCTCAGCGGCGCCCGGATCTCCGCCATCGGCGTGGGCCCCGAGCGCAGCCAGATCGTCCAGCTCTGACGTCCGCCGGACTCCCCGTCATCGCCCGATGATGGGGAGGTCCCGGATGAACGGGGCGTCCCGGAGATCGCTGAGCGTCGGACGGTCGATGGCCGGAGCTTCGATCGGGTTGCGCGCCCAGGCGGCACCCTCGCCCTGCGTCGCCTGGTAGAAGGTGAAGCCGCCGACGGCCAGGAGCACGGCGGCCAGGACGGCTGAGACCCACTGCGGCCGGAACGTGTTGCGGGCCGCGATGTGAGCGCCGCGGCGGAGTGAGCTGCCGCCAGGACCCCACCAGGCGGTGAAGAGTGCGACCAGGGCCGCGCTACCGAAGCCAACCGCCGACAGTGGCTGCCATTCGAGGCCATAAGCAGTCGCAGCGACAGCGGTGACGATTCCACCGATCACAACGCCCATGAGCAGCGGCAGGATCAGGCAGGGCAACGTGATCAGTGCCGCGGTGACGAGCTGCAGTGGGCTGGAAGCTGCGACAACCACGCCGTCCGAACGCCCGGAGCGACCACGGATCTGACGGCGACGCATCAGCGCGGTGCTGGTCCGGTCGGCCGTGCGAGCGACCACCAGCAGCACGATGGCGATGGCGGTACCGAAGCCGGGGTTGAGAGCGGTCAGGCCGGTCAGCGCCACCATGAACCCGACAACCAGCAGTGTCCTGCGACCGGTCGGCGGAGCCTTCGGCGGTTTCTCCGGGTGGCCGCCACCGGGCTGCTGCTGCGGCTGGACGGGCTGCTGATACGGCGAGGGACTCTGCTGATATGGCGAAGGACTCGGCTGTTGATAAGGCGCGGGCTGATACGGGTACGGCGCAACCGGCTGCGGACCACTCTGGTACGGCAGGGGCATCGCGGCGGGCGCAGCGGCAACCGGTGCCGGACTGTACGTCGCGGGATGCACCGGCGCAGCAGCGACAGGCTTCTTCGCCGCAGCCTCGCGGAGCTTGTCCCGGAGCGGACTGAACGCCGACAACGGCGGAATGACCGATGGCACCATCTGGGCGACGTCAGTGGGCGAGGGCTCATCCGACGGCAGTTCGCGTGTCATCAGTGCGGTCGGCGGGTGAAGCTGCAGCGTCGCCGGCACGGCGACCACCCTCGGGGTCTCGCGGGGCGGCAGTGCGTCGCGGCCCTCGGCGTACCGGTTGAGGCCGGTCATGATCTCGTCCTGGGTCGGACGGTCGCTCTTGCCGGGTGAGAGGGCCGCTGCGAGGAGCGGCTTCAGTCGCGGGTCCAAGCCCTCTAGGTCGGCCTGCCCGGTGTGCACCCGGTGCAGCACCGCTTCGAACGGACCCTTGCCGAACGGCCGGCGTCCGGTGGCCGCGAACGCCACGGTGGCGGCCCAGCCCCACCAGTCTGCCGACTCCGACACGGTCTCGCCCTCGATGAGTTCAGGCGCCAGATAGCCCGGCGTACCGATCACGAGACCGGTCTGCGTGAGGCGGAGGTCGTCAGCGGCCTGGGCGATGCCGAAGTCGATCATCACCGGTTTGCCGTTCAGCATCATCACGTTGCCCGGCTTGAGGTCGCGGTGGATCACTCCGGCCAGGTGGATCGCCTGCAGCGACTCCGCCAGGCATCCGGCCAGTGGCAGCCACTTGCGCGGGGTCAGTGGCCCGCGTTCGTCCACCTGCTCGTCCAGCGGCCGTCCTGGGACGAATCGAGTCACCAGGTAGGGCTGCTCGCCTTCCAGGTCGTGGTCGAGGATGCCGGCCACACCGGGGTGGCTCACCTTCTGCAGTGTGGTCGCTTCGCGCTGCAACCGGGCGCGTGCGATCGGGTCGTGGGCGACGTGCGGGCGCAGCACCTTGAGCGCGACCTCTTGGCGCTCCGGTCCTTCGGCCAGGTAGACGACACCCATGCCGCCCTGTCCGAGCCGCCGGATCAACCGGTACGGCCCGACCCGCTCCTCCGCCTCCTCGACCGGCGTAGAAGGCGGTCCCCCTGTGACTGACATGCCATCTACGGTACGTCGGCAGCAGACCAAGCTGCCCTGATGACGTCCGAGGTAATCGTCTGAACTCACGCCGTGCCGGAGTCTGGTCGCACGACAACGACAACGGATGGGGAAACTCTCATGAAGCACTACGCGATCGCCTACCTGCGCAACGTCCGGATGGGCGCGGACATCGTCGAGTACCTGGAGCGCATCGACGCGACGCTGGCGCCGTACGACGGCCACTTCATCGTGCACGGGGCACAGCCGGAGCCGATCGAGGGCGAGTGGGAAGGTGCGCCGATCGTGATCGAGTTCCCCGACCGCGATCACCTGTACGGCTGGTACGAGTCGGCGGCGTACCGGGAGATCCTGCCGCTGCGCACGGAGAACTCCGACGGCGTGGTGATCTTCGTCGAGGGCGTCGACCGGACCCACCAGGCCACCGACGTCCTGGTCTGATCGCACTGGCCAGATCTTCGCGAAGGGCGGCGTTGTGGCCACTGGTTCAGACCGCTGCCGGCCGATTGGGTGGAGTCATGCGAATCGAGATGCTGGTGTTCGACGGTGCGGACGAGATGGACGTGATGGGTCCGTTCGAGGTCTGGAGTCACGCGGCGCGACGGCCGGACTTCGAGCTCGCGCTGGTCGGTCTGGACGGCCCGGCCGAGGTGACCGGGTTGCACGGCCTGCAGTTCAAGGCACCTGAAGGACTCGGTACGCCGGACGCCCTCTTCGTCCCGGGTGGCGGCTGGATGAACCGCGCCGAGAAGGGCTCGTGGGCCGAGGCGCGCCGCGGCGTGATGACGGCCCGGATCGCCGAGCTGGCCCCCGGGCTCGCGTGGATCAGCTCGGTCTGCACGGGCGCGATGCTGCTCGCCGAGGCGGGCTTGGTGAAGGGCCGCCCGGCCACCACGAACCGCGGTGCCTGGGCCGAGCTCGAAGCGTTCGGCGCCGACCTGAAGACCAACCGCGTGGTCGACGACGGGACCCTGATCACCGCCGGCGGAGTCACGTCCGGGATCGATCTCGCCCTGCACATCGTCGAGCGGGAGTCTGGAGCCGAGGTCGCCGACGGGATCGCCGGCGCGATGGAATACACCCGTGACCGGGACGTCTATGTAGGCAGCTAGTTCACCCGGCGCAGCAGTACGCCCCGGCTGCCGCGCTTGCGCAGGAACGCGGGTCCGCCGGCCAGCGGTTCGAGCCGGGGCGGGACGAGCTCGACCTCGTCCTCGACCGACCACGCGGACGGCCAGGTCCGCTGGGCGAGCTCACCGGGCTCGAGCGCGACGAACAGCCGGTCGGTGGGGAACCGCTCGAGCAGCATCAGGTCCTGGCCGTAGTACAGCAACTCGATCAGCAGGTACGCCGATCCCGTCAGCCGGGCCGTGGTCGCAAGATCCTCGAAGCTGTGTGGATGGATCCGAACGTCACCGGCGACGTTCGTCCTGAGCCGATCCAATGCCACCGCGTCGGGCTCGGTCGCGTCGACGCCGTACCCGTCGGCCAGCAGGCGCCGCGTCAACGCTCCCTCGTGGGCGCCGATCTCGATCACCCGCCCCGCCGCCGGGTCCAGATGCCGCCGGACCCACGCGACCGTCGCGTCGAGCCGCTCCTGCTCGTACGGCGACGCCGTCGGCGGCACGAGCTCGAGTACGACGTCAGCCGGCGGGTCGGCCGGGTGCCGCACGGGAGCCTGGATCACCGAGATCAGGCCCTGGCCCCAGCGGCCCCGGGCATCGGACGGATGGTGGGTCCACACGGTGAACGGTGTGCTGCCGGTCTCCCGCGTGATCGCGGCGGCCGCGGACTCGGCGGAGAACGGCCGGTCGCCTTCGCCGGTGGTGGCGCGCAACGCGGCGATCGCGGCCAGCCGGCCGGCGAGCGGGACCCCGGCGGGGAGTTTCAGATAGGTCCCACGCTCGGCGGCGACGAGGTGCACCTCGCGGCCGTGCGCCGGGTCGAGGACGGACAGGAAATCGGTGACGGCATCTTCCGGGCGGGTAACGGCAAGGACATCGATCATCCCCGGCCATTTTACGCAAAATCCCTACCGAAAGATGGCGGCCGGGTGTCGGTCAGTTGGCCAGCTCGGGGTAGAGGACGGCGAGGTCCTGCGAGACGGCGGCCTTGGCGCCGCGGGCGGTGTCGTCGGCGAGCACCTCGTGTGCGCCGGCCTCGATGCCGTCGAGAGCCTGCTTGGCGATGTCCTCCGGCCGGGACTTCGGAGCCGTGACCGCCGCAGTCATGTCGGTGTCGACGTACCCCATGTGCAGGCCCGTGACGCCGATGCCGCGGTCCAGCAGCTCGAGCCGGATCGCGTTGGTCTGCAGCCAGAACGCGGCCTTGGTGGCGGAGTACGCGCCGTGCCGTGCGACCCAGGACAGGGCCGAGTGGGCGTTGAGGATGTGGCCGCCGCCGTTGCGCTCGATGATCGGCACGAAGGCCCGGGTCAGCTCGAGCGGGCCGAAGAAGTTGGCGTCGAAGACCGCGCGGATCTCGTCGACCGGTGCGTCCAGGTAGGTGTCCGGGGAGCTGGCGCCGGCGTTGTTGATCAGGACCGTGACGTCGGGCGCGGCCGCGGCCAGCGCGTCGATCGAGGCCTGGTCGGTGATCTCCAGCGGCAGCGGGACCACGCGGGGGTCGGTGCTCGGCTGCGGGGTACGCGCGGTCGCGTAGACCTTGGCGACGCCCCGGTCGAGCAGGTCGTCGACGAGCGCCTTGCCGATCCCGCGCTGTCCGCCGGTGACCAGGACGACGGCGCCGGTGAGTGTGGGCATCTGAAACTCCTTGGTGGGAACCGATCTGTTTCCCCGACTGTAAACCGATCGGTTTCCAAACTCAAATCCAGCCGGTACCCTCGTTCCATGACCACCTCGGCGACACCCCGTGAGCGGCTTCTCGACGCCGCGGGCGAACTCTTCTACCGCGACGGCGTCAACATCGGAGTGGACGCGCTCTGCAAGGCGGCCGGGGTGTCGAAGAAGTCGATGTACCAGCTGTTCCGGTCCAAGGACGAGCTGATCGCGGAGAGCCTGGCCAGCCGCGGACCGGCGTACCAGAGCCTGCTGCAGCCCGGCGCCGAGGACGACCGGCCGCCCCGGGACCGGATCCTCACCGTGTTCGAGCGGCAGGACGGTATGGTTGCTGCGGGCAACTTCCTGGGCTGCCCGTACGTGAGTACGGCGGTGGAGCTGAAGAATCCCGAGCATCCGGGGTCGGTGGTCGCGCGGCACTTCAAGCAGCAGCTGACCGACTTCTTCCACCGCGAGCTGGTGAAGGCGGGTGCCGAGGATCCCGGCACGCTGGCGATCCAGCTGACGATGGTCTTCGACGGCGCGAGCGCGCGGGCGGTCGTCAAGGCGCAACCGCTGGCCGGCATCGGCGTCACCACCGCGGCCGCCCTGCTGGACGCGGCCGGCGTCCGCTCGGGCGAGCTGGCGACCCAGGCGCGCTGATCCCGCTGTCGCAGAAAGTGATCGAGCCGCTCTGCCGTTAGTGGGACAAAGCCTCACTTTGTTCCACTGAGCTGGGAAAACCTCGCGGTCTGTTCCGTTCGAGGCCAGGTGTTGACGCGTTCACCGTCCGTCGTCACACTTTCGCAAAGACCCTGCGCTAGTGCCTCCGGGCACGCGGGGGAGCGCAGTGTCCTACCGCCCCCGAAGACAGGACATCCGCCTATGCGAACCAAACCCCTGCTCCTGGCCACAGCGTGTGCCGCGCTGGTGGCCGGAGCGCTCAGCAGCCCAGCGGTCGCCGCGTCCAGCGCCGGCTCACCGCAGTCCGCCGTACCCGCCGCCGTCGATGCGCCGGCCACGTTCACCCATCCTGGTGTCGGGGTGAGCCGGGCTCAGCTCGACTTCGTCCGGGCCAAGGTGCAGGCCGGTGCGCAGCCGTGGACGAACGCGTTCAACCAGGCCAGGAACAGCTCGTACGCGTCGCTGTCCCGGACGCCGACTCCACGCGCGGTCGTGGAGTGCGGCCCGTACTCGAATCCCAACCTCGGCTGTACGAACGAGCGTGAGGACGCCATCGCGGCGTACACGGACGCACTGCTCTGGTACCTCACGCGTGACGATCGCTACGCCCAGAAGGCGATCCAGTTGATGGACGCGTGGTCGGCGACCATCCAGGACCACACCAACAGCAACGCCCCGCTGCAGACCGCCTGGGCCGCGTCGTCGTGGCCGAAGGCCGCCGAGATCATCAAGCACGTGTACGGCAACTGGCCGAACTCCGGCCGGTTCGCGACCATGCTGCGCAACGTCTACCTGCCCGAGATCATCAACGGCTCGAACTCCAACGGGAACTGGGAGTTGAGCATGACCGAGGCGATCCAGGGCATCGGCGTGTTCCTCGAGGACAAGACCGTGTACGACAAGGCGATCGCGCTCTACCGGGTCCGGGTGCCCGCCTACGTGTACCTGGAGTCCGACGGCGCGCTGCCGAAGACGAAGCCGAGCCAGAACCTCAACACGCGCGACAAGATCGTCGCGTACTGGCAGGGCCAGGGGACGTTCGTGACCGGTCTGACTCAGGAGACCTGTCGCGACTTCACCCACACCGGCTACGGGATCTCGTCGATCTCACACGTGCTGGAGACCTCGCGGATCCAGGGCATCGACCTCTACCCGGAGTTCGGTGAGCGGCTGCGGCAGGCGCTCGGGTTCCAGTCCCGCTGGGAGCGCAACCTCGAGCCGGTGCCGTCCTGGCTGTGCAACGGCACCGTCAACCGGGGCCTCGGCCCGATCACCGAGGTCGGCTTCAACGCGCTGCACACGCGCCTCGGTATCGCGATGTCCAACACCCAGGCGCTCACGGAGTCCCGCCGTCCGGCCGGATCCAACAACCTGTTCGTGGCCTGGGAGACGCTGACCCACGCCGAGAACCCTTCATAACAAGGCTTCCGGTCATAACAAGGCTTCCGGGAGGGCTGGAACTCTGCCCTTCAGCTCTCCCGGAGCACTACTTCAGACCTGGGCTTCGCCGCGCTTCCAGTAGCCCTGGAAGGAGATCGCGGCCTTGGGCATCCCGACCGCGTTGACCAGGTGGCGACGTACCGACTTGATCATCGACGACTCGCCGGCCACCCAGGCGTAGTCGGTGTCGTACGGCAGGTCCGCGGACTTGAGGGCCTCGAGCAACGAGATGCCGCCGGTCGGAGTGATCCAGGTGACGTCGGCGGAGCCGGGGGTCGGCAGCGGCCGGATGTCGCCGGCGTCCGGGACCTCGACGAAGACCGTCGCGTGGACGGCGGCCGGGAGCTGCTCGAGGATCCCGGCGAGCGCCGGCAGCGCGGTCTCGTCGGCGACCAGGACCCGGCGCACGCTGGTGGCCGGCGGCACGTAGTCGACGCCGGAGTGGAGCAGGCCCTTCGTACTGGTGGTGTCGACCGCGAACGGCAGCAGCAGGCCGACCTGGTCGCCCAGCTGCGCCTCGCTGACCCAGGCCGAGGCCGGGCCGTTCACCCCGTGCAGGACGAACTCGACGTCGAGCTCGGCGACCTCGGGGCGCAGCGCGCGGACGGTGTAGGTCCGCATGATGAAACGCTCCTCGACCGGCTGCGCACACCACTCCGGGTACCACTCGGGGCCGGACGGCAGCGTGATCTCGCTGCCGTTGGGCGGCGCGAGCAGCACCTTGATCCGCTGGTCCGGGCCGGCCGTGACCGCCTCGGCGATCCGCGGTGCGACGAACGTCACGCGGCGCAGGTGCGGGCTCAGGTCGTCAACGGCCGCCACGGTGGCGAGGAGCGAGTCGAACACGATCGGCCGTTCGAGCACAGTCGTCATGCTGGTTTCTCCATAAACTACGCAGGGAAGACGCCGGGTGCGGACCCGAGGACGGCCGAGTTATTCTGAAGCGTCTAGAGGTTAGCCTTACCTAAGAGGATCCCAAAGTCCAATGCCCCCGCCCACTGCTGTGGTCGCAGCCGACCCCGAGGTCACCGTCCCGTCGCGCCCCCGGCGTACCCGGCGGGCGACGCTCGTCCTCGGCCTGATCGGCTGTATCGCCGTGCTGGTGCTGGTGACGTTGCTCAGCATCGCGGTCGGGTCGAAGCAGATCCCGCTCCCGACGGTGATCGATGCCCTGCGCCACTACGACGAGGCGAACACCGACCACGTGATCATCCACTCACTGCGGGTGCCACGGACGGTGATCGGCCTCTTGGTCGGCGCCGCGCTGGGCCTGTCGGGCGCGCTGATGCAGGGCGTCACCCGGAACCCGCTGGCCGATCCCGGCATCCTCGGGGTCAACGGTGGCGCCGCGCTGTTCGTTGTCGGCGGCATCTACTGGTTCGGGTTGTCGACGCTGACGGCGTACGTCTGGCTCGCGTTCGCGGGGGCGGCGGTCGCATCGGTCGCGGTCTACATGCTCGGGTCGCTCGGCCGGGAGGGCGTGACGCCGGTCAAGCTGGCGCTCGCCGGGGCGGCGATGACGGCGATGCTCGGGTCGCTCACAACCGCCGTGCTGATCGGTGACGTGGACACCTTCGACCAGTTCCGGTTCTGGTCGGTCGGCTCGTTGGCCGGCCGTGGTTCGGACATCGCCACGCAAGTCGCGCCGTTCATCCTGATCGGGATCGTGCTGGCGCTGGTGTCCGGGCGGGTGCTGAACGCGCTGTCGCTCGGTGACGACGTGGCCAAATCACTCGGCCAGCGGGTCGGACTGGCCCGGTTGTTCGTCGCGGTGGTCGTCGTACTGCTCTGTGGAGCGGCCACGGCAGCGGCGGGACCGATCGCGTTCGTCGGGTTGACGATCCCGCACGTGGCGCGGTTGATCACCGGGCCGGACTACCGGTGGATCCTGGCGTACTCGATGGTGCTGGCGCCGATCCTGCTGCTCGGCTCCGATGTCCTCGGCCGGATCGTCGCGCAGCCCGGTGAGCTGCAGGTCGGCATCGTCACCGCGGTCATCGGCGCGCCGTTCTTCATCGCCCTGGTACGGCGACGGAAGCTGGCCGACCTATGACGACGGCCGAGGCGGTTCAGGTCATCACCCGGGCCCGGGCGGCTCGGCAGGCACGGTCGCTGCTGGTGATCGTCGTACTCGCGGTCATCGTGTTCGTGACCTTCTGCGTCTCTTTGTCGCTCGGCGACTTCAAGATCCCGGTCATCGACGTGGTGAAGACGTTGTTCGGCGGCGGCGACAGGGCGACCGAGTTCATCGTCAACCAGCTTCGGTTGCCGAGGGCACTCACCGGCCTGCTGGTCGGCGCCGCCCTCGGCATGTCCGGCGCGATCTTCCAGAGCATCGCCCGCAACCCGCTGGCCAGCCCGGACATCATCGGTGTCACGTACGGCGCCAGCGCGTTCGCCGTGTTCGCCATCGTCACGCTGGGGATGACCGGGGTCTGGGTATCGGGGTTCGCGATCGTCGGTGCCGTGCTGACCGCGTTCATCATGTACGTGCTGGCCTGGCGGCACGGGGTGTCGAGCTACCGGCTGATCCTGATCGGCATCGGCATCGGCGCGATCGCCACCAGCATCACGTCGTACCTGTTGACCAAGGCACGGGTCGAGATCGCGCAGCAGGCGCTGATCTGGCTGACCGGCAGCCTGAACGGGCGGGACTGGTCGAACGTTCGGTCGCTCACGATCACGCTGGTGGTGCTGGCGCCGCTGACGATGTTCCTCGTGCACCGGCTGCGCATTCTCCAACTCGGCGACGAGACGGCGTACGGGCTGGGGTTGCGGGTGGAGAGCTCGCGGCTGGGGCTGATCGTGATTGCCGTCCTACTGGCCGCGGTGGCGACCGCGGCGGCCGGGCCGATCGGGTTCGTCGCGTTCGTCGCGGCGCCGATCGCGCGCCGGCTGACCAGGTCGCCGGGGCCGGCGATGATCGCGTCCGCGCTGCTCGGCGCGCTGGTGGTGGCGTTGTCGGACCTGATCGCGCAGCACGCGTTCGGCGAGACGCAGTTGCCGGTCGGCGTGGTGACCGGCGTCGTGGGTGCGCCGTACCTGATGTTCCTGCTGGCCCGGGCCAACCGGGTGGGGAGTGGTGGCTGAAAGATGGAGAACCCTGTGGAACACAGCTTGGCTGCCGACGGTCTCGCGGTCGGCTATGACCAGCGGGAGATCATCCACGACCTGTCGGTGCGGATCCCGACCGGGAAGATCACCGTCATCGTCGGCGCCAACGCGTGCGGCAAGTCGACCCTGCTGAAGACGCTCGCCCGGCTGCTCAAGCCCTCGCGCGGGACGGTGCTGCTGGACGGCAAGAGCATCCAGTCGATCCCGACCAGGGAGGTCGCGACGAAGCTCGGGTTGCTGCCGCAGTCCCCGACCGCGCCGGAAGGGATCACGGTCGCGGACCTGGTCGGGCGGGGGCGGTATCCGCGAACCCGCTGGATCCGGCAGTGGACCAAGACCGACGACGAGGCCGTCGCGGCGGCAATGGCCTCCACCAATGTGCTGGAGCTCGCCGACCGGCCGATCGACGAGTTGTCCGGTGGTCAGCGGCAGCGGGTGTGGATCGCGATGGCGCTCGCGCAGGAGACGGACATCCTGCTGCTCGACGAGCCGACGACGTTCCTGGACCTCACGCACCAGTTCGAGGTCCTCGACCTGCTCGTCGACCTGAACAAGTCCGACGAGCGGACGATCGTGCTGGTGCTGCACGACCTCAACCAGGCCTGCCGGTTCGGCGACCACCTGATCGCGATGAAGGACGGCGCGATCGTTGCTGAGGGCAACCCTCGGGAGGTGATCACCGAGCCGGTCGTGCACGACATCTTCGGGCTGGCCGTGAAGGTCGTCCCCGACCCGGTCGCCGGTACGCCGATGGTCGTCCCGATCGGCCGCCACACGGCCCGCACCGACACCGCGGCCGACTCGCCGGATGCCCCGTCCGACGCCGGCTCAGGCACCCCTTCCGACGCTGCCTCGGGCACCCCTTCCGACGCCGCCTCGGGCACCCCTTCCGACGCCGGCTCGGGCACCCCCGCAGGGGCCGGCCTGGGCGGGTCCCCAGGGGCTGCGAACCCCGCGGTCCAGGCGCTGGCCGCGTCCGCCGCGGCCAACGGAGTCTGCCGGCCGACCGACCGCTGACCGATCCGGCGGGGCTTCGGGCCTCGGATTTCGTCGGTCGGGGTGGTTATCGTGGCGGCCATGTTGTCCGTCTTGGGGTATCACCGGGCTGTCCTCGCGGTTGTGCGCCGCCTGGACGAGCGTGCGTGGACCGCGCTCCTGGGCGGACCGGTCGACGAAGTCGGCGACACACTGTTGCGGCACGCGTACCGGTTGGAGGCGGGCGCGCACCCGGTGGTGTTCCGCTCGGGGCAGCGGGCCGCCGAGGCGCTGGAGCTCGACGCGGACATCGACTACTTCCAGGTGAGCGGCGAGCCGAACGCGGCGTACATCCATCAGGCCGGCAAGGCGGTCATCCTCTTCCAGGGAGCGTTGCTCGACCGGCTGGACGAGGACGAGCTGACTGCCGTCATCGGGCATGAGCTCGCACACCGGCTGCTGTGGCTGGACGAGGACGGCGGGTATCTCGCTGTCGACCGGTTGCTCGACGCCGCGGCCGCCGACGCGCGGACCCCGCCGCAGTACCTGGAGACCCATCGCCGCTGGTCTCTCGCGACCGAGCTGTTCGCCGACCGGGGCGCGCTGACCGCGTGCGGCGACCTCTCGACGGCGGTTCGCGCGCTGCTGAAACTGCAGACGGGGTTGAGCAGCGCCGATCCCGAGGCGTATCTCCGGCAGGCCGAAGGGCTCGATCTCAGCGCCGGCAGCCGCGGGACGACGCATCCGGAGGGCGTCGGCCGGGCCTGGGCGTTGAAGTCCTGGCTCGCCGGCGATGACGTCGAGGCGCTCGTCACCGGACCGCTCGACGTGGACGCGCCGGATCTGCTCGACGCAAGTCTGCTCCGGGAGTTGAGCAGCGACTTCGCCGCGTCGATCGCCCATTCCGCCGGCCTGCGGACGGACGCGATCGCCACCGCGGCGGCAGGTTTCGCGGATCCGCCCGGCCCGCTCGGCGTACCGGGTGGCGCGGTGCTGCGGTTCGACGAGCCGCTGGCGGTCCGGCCGGTCGACGGCGCACCGATGCCGCGACCGAGACCGTTGACAGAGGCAACTAAACGTTACCTCTGCTACCTGCTGCTAGATCTCGCCACCACGGATCCGGACGCCGGCGACGACGGCCTGGTCGCCTCGCTCGCGATCGCCCGCCGCTCCGGCCTGACCGGGTACGACGACATCGCCGACGACGAGCTCGGGTGGAGCGACAAGCACCGGGCGAGCCTTGTGCGAGCCGCGGAGGAGATGGTCGGATGAGCGCCGACGACCTGGTCGCACTCGCCGTCTCGCAGGGCGGGCTCGGCAACGACGCTCTGCTGGCGGCCGTGCTGCCGCTGTTCCGCGCGACCGCCGAGGTGCACGAGCGGGGCCTGGTCGCGCCGTTGCGTGGCCTCGACCGGATCACCGTCGACGAGCAGCACCGATTGGGGTTCGCGCCCGAGGACGCCGTCCGGCCGACGATCGTGCGGCGCGAGATCGAGGCCCGGCAGGGCTCGCGGCCGACTGCGGTGGAGGTAGTCGCGCATCGGCAGGCCGAGCTCGATCTCGGTGCGAGCGGCGGCCAGGCGACGACGGTGGTCACCGAGCCGGTCCCCGAGGAGATCACCGCGCCGGTCCACGTGCCCGGCTGGCAGAGCTGGGAGCACGTGGTCGGCCACCACGACCCGCTCACCGACATCTTCAGCCTCGGACAGTTGCTGCTCGCCCTCGGCTGCGGGCTCGACCTGTCCCGGACCTCCGACGTCGCGACCCTGATCGAGGCGCGCGGCAACTTGTACCGGCTCGATCCCGACCTGCACCCGGTGATCGTCTCGGTCGCCGCCCAGATGGCGGAGCCGGACCGGCACCACCGCGCCCAGGACCTGCACTCACTGATCGAACAGCTCGAGAACTACCGCGACCAGCCGCTCGACTTCGACGTCGACGCGATCACCCGCGGCGCGGCCGACCGGCGTACGGCGGTGCTCGGGGCGCTGCGGGACCGGCTGTTCGACCTGTCCCGGCGGAACCGGCTGATCAACTTCCGGCCGACCGCGCAGACGCTGAACGTCACCGAGGTGTCGGTGCCGTTGATGCTCGACGTCCGGACGATCCGCGCGGAGCAGTTGTTCACCTGGCGCGACGACCTCGCCGCCGAGCTCCTCGGCAAGCCGCAGCCCTTGGGCAAGTGGGTCCGGTACGACGAAGCGCCGTACGCCGCGAACACGCTGGACAAGCTGATCGCGACGGCCCGGCGGGACCGGGCGGAGTACGGACAGGACCAACTCCGGCTGGTTCCGGCGTTCCTGCGCTGGCACGACCTGAAGAACGACCGGGACACCCGGCTCGCCTCGCCGCTGGTGCTGGCGAAGGTGGAGCTCGCCAAGAAGCGCGGCGTACGGGACTCGTACACGCTGCGGGTCACCGACCCGATCGCGGAGGTCAACCCGACTCTGCGTCATCACCTGCGCCAGCTCTACGGGATCACGCTGCCGGAGACTGTGGACCTGTCCGAGCCGGGTGCGATCCCGGCGCTGCACGAGCGGCTGGCGAAGGAGATCCAGGCCACCGAGCCGGGCCTGCGACTGCACCTGCGGGAGAAGCCCCGGATCGACCTGGTCCGGCAGCGCGCGATGGTCCGCCTGCGGAGCTACCAGCGACGCAAGCACGGCAATATCGCCTACGAGTTCGGCGGCAAGCACTACGCGTACTCCTATCGCCGGACCGACTACCAGCCGCTCGGTGTGCAGATCTTCCGGACCCAGCTCGCCCGGCAGGAGCTGCCCCTCGGCGTCGCGCTCGGCGCGGAGCCGCGGCGGACGGGCGCGATCGAGACCGACACGTACTCACTCGACACCGAGGGCGGCCCGTACTCGTGGGACGTCGACCTCTGCGCGGTCTCGTTGGCGAACTTCAACTACCGCACGCTCGGCCTGGTCCGCGACTACGACGAGCTGCTCACGACGGGTGCGTCCTGCGCGTCGTTCGACCAACTGTTCTCCGACCGCCCACGGCCGATCAGCAGCGCGCCGCCGGAGCTGCCGATCGCCGACCGGCATCTGGTCGTGCCGGCCGATGGGTCGCAGGTGGCGGCGATCGCGCGGGCGCGACGGGGTGAGAGCTTCGTCATCCAGGGCCCGCCCGGGACAGGTAAGTCGCAGACGATCACCAACATGATCGCGGACTTCGTCGCCCGCGGCCGGCGCGTCCTGTTCGTCTGCCAGAAGCGAGCCGCGCTGGATGTCGTGCACGCGCGCCTCGCGAGCCGCAAGCTGGACGGGCTGTGCGCGCTGATCCACGACTCACAGGCCGACAAGAAGGCCTTCGTCCACGGGCTCCGGGACACGTACGAGGCCTGGATGGCGGCCGAGGACGACCTCGACGAGCTGACCGTACGGCGTGACGAGTTGGTCGCCCGGGTGGACCGGCTGCTCTCCACGGTCGGTGAGTTCGAGGAGCGACTGACTGCCGGCGAGCCGCGGCTGCGGGACGTTGTGAACCGGCTGGCCGAGCTCCGCGACCACCACTACGTGGCGGACGACCTGATCCCCACAGCTGGTGAGTGGTGGTCCGCGCGCTCCGCCGTACGAGCGGTTGCCCGGGAGCTGGCGGCCGCCGACCCGGCCAGCGACGGCGTGCTCGCGCGCAGTCCGCTGGCGTTCGTCGCGTCGGAGCGGTGGGGCGATGCCGATGTGTCCGAGAGCGCGCGTGAGGTCCGGGTCGCGTGGGCGGGAGTGGCCTCGGCTCTGGCCGACGTCGACGCGACGGCACCGGACGACGGGTGGACCGTGCAACAGGTGCGAGTGCTCGCGGAGCTCGGGCGCAAGGTTGCGCCGCTGGCCGCGCGGGACCGGGTGGATGCGATCGATCCGCGGTCTCAGGCGGCGCACGACCTGTCGGCCGCGGGCGCCCGGCGGGAGTGGCTGGTAGCCGCCGATCGGAGCGCGTGGGAGACCGCGGCCGGGTGGCGGGAGCCGCTGACGCCGGCTGACGCGAGGACCGCTCTGAAGGTTGCCCAGAGCAAGGAGGGCGGCCTGTTCTCCTTCTTCAGTGGGGACTGGCGCCGGGTCCGGGGCCTCGTCCGGAGCCGCTTCGACGGTACGACGCGCGCCGTCCGGCCGTCCGTGGTCGAGATCCTCACCGACCTGGTGACCGCGCAGTCCGCGTCGGCTGCCGTGGCCGAGCATGCCGAGCAGACCCGGCGCGACTGGGGTGTCGACGACCCGGTGGTTCTCATCGGTCAGTTGGCCTCGCTGCGGAAGAGTGCTGAGTGGCGTCTCGTCTTGCAGGACGGTGTTCCGGAACAGCTGGCCCGCGTCGCGGATGTGCTCGACGACGCGGAGGAGCCGGCGAGGCGGCTGCTTGCCGCGGAGTACGAGACGCTGACGGTCGACGGTGTGCGTGGGCTGGCGTATCAGCTGGTCGAGGCCGATTCCGTCGTACGAGCTGTTGGTCCGGCCTTGCGGGAGCTGGAGGACGCGCCGGAGTCGGTGCGGACCGCGGTACGACGGCAGTACGCGTCGCCTGACCAGCTCGAGTACGCGGTGTGTGCGGTGGAGTGGGAGCGCGCCCGGGCAGCCGCGCCGCTGCAGCTCACCTCGGCGCGGGTGGACTCGATCGTCGGCGAGCTGAGCGTGGTCTACGACGAGCTGACCGCGTTGAACGCCGAGGTGGTCGTCGCGCAGGTGCGGCGGCGGTTCCTGACCGAGCTGGCGCACTCGGAGCTGAGTGTGACCGGGATGTCGCCGGAGGAGCGGGAGCGGAAGAAGACATTCGCCTCGGGGCGGCGTGAGCTGGAGCACGAGTTCGGCAAAGTGATGCGGTACCGGTCGATCCGGGACCTCGCCTCCGGTGCGCCCGGCGTGGTGGCGTCGCTGCTGCGGCCGGTGTGGCTGATGAGTCCTTCGTCGGTGTCGGACACGTTGCCGCTGACCAGCGCGTTCGACGTGGTGGTGTACGACGAGGCGAGCCAGATCCCTGTCGAGGAAGCGATCCCGGCGCTGCACCGCGCGCCTCAGGTGATCGTCGTCGGGGACCAGATGCAGCTGCCGCCGACGACGTACTTCCGGGTTCGCACGGAGGACAGCGGGTTCGAGGACGATGCGGCCGAGCAGGTCGGGATCGCGCTCACCGAGGACAGCTTCCTCTCGATCAGTGCGCTGCGGCTCGCGGCGACGATGCTCACCTGGCACTACCGGAGCCGTTCGGAGGCGCTGATCTCGTTCAGCAACGCGGCGTTCTATCAGGGCCGGCTCGCGACCGTCCCGGACCGGCTGCCGGCCCAGGCCGCGCCGCCCTGGACCCTGCGGTCCGACTCCCCGGCGGTGTCCGAGGTCTGCGACAGCGTGCTGACCGGCAGCATCACGGCCGTCCGGCTCGTCGACGGCGTCTACGTCCGGCGGACCAACCCGGCCGAGGCGCGGTGGATCGCCGAGCTGGTCCGGGAGCTGCTGACCCGCGAGACCGGGAAGAGCCTGGGCATCGTCGCGTTCTCCGAGGCGCAGCAGGCCGAGATCGAGCGGGCGCTCGACGACCTGGCCGACGCGGATCCGGAGTTCGGCGCACGGTACGACGCCGAGCAGGTGCGGACGCACGGCGAGCAGGACGTCGGGCTGTTCGTGAAGAACCTGGAGAACGTGCAGGGCGACGAGCGCGACATCGTGCTGATGAGCGTCTGCTACGCCGCCGGCCCGGACGGACGGATGCTGATGAACTTCGGCCCGATCAACACCTCCGGTGGCGAGAAGCGCCTGAACGTCATCTTCAGCCGCGCCCGCCACCACATGGTCGTTGTCAGCAGCATCGAACCCGAGGCGATCACCAACACCTACAACGACGGCGCCAACACCCTTCGCCGCTTCCTGGGCTACGCCACGGCCGTGTCTCGTGGAGACTCCGCCACCGCCAAGTCAGCTCTCGTCGCCTACCCGGTGGGCCGGAGCACGCGATCGGCCGCAACCACTTCCGTCGTCGAGCAACTTCGTACGGCGTTGGAGGCCCGTGGCGTGGACGTGGACACCTCGGTCGGAGAGTCCGTGTTCCGGTGCGATCTGGCGTTGAAGCTGCCCGGAGACGACGGGCATCGCCTCGCGGTGCTGGTGGACACGCCGGAGCGAGTCGGCGCGGACACGCTGCTGGAGCGTCTCACCACGCATCCGAGAGCCCTGACGGCAACTGGTTGGCGTGTGCACCACGTTCTCTCCACCGACTGGACTCATGCACCTGACGCTGTCGTCGCTCAGCTCTTGGATGTCCTCGACCGGCCGGTCGACAGCCCGCCGAGTTGATACAGGATCAGGCCGGCCAGGAGGGCGCCCAGGGTGCCGAGGGCCAGGTCGCCGAGCGTGTCGGTGTACGCCGATTCGAGCTCGGGGGAGTTGCGGACGAAGGCGACGTACTCGCCGAGCTCCCAGATGACCGCCGCGGTGGCGCCGAAGCCGAGGGCGACGAAGGCGGTCACGCCGCGGGAGAGGTTGCGTGGGGTGAAAGCGAGCAGGACGCCGGCGGTGAGGAAGCCCCAGAGCAGGAAGTGCATGGCGTCGTCCCACCAGTCGATGGTGTCGAACAGGTTGAGCCGGTTGCCGATCAGGTCGATCAGCCAGGGCAGGGTCATCAGCAGGTCGGCGGTCCAGGGGAAGCTGTCGTGCAGCTTGCTCCGCGTCCGCCCGTAGGCCCACCACCACAGCGGCAGGACCATCGCGCCGATCGGGTAGACGATCAGGCGGGCGGTCGACGCCTTGCCCTTGATCCCGCTCAGGTCCGGCCAGATCAGTGCCGCGAGCAACAAAGCGAGGAGCAGCGCCTTGGCGGCGCAGGCGGCGTACCTGATGAGGTTCGTCCGGGTGGCCGGGACCGTCGTCGCAACCATCGTCGTCATGCCTCCCGGTCAAGACGGCCGCTGGGCGAGGCGGATGAGTACAACTACGCGAAGGACCCCCGCGATGTCCGCCATTGTGGCGGATCGCGGGGGTCCAGGGACAGCGGTGACTTCAACTGACGCTGATCAGGTCCACCACGAAGATGAGGGTCTCGCCGGGCTTGATCGCGCTGCCGGCCCCGCGGTCGCCGTACCCGAGGTGCGGCGGGATGACCAGCTGGCGCCGGCCGCCGACCTTCATCCCCTGCACGCCGGTGTCCCAGCCCTGGATGACCTGGCCGACGCCGAGCTGGAAGGCCAGCGGCGCGCCCCGGTTGTACGACGCGTCGAACTCCTCGCCGGTCGAGTGGGCCACGCCCACATAGTGCACGTTCACCCGCGACCCGGCCTTGGCCTCGTCGCCGTCACCCACGGTGATGTCGGTGATCTCCAGATCCGCCGGCGGCGGGCCCTCCGGAAAGTCGATCTCTGGCTTCTCAGTCATTCCCCCAGCTAAGCAGATCGTCGCTCCGGGGTCGCAAGGTGGTGCACTGAGAGTTCCGGGGAAATGCCGGATGAGAACCTGTTCCGTGCGCCCGGAGCCGGTCTAGGCTCACCGACACGAGCCCAGCCTAGGGGGATGGGCCGGACCAGAGGAGCTGTCATGGCCGAGGCTGTCACCCACACGATCGACGTTCCCGGAGCCACGCTGGCGTACGACGTCCGCGGCGATCTCGCGCAGCGGCCGGTGCTGCTGATGTTCGGCTCACCGATGGGTGCGAGCGGCTTCCCGACCCTGGCCTCACACTTCACCGATCGGACCGTCGTCACCTACGACCCGCGCGGCGTGGAGCGGAGCGTCCGCAGCGGCGAGCTGACCGAGTTGTCGCCGGACGACCACGCCGCCGACCTGGTCGCGCTGATCGAGACGCTCGACGCCGGCCCGGTCGACCTGTTCGCCACCAGCGGCGGCGCGGTGAACGCGCTGGCCATGACCGCGCAGCGGCCCGATCTGATCAACACCCTGGTCGCGCACGAGCCGCCGTTGGCCGCGGTCGTGCCGGACAGCGAGGCCGCGCTGGTCGCGGTCGCGGACATCTACGACACCTACCAGCGCGACGGCATGGGTGCCGGGATGGCCAAGTTCATCGCGATCGTCGGGTACGACGGCGAGATCCCGGCGGACTACACCGAGCAGCCGGCCCCCGACCCGGCCATGTTCGGGCTGCCGACCGAGGACGACGGTTCGCGCGACGACGCCCTGCTCGGGCAGAACCTTCGCGGCTGTACGTCGTACCAGCCGGACTTCGACGCTCTCGGCAAGGCGAAGGACCGGATCGTCATCGCGGTCGGCGAGGAGTCGGGGAACCAGTTGGCTGGTCGTGGCGGCAAGGCGGCGGCCGCCCGGCTCGATCTCGAGCCGGTCGTCTTCCCGAGTAACCACGGTGGCTTCCTCGGCAACGAGTACGGTCAGCCCGGCAAGCCGGCGGAGTTCGCCGCCAAACTCCGGGAGGTGCTCGACCGCTGACCTGGCCCCTCTCCAGGTATCGTCACCCTCTGTGCTGAAGAGACTCGCCGTTGTGTTCGCCGCCGCGGCCGTTACGGCAGCGGTCGTGGCTCCGCGGACGGCGGACGCCAGCGCGCCTGTCGAGAACTATGGGCAGTACTCGCTGATGTTCGAGCGATCGGCCGGGCAGTACTTCGCCGGCGAGACCGCGGCGGGGCAGTGGGCGTGGATACCGTTGAGCGCGACCGAGTCCGACATCTCGTGGGGTGACCCGAAGACGTGGCCGCCGAAGTCGGCCGAGCACTTCATCCACGACGGCGAATGGGTCCTGCTCGACGGCTACACCGATGGCGCGGGCCGGCCGCTGACCCAGATCCAACGGGTCACATCCGAGAAGATCGGCGACGCCAACTGCAACAACTTGACCGACATCCCGTCAGCCAACGGCCGCCAGCACTACGTGAAGTGGACCATCCCCGCCGCCGGCTACTGCCTGGACGCCTCCGGCACCATCAAGCCCTCGAACGGCTCCACCACGGTCACCTTCCGCCACCTGCAGAAGTGGCTCCCACCCCACCCCTGCTCGAACCCGTACTACTCCAACCAGACCTGCATCACCCAGTTCGAACAATGGTGGGACGACAACCAGCACCCCTACGCCCTCCAGCTCTCCCGCACCGTCGAGATCGCCCGCGGCCTAGGCATGTCGTTCACCAACCGCACCACAGTCCCCGTCCCTTGGAACGCCGACGGCCACAACTACTGGCACTACTGATCCATGAGCACCGCGGCCTACGTCCTGCTGTTGTTGCTAGCAGCAATCATCAGCGCTCAACTCCTGCTGCTCTCCAGCCGCCGCAAGCCGCTGGCCCAGCGCCTCCGCGACCTGAACGAAGGCGGCGACGCCGCCTCCCTCGGAGGCGCCGCCGTCATCACCTGCGCGGCGCTAGGCGCACTGATCGGCCACCTCTACGCTGCACCCGGCACCGGCGCCACGATCGGCCTGACCGTCGCCTTCCTCACGTTGACAGTCGCCACCGTCCGCGCCCACCGCCAACGCCAACCACCTCCCCGCCACCGCGAGGACACCTAGTCGCCAGCTCACCCGCACCAACCGCCGAGCCGCAAACCAAGCAAGCGCAGGCCGAGGTCGATCACCGGTCGGGCCGGCTCGTCTGCTTCGGCTGCGGGGATGCGGGCCGGGTAGGCGCTGACCGTGTTGGTGACCGGGCTGACTGGCCGGCTGCTTCGGCTGCCGAGATGTAGGTCGGGTAGGCGTCGGCCGAGGTCGAGCATCGGGCCGGCGGGCGGGGGCCGGGGTGCTCGGCCGGTCGGGTGTTCAGCGCGTGGCGGGCCAGCCTGTGGGGGAGGTTGGGGCGGGGTGGGTGAGGATGCGGCCGGTGGGGGTGTTCAGGAGGCGGTCGAGGTTGGATTCGAAGGACTCTTGCAGGTGCCAGTCGGCGGTGAGGATGTAGAGGGTGCGGCCGTCGGGGCCGCCGAGCGTGCAGGCGAAGCCGGCGTGTTCCAGGGGCACGGTTTCGAGGATCTCGCCGCCTTCGGCGATGCGGAGGCACGCGGGTCCGTCGTCCGCCCAGCCGGGCGTCCAGATCGCACCGTCGGCGTCCATCACCATCCCGTCGCCGGGGTGCGGCGCCCAAATCCGACGGTTGGACAGCGAGCCGTCAGAGGAGATGTCGTACGCCGTGAGCACCGCGGCGAACGACTCCGCGATGACCAGCGTCTTGTTGTCGGGCGCGATCACCATGCCATTGGGGAAGGCGAGTTCGTCGGCCACCCGTCGTACCGAACCATCGGGATCGATCAGCAGGATGAAGCCGGGACGTTCGCCTTCGCCGGGGTGGAAGTCGCAGCCGCCGTTCACGTAGACGTTGCCACGACCGTCGACGACGATCTCGTTCAGAGTGCCGTACGACGAGAGGTCCGCGTGCACCACCAGTTCGCCGGAGGGTTCCTGGCGCAGGAGCAGCCCTTCCTGACCGGAAGTCACCAGCAGGCGGCCGTCCGGCAGCCAGTCGATGGAGAACGGCAACGTCGTCGACACCCGAGCCATCACCTCACGCCGACCATCCCCATCAACCGCCAGCACCTCCTGCGTCCCCCAATTCGAACACCACAGCCGCCCGTCATGCCACCGAGCCGACTCCCCGATCACAAGCCCTTCCACCAGCACCTCGGTCATCACACGTCTCCTTCCGTCTCTACCTCTACACGAACGAAAGGTGCCCTGATCGACAGCGACCGCCCGGAGAGAGTGAGTTCTCCGGGCGGTCGTAGCTGCTTCGCGTGTCCGCGCCACCTCACCGGGAGGACGCGGTCGGCTCAGCTGTGCGGACCTGTGGGCAGAACACCCCACCCAAACCCCTGCTTACTTCTTGACTGTCTTGTTGTATTGGTCGATCTGGGGCTTGATGGAGTCTGCGGCGGCCTTCATGGCTTGGGCGGGGTCGGTGCCGAGGACTGCTTTCTCGATGCCGTCTTCGGCAGCTTTGCGGGCCTGGGGCATGACGCCGAGGATGCAGCCGGAGGAGGCGTTGGTGGGCTTGGTGTTGTGCAGCTGGGTGATCGCGGTGGTGAACTGCGGGTACTGCGCCACCCAGGCCTTGTCCGCGGGGACGTCGAGGGCCTTGGAGTTGATCGGGAAGTAGCCGGTGCCGGTGTGCCAGGCGGCCTGCTGCTCCGGCGACGACGCGAACTTCACGAACTCCCAGGACGCGCGCTTCTCGGCGTCGGAGTGGCCCGGGCCGTCGATCCACAGCGACGCGCCACCGATGATCGGACCGCCGGAGTCGGACGCGGTCAGGTGCGGGAACGGCGCCGTGAGGACGGTGAACTTGCCCTTCGCCGCGTCCAGGTAGCCGCGGAGTGCGCCGGTCGACTCCAGGTGCATCGCCGACGTCCCCGACTTGAACACGGCCTGCGCGTCGTCGGTCTTCTTGCCGGTGTTCGGCATCAGGCCCTGCTTGACCATCTCCTGGTACCAGGTGGCCACCTTGACGCCCTGCTCGTCGTCGAAGTCGACCTTCGTGGCGAGGTCCTTGCGGCCGTTGTCGTTGTCGCAGTACGTCGTACCCGACTGGGCGATGAGCTGCTCGAGGAACCAGCCGTAGATGGCCGCGTTGAAGCCGTACTGGACGGTCTTCCCGCCCTGCTTGACGGTCAGCTTCTTCGCGTCCGCCATGATCTCGTCGAGGTTGGTCGGCGGCTTGTCGGGGTCGAGGCCGGCCTTCACGAAGGCTTCCTTGTTGATGTACAGCAACGGCATCGACGTGTTGAACGGCATCGAGTTCAGCTTGCCGTCGATCGAGTAGTAGTTGGCGATGTTCGGCTCGATCGAGTCCAGCGAGTAGGCGTCCTTGTCGGCGAACTTCTGCACCGGCACGGTCTGCTGGGAGTCGATCATGAACCGCGACCCGATGTCGTAGATCTGGACGACCGAAGGCGTGTTGCCTTGCTGCACCGAGGTCTTGTACTTCGTGATCGTGTCGTCGTAGTCGCCCTGGAAGACCGCGGTCACCTCGATCTTGCCGGCGTGCGCGGCGTTGAACGCCTTCACCAGCTTGTCGACGGCCGCGCCGTTGGCGCCCTTCATGCCGTGCCAGAAGGTGATCTTGGTGACCCCGGTCGCCTTGTCCAGCGCGTCCGCGCCGGGCACGTCCTGCCCGCTACCGGACGAGCCTGAGTCATTGCTACTGCCGCCACAGCCGGCCGCCACCAGGGCGAGCACCGCCAGCAGGGACACACCGACCGCCGTACGCCGTTGTCGGACGGATCGCATCACAGTCACCTCTCTCGAAGGATCAACGAATCGCGCCCGCGGTCAGCCCGCGGACGATGAAGCGCTGGCCGAAGATCACGATGGCCAGCGTGGGCAGGATCGACAGGGTGACGCCGGCCAGGATGAGTCCCGGGTCGGCGGCCTCCGCGTCGTTGAGCTGGCTGATGCCGATCTGCAGGGTCCGGCGGGACGCCGAGTCGCCGATCAGCAACGGCCAGAAGAACTGGTTCCAGGCGGACAGGAACACGTACAGCCCGACCGCCATCAGCGCCGGCTTGTTCAGCGGCAGCAGGATCCGCCGCAGGAACCGCCAGTGCCCGCAGCCGTCGATCGTCGCCGCGTCGCGCAGCTCGGTCGGGAACTGCAGGAACGACTGCCGCAGCAGGAACACCCCGAACGCGTTCGCGAGGAACGGCAGTACGAGCGCGATCATCGTGCCCGCGTACGACGCCGTCAGCCGTTCACCGCCGAGCGACCAGCCGGTGATGGTCAGGTAGTTCGGCAGCACGATCGACTCCCACGGCACCATCAGCGTGGCCAGGAACAGCCCGAACAGCGCCGTGCGCCCCCACATCCGCATGAAGACGAACGCGTACGCCGCCAGCACGCTGGTGATCAGCTGGGACAGGGTGATGACCGACGTCTGCACGATCGAGTTCACGTACTGCTGCCCGATCGGCGTCCCCGACGAGGAGGCGCCCTTGTAGTTGCCGGTGAAGAGCCCGTGCGGGAAGAGGTCCGGTGGGTACGACGAGATCTGGCCGGGAGACATCACCGAGCCGGCGATGACGTAGTACACGGGGAAGATCACCAGGAGCGCCGCCCCGATCAGGACGACGTACGTGACGGCACGTCCGGCCCTCACTTGTAATGCACCCGCCTCTCGAGGACGCCGAACTGGATCGCCGTACAGAGCAGCAGGATCACCAGCAGCACGATCGCCTGGGCCGACGCGGCGCCGAAGTCGCTGGCGTTGTTCGCGAAGGCGGTGTGGTAGATCGAGTAGACGAGCGTCTTGGTGGACTGCTCCGGTCCGCCTTCCGGCGTGAGGATCTTGATCTGGCCGAAGCCCTGCAGCGACTGAATGGTCGAGATCACGATCAGGAAGAACAGTTGCGGGCCGAGCAGCGGGACGGTGATGTACCGCGACGCACGCCAGCCGCCGGCGCCGTCGAGCGTCGCCGCCTCGTTGAGCTCGGCCGGGATCGCGCCGATGCCCGCGGACAGGACCAGCACGTTGTAGCCGATGCTCATCCAGACCGTGGTGATCGAGACGCTGATCAGCGCCCAGGACGGGTCGGTCAGCCAGCCGATCCGGTCCACCCCGAACCGCCCGAGCAGTCCGTTCGCGAGCCCGATCGCCGGGTTGTAGATGGTGGCGAAGATGACCGACGCGCTGGCGACCGAGAATGCGAACGGCAGCGCGAACGCGGTCCGGAAGATCCGGATCCCCTTGATGTGCTGCTCGAGCAGCAGCACGATCGCCAGGGCGCCGAGGACGCCCGGGACCACGGTGAGCAGCACGAACGCGAACGTCACCCAGAGGATGTGCCGGAACTCGGCCGAGCCGAGCATGTCGCGGTAGTGCTGCAGCCCGACGAACGCGTCCGGGCGGCCGAACAGGTCGGAGCCGTGCAGTGACAGTGAGACGGACTTGCCGAGCGGCCAGACGATGAACAGCGCGAAGACGACCAGGCAGGGCAGCAGCATCAGCCAGGACAGCAGCGACGCGGGGTTGAGACGAGGACGGGTGGAGTCAGGCGCTGGGGTGGTGGGGCGGCTGCCGGCGGGTGCCGGTGCGGTACTTGTAGTCAAACGTTTACCTCCAGTCAATGCGCAGTCTTACCACCGCCGGGGGCCGCCCAGGCCGGAGCACGCTAGGCTGATGGCCCGTGAAGGTCTTGGTGATCGGCTCCGGCGGCCGCGAACATGCACTGGTCTGGGCGCTGGCCCAGGACCCTGAGGTCCAGCAGGTCGTCGCGGCCCCGGGCAACCCTGGCATCGCCGTGTTGCATCCGGCGTACGACGGGCAAACGATCGTTTGCCGTTCGGTGGACATCTTCGACCACGATGCGGTCGTCGCGCTGGCGAAGGAGCTCGAGGTCGACCTGGTCGTGGTCGGGCCCGAGGCGCCGCTGGTGGCCGGGCTGGCCGACCCGCTGCGCGACGCCGGGATCGCGGTCTTCGGGCCGTCCCGGGCGGCCGCCCAGATCGAGGGCTCGAAGGCGTTCGCCAAGGACGTGATGGCCGCGGCGAGCGTGCCGACCGGCCGGGCGTACGTGTGCACGACGCCGGAGCAGGCCGCGGAGGCGATCGACGCCTTCGGGCCGCCGTACGTGGTCAAGGACGACGCCCTGGCCGCGGGCAAGGGGGTCGTGGTCACCTCCGACCGGGACGAGGCGCTGGCGCACGCGGCCGGCTGCGAGCAGGTGCTGATCGAGGAGTTCCTCGACGGCCCCGAGGTGTCGCTGTTCGCGATCACCGACGGTGCGACGGTGCTGCCGATGCAGCCCGCGCAGGACTTCAAACGCCTCGGCGACAACGACGAAGGCCCGAACACCGGCGGCATGGGCGCGTACACACCATTGCCCTGGGCACCGGACGACCTGGTCGCCGAGATCACCGAGAAGGTGCTCCAGCCGACGATCGACGAGCTGCGCCACCGCGGTACGCCGTTCAGCGGCCTGCTGTACGCCGGTCTCGCGCTGACGTCTCGTGGTGTCCGCGTGATCGAGTTCAACTGCCGGTTCGGCGACCCGGAGACGCAGGCGCTGCTGCCGTTGCTGAAGAACCCGCTCGGCGCCCTGCTGTACGCCGCCGCGACCGGCAAGCTGGCCGATCACGGAGGACTCTGCTGGAAGGACGCCGCGTCGGTGGCGGTCGTGATGGCCGCGAAGAAGTACCCGGCCAGCCCGCGCAGCGGTGACGTGATCAGCGGCATCGACCAGGCCGAGGACGACACGGTCCACGTCTTCCACGCGGGTACGGCGCTCGACGGCGACGAGCTCGTGACGGCGGGCGGCCGGGTCCTGGCGGTCAGCGCCACCGGCAAGGACCTCGACGAGGCCCGGCAGCGCGCGTACGCCGCCGTCGGCCAGATCCGGATCAAGGGCTCCCAGCACCGCACCGACATCGCCCTCAAGGCCGCCCGGGGCGAGATCACCGTCTAGATCCGGGAACCTTTCCGCGCACGCCGACACTCCACGATTGCAAGGGCCGTCGTGGAGGGAGATCGGATGCGTGGCGGTGTGGCCGGGTGACTGGCCTGCAAGCGGTTGAGGATGGGTTGGTGGCGACCGCGGACCGGGACCTGTGGGAGCGGGCCGCGGCCGGTGACGCCGAGGCGTTCGCGCAGCTGTACGACCGGCATGCCCGGGCGATCTACAACTTCCTGCACCGGCGGACCGCGTCCTGGAGCGAAGCCGAGGATCTGACCTCGGTGGTCTTCCTGCACGCGTGGCGACGACGGGCCGACGTCGTCCTCGACCGCGACTCGGCGCTGCCGTGGTTGCTGCGGACGGCCGACTACACCGTCCGCAACGAGTGGCGGACCAAGCAGCGCTATCGCCGCGCGCTGACCGCCGCGCACCTCCTGCACAGCGAGGTCGACGACCACGCGGACGAGGTCGCCGAGCGGCTCGACGACGACCGCCGGATCCGCGAAGCCCGCGAGTCGCTGAAGCACCTGCCCCGGCACGAGCGCGAGATCGTCGAGCTCTGTGTCTGGTCCGGACTCGACCAGGCCGCGGCCGCGGTCGCGCTCGACGTACCGCTCGGCACCGTGAAGTCGCGGCTGTCCCGCGCCCGCCAGCGCCTGCGCAAGCTCAATCTTCCTTCCGTCGTGGAGACCCAGCCATGAACACTCTGCCGGACGGCGACCTCCGCCCGTCGACCCGCGCCCGCCAGCGCGACGAACTGATCGCCATCCTCGAGAGCGAGTCCCGCACCCCGCCGCACCGGCGCCGGCTGCTCGTCCCGCTGGCCGCGGCCGCCGCCGTCGTCCTGGTCGCAGGCCTGGCCCTCGCCGTACCGGCGCTGCGGCACGACGCCGGGCAGTCTCCGGCCGGCCGGACGGACGCGTCGACACCCAAACCTGCGGTGCGAGGCCCGGAGGTCGAGCCACTGAGTGCGGCTGACCAGGCGGAGCTCGGACAGAAGTGCGTCGACAACTTCCCCGACCGGTACGCATTGAAGGTGATCGACGCCTTCAAGTTCGTGGATCCACCAGGCGATGCCTATTCGACGCGATGGGTCGTGGCCACCGGATCGGGCCTCCTGATGGCCTGCGGGTTCGACGCGGCCGGCACCAGGGTCGACGGGACATTCGCCAGTTCGGACACGTCCCTGTACAACGTCGTCCGGCCGGATGGGTACGGCGCCGGCGCCTACACGCAGTCCGTCGCGCGCGTCACGGTCACGCCGTTCGGCGGGAGTCCGGTCGACGCCGTACTCCGCAACGGGTTCTTCTACGCGCCGGTGAAGCTCGTGCGGATGCGAGGTCCGCGGTCGGACAGCACTCCACGCCCGTACGTCGTCCGGGCGTACGACGCGAGCGGGAAGCTCCTCTACACCAGCGGGCGGACCGACGGCGAGGTTCGCGCGACCCAGGACGGGTGCTACCTCGACCCGACCGGAAAGAGGCTGATCCGGTGGATGAGCTCGAACCCGCACCCCGACCCGCGAACCTGCCGCCGCGCAGTCCCCTGGAACTGGCTGCCCCGCTGACGACGGCCGGGTGAACCCGGATCCACGCTGGGTGCGTGAGCGGCTGCGCGGAGGAGTCGCGCAGGACCCGCGGTGCCGGCGACTAGGGATGACCAGGGAGAATGTAGGCGTGTCGAAGCCCAGCAAGCCCCGGATTCCCAATGTTCTCGCTGCCCGTTACGCCAGTCTGTCGATGGCTCAGCTGTGGTCGCCGGAGTACAAGATCGTGCTCGAGCGGAAGCTCTGGGTGGCGGTGCTGAAGGCTCAGAAGGAGCTCGGGGTCGCGGTGCCGGACGGCGTGGTGGAGGACTACGAGCGGGTGATCGACCAGGTCGACCTGGAGTCGATCGCGGCCCGCGAGCGGGTCACGCGGCACGACGTGAAGGCGCGGATCGAGGAGTTCAGCGCGCTCGCCGGGCACGAGCACATCCACAAGGGCATGACGAGCCGGGACCTGACCGAGAACGTCGAGCAGCTGCAGATCCGGGCCGGGCTCGAACTCGTCCGCGATCGCGCGGTGGCGACCGCCGTACGGCTCGGGCAGAAGGCGGCCGACCACGCAGCGCTGGTGCTGACAGGCCGGTCGCACAACGTGGCGGCGCAGGCGACGACGCTGGGCAAGCGGTTCGCGTCCGCGGCGGACGAGCTGCTGGTGGCGATCGCGCGGGTCGAGGAGCTGCTCGAGCGGTACCCGCTGCGCGGCATCAAGGGCCCGGTCGGTACGTCGCAGGACATGCTCGATCTGTTCGGCGGGGACCCGGCGAAGCTGGACAAGCTGGAGAGCGACATCGCCGGCCACCTCGGGTTCAGCCGGACGCTGACCAGCGTCGGCCAGGTGTACCCGCGGTCCCTCGACTACGAGGTCGTCTCGGCGCTGGTGCAGCTCGCGGCCGGTCCGTCGAGCCTGGCGACCACGATCCGGCTGATGGCCGGGCACGAGCTCGTCACCGAGGGGTTCAAGGAGGGCCAGGTCGGGTCCTCGGCGATGCCGCACAAGATGAACACCCGGTCGTGCGAGCGGGTCAACGGTCTCGCGGTGATCCTGCGCGGGTACGCCTCGATGGCGGGCGAGCTGGCCGGCAACCAGTGGAACGAGGGTGACGTCTTCTGCTCCGTCGTACGGCGGGTTGCCCTGCCGGACGCGTTCTTCGCGCTGGACGGGCTGTTCGAGACGTTCCTGACCGTGCTGGACGAGTTCGGGGTGTATCCGGCCGTGGTCAGCCGCGAGCTGGAGCGGTACCTGCCGTTCCTGACCACGACCAAGGTGCTGATGGCCGCGGTCAAGAACGGCGTCGGCCGGGAGACCGCGCACGAGGTGATCAAGGAGCATGCGGTCGCCACCGCGCTCGACCTGCGCCAGGGCCTGGCCGGGAACGACCTGTTCCACCGCCTCGGCACGGACGGCCGCCTCGGCCTGACCGAGGAGCAGATCGTCGGCATCGTCGGCGAGCCGCTGTCCTTCACCGGCGCGGCCGTCGCCCAGGTGAACGCCGTCGTCGCCAGGATCGACGACCTCGCCAAGCGCTACCCCGATGCCGCCGCCTACACGCCGGGTGACATCCTCTAGTCCGTGTTCGTACCGCTCACCTGGGTGCTGGTCGCGCTCTCGCTCGCCGCGATGGTGTTCGCCATCGTGCTGGCCGTGCGGGACAAGCGGATCAACTGGACGTTGCTGGGCCTGCTCGGGGTGGTCGAGGTCGGACTGCTGGCCCAGCTGGTCATCGGCATCGTGCACTTGGCCGGCACCGACCGGGATGTCTCGGGGCCGTTCTTCATCGGCTACCTGATCGGATCGCTGCTCATCCTGCCGGTCGGCGCGCTGTGGGCGCTGGCCGAGAGCAGCCGGTGGGGAGCCGGCGTGCTGGCGGTCGCCTGCTTCGTGATCCCGGTCGTCGAACTGCGCCTGCACGAGATCTGGACCACCTGACATGACCGAACCCGTCGAGACCCGGCACGACCCCGAGGCGACCAGGCATGGGCCGGGCCGGATCCTGATCGCGGTGTACGGCGTGTTCGCGCTGGCCGCCACCGCCCGGGCCGGCGTCCAGATCGCGACCAAGTTCACCGAGGCGCCGATCGCCTACCTGCTGTCGGCCCTGGCCGCGGTCATCTACTGCGCGGCGACCTTCGCGTTGGCCAAGGCAACGAAGGTCTCCCGGCGGGTGGCGACGGCGGCGATCGTCATCGAGCTGGTCGGCGTGCTCGCGATCGGCGCGTTCAGCTACGCCGTACCCGACGACTTCCCGGACGCCACGGTGTGGTCGCACTTCGGGCAGGGCTACGGATTCGTGCCGGTGGTGCTGCCGGTGCTCGGTCTGCTCTGGTTGCGCCGCACTCGCTGACTGCCAGCAAACTGCCAGCCGTGCGCAGGGGCTGCCTAAGGTTCGCCGGACAGCATCGGTGGCATGCAGATTCCAGGTCATCCTCGGGTCGAGATCGTCGTGCCCGTCAAGAACGAGGAGAACGACCTCGGTCCGAACATCAGGCGGCTGCGTGCGTTCCTGGACACCGCCTTCCCGTTTCCGGCCGAGGTCTGCATCGCGGACAACGGAAGTACGGACGCGACCTATGAGATCGGTACGATGCTGTCCGCCGAGCTGCCCGGAGTCCGGATCGTCCGGCTCGAGCAGTCCGGGCGCGGCCGCGCACTGAAGAAGGTCTGGTCCGAGAGCTCCGCCGACGTGCTGGCGTACATGGACGTCGACCTGTCCACCAACCTGAACGCGCTGCTGCCATTGGTCGCACCGCTGTTCGCCGGCCACAGTGATGTTGCCATCGGCTCCCGGTTGTCGAACGGCTCCCGGGTGGTCCGGCGGCCGAAGCGCGAGTTCATCTCGCGCTCGTACAACCTGTTGCTACGGGCAACGTTGAGCGCGCACTTCTCCGACGCCCAGTGCGGGTTCAAGGCGATCCGCTCCGACGTCGCGCGGGAGCTGCTGCCGCTGATCGAGGACACCAGCTGGTTCTTCGACACCGAGCTGCTGGTACTGGCGGAGAAGGCCGGGCTGCGGATCCACGAAGTACCGGTCGACTGGGTCGACGACCTCGACTCCCGGGTCGCGATCGCGAAGACAGTGGGCGAGGATCTGCGGGGGATCGCCCGACTGATGCTGAGTCGCATCGACCTGGAGCCGATCCGGCAGAAGTACGGTCGGCCGCGGATCCTCGACCCGCGGACGGCGATGGCCGCGCGGGTACTGCGGTTCTGCGCGATCGGTGTGCTCAGCACAGCGGCGTACGCGCTGCTCTATCTCGTGTTGCGACAGGGCATGCCGGCCCAAGTGGCGAACCTCCTGTCTCTGCTGATCACGGCTGTCGGCAATACGGCCCTGAATCGGCGGATCACCTTCGGCGTCCAGGGCGTGGAGAACCGCTGGCGGCATCAGCTCCGCGGTCTCGTGGCCTTCGGCATCGGCTGGAGCTTGACCGCCTGCTCGTTGTGGCTGCTGCACACGGCGGTCGCCGTACCGCACCAAGCGGTGGAGATCACCATCCTCACCATCGCGAACCTGGCCGCGACCGTGGTCCGGTTCAGCCTCTTCCAGGCGTGGGTCTTCGACGACGACGCGCCCACCCTTCCCACCTTCGAACCGCCGACGGTTCTCGAGAACACCCGGAGCAACTGATATGGCCACCCTGACCGATCCCGTCGAGGCGAGCCCGCGCCGGGCCGGACCACGGGCGATCACCACCCAGTACACGATCGGCCGGGACAAGGTCCTGTACGGCGGCCTGCTGGTGCTGACCGCCATCGCGTACCTGTGGGGACTGTCCAAGAACGGCTACGCCAACGAGTACTACGCGGCCGCCGTCCAGGCCGGATCGACGAGCTGGAAGGCCTGGTTCTTCGGGTCGTTCGACGCGTCCAGCTTCATCACCGTGGACAAGACACCGGCGGCGTTGTGGGTGATGGGCCTGTCCGGGCGGATCTTCGGGTTCAACACCTGGAGCATGCTGGTCCCCGAGGCGCTGATGGGCGTCGCGAGCGTCGGATTCGTGTACGTGTCGGTGCGGCGGTGGTTCTCGGCCAACGCCGGGCTGCTGGCCGGTGCGATCCTCGCGCTGACGCCGGTCGCCGTACTGATGTTCCGGTTCAACAACCCGGACGCTTTGCTGATCCTGCTGCTGGCGGCCGGTGCGTGGGCGGTGACGCGGGCGATCGACTCCTCGTCGCATGCCGCTCGCTGGATGATGCTGGCCGGGGCGCTGGTCGGGTTCGGGTTCCTGACGAAGATGCTGCAGGCGTTCCTGGTCCTGCCGGCGTTCGGGCTGGCGTACCTGATCGCAGGGAAGCCCAAGCTGGGCAAGCGGCTCGTGCACAGTGTGCTCGCGGTGGTCTCACTGATCGTGAGTGCCGGCTGGTGGATCGCGATCGTCGAGCTCATGCCGGCGTCGGCTCGGCCGTACATCGGTGGGTCGCAGAACAACAGCATTCTCGAGCTGACGCTCGGCTACAACGGGCTCGGGCGGCTGAGCGGCAACGAGACCGGATCGGTCGGCGGCGGAGGTGGCGGCAACGGCGGTGGCATGGGCTGGGGTGGTGCGACCGGTCTGCAGCGGTTGTTCACTGGCGAGTTCGGGTCGCAGATCGCTTGGCTGCTGCCGGCCGCGCTGCTGGCGACGATCGTTCTGGTTGTTGCCGCGGGCAAGGCGCCGCGGACGGACAAGACGCGCGCGTTCGCCATCCTCTGGGGTGGGTGGCTGGTCGTCACCGGGCTGACCTTCAGCTACATGCAGGGGATCATCCACAGCTACTACATGATCGCGCTGGCGCCGGCGATCGGTGCGCTGATCGGTGCGGCGATGGCGGTGCTCTGGCGGCGGCGGTCGCAGTGGTTGCCTCGGGCAACTTTAGCCGGTGGTGCTCTGCTGACGGCCGGGTGGAGCTTCTCGCTGCTGGACGCGACGCCTTCCTGGCATCCGTGGCTGCGGTGGGTCGTGCTGCTGACCGGCGTACTCGCGGCTGGTGCGCTGATGCTGCTGCCGGAGTTGAAGCTGCATCGGACGGCGGCTCGGCGGGCCGGGGTGTTCGCGGGCGTGCTGCTCGCGGTGAGCGCGCTGACCGGTCCGGCGGCGTACTCGGCTGCGACGATCAGCGCGGCGCATGCCGGCGCCCTTCCGTCCGCTGGACCTTCGGGTGCCGGTGGGATGGGCGGCGGTCCCGGCGGTGGCGGTGGTTTCGGCGGGCGGATGGGTACGCCGCCTGGACAGAACGGCACCGGCACGACGGGCGGGCCGACTACCGGGAACGGGACTACCGGGAACGGGACTACTGGGAACGGGACGACGGGTGATGGGGCGACCGGGACGAACCGGCGCGGCGGCACCGGCGGTGGGGTCGGTGGGTTCCTTGGTGGTGGCGGGATCAGTGGAGTTTCCAGTGAGCTGATCACGCTGCTGCAGAACGGATCCAAGGGCTACACCTGGACGGCCGCGGCGGTCACGGCGAACGGCGCCGCGCCACTGCAGATCGCGTCCGGGGAGCCGATCATGGCGATCGGCGGCTTCAACGGCACCGACCCGGCGCCGTCGCTGGCCGAGTTCAAGGAATTGGTTGCCCAGGGCAAGATCCACTACTTCGTCGGCAGTGGCGGCGGCGGAATGATGGGCGGCCGCAACGGCACCTCCAGCGAGATCGCCAGCTGGGTAGCCGACAACTTCCAGTCCCAGACCGTCGGCAACACCACCGTCTACGACCTCACCACCAACACCACAAACTGAGAAACCGGAGCACCCTATGACGCACAACCCCGGACCCACCCCCGAGCACCAATGGCAAGCCCCCCGCACCACGCCCGGCCCCGACCCCCACCACGCCGCAGGCACGGCCCCGCAGCACACCCCAGGCAGCCCACAACAACCAGCCGCCCCCGCCCCACCCCAGCCCCCTGGAGCCGCGGCACCGCAGTACACCCCAGGCACCGCACCCAAACCGGCCGGCCCCGCCGCACCCCCGTCCGCCGCAGGTGCGGGACCGCAGTACGCCCCAGGCGCGGCACCCCAATCGGCCGCTCCCGCCGCGCCCCCGTCCGCTGCAGGTGTGGGACCGCAGTACGCCGCGGGCGGTGCACCCCAGTCGGCCGGTGCCGCCGTACCCCCGTCCGCCGGAGGTGCCGCGCCCCAGGCCGTGGGAGGTGCTGCGCCGCAGTTCACCGGAGGTCCGGGGCCGCAGTACACCGCGGGTGGCGCGGATCGGCCGACCGCCGAGCCGCAGTCCGCCGGGGGTGTGGCACCGGGGGGTGGTGCATCCGTCGACGGGGGAGGGAAGAGTGGCGGGCGGCCCAACAGCTTGATGTTGGCGGGTGCGGGCTCGGTGCTTGCGGTGCTGGCGTTCCTCGGGGGTCTGGCGGTCGGCAACGCGTCGGACGGCACGTCGAACCAGCAGAACCAGTTCGGCGGCCCCGGTGGCGGACAGTTCCCCGGCCAGGGCCAGCTCCCCGGCCAAGGCACCGGCCAGGGCAACGGCCAAGGCTCAACCGGCCAAGGCAACACCGGCCAAGGCCAGGGCACCTTCCCGGGTCAGGGCCAGGGCAGCACCGGCCAGGGGCAGGGCAGTACCGGCCAGGGCCAGGGCACCCAGCCCGGCACCGGAACACAACCCGGCACCGGCACCCAGAACTCCGGCGGCCAGACCCAAACGGGCTGACCCAATTCGAACGCACCACCACCGGGACGCCGGGTCCCGGTGGTGGGGATGCAGACCAGCCGAGCCAGCCGGAGAAGGCAGCACCGGCGCCGGCACCCAGCGCGGCGCCGGCACTCAGCCCGGCGCTGGCATCCAGCCCGGCATCCAGAGCTCCGGCGGTCAGGCGCAGACGAGTTGACCTCACCGGATAAGCAGCCCGGCGGGCCCCGAGCGGACACTTGGGCCCGTCGGGCGCCTCCGCGCCCCGACCCCTCCGCGCCGGGGCGCCGTTCCGTCGTGGCTTTGGGGTGACGGGACTGAGACGGCGGGGTGGGAGTGCCGTTCAAGTGGGGCGGACTGTCGCGACGGAGGGTTACGACACGCGGGGACGGTTCGTGAGGTGGTGGGGTGGGGTAAGGATCGGTGCGTGGAATGGTCGAACGTCACCTGGTTCCTGACTGCCCTCGGCGCGGTTGTCGTGCTGCTGACGCGGGTCCGCCTCGGCGGAACAGTTGTCGACGGCACCGGCCACGGCGCCGGCCGAGCCGGATACTCCGCCGCCCTGCTGCGATTTCACACCGCCATAGGTGTTCTGACGCTGCTCGGGTGGATAGTTGCCCTCGTCACCGGTCAGCGCGCGATCGCTCTCGTCGTGCTGGCCGGATGGTGGCTGTTGGCACTTGTCGGATTGTTGCTCCTGGCCCGTTGGCTGCCGAGCGGCGGTAAACACTCCGAGGACGCCCAGGGCGACGCCTGGGGTTCCGGCGCCGGCTTGTCGCTGCTCGGGCACGTCGGCATGGTGGTCGGCGTCGGCTACTTCACCTTCGTCACCCTCACCGATCGGTTCTGAGTCCCTCGATCAGTGCCGTGACAGAACGCCGTACGCCGGCCTCGAACGCTTCTGGTGAAAGTGTTGCCCCGGCCCCGGCGACCCGGTCGTACAGCAGCCCGTCCATCATCGCGGCGACCGGCCACGCCGCCTGCGACGGATCGGGTACGCCGAGCCCGTTGAGCAACTGCGCCAGCAGAGTTCGCAACTGCCGGCCGCCTTCGGTGATCGCGTCCCGCAGCTCCGGCTGACGGCTCGCCTCGAGCGACAGCTCGTACCGCGCGATCAGGTCGTCCGGCCGCTCCCGCGCCAACCCGACCGTCATCCCCACCAGCAACTCGAGCGCCGGCACATCCATGCCCGCCGGCGCCGGCATGCCGCTCACATCCCGGGCGAGCATCCGATTCACGCACGCGGTGAGCAGCGCGTTGCGGGTGCGCAGGTAGTACGACGTCGAGCCCGGTGGCAGACCGGCCTCCGCGTCGACCGCGCGGTGGGTCAGCCCGCGCAGTCCGCGGGTCGCGACGAGGTGGATCGCGGCGTCGGCGATGGCGTCCCGGCGATCCGCGCCCAGCGGAACCTGCTTCGTCACGGCGGCCATCCTCGCACTTCCCAACGATCCTCTACAGATGTAGAGTACTCGGCATGAGTACGGCGATCGTGGTGGGAGCTGGCATCGGCGGGGTCACGGCGGCCGTCGCACTGCAGCGGTGCGGGTGGCAGGTCACAGTTCTGGAGCGCGCTCCGCAGCTGGGGGAGGTGGGGGCGGGGATCTCGGTGTGGCCGTCGGCGGTCGCCGTCCTCGAGGAGCTCGGGGTGAAGGGCGTCGAGAAGGCGGCCGCGGTGTCGAAGCCGGCCGGGATGCGCAAGCCGGACGGCCGGTGGGTCGTCAGGGCGGCGGACCTCGGTGTCGAGATCCCCGTGATGATCCACCGGGCGCAGTTGCACGACCTGATCACGGCTGAGTTCGGCCCGGCCGTCAGCGTGCGGACCGGGTTGACCGTCACCGGGGTCGAGCAGGATGAGTCCGGCGTGACGGTCCTGAGCGCGGATGAGGAGTTGCGTGCTGATCTGGTCGTCGCCGCCGATGGGATCCGCAGCGTGATCCGGGCCGCTCTGCATCCGGAGCACCGGGGAGCGCAGTACTCCGGCTATACGGCGTACCGGGGGATTGCGGACGTGGACATCGACGACGGTGGGGGCGAGACCTGGGGGCGTGGGCAGCGGTTCGGGTTCGCGCGGCTGATCGACGGGCGCATCTACTGGTACGCGACGGCGAACCAGCCCGCCGACCACGGTGGCGACCACGCTGCCGTCACGAAGGCGTTCGGGGGTTGGCACGACCCGATCCCGAAGCTTCTCGCGAGCACGGAGTCCGTGCTGCAGAACGACATCTACGACCTCGCGCTGCCGCTGGTCCCGTTCACGCACGGCCGGATCGTGCTGCTCGGCGACGCCGCTCACGCGATGACGCCGAACCTCGGCCGCGGCGCCTGCTCAGCCATCGAAGACGCCGGCGCCCTCGCCCGCCACCTCACCGAGAGCACTCCCCCAACACCGCTCTCCGGCGAGAGCACCGCTCGATCCCCGCTCTCCGGCGAGAGCACTCCTCCAACACCGCTCTCGGGCGAGAGCACTGCTCTGAGGGCTGCTCTCGCGGCGTACGACGCCGAGCGGCGGCCCGCGACGACCAAGCTGGTCAAGCGGTCCCGGGGGATCGGGCGGGTCGGGCAGGTGGAGAACCCGGTGGTCTGCGCACTCCGGGACGGACTCTTCCGGCTCGGCGGCAAACTGGTGTCCCTGCGGCGGCCGAAGAGCAAGGTGGAACAATCGGCGGTGTGATCACACCTCCGCAGGCGCCCGAGATTCCCGGTGCGAAGCACATCCATTCCGGCAAGGTCCGGGATCTGTACGAGCTGGAGTCCGGCGAGCTCCTGATGGTCGCGAGCGACCGGATGAGCGCGTTCGACTGGATCCTGCAGCCGCACATCCCGGACAAGGGCAAGGTGCTCACCGCGATGAGCCTGTGGTGGTTCGAGCAGCTCGACGTGCCCAACCACATCGTCTCCACCGACGTACCGGCGGAGGTCGCGGGCCGGGCGGTGGTGTGCGAGAAGCTGGAGATGTTCCCGGTCGAGTGCGTCGCCCGCGGGTACCTGAGCGGCTCCGGTCTGCTCGACTACAACGCGACGGGCGCGGTCTGCGGGATCCCGCTGCCGTCCGGACTGGTCGAGGGTTCCCGGCTGGACGAGCCGATCTTCACTCCGGCGACCAAGGCCGACCTCGGCGAGCACGACGAGAACGTCTCGTACGACGCGGTCGTGGCGACCGTCGGCGCAGACACGGCGGCGGCGCTGCGGGACGCCACGCTGGACATCTACAGGCGGGCGCGGGCGATGTCGGAGGAGCGCGGGATCATCCTGGCCGACACGAAGTTCGAGTTCGGCGCGCGGCCGGACGGGACGATCGTGCTGGCCGACGAGGTGCTGACGCCGGACTCGAGCCGGTTCTGGCCGGCCGACCAGTGGGAGCCGGGCAAGCAGCAGCCGTCGTACGACAAGCAGATCGTCCGCGACTGGCTGCAGTTCGAGTCCGGCTGGGACCGCACGTCGGGCGACGCGCCGCCACAGCTGTCCGACGAGGTCGTCGAGCGCACCCGCAACGCCTATGTCGAGGCCTACGAGCAGCTGACCGGACGGAAGTTCGAGGGCTAGAAAAGGCCGACGCCCAGGGCCAGGAGGATGAAGCGGCCGGCGCGGCCGGCCAGGACCGAGAAGGCGAACGTCAGCACGCCCATCCGGGACGCGCCGCCGATCAGGGCGACGCCGTACAGCGGTGGGATGCCGACGAACGCGCTCAGCAGGGTGACCGGGATACCCCACCGCCGGTCGCTCATCGCGTCGAGGAGCCGCTTGCTGACATCGCGGTTCCACTGCACGAACCGGCCCCACCGCGTCCCCAGGTTGACCGGCTTCGGCTCCTTGGTCTTCCGGGCGGCGTACCCGGGCCGGTAGCGCACCGCGAGGAACATCGCGACCTTGCCGATGGTCTGCCCGATCGAGACCCCGATCGCGGCCACCACCGGGTCCAGCGCGCCGGAGACCCCCACGCCGAGGACGTACGCCTCCGCGTTCATCACCGGTACGACGGCGGACCCGATCCCGAAGCCCACCGCCAGCGCCAACTGCCAGACCCACATGCCCACGAGGCTATGCGCCCCGGCCAACGTTGCCACGCACCTCAGCCCCACTCCCGGGACGAACCAGGGTCCCGCCCGAGCGGGTCCCTCGCACCCTTGACACCCACGATCAGGGCTGACCGGGTACGGCGGGCCGCCGCCCGCGGAGGATCGCGATCAGCCGGTACGACGAGACCACCTTGAGTACGCACGCCGCGAGCGCGATCGAGTACGGCAGCCACTGCGCGCCGGTGTGGTGCGCGATGATCAGCGAGATCACCACGGCCGCCGTGTTCACCGCCTTGGCGGGCTTCGACCAGTTCCAGATCCAGATCGGCCGGTCGACCTTGTAGAAGTAGTTCGGACTGAGTGTCCCCGGCCAGAGCAGGAACGCCAGCGACAGCATGGTGTCCAGTACGCCGAACTGCACCAGGAAGATCGCCAGTGGCCCGATGGTCGCCGGGAACGTCGCCATGAACGCCGCCGCCAGCAGGAACGAGCAGGCCCGGTCGCAGACGATGTCGAACACCGCACCGGCGACGGACTCCTCGTTCCGGTAGCGCGCCACCGCACCGTCGGCCATGTCGCCCAGCCAGTACGCCGCATACCCGATCACCAGCCAGCTGAGCATCCCGCTGCGGAAGGCGATCGCGGCGATCACCATCGCGACGACCGTACGGATCAGGGTGATGCGGTTGGGGACGCCGAGCAGGAACGGCGGCCGGACGGCGAGCGGCTGGACCGAGGTCGAGATCATCATCAGGCGGCCCTCAGATTCTCGGGATCGAGTGCGTCCCGGAGTTGGTTGCGGAGCAGGAAGCCGGCGGCGGCGCCACCGAGCAGGCCGAGCAGCCAACCGGCGACGGCCAGTCCGGCGGCGGTGATGAGCGAGGTCGGCGTGAACGGATCGATCGCTGCGCCGACCAGTCGGGCAAGGCCGAGCACCGCGCCCAGGAGGAGTCCGGTCGCGAGCGCCGGTGCGGCGATCGCGGTGAGCTGGCGGCGGATGACGCGGCGCAGGAAGCGCGCGTCGACGCCCAGCGCGGTCAGGCAGGCGAGCTGACGGCGCTGATCCACCAGTTGGTCGGCCACACCGACGATCAGCGCGGCCATCGCGATCAGTACGACCAGGAGCAGGCCGAGAACACTCATGCCGAAGCCGGTGGCGTAGAAGCCCGGCTCGTAGAGCTCATCCCTCGACACCAGGACGGACACCAGTCCGTTGACCAGGGTGCCGACCAGGAATCCGCAGCAGCCGAGCAGCGTCGCCATCCGGGCCGACGGCCGCGCATCGGTGACCAGCCGGATGCCGGTCAGCAGGTTGGCCGGGTCGTTGGATTGCTTGAGCCGAGCACCGATGATCCGGATCCACACCGGGGTGAGACCGAGGAAGCACAGACCCAGTCCGACCACCAGAGCGGTGGAGGCGACGTACCCGAGCCAGCGGGCCGTGACGAGGCCGATGACGATCAGCACCGCACCCACGATGACGCTGGTGCGTGTCTGCTCGGCCGGGTGCTCCTCGCGCGGCAGCAACTCGTCGCGGTGCAGCAGACTGCCGATCAGTGCACCCGCACCCGTCGTGATCACGACCACCGGGATCCAGATCAGTACGTCGACGAGCTCGGCTCCCGGGAGGATCTGAGCCATCCTCGGCAGCAGCCCCAGGAGCAGGCTGAGCAACAGATAGACCGGACCGGCGAGCAGTCCGCCGGCCAACCCCGCCATGGCTGCGTCAGTCACGGACAGCTGCCGCACTTGCTTGCTGGAGGCGCCGGCCAGTCGCAGTGCGGTCATTCGCCGTTCGCGCGCCGCCGTACCGAGCCGCAGAGCCTGTACGGCGAGGCCAGCGGTGAGCAGAGCGAGGATCACCAGGATCGCGATCAGTCCGGCGCGGAGACCGCTCTCGGCGACGTAGTTGCTGTAGATGGCCTTCGACAGCTCGCTCTCACCGAGCCGTGCGATCCGCAGCGCACCCAGCAGCAGCGCACCGCCCAGCGCAAGGGCCGCAGTGGCCAGCTGGATGCGGCTGCGGTCGGCGGGAGTGCGCGACCGGGCCAGTTTCACCAGCGTCTCGAGGGTCATCAGAGCACTACCTCGTGCTGGATCATGCCGTCACGCAGCCTGATCTCACGGTCCGCCGACGCCGCTACGAGGTTGTCGTGGGTCACCATCACCAGTGCGGAGCCGCGGTACCGGGCGGACTTCAGCAGCACGTCGAGCAACTCCTGCCCGGCCCGGCTGTCCAGACTGCCGGTGGGCTCGTCAGCCAGTACGACGGACGGCCCGGTGACGAGAGCGCGGGCGACGGCCGCCCGCTGGGTCTGTCCGCCGGACAGCTCGGCCGGAACCGCTTCAGCCTCGTCGGCGATGCCCACCTGCTCGAGCCAGCCGCGTGCCGTCTCCTGCGCCTCGGCGCGCTCGTGGCCGTCCAGCAGCAGCGGTAGCGCGACGTTGTCGAGCAGCGACAGGTCCGGCACCAACTGGCCGAACTGCAGCACGATCCCGATCTTCGTACGCCGGAGCCGCGCGCGCTCGTTGTCCGGAAGACCAGCCAGGTCCTGACCGGCCAGCCGGACCGTGCCGTAGTGCGGGCTGAGGATGCCCGCGGCGCAGTGCAGCAGAGTCGACTTGCCGCACCCGCTGGCACCGGTGATCGCCACCACCTCGCCGGGCCTGATCTGAAGGCTGACACCACGCAGCGCCGTGTTGCGCCGGTACGAGTACTTGATGCCGGTGAGCTCAAGAGCAACCTGGGACGCGGTCATGGGTGAGCCTCTCTCTGCTCGGAGATGTGTTCCAGGGCACTGTCCAGCCAGCGCAGGTCGGCATCGAGGTGCGCCACGATGTACTCGCGGACCAGCGGTGAGGTCGGGTCGTCCTCGGCCGGGGTCTCCCGCAGCTCGCGGATCCGGCGCAGGTGGCTCGCGCGCTGCCGGGCCAGGAACGCCGCCGCGTCACCGCCGGTGCGGATCGCGGCGACGAGTTTGCGCAGCACCTCGTCCGCACTGCCCCAGGCGGGCGGCACGGGATCGCTCAGCCAATCGCTGAGGTGGTCGCGACCCTTGGGCGTCAGTGCGTAGACCGTGCGGTCCGGTCCGCCGCCGGACGTCTTGTCGACCACCTCGACGAGTCCGTCCCGTTCCAGCCGCCCGAGTGTCGTGTACACCTGCCCGAACGCCAGCGGCCGGCTGTCGGGGAACCACAGGTCGTGGCCGCGCTTCACGTCGTACCCGTGGGCCGGGCCGGCCGAAAGCAGCCCCAGGACGAGCTCCGCGGTTGCCATGGCAGCGACTATACACTGCGTGTATGTACTGAGTGAATAGTCCGCGATGCGGCGTTCTGGCACGCGGTCGGTAGGATTCAGGCGTCACCCCGGAACGAGACCTGGAGTAAGTCAGTGGCTCGCGTTGTCGTCGACGTCATGCTCAAGCCCGAGATCCTCGACCCGCAGGGCAAGGCGGTGCACGGCGCGTTCGGCCGGCTCGGCTTCGACGGCGTGGCCGATGTCCGCCAGGGCAAGCGGTTCGAGATCACCCTGGACGGTGAGGCGACCGAGGAACGGGTCGCCGAGATCCGCAAGGCCGCGGACACGCTGCTGGCCAACCCGGTGATCGAGGACTACATCCTGCACGTCGAGGACGACGCCAAGTGAAGATCGGGGTCGTCACCTTCCCGGGCTCGCTGGACGACGTCGACGCCCGTCGCGCGGCCGCGGTGGCCGGTGCCGAGGCGGTCGCGCTCTGGCACGGCGACGCCGACCTGCACGGTGTGGACGCGGTCGTCCTGCCGGGCGGCTTCTCGTACGGCGACTACCTCCGGGCCGGCGCCATCTCCCGGTTCGCCCCGGTGATGGAGACCATCATCAAGAAGGCCGGCGAAGGCCTGCCGGTGCTGGGGATCTGCAACGGCTTCCAGGTGCTGTGCGAGTCGCACCTGCTGCCCGGCGCCCTGATCAAGAACCACCACCGCAAGTTCATCTGCAAGGACCAGCCGCTGCGGATCGAGAACAACCGCACCGCCTGGACCAGCGACTACGACGCCAACCACGAGATCACCATCGTGCTGAAGAACCAGGACGGTTCGTACGTCGCCGACGAGGCGACCCTGGACCGGCTGGAGGGTGAAGGCCGGGTGGTCGCCCGCTACCTGGACGAGAACCCGAACGGCTCGTACCGCGACATCGCCGGGATCACCAACGAGCGGGGCAACGTGGTCGGCCTGATGCCGCACCCGGAGCACTGCGTCGAGACGCTGACCGGCCCGAGTACGGACGGCCTGGGCTTCTTCACCTCGGTGCTGAAGGCCGTCGTCTCCTCCTGATGAGGTCGATCGGGGTGCGGCGCCTCCTGGTCCGCATCCTCTTGCTCACCGCGGCGGCTCTGTTCGCCACCGCGAGTACGGCGGCAGCACAGCCCGCGAGCCTGATGGCCAAGGTCGTGGTGATCGGCGTACCCGGTCTGACCTGGAGTGACGTCAAGGCGTCGCCGGAGCTGACCGCGCTGGTCAACCAGTCGCATGTCGGCTCGATCACCGTGAAGACGGCCGGACCGCACACCTGTCCGATCGACGGCTGGCTCACGATCAGCGCTGGCACTCGCGCGTGGGGAAGCGTCGCCGACGAGCCCTGCGGTGAGCTGCCGGCTGTCACGGACGGCAAGGTCGCCGGCTGGCAGGCGTACGTCGACCGCCAGGCCGAGCACCACACCGGTGCGCCGATCGGCCGCCTCGGCCAGGCCGGCTACCCGATGTGCGGCTTCGGACCGGGCGCGGCGATCGCACTGGCTCGTGCAGACGGTTCGGTGACCAACTGGCAGCCGGAGTTCGATGCGGCGCGGCTGGCGAGCAACGACTGTCGTGACGCGATCGTCGACGCCGGTGCGCTCCCACTGCGGGAAGGACGAGCGGAGGCACGCAAGCGGGTCGCCGACCTCGTCGCACAGGCCCGGGCAGCCGGCGGCTGGGTCCTGCTCGTCGGAGTGAGCCAGGAGCTGGCCAACTCCCATCAGGAGCCGCTCGTCGCCATGCAGCTCCCGCCGGACAACGGTCCGCGCTGGCTGACCAGCGACAGCACCCGCCGGCCCGGACTGATCCAGCTGACCGACATCACCGCCACCATCCTGCGCGGACGCACGGCCGCCGAGGTCGATCCGGCGGGTGCGGAGAAGGCCGGACCGCTGGACGGCAACGAGATCCACTTCACCGGCCCCATTCACACTGACGCGGAAGCGGTGATCGAGAACCGGCTGGACGCGAACCAGCGGTTCGAGCTGCCACGGCCGATGCTGGTCGCGGTGTCGATGACGATCCTGGCCGCCGAGCTTCTCGCACTCGCGTGGTTCTGGTTCAAGCGCAGTCCGGCGTCCCGGCGTACGTTCGTCTTCACTTTGCTGACGCAGGGTGGGTTCTTCATCGCCGTGTTCCTGTCCACGGCGACCGTCTGGTGGCGGTGGCCGGCGCCCGCTTTCTCCTTGTACTGCGTGGTTCTCGGGATCAGCGCGGTCCTCGCCGGCGTGGCTCAGGTCGTGCTGAAGCGGTATGCGTTCCTGGGGATCACACTGACGGCGTACCTGATCTTGCTGGTGGACGGCGTACTCGGGACGCCGCTGCAGTTCGGCAGCATGTTCACCGACGGGCCGGTGATCGGTGGACGGTTCTATGGCTTCGGGAACTCCACTTTCGCGACGTTGGCGGTCGCAGCACTCGTCACCGCCGGGTGGGCGGCGCAGAAGCTGATCGACAAGAGCAGAGTGCAGGCTGCCCTTGCTGTACTGGCGATCGGCGGCGCTGCGATCGTGGTGGACGGCAGACCGGGTTGGGGGACCGACTTCGGCGGCATCATCGCGTTGACCCCGGCTGTGCTGCTGATGGCCTGGCTGACTTGGCGCGGCAGCATCACACTGCGTGCGCTGATCGGCGTGGGCCTGACTGGCGTACTGGCCGTTTCTGCTGTCGCCTTCCTCGACTATCTGCGGCCGCCGGACGAGCGGAGCCACTTCGGCACCTTCGTGGCCCGGCTGCTGGACGGTGACGTGAGTGATGTCCTGATCCGCAAGCTGCAGATGGCGGTGCAGTTCTTCACCGGGCCGGCGGGCTGGGCGATGCTCGTCGCCGTGGTGCTCTGCATGCTCGCCACAGTCCTGCCCGAGAAGGTGCCCTCGGAGTCCTACCGCCACTTCTACACCAGTCTGCCGATGATCAGGCCGACTCTGCTCGCGATGTCGACCTGTGGTCTGGTCGGGATGCTGCTGAACGACGCCGGGGTCGCATTGCCCGCGATCATGGCCGGTTTCGCCGTACCGCTGCTGGTGGCACACCTTGTGGATAACCGAGCGTCGGCGACACCGGACGCCGGTATTTTGTCTGTGGAGGTACGTGATGGCTGACGAGAAGAGCAGTATCGACCCCGATGTCGAGCGGGCCCTCGAGGAGGACCGGGAGATCACGCCGTTCACGATCGCGGAGCGGTACAGCCGCGGCGAGCTGACGCGTGACGAGGTCATCCAGGAGCTGATCGACTACGACTACCTGCCACAGGACCGCATCCCCGACGACATGTCGGTCGACATTGCCATCTACGTCGACGGTTCCTGGGACGACATGGAGCGCGCTCTCCGCAATGACCTGATCGACGGGGAGATCTACAACGCCGTTCTGGCCGCGGTGCGGGAGCGGGAGAGCTGGCCGCCGCCTGGCGAGGTGCGTTGACCCCGGACGAGGCAGACGCGCGTCGCGTCCGCCTCGAAGGGCTGTCCGGCGCGGGCGGTCCGCTGAATTCACGCAGTCCGCAGGCATCGGTGTCGAATCCGCAGTGGTACGGCCCCGACGGTCGGGCAACCACAGCCCGGGAGCAGCTGCACAAGCGGCTCATTGCGGAATTCGAGGCCGAGGCCCCAGAGGTTCCACAGGGTCGGCAGGCCGTGATCATCACGGGGCCACCGGGTGCGGGCAAGTCCACCGTGCGGGACGACATCTTGAAGGACACCGGGACGACACTCGAGCAGTGGCGCCACCTCGATCCGGACGATTTCCGCGACCGGCTCGCCACCGCGATGGTGGCCGACGGCACGCTGGACCAGGTGGTTCCCGCAGAGGCCGCGGAGTTGCAGCCGACTCCCCGCGAGCTGAGCAGTCAGCTCTTCGTCGAATCGGCGAAGCTGGCCGCCACTGCTCAGAAGGACGCGGTCGCGCGGGGCGACAACCTGATCATCGAGGGGGTCTACAGCGATCCCAAGCGGTTGGACGACCTGGTGAAGTCGCTGCAGAAGAAGGGGTACGACGTTCATCTGGCCACGGTCGACGTGTCCCACGACGACAGCCTCGCGCGGACCCAGGACCGGTACCGGCGGAACGCGGTCGAGGCGGCAGCGAGTGGCGTGCAAGGGCAGGAAGCTCTTGGCGGGCGAGTTGTGCCGGCCGAGTCGCTGCAGACCCACTTCGACGAGGCCGGTGTCTCCAAGGCGACCGCGGCGGCTCAGCAGGTGGCTGCGCAGCGGGCATCGGTGCAGTCGGTGCGGCACTACACCGTGGCGGCAGCAAATCGGCCGCCGGAGCTCACCTCGGTCGCGCAGCGGCAAGGCGGTATGCATCCGCTGGATGCGGAGACCTACAGGTCGGCCCGGGCAGCCGGGCAGCTGGAGGCGCTGCCATCCACTCAGCAAACAGCCGTGCAGCAGGGTGACAAGGGCCAGGGGAACGCCCAGGCCGGAAGCCTGGGGCAAGGGCAGCGGCCCGAGCACAGGCAGCGTCAGCAGGGCGGTCCGAAGCAGAGTTTGGACCGCTGAGAGAATGGACCACGCAGGACCGATGCAGGTGAAACCCAGTACAGGAGCCGCAGTGAGCCCCGAAACCACCGCTGACACCGTCAGCCGTGCCACCGAGACGCCCGAGGTCGAGCAGCCGTGGGCCGAGCTCGGTCTGAAGCCGGACGAGTACCAGCGGATCCGGGACATCCTGGACCGGCGGCCGACCAGCTGCGAGCTGGCGATGTACTCGGTGATGTGGAGCGAGCACTGCTCGTACAAGTCCTCCAAGGTGCACCTGCGCAAGTTCGGTGAGATCCCGCAGGAGACGCCGGCCGGGAAGATGCTGGCCGGCATCGGCGAGAACGCCGGCGTCATCGACATCGGCGAGGGGTACGCCGTCACCTTCAAGGTGGAGTCGCACAACCACCCGTCGTACGTCGAGCCGTACCAGGGCGCGGCCACCGGGGTCGGCGGCATCGTCCGCGACATCCTGGCGATGGGCGCCCGGCCGGTCGCGGTGATGGACCCGCTGCGGTTCGGCCCGCTGGATGCGCCGGACACCAAGCGCGTGCTGCCCGGGATCGTGTCCGGCGTCGGCGGCTACGGCAACAGCCTCGGCCTGCCCAACGTCGGAGGTGAGGTCGTCTTCGACCCGACGTACCTCGGCAACCCGCTGGTGAACGCGCTCTGCGTCGGTGTGATGCGGCACGAGGACCTGCACCTGGCCAACGCGACCGGCGTCGGCAACCAGATCATCCTGTACGGCGCCAAGACCGGTGGCGACGGGATCGGCGGCGTCTCGGTGCTGGCGTCGGAGACCTTCGCCGAGGGCGGCCCGACCAAGCGGCCGGCGGTCCAGGTCGGCGACCCGTTCATGGAGAAGCTGCTGATCGAGTGCACGCTCGAGCTGTTCGCCGCGAACGTTGTCGAGGGCATCCAGGACCTCGGTGGTGCGGGGCTGTCGTGTGCGACGTCCGAGCTGGCGAGCGCGGGCGAGGGCGGCATGTACGTGTCGCTCGACAAGGTGCCGCTGCGGGACGCGTCGCTCGCGCCGGAAGAGATCCTGATGAGCGAGTCGCAGGAACGCATGATGGCGGTCGTCACGCCGTCGAACGTCGAGGCGTTCCTGAAGATCTGTGCGAAGTGGGACGTGCAGGCCGACGTGATCGGTGAGGTCACCGATACCGGCCGGCTGCAGATCGACTGGCACGGTGAGCGGGTGGTCGACGTGCCGCCGCGGACCGTCGCGCACGAGGGCCCGGTGTACGAGCGGCCCTTCGCCCGGCCGGACTGGCAGGACGAGCTGCAGGCCGACGGCGCCGAGAAGTTGCCGCGGGCAACCACTGGCGCCGAGCTGCGGGACACCCTGCTCCGGCTGGTCGCCTCGCCCAACCTGTGCGACAAGTCGTGGGTGACGGACCAGTACGACCGGTACGTGCTGGGCAACTCGGTCCTCGCGCAGCCCGAGGACAGCGGGATGATCCGGGTCGACGAGACCAGCGGACTCGGGGTCGCGGTGTCGACCGACTGCAACGGACGGTTCGCCAAGCTCGACCCGTACACCGGTGCGAAGCTCGCGCTGGCCGAGTCGTACCGCAACGTCGCGACGACCGGCGCCCGGCCGGCCGCGGTGACCGACTGCCTGAACTTCGGCTCGCCCGAGGACCCGGCGGTGATGTGGCAGTTCGCGGAGGCGATCCGCGGTCTGGTCGACGGCTGCATCGAGCTGGGGATCCCGGTCACCGGTGGCAACGTGTCGTTCTACAACCAGACCGGCGAGACCCCGATCCTGCCGACCCCGGTGGTCGGTGTCCTCGGGGTGATCGACGACGTCACCCGGCGTACGCCGATCGGTTTCACCGCCGAGATGGAGGGCCACCAGCTGTACCTGCTCGGTGAGACCGAGGAGGAGCTGTCCGGGTCGGAGTGGGCGCACGTCGTCCACGGCCACCTCGGTGGACGGCCGCCGGCGGTCGACCTGGCCGCGGAGCAGCAGCTGGCCGACATCCTGATCAACGCGTCCCGCGACGGTCTGATCGACGCGGCGCACGATGTCAGCGACGGCGGTGTCGCGCAGACGCTGGTCGAGTCGGCTCTCCGTGGTGGAGTGGGTGCGCGCGTGTGGGCGCCGGACGGGCTCGACCCGTTCCTGTTCCTGTTCGCGGAGTCGGCCGGTCGGGCGGTTGTCGCCGTACCGCGGACCGAAGAGGTCCGGTTCACCGACATGTGCACCGCCCGCCGCTTCCCGCACGCCAAGATCGGCGTGATCACCGGTGACACCCTGGACGTCCAGGACCAGTTCGAGGTCCCGCTCACCGAGCTCCGCACCGCCTGGACCCAGACCCTCCCGGCCGCCCTCAACTGACCAACCCCTCGAAGACCCGGGCACTCGGCGTGCCCGGGTCCCGGGGTCAGCCGACAAGGGCCACTCGCTGGGTCGCCTCGGCCAGGACGCGGTTCAGGCCGGCCTGGTCCTGGGGGCGACCGGCGACGGTGAGCTCGATGTACGCGTGCTTGCCGTTGTCGTACGTGTCGACGAAGCGCGTCGAGACCCACCGCTGACCGCGAGCGCCGTCGGTGTAGGTGTAGGTGATCGACGTGTAGGCGACGGCCGGCGAGCTCCACGGCACCTTCGACTTCACCGTGCCGTGCGCGCGAGACACGATCTTCAGGCCGCGCACGCCGTGCAGCGCCTTGACCCGCTGCTGAGCGGCCGCGTTCGTCGTGAGCTTGCCGCTGAGCCCGCCGTCGACCCGGAGCATCCAGGTGTTGGAGCTGTCGGTGAACTTCGCCTGCGTCCGGCTGAGCTGCGTGAACTTCCAGCCGGTCGGCGCGTACACCGACACGTTGCAGTGGTCGCCGCGGCCCCAGCACTTGTACTTGTAGCTCAGGGTCGCCGGGTTCAGCGCGGGCTTCGCGTGCGCCGTGACGGCGGTCCGGGCCGGCGTGGCCGCGTCGCTCGGCGCGACCCCCAGGACCAGCCCAGCAGCAGCGACGATGGCGGCACCGGCCAGCACACGAGCCGAGATCTTCTTCATGGTTCGTCCTCCGTGACTAAGGGGCTCCGTTCGGCCCTACGCGACCTGAGATGACCCGGCGTCACAGCGAGGTTGATCGCCGATCTTGTGAGCAACATCTCCGCCGAACCGGCAACCAACCCCACCCGTCACGGCGTCCAAGGCTCTTCTGCACGTCTGGCACACTCGAAGGGACGAGTGAGGTGAGGGGATGGCGGAGCGGCGGCCGGTGAAGCCCGGTGAGCTGATGGGGCTTGCTGCCGCGGCCGGGCAGGAGGCCCGGGCCGCGGCTGCTCGGCGGCGGATGGCCCAGTTGCGGCTGACTGATGAGGAGCGGCGGGTTTGCACCGATGAGTTGGCTGAGCAGTTTGCGGTCGGGCGGTTGGACGAGGACGAGCTGCATCGGCGGGTGGATCGGCTGAACGACGCTGTCACGCGGGCCGATCTGGAGCCGATCTTCGCGGGGTTGCCGGAGCCGTCGTTGTACAAGCCGGAGCCGCGGAAGGCCGGTCGGTGGCGGTGGGCGGCGTTCGTCGGGGCCGTGTGGATGGCGTTGCCGTTCGCGTTGACCGGGCTGGTGTTGCTGGTGTTCGGGCGGGAGATCGCCGCCGCGATCTTCGGGTTGCCCGCGCTGGCCTGGGTGTACTTCACCTACCGCTGGGCCTCCCGCCCCGGCCGCGAGGAGCGCCGGCGACCCTGATTCACGACCCGAGCGATGCGGCCTCGGCTTGAACTAGCCTGTGGGGCGTGGAGGCTAGGTTGCGGCTGGCGGTGGGGGCGGACGGCGCGGCGATCGCGGAGTTGGCGCGGGCCTCGGTGCGGGAGGTGTTCCCGGCGTACTACGACGACGTACAGACAGCCAGCGCCGCGGAGCACATCACCACGTTGGACACCGCGCTGATCGACGACGGGACCTACTACGTGCTCGAGGCAGGTGGAGAGATCGTCGCCTGCGGTGGGTGGAGCCGGCGGAACAAGCTGTTCAACGCCAGTACGGCGGGAGCCGACGGACGGCTCCTGGACCCGGCGACCGAGCCGGCCCGGATCCGGGCGATGTTCGTCCGTGCGGACTGGACCCGGCGCGGACTCGGACGGGCCATCCTGACCGCCTGCGTCGACGCGGCCCGGGCCGAGGGTTTCACCCAGCTCGCACTGATGGCTACGCTCCCCGGCGTACCGCTGTACAAGGCTTTCGGCTTCACCGAGGTGGAGTCCGTCGACCTACCCATGCCCGACGGCGTCGTCCTCGGCGGCGTCGCCATGGAACGCCCGATCGATCTGGAGGACAAAGCATGACCGCAGGCACCACCGTCGCCGCTCCCGACGGCACCGAGGTCGTCCTCGGCGAGATCGGGACCCGGGTGCTGCTGAAGAACTCCCGCGTCCGCGTCTGGGAGGTGTCACTGCCGCCGGGCGAGGCGCAGGGCTGGCACCTGCATCACAACCCGTACGTCGTCTTGTGCCTGTCCACGTCCCCGTGTCACATGGACTGGCTGGACGGCAGCCCGGCCCGGCACCTGAGCGAGACCGTGGGCGGCTCGGTCTATCGTCCGGTGTCGCCCGTCCACATGCTCACGAACGACGGCGACGCGCTGTACCTCAACCGGCTGATCGAGGTGCTCGACCTGGGTGAGGAGGCCTCCGGCGACCCGTACTTCGCGGTCGCGGGCGTCCCCGCGGAGGCCGGCTTCGAGCAGGTCGGCGAGGTCCCGGCGAAGGTGGTCGTCGACGAGGACGACGTGCGCGTCCAGCACGTCACCCCCGACGCGGGCGAGTCCTACACCTGGCACACCGGTGCGTACCCGGCCCTCGTCGTCGACCTGGACCTGGACCACCCGGACGTCACCTACCTCGAGCCCGGTGAGAGCTACACCCTCCCCGCCAAGCCAGAGCGGACCTCCGGCTTCAACCTGGTCGAGCTGCGCTACTACAGCAAGCCGCGCACCTGAGCGGGGTCCCGCGCCGCCAGCACCGCGGCTGTGTCGACCGCAGTCAGATCCGCGTGCCGTAGCCGTGCCTTCACGAGCGGGACCTGCGGACCGACCGCGCTGAGTTCGTGCACGCCGAGCGCGGCCAGCAGTACGGCGGCCTGCGGATCGCTGGCGAGATCGCCGCAGACTGCGACGCGGACGCCTGCGTTGCGGACCACGTGGTCGATCAGCTGCAGTACGGCGGGATCGAGACCGTCGGCGAGTGGGGCGACCGCGGTGTTCGTGCGGTCCGCGGCGGTCGTGTACTGGGTGAGGTCGTTGGTGCCGATACTGACGAAGTCCAGGTCGGCGGCGAGCGTACCGATCCGGAGCGCGGCCGCGGGCACCTCGACCATGATGCCGACCTCCAGGCCGGCCCGGTCACCGAGCTCGTCCAAGGCCCACGCGACCTCGTCGGCCGTCGTCACCATCGGGAACATGACGTGCACCGGTGTCTCGGCGGCCACCCGCCGTACTGCCTCGAGCTGATCGCGCAGGAGCTCGGGCCGTCGCCGGAACACCCGCAGCCCGCGCTCACCCAGGAAGGGGTTCGCTTCGTGCGCCTGCGGCAGGAACGGCAGTGGCTTGTCGCCGCCGATGTCCCAGGTCCGGATCGTGATCGGCTTGCCGTCCAGCGCCCGCGCGATCGCCCGGAACTGCTCGACCTGCTCGTCGACCGTCGGCGCCGTCCGCCGATCACCGAACAACACCTCGGTCCGCACCAGCCCGGACCCGTCCGCACCGCGCGCATCCACGGCGTCCTGGACGACACCGACGTTGACGAGCACGTCGATCGTCCGCCCGTCGATCGTCGTCGCCGGCTGATCCGCTTCCGCGACCGCCCGCTCCCGCTCACCCGCGCGCTCGGTGATCGTCGCCCGTACGGCGTCCTCATCCGGCGCGACCTCGAACGAGCCGACCCGGGCGTCGAATGCCACCATCGCTCCCGCCGGCACGTCGACGTCCCCGATCCCCGTGATCAGCGGGATCCCCCGCGACCGCGCCACGATCACGCCGTGCCCGGTCGTCCCCGCCGCTCGCACGGCAATCCCCTCAATCCGCGATGCATCCAGCGTCGCGGCGGTCGCCGCATCAAGCTCAGGTACGACGAGGATGCCGCGGGCGGGTGCGTCCTCGGACCGTCCGCCCGTCAGAGCCCGAAGGACTCGATCACGAACAGCTCGAACGTCTTGGGCCCGCTCCCGCTGATAGGCGTCGTCCAGACCCTCGAAGGTGGCCGCCAGCTCGTCGTAGGTCTGCTTCCACGCGATGGGCGCCGGCGCACCCGCGGTGATCGCCGCACGGATCGCCGCGAGCGGCGCGCGATCGTTCACCATCGCTAGGTGCGCCTCGAAGATGCCGCCGTGCTCGGGGTTGGCGTCGCGGAGCTGCTGGAGCTCGTCACCGGCCTCGGCCAGGGCGCTGTCGAGCCGCCCCAGCTCGTCGTCGCCGGGCACGTAGCCGGCCAGCTCGACCTCGCCGCCGACGACCACCGCCGGCCCGATCGCCACGTCCAGCCCGGACCCACCAGGACCACCCCCGGCGCCGCCCGCATCCGAGCCCGCCGCCGCTCCCGCCCCGGCGCCACCAGCCGCCGCCGCTCCAGCTCCGGCGCCACCACCCAACCCCGTCCCAGCGGCTCCACCCGTCGTCGGTCCGGCGGTGTCGCCGAAGTTCTCCGCTGCGAGTTGCGTGATGGCTGCCAGGACCTCGGCGGCCTGCGGACCGGAGGCGCCGACCTGCAGCCGGTGGCCCTGCTGGGCATTCAGCGTCGCCACCATGCTCAGGCTTCCCGCGTCCACCGGCCCTCTCCCGGTCTCCAGGTCGGTGAGGGTGACCGTGGCGTCGAAGGAGTTGACCAGGCCGACCAGCCGGGCCGCCGGACGCGCGTGCAGACCGTGCTCGTTGCCGACGACAACTTCGACCGTCTGATCGGTCGCGGCCACCACGGCCGGCTCGGCACCACCAGCGTCACCGAGATGGTCCTGCTTGCCCGCCAACCCACGCTCGGCCTCGACCGCGACAGCGTCGAGCGAAGCGCCGGTCGACGCGGTCACCACCGCGGCAACCAACCCCTCGACCAATGGCGCGCTCGACAACCGCACCCGCCCGGCCGCCTCGGGATCGACGAACTCCAGCGCCAGCTCCGCGCTCAGTACGGCGCTGCCGAGGTCGAGCAGCACCAGTACGCCGTCCGGACTGTCCGCGGTCGTGATCGCCTCGGAGACCGCCATCGCGTCCGTGCCGAACGTCGTCTCGTCCAGCCCGGCCGCGATCGCGATCACCGGTCGCTTGTCCCCGGCAACCATCTCCGAGGCGAGGCCCACCGCCGCCACCGCCAGCGCGTGGCTGTGGGACACCACCACGATCCCGATCATGCGAGCGTGCGAGCAGCCGACTCCAGCAGCAGGGTGGTGCTCGTGGCGCCCGGATCCTGGTGACCCGCACTGCGTTCACCGAGGTAGCTGGCGCGGCCCTTCCGCGCCACCAGCGGCACGGTCGCGTCCCGGCCCTTGGCGGACGCCTCGGCGGCAGCGGTCAGCGCTCCGGCGAGATCCGATCCGCCCGCCACGGCCGCGTCGTACGCGTCCAGGGCCGGCGCCCAGGCGTCGTACATGGTCTTGTCGCCGAGTTCGGCCTTGCCGCGCTGGAGGATCCCGCCGACGCCGGCCCGGAACGCCGCGCCGATCGTCTCCGGGGTCGGCTCGACGCCGGCCAGCGCGGTCCCGAAGCGGAGGAAGAACGTGCCGTACAGCGGCCCGCTCGCCCCGCCGACCTTGCTGACCAGCGTCATCCCGGCCTTCTTCATCAGCTCGTCGACCGACGTGAAGCTGGTCTCGTCGAGCACGGCGACCACCGCCTGGAACCCACGGTCCATGTTGGCGCCGTGGTCCGCGTCGCCGATCGCCGAGTCCAGCTCGGTCAGGTACGCCGCGTTGTCGTGCAGCACCACCGCGGCGTCACGCAGCCAGTTGACGAAGTTGTCCACTCCCATGCTCACGCGCCCCAGCGTAGGCCGGGGGTGTTCACCGGTGCGTCCCAGAGACGTACCAGTTCGTCGTCCACCTTGAGCAGAGTGACCGAGCAGCCGGCCATCTCCAGTGAGGTGATGTAGTTGCCGACCAGTGAACGGGCCACGGTGATGCCGGCCCGGTCGAGCAGCTGGGCCACCTCGTTGTACATCAGGTACAGCTCGATCAGCGGCGTACCGCCCATGCCGTTGACGAAGGCAATCACCGAATCGCCTTGCTGGTAAGGAAGGTCGGAGACGACCGGGTCGACCAGCATCGCGGCGACCTCGCGCGCCGGTGCCAGTGGCAACCGTTGCCGGCCGGGCTCGCCGTGGATGCCGATCCCGACCTCCATCTCGTTCTCGGCCAGCTCGAACGTCGGCTTGCCGGCCGCCGGGACCGTGCACGACGTCAGCGCCATCCCCATGCTGCGGCCGTTGTCGTTGACCTTCTTCGCCAGGTCCGCGACCTCCTGCAGCGGGCGGCCCTCCTCGGCGGCCGCGCCGACGATCTTCTCCAGCAGCACGGTGACACCGACACCGCGGCGGCCGGCCGTGTAGAGGCTGTCCTGGACGGCGACGTCGTCGTTGGTCACCACCGACAGCACCTCGGTGCCGGCGTCGGCGGCGGCCAGCTCGGCGGCCATCTCGAAGTTCATCACGTCGCCCGTGTAGTTCTTGACGATGTGCAGTACACCGGCACCCGCGTCGACTTCCTTGGTCGCCGCCATCATCTGGTCCGGCACCGGCGAGGTGAACACCTCACCCGCACAGGCCGCGTCCAGCATTCCGAGTCCGACGAACCCGCCGTGCATCGGTTCGTGCCCGGACCCGCCGCCGGAGATCAGTCCCACCTTGCCGGATCTCGGTGCGTCCTTGCGGTACACGATGCGGTTCTCGTGATCCACCCGCAGCCGATCCGGATGCGCTGCCGCCATCCCCCGCAGCGCTTCACTCACAACATCACCAGGTTCGTTGATGAGCTTCTTCATGTCCCCATCTGAGCACACGCCCGCCGCCTAGGGGAGGGGCTCCAGCGCCGAAAGCGGCGGGATCGCCCGGATCGATCGGCGCACCGTGAGCACGACGGATCCAAGAGTGAGCAGAAGAGGGTCAGTCTTTGGGGCGCAGCAGGGGGCGGACGACCTCGCGGGCGTCGTGGATGCGGGACTTGACCGTGCCGAGCGGGGCGCCGACCACGGCGGCGATCTCCTCGTAGGAGAGGCCGTAGACGTCGCGCAGGACCAGCGGGGTGACCATCTGGGGCCGGTCGCGCTCGAGGGTCTCGAGGGCCTCGAGCAGGTCCAGGCGGGTGCCGGCGATGACGCTGGTGGTGCGCGGGTCCGGCTTCTCCATCGTCTCCGGGTTGTGCGCGGCCTGCGCCGTACGCTTCAGCTTGCGGTACGTCGAGCGGGCCGAGTTCGCCGCGACCGAGTGGACCCAGGTGGAGAAGCTGCTCCGGCCGGAGTACGTACCGATCTTGGTGGCGATGTTCAGCAGGGCCTCCTGGGCCGCGTCCTCGGCGTCGGCGGAGTACGGCAGCACGCTGCGGCAGATCCGCAGGACCCGCGGATAGACCAGCCGCAACAGGTCGTCCATCGCGTGCTTGTCACCCGCCTGGGCAGCCTCGGCCAGGGCTCCCAGGTCGTCGTTCGGGCTGGTGCTCTCGCTCATCTGCGCCTTTGCTGTCGATCGGCCCCCAAGGATGGGACTCTTAGTAATCCATAATGCCTTCTATGGGGGTCCCAACCAGGCTGGGCCGGTACGTCGTGCGACGACGCCTGGGCTCAGGCGGTTTCGCTACGGTGTGGCTCGGTTACGATGAGCAACTGGACGCCGAGGTGGCGATCAAGGTGCTCGCGGACAACTGGGCGCACGACGACGCGGTCCGCGGCCGGTTCCTCGAGGAGGGCCGGTTCCTGCGCCGGGTGGAGTCCGAGCACGTCGTCCAGGTCCACGACGTCGGCGAGCTCGAGGACGGCCGCCCGTTTCTCGTGCTCACGTACGCCGATCGCGGCACGCTGGCCGACCGCCTGAAGAAGGCGCCTCTCCCGCTCGCCGAGGCCGTCGACGTGGTCGTCCAGGTCGGCCGCGGCCTGCAGGCACTCCACCGGCGCGGCCTGCTGCACCGGGACGTGAAACCGGCGAACGTCCTGTTCCGCAGTACGGACGAGGGCGAGCGCGCGGTGCTGTCCGACCTCGGCCTGGGCAAGGCCATCGACGAAGTGTCGCGAATCACAATGCCCGGCGGTACCCCCTCGTACGTCGCGCCCGAGCAGGCGCTGGGTGAGCGCCTGGACCAGCGCGCCGACCAGTACTCGCTGGGCGCGGTCGCGTACGCCGCTCTGACCGGGCGGTCACCGCATCAGGTCGACGGGCTGGGCGCGGCGAGCCGGGTCAAGGTGGCGCCACCGCCGAGCTCACTCGGGTTCGAGCTGCCGGACCTGGTCGACGCGGCCATCGTCCGGGCGCTCGACCCGGACCGGGAGAAGCGCTGGCCGGACGTCCAGACGTTCACCCGGGAGCTCGTCGGCGCGATCGACGAGACCACGCACGACTTCCCGCTCGCGCTCCGCGAGACGATCCTGGTCCCGGCGTCGGCGGACGAGGGCGAGAAGACCGCCCTCAGCGACGAGAATCAGCCGACCATCGTGAAGACCGCCGGCCCCGAGGCTTCCGGCAGCGCCGAGGCGAAGACCGCGGCCGTCGCTGCTCTGTCCGAGGCGGTTGGCGGTGCCGCGGAGTCGCTGGCCCGGGCGGAGACGGCGGACGTGCAGACCACGGCACCGCGGAAGCGGCGGCGCGGGCGGTGGGTGATCGCCGCCGTGCTCGCGCTGATCGTGGGCGGCGGCGCCGGCTTCGAAGGCCAGCGCTACCTGGCCGCACGTGAGCTGGTCCCGGTCGAGTACGGGGGGATCTCGCTGACCCTCCCGCGCGAATGGACGAAGTCGGTGGCCGACTCCGCGTGGCAGCCACCGGGCAGCACCAACTTGTATCCGGCGCTCCGGGTCAGCCAGGCCGCCAACTGGTCGACCGAGACCCCGGGCGTCTTCGTCGGCGTCACCGACGCGCGGGACGTCAAGCTTGCGCTGGTCGCCGATCCTCAGTTCAACTGCAACGCCCAGGGCGATCCGGCCCCGGCCACCGTCGACGGCCGAACCGTGACGGATCAGGTTTCCAGCGGCTGCGGCGACGCCGGCGCTATGCTCTTCCAGCGAGTCGTGGACACGGGGACCACCGGCTCGATGCTCATCCAGGTCCTGCTGCCGACGAACGATCCCGAGCGCGCCCGCGAGATCGCCGCCACGGTCCAGTACAACGGCGGATGAGCAGCCCTGTAGTCCGAGCACGTTTGAGGTATCCCTGGTGCGTATCCCGACGGAACGGCTCCGCCCGTCCCCGGCCCTGATCCAGTCCGCCCGGCGGCGCTTCTACCGCCTCCGCTCCACCATCTTCCGGGTCATCTGGCCGATCGACTGAGCTACACGGTCAGCCAGGTGGTGGCGAGGGCCAGGAGCCATAGTGCGCCACCGATCCAGCCCAGGGCGTGAAGGCCGCTCACCATGCCGGGGCCGACGACTGCGCCGTACACGGCAACGCCTAGGGCGCCCACCGCCTGGCGGCAGGTGTTGTTGACGCCACTGGCGAAGCCGGCGCGGTCGGGTGGCAGGGAGGCGATCGCCGCGTGCACCACGGCCGCGGTGAGGAAGCCCATGCCGAGGCCGAGTCCCAGCTCGACGGGTACGACGGATGCGTAGCTGTCACGGACGCCGAGCAGACACAGCGATCCCGCGGCACCGAGCGCCAGTCCGATCGTCATTGGTAGGCGGGGACCGTAACGGGCGGTGATCCGGCCGGAGATCGGTCCGAGTACTGCGAGGGGGAGAAAGAGCGGCACCAGCTCCAGACCGGCCCGGAAAGCCTTATGGGCAAGGTGTTCCTGCAGGTAGAGCGTCAGGACGAGGACTGTGCCGAGGCCGACGAAGTTCATCAGCCCGGCGACGACGTTGGCGCCGACGAAGTCCGCGCCGATCCGCAGCCGGGTTCGGGTTCGCTGATGTGCCTCCCGGACTCGCGGAACGAGTCGCCAGGCGAGTGGTAGACCGATGGCGATGATCGGCAGGTTGATGAGGAACACAGCACGCCAACCCAACCCACTGACCAACGCACCACCCAGCAACGGGCCAGAGGGGAGTGCGAGGGCACCCGCACCGGCCCAGATCCCGACTGCACGTGCCCTTGCCGCGCGATCGGCGCACAGGTCGGTGATCACGGCGAGAGTGCCGGGGAGGAGCAGTGCGGCGCCGATGCCTTGTACTGCGCGGGCTGCCACGAGGAGCTCGATGTTCGGGGCCAGACCGCAGCCCAGCGAGGCGAAACCGAAGACGGTGAGCCCTGCGAGGACCACGCGTCGGTGGCCGATCCGGTCGCCCAGTGTGCCGCAGACCAGGAGGAGTCCGGCCAGAGTGATCATGTAGGCGGCGACGACCCACTGCTGTCCGGTCAGATCCGTCTCGAGCCCGGTCCGGATGGATGGCAGGGCCACGTTGACCACTGTCACGTCCAGCTGGACCAGGAAGATTCCGACGCAGAGCAGGGCGAGGAGCATGAGTTCCAAGTTCCCACCGAAATACTTCGGTCTGCGTCGAAGCGTGCCGGTGTGAGCATGGAGGCATGGACGGAGATGCCGACATCGCGCGCGCCGCGGCGCTACTGGCCGAGCCGGCCCGCGCGAAGGTCCTGATGGCCCTGGCCGACGGGCGAGCGCTGCCCGCCTCGCTGCTCGCCACGGAGGCCGGTGTCTCCGCTCAAACGATCAGTGGGCACCTGCACAAGCTGCTGGACGGCGGTCTGGTCGCAGTGGAGCGCTCCGGCCGCCACAGGTACTACAGACTCTCCGGCCCCGAAGTCGCGGCAGCTGTGGAGGCCGTGGCGCGGATAGCCCAGCCACAACCCATCAAGTCACTCCGCCAGAGCACCCGCGCCGCCGCCCTCCGCGAGGCCCGCACTTGCTACGACCACCTGGCCGGCCGCCTCGGCGTCGCCCTGCTCGAAGGCCTGGTACGACGGGACGCCCTGGAGCGCACCGATGGCGGCGAAGGCGCAGACCGACGCGCGGACGACCCACTGGCCCAGCAACTACCGGACGGCCCTTACGTCCTGGGCCCCGCGGCCCTGAGGGTCTTCGGCGAACTAGGAGTGGACCTCTCGGCACAGCGTTCTCGTCGCCAGCTCCTGAGGTTCTGCGTCGACTGGAGCGAACAACGCCACCACCTGGCCGGAGGCTTGGGTGCAGCGGTGACCACGAGCTTCTTGCGTCGCGGCTGGCTCGAGCGTCGTACGTACGCCCGGGCCGTCGTGCTCACTCCGGCCGGCCGGCGGGAGCTGGGGGAACTCGTCGAGCTGCCCTAGATCTTCGAGTCGTCGCGGACGGCCGAGTCGGTGGCGTGGTCCAGGACGTCCTCCAGGGCGGCCTGGTCCTGGGGGAGGCCGGTGGCTGCGATCTCGAAGGTGCACTGGCCGTCGCCGTTGGCCACCCAGCGGATGATCACGGAGCGGAGCGAGTTGTCCGGCACGTACGTGTAGACGAGCGTCGCGTTGCCGTTGTCCGGATCGATGGTCTGCGACTTGATCGAGAGCATCTGGTTGGCGGGGACCGCGCGGAGCTGGACGATCCGTGCGGCCATCGACGCGGACGGCGCCCGGCTGATGGTGAAGCCGGCCTCGATCCGCAGCCAGCGTTTGCCGGTCGGGTCGGTGTAGCGGCCGATCTTCGGCGGATCCGGCTGCGTGAAACTCCAGTTCGACGGCACCCGCACGCTGACCTTCGAACGCACCACGCTGGTGGCCGTGAACATGCGGGTCTTGTAGTAGAGGTCGTCGGCGTTCAGCGCCTCGGTGTCGTCCGGCACGATCTTCTTCGGCGGCAGAGTCGGCGACGGGCTCACCGAAGGCGACGGAGTCGACGGGCTGACGCTCCCGAGCGGAGCCGGCGAACCCGCTGCCGCGGCCGACTGCTCGGCCGTCGTCAACAGCCCGACGCCGTACCCACCGGCTCCGCCGATGGCGACCATCGCCACCAGCCCCGACGCCAGCAGTGCGCCCACAGTCCCCCGACGAGCCACGCCTGCCACCTCCCCAGTTCCCTATTCCAAAGACCCGCAAGACCCCTACCAGGTTGCATCCCCCAGGTAACGATTCCGTGAAACCGGACCCGTTCAACCGGTTTCGTGGACCGAGCGGGTCGCGGTGAGGAGGACCTCGTCGAGGGCCGGGGCGTCCTGCGGGACGCCGGTGATGCTCATTTCGATCGACGTGAGCCCGTCGTCGCCGGTCGCGATCCAGCGCACGATCACGTAGCGGAGCGTCTTGTTCGGGATGTAGGTGTAGATCAGCGTCGAGACCGTCCGGGTCGTGCCGTCGTCGCCCTCGATCTGGTCGTCGGTCTGGCTGATGATGCGGACGTCGTTCTCCGGCGCCTGGCTCTGCTTCAGGTCGACGACGAGCTTCGCGCTGGCCTCGGCCGGAGTCCGGGACGGGGGTTCGTCCGCCTCGACCCGCACGCCCCGCTCCCGCAACTTGTCCAGGAACTTGACCTCGCCCGGGGCCTGCGAATCCCTGGTCAGGCGCCAGCCGTCCGGGGTCTGGATCGACAGCTGCACCGAGGGCTGGCCCTTCGGTGTGACCGTGAAGGTGTGGCGCTCGTAGTCCAGCCCGGTCTCCAGGGCGGCGAGGTTGCTCGGGACCGGGGTCTTGACCGGCATCGCCGGCTCGGAGGGTGACACCTCACCGAGGGGTGCCGCGTTGCCCGAAGGGGTGGCGGAAGGGGTGTCGAAGCGGTCGCCGGTGAAGTACCCACCGGTGACGCCCAGGGCCACGGCCAGCAGGAGCAGGCCGGTCAGGAGAAGTCGTCTCACCCGAGCACCGATCCAGGGTCCGGAGACACCACAAGGCCCCCGGTCGGCAGTACGGCGTACGGCGTACTGGCCGGGGAAGCGGAGGTGGTCGCGGGCACGTCGACATCTTCTCAGGCCAGGCGGGCAGTGGCCCAAAGCCGGGGGAAACGGCTTTTCACACCGACGGGGACTGAATCCTTTCAACGAGGTCTTGACACCCTCCCGGGCCGTCCGTAGCGTCCCGCGTGTCAAAAGTAACACGATCTCGCGGTTACTTCACACTCTCCAGCGGTATCTCAGCGCTGGTCGCTCAGGAGGAACCATGGCACTCGATCAGTCCGTCAGCCGAAGGCGGCTCCTCCAGCTGATGGGCGGCGCCGCCGCGGTCGGCACGCTGGCGGCTTGCGGCGGGGGCGGCGGCTCGTCGTCGTCCGGCGGCACGCTGAAGGTGATCGGCGCCGGCAGCCAGGAGGCCGGCCTGCGGAAGGCGCTCGACGACTACAAGAAGGCGCATTCCGACTTCGACTTCAACCTCTCGTTCTCGCCCGCCGACCAGCTGCAGACCGCGCTCCGCGCGCAGCTCGCGGCCGGCAACGCACCCGACCTGCACGCGGTCTACCCGGGCAACGGCAGCGCAATGTCGATGGTCCAGCTGAGCAAGGCCAACCTGCTCGCCGACCTCAGCAGCCAGTCCTGGACGCAGAAGATCCCGGCCGGCTTCAAGGGCGCCTTCCAGCAGGACGGCAAGACGTTCATCTTCTCGCCGGGTACCAGCGTGCTCGGCGCGATCTACAACAAGAAGGCCTTCGCCACCGCCGGCGTCGAGCCGCCGACCACCTGGTCCGAGCTGCTGACGGTCTGCGACAAGCTGAAGAAGAAGGGCATCGTCCCGATCGCTCTCGGCGCGCAGACGCCGTGGGTCACCCAGCTGATCGACTACGCGCTGGTCCCGGGCACGGTCTACGCCAAGACCCCCGACTTCGACGACAAGATGATCGCCGGCAACGCGTCCTTCGCGGACTCCGGGTGGGCCGACGCAATGGACAAGTACCTGGAGCTGCAGAAGAAGGGCTTCTTCAACGACAACCCGAACGGGACGACGTACGAGCAGGCCACCTCGATGGTGGGCACCGGCAAGGCCGCGATGGCGATCCAGGTGTCCGCCGTGCTGCAGGCGTTCCGGGCCGCGGCGCCGTCGCCGGACGACCTCGGCATGTTCCCGTTCCCGGCCACGGATGTCGCTGCCGACAACTGGATCCCCGGCGGCGTGGTGGTCGGCATCGCGGTCAGCGCGAAGAGCAAGAAGGCCGAGCAGGCGAAGAAGTTCATCGAGTACTGCGGGCAGCCGGAGGTCGTGAACGCGTGGGCCGAGGCGGTCGCGTGCGTCCCGCTGTACTCCGACGGCGACGCGAAGGTCGACCCGGTCCTGACCTCCTTCCTGCCCTACCTGAAGGACGACAAGGCCGTCCCGTTCATGGACCAGCGCTGGCCGAACGCCGAGGTCCAGCCCACCCACTTCGCCGTCGTCCAGGAACTCCTCGGCGGCAAGACCACCGTCCAGGGCGCCCTGAAGAAGATGGACGAGGCCTACCGGAAGAGCGCATGACGATCACTGCAGAGATTGTCCGCCGCGACGCCGTGAAGGCGTCGCGGCGTCGCCGGGGCGGCATCACCCCGCCCTGGCTGTTCGCCGCTCCTGCCCTGCTCGTCTACGCCCTGGTGATGCTCTACCCGAGCATCGTCGGGGCGGGGTCGGCGTTCACGGACTGGTCCGGCGTCGGTGACGCGCGGTCGTTCGTGGGGATCGACAACTTCCGGCAGTTGTTCTCCGACGATCAGGCGCTGGGCGCGCTGCGGAACACGTTGCTGCTGACGTTGGCGATCGTCGTGGTCCAGAACGGGATCGGGCTGCTGCTGGCCCTCGGCGTACACACCGGGATCAAGAGCCGGATGGTGCTGCGGGTGATCTTCTTCGCGCCGGTCGTAGTCAGTCCGGTGATGGTGTCGTTCCTGTGGAAGTACGTCTACAACCCGGCGCCGGACGCCGGCCTCAACGCGGCGCTGAACGCGATCGGTCTCGGCTCGTTGCGTCAGGACTGGCTGGGGAACCCCTCGCTGGCGATCTGGTCGGTCGCGTTCACGGTGATCTGGCAGTGCGCCGGCTACTCGATGGTGATCTTCCTGGCCGGCCTGGAGGGCGTGCCGGCCGAGTTGCACGAGTCCGCGATGGTCGACGGTGCGGGCACGGTCGCGCGGTTCCGGCACATCACCTGGCCGCTGCTCGCGCCCGCGGTGACGATCAACGTGATGCTCTCGACGGTCGGCGGGCTGACGCTGTTCACGCAGATCATCGCGATGACGAACGGCGGTCCCGGGTACGCGACGGACACGTTGTCGACCGTGTTGTACAAGCAGGCCTTTGTTTACGGGAAGTTCGGCTACAGCACGGCGGTCGCCCTGGTACTCGCGATCTTCGTCGCGGCGGTGTCGTTCATCCAGATCGGGTACCTGCGCTCGAGGGAGACGACGGCATGAGGACCGGATACCGTCCCCGCACGCTGGTCCGCGAGATCGTGATGATCGCGGCCGCCGTCGCGTTCCTGTTCCCGGTGTACGCCCTGGTGACGCTCGCCTTCAAGGATCCGGGACAGATCGCGAACAAGCCGCTGTCGCTGCCCGACCCGCCGTCGGTCGGGAGCTTCTCCGAGGCGTGGCGGTCGGCATCACTCGGGTCGGCGCTGCTCAACAGCACGCTGATCACCGTGTCGAGTGTGCTCATCCTGATCGTCCTCGGATCGTTGGCGGCGTACTTCCTGGCCCGCACCGCGTCCCGGCTGAGCTACAGCCTCTACATCCTGTTCCTGGTCGGCATCATCCTGCCGTTCCAGCTCGGCATGATCCCGCTGTACCAGCTGGTCAACGACCTGGGTCTGCTGGGGACGTACCAGGGCATGATCCTCTTCTACACAGGCATCCAGCTGCCGTTCACCGTGTTCCTCTACACGGGATTCATCCGGTCGCTGCCGGCCGACTACACCAACGCCGCGTTGATCGACGGCGCCTCGCACCTGCAGGCGTTCGGGTACGTGATCTTCCCGCTGCTGCGGCCGATCACCGGCACCGTGCTGATCCTCAATGCGGTCCACATCTGGAACGACTTCTTCACCCCGCTGCTGTATCTCGGCGGTTCCGGCCGGGAGACCGTGCCGGTCAGGGTGTTTGCCTTTGTCAACGAATACACCTCCGACTACGGACTCGTCGCCGCCGGTCTGGTGCTCGCGGCGTTGCCGATCCTGCTGGTCTTCCTGGTCCTGCAGCGCTACGTCATCCGCGGCTTCTCCAGCGGTCTGAAGGGATAACTGTGCCTCTCCCCGCTCGCCTGGCGACGGTCCTGTCCGATCCGCCCAGGGCGTACTCGCCCGTGCCCATCTGGTGGTGGAGCGGCGAAACACTCGACCCCGCGCGGCTTCGCTGGCAGCTGGAGCGGTTCGTCGAGGGTGGCGTGTACCAACTCGTCGTACTCAATCTGGCGCCGGCCGGAACCGATCACGGGTGCGACGCCGACGATCCGCCGTTCTTCTCGGAGCGGTGGTGGGAGATCTTCCTCGGGGTCTGCGACGACGCCGAGGAGCTGGGTGTCTCGTTGTGGTTCTACGACCAGCTCGGGTTCTCGGGCGCGGACATCCAGGCGCGGCTGGTGGCCCGGCAGCCCGCCTTCGCCGGGCGCCGGATCCAGCGGCTGACCGTCAGCGGGACAGGGCGGCTGGTACTGCGTTGTCCCGCCGGAGGTCGCGCGGTTGCGGCGTTGCTGGAACCGGTGGACGGGGGTACGCCGCAGTCGGTGACGACGGCGTCTGACCGGGCCGAGTGCGACGCGTTGATGGAGTCGCGGCTGTCGTTGTTCTACGAGACGGATCACGGGTTCGACTACCTGAGTCCGTCGGCGTGCGAGGCGCTGCTGGATCAGGTGCACGGGGAGTTCGAACGGCGCCTCGGGGATCGGCTCGGCAGTGTCGTCGTCGGATCGTTCCAGGACGAACTGCCGTCGGTGCCGACCTGGTCCGTAGACTTCGCGGACCGGTTCGCCGCGCGGTACGGGTACGACCTGCGCGACCGGCTCGGTGCCTTGTGGGATCTCGACGTACCCGATGGGCAGCGGGTGCGGCGCGACTATCACGCGCTGCGGGCTTCGCTGGCCGAGGAGGCGTTCTTCCGGCCGTTGCACGAGTGGCACGAGAAGCATGGGCTGGTCGTGGGCTGTGACCAGCAGGACCCGGCGCGGGCCGGGCGGCCGATCGAGGGCGTTCAGCTGTACGCCGACTATGCCCGGACGCACCGGTGGTTCAGCGCGCCGGGCTCCGATCATCATGGGGACGCGCGGATCCACTCGTCGCTGGCCCATCTGTACGAGCGGCCGCGGACCTGGATCGAGGCGTTCCACTCCACCGGGTGGGGCGGCACGCTGGAGGAGACGTTCGACTGGCTCCTCCCTTGGCTGCAGACCGGTGCCACGCTCTACAACCCGCATGCCGTCTACTACTCGACGCGGGCCGGCTGGTGGGAGTGGGCGCCGCCGTCGACGGACTGGCGTCAGCCGTACTGGCGGCACCACAAGTCGTTCGCCGACGCGGTGACGCGGCTGTGCGCTGCGCTGTCGCTGGGCCGGCATGTGTGCGATGTCGCCGTACTGTTCCCGAACACGACGGCACAGGCCGATCAGACGCTGGACGGCCCCGGGCCCGCCGCGGTGCGGGCACAGGAGGTGTACCGGGAGCTGATCGGGGACGCGACCTGGTTCGCACCGGTGCCTGGCGTCCTGGACCGTGCCCGGATCGACGCCGACGTGATCGACGACGACTCGCTGGCGGGCGCCGACGTGGGGGACGGGCTGTTGCTCGCGGACGAGGTCTACCGCGCGATCGTGTTGCCCGCGGCCACCGTGCTCGAGGATGCGGTGCTGGAACGGCTGACTGAGTTCGTGGTCGCCAGTGGGCTGGTGGTTGCCGTTGGCACCGTTCCCGCCGGGTTGCCGGACGGCGTCGTGGTGGTTCCCGAGGCCGAGGATGTCGCCGAGGTGCTCGGCCGGCTGCCGCGGCGGGTGGAGGCCGACGTACCCGTGCTGGCGCGGGCCGTCGACGACGCGCTGGTCGTCTTCGTGACCCCGACGGAGTGGAGCGCGACCGAGATCGCGGGTCCGCCGGTCGGGCGGGGGATCAGCCACGAGTGGGCGAGTGTGGGCTACAGCTTCGATCCGCAGCGCTACCGGAGTGAGGTCGTCCTGCGGGTGCGGGATGTGCCTGGTCCGCCCCTGCTGGCCGATCCGTTCGGCGGCGAGCCTCGGCCCCTGCCGGCCAAGACCGTCGGCGACCTGACTGAGGTCGTGGTGCCGTTCGACGCGGGTCCGGCAGCGTTGGTGGTGTTTGCCCCAGGCAACCAGGAGGCCGCGGACACCGAGCCGGCCACCTGGCAGCCGGAGCAGCTCGATGGGGACTGGGACGCGACCCTGATCCCGACCCTCGACAACACCTGGGGCGACTTCGCCTGGCCGGCCTCGACGCCCTCGGCCGAAATCGTGGTCGAGCGGTGGGCCTTGGAGCATCGGGTCGAAGGCTCTGACGACTGGCAGCCCGCCCACGCGACGTTCGGGCCGCACGGCCTGATCGAGGGCCGGCCGATCGAGTACTCGGACCGGCTGGGGATCCACAAAGACCCCATCCACCACAACGCCCTCGGCCCGAAGGGTCACGTCCCCGAGGACTTCCTCGACTTCGGTACGGTCGAAGCCGACCGGACCGTGACGTTCACCGCATCCTTCGAGCTGGCCTGGGACCTGGAGACCACAGTCGTCATCGGTGCTCCGGCCGCCAAAGAGCTGCTGATCGACGGCCGACCGCTGCCGATCGACGACGAAGGCGGTCACTACGGCGCGGCTCCCGTCGTACTCGCGGCCGGCACGCACGAGCTCGAGCTGCGCCTGACTCCCGCCGAGGACCTCCACCTCCGCGCGAACATCGCGTTCGTCCGCGACACCGCGGCCTATCGACGCCCCGACTGGATCGCGGTCGCCAAGCCGCCCGCCCCCGGGACGACGATCCACTTCACCACCACCGTCGTACCGGCGGACTGCACCGAGCTGACCCTGACCGCCTGGGGATCGGCCCGGCTGCTCGTGAACGGCCGGGAGGTCGGCCGCCAGGGCGGATTCCTTCCGTACGAACGCACGACCCCACGCGTACGCCGGTACGACGCGGCCGCAGCCCTGCACCCAGGCGAGAACACCGTGACGATCGAGGTCACCCAGCCGACCCCGGTCCTGGTCGACGGCCTGGTCATCTCGGACCACGACTGGCAGGCGCTGATCGACGGCGACGCCGTGCCGACGGTACGACGCCGCCCGCACCACCGCGCCCTCGCCGACCTCTACCTGACCCGCCGCCCGCACCCACTCCCCGGCGCCGGCTGGCTCGACGGTACGTCGTACGACGCGGTCGAGCCCGTCACCTTCGCCGTACCCGGGCCGGAGCGCATCGAACACCTGCGCTTCGACCTCCCACCGGGGACCAACCGCCTCGAGGCGGACGTCGTCGGCGAAGCAGTCCTCGTTGTCGACGGCAAGCAACTCGCCACCGGCTCCGGCCACCTCGAGACACTCATCCCCAGCGGCGCCCGAGTCGGGCGGCTCACCCTCCTGACGAAACCAGGCTTCGAGTCCGGTGCCGCTCTCACCGGCCCGATCCGGCTGCACATCGGCCCCGGTCGCATTGCCCTGGGCAACTGGGAGGACCAGGGACTGTCCGAGTTCTCCGGAGGCGTCCGGTACTCCCGCGAGGTCGACTTCCCCGAAGCCGACAAGCTCCAGCTCGACCTGGGCCGAGTCCGCGGAACCGCCGAGGTGTTTGTCGATGGCATCAGCCAGGGCGTCCGATTCTGCGCGCCCTACGTGTACGACGTACCGCCCGGAAGGCACACCCTGTCCATCGAGGTCTTCAACACCGCCGCCCCCTACCTGGACGCGGTCAGTCCCACCCACTTCGTCTTCCCGGGCCAGAAGCAATCCGGCCTCTTCGGCCCGGTGACTCTCAAACGGATGTAACACAAGGCGTCCTGAGCCGATAGGAGAGCGGGCGCGGCTCTGCGCGTCCGCTCTGACTCCTAGGGGATCCCTTGCGTACGCTCCTGCGCTTCGCCACGCCGTTGGCACTGTCGGCCATCGTCCTGACCGCGGCCGTGCCCGCCACCGCCTTCACCCAGCAGGCCGAGGCGGTTCCGTCGGTGCCGATCGGTGTCCGGGTGAAGGGCACCTTCACCGGCATCGACCTGGCCTGGAGCCTGCCTGCCGACCAAGGGACCGGCCTCACCGGCTTCGTCGTCCGCCGCAGCGTGAACGGGACCGAGACCACCTATTCGGTGCCGCCGACCAAGCTGAACTGGCAGGACACCGAGCGGCTCCCGGGTGCGACGTACTCCGTCGCCGCGGTGAACGCCGACGGTGAGGGACCGGCCAGCACTCCCGGCCCGGCCGACACCGTGCCGGGCGCACCGGTCGCCGCGCCGACCGATGCCATCACCGTCGCGCACACCGTGACGACCGACGGCGTCACCCGCACGTTCCTCGGCCAGATCGCCGTCCAGGGGGCCACCCAGGTCATTCCGCTCGCCACCTCCGGCCCGACGCAGGAGGTCGACAAGGCCATCGCGGCGTCGGCCGACGGACGGCAGGTCGTCTTCTCGCAGGGGCAGACGAGCCTGTGGACGGTCTCGGCGGTCGTCCCGCACGCGCAGCCGGTGAAGATCCTCGACGGCTCGAGCGGGATCACGGCGAAGTCCTGGTCACCGGACGGCACCCGCATCGCCTTCGAACGCGAACAGAGCGGCACCTCCTGTGTCGAGATCATCGGCGCGACCGGCGGCACGCCGATCCGGGTCGGCTGCAACCTGTCCGCGCCGTCCTGGCTGCCCGACAACCAGGCGCTGATCGTCAAGGACCAGGTGACCGGGAAGCTGCAACGCGTCCAGGCCAAGGCGGGCGGTGGCGTCCTGACCATCTACGCCGGCACCGAGTTGGCGCAGCACCCGGTCGCGTCACCGAACGGACTGTGGATCGCCTATTTCAAGAACACTTCGGTGAACGTGATCCCGGTCACCGGCGGCAGTCCCGTACCGGCCTACCCGTACGGCACGGGTGGGGACTCGATCAGCTGGGCGAAGTCCAACCTCTTGCTCGTCGCCCGCCGGACCGAAACCGGAGCAAGCACCCTCCAGCAGGTGCCGGTCAACGACGGACGGCCGTACGCGAACGTGGAGCTGTTCGTCCCGCCGGCCGGGGAAACGGTCGAGTCGGCCGTCCTGCAAGGCCCGCGGCTCACGATCAAGCCGACCGCGGCTGTCGTGGGGCCGAACCTGTCGCTGCCCTTCGACACGACCGGACTGGTCAATCCCTACGTCAGCTGCGAGTTCGACGGCGTGAAGACCGCGCCGTGCCCGGCATCGCCCTTCCAGAAGACCGGCGTCGCGGCCGGCCAGCATGTACTGCGCATCTGGGGTGTCGAGGACGGTGGACGCGGCACCGAGGCCGTTCGCTGGCTGACGGTCGACACCACCGCACCGACCGCCAAGCTCACCGGGCCGACGTTCGACGTCACGAAGGCCGCGACGGCGAACGTGACCTATGCCGGCACGGATGACAGCGGTATCGCGTCGTACGACGTGCGCTGGCGGATCGCCTCCACCGCGGGGAACTTCGGCGCCTACGCTCCGGTCAAGTCCGCGACGACGGCCACCTCCGTGGTGATCGGCGTTGCCGCGGGCTACGAGTACTGCGTCTCCGCGCGGGCCCGGGACCTCGCCGGCAACCTGTCCGCGTGGACCGCGGACCGGTGCTTCTCACGTCCGTCGGACGACCGCGCCATGGGTGCTGCCAAGGGCTGGGTCCGGGCCTCCAACAAGGCGTACTACCTCGGGACCGCGACTGTCACCGGTATGAAGGGCATCTCCGTCTCCCGCAGCGTGCAGGCGAAGCGGCTGTTCCTCATCGCGACGAAGTGCGTCACCTGCGGAAGCCTGAACGTCTACTACAACGGCAAGTACGTCGGCGCCGTGAACCTGTACAAGGCCACGACCGAGTACCAGGCGATCGTGCCGCTGCCGGTGCCCGCCACCTTCCTGACCGGCTCGGTCCTGCTGACCACCCGAGCCGCCGGCAAGGTCAACCAGATCGACGGCCTCGCGGTCCGGCGTACCTGAGTCAGCAGCGGCGCTGAGCAGCGCGGCGCTGGAACCGGGGGTGCTCGGCGGCCGTCGTACCGGACATGAAGCTCAAGGTCCGGGTCGTGCACTACCGATGTCAGGGGCGCGACTGCTGGTACGCCGACATCGACGACGCGGACGATCGTCAGCCTGACGACCCGTTCTGGTACGCGGACGGGTGCCACACGCAGGGCGAGGCGATCACCGCCGCGTGCGCCCAGCTCGCCGTACTGGACCAGGCGATTGCCGCAGGCACCCTTCCCCGGCGGATCAGCGAGATTCCGGCGCGCGGTAGCACCGCGGCCGCCTAGCATAGGGCGATGCTCGGGGAATCGGACGGCACGACAGGCAACGCCACGATCGAGCAGATCGGCCGGCGCCGGACCTTCACCACCACCCTCCAACTCGCGATCGTGCTCGCGATCGTCCAGGCGCCGATGCGCGCCGCGGTCGACCAGGCGGCCGGCTCGGCAGCCGCCTGCGCGGTGCCCGGCCGGCTCTCGCTGCTGGTCGACGCGACGTTCATCATGGCCTACGTCTACGCGGCGTTCCGGGCCTACAAGTACGTCAAGTTCGTCAACCGGCAGACCTTGCGCAATCGTCAGTCCTGGGAAGGGATCGCGGCGGCCGGCTCGTGGCTGGTCTTCGTCGCGGCCGCCCTCGACATCGTCGAAGACGTCTGGCTGTGGAACGACTTCGGCGCGTCGACGGGTGCGTGCGCCGATCTGTCGACCGGTTGGTTCACCTGGGTGATGCGCGCGGTCGGCCTGGCGGGCGCGCTCGTACTCGCGGTCTCCCTGTTCGCCACGAGCCGCCTCGGCCAGCGGAAGCTGTACGGCGTACGGCTCGACCCGCCGGCCACGTTCAAGCGGCGCGCGGACGACGGCAAGGACGCCGGCCGGCTCGTGATCACCTGCTCGGGCGGCGGCATCCGATCCGCCTCGTTCTGTCTCGGCGCCTTGCAACTCCTGAGGGAGAAAGGTCTTTATGACAAGGCGTCGACGGTGATCGGCGTCAGCGGCGGCGGCTACATGGCGGCCGCGTTCCACGTCCTCCGTCGTACCTGCACCGACCCGTTCTCGTCGGGGTCGCCGGAGTTGGCCAGGCTGCGTCGACAGACCCGCTACCTGTTGTCGGGTGGCCGGGCGATGTTCCGGGCCGCACTGTCGGTGTTGTTCGGTCTGGTCGTCAACCTGTTGCTGATCGGCATCATGCTGCGCGCGATCGCCTGGGTGCTCGGCTGGTTCCTGGCCGACCAGAAGGTGATCCTGCCCGGGGACGGCGAGATCCGGGTCGACTGGAAGCCGAACGACTCCTGGTTCTTCATCGGCCTGTCGGTCATCCTGCTCGCGATCAGCGCCGCGATGTTCGTGATCGAGAAGGTCTGGGATCGCTGGGCCCGGATGCCCGATGCCGTCCGTACGGTCCTGACGACGATCGGGACCGTCACCCTCCGGTACGGCGTACCCGTGGCGGTCCTGTTCCTCGGCGTACCGGGAGGCCTTTATCTGCTGGGGAAACTGCCCGGTGAATCCTCCGACCAGACGAGCCTGCCGTCCGCGCTGCTGGCGTTGGTCGACCCAACGAAGCAGGGTCTCGCGTCGTTCAGCGCACTGGTCGTGGTTCTGATCGGGCTCGGCAAGTCGGTCTGGAACGGGCTCGCGGTCGAGGGCAAGTCGGCGCCCGGGCTGCGCGCCCGGCTGCTGGCGTTCGCGCGGACCAAGCTCGCTCCCTGGATCGGCAGCGCGATCATCATCGTTGCTGCGATCATCGTTCTGCTGCGCTGGACCGGTGGCTACGCGACCGACACGTCCTACCAGGAGGACTGGAACGTCGCGGTGATCCTGGCCGCGATCGCCCTGGCGATCAAGGTGCTCACGGACGCGAACCGGACCTCGCTGCACTCGTTCTACCGCGAGCGGTTGTCGCGCGCGTTCCTGGTGACCCGCAAGGACAACGGTGCCGCGGTCGCGCTCGACTACCACCTGCGCCTGCGGTACTCGGAGTGGGCGAAGCCGGTCGACGGCGGCCCGCAGCTCGTCATCGCCGGGGTCGCGAACGTCGACGATCCCGACTTCGTGCCGACCGAGCGCGACTGTGTCCCGTTCATCTTCGATGCCGAGCAGATCGGGATCGTGGGGGACCGGTCGCTGCCCGACGGCGGCCGGCGGACGACCGACGACTACGAGCGTGAGGCCGACGTACTCAAGCGTGAGGTGACCGTTCCGGCGGCGATGGCGATCAGTGGTGCGGCGCTCAGCCCGCTCACCGGTCGGGTGAATGGCCGGACCAGGCCGGTCCGGCTGCTGCTCGCCGTACTGAACGCGCGCCTGGGCGTGTGGCTGCCGAACCCCTACTGGAACAACCGCGCCGAGCCCGCGTTCCCGGACGCAAAGGGCTTCTTCCCGAAGGTACGGCGGTACGTCGGCAGCGTGATCGACAAGCCCGGCCCGTACCGGCTGCTGCACGAGGCGGTCGGGTCACCGTCGATGTACGAACGGCGGATCTACGTCACCGACGGTGGTCACTATGACAACCTCGGGCTGGTCGAGGCGCTGCGCCGCAAGCCCGCCCAGGTGATCGTGATCGACGCATCGAACGACGCCGAGGACCGGCTCACCGCGCTGGCCGAGGCGATCGCTACCGCGCGGATGGACCACGGGATCCAGATCGACATCGACCCGTCCCCGATGATCCGCGGGTCGAAACCGCGGGCAGACCGGGCCTGGACGTACGGACTCGCGACCCATCCGCTCAAGGAGGGCGAGGACAAGCCGTACAAGACCGAGATCTTCTTCGTGAAGGCGGTGCTGGCCGGCCACCTCGAGTGGGACCTCGAGCAGTACGCCGTCGAGCACTCGGACTTCCCGCGCCGGACCACGGGCGACCAGTTCTACGACGAGTGGGACTTCGAGGCCTATCGAGCTCTCGGCTACGGCCTGACCCAGTCGCTCACCGACCACCACCGGGTCCACGACCGCCTCTGGGACGTGTAACACTCCGTCACGGTGACTCCGCGACCGTTCCGGGGCCGACCGTGACCGTGACCGTTTCCGGGCCGACGGCAACAATCACGCCGGTGCCGCAGGTCGCGGGCAGGTTGCTCTGTACGCCGGGGATCCCGTCGCTGAGCCCGCCACCATCGCCTGTGCGTGATGTATCGGCGACGCCCTGTCAACAAGGTGAAAGCTGTGGATAACCACAGGAGACTGTGGACAAGGCAACGAACCTTGTGGACGAGGCAACCAATGCGAATGCCGATGCACGTGCAGTCCGCCTGGTGAGAGACCGGTTGCCGGGACTCGATGCCGGTGGTCTGATTAGTGGCCGTGCGCGGGTCGAAACTTTACGAAGATTTAGCCGTGACGTCCGGCGCGCCAGGTCGTTGATCTGTCAGAGAGTTTCGCGAGCAGCGGATCGCCGGCGCAAATCTTGCTGGGGAAATCTGGGGAAAGGGACCGTCCGTGCACCGATTCAACCCTCCACCTGACTGGCCCGAGCCGCCCACCGACCGCTGGCGTCCGCCGCTCGGCTGGGAGCCCGACCCCGCGTGGCCGGACGCCCCGGCCGGCTGGGGCTTCTGGGTCAACCGCAACGGCCGCCCGTCCAGCGGCCCGATCGGCGCCTACGGAGCCGTCGACGCCGGCCGCCTCGAGCTCGCCACCATCGACGCGTCCCTGGTCCTGATGCACACCTAGCCACCCTCTTAGACCTCCCGCCGGCCCAGGCGCAGCCGGCCGGAGCCCGGCTCCCGCCGCTCCCCAGCCGCGGGAGCCGAGTCACGTCGGCCCCCGCCCGCTTCCCAGCCGGGGGAGCCGAGTCACGTCCGGCCCGCCGGCCTCCCAGCCGGGGGAGCCGAGTCACGTCCGGCCCGCCGGCCTCCCAGCCGCGGGAGCCGAGTCACGTCCGGCCCGCCGGCCTCCCAGCCGCGGGAGCCGAGTCACATCCGGCCCGCCGGCCTCCCAGCCGCGGGAGCCGAGTCACGTCCGGCCCGCCCGCCCCCAGCCGGGGGAGCCGAGTCACGTCTGGCCTAACCGCACCCGGCCGCGGGACTGCTGTCGGGGAAGCCGGCAGGTGGCCGCCGGGCGGAGGTTGGTGTGTGGTGCGGGCCGCCGCCGCGGGCGGACGCCAGCCACTCACGAACCCGTCGCTGGGCTCGGCTCTCCGGCTCGGCCCCGCCGGTGGGTGGGCCGGAGGTTGGTGGCCGAGATCGGACGGGGGGTGCCGTTCTTATCGTCTTCTGGTGTTATGTTATCAATGTAGATAACACTCACCTGGGAGGCGGGACGTGGCAGGACCCGGCTGGATCGGTCTCGACCTCGGCACCCAAAGTGTGCGCGCGATTCGGGCCGATGCCAACGGTGCTGTTCTGTCGCGCGCAACCCGGCCGCTGACCAGCCGTCGCGACGGCCCGCGGCACGAGCAGGACCCCCAGTCCTGGCTCGACGCGGTCGACGCCGTCCTGGCCGACGTCACCGACGGGCCCGCCGAAGGTATCGCCATCTGCTCGACCTCCGGCACCTTCCTCCTGACCGACCTGAACGGCCGCCCGGTCACCCCCGCACTGATGTACGACGACGCCCGCGCGGCCGACTGCCGCGACCGCATCGTGGACGCCGACCCGAACCGCTGGTCGACCGCGATGCAACCCACCTGGGCGCTCCCGAAGATCCTCGCGCTGGTCGCGGACGGTTACGACCTGGCGAACCACCGCGTCGTCCACAGCGCCGACCTCGTCGCGGCCCACCTGGTCGGCCACCCGGTCGCCACCGACACCAGCCACGCGCTCAAGACCGGCTACGACCTGATCGCCGACACCTGGCCGGCCACCGCCTTCGACAAACTCGGCCTGCCCCTCACCGCCTTCCCGGAGGTCGTCCTCCCCGGCACCGAGCTCGGCCGCACCCCGGCCGGCGTCCCCGTCTACGCCGGCATGACCGACGGCTGCGCCGCCCAGATCGCCGCCGGCGCCCTCGCTCCTGGCGCCTGGAACTCGGTCCTCGGTACGACGCTCGTCCTCAAAGGCGTCAGCAAGGACCTCCTCGTCGACCCGACCGGCGCCGTCTACAGCCACCGCCACCCCGACGGCGGCTGGCTTCCCGGCGGCGCGTCCAGCACCGGCGCCGGCGTACTCACCGAGCTCCTTCCGGGCGCCGACCTCGACGCGTTCGACACCGCGGCCCGCAAGCTCGGCCCGATCGACGCCGTCATCTACCCCCTCACCAAGACCGGCGAGCGATTCCCCTTCGTCGCACCCCGAGCCGAGCGGTTCACCCTCGGCACGATCCCCGACGACCTGCACACGTACGCCGCTGTCCTGCAAGGTGTCGCCTTCATCGAGCGACTCGCCTTCGAGCACCTCGAGTCCCTCGGCGCCGATCCGGTGAGATCGGTCTCGCTGACCGGCGGCGCGATCCGCAGCGGCTACTGGAACCAGCTCCGCTCCGACGTCCTCGGCGTACCGGTCGAGCTCCCGGCCGTCCCGGATCCGGCGTACGGCATGGCCGTCCTGGCCGCGTCGGCCGGCGGATCACTCACCGAGACGGCACGACGAATGGTCCGCGTCGACCACGTCCTCGAGCCGCGGCCGCAACGCCTCGACGACCTGTACGGCGAGTTCGTGGCCGAGCTCGATCGCCGGGGGTACCGCGGATGAGGACGACGATCGTCCTGGCCCGGCACGGGCGGACCGAATGGCACCACGGCAACCGGTACACCGGCTCGACGGACCTCCCAATCGACGAGGTCGGCGTACGACAGGCAGAGCAACTCAAGGACTGGGCGATCGACTACGCGCCGGACGCGCTGTGGTGTTCGCCGATGCTCCGGGCCCGCCAGACCGTCGGTCCGACGGCACGAGCGCTCGGGCTGGAGCCGACGCTGGACGCGCGGCTGCGCGAGGTCGACTTCGGCTCGGCGGAGGGCAAGATGCTGAGCGAGCTCCCGCCGGCGGTCGCCAAGGCGTTCCAGCTGGACCCGGTCCGCGACCACTTCCCGGGCGGTGAACCACCCGCCGAAGCGGCCGATCGGGTGTACGAGGTCTTCCAGGAGATCGGGCGGCGGTACGACGGCCGGAAGGTGCTCGTCGTCGCCCACAACACGCTCATCCGGCTGCTCGTGTGCAGGGTGCTCGGACTGCGGCTGAACGACTACCGCAGACTGCTACCTGCACTCGGTCCCGCGGCGCTGGTGCGTTTCCGGTGGCAGGACGGCACAGTGGGTCTCGAGGCGTACAACGTTCCCCTTGTGATTCCTCCTGCGCGAATGGAGACCCAGGCATGACATCGGATGTCGACGGTGACACCACCGAACTGAGCCGACCCGCCCGCCGGCAGGCCGAGATCGCGGCCTACGTCGTCGAGCACGGCTCGGTCTCGGCCAACGACCTGGTCGAGGCGTTCGGGGTGAGCGTGATGACGGTGCACCGCGACCTCGACGAGCTCGAGCGGCAGGGTGTGGTGCGCAAGTACCGCGGCGGCGTCAGCGCGCAGCCGACCAGCGTGTTCGAGAGCAACGTCGCGTACCGGCTGAACACGGCGACCGCGGAGAAGGCGGCGCTGGCCCGGCACGCCCGGGCGATGATCGAGCCCGGGATGTCGGTGATGCTCGACGACTCGACCAGCGCGCTCGCTCTGGTCGACCTGTTCGAGGACATTACTCCGTTGACGGTGGCAACGAACTTCCTGCCCGCGATCAGCAAGCTGACCCAGCTGCGCGACATCACCCTGCTCGCGCTCGGAGGGATCTACTCCGCGACGCACGACTCGTTCGGTGGGATGCCTTGCGCGGAGGCGGTCGAGGCGCTGCACACCGACCTGCTGTTCTGCTCGGTGTCCGCGGTGTCGCCGACGCACGCGTTCCACCAGGAGGAAGAGATCGTCCTGGTGAAGCGGGCGATGCTGCGGTCGGCGAAGACCAAGGTGCTGCTGGTCGACCACGCGAAGCTGCAGCGCACCGCCCTGCACCGGCTCGCGCCGCTGACCGACTTCGACGTCGTCGTCGTGGACGAGAAGACCCCGCAGGACCTGATCACCCCGTTGCGCGACCACGGCGCCACCGTGGAGGTAGCCAAGCTCTGAGTGCTTCCGGGCCTGCGGGCGGCCGGGGGCGGTAGGGAGGGATGATGGACGTCGGAGTCGACGTCGGTACCACCGTCACCAAGGCCGTCGCGTTCGACGGGACCGGCCGGCCGGTGGCCGAGGCGTCCCGGCCGACCCGGTTGGTCCGGCCCGGGATCGGCCGGTTCGAGCACGAGACCGCGGAGATCGTTGCCTCGGTCAACGAGGTGGTCGGTGAGCTGGCCGACACGGTGGGGGACCGGCCCGGGGTCCTGGCGATCACCGCGCAGGGCGACGGCCTGTGGCTGGTCGATCCGGACGGTACGGCGGTCCGCCCGGCGATCTCGTGGCTGGACGCGCGCAGCAGCGCTATCCTCGAACGCTGGACCTCGGACGGTGCCGCCGAGCGCGTGTTCCGGCGCTCCGGCAACCGGATGTTCCCGGGCGCCTCCGGTCCGCTGCTGGCCGCCGTACTCGCGGAAGAGCCGGAGGTGATCGCCCGCGCCGGCACAGCGGCGTACTGCAAGGACGTCGTGATGCAGCAGCTCACCGGGGTCCGCGCGACGGATGTGTCGGACGCGTCCGCGCCCTTCCTCGACCCGCGCACGAACGAGTACGACGACGAGGCGCTGAAGGCGACCGGCCTGTCGGAGCTGAAGCACCTGCTGGCGCCCGTGGAACCGGCCGGACCGGTCGGCGAGCTGCGCGACGACTCGACCGGCATGGCCCGTGGCACCAGGGTCTCCGCCGGCCCGTACGACCTGCCGGCCGCGGCCGCGGGAGCGGGAGTCGACCAGCCCGGCGACGCCCTGCTGACCGTCGGTACGACGCTGGCCTGCCAAGTGGTCACCCGCGAACTCCCCGTCGACGGCGAGCCCGCCGGGCTGTTCCTGGGCACCTGGACACCAGGCGTCTGGCTCCGCGCGATGCCCGCGATGGTCGGTACGGCGGCGCTCGACCGAGTGCTCGCACTCGTCGGCGTCGGCACCGACCAACTGCCCGCACTGCTCGCGGAGAGCCCGGTCGGTGCCCAGGGCGTCACCGTCCTCCCGTACCTGTCCGAAGCCGGTGAGCGAGCGCCCTTCGTCGACACCCGGGCCCGCGGCTCGATCGACGGGATCTCGTTGTCGACGACGACGGCCGACCTGGTCCGCGCGACCTGTGAAGGCATCGCGTACGCCGCTCGCCACTGTCTGGACGCGGCCGGATGGACCGGCCGGGTGACGGTCTGCGGTGGAGGTGCGCGCAGCAAGGAGTGGACCCAGATCCTCGCGGACGTGCTCAACGCGCCGCTGCACACGGCCGAGGCCGAGCAGGTCGCCGCGCGCGGTGCGGTGATCTGCGCCCGGCGCGCGATCGATCCGGACAGCGCCGGCCCGGAGTGGATCGCCGAGACCCGTCAGGTCGATCCCGACCCGGTCCGCGCGGACTTCTACGCCGAGGGCTACGCCCACTACCTGCGCCGGATCGAGGCAGCCCGCCCGCGCTGGTCCGACCCAGCACCAACCTTCATCTCAGGAGTTCGATGAGAACCATCACGACATTGCTTGCCGGTGACCACTTCGTCCGGAACGAACTGCTCGCCACAGCATTGTCATCCCTCGAGAACGTCAGCTTCGACTTTCGCGAGGTCACGCTGCCCTGGCCGCTCACGCCGTACGGGCGGGTGGCCGAGGTGGACGAGGCGAGCGACGCCGAGGACGAACTGATCGAGGCGCTGCCCGGGGTCGAGCTGGCGATCACCCAGATGGGGCCGTTCACCGAGCGGGTGCTGGACGCCGCACCGGACCTCCGGTTCCTGGTCGTCTGCCGGGGCGGCCCGGTCAACGTGAACGTGCCCGCGGCCACCAAGCGCGGGATCGTGGTGGCCTCCACCCCCGGACGCAACGCGGTCGCCGCCGCCGAGCACGCGGTCGCCCTGATGATGGGTGCCCTGCGCAACCTTCCCCGGCTGCAACGGACACTCGAGCTCGGCGAGTGGCGCAGCGACCTGTACGCGTACGACGAATGCGGACTGGAGCTGGACGGCGCGACCGTCGGCCTGGTCGGGTACGGCGCGATCGGCCGGCGCGTCGCCCGGGTGATGCAGGCCTTCGGCGCGCACGTCCTGGTCGCCGATCCCTACATCCGCCAGGCACCTGACGGCATCGAGCTGGTCGGGCTCGACGAACTGCTGCGACGCTCCGACGTGGTCAGCCTGCACGCCCGGATGACCGAACAGACCCGCGGCATGATCGGTGCCGACCAGATCGCCCTGATGCCACGAGGCGCCGTACTCGTGAACACCGCGCGGGGCGGACTGCTCGACTACGACGCGACCGTGGACGCGCTGGAGTCCGGTCAGCTGGGCGCGGCGGCGTTCGACGTGTTCCCGGCCGAGCCGGTCCCGGCTGGTTCACGGCTGCTCACCGCGCCTAATGTGGTGATGACGCCGCACCTGGCCGGGGCCACCAAGCAGACGGCGCTCCGGGCCGGCTCGATCGCCGCCGAGGCGGTCGCCGCGTATCTCGCCGGAAAGGACCCGGTGGGACTGGTCTCCGCCCAGTAGGGGAGCTTGTCGAACATCATGAAACTCGCAACATCGACCACCTGGACCGAGTTGCTGCTGCTCCTGATCGCGTTCGTGCTGTCGATGATCATCGGCATCGAGCGCCAGGTCCGGCAGAAGAGCGCCGGGATGCGGACGCACACGCTGGTCGGCACCGGGGCCGCGCTCTTCACGCTCGTCTCCGGGTTCGGCTTCGAGGCCGTCCTCGGGACGGACGTCAATCTCGACCCGTCGCGGATCGCGGCCCAGGTCGTCTCCGGCGTCGGCTTCCTCGGCGCCGGCGTGATCTTCATGCGCCGCGACGTGGTCCGCGGACTGACCACCGCGGCGACGATCTGGATGACGGCCGCGATCGGGATGGCCTGCGGCGCCGGGATGCCGGTCCTCGCGGTCGCCGCGACCATGCTCCACCTCGTCACCGTCGGGCCCGTCACCCGGCTGGGCCGGTTCCTGCCGTCGCCGGACCGCCGACGGATCGTGACGGTGCGGTACGACGACGGCGCCGGCGTACTGCGCTCGATCCTGTCGACCGCGACGTCGATGGGCTTCGAGGCCTCGGTCCTCGGCACCGAGGTGCACCGCGACGGCGGCCGGCCGCAGGTCCGGGCCTCGATGCGGTTCCGCGGGCGGGCCCCGCTGCAGAATCTGGTCCTCGCGCTCGACGACCTGGACGGGGTGACCGGGGTCCGGCTCCGGAACGACGAGGACGACGATTGAAGTCATCAGCTATGCTGATGGTATGAGCTCTACTGATGCCGCTGCCCACGAGATCCGGACCAGCCTGTTCCGGCTCGTCCGCCGGCTGCGTCAGGAGCGGCCCGAGGGGGAGTTGAGCTACTCCCAGCTCAACGTGCTGGGCTGGCTCGAACGCGAAGGCCCGATGACGAACGCCGACCTGGCCGCCGCCGAGCGCGTCACCCCGCAGACGATGATGCGTGCGACCGCCGACCTGGTCGCCACCGAACTCATCAGCCGTGCTGATAATCCGACCGACCGGCGTCAGGTGCTGCTGAAGATCACCCCGGCCGGGACGACGCTCGTCCGCGAGGACCGCCGTCGTCGCGACAGCTTCCTCGCCCAGGCGATGGAGAGCACGCTGACCCCCACCGAGCGCGAACTGCTCCGCCTCGCCGCCGGCCTGATGGACAAGCTGTCCGAGGTCCACGAATGACGAAGACGGTCGAAGAGTCGCGCGCTGCCGAGGAGGTTCAGGCCCAGTCCGGGCTGCCGGCGAAGTACGCGGCCTCGGTCGGGCTGGGCACGCTGCTGCAGCCGCTCAACTCGTCGATGATCGCGGTCGCCCTGGTGGCGATCGGGAACGACTTCCATGCCGGCACCGAGACGCAGTGGCTGGTCTCCGGCCTCTACCTCGCGACTGCCGTCTCCGCTCCGACAGCGGGGCGGTTGGCCGACCTGCTGGGGGCGCGGCGCGTGTTCCTGGCCGGGCTCGGACTGGTGGCCCTGGTGTCGGCGCTGGCCCCCTTGGCGCCGAGTCTTGGCTGGCTGATCGCGGCGCGGGTGCTGCTCGGCATCGGGACCGGGGCACAGTTCCCGTCCGGCGTCGCGATGATCCGGCGGATCGCCGACCGCCGGAAGGCGTCCGCGGTGGGCGCACTGGGGTTGCTGTCGGTCTTTGCCCAGACCTCCGCCGCGCTCGGCCCGAGCGTCGGCGGCTTCCTGGTCGGCGCCTTCGACTGGCAGGCGATCTTCCTGGTCAACCTGCCCGTCTCCGCGATCGCCGCGCTGTGCGTCCTGCGCCTGGTCCCGGCCGACCCGCCGCGACCGGCCGACGACGGCCGCAGGCTGTGGCGCGAGATCGACCTGACCGGCCTGTTCCTGTTCACGGCGGCGATGACCGCGCTGATGCTGGTCCTGCTCTCGCTGACCGGCCACCCGACCTGGTGGTTGCTCGCGGCGGCGATCCCGCTCGGCGTCCTCTTCGTCCTGTGGGAACGCCGTGCCGCCACGCCGTTCGTCGACGTACGGCTGCTCGCCCGCAGCGCACCGCTCTCCCTCGGCTACCTGCGCACGATGCTCACCTACGTTGCCTTCTACGCGATCTTCTACGGTCTCCCGGGCTGGCTCGAGCAGGCCCGCGGGCTCGACCCGACGCAGGTCGGTCTGATCGTGCTGCCGATCGCAACCCTGGGCGCGATCACCGTCGCGGCCGCCACCAGGATCGCCCGTCGCCACGGCCCTCGGCTCCTGCTGATGATCGGATCCGCCGGTCTCCTGGTCGGCGGCGCCGCACTCGCCTTCGGTGTCCACGCCGGTACGCCGATCGCCGTGCTGGTGCTGATCAGCGCGGTCCTGGGCATCCCCAACGGGTTCAACGGACTCGGCAACCAGCTGGCCGTCTACAGCGCCGCCCCGCCCGAGGCCTCCGGGGCCGCGGCCGGTCTGTTCCGGACGTCGCAGTACGTCGGAGCCAACCTGGCCGCGGCCGCGATCGCGCTGGTCTTCGCCGGACCGGCCACCGATGCCGGGCTCCACCGCCTCGGCCTGCTGGTCACAGGGATCGCGGCCATCCTGCTGCTCGATGTGATTTTGGTGAGAAAATCACATTGATTGTCTATACCTAACCATCAAACGGTGATAATTTCACCGCGTGCTTAACACTCCGCCCCGCACCGAGCTGCTCGACCTGGCCGTCAGGCTGGCGTTCGCGGCCGGCGAGGAGTTGCTGGCACGGCAACGGAGTCTGTCGATCGATGCCGCCGGTGTCGAGACCAAAACCTCCGCGAGCGATCCCGTGAGCGCGGCCGACCGTGCCTCGGAGAAGCTCATCACCGACGGACTCACGGCGGCCCGGCCCCTCGACGGACTGCTCGGCGAAGAGGGCGCCGCGCGTACCTCGGAGACCGGACTCACCTGGGTGATCGACCCGTTGGACGGCACGGTCAACTACCTCTACGGCCGCCTGGACTGGTGTGTCTCCATCGCGGTGCGGGACGAAGCCGGAGCACTGGCCGGCGTGGTTCACCAACCCCGGACCGGCACCACCTGGACAGCGACCCGTGGCGGTGGTGCTCGCCGCGACGACCTCGTCCTCGGCCCGCCGCGAGAGGTCGAGCTCGCCGGAGCCCTGGTCAGTACGGGCTTCTCCTACTTGTCCGACCGCCGGGCCGAACAGGCTGACCACCTCCGCCGCGTGCTGCCCGCCGTCCGGGATGTACGTCGTGGTGGGTCGGCCGCTCTCGATCTGTGCTCGGTCGCCGACGGTACGGCGGACGCCTACTACGAGCACGTGATCCAGCCGTGGGACATCGCCGCCGGCGCACTCGTCGCGCATGAGGCCGGCGCGGAAGTCGTCAGCGGACCCGGGACCGCCTTCCCGGACGGCGTTCTGGCGGCGGCCCCCACCCTGGCCGCCGCACTTGTCGAATTGCTCTCCCCAACAACCCCGAGGAGGTCGGTGTGACCGCACTGGACCTGCCGGTCCGGACCCATCCGGACGAACGCACACTGACCGCCGGCGTCGACCAGCGCCGGCGTCGTCGGCGGCGCGAGTACGGGCTGTTCGCCCTGCTGGTGGCGCCGAACCTGCTGGTGATCGCCGTCTTCGCGTACTGGCCGATCATCTACAACGCGTTCCTCAGCCTGACCGACTGGAACATGATCGCGGCCCGGCCGACGTTCGTCGGCCTGGCGAACTACGGCCGGACGCTGACCGACCCGGCGTTCCACAAGACCCTGTGGATCACCATCGTGTTCACCGGCCTGATCGTGGCCGGCAGCCTGGTGATCGGGCTGGCGCTCGCGTTCCTGTTCAACCTGCCGCTGAAGGGACGCGGCGCGGTCCGGACGATCGCCTTCGCGCCGCACATCCTGTCCGGTGCCGCGGTCGCGACCATCTGGCTGTTCATCTTCGACCCCGGCTACGGCCTGATGCGGGCGCTGATCGAGCCGTTCGGCGCCGAGCCGCCGGACTGGATGAACAACTCCGACTGGGCGCTGCCCGGACTCGTCATCGTCTACCTGTGGAAGAACGTCGGCTTCGCCGCGCTGATCTACCTGGCCGGTCTGCAGGGCCTGCCGAAGGAGCTCGACGAGGCGGCCGCGATCGACGGTGCCTCGACGTGGACCCGGTTCCGGGCGATCAAGCTCCCGTTGCTTGCCCCGATCACCTTCTTCCTGCTGATCACCACGGTGATCGGCACCTTCCAGGCGTTCGACGTGATCGCGGTGATGACCGGTGGTGGCCCTGGTGATGCCACCACCACGCTGAGCTGGTCGATCTACAACGAAGGCTTCCAGGCGTTCAACGCGGGCCGCGCGGCCACGCTGTCGATCATCATGTTCGTCGTCCTGCTGGTCGTCACGGCGGTGCAGGCCCGGGTGATGGAGAGGCGGGTGCACTACCGATGAAGGTGCGCGCGATCCAGTACGTCGTACTGGCCGGTGTGGCGGCCGTGTTCCTCGGACCGCTGTACTGGCTGCTGTCGACGGCGTTCAAGCAGCCCACCGAGATCTACCAATGGCCGCCGGCGTGGTGGCCGCACTTCACCTGGGAGAACTTCAGCCTGGCCTGGAAGGCCGCGCCGTTCGACCGGTTCTTCCTGAACTCCACGATCATCACCGTGGTGGGGACGGCGCTGAAGGTGATCAACGCCGTGCTGACGGCGTACGCGTTCGCCTACTTGCGGTTCCCGTTCAAGAAGGTGCTGTTCTTCCTCGTGCTCGGCGCGATGATGGTGCCGGGGCACGTGACGCTGCTGCCGAACTACTTGACCGTGGCAACGTTGGGATGGATCAACACCTATGCGGGGCTGATCATCCCGGGCATCGGGTCGGCGTTCGCGACGTTCCTGATGCGGCAGCACTTCCTGACGCTGCCGTCGGAGGTGACGGACGCGGCCGCGGTCGACGGCGCCGGACACCTGCGCACGCTGTGGCGCGTGGTCCTGCCGATGTCGCAGCCGATGCTGATCACCGTCGTCGTGATCACCGCGGTCGAGGAGTGGAACAACTTCGTCTGGCCGCTGATCGTGACCAACACCGCGTCGATGCGGACGCTGCCGGTCGGCCTGCTGATCCTCAAGGACGAAGAAGGTCTGGCCGCGTGGGGCACCATCATGGCCGGCACGCTGCTCGTGCTCGCGCCGATGCTGCTGATCTTCCTGATCGCCCAGCGCTACATCGTCGGCGGCATCACCCAGGGAGCTCTGAAGGGATGACGATGCCCGTGATCATGCGCCGCAGGATGTTCCTGGGACTGACGGCCGGCGTGACGCTGGCGGGCTGCGGCTATCGCTCGGTCGACGCGGTCTACTCCCAGCCGGCCGGGACGGTGCCGAAGCAGTACGCGAACCGGGTGCGGGTGGTGTTCTGGTCGCCGTACGGCGGGGTGAACGGCAAGGCGGTCGACAAGCTCGTTGCCAAGTTCAACGATTCCCAGCAGGACGTGTACGTCGAGGTGCAGTTCCAGGGCAGCTACGACGACGTGGCCCAGAAGGTCGCGGCCGCGCTGATCGCCAAGCAGGCGCCGGATCTCGCCGTACTCTCCGACGTCACCTGGGAGCGGTTCTTCCTGAACGAGGCGCTCGAGCCGCTGAACGACTACTTCGACGACGGCTTCGGCCCGGGCGTCTACCAGGAGAAGCTGTTCGGCGAGTACGTCGTGAAGGGGCGGAGCTGGGCGGTGCCGTTCGCCCGGAGTACGCCGATCATGTACTACAACCGGGACGCGTTCGCGAAGGCCGGCCTGCCGGACCGCGCGCCGCGGACCTGGAGCGAGCTGCAGTCCTGGGCGCCCGAGTTGGCCAAGGTGCAGTCCGGTGGGCGTTCGCTGCGGACGATCGCGTTCGCGAAGGTCGACGGCGACTGGCAGTTCCAGGGCAACGTGTGGCAGTTCGGCGGCGCGTACTCTCGCGGCCTCGAGGTCACGATCGACGAGGCCGGTGCGGTCGCGGCCGGTGAGTGGCAGCGGTCGATGGTGCACGATCTCGGGGCGGCGTACATGGCCAGCAGCCCGAGCACGGACTTCGCCAACGGGCTGGTCGGCGTGATCCAGGAGTCGACCGGTGGCATGAAGACGATCACCGGCAAGGCGAAGTTCAAGGTCGGCGCCGGGTTCATCCCGTCCGAGGTGGCGTCCGGGCTCGCGACCGGGGGCGGCGGGATCGGCATGCTGCGGAACATCTCCGACGAGCGCAAGCAGGCCGCCGCGGCGTTCCTCTCGTTCCTCGCCCGGCCGGAGAACTCGGCCTGGTGGACGACGCAGACCGGCTACCTGCCGGTGGTGAACGCGGCCCGCGAAGATCCCGAACTGAAGAAGCTGATCGCCGAACAGCCGAACTACGGGGTCGCGATCGCGCAACTCGCCAACGCCCGCCAGCAGGACGCGATCCGGCTCTACGGCCGCAACGCGAACGTCGTCATCTACACCGGCCTGCAGCAGATCTACGCCGACAACGCCGCACCGAAGAAGGTCTTCGCCTCGGTCGCCGGCCGGCTCGAAGCCATCGGCGCCGAGGTCAAACGACTCTACGAAGAGAAAGTGCTGTGATCATCACCGGCCACCGGGGCGCACTCGGGACCGAACCGGAGAACACGTTGCGATCCTTCCGGCGCGCGGTCGCCGACGGGTGCGACGAGATCGAGCTCGACCTCCGGGTCACCGCCGACGGCGAACTGGTGATCATGCACGACGCGACCGTCGACCGGACCACGTCGGGGTCCGGCGAGGTCGCGGCACTCTCGTACGACGAGGTCCGCGCCCTCGACGCCGGCCTCGGCGAGGCCGTCCCGACCTGGGCCGAAACGGTCGCCGCGATCGGCATCCGCTTCCAGGCCGAGGTGAAGGCGCCCGACGCCGTACCCCTCCTCGCCCAGTCCCTGAAGTCCGACCGTGCCCTCGCGGAGCGGACGCTGGTCACGTCGTTCCACCCGGAGATCCTGCTGGCCGTCCGCGAGGCGTTCCCGGAGGTGTCCACGGGCCGCATCTTCGGTCGCACTCCGGCGATCGCCGACCTCCTCGCCCTCACCCGTGAGGCCCAAGCTGGTTGGGCCCTGTGCGGCATCGCGGGCCTGACCCCCGAGGGCGTCGCCGAACTCCAGTCCGCCGGCCTGGCCGTCACCGCCTGGCCCGTCCCGGACCCCGACACCCTGACCCAAGCCACCGCCCTGGGCGTCGACGGCATCACCACCGACAACCCCCACCTCCTGACCCGCTCGAGCCGCTCCTCCTGACCCACAGCCGGTAGTGGTCTTTGCCACACGTTCCAACGTCTGAATTTGTTCTTCCGTAGAAGATAAATGTGTGATTGCCTAGTCCGCATGGGAATCAGCATCGGTGTGGTCGGCGCCGGCCAGTTCGCTCCTTCGTTCCTGCGGCTGTGGTCCGCGCACCCGGACGTGTCCGACGTGCGGCTGACCGACGTACTGCCCGAACGGACCGCCGAGATGGCGGCCAAGCAGGGCATCAAGGTCACCCACGCGTCGTTCGAGGAGATGCTCGAGTCGGACCTGGACGCGGTCGCGATCTTCACCCAGCGGTGGCTGCACGGCGAGATGGCGATCCGCGCGCTCGAGGCCGGCAAGCACGTGTACTCGACCGTCCCGATGGCGATCGAGGCGGACCAGATCGCCCGCATCATCGAGCTGGTCAAGGAGACCGGCCTGACCTACATGATGGGCGAGACCAGCTTCTACTACCCGTCCTCGGTGTACTGCCGGCAGAAGCTCGCCGCCGGTGAGTTCGGCCGGGTGTTCTACTGCGAGGGCGACTACGTCCACGACATGGACCTCGGATTCTACGCCGCGTACCAGTACAGCGGCGGCGAGGACTGGAAGAAGACCGCGTCCTTCCCGCCCATGCTCTACCCGACGCATGCTGTGGGCAACGTTCTCTCGGTGACCGGGCAGCACGCCACGCACGTGTCCTGCATCGGCGTGAAGGACGACCGCGGCGACGGGGTGTTCGACCAGGACGTCAGCCAGTTCGGCAACGACTTCAGCAACGCGACCGCCCTGTTCAAGCTCGCCGACGGCGGCGTGATGCGTACGAACGAGATGCGCCGCGTCGGCTACCCGTCGCACATCCGCGAGTCCCGGCTCCGCGTGTTCGGCACCGAGGGCAGCTTCGAGCAGCTCGCCACCACCACGCTCTGGCAGACCAAGGAAGGCGTCGAGGACGTCAGCCACCTGATGGAGACCAAGCCGAGCAGCGACCTGGACGACGCCGACCTCGCGAACGTCGACCCGGCCCTGCGCGACGCGTTCCGCTCCGGCCTCTCACCGGTCCACGACCGCACCCGCCTCCCCGCCGAGTTCGACGGCCTCCACAACGGCCACGAAGGCTCCCACCACTTCCTCGCCGACGACTTCGTCCGCGCGGTCGCCGACAAGACCCTCCCCCCGATCAACGCCTGGGTCTCCGCCCGCTACACCCTCCCCGGCATCTACGCCCACAAGTCCGCGCAACAGGGCGGCGTACAACTGGAGATCCCCGACCACGGAGACGCGCCGGCCTAGCATCGCTGTGCGGAACATCGCTGCCACCAGGTGACGATTTCTTTCCGCAAACCGAGCTAGAGGTAGTTGCTGAGCTCGATCAGGTTCTGGTCGGGGTCACGTAGGTAGACGCTGAGGATCGGCCCGGTCGCGCCAGTACGCTCGACCGGGCCTTCCTCGATCTCCACCCCGGCCGCGATCAACTCGGACCGCACCTGCTCGATCGGCTCGTCGACGATGAAACACAGGTCCGCGGTCCCCGGCCCCGGCCGCGCCGCCTTCGGTTCGAACTCGTGCCCGGCCTGGTGCAGGTTGATCTTGCTCGTCCCGAACGTGAGTGCCCGCCGGCCACCCTTGAACGTGACCGCCTCCATCCCCAGCACCCGCTGGTAGAAGCCGGTCGTCGCCTCGAGGTCCGCGACGGTGAGCACCAGATGGTCGAGCCGATTCACCTTCATGGTCCCCAGGCTATTTGTACGATCGAGCATGGCTCTCGATCTGTTCGCCGGAATCTCCGTCAGTGACTACGACGTCGCGGTTGCCTGGTACGAGAAGCTGCTGGGGGCGGAGCCTAGCTTCTTGCCTAACGACGTCGAGGCGGTCTGGGAGCTTGGTGAGCACCAGTTTCTCTACATCGAGGTGGTGCCTGAGCATGCCGGTCATGCTCAGCACACGTTGTTCGTCGAGGATTTCGAGGGTGTGATCCGGGCGATCGCCGAGCGGGGGATCGAGCCGGCGGTGCGGGAGACGTACGAGAACGGCGTACGGCATGTCACCTACTACGACCCGGACGGCAACGAGGTCTCGTACGGCGGCGCCCCGGTGGAGTGACGCCTAGGGTTCGTGGTCCGCGCGGTAGCGGAAGAGGTCGGGGAGGAAGTTCTCCAGGTTGCCGATCTCCTCGACGTGGTGGCGGGTCCAGGCGGCGAGCTTCGGCGCCGGGAACGCCTGGTCGTGGGCGATCCGGTTGAGGAACAAGGTCGCCAGCGGAGTGGTGTCGCCGACGGTCAACCGGGTCGTGTAGCGGGAGCCGCCGCGGGTGGGGGCGAACTCGTTCTCCAGCCGCACGATCGAGCTGCCGAGCATGCGCTTGGTGATGATCGCCGCCTGGCTGTCGACCGTCTCGACCGTGACGCGCAGGTCCATCAGTTTGCCGGGATCACGCCCGAGCGCCTCGGTGAGATGCAGCCGCGAACCCGGGCCGACGACCTTGCCGGGGCTGGTCAGCTCATAGGAGATGTGGTCCAGCGGGTGCCAGACGAGATACCGCGGCCACGTCTTACCGGCGTACTGCATCGTCCCGGGGATGTGCCCGTACCACCAGGCCAGCATCTCCGGCGTGACCTGCTCGAGGGGCGCGTGGGTGATCGTGACGATGGTTCGGCGGTCGTCCGATGTCGTCGTCACTGCGGCGGATTCCAGCGGTCGCAACGGCCAGAGGACCGGACGTGCGGCGGGCAGCTCCGGTGCCTTCATTCCGAAGCCGGTGCCCGAACCCCACCTCGGCAAACGGTCACCTACGTACGGCGATCGCGTCCAGCTCGTCCCACTCCAACACCCGCACCGAAACCATCGCCCGCCCCTCGGCGGGTCACTCGTAGATTCGGCGGAGGCGGAGGGTCATGGAGTTCTCGATGTGGCGGGTCATGGCGGACTCGGCGGCGGCGGGGTCGCCGGAGGCGATGGCCTCGACCAGGGTGCGGTGTTCGGTGAGGACCTCGGGGCCGATGTCGCGGTCGTAGTGCAGGCGGAAGATGTGCAGGTGGCAGTGCGTACGCTCGAAGGCCGAGCGGACCTGTTCGCTGCCGGAGAGCGCCGCGATCAGCAGGTGGAAGCGGTTGTCGTGGACCGTGAGTGACTTGTAGCCGGCGTAGTCGACCGAGGTCGGCTCGACCGCGGTCGCCAGCTCGGCCCGCAGCCGGTCGCGGCCGTGGTCGTCGATGAGCTCGGCCGCCCGCCGGGCCGCCCAGGGCTCGAGCAGCAGCCGGAACCGGTACAGATCGTCGAACTCCTCGAGCGAGAGGAGCGGCGTCGCCCGGTAACCCTTCAGCGGCTCCTTGACCGCCAGCCCTTCTGACTCGAGCCGTGCCAGGGCCTCCCGCACCGGGGTCGACGAGACCTGGAACTCGCGCGCCAGCCCGTCGATCGAGATCCGCGCGCCCGGCCGGATGACGTGGTCCATCAGCATCGTCTTGATCGCCTCGTACACGTCGTCGGCGAGCATCTGCCGCCGGAGCAGCCGCCGGTCCTGCGGCTCCACGATGTCCGTCATCGGTCCTCTCCGGATCCTGGTCGCGGCCTTGACCCAGCCGGTGGTGTTCGGCAGGGTGGCACTGTAATCATGCATCATGCACGATTCGTGGTTCGAGAACCAGAGAGGCGACACATGCTGAGGTTCGACGAGGTCGGCGTACTGCCCGAGCCCGAGGACAACGCCGCCATCTGTTCCCGCGCTCTGGAGGCGGGGACGGCGATCGACCTCGACGGCACCGTGATCACGCTGCCGCACACCATCCTCGAGGGCCACCGCTTCATCGTCCGCCCGGTCGCGCGCGGCGAAGCGATCACCTCCTGGAACACCCCGTTCGCCCGAGCGTCCCGTGACCTGGTCCCCGGCGACTACGTCTGTACGCCGACCAGTCTCGCGGCCGTCAGCGCCCGTGGAGTGGAGGGACTCCCGGCCGAGCCGTCGGCCACCAACGAGCCCCTCGACCCGTACGAGCTCGACGAGGCCGGACTGAATTTCGGCCGGCAGGTCACCAGCGTCGAGCAACCCGGCACCTTCCTCGGCTACCCCCGCGAGCAGGGCGCGGCCGGCACCCGCAACCACGTGGTTCTGCTGGCGACCAGCTCCCGCAGCAGCGGCTTCGTCACCGAGCTCGCCCGCCGGTTCGACGGCGCGGCCGCCGGCGACGGCGTCGTACCGGTGGCGCACACCGAGGGCGGCGAGGACGAGGTCCCGAACAATCTGCACTTCCTGCTCGCCACGCTGGGCGGCTTCACGCTGAACCCGAACGTCGGCGCCGTCCTGATCGTCGACACCGAGGACGACGTGGTCTCCGGCCAGGCGATCAAGGAGTTCATGGCCGAGCACGACTACCCGTCGATCAAGGTGCCGCACGCGTACTTCACCCGGAAGGCCGGGTTCGAGCACGACCTCACCGAGGCCGGCGCGCTGGTCGAGCCCTGGCTGCCGATTGTCGACAATCAAACACGCACAGAGGTCCCGCTCGCGGATCTGAAGATCGCCCTGCAGTGTGGCGGCTCGGACGCGTTCTCCGGGATCTCGGCCAACCCGCTGGCCGGCCAGGTCAGTGCCGAGCTGATCCGCCACGGCGGCACCGCCGTACTCGCGGAGACCGACGAGCTGATCGGCGCCGAGCCGTACGTCCTGAAGAACGTCCGCGACCTGGCGACCGCGCAACGCTTCCTCGCCACCATCAAGTCGTTCAAGGAACGCGTCGGCTGGCACGGCCACACCGCCGAGGGGAACCCGTCCGGCGGCAACGTCTACCGCGGTCTCTACAACATCGTCCTGAAGTCGATCGGCGCCGCCCGCAAGTTGCCGCGCGAGGTCAGGCTGGACCACGTGATCGACTACGGCGAACCGCTGCCCGGCAGCGGCTACATCTTCATGGACAGCCCCGGCAACGACCTCGAGTCCGTCGCCGGCCAGATCGGCAGCGGCTGCAACCTGATCTTCTTCACCACCGGGAACGGCTCGATCACGAACTTCCCGTTCGTCCCGACCCTCAAGTTCGTCACCACCAGCGCCCGGTACGAGCGGCTGCACGCGGAGATGGACGTGGACGCGGGCAAGTACCTCACCGGTACGCCGATGGCCGACCTGACCGCGGAGACCTTCGACCTGACCGTCCGGGTCGCGTCCGGCGAACCGAGCGCGGGGGAGCGGGCCGGCCACAGCCAGGTGTCGATCTGGCGGAACTGGAAGCAGCGCGGTCCGGTCGAGGGCATCTCGATCACCACGGACGGCCGGATGAGCCGCAAGCTGACCGATCTGCCGGCGGACCTGCGCGACGCCCCACTCGACGGCCGTCCGCTGCCAGGACTCACCACCGACAGCCGGACGTCGGCGCGGCTGCTGCAGGTCGACGACCGTCTGCTCCCCGAGGCGGTCGGCCTGATTCTGCCGACCAGCCTGTGCTCGGGACAGATCGCCTTGCGGCTGGCAGCCCAAGCGGAGTTGGAGAAATGGGCCGGTGACGCGGTCACGCGGATGGTCGCGCTCCCGCACACCGAGGGTTGCGGCAGCAGCGGTGGTGCGTCCGAGGAGACGTTCGCCCGGATCATGCTCGGCTACCTCCTGCATCCGAACACGCGGATGGCGCTGCTGCTCGAGCACGGCTGCGAGAAGACCCACAACGACTACTTCCGCTCGCGTCTGGTCGAGGCCGGCGCGGATCCGTCCCGCTTTGGCTGGGCGAGCATCCAGGCCGACGGCGGTCTCGACGCTGTCGGCGCCAAGGTCAAGGACTGGTTCAACAGCTTCGATCTGGCCAAGCCGGTCGAGCAGAGCGGAGACCTCGGCGCCCTCACGGTCGGTCTCGAAGCACGCGGTACGTTGACTGCTGCGACCGCCGAGGCGCTGGCGCTGATCGGCCGGGAGATCGTGGGCTCCGGCGGTTCCGTCGTACTGTCGTCGCGCGGTGCGCTGCTCGCCGACGACCAGTTCCGGCAGGCTGCGTTCGGGTCCAGGGATCCCGTGGAATCGACCATCGCGCACGGGCAGCGGCTCGCGGCACCGGGATGGCACGTGATGCGGATGCCCGGTACCGATTGGATGGAGACCGCGACCGGCTTCGGTGCGTCCGGGGTCCAGCAGGTACTCGCGCATGTCGCCGGCGGCACGTTGTCCGCGCAGCGGTTCGTCCCGGTCGTCGAGTTCAGCAACGACGCGGCGACAGTCGCGAAGTACGGCGACGACCTCGACGCCGTGGCCACCGGGAGCGCGGCCGAACAGGCCCGGATCGGGCTGGACACGATCGCGGCCGTCGCGAGCCGGCAGCTCGTCCCGAAGGCAGTCGCCTCCGGCAACATCGGCTTCCAGATCACCCGCGGTCTCCTCGGCACCTCGATGTGAAAGGTTCCCCCATGCACCTGGTCCGATATCTGTCCCCGGTGGACGGCCGGCCCGCGCCCGGTGTCCGTACCGGAGACACGGTGGCGCCGCTCGAAGGCGTCAACAGCTTCGCTGAGCTGTTGAGGCTCCCGCTGTCAGAGCTGCAGACCGCCGTGGCGAAGACCGCGGAGGCGCTCCCGGTCGCGGGACTGAAGTTCCTGCCGCCGCTCGACGGGCGGGGCGAGGTCTGGTGCTCCGGCGTCACGTACGAGCGCTCTCGTGGCGCTCGGATGGAGGAGAGCACCGAGCAGTCCGTGTACGACAAGGTCTACACGGCGGACCGGCCCGAGCTGTTCCAGAAGGCCCCGGCCTGGCGGGTGGTGACCGACGGCGAGCCGGTGGGGATCCGGGTCGACTCGGGTCACGACGTACCCGAGCCGGAGCTCGCGGTGGTGGCCAACAGTCACGGCGAGATCGTCGGCTTCACGGTCTGCAACGACATGAGCTCGCGCTCGATCGAGGGCGTGAACCCGCTGTACGTGCCGCAGGCCAAACTGTTCGCGGGCGGCTGCGCCTTGGCCACCGGCATCCGTCCGGTCTGGGAGGTCGAGAACCCGAAGGACCTCGAGATCGGCCTGGTCATCGAGCGCGCGGGCGACGAGGTGTTCGCGGAGACGACGTCGACCGCGAAGCTGGTGCGCGAGCTGCAGGACCTGATCGACGTGCTGTTCCTGCCGAACGACTTCCCGGACGGCGTGATCCTGGCGACCGGCACCGGGATCGTGCCCGAGCTGGACTTCGCGCTGGCCGAGGGTGACGTCATCACGATCACGATCGCCGAGGTCGGCACGCTGACGAATACGGTGGCCACCGGCCGGGAACCCTTCGCGTTCCTGGCAACCGAGAATCTGGAGGAGACGCGATGACCGACACCACGCCCGCCGAGCTCGAGCAGGCGCTCGCGGCCGCGGCGGCCGCCGCACCGGCGCTGGGTGCCGCGGAGCCCGCCGTCCGGGCCAGGTGGATTCGTGCGGTCGCCGACGCGCTGGACGCGGCCGCGGACGAGCTGGTGCCGATCGCGATCCGGGAGTCGTCGCTGCCGGAGCCGCGGCTGCGGGGTGAGGTCGCGCGGAGTACCGGGCAGCTGCGGATGTTCGCGGACGTGCTCGACGACGGCTCGCTGCTCGACGTCGTCATCGACACGGCCGACGCGCAGGCCAAGCCGGTGCCGCGGCCGGACCTGCGGCGCGTCCTGGTGCCGCTCGGGCCGGTGCTGGTGTTTGCCGCGAGCAACTTCCCGTTCGCGTTCAGCGTCTGCGGTGGCGACACCGCGTCCGCGCTGGCGGCCGGGTGCCCGGTGATCGTCAAGGCCCACCCGGGCCACCCCTCGTTGTCGGCGAGGACGGCTGAAGTCATGATCGAAGCGCTGCGCGTCGCCGGTGCACCGGATGGCACGTTGGGTCTGATCCAGGGCTTCGACGTCGGTGTCACCGCGCTGAAGGACCCGCGGATCACCGCGGCCGGCTTCACCGGTTCGGTCCCGGCCGGCAAGGCACTGCACGAGATCGCGGTCACCCGGCCCGAGCCGATCCCGTTCTACGGCGAGCTCGGCAGCCTGAACCCGGTCTTCGTCACCGAGGCCGCGATCGATGCCCGCGGCAAGGACATTGCCACCGGGTACGTCGGTTCCTTCACGCTCGGCGTCGGCCAGTTCTGCACCAAGCCCGGCCTGCTCTTCCTCCCGGCCGGCCACGGCCTGCAGGAGCAGCTGAGTCAGGCGACCGCCGGCGTCGCCGAGGCGCCGATGCTGAACGACCGGATCAAGGACGGCTTCAGCTCCGGCCTCGACCGGCTGCAGAAGGTCGAAGGCGTGCGGGTCTGGGCGTCCGGCGGCGCCACCCTGCTCCAGACCACAGTGCGTGAACTGCTCGCCCGCCGCGACGAGATCCTGGAGGAGTGCTTCGGCCCCGTCTCGATCGTCGTGGAATACCACGGCGTGGAGGAACTGAAGCTGGCTGTCGAAGCCTTCGAGGGGAACCTCACCGCGACACTCCACGCTGAAGACACGGACGCCGAGTTGGCCAGTGAGCTGCTGCCGTTGTTGACGGCCCGTGCTGGGCGCGTGCTCTGGAACGGCTGGCCGACCGGGGTCGCGGTCTCGTGGGCTCAGCACCACGGTGGCCCGTTCCCGTCGACCGTCGGCTCGATCCACACCAGCGTCGGAGTGACCGCGGCCCGCCGCTTCCAGCGGCCCGTCGTGTACCAGGACGCTCCCGATGCGGTGCTCCCCGTCGTACTGAAGGACTCGAACCCCGCCGGCATCAGCCGCCGGGTCAACGGGACCGTGACCACAGGTGAGGTGTCTCGATGACTGACGAACCGACTCCCGAGAAGACCGGGACGCTGGACGAACCGGGGCGGCCCGACGCGCCGATCGGGCGGCGGAGTTTCGATCACTGGTTCGGTGAGAAGGACCGGAACGGGTTCATCCACCGGTCGTGGATGCGGGCCCAGGGCTTCTCGGAGGAGGTGTTCGACGGGCGTCCGGTGATCGGCATCTGCAACACCTGGTCCGAGCTCACCCCGTGCAACGCGCACCTGCGCCGGCTCGCCGACTCGGTCAAGCGCGGCGTCTGGCAGGCCGGCGGTTTCCCGCTGGAGTTCCCGGTGATGTCGCTCGGCGAGACCATGCTCCGGCCGACCGCGATGCTGTTCCGCAACCTGCTCAGCATGGACGTCGAGGAGTCGCTGCGCGGGAACCCGATCGACGGCGCGATCCTGCTGACCGGCTGCGACAAGACCACCCCCGGCTCGATCATGGGCGCCGCGAGCGTCGACCTGCCCACCTTGGTCGTCACCGGCGGTCCCATGTTGAACGGTAAATTCCGCGGCTGCGACATCGGCTCGGGCACGGCGGTCTGGCGGTTCACGCAGGACCGCAACGCCGGCCGGATGTCGGAGGAGGACTACGCGGCGGCCGAGTCCGGGATGTCCCGCAGCAACGGTCACTGCATGACCATGGGTACGGCGTCCACGATGGCCTGCATGGCCGAGGCGCTGGGCCTGCAGCTGACCGGTTCGGCGGCGATCCCGGCCGTCGACTCGCGGCGGTACTCGATCGCGCAGCAGGCCGGCCAGCGGATCGTCAAGATGGTCGAGGAGGACCTGAAGCCGAGCGACATCCTGACCCGCGACGCGTTCGCGAACGCGGTCCGGGCGAACGCGGCGATCGGCGGCTCGACCAACGCGGTCATCCACCTGCTCGCGATCGCCGGCCGGGTCGGTGTCGACCTCACGTTGGACGACATGGACGAGTGGGCGCGGGGCGTGCCGTGGCTGGTGGACCTGCAGCCGTCGGGCAAGTACCTGATGGAGGACTTCTACTACGCCGGTGGTCTGCCCGCGGTGATGCGGGAGATCCTGCCGTTGCTCAAGGCCGACGCGATCACCGTGACCGGCAAGACCATGGGCGAGAACGTCGCCAAGGCCGAGCGGACCGACTGGAGCGGTCAGGAGGGTCAGCCGGCGACCGCCGTGATCCGTCCGGTCAGCGACCCGCTGGGCAGCGGCGCGGGGACCGCCGTACTGAAGGGGAACCTGGCGCCGGACGGTGCCGTCATCAAGCAGTCGGCGGCGTCCGAGCGGTTGTTGCAGCACCGCGGCAAGGCGCTGGTGTTCAGCAGCATCGAGGAGTACGACAAGGCGGTCGACGACCCGGACCTCGATGTCAACGAGGACACCGTGCTCGTGCTGCAGAACTCAGGCCCGCGCGGCTACCCGGGTATGCCGGAGGTCGGCAACATGACGATCCCGCGCAAGCTCGCCGAGATCGGCGTCGACGACATGGTGCGGATCTCGGACGCGCGGATGAGCGGTACGGCGTACGGCACCGTCGTACTGCATGTCACGCCGGAAGCCGCGGTGGGTGGGCCGTTGGCGCTCGTACGGACTGGTGACTGGATCGAGCTCGACGTACCGGCTCGGTCGCTGCACCTGGACGTGCCCGAGGAGGAGCTGGAGAAGCGACGCGCGGATTGGCAGCCGCCGGCACCACCGACGGACCGAGGCTGGGCGCGCCTGTACGTCGACCACGTCACGCAGGCCAACCAGGGTTGCGACCTCGACTTCCTGATCGGCCGCACAGGTTCAGCTGTCGCGCGTCAGAGCCACTGATGACCTGGGGACCTTTCGACGCCGTCCGCGGATTGCGGCCCGCCGGGACGCTTCCGCAGGTCACGCCGATCCGGCGGATCCTCTCGGATCTGCCGGTCTCGGCCGACCCGTACGCCGACGCGTTGGCTGCTCTGGAACCCCTGCGTGCCCGGATCCTCCCCGGCGCGCGGATCGCGGTGACCGCGGGCAGCCGCGGCATCCACGACCTGGTGCCCGTGGTCCGAGCCGCGGTGGACTGGCTGGCATCAGTGGGCGCCGCGCCGTTCGTGATTCCCGCCATGGGATCGCACGGCGGCGCGACCGCTGACGGCCAGCGCGAAATGCTGGCCGGCCTCGGCATCACTCCGGAGTCCGTCGGCTGCCCGATCGAGGCGACCATGGAGACGGTCCTCGTCGGCACCCTGCCCGACGGCACCGAGGTCCACCACGACGCGATCGCCGCCAAGGCCGACGGCGTACTCCTGGTGAACCGGGTCAAGCCACACACCGACTTCCACGGCCCGATCGAGAGCGGCGTCGCCAAGGTCCTCGCGATCGGCCTCGGCAACCACGTCGGCGCCGCCTCGCTGCACGCCGGCGGCATCCCGTCGCTCGGCGCCAACATCGAGGCCGCCGCTCGCATGGTCGTTGCGCAGGGCAAGATCCTGGGCGGTCTCGCGATCCTGGAGAACTCCCACGAGCAGACGGCTTCGGTCGAGCTGCTCGAGGCCGAAGGGATCGCCGGATCAGCGGAGAACGCCTTGCTGCAAAGGGCTTCCGGCATGCTCGGGCGACTGCCGTTCGACGAGCTGGACGTGCTGGTCGTAGACGAGATGGGCAAGGACAAGTCCGGGGCCGGGATGGACACGAACGTCATCGGCCGGTGCTGGGTGCACGGGATCCCGGAGTTCGAGTCGCCCTCGATCGCGGCGATCAGCGTGCACTCGCTGTCGCCGGCCTCGCACGGGAACGCGTCCGGTCTCGGCCTGGCCGACGTCATCCCGGCCCGGCTGCTCGAGCAGATCGACCTGCGGGTGAGCTACGTGAACGCGCTGACCTCGGGTGCCGGCGGAGCGCGGCGCTCCCGGTTGCCGATGGTCATGGAGGACGACGAGGCCGCCGTACTCGCCGCCGCGACGATGTGCGGCCGGCGGCACTGGTCCGAGCTGCGGCTGGCCCGGATCAAGGACACGCTTTCCCCGAACGAGTTGATGGTGACGCCGGCCCTGCTGACCGAGGCGAGTGACCGATTCGACCTGGAGATCACCGGTACGGCGCGGGACCTGACGTCGGCCGGACGGCTCGGACCCTGGAGTGAGAGATGAACCTTCGCGAGGCGCACGCGCTGCTGGCAGATCGTGGTTTCCGCCCGGGGGAGACGTCCACGCGGACGTTCCCGGACGGCTCGCCGTACAAGGTGGAGATCCCGTCCTGTGAAGGGCCGCGGGTGATGACCGCGGTGCTGGAGGAGGCGAAGACCCGCGGTGTCACCATCGACCGGGTCTCGCAGGGCAGCGGCGTGATGATGCTGACCGACGGCGAGATCGAGGAGATGCTCTCGCTCGGTGCCGCTTCCGGTGTCGAGGTCTGCCTGTTCCTCGGTCCGCGCGGCGCGTGGGACATCGGTGGGCAGGCGAAGGTGTCGGCCGCGGTCGGTGGCGTTGCTCGGGGCAATGAGATGGTTGCCGCGTCGCTGTGTGACGCGTACCGCGCGGTGGAGCTCGGTGTCCGAAGCCTGCTGGTGGGAGACATCGGCGTTCTGGAGATCCTGGGCGCGTTGAAGGTGGAAGGAGAGCTGCCGGCTGATCTGGTGCTGAAGACGTCGGTGCTGATGCCGTTGCCGAACGCACCGACCGCCAGGTTGTACGAGCGGTTGGGTGCGACGAGCCTGAACGTGTCGACGGACCTGCCGGTGCCGGTGCTCGCGGAGATCCGGTCGGTGACGACCGTACCGATCGACATGTACATCGAGGTGCCGGACGACCAGGGCGGGCACGTGCGGTTCTACGACGTACCGGAGGTCGTCCGGGTCGCGGCGCCGGTGTACCTGAAGATGGGTCTGCGGAACGCGCCGAACATCTACCCGGTCGGCGCGCACCTGTCCGGGACTGCGGAAGCCCTCGGACGGGAGCGGGTCCGGCGGGCCGAGCTGATCCTCCGGCTGCTGTCCGAACAGGACGAGGGATGACCTCTGATCCGCTGGTCGCGCGGCTGCGGTCGGCGTTGGGCGACGCAGCGGTCGTCGACGATCCCGACGTACTGGACAGCCATCGCAACGACCATGCGACCTTCTGCACGGCCGGAGTTCCCAGAGTGTTGGTGCGCCCTGCGTCGACTTCGGAAGTGTCGGAGGTCCTGCGGGCAGCCGGTGCGTTCGGGGTTCCTGTCGTCACACAGGGGGCCCGCACAGGTCTCTCAGGTGCGGCCAACGCCATCGACGGGTGTCTGCTGCTGTCGACCTCGCGTCTCGATCGGATCCTCGAGGTCTCTGTCGAGGACCAGGTCGCCGTCGTCCAGCCGGGTGTGGTGAACGCGGATCTTTCGAGAGCTGTTCTGGAGAAGGACCTCTTCTACCCGCCGGATCCGTCGTCGTGGGAAATGTCCACGGTGGGTGGGAACATCGCGACCAACGCGGGTGGACTGTGCTGTGTGAAGTACGGCGTGACGTCGGACTTCGTCCGTGGACTGGAGGTGGTGCTGGCGTCGGGCGAGGTCGTCCGTACCGGCCGGCGGTCGGCGAAGGGCGTCGCGGGCTATGACCTGACCCGGTTGATCGTGGGATCCGAGGGCACGTTGGGCGTGGTCACCGAGGCGACGCTCGCGCTGCGGCCCGCGCCCGAGGCGGCGCTGACCGCGGCGGCTACCTTCCTGTCCATCGAGGATGGGATCGCTGCCGCGGCCGCGGTCATGGCCTCCGGCTTGCGTCCGTCGCTGCTCGAGTTCCTGGATCGTCCGACCCTGCATGCCATCCAGAACTACCGCGACATGGGACTCCCCGAGGATGTCGGATCGATGCTGATCGCGCAGTCCGACCGCGGTCCGCGCGCCGCCGAGGACGTGGCCCGGATCGCCGCGATCTGTACCGACCACGGTGCCATCGACGTCGCGGAGGCGTCCGACGCCGAGGAGTCGCGGATGCTGCTCGAGGCGCGCCGGCTGGTGAACTCCGCCCTCGAGCCGCTCGGGGTGACGCTGATCGACGACGTCGCCGTACCGCGGTCGAAGCTGGTCGCGTTGCTGCGGGGGATCGCGGAGATCGGCACGAAGTACGACGTACTGATCTGTTGCCCTGGGCATGTAGGCGACGGGAACATGCATCCGACCGTGGTCTTCGACCGGAACGACGCGGCCGCTGAGGTGCGGGCGCTGGAGGCTTTCGGCGCGGTGATGGAGCTCGGGTTGTCGTTGGGCGGCACGATCACCGGCGAGCACGGCATCGGCACGCTCAAGGCTCGCTGGCTGGAGACCGAGCTCGGGCCGGTCGGTCTCGAGCTGCACCGGCGGATCAAGCAGGCCTTCGATCCGGACAATCTGCTGAACCCCGGGAAGGTGCTTGTTTGATGGTGCTCCATGGCCTGGATGAGCTGCGGCAGAAGGCTTCGGCGGTGCGGCCGTCGGCGCGGCAGATCGCGTGGCAGCGGCAGGAGCTGACCGCGTTCGTCCACTTCGGGCCGAACACGTTCACCGACCTGGAGTGGGGACCGGGGTCGACGACCCGGCCGTTTTCGACCCCTCCGAGCTCGACTGCTCGCAGTGGGTGCGGACGTTGGTGTCGGCGGGTTTCAAGAGCGTGATCCTGACGGCCAAGCACCATGACGGGTTCTGTCTCTGGCCGAGCCGGTTCGTCCCGCATACCGTTGCCGCAAGCCCCTATCGTGGTGACGTCGTCCGCGAGCTGTCCAACGCCTGCCAAGCCGCCGGCCTCGGCTTCGGTGTCTATCTGTCGCCGGCCGATCTCTATCAAGAGAAGGCGCCTGGCGGGTATTACGGCAACGGGAGCCCGGCCGTGCCGTCGAAGATCGGTGAGCCTCGCTTCCAGTACGTCGTCGACGACTACAACCGCTACTACCTGAACCAGTTGTACGAGCTCCTGACGCAGTACGGACCCGTCGCGGAAGTCTGGCTGGACGGGGCGAACCCGACGAGCAGTGCGCAGGCCTACGACTACGAGGCCTGGTTCGATCTGATCCGCCGGCTCGCTCCCGGCGCGACGATCGCGATCGGTGGACCCGACGTGCGGTGGGTGGGCAACGAGGACGGATTCGCGCGCGAGACCGAGTGGAGCGTCGTACCGTTCGCCGGCGGGCAGATGGTGGCCGAGCAGACCGCTCGCGAGGTCGCCGGGCCGGACCAGTTGACGAAGGCGGACGAGCTTCGGTGGTACCCGGCAGAGGTCGACGTGTCGATCCGGCCCGGCTGGTTCTACCACGCCACCGAGGACACCGCGGTGAAGTCGTTGCCGGAGCTCCTGGACATTTATCGCAAGTCGGTCGGGCGGAACGCCGTACTGCTGCTGAACATCCCGCCGGACCGGCCTGGGCTGTTCGCCGCGTCGGATGTGGAGGCGCTAGGGGCCTTCGGTGCGGCGGTGCGGGAGTACTACGACACCGCGGTGCCTTTGCCCGGCACGGTCAACGTCCTGGATCTCCGGGAAGACATCGAGTCCGGCCAACAGGTCGAGTCCTTCGCCGTGGACGCCTTCGTCGACGGTTCGTGGCGGGAGATCGCGCGCGGGACCACCATCGGCCATCGCCGCCTGCTGCCTCTCGCCCAGCCGGTGTCGGCTGCCGACGTCCGTGTCCGCATCCTGTCGACCCGCGCCGAGACCGCGGTGTCGTTGACCGCCCACTACGATCCGACCCTTCTTTCCTGACCGTCCCCCTGCCCGGAGTCGAACCAGGAACCGGGCCTTCGGAGGGCTCGGTGTGATTCCGTCACCAGAGGGTTTCAGGTACGCCGCCGGGTGGCGGCGTACCCGGGTGTTACTCCTCGACCGAGACCACACGGACCCAGTCGGAGCAGTCGGCTTCGCACCACACGTGGTCCCCACGGCGGGCGATCCGATCGCGCTGCACATGCCCGCAGGCGAGCAGGACGCGGCGCAGGGAGTGACCCTGCTGGACCGGAGCACCGGTCCTACCGCCGGGCACTCGTTTTCTGTTCTTGAGGTCGGCCATGGCCGGTCCTCCTCTCTTGTCAGATTGTTTGTTGCTCAAGGCATCGATGCCTCGGCGTGCAGGAGACAGGATTCGAACCTGCTCAGCCCTCGGGCGACGGGGTTACAGCCCGCCCCGCCTCTCCCGCGGCGGCGCTCCTGCTCAGTACCTCGGGAGGTACCTGGCGACGGTTGCTTCGTACTGCCGGTACTCGTCCCCGAAGTCGTCCTCGAGCCGGCGTTCCTCGCGGAGGACCTCTCGATGCAACGCGACTCCGGCGGCCGGCAGTGTCGCCAGCATCCAGGCCGACCCGCGTGTCACTCCGACACCTAGGTGCACGAGCGTCCAACCGACGTACATCGGATTCCGGCTCAGCGCATACGGCCCACCGGTCACCAACCCGTCCGGCCTCGCGAGCTCCGTCGTACTCGCCGCGCTCAACGCCCACCCGATGATGCAGCTGCCCGCGGCCACGATCCCGCATCCGGCAACTCGCCGGACCCGCGCGGTCCCGGGCAATCGCCACGGTCGCACCCGCTCGAGCACGACCCCAACCCCGATCCCCACCAGACTCGCCTCGGGAATCGGGACGTTCCGCAACACCGCGGTCAGCTTCGCGTTCGTGTGACTTCCTCGAGGACGTGGACGAATGCGTCGGGCTGTTCGATGTGCGGGACGTGCCCGGCATCATCGATCACCTGCAAAGGCCAGCCAAGCCTCGTACTTGCCGCGGTGGCAAGCTCCAGCGGTACGAACCGATCCTTCGCACCCCAGAGCAGGGTGGTCGGCACGTCGATGCGCTCGCGGACCTGTTTGGTGCCGGTGGTGACCAGGTGGTGCATCGTGCGCTTGACGTGCGGTAGGCGTGCGCGGCCCCGGGTGTAGGTGGTGAACGCGTCGATCCAGTCGGGGTTCTGCCGTCGTACGCGGTCGAGGTCGGCGAACGCCCAGTGTTCGAAGCGCTCCATGTTCGCCTCGGACGGCCGCAGCGCGAACCTGATCGCCATGACGCGTAGCCCGACCGGCATCCGGTACGGGCCGACACCAGGCGCCGCGTAGATCACCAACCGTCGCAGTTGCTCGCCGTGGGGCGCCGCGAACCGCGCACCCAACGTCCCGAGCAACGAATGCGCGACCAGCGTCGGAGGCTCCGCACACGTCATCCTGAGCAGCGCCGTCATCCAGCGGGTGAAGTCGTCCACGGCGGCCGGCTCAGACTCTCCGAGCCCTGGTACGTCGGGGATGACCAGCCGGTGATCCTGCGCCAGCCGGGAGATGACCGGCGCCCAGTAGATCCCCCCGCACTCGATTCCCCCGTGCAGCAAGACCATCGGCGGCCCGTCGCCGGCCTCGAGCACCGTCGTACCGATGCCGTCGACCTCGAGCCGCCGCTCCTCGACGTCCAGCCCCCTCAGCAGCCGTGCCCGCACCTCCATGACCCGACCCTAGGCACGACCCGACACTCCCCGCTTCCGAAGAACCACGCACGTCAGGCACACCGCGACCTACACAGAACCACGTACCCCGTACCGGAATCGAACCGGTGATCTTCCGGCTGAGAACCGGACGTCCTACCCACTAGACCAACGAGGCTGGCAGGGCGGCCGGTCTTCCCCGACCGCCCAGCGGTGAGAGCGAGATTCGAACTCGCGAGCCGACATGCCAGCCGACCGACGGTTTAGCAAACCGCTGCCCCTGCCTACAGGCGGACCTCACCTGGAGTCCTGCCGTGTCCCCTGACCACGGCAGGACCCTGTCAACCCTTGACGCAGATGAGCTGCTTGAGGTGGGCGACGACCTCGACCAGGTCGGACTGGGCGGCGATGACGGACTCGATGTCCTTGTAGGCGGCGGGGATCTCGTCGATCACCCCGGCGTCCTTGCGGGACTCGACGCCAGCGGTCTGCGCGATCAGGTCGTCGACCGTGTACCGGCGCTTCGCCTCGTTGCGGCTCATCCGCCGGCCCGCCCCGTGTGAGGCCGAGTAGAAGGACCGCGCCGAGCCCAGCCCACGGACGACGTACGACCCGGTGCCCATCGACCCCGGGATCAGCCCGAGGTCCCCGAGCCCGGCCCGGATCGCGCCCTTGCGGGTGACGAGCAGATCAAGCCCGTCGATGTGCTCCTCGGCCACGTAGTTGTGGTGGCACGAGATCGGCTGCTCGAACCGCACCTCCTGCTCGAACGACTCCCGCACCGCCTGCATCACCAGCGCGAGCATGACCGCACGGTTGCGCGACGCGTACTCCTGCGCCCATGTGAGGTCCCGCCGGTACGCGTCCATCTCCGCCGTACCCGACAGGAACACCGCGAGATCGCGGTCCGGCAGATCCGCGTTGTGCGGGAGCTCCCGGGCGATCCGCATGTGCCGCTCGGCGAGTTCCTTGCCGATGTTGCGGCTGCCCGAGTGCAGCATCAGCCAGACCCGGTCCTCGTCGTCGAGGCAGACCTCGATGAAGTGGTTGCCGCCACCCAGCGAACCCATCTGCTGCTTGGCCTTCCGCTCCCGGTCCTGTACGCCGTCGTGCAGGCTGGTGAACCCACCCCACAGCCGATCCCACGGCCGCGGGTCCAGCCCGAGCCGACGGACCCCGACCGGGTCCTCGTGCGCCCGGAACCCGACCGGTACGGCGGCCTCGATCCGCGACCGGATCCCCGCCAGGTCGTCCGGCAGGTCCGCGGCCGTCAGCGAGGTCAGCACGCCTTCCATCCCGCACCCGATATCGACCCCGACCGCGGCCGGCGACACCGCCTGCTTCATCGCGATCACGGACCCGACCGTCGCGCCCTTGCCGAGGTGCACGTCCGGCATCACCCGGACCCCGTGCACCCACGGCAGCGCCGCGATGTTCCGCAGTTGCTGCAGCGCCTGAGCCCCCACCTCATGCTCCTGCGCCCACATGAGCGTGGACCCCTTCGCCCCACTCAGCTCCACCGGAAACTCCACGTTCATCTCCCCACTCTCCTCGTTCGTGTGCATGCGGTGAGACTGGGATTCGAACCCAGACGTCCGTTCAAGGACCTGCCGTTTTCGGGACGGCTGCCGCTAGGCCTGACACTCGGCTTACCTCACCAGGTCACGTGCGCCGGAGTACGGCGTACAGCTGCCAGGGCAGGGCTCGAACCTGCGGGACCTCGGGTCAGAACCGAGGGTGGGTCACCGTCGCCCACCTGGCATCGCACTCCGCCGCGACGCCGGATGGGGGTCGCGTCAGAGCGCTAACTCGGCACGCGAAGGGATCCACGGCTGCCACCGCAATGGCATGCCGGCCTCTTCGGGCGTACGCGAGCCCTTCTTCTCGTTGCACGCTGCGTGCGCGGCGACGGCGTTCAGCCACTCACCGCGTCCACCGCGGGAGCGTGGCACCACGTGGTCCATGGTGGTCGCGCCGGGCTTGCCGCAGTACGCGCAGGTGTATTTGTCCCGCTTGAGTACGCCGGTCCGCGTGTACTGCAGTCGCCCGGACGCATAGCGCCACTTCGTCACGACATACCGGACCAGTCGCAGCACGCGAGGGAGAGGGAACGGTCCAATGCTGGCGCCGTCGTGCGCTTCCTCGACGACGGCGACCTCCCGGACGAGCATCCGGATGGCGTGCGGGATCGACACGACATGGAGCTGCTCGTACGAGGCGTTCAGCACGATCACACCGCTCATGTGGTTCCTCCTCCTCTCCAGTGTGCCCGACCGCGCGCTGCCAGGTCGGTGATCTCGGTGTCGGTGTCAGGTGCGGCCCCAGGGATTCGAACCCTGAACCTCCTGGTCCTAAGCCAGGCGCCTCTCCCAGTTGGGCCAGAGCCGCGGGTACTGCGTTCTGTGATGTACGACGCTCGGTCGCAACGCCGGCGTCGTACACCGGCACCGCGGCCGACCGCCGTACCAGAGGGTGTCCGGCGGGGCTCGAACCCGCTTCCTCCGGGGCCACATCCCGGCGCATCGCCCACTTCCGCCTCGGACACAGCACGCCCGGCAGGATTCGAACCTGCACCCTCCTGCTTCGTAGGCAGGCACTCTCTCCGGTTGAGCCACGGGCGTCCGGTGCCCTGCGCCGGATGTGGTGCGGATTTCCGTCGCAGGGCACGTCTGTGGCGCCCGCTCGGCCGGTAGCAAGCATCCTGCGGGCGCCTGGTCCAGCTGGAGGGACTCGAACCCCCGATGTCCTCATCCCAAATGAGGTGGCCTGGCCGCTGGCCGACAGCTGGTGACGTCCCCGGGGCGTTGCGGGCCCCGGGGACGGTCGCCCGGGACGCGTGCCCGGGCGTCTTCCCCGGCGTACGAGCGACGCCGCAGGGAAGGTCTCCCGGGCCGTCGATGACCCGGGAGAAAATGCGATGAATGTCCAGTTGTCAATTGTTCGTGCCGATATCCGTGAATACCGGAAAAAGCATCGGTGGAAGGAATCGAACCCTCGTGATCCGGGTTTGGAATCCGGTCCGCAGCCAGTGCGCACCGACGTAGCCGAAAAGGCAAACAAAAAGGAGCCGCCTGCTGCCGGTAGCCCGGCTCAGACGGCTCCTGGGAGACTCTCCCTGTCAGGAGATCACCCAGGCGGGCCGCCCACACTCGGGCTCAGCTCGGTGTCGAGCTGGTGATAGAACAGGTCTTCACGCACGGATCGCAGACACGCCGGCAAAACCATGGGGCCAGGCCGCCATGCCTTTCCCGCGTTCCGCGTCCCGTACACGATGTCTCCTCTGTCAGTGTGGTCCGTGCGGGAATTAGTCTGACGCATCCCGCACAACCACGTCAACGCATTTCCAAAACCATTTGTTCCCGCCCCAATTCCCCACCCTCAGACGTACGCCGACTCCCGCACGTTCCTCCCCACAGCCAGCCACCAACCAACTACACCCGCCGCCCTTGCCGCCGGCCGTCCCACCCGCCGGGCGCCCCGGGCCGTACCCCACCAGCCCCCTCCCGCCCGCAGATCCAGCCCTCTGCCCACCGACCGATCAGGTCCCGTGAGGTATCCGATTCGGAAACACCCCCACCCTCCCGCTACACTCTTGCCTCGGCACCCGCCGCCTTAGCTCAGTCGGCAGAGCGTCTCACTCGTAATGAGAAGGTCGTCGGTTCGATTCCGACAGGCGGCTCCACACCAGAGCACCAAGAAACCCCAGGTCAGAGCACTGATGACCTGGGGTTCGGCATGTCTCGGGCTGACTCGTGGTGCCACTCATGGTGCGGTTTGCCAACGCCCTTGCTAACCGGGCACCAGGGCGGACGCCTCCGGACCTTCATCCTCGTCAGGCTCGTCGGCGTTGTCCTGCGCGGTGTTGGCAGGCTCCGACTTGCAGCCGCAGCAGCGAAGATGCCGGCGACCCCGGCCGCGTGAGTCCGCATCACGTGAGCGTAGATCCGGAGAGTGATGGCCGGGTCAGCGTGCCCAAGCCGCTCGGCGACGACATGCACCGGCACCCCCGCGATGAGAAGCAGCGTCGCGTGAACGTGCCGCAGGTCGTGCAGCCGTGCATGGGGGAGCGCGTCTTGTCCGGGTTCTCAGGGTCAGGCGTGTTGTACGTGCGAATGACCTTGCCCATGAGCTGGGTGACTGTGTCCGGATAGATCGGCTCACCGAGCCCGGTCGTGAACACGTGACCGGTGCCGGGCCAGGCATCCCCGACCTTCTCTTGGTCCGCCATCTGGCGTCGCCTATGCCTTCGTCTCGTTCGCCGTCGACCATGCCGACCGAACCGCGGATTCGGACCGCCGGCGCTTTCCAGTCGACATCAGCCCATCGCAGATTCAGCAGCTCCCATGGCGTGCACCCGTGTAGGCCGCGAGCCGGTAGAACGCCCGAAGCCGATGGTTCGCCACGAGCCCGAGGAAGAGCCGAGGCTCATCGGCAGTCCACACCTCAACAGATGGTCGAGCGGTACGACGCGGACGCTTCGCCCGGTCAGCCGGGTGACTCGAGAGAACACCCTCGAGCTTCACGGCATCGTTGAACGCCTTCCGCAGTACGGCGTGCACCTTGTCGACGGTCGCCCTCGCCAGCGGCTTGCCATCAGCTCGGCCGTCCTTGAGGAGATCCTGATAGAGCTTGGTCAACGTCGTCGGTCGGAGCGACTGGAGACGCTGACGCCCAATGCGCGGTTCGACGTACTGCCGAATGAGCCAGCGATAGCCGGCCAACGTCCGCGGCTTGGTCTTCAGGGCATGAGCGTCGAGCCAATCGCCTAGGTACTCCTTGACCGTGATTGCCGAACGGTCGACGTACTCGCCTCGACGTGCAGCCCGTCCAGCGTCATCACGGGCTTCCTTGGCCCCATCCTCGGTCGCGAAGCCGCCGACCCACTTCGGCTTACTGACGCTACGAGCTGGCCTCGCTGACGGCGTACGTCACTGATGCACGGCCAGAACTCGCCGGTGCTCTCGACGCCGGTCGACGCCGACACGTACAACTACCGCCGCGCTGCGCTCGATGCGTTGCACTTCCCAAAGCTCATCGATCGCTTCATGCAGAACCTTCGTCGGTGTGCTGGCTACAAGGCGCAGTACTTCGCCGTGGTCGAGCCGCAGAAGCCCCTAGCGCCGCACCTCCACGCCGCCGTACGAGGCACAGTCGCCCGCGAGACCGTACGAGAGGTTGCCAAGGCGACGTACCACCAGGTGTGGTGGCCGAGCCACCGACAGCCCGTCTACGGCAGCAGCTCGAAGCCGAACATGCCGGTCTGGGACGAGATGGCCGGCGCTTTCGTCGACCCGTCGACCGGTGCTCTGCTCCCGACCTGGGATCAGGCGTTGGATGACCAGTCAGCAGCGGAGGCAAGCGGCATCACCGGGGCCGGCGGTTGGCCCCGGCCCCCTAGTCGCTCGATTGTCCGGTCAGACCGCCGCACGTCAAGAGCGCCTACGGCGTCCCTGCGGGATCGGCAAGCCGACTCTTGACCTACGACGCCCTGCCCTGGGTTGCCAGCTATCAGGGGGACGGGGCAGGTGTGGCGTCGGGGATCGGCGACGATCGTTTCCACGCCCGGGTCGACCTGGCGGACACCGGCCGGCGGCTCGTCATCGCGGCGGACAGCATGGCCGCCGCTTCGCCGTCCGCCGGCGGACCCGCCGTGCACGAAGGATTCGTCCCGGCTCGCTCATCGCTGGCCTTCCTCATACGGTCGGTCGGGCGTGGAGCCCGGACCGTGCGCTTCGTCGATGGAACGAACCGAGACGGATCCCTGGTCGTGCGTCAGTTGGGCTGGGTGCCCGTCACCGTGACCTCGGCCAGGCTGATCACTCCAGCGCTGGTGGCCGGCGACTGCACCTTGACGTAGCGGGCCACGGTGTTGGTCGGCAGACTGGTGACCGCCCCCGGCGTCGCCCCGAGGTTCAGCTTGGTCACCGTGGAGTCGGCCATCAGTTGGGTGTAGGTCCGGCCCGACATGCTGGCGGTGGAGAGGAACACCACCGCGTTGTTCAGCTTGTCGGCCGAGGCGTCGGTCCGGTTGTGCACCGTGACGTTGCCGACCCGGGAACTGGTCAGCAGGTCGACCTGCCACCACGGCTGCGAGCTGGACGCCGTCCGGCTCACCGACCCGGCGGCGAAGACGCCGTTGGTGTTCCCGTCCACGGCCCGGGCGGCGGTGCCGACGTCGGTCGACGACTGCGTGGCCGGCCGGTTGGTGGACAGGTTCACGGCGCCGGTGGTGCCGCCGACCTGCACCTCGGCCAGGTTCAGGGTGGTGAAGATGCTCGACAGCTGCACCCGCACGTACCGGCCGGTGGCGTTGCCCGCGTTCAGCGTCAGGCTGTTGGTGGTGGACGAGAATGCCGAGAACGACATCTCCTTCACCGAGTCGTCGGCCTGCAGCGAGGACATCGACCGGCCGGTCATGTCGGTCGAGGAGATGAACACCGAGCCGCTGCCCATCCGGTTCGAGTCGGTCCGGCTCCACACCGTGACCGTGGAGACGGCCGCCGCGGAACCGAGGTCGACCTGCCACCACGGCTGGGTGGAGGTGTTGGTCTGGGTCACCGAGCCGCTCGCGAACACGCCGTTGGTGTTGCCGTCCACCGCCCGGGCCGCCACCGCGGTACCGCTGGTGCTCGACTGGGTGGCGGTCTTGCCCCGGGCCAGGTTCGGACCGGTGACGGTCACCGTGGTGGTCGACACCGCGCTGTCCACCTTGCCGTCCCGCACGACCAGGCTGAAGGTCAGCGTGGCCGGTGTGGCCGGGGCGGTGAACGTCGGCTTCTGCACCGTCCGGCTGGACAGCGTCACCGCCGGCCCACCGGTCTGGGTCCAGGTGTAGGTGAGCGGGTCGTTGTCGGCGTCGCGGCTGCCGGAGCCGTCCAGCGTCACGGTGACGCCGGACTCGGTCGACTGCGCCGCCCCCGCGCTCGCCACCGGCACCGTGTTGTTGGTGGTGACCGTGGTGGTGACGGCCGCGCTGTTGGCCTGGCCGTCCCGCACCACCAGGCTGAACGTCAGCGTGGTCTTGGTGGACGGGGCGGTGAAGGTCGGCTTCTGCACCGTCCGGCTGGACAGCGTCACCGCCGGCCCACCGGTCTGGGTCCACGTGTAGGTGAGCGGGTCGTCGTCAGCGTCGCGGCTGCCGGAGCCGTCCAACGTCACCGTGGTACCCGTGTTGACCGTCTGCGCCGTACCGGCGTTCGCTACCGGCACCTGGTTGACCGGGGTGGTGGTCACCGTGGTGGTCGCCGCCGCGCTGTTGGCCTTGCCGTCCCGCACCACCAGGCTGAAGGTCAGCGTGGACGCCGAGGACGGGGCGGTGAAGGTCGGCTTCGCCGCCGTCGTACTGGACAGCGTCACCGCCGGTCCACCGGTCTGGGTCCACGCGTAGGTGAGGTCGTCGCCGTCGGCGTCGGTGCCGGACCCGTTCAGGGTCACGGTCGTACCGGCCACGACCGACTGCGGCGCACCGGCGTCCGCCACCGGGAGGCGGTTGTTCGACTCCGAGAGCGGCCGCGGGGTGCAGTTGCTCACCGAGACCGTGAAGGGCTCGACGTCGTTGTCCGTCTCGATCATGGCGCCGTCCTCGGAGCCGCTGAGCGAGATGGTGTGCGCCTGGCCGGCGTTCAGGCGGATCTCCCGCCACTCGTCCGTACCGCGCTCCCACTCGATGATCAGGACCCGGCCGGTGACCACGCGGACGGTGCACCCGTCGGCCCAGGCACCCATGTACGGGTAGAGCGGAACGCCCGACTCCGAGTAGACGGTGCGCGCGTTGTCGCCGGAGCGGCCGTTGCCCTGGTAGGCCGTGCCGACCGGCCAGGTGATCACGCCGCCGTACCAGTCACCGGGGTTCTCGCCGGTGCCGGCGTAGCGCCAGCGGGCGTTGACCCAGGAGACCGGGTCGCAGGTGGTGGGGTCGGTACAGGCGAGCGGCGTCGGCGGGACCGGCGGGCCGGGCACGAAGGTGTACTCGAACGGCGAGCCGCTCTGCACGCTGACGATGCTGCTGCCGCTCAGAGTGGTCGGCACGGTGTAGCTCTGGCCGGCCGACAGGTTGGCCAGCGACGCGTGCGAGTCCCCGACCGGGCCGGAGAACACGGTGGCGCTGCCCGAGGTGACGGTGATCTTCCAGTTCGCCACCTGCGGGGCCGTCGCGTAGACGTCGTGCGAGGCGGTGTAGCCGTAGCGGGCCCGGCTGGGGTCGGTCTCGGCCGGCCAGACGGCGGCGTACCCGCTGTCCGACGGGCCCCACGGGCACGGGCTGCTGGTGCAGGTCCAGGTCACCAGGGCCGACTCGCCGTCGCCGGCCGGCGGGGGCGTGACCGGCGCACCCGGGGTGAACGTGTACTCGAACGCGGAGCCGCCCTGCACGCTGACGATGCTGCTGCTGCTCAGGGTGCTCGACACGGTGTAGCTCTCGCCGGCCGACAACGCGGCCAGTGACGAGTGCGAGTCCCCGACCGGGCCTGCGTACACGGCGGCGCTGCCGGCGGTGACGGTGATCTTCCAGCCGGCCACCTTCGCCGCCGGGGCGTACACGTCGTGGGAGACGGTGTAGCCGTAGCGGGCCCGGGTGGGCTCGGCCGTCGCGGGCCAGACCGCCGCGTCGCTGGTGTAGCTCGCACCCGAGGGGCAGGGCGTGCCGGTGCAGTTCCAGGTGGCCAGCACCGAACCGTCGCCGGACGCCGGCGGCGGCGTGGTCGGTTCGCCCGGAGTGAAGGTGACCCGGAACGCGCCATCGGCCTGCACGCTGACGAGGCTGCTGTTGCTGAGCGTGCTGGACACGGTGTAGCTCTCGCCGGCCGACAGCGTGGCCAGCGACGAGTGCGAGTCGTCGGTCGGGCCCGCGTAAACCGTGGCGCTGCCGGACGTGACGGTGATCTTCCAGCCCGCCACCTTGGACACCGGAGCGTAGACGTCGGCGGAGACGGTGTAGCCGTAGCGGGCCCGGACCGGCTGGGCCGCGGCCGGCCAGACGCCCGCGTTGCTGGTGTAGCTCTGGCCCGACGGGCAAGGGCTGCTGGTGCAGTTCCAGGTGGCCAGCACCGAGCCGTCACCGGAGGCCGGCGGCGGCGGGTCGGTCGGGGTGCCGGGGGTGATCGTGTACTCGAACGACCCACCGCTCTGCACGCTCACGAGGCTGCTGTTGCTGAGCGTGCTGGACACGGTGTAGCTCTCGCCGGCCGACAGCGCGGCCAGCGACGAGTGCGAGTCGTCGGCCGGGCCCGCGTAAACCGTGGCGCTGCCGGACGTGACGGTGATCTTCCAGCCCGCCACCTTGGGCGCCGGGGCGTACACGTCGTGGGAGACGGTATAGCCGTAGCGGGCCCGGACCGGCTCGGCCGCGGCCGGCCAGACCGCCGTGTTGCTGGTGTCCGACGGGCCCCACGGGCACGGGCTGCTGGTGCAGGACCACGTCGCCACAACGGAGGACGCAGGATCCCCCTCGGCTGCCCGCGCGGGCGAGGCGGTGAGGCCTAGCACCATCACGACCGCAGTAGTGAGAACGAGAAATGCGGTCGCGAAACGTTTCGGCATGCCGGCCCCCCGGATTGTGACTCTCCCCTTGACGGCACACCGTAGCCCAAGTCGCTCTCTGTCAACCGAAAAAGAAGCGAAAAGATGCAACCACGAACCATTTGTTATGGACTTCATCACGCTACGGAAAAACCCCGTTACTCATTGATAAAACCCCATTACTCATTGATGAGAAATGGGGAGATCGCGGGACTCGGTGCCGGTTTCGCTGAACGGCGCCGGGGCGCGCTCGAGCATCCGCAGGTCGAGCAGCCGCCTGCAGATGTCGATCCTGGATGTGAGTGTCCCATTCCCATCTGGAGCCACCTACCGCGATCGCGATCGCTCTCTTCAAGAAGGGCTCCCTTGGACCTTGCAGCCAGCGGAGGCGAAGCACGTGACTCTCCCAGCGCCTGCATTGTTCAAGGCCTGGAACTACGGGGAGCCCGGCCGGGCCGCGGCCAGCATCCACGGTGTCGCTCAACTCGGGAACGGCAAGTCCGCCACGAGTAACAGCCTGGTGATGCTCCCGCCGTAAGGCAGCGATGTGGAGCAGCTGCTCACAGCCCTGCTAACAAGGGCGTGGACGAAGATGGACGGAGAAGGACGATCTATGCTCCGTTGCCGCTCTGCACCTTCGACCTTGACGCTCTGTGGACGGTCACCGCGGCACTCGTGATGAGAAGGTCGTCGGTTCGATTCCGGCAGGCGGCTCCGAGCAGTAGCACCAAGAACCTTAGGGACCTAGGGTTCTGTATGTCGCCTGCCTCGTGGTGCGTCTGGTGGGCTGGTTTGCCAACACCTTGCCGACTGGGGGCCAGGTCGGGGTGGCGCCGGAGTTCATTCGGGTGAGGGGCGGGCCTGGTTCAGGTTCGACTGGTGGGGGGCGGATAGCCAGTCTTGAGCTAGGCGGGCGTCGGCTGGTTCCTCTCCTCGGCGCAGGGCGTCGATGTAGGCATGATCGGCGGCGAGGCGGGCCGCTACCTCGGGACCCTCGGCTACGGCGCCGTGGCCGGGGACCAGGACGTCGATGTGCCGGGCGGCCTCACCTAGCCGGTCGAGTGCCGACTCGTAGGCGCTCACCTGATTGGGGCGGCGAGGGTCGAGGAGTGGGATCAGTACGTCGGAGAGCATGTCGCCGGCGAGCAGTACGCCGCGGTCCGCGAGGAGGATCGCGGCGTGGCCGATGGCGTGCGCCTCATGCTCGACGATCTCGCCCGGTATGGGTCCCCCGTCCGCGGGCAGCGGGGTGAGGAGCCCGATCAGTTCGAGAGGGATGCCCGACGCGCTCTCCGCCGCCATCGTCTGCGCCCGCTCTCGGGCTTCACGGGCAGTCTCGGCGCAGCCGAGGGTGGCGTAGCGCGGTACGTCGCCGTACCGGGAATGCCAGAGCAGGTGGTCCCAGTGTGGATGGGTGGAGAACCCGGCGACCACCGGAATTCCGAGCCGGTCCACGTCGTCGGCGAGCTCGTTCAGATCGGAACCGGCGATGCCGGGATCGACCAGGATCAACCCGTCCTCCCCGCGCACCACGACGGCATTGCTCCACACCCACTCGCTCTGCCGGACCCAGACACCATCGGCCACCTGATTCAGCATTCGTTCACTGTGTCAGGCGTCTCCGTCCGGCGCGAGCAGCGACGCCCTTCAGGCCCGGATCCGGGACCGGAGGGCGTCCCCCGAAGCGCACTCACCTGCGGCCAACCTTGCTTCGGTTTGCGGATCATCTGGCGTCCGAGTTTCTGCGAGAGATCACACCAGTGGTGGCTCTCCAAGACCCTGCAGGTGCTGGGTTTCGTTCAGGGAAACGACCTGATGGCTGAAGTGGGTGTCGTTGCGGAGGAGGGTGGTGATGCTGCCTGAAGTCAAAGGAAAGAAGGCCCGGTCTGTCGACGTCATCGGCATGCCGATCCAGGCGGCAATCAGATAGCTCGATGCGGACCCGTGAGACACCACGATCTGGTTCGCGACGGGTCGACGGAGGACGTCCTCGAGGGCCGGGTACAGACGTTGGACCAAGGCCAGTCGTGTCTCCGCACCAACCGGTCCGTCGTGGTGGCTTAGTCGATCGCCGTACTCCGGAAGTGGGATCCGGCGCGCGGCGAGCCACGCTTGGGGACGACCGTCGGCCTCACCGTTGGACCTCTCGCGAAGCCGCGCATCAGTCTGAACCTCGACGTCGAACCTCCGAGCGATTCGCTCTGCCGCTTGGGCGGCTCGACGCAGATCAGAGGAGTAGACCTCGACCGGCTGGTGTCCGATTCTGCTCGCCAGGACCTCGGCGATCCGTTCGGCCTGCAGGTGCCCACGGACTGTCAGCTCTGAGTCGTGCCAGCCGCCAACGATGCCGTCAACGTGATGCTGCGCCTCGGGATGCGTGACGAGGTAGAAGCGTCTCATTACCCTCCTTGGACCCAACTCTGCAGGCTCGGAGCCTCTCACGAGTCAGCAAGGTCAAGGCGTACTAGCGGCGCCGATCGCAGCACTCGCAATGGGCAGGTCCTCGGTTCGATGCCGACAGGCGGCTCCACCGAGCGACCTCGGCTGACCTCGTCACGACCGAGGTCGCTTCGCGGTTCATGGAGACGGTGAACGGCTCCGCGTTTATGGTGGGGCGATGGCGTCGGTCAAGCAGTTCCAGGTCACCTTCGACTGTGCTGAACCTGAGCGGGTCGCTCGGTTCTGGTGCGAGGTGTTGGGGTACGTCGTACCGCCGGCACCGCGCGGGTTTGCGACGTGGGAGGAGTTCGATCGCTCGCTGCCGGCTGAGCGTCAGGGGTCGGCGTACGCGTGCGTGGATCCCACGGGTGTGGGCCCGCGGCTGTTCTTCCAGCGTGTTCCCGAGGGCAAGGTCGTCAAGAATCGGGTGCATCTTGACGTGCGGGTCGGGACCGGGCTTGTGGGTGAGGAGCGGCTGGCCGCGCTCGAGGCCGAATGCGCACGACTGATCCCGCTCGGCGCGTCACGCGTGCAACTACTGCGTGCCGACGGCTTCAACGAGTCGTGCATCGCTATGAAGGACGTCGAGGGCAACGAGTTCTGCCTCGACTGAGACGGCCCGGCATATCTTGTACGCGCGTCAGCGCCTTGGCGTCTGATCGCCGGTTGGCCCCTTGGCCGCTGTCAGGGGGCCGTGGAGGTAGGTGCCAAGTGCATCGACCGGAGCACCATGTGCGAGTCCTCCCTTGTCGCTGTCATGACGAATGGGAACCGGTTCAGGTCTAGGCAGAGGTCCACGTCGTCTGGATGGATGCCGCGGTATCCGCGGCGTACGCCTTCGGCCAGGTTGCCGGCGGCGGTCGAGTTCCTCGCGCGCTCGATGTAGGGCGCTGCATCCAGGTCCGGAACTGCGGTTCGCTGGGCGATGTACTCGGCGCAGGCCAGGTCCTCCTCGGCTTTGCCGTGGTCACCGGTGACGACAAACGTCACCTCGTCCGGATTCTGATCGCGGAGGAAGCCGGCTGTGGCCTCGGCTACGACGAAGCTGGCGCAGAGGACCATTTCGGCGTCGGCGACCGAGAGCGCGCCGACCGTTCCTGCCGTGGTCTTCTGCACGATGGTGCGTCCGCCCAAGTCGAGTGATCGCAGCATCGCGGGGGAGTTCACCAGGTCGAAGCCGGGGAGCGGCGCTCCGTCCTGCAAGCTCAGCCAGTCCGGGTGACGAGCCTTGAGGTCGCGTGCGGAATCCAGTGTTTCCGCAAACACGATCCTCTCCGCACCCCTCGCGAACGCCCAGGCCGCCACCGTGAACGCCCTCATCACGTCGATGACGACCGCTAACTTGGGGACTTCATGCACGTCGGCGATCCCGATGAACTTCGAACGCATCGACACATCATCCCGGATGGGGTGGTCGACGCCCCCCGAGCTCTGGCTCGGGGAGACCCCGCCGGCCTTGCCTGCCAGGCCTGCGCGTGGTCGGACCGGCGCATCGGAGCGAATCGACTCGTGCCGCCGGCGCTCATTGCGCAGGTCGTCGGTCCGATTCCGACATACGGCGCCGTAACCCCAGGTCAGAACGTGCGACCAGGGGGTCTGTCGTCTCTACGCAAGATCGAGGCTGACGGTTGGTGCGGCGTGGGGCATGCTGGTCGGGTGGATCGGCAGGGACTGCTTGCGGAGCTCGTTCGGGTGATCGTGGCTTGGGCGCCTGGGCATCCGGTGCGGGTGGGGATTGATGGGTCGGATGCGGCGGGGAAGACGACGCTGGGGGATGAGCTTGCGGGGCTGGTGGGGGTGCAGCGGCCGGTGATCAGGGCTGGGATTGACGGGTTTCGGCTTCCGCGGGCGGAGTGGCCGCGGGACGGTGAGGTGTCCTCGAGTGGCTTCTTCGATGACTGCTTCGACAACGATGCCGTCGTCGATGGGTTGCTGGTGCCGCTTGGGCGAGGGGGTGACCGTCGCTACACGAACGTCAGCTTTGACGAGAGGGCTGACTTGCAGGTGGTTGCTCCGGTTCGGGTCGCTGATCCGGACGCGGTGTTGGTGTTCGATGGGGTGTTTGTGCTGCAGCGGGCGTTCTTGGCGCACTGGGAGCTGGGTGTCTACCTGTATGCCGATGAGGGCGAGGTCTTGCGGCGTGGGGTTGCCAGGGATGGCGAGCGGTGGGGGGAGGAGGCTGTACTGCGGGGCCTTACGACGAACTATCTTCCCGGGTATCGGCGCTACCAGGAGCAGCACGACCCGGCGGGTGCCGCGCATGTCGTTGTAGACAACACTGATCCGGAGCGGCCCGTCGTACGGAAGTTTGATCCGCCGGTTGGTTGATCAGCGGTCGGCTTGCCAGTGGGTGAGGGCTTCGTCAGCGACGTCGTCGATGGTGCGGGCGGCCGTGTTGATCGCGTAATCGCTGATGTCGTTGGCGATTAGTTGGGCGGAGAGTTCGGCGGCGCGGGCGACGAGGTGGGTCAGGCTGGGGCCGGTTTCGCGGGCGCGATCTTGGATGCGCTGGGCGAGTTCGTTGTTGGGGGCGTCCAGGCGGCAGATCAGGACTGGGCCTTCGGTGGCGTCCTCCAGTTGGCGGCGTTCGGTGGGGTTCTCGATGACGCCCGCGATGATGAGTCGGCGGCTGCCGGCTTGGCGGTAGTTCGACCAGACGGCCGCGAGGTTGATTGCCTTCAAGCGGGACTGGTGTGGGTCGTCGTCGGGGGCGGGCCAGGCTGCGCCGAGGAGATCGAGGTCGGCGAACGCGGGGTGCAGGCCGAGGTCGGTGCAGCGGTCGAAGACTCGCCAGCCGACGGATGTCTTTCCGACGCCGGGAGGGCCTGAGAGCACGAGAGCGGGCGTCGGTTGCACCCGGCCGATGATGTCGCCCAGCACCCACACGTGGCAAAGCGATTTGCAGGCGGGTGCGCCGGTCGGCCGTCTAGGTCGACGGCGCGCCGTTCTCCAGGTACGGCGTTGTTGCTGAGGTTCTGGCTTCGAGGGCGGAGGTGACGCGGGCGAACTGGCCTGGGTCGAGTAGTTGTTCGGCCTCGGTGAGGGTGGCGAATCTGAAGGTTCGTGCTTCGGTTGGGTCGAGGACGATTCGGTTGATGTCCGCCGGGGTGAGGACGCCGCCGTCGAAGAGAAAGGCGACGATCTCGGTGAAGTCGCCGGATTGCGGGATCCAGTCGACGGCGAGCAGTTTGCCGGGGTACACGGTGAGGCCGATCTCCTCCTGGACCTCGCGTTGGGCGCCGGCTCGGGGTGACTCGTCGCGTTCGATCAGGCCGCCGGGTAGGTCCCAGGTCGGCTTGTACGTCGGCTGGACGACCAGGAGTCGACCTGCTTCGTCGGTGAACAAGCAGTCGGCAGCCATCCGCTTGGTGGGCTGCGTCGCGGTGAAGTGAAGGTCGTCGGGCACGCTCGCCAGCCAAGCACAGCTCGCGTTACGGGAGGGCGTCTGGCGGCAGGTGGTAGCGCAATGGGCGGTCGTGTCCGTTGTGGCGTGCGTTGATTCCGATCCGGTGGCCGGTGCGGATCGTGGTGGGATCGATGTCGACGTACCAGTCCTCGAGGAAGAGTTCGGCGCCGGTGAGGTCCGCGCCGTACAGGTCCTTGGTGATTTGGAAGGATCGGCAGAGCTTCCCGGGGGAGTCGGCCAATTGGTTCGCGGTGCGTGGCTTGTCCCACTGGGTGGTCATGAGGTCGAGGCCTTGCACTGGTAGGACGCCGCGGATGAAGACGACGTCGGGTATGTCGGCTCGGTTCACGACGGCGGCGAGTTGATGCCAGATGCCGTAGATGAGGTACACGTACGCGACGCCGCCGGCCTCCCACATCACCGAGGTTCGCGGGGTCTTCCTGTTGCCGTGGTGGACTTCGTCGGCGAACGCGGGATAGGCCTCGACGTCGCAGATCAGTCCGGCCACGCGGCCGTCGGGCGTCTCGTGGACGAGGACCTTGCCCAGGAAGTCGGTGACGCAGTCGGCCGCGGGGCGGAGGTAGAACTCGTGGTCGAGCTTCCGGGCGGTCGAGGGTCGCACGGCCGACCCAGGTCCCAGGCTCATGGCGCCCATGATCGCGCACGCGAACGCCAAGCACCTTGCGCTCAGCCGGTCAACTCATAAGAGACCTGGGTAGGCCTTCCGGGAGGTCTGCGGGTCGGCCGCAGGTTGGGCTGGTGGTTCCGGAAGGGGAGTGTCCGGAATGGGGTTTACCGTGACGGCATGACTGAGAATTGGTGGGAACCGCCGATTGCCGGGACCGAGGTCGAGCAGTTGCTGGGGGCGCTGGATCGGTTGCGTACGACGTTCCGGTGGAAGGTCGATGAGCTAGATGCGGCCGGGATGCAGGTGCGGATCGGGAAGTCGTCGATGACGCTTGGTGGGTTGGTGAAACACCTTGCTGCCAACGAGGACTACATGTTCACCGTGAAGTTCCGGGGTGAGCCGATGGATCCGCACTGGGACTCCAACGGGTGGCGGGACGACAACGACTGGGAGTTCGACTCCGCGGTCGAGAACACGCCGGAGGACCTGTACGCGTTGTGGGACGGCGCGGTGGCGCGCTCGCGTGCGCGGGTGGCGGCGGCGTTGGAGGACGGTGGGCTCGACCAGCCGGCGCACATCACCTGGCCGGACGGGCAGCACGCGAGTCTCCGTCGGCTCATCTGCGACCTGATCGAGGAGTACGGGCGCCACACGGGGCACGCCGACCTGATCCGCGAGGCCGTCGACGGCCGGGTCGGCGAAGACCCGCCCGCCGGCTGGCAGCCCGTAGGCCCCCGCATCCCCCAAACCACCTGACACCTCACACCCCAACCACCGGCTGCATCGCCGGATGGGTCGCGGAGCCGCCGCGCCGGGCGACCGGTCGGAGGGCCGAGCCGCCGAGCCGTGAGCCGCCGGTCGGACCACCGGGCCGTGGAGCCGCCGAGCCGTAGCTTGGTGGATTACTTGAGTCGGGTGAGGGTGCCGTCTGGGGTGATCGCGATAGTGGTGGTGGAGCCGTCGACCTTCAGCGTGAGGAGGAGGCGGGAGCCTTGCTGGGTGGTGGTGTAGGTGACGGCGGCGTTGGTGCGGGTGGGGACGATCACGGACAGGATCGACGCGCTCTCGCCGGAGCGGTTGAACTGCACTACCGGCGCCGCGCGGCGCTTGTCGATCGTGGTGTAGTGCCAGCCCTGGATCGGATCCGTCTGGCCGTCGGCCACCTCGATCGGCGTCACAGACTGCTGGAACGGGATCTGCAGCAACGTGGTCTTCACCCGATCGCCCGGCCGCGAAGCCACCGCGGTGTTGCCGTTGACAACAACCTTCTGCCCCTCGGGCAGATGCCACAACGTCTGGTAGTCCTGGGGTGACGGCGACGTCCCCCGGTCCAGCACCACCATCAGATCGGGATCCTTCAGCACCAAGACACCGCGGGTCCGATCGATCCCCGCACCCAGCGTGTCGTGCAGCTCGTAGAACTCCGAGGAGTCCTTGATCGACGACCGGGTCAGCTTGGTCTCCGGGTGCGCGGTCGCCGTCGACGACACAGTCATCTCGTTGTGCGAGAACTGGCTCTTCGCCCAGCTTCGCCACTCGTCCATCTTGTAGCCGGCGTGCCCGCCGTCGATCAGGATGTCGCGCCCGTGCGAGGTGTAGGTGATCGACGTGTGGTCCTCGTGCCCGTGCAACTTCCGCGACGGACCGAACCTGATGCTGTACGTCGACTCCTGCGTGAACGGCCGCGTCTCACCCCACCCGGTCCGGCCGAAGATGTATCCGGCGTCGAAGATCCCGATCCGCTGGGTCGGCCGGATCCCCTTCGCGCCGAGCGTCCCGGCGTACTCGAGAACCGTCCCCGGCACCGGCATCGTGCGGACCACCTCGGAGTCGCCGATCTGGTGCAGGTTGCCGAGTGAGTTGGTGGCGAGCGCTAGCCACTTCGCGAGTTCGCGCCGGCGCGCCTTGATCGTCGTACCCGGGTCGACGCCGCACTGCTGCAGTACGTCGATCGCCCGCCCCCACAGCGAATAGTTGAACTGGGCGTACGCCGTCGACTGCTCGTTGGTCGAGCCCTGGGTGTCGATCGAGGTCTTGATCGCGCTGGTCAGCCGATCGCTGGCGAGCTTCTTCAGATCGGTCCGCCCGAGCGTGCAGCCCACCCCGAACAGCGCGAGGCTCTCGTCGGTGCCGTGGTTCCAGTCGCCGCTGTAGTTCTTCTGCAGGAACCACGCGTGGTCCAGCAACGCCTTGTCCAGCCAGTCGTACTCCAGCGGCAGCCGCGAAACGTGCAGCCCGGACAGGACTGCCTGACGCAAGCAGATGAGCACGTTGGTGCGGTGCATGGTCGACTCGTAGGCGCCGACGTCCGACTTCCACGAGTACGGGTTGTCGATCACCCAGTCGTGGGCGATCGTGCTGACCCGCTGGAGCGCCCGCCGATCACCCTTGCCACCGGCAATGATTCCCTGGCCGAGCCAGCGCAGCGAATGCAGCCACATGTACCAGCTGGGGTTCTTGTCCGGGTTCACCCGCCAGTTGATGTTCCCCTTGCCGTCGCCGACCTTGTACGGCGGCGTCGTACCCCAGGTGAACGTGTCCCGGTAGAGGTTGGACACCGGGTTGGTGCTGTCGATCCCGCTGTACGCCGGGCACGTGTAGGAGTTGCCCTTCACCGGGGTCACCGGGGCGGTCGGTGGTTCAGGTGTGCGGGCGACGGTCGGGTCCGGTGCCGCCTCGGGCGCGGAGCCGCCCCACGGGATCATCAGCGCGGTCGCCAGGACGGCGAGGCTGACGGCGACGGGGATCGCGAGCCCGAGCGTCGTCGTTCTGGCTCTGCGGGGATGTCTCGCGGGCATGGTTCGTCCTCACCGCATGCCCGAGGGCATGCCTATTCTGGCATAGACCTGAATTTGGGACGAGCGGGTCCCTGGGAATGGGTCTGGTGGTTTTCGTCGCTCCGCGACTCGAAGGCGGTGTTGCTCAGTAAAACGTCGGGCGGCCTGTCAAACGTTGCATCCGGCATCGAAAGTGGTACCGGTCACTCCAGTTCCAGGGACGTCGCCATCGGTTCCCCCCGAGGTCGGATGGGTTCTCTGTCTGTATAGATGTCCTGGGCCGGAGAAAGGTTGCGTGCGGATCGCCGACTCCGCTTGCCTTGCCCCTAAGGGCACATCAGCCGTGCTGGATCGCCTGCAATATCAGGGCGTTGCGCGCGTTCTGCCCGGCCGGGACGGTGGTGTGCCGGCCGTCGCGGAGGTCGGTCCGCATCCGCTCGGGATGCGCCGCCAGGAACTCGGCCCACGGCACGATCCGCAGGTTCGGGTACCGCGAACGGGCCTGCTCCAGTTGGAGATCGATCCACTCGCTGTTGCGTTGATCGGCGACCTGCACCGAGGTCGGCTCATCGGTCCGGGACACCTGGACGTTCACCCAGTACACAGTCCGGTCAGGCCCTGCGATCCGCATCGCGCGATCGACCTGCGCGGTGAAGGCCGGCGGGTCGAAGATGTCGTTGGTGCCGACCGCCATCACGATCCGGTGCGGCAGTCCGTACGCGCGGTCCCACGCGGCCAGCGTGTCGACGGCCGCGGAGGTCGGCTGACCGGACCAGCTGTGCTCGGCGAACGACGTACCCAGGTGTTGTGCCAGGAGCCGCCCGAGCGCGGCCCCGTCCTGGACGGCGATGCTGTCGCCGAAGAGCAGGATCCCGTTGGTCGCGACGACGTGCCGGACGTGGACGCCGCTGGAGATCACCTTGGTGTTGGCCTGCCAGGAACCGAGCGTGCCCGATCCATAGCCGCTCGTGCTCGCGGCCGGAGTGGCGGCCTTCGCGTGCGCGGTGGGGGACTCGAGATGGATGAGCGCCAGCAGGGTCGCGGTCAGCACCACGATGATGATCGCGGAGGTCGCTCCACCGCGTGCGTGATCCCGGAGCATGCATGGACCTCCCTGTGACGCCGTACTCCTTCTGATAACGCGGAAGACGGCCCAGAGGTTGCCATCCTCACGGGCTGCCTTGGATGGCGTCGGCGATCAGTTCGTTGCGGGCGTTCCGGCCGACCGGCTCGGTGGTGTGGACGCCGTCGCGCAGATACTTCCCCAGGCCCTCGGGCCGCGTGTTCAGGAACTCGGCCCAGTGGATGATCCGCAGGTTGGGGTGGCGCGCCGCGGCCTCCTCGAGCTGCTGGTTGATCCACGCGCTGTTGGCCCGATCGGCGGCCTGCACCTCGGCGGACTGACGGAACCGGCTGACCTCGACGTCCACCCAGTACACCGTCCGCTTCGGCCCGGCGATCGCCATCGCCCGCTCCACCTGCGCCCCGAACGCCGGCGGGTCGAAGATGTCGTTGGTGCCGACCGCCATCACGATCCGCCCGGGCAGGCCGTAGGTCCGCGACCAGTCCGCGAGGGCGTCGACGGACGCCGACGCCGGCTGGCCGGACCAGTTGTGGACGGCGATCGAGTCGCCGGTCCGGTCCGCCAGCTCCTGCTCGAGCTCCGTTCCGTCCTGGACGGCGATGCTGTCGCCGAACATGAAGATCCCGTTGAACGTGAGGGTGTCGCGGATCTGGTCCTCGGGCGAGATCCGCCGGAGCAGGTTCTGCCACGGGCCGAGCGTGCCGGACCCGTAGTGGCCCGGCACGGCGGCGGTGGTCCCGGAGCTGATGATGCTGGTCGACGATGCGGCGTTGGGCGAGCGTGGCTCGAGCAGCACCAGCAGGCCACCGATCAGCGTGAACACCGCACAGGTCACCACGATGGCGATCCCGGGCGCGATCACGTTCTCACGGAGCCTGTGCTTCAGCACCCCCAGTACCCCCCTCCCACAGTCTCCTCATCTTTCCTGACGCGATGAACTGTGGGAATCGTTGCAACCCGATCCGAACTTCACCCGAGGCGGACGAGTGACCCACCCGCGGTGATGCCGATCGAGGTCCGTACGCCGGCCACAGTCAGGTCGACGATGTACGTAGTACCCGACCAGCGGGTGCTGTAAAGCACCGAACTGCTGGACCGCACCGGTGCGACGAAGGACAGGATCGACGCCGTCGTCCCGGAGCGCGCGAACATCAGGGTCGGCGCCGACTGCCGGGAGGTGATCGTCGGGTAGGTCCAGCCCTGGATCGGCGCGGTCTGCGCCTGCTTGAGCAGGATCGCGCCGGGCGGCAGGGCCTGCCGGTAGGGCACCTGGAACAGGATCGTCCGGGTCGCGTCACCCGGCTTCTGCGCGAGCGCCGTCGTCCGCGAGTACACCGAGGCCGTCTGGTCGGACGGCAGGTGCCACAGCGTCTGGAACTGCTGTGCCTTCTTCGCCGAGCCGCGGTCCAGCGTGACGAGCAGGTCCGGGTTCCGCAGCACGAGTACGGCGCGCACCCGGCTGATCCCGGTCCCGGGAACGTCGGAGAACTCGTAGAAGTCCGACGACTGGTTCACCGCGGAGCGGGTCAGCTTGGTCGCCGGGTTGAGATCCGGCGACATCGGTGTCGTCATCACGCTGTGTGCGAACGGGCTCTTCGCCCAGGTCCGCCACATGTCGTTCTGGTACCCGGCGTGACCGCCGTCGATCACGACGTCCCGCCCGCCGGCCGTGTACGTGACGGACATGTGGTCGCTGTGGCCGTGCAAAGCCCGCGCCGGTCCGTACCGGATGCTGTACGACGCCTGGGCGGAGAACGCCGGACCCCATCCGGATCGGCCGAACACGTAGCCGGCCGAGTACACGCCGACGCGGTCGGTCGGTGCGATCCCGCTGACCCCGAGACTTCCGGCGTACTGGAGTGGGGTGTCGGCGACAGGCGCCGTACGCACGAGCTCGGAGTCGCCGATCTGGTGGAGAATTCCCCGGGAGTCGGTGGCGAGCGCGATCCAGTTCGCCAGCAGCGCCCGTCGTTCGGTGATCGTCGTACCGGGGTCGGCGCCGCAGGCCCGCAGGACGTCGACCGCGCGACCCCAGAGCGAGTAGTTGAACTGTGCGTACGCCGTCGACTGCTCGTTGGTCGAGCCCTGCGCGTCGATCGAGGTGGTGATCCCGGCCCCGAGCCGGCTGACCGCGAGGTTCATGTAGTCGGGCTCGTCGAGCGTGCAGCCGACGCCGAACAGGGCGATGCTCTCGTCCGTGCCGTGGTTCCAGGCGCCACTCCAGTTGTTGACCAGGAACGTGGCGTGGTCGACCAGCGCGGCGTCGAGCCACTGGTACTCCGGCGGCAGGGTGCTGACGTTGAGCCCGGCCAGGACCGCCTCCCGGGTGCACAGAAGCACGTTGGTGCGGTGCATGGTGGATTCCCAGGCGCCGATGTCCGCCTTCCAGGAATACGGGTTGTCGAGCACCCAGTCGTGCACGATCGCCGTCACGTGCGTGAGGGCGTCCGTGTCGCCCTGACCGGCTGCCGTGATCCCCTGACCGATCCACCGCAGGGAGTGGAGCCACATGTACCAGCTGGGGTTGTTGTACGGGTTCAGCTTCCAGTTGATGTTGCCGGTGCCGTCACCGACCTTGTACGGCTTGAACCCTCCCCAGGAGTAGGTGTCCTGCAGCACCGACGACAGCGGCGTCGCGTCGTCCACCGTGCTGAAGCCCGGGCAGGTGTAGGTGCCGCCGGACGCCGTCAGCGCCCTCGCCTTCGGCTGGCCCGCGCTGCTGGCGGACTTGGTTGCCGCCGGCACCACGTTGCTTGCTCCCGGCACGAACTGTGCCCCCTCGGGCTCGGGCAGGTCGGCCGCGATCGCGATCCCCGGTCCAGGAGTCGCGGGCCCGGCCGCCACGACCGAACCCGCCGCCGCGACGCCGCCCACGCCGGCCGCTGCCAGCACACCGAGCATCGCTATCCACTTGCGCATGTGTTCCCCCACCATGAAGCCGCTCCCCCGAGCGGCAGTGCAGACTCTTCCAACCGCTAGATGTCGATCGGCGGGAGAAAGTTACAACATTTTTCCGGGTGGGGCCGTGCGTAGTGAGGTGCTCACGCGCGGTGCGTGCCAGTGGTCAGGCGGCGCGTTCGGCTTCGCTGCGCTCGACGCAGAACTCGTTGCCTTCCGGGTCCTTCATGGTGACCCAGCCAGGACCCTCGGGACGGCGGTGATCCTCGTGGATGGTGGCGCCGAGCGAGACCAGGCGCTCGACCTCCTCGTCGCGCGTGCGCTCGGTCGGGACCCAGTCGATGTGGACCCGGTTCTTCACCGACTTCGACTCCGGAACGGCGATGAACAGCATGCCGGGGACCGGCGCCGGGGCCACCACGAGCACCTCGTCGTCGCCAGGTGCGTCGTCGTCCCCGAGCGGCCAGCCGGTGACGGTACTCCAGAATTTCCCGAGTTCGTAGGGGTTTCCGGCATCGATCGTGATGTGTCGCAGGATCATGGCGCGACCTTAACCGGACCGGGGCCGGCCAGGGGTCGCGGACTGTCGGTGGCCGGGTCTACTGTGCGGGCCAAGAGCGGTTTCCAGGTTGGGGGAAGGAAAGTTCCGATGGCGTCACGGCTCAATCCGTACATTCAGTTCGACGGCAATGCGCGAGCGGCGATGGAGTTCTACCAGGGAGTCTTCGGCGGTGAGGTGTCGTCGAACACCTTCAAGGAGTTCGGCGCGAGCCACGGCCCGGACGACGACGACAAGCTGATGCACAGCCAGCTCGAGACGCCGAGCGGCTTCACGCTGATGGCGGCCGACACCCCGCAGGGCATGCCGTACACCCCGGGCGAGAACATCTCGATCAGCCTCAGCGGCGACGGCGACGAGCTGCGCGGCTACTACGAGAAGCTGTCCGAGGGCGGCAAGGTCACGGTCCCGCTGGAGAAGCAGATGTGGGGCGACGAGTTCGGCATGGTCCAGGACAAGTTCGGCATCAACTGGATGGTGAACATCGCGGCCGCCGGCTGAGCGCGGGACGTTGCAGTGGTGGGACGGCGGCGCGCCGGACGGTGCCGCCGTCGTCTTCCTGCACGGCTGCCCTGACAGCAGGCACGCCGCGTATCCCGGTGACGCGGCCGCTCGGCGGACCGGCGTACGGCTGGTCGCGGTCAACCGGCCCGGGTACGGCGAATCCGCGGCGTACGCGTCGACGCATGAGTCGGTGGCGGACGACGTCGCGGCCGTGGCGGATCGGCTCGGGATCGAGCGGTTCGCCGTGCTCGGCATGTCGATCGGCGGGCCGTACGCGCTGGCGTGCGCGGCGCGGTATCCGGACCGGGTGACCGCGGTCGGGGTGGCCGCGGCACCGGCGAGCGTGCCCGAGCTCGACCCGCCGTACCATCGCGACGACCTCGACCCGCCGCAGCAGGAGTTCTTCAGCCGCCTCGCCCGGCTGACACCGGACGAGGCGGTCGAGACCATGCGCGCCGACTTCGAGGCGTACGTCGCCCAGGTGAAGCCCGCCGACCCGGACGACGCGGCGCTGGCCCGCCGCTTCCTCGCGGAACTGGACCCACGCGACGCGGAGCTCGTCACCCGCCTCGGATCCGTCAGCGCGATCGCCGCCTCTGTCCGGGAGGCGCTGGTGAATCCGGACGGCTATCTCCGCGACGCCGCGATCTCCTTCCGGGCCTGGGACTTCCGCCCGGACCGCGTCCAGTGCCCAGCCTTCCTCTGGTACGGCGAGCTCGACCGGAACGCCTCGGTCCGCAACGGCCACTGGCTCGCCGAGCGCATCCCACAGGCGACTCTGGTCATCCGCGAGCGGACGACGCATCTCGCCGTACTGCACGAAAACTGGGAGGAGATCCTCACCGCTTTGCGGCTAGCGTGACGCGCATGGGACTCAACGACGTGTTGTACGACCCGATCCGGCACAACAACTGGGCGACGAAGAGCCTGATCCAGTTCTGTCGCGCGCAGGACCTGACGCCCGAGCAGCTCGAGATCACCGGCGTCGGCACGTACGGCGGGATCGTGGCGACGCTCGACCACATCGTCCGGTGCGACGGCAGCTATGTCCGCCGGATCGCCGACACCCCGCTCGCGTTCGTGGACAGCGAGGGCACCCCGGACTTCGACACGCTCGAGCGCTGGAACGACGAGGCCGGCGCGGTCTGGGAGGAGTTCCTCGCGAAGCCGATCGACGTCGAGCGGGTCATCATCGTCGACAACAACACCCGCGGGACCCGGGTGGGCATCTTCATCGCCCAGGCGATCAACCACGCCAACCACCACCGCGAGCAGGTCTGCGCCATCCTGACCGGCCTCGGCATCGAGCCGCCGGACATCCAGGCCTGGGAGTACGCCTGGACCACCGGGCGGATCTGGGACCTCCCCGAGAAGTGAGTTTCGGCCCGGATGTCACAAAACGGCGGGCTGCGGCGTCGGGTGGGTGACACCGTCGAAGGCGTAGAGGAGTCACCCATGTCCGGCACCGACCAGGCCACCGAGGCGTTCGTTGCCCATCGCAACCTGCTGTTCACGGTCGCGTACGAGCTGCTCGGCTCCGCGGCCGACGCCGAGGACGTGCTGCAGGAGACGTGGCTGAAGTGGGTCGACGTCGATCTCAGTACGGTGCGTGACCAGCGCGCGTACCTGGTCCGGATCGCCAGCCGCCAGGCGCTCTCCCGGCTGCGGACCCTCGGCCGCCGCCGGGAGTCGTACGTCGGCCCCTGGCTGCCCGAACCGCTGCTGACCGCACCGGACGTGGCCGAGGACGTCGAGCTCGCCGACAGCGTCTCGATGGCGATGATGCTCGTGCTGGAGACCCTGAAGCCGACCGAGCGGGCCGTCTTCGTCCTGCGTGAGGTCTTCGGCCTGGAGTACGACGAGATCGCGGAGGCCGTCGACAAGACGCCGGCCGCGGTCCGCCAGATCGCCCACCGGGCTCGCGAGCACGTCGCCGCGCGCCGGCCCCGCGGCACGGTCTCCTTCGACCAGACCCGCGACGCGATCGAGGCGTTCCAGCGGGCCGTCAACACCGGCGACCTGCAGAGCCTGGTCGACGTGCTCGCGCCGGATGTGGTCTTCCTCGCCGATGGTGGCGGAGTCGTCCAGGCCTTCCTCGAGCCGATCGTGGGGATCGACCAGGTGGCGAGCCTGCTGGGCTCCGGGCTGGGGCGGTTGGCCAAAACCCAGAGCCGGCTGACCCAGATCAACGGTCAGCCCGCGCTCCTCCTCGGGATCGAGGGGGAGTTCGACAGCGTGATGGCGCTACGCGTCGAGGACGGGCTGATCAGCGGGATGTACGTCGTTCGCAACCCGCACAAGCTGACCGGGCTGGAGCAGGAGGTCACCCTCAGCCGCTGAGCCCCCGGACCAGGGCGGCCGATTCAGGGACCGGCGTCAGCGGTGTGCCGTGGGTCAGCCAGTTGCGCAGGTTGTCCACGACCAGGTTCGCCATCGCGGTCCGTGTGGGGATCGTCGCGGATCCCACGTGCGGGAGGAGTACGGCGTTCGGGAGCGTCAGCAGGTCCGGGTGGACCGCGGGCTCGTGCTCGAAGACGTCCAGCCCGGCGGACAGGATGGTGTTGGTCCGCAGGGCGTCGACCAGCGCCTGTTCGTCGACGACCGAGCCGCGAGCGACGTTGATCACGATGCCCTCCGGGCCGAGCGCCTTCAGCACCTCGGCGTCGACGAGGTGGCGGGTGCCGTCGCCGCCGGGGATGACGATCATCAGGATGTCGACGTCGCGGGCCATCTCCACCAGCGACGGGTAGTAGCGGTAGCCGACGTCCTTGCGGCGGCGGTTGTGGTAGGCGACGGAGATGCCGAACGGCTCGGCCCGGTCGGCGATCGCCTGACCGATCCGGCCGAGGCCGAGGATGCCCATCCGGCGGCCGTGCATCGTTGCCCGGGTCAACGGGTACGCACCGTCCCGCTGCCACTTGCCCTCGCGCAGGTACCGCTCGGCCTGCGGCAGTTCACGGACGGTCATCAGCAGCAGACCAAGAGCAGTGTCCGCGACCTCGTCGTCCAGCACGCCCGGAGTGTTCGTCACGACGACGCCGCGTTCGGCCGCGGCGGTCGCGTCGATCCGGTCGTAGCCGACGCCGAAGCTGGCCACCAGCCGGACCGCGGGCAGCCGGTCGAGGAACGCGCCGTCGATCGGCGTACCGCCGGTGGCGACGGCAACGATCTCGTCGCGGCGGGCGGCGAGGACGGCGTCCGGGTCGCTCTCCTCCCACAGCCTGATCAACTCACAGTGATCGGCCAGGCCCTCCGCGACCGCCGGGTGCATCGGTCCGGGCATCAGTACCACTGGTCGTCCCACGGGTTCTCCTCACCGCCACGAAACCGCTGTTCACCGCCGCTTTCCCGCCCAACCCTATTTCCTGTCGCCGGTCGGTACGACGATCGGGGGAGGAGGTCAGCCATGATCATCGACTGCGCTTACTACCGGGACGGACTTCGCCAGCACGTCGAGGCGATGTCGGTCGAGGACGCCGCGACCCACTGCAAGACGGGCGGGTTCGTCTGGCTGGGCATGTTCGAGCCCACCGCCGCCGAACTGAAACAGGTCAGAGACAGCTTCGGCCTGCACGAGCTGGCCGTCGAGGACGCGCAGACGTTCCATCTGCGGCCCAAGGTGGAGCCGTACGAGGGCGACGTCGAGCTGGTCATCCTGCGCACCGCCCGGTACGACGACGAGCGCGAGGAAGTCGACTTCGGCGAGGTCAGCGTGTTCGTCGGGCCGGCGTTCGTGATCACCGTCCGCCAGGGCGTGGCCAGCGACCTGCACGGCGCCCGGATCCGGCTCGAGCAGCGCCCCGAACTGCTCGAGACCGGCACGAGTTCGGTGCTCTGGGCGATCCTCGACCAGGTCGTGGACGGCTACGGCCCGGTCGTGGCCGAGCTGGAGCGCGACATCGAGCAGGTCGAGCAGACCGTGTTCGCCGGTGCCGTCGCGCCGACCGAGCAGATCTACTCGCTGCGCCGCGAGGTGACCGACTTCTACCGGGCCGTCCACCCGCTGCTCTCCGTCCTCGCGACCGTCGAACGCGGTGCCCGGGAGACCAAGCTGCTGCCGTACTTCCGCGACGTGCACGACCACCTGGTGCTGGTGAACGAGGAGGTCGCCGCGCAACGCGACCTGCTCGCCACCGTGCTGGAGGCGAACATGGCGGTGATCGGAGTCGAGCAGACCAAGGTCAGCGTCCGGCAGAACGCGACCATCGAGCAGCTGACCATCCTGGCCACGGTGTTCCTGCCGCTGACCTTCGTGACCGGGTTCTTCGGTCAGAACTTCGGCTGGCTGGTCGACCACATCGGCGCCGAGTGGGACTTCCTCGCGCTCGGCATCGGTGGGCTGGTGGTGCCGTGCGTGGCGCTGGCGATGTGGTTCTGGCGGCAGCGGGCCGTCCGCCGGCAAGCTACCTGACGCATCAGATTCACGCGGTGTTCCGACGATGACCCGAGGGTCGGAGAGCACGATCCACTCCCTCGGAGGTTGTGATGCGAAAGCTCCCCGCCCTCATCGTCGCGACGACCGTTCTGGCCGCCGTGGCGCTCCCACCCGCCTCGGCGGCCCGTCCCACGGCCCAGGCTCCTACTGTCGCGGCGGCCGTCGCCGAGCCCCCGACGTACGCCGCGACACCGCTGACGTCGTACCCGGCCTTCGACGCCAACCAGGCGGTCGCCGTCGACGCGAAGTACTTCTACGCGGTCAACAACCGCACGATCACCAAGCACGACCGGAAGACCGGCGAGCCGCTGCTGCAGTTCGCGGGCGACACCGACGGACCGTTCATCCACATGGACAGCGGAGTGGTGGTCGGTACCAAGCTGTACGCCGTCCACTCGAACTACTCCGACTGGCCGATGGAGAGCTCGATCGAGGTGTTCGACACCAAGACGATGCGGCACATCGACTCGTACTCGTTCGGCATCTACCGCGGGTCGCTCACCTGGCTCGACTGGCACAACGGTGCGTGGTGGGCCGGGTTCGCGAACTATGACGACATCTCGGACGAGACGGGCGAGCCGTACGGCCAGACCTACAACACCCAGATCGTGAAGCTGAACGACAAGTTCCAGCCGCTCGCGTCGTACACGATCCCGAAGCCGATCCTCGACCGGTTCAAGCCGATGTCGAACTCGGGCGGCTCGTGGGGTCCGGACGGCCGGCTCTGGCTGACCGGTCACGACCTCGGTGAGGCGTACGTGATGGAGCTCCCGACGGCCGGCGCCGAGCTGCGCTGGATCGCGACCGTCGACCTCCCGGACGTCCAGGGTCAGGGCATCGCGTGGGACCGGTCGGACCCGCGGCACCCGACATTCTGGGCGATCAGCCGGCCGAACCGGCTGGTGCACACGTTCAGCATGCCGCTCAGCTCGATCAAGACCCCGACGGCCAAGGGCTGGCAGGTCCTCGGCCCGGCTCAGTTCCGCAAGTAGTTCCACTTCGATCGGGTAGCGGCCAGCTCCTGTCCGCTACCCGATCGATGCTGGAGTCATGACCAACACAGCTACGTTCCACGCGTACTTCGGTTACCGCGACGCGGCCGGCGCACTCCGCTGGCTGGAGAAGGCCTTCGGGTTCGAGACCACGATGGAGGTCCCCGACGACAAGGGCGGCATCATGCACGCCGAGATGCGGTACGGAGGGGTCGCCTTCACCCTCTTCACCGACGAGGAGGGCTACGACCGGCCGACCCGCAAGGGCGACACCGTCGGCCACGGTGCCTACATCGCCTTCGACAACCAGGCCGAGGTCGACGCCGTCCACGCCACGGCGGTCGCGGCCGGCGCCGAGTCGATCTGGGAACCGGCGATGACCGAGTGGGGCAACTACCGCTGCCGCGTCTCCGATCCCGAAGGCTACGAATGGACGTTCGGCACCCACCGCCCGGGGCTCCCCACCACCTGGTAGTGCTGGACTACTGGGTCCAGCCGCCCAGGTTCAGGTCGGCGATCACGACCGGCTGACCGGTGGCCAGCGACTGGTTGGCGGCGATGCCGACGGCGACCGCGCGTACGCCGTCGTGCACATCGGCCGCGCGGCCGAGGGGATCGTTGCCGGGGCCGGCGAACAGGTCGGAGTAGATCAGCCGGTCACCACCGCCGTGACCGCCCTCGCCCCGCGGGATCTCGACCTCGACCGCCGAGGCCCAGTGCTTCTGCAGGACCAGCCGCTCACCGTCGGATCGCACGTCTCCGGCGACCACGCGCTCCGACGGGTAGCTCGGGTCGATCTGGTCGTCGATCACCGCGGCCCGCTCGACCACCTCGAGCTCGGCGCGGCCCTCGGTGCCGTTGACCGAGACCCGGTACCCCTCCCACGGTGAGTGGGCGTTGAGCGAGTAGCTCAGCCGGGCGCCGTTCGCGTACTCCGCGACCACGGCCATGTTGTCCTCGATCGTGATGCCCGGGCCGAACACGTCCTGGTCGCGGCGGTAGCCGTCGTACTGCTCGCTCTCCCAGTAGAGCTGCCGGTTGATCTCGTCGGTGCGGAGGTCCAGCAGCCACGGATCGTTGGCAGAGCCATCGATCGTGCCGCGCTCAGGTCGTTGCCCAAGGCCACGAGCGGCCGCGTTGTCGGCGCCGTAAAAGAACAGGCCGCCGGACGCGTACACCTTGGTCGGCGTCGAGGCGATCCACCAGTTCACCAAGTCGAAGTGGTGGGACGCCTTGTGCACCATCAGGCCGCCGGAGTTCTTCTTCTCGCGGTGCCAGCGGCGGAAGTAGTCCGCGCCGTGCCGGGTGTCGAGCACCCACTGGAACTCGACGCTGGTCACGGTCCCGATCTCGCCGTCCGCGATCAGCTGCCGCAGTGCGCTGTTCCGCGGGGAGTACCGGTAGTTGAAGGTGACGACCACGGACTTGCCGGACTCGGTCATCGCGTCGACGATCTCCCGGGTGCCGTCGGCGTCGATCGTCAGCGGCTTCTCCACGATCACGTCCGCGCCGGCGCGCAGCAGCCGGGAGACGACCGCGGCGTGCGTGTAGTCGGGACTCGTCACGACCACCCGGTCGACCGACTGCTCCTTGACCATCCGTTCCAGGTCGTCGGCGCCGTACTGCGGGAGCTCCGGTCCGCCGAGCTCGCGGATGGAGCGGTCGTGGAACGCGAGGCGGCCCGGGTTCGGGTCGAGCAGCGCGACCAGCTGTGCCTCCTGCGGATGCTCCTCGAGGATGGCGTGGACGTACGACCGCGCCCGCGATCCGGTCCCGGCGACTGCATAGCGTCTGGGCACGAAGGACTCCTTCTACTCGTGTAGAACACGCACGCTAGCAATCGCTTTCCGGCCGGTCAAGGGTCGTACTATCGGCACATGCCGAAGCCCACCCCCGTCACCCGGAACGACGTGGCGCAGTACGCCGGGGTCAGCACGGCGGTGGTCAGTTACGTGGTGAACGAAGGTCCGCGACCGGTGGCGCCGGAGACCCGGCAGCGCGTCCTGGAGGCGATCCGGGTGCTCGGCTACCGGCCGAACGCGACCGCCCGCGCGCTGCGGATGGGTACGACGCGGACCTTCGGCCTGATCACGCCGGACGGCGGCAACCCGCTCTTCGCCGAGCTCGCCAAGGCCATCGACAAGGAAGCCTCGGCCCGCGGCTACGTAGTCCTCCAAACCGGAGCCGACGGCGATCCGGCGACCGAACAGGCGAAGGTCGCGGAATTGCTGGCCCGCCAGGTGAGCGGTCTGCTGCTGGTCGCGCCGAGCGAGGCGCCGGACCTCAGTGACGCCGAGATCCCGGTGGTCGCGATCAACCGGGTGCTGCCGACGGTCAGCTCGGTCCGCCCGCAGTACCGCGCCGGTGCCCGCGCCGGCGTCAAGCACCTGATCGAGCACGGCCACCGCAGCATCGGCCTGGTGATCGGTGGTCCACCGGGCGGCGAACGCGAACTCGGCTGGCGGGACGCACTCCGTCAGGCGGGCCTGCCCGACGGCCCCATCGCCCGCACCACCTTCAGCCGCCCCGGCGGCTACACGGCCGCCCAGCAGTTGCTCGCAGCAACAAACCGCCCGACCGCGATCTTCGCCAGCTCCGACCTCCAAGCAGTAGGCACCCTCCGAGCCCTCCACGAGGCCGGCCTCAAAGTCCCCGAAGACGTAGCCCTAGTAGCCTTCGACGGCACCGCCGAAACCGAATACACCTGGCCGCCTCTCACTGTCATCCGCCAACCCTTGGAACGCATGGCCCAGCATGCGGTAGCCCACCTCATTGACGGCCCAACCACGGTGAAGGCAACCACCTTCCCAGCCGAACTCATCCTCCGGCGCTCCTGCGGCTGCTAGAGGGTTCCGAGGTCCTCGAAGATGAGGGCGGTTCGGGTGGCGAGGACTTCGGGGATGGCTTGGAGTTTTTCGAGGACTACTCGGCGGAGGCCCTCGTTGTCGGCGGCGCGGACGAGGAGGATCGCGTCGAAGTCGCCACCGACGAGTGCCATGTGCTTGATCTCGGGGATCGCCTGGAGTTGCTGCCGGAGGGTTCGCCACGAGCTTTGGCGGAGACTGAGCGTGACGTACGCCGACGTCGCGAGACCCAGCTTGAGTGGGTCGACCGTGACCGTGAAACCGGTGATCACCCCGTCCGTGGTGAGCCGCTCGACCCGGGCGTAGGCGTTCGCGCGGGAGATGTGGACCTGGTCCGCGAGGGCCCGGATCGAGAGCCGTCCGTCGCGTCCCAGCGCCTCGATGATCTGCCGATCGACCTCGTCCAGCGCCGGGGCGACGACCATCTGTCCAGGACCGGCCCGGTGGACCATCACCTCTTCGGACATCGTGCTCCTCCTGAACGCCGTTCCGGGCCAAACGTCTCGTGATTCTTCCAGGTCTGGATCCGATTGGCCAGAAGTACGACGATGAGGCCACCGCCCGTCTCCCTGCGCAGGAGGGTCCATGACCACCGTCGAGGAGCGCCTGCTCCCCTCCGCGGAACCCGTCCGGTTGATCGACCAGGACGGCGTACCGCACGACCACCCGTCGTACCGGCTGCCCACCAAGGAAGCCCTGGTCGACGGCTACGTTCAGTTGATCAAGGGCCGCCGGATCAACGACCAGGCCAGCGCGCTCGTCCGCCAGGGCCGGCTCGCCGTCTACCCGTCGTCGCACGGTCAGGAGGCCTGCCAGGTCGCGGCCACGATGGTGCTGCGCGAGGGCGACTGGCTGTTCCCGACGTACCGCGACACGGTCTCGATCGTGAGCCGCGGCGTCGACCCGATCGAGACGCTGACCCTCCTCCGCGGCGACTGGCACTCGGGCTACGACCCGTACGCGCGCCACGTCGCGCCGCAGTCCACGCCGCTCGCGACCCAGCTCACCCATGCGGTCGGGGTCGCGCACGCGGCCCGGCTGAAGGGCGAGGACACGGTGGTGATGGCGCTCTGCGGCGACGGCGGGACCAGTGAGGGCGACTTCCACGAGGCGCTCAACTTCGCCGCGGTCTTCCACGCGCCGGTGGTCTTCTTCATCCAGAACAACGAGTACGCGATCTCGGTGCCGCTCGCCCGGCAGAGCGTTGCGCCGTCGCTGGCGCACAAGGGCATCGGGTACGGCATCCCCGGAGAACGGGCCGACGGCAACGATCTGGCCGGCCTGCTCGCCGTACTCGGACAGGCTGTGGACAGGGCACGCGCGGGTGAGGGTCCGCAGCTCGTCGAAGCGCACACGTATCGTGTGCAGGCGCATACGAACGCCGACGACGCGACCCGGTACCGCACCGAGGACGAGGTGACGCCCTGGCTGGATCGCGATCCGATCAAGCGGCTCGAGGCTTACCTCACGCAGGAGGGGTTGCTTGACGACGCGGTCAGGCAGCGGGCGGAGGCGTCGGCGGCGCAGGTCGCCGACGCGCTGCGCGACGGTCTGATGCCGGAGCCGAGCGTGGATCCGGACGACCTCTTTGCGCATCTCTATACCGAGCAGACGCAGCAATTGCGGGAGCAGGCTGCGTTCCTGCGCGACGAGCTGGCGCGAGAGGAGGCCTGAGCTCATGACGCACATGAAGATCTCGATGGCCCAGGCGCTCAACCAGGCGCTGCGCGACGCGATGAAGGCCGACGACTCCGTGCTGATGTTCGGTGAGGATGTCGGTGCGCTCGGCGGTGTTTTCCGGATCACCGACGGGCTGACCGCGGAGTTCGGCGAGAATCGTTGCTTCGACACCCCGTTGGCCGAGTCCGGGATCGTCGGGATGGCGGTCGGGCTGGCGATGAACGGGATGCGGCCGGTGGTCGAGATGCAGTTCGACGCGTTCGGGTACCCGGCGTTCGAGCAGATCGTCTCGCACGTCGCCAAGATGCGGAACCGGACCCGCGGCCGGATCACGCTGCCGATGGTGATCCGGATGCCGTACGCCGGCGGGATCGGCGGCGTCGAGCACCACTGTGACTCGTCCGAGAGCTACTACGCGCACACGCCCGGACTGACGGTCGTTGCCCCGGCCACCGTTGCCGACGCGTACACGTTGTTGCGCAAGGCAATCGAGTTCCCGGACCCGGTGGTATTCATGGAGCCGAAGAAGCTCTACTGGGCCAAGGAAGAGGTCGATCTCACCGAGGAGCAGCCGGGGATCGGGACGGCCGTCGTACGGCGGGAGGGTGCGGACGCGACGCTGATCGCGTACGGGCCGTCGGTGCCGATCGCGCTGGAGGCGGCCGAGGTTGCCGCGGCGGAGGGCCGGCAGCTGACCGTGGTGGATCTGCGGTCGATCGTGCCGTTCGACGACGAGACGGTGTGCGCGGCGGTACGGCGTACCGGGCGGGCTGTCGTGGTCGCGGAGGCCAGCGGGTTCGCGAGCGTGTCGTCGGAGATCGTTGCCCGGGTCACCGAACGCTGCTTCCACTCGCTGGCCGCGCCGATCCGGCGGGTGACCGGGTTCGACATCCCGTACCCGCCGCCGAAGCTGGAGAAGTACCAGCTCCCCGGCGTGGACCGCATCCTCGACGCCGTCGACGACCTGCAGTGGGAGGATTCGTGAACACGTTCCTCCTCCCCGACCTCGGCGAAGGCTTGACGGAGGCCGAGATCGTCCGCTGGCTGGTGAAGGTCGGCGACGTCATCACCGTCGACACACCCATCGCCGAAGTAGAAACCGCCAAGTCCCTGGTCGAACTCCCCTGCCCCTACGCCGGTGTGGTCGAGGAACTCCACGGCGACCCAGGCACCACCGTCCCCGTAGGCAAACCCATCATCACCATCACCGAGGTGACCCCAGCACCCACGCACCGCGGGAACAACCCGGCAGCCGCCCAGCCGAAGCCAGCCGGCGCCGGGCCGACCCAGCCAGGACCGGACCAGGCGGGCGAGGCCTACCGGCAGGAGGAGCGTGCCGGCTCAGGCAACGTCCTCATCGGCTACGGCACGGGCGCCGGCGCCACCTCCGGCCGCCGCCGTAAACCCCGCCCACAGCACCAGCCGGCGGGTCCAGCCGCCCCGACCGACCCGGCGCGCAGCGCCGCCCCCACGGACCCGGCGCGCAACGCCGCCTCCAACCCGGCGCTCGGCAGCACCTCCACCAACCCGGCGCGGAGCGCCGCATCCGCCAGCCCGGCGGGCGGCACCTTCGCCAACCCGGCGCGGAGTGCCGTGCCTTTGGTGGTTTCGCCTTTGGTTCGGCGGTTGGCTCGGGATGCTGACGTGGATTTGAAGACGTTGGCGGGATCGGGTGAAGGTGGCTTGATCGTGCGGCGGGATGTTGAGCGGGCGATCGCGGCGAGGTTCGAGACGCCGCAAGCCCAAGTCCAGGAGCTGGAGTCCCGGACCGGGTTGCCCGAGTTGCGGCGGGAGCCGATGAGTGGGTTCCGCAAGGCCGTGGCGGCGACCCTGAGCCGGAGCCGCGCGGAGATCCCGGAGGCGACCACCTGGGTGGACGTCGACGCGACCGCCCTCGTCGACCTCAGGGAATCGTTGCGCTCGGCAAAGGATTCCGGCCCGGGCCTGCTGGCGTTGATGAGCCGCTTCGTCGTGGCCGGCCTGTTGAAGTTCCCAGAGCTCAACGGGTACGTCGACACCGAGAGACAAGAGCTCGTCCAGTACGACGGCGTCAACCTCGGCCTGGCCACGCAGACCGACCGCGGTCTGATGGTCCCGGCCGTCGCGAACGCACACCGGCTCACCACACGCGAGCTGGACGCCGAGATCCGCCGGCTCACCGAATCCGCGCGCGCCGGCCGGCTCACGCCGTACGAGCTCGGTTGTGGGACGTTCACGCTGAACAACTACGGCAGCTTCGGCGTGGACGGGAGCGCGGCGATCATCAACCACCCGCAGGTGGCGATCCTCGGCGTCGGCCGGATCATCGATCGCCCGTGGGTGGTCGGCGGTGAGCTCGCGATCCGCAAGCTCACCCAGCTGTCGCTCGTGTTCGACCACCGGGTCTGCGACGGCGGTACGGCGGCCGCGTTCCTCCGCTTCGTCGCCGACGCCTTCGAGAACCCGGCGTCCGCCTTCGCCGATCTCTAGGACAGCTCCCGCGGCCGCAGGCCGATCAGGATGACCCGGAGGCCCGAGGAGAAGCGGGCCTCCGGACCGGCCAGGCTCTTGCGGTTCAGGTACGCCGCGAGACTGGCCGCGTCGAGCCCGAGCTGACCGCCGGCCTCGCTCGCCCACCGGAACTCGTTCATCCCGCTCCGCCGGATGACGGCCGCCCACGCCGAGTCGGTGACCGCCGACCCGATCAGGTAGTGGAAGATCGCCGACACCGCCGAGTCCAGATGCGCGCCTTTGAACCCGGCCGTCTTCAGGATCGTCTGCACACGATCAGTGAGCGCCTGGTAGTTCGGCCCGAGCCCGGCGTGCGACGCGAGCAGCTGCGGAGCCCACGGGTGCTCCCACAACGCGTGGTACGCCGCTTGCACCACCACAGTCACCTGGTCACGCCAGTCCGGGTAATCCGCCGGTACGAGCGCTTCCGCGAGCACCTCGTCGACCGCGAGCTCGAGCAGGTCGTTCTTGTTGGCGATCCGCCAGTACAGCGCCGACGTCGCGGCGGTCCCGAGCTCGGTCGCCATCATCCGCATCGAGAACGCGTCCAGACCCTCCCGGTCCAGCACTTTGATCGCTGTACGAACGATGTCGTCGCGGCCCAGCCGCGCCCGCGTCGGCTCCGGCTCGTCCCGCAGCCACACCGACCCCAGCACCGTCTTCTGATCCGCCTCGCGCGTCACCCGCGAGAGCATAGCGAAAACACTGTTCTTCAAAAGAAGACACTGTTTCAGCGGCGTGTCGGGCCTGTTCAGCTTGCACAGGACCTCCTGGGGCCAGAGAATGCCGTGGTCGAGCGTCCCGGGGGCAGGACTCGAGTGCGCGCTTGCGTGCTCGGTCTGGGGGCGGATGCGTCGGCACCGGCCGGTCAGTCCGATCGGCCTCGACCATGGGGTGAGGACAGTCTTGTGAACGACACATCTGCGGACGCGCGCGTGCGCTCGAAGCGATCCCGCGCCGTCCCGCTGCTCAGCAGCGTCGGCGCGCTGGCGCTCGCGCTCGGCGGCGTCACGCTGGCACTGGCGCCGTCCGCCTCGGCGAGCGGCGAGATCATCGACGGCAACCCGACCTGCGAGAACGTGATCCCGGGCTCGACCGAGATCAAGTTCGACCCGCCGACGCCGGGTTCGGGCACCGCGGACGGCGTGACGGTCACCTGGACCGAGCGCATCCTGCAGGCGGACGACCCGGACCACCCCGGTGACCAGACCGGCGGCCAGGTGGTCGACTTCACCGCCACCGGCGGCGTCGTGCTCGCCGTGCTGGTCAAGGGCGGTCCGGCGGCGAACTACTACAACTACCAGCCGACCGGGAAGACCGCGGACGTCGGCCTGCACCCGCCGGTGAACTCGAACAACGACAAGTACTACGGCATCAGCCACCTCAACTTCTGCGTCAAGAAGGTCACCGCGACCCCGACGCCGACGCCGACGCAAACTCCGTCGGAGACTCCGAGCGAGACCCCGTCGCAGACTCCGAGCGAAACCCCGTCCGAGACGCCGAGCGAGACCCCGTCGGAGACGCCGAGCGAGACGCCGTCGGAGACCCCGAGCGAGACGCCGTCGGAGACCCCGAGCGAAACGCCGTCGGAGACCCCGAGCGAAACGCCGTCGGAGACTCCGAGCGAAACGCCGTCCGAGACTCCGAGCGAAACGCCGTCCGAGACCCCGAGCGAAACGCCGTCCGAGACTCCGAGCGAAACGCCGTCCGAGACTCCGAGCGAGACCCCGTCGGAGACCCCGAGCGAAACGCCGTCCGAGTCGCCGACCGCGACCCCGAGCGAGACGCCGTCCGTGTCGACGTCGCCGTCGGAGACGCCGGTTCCGGTGCCGACCGAGGTCGACGCCGGCCAGTCGGGTGGGTTCAAGCTCACTTCGGCGGTCACCACGCACCAGAGCGTCTGGGGTGGGGCTCTGCTCCTGCTGGGTGGTGTGCTCGTGTTCGCCGGGATCCTGAAGTCGCGGCAGACCCGCGGTCAGCACGCCGGCTGACATGTCGACGCAGCGTCGCCGCCCGGGCCGCGCCCGGTCGTCCGGATGGACGATCGCGGCCCTGGCGGTCGGCGCCGTACTGCTCCTGACTGGCGGCTACCTGCAGTTCAGGACGAGTGACACCGACGCGGGCCGGCAGCCGACAACTGCCGGCCCCACGTCCGCAGCCAGGTCGAGCGAAGCGACGCAGCCTGGTACGACGTCCGCCGTACCAGGTGCGCCCTCGTCGTCGCAGCCTGTGAGCCCGCGGCAGTCCGTGGTGCCGAAGGAAGTCTTGAGTACGACGCCGGCCCGGCCCGTGGACCCGATCAGGGTCTCGGTGCCCAGCCTCGGCGTGTCCGCCCGGGTGCTCGCGATCCGCGCCCGCAGCGGCTCGCTGATCCCGCCGTCGAATCCACTGCTCGTCGGCTGGTGGTCCGACGGCGCCCGGCCCGGCGCGACCAAGGGCTCGGCCGTCATCACCGGCCACACCGTGCACACCGGCGGCGGCGCCTTCGACGACCTGGACCAACTGACCGCCGGTGACGCGGTCACGGTGACAACCCGGCGCGGCACGATCAGCTACGTGGTCTCGTCCGTGACCACGTACCGCAAGAAGGCCCTGGCCAAGCAGGCGCAGCAGCTCTTCAGCCAAGTCGTCCCCGGCCGCCTGGTCCTCGTCACCTGCGCCGACTGGGACGGCACGGCCTACCTGAGCAACGCCGTCGTGATCGCCACCCCCAAAAGGTAGGCGGCCGGTCCCCGTGGACCGGCCGCCATTCTGAGCTCAGCTGTTGATCTGAGCGGTCAGGGCCGAGTAGTACGTCGCGACCTCCGCGTACACACCCGGGTTGCCGGCGTCGGCGCAGCCGATGCCCCACGAGACGACGCCGAACAGGCGGCCGTTGAGGACCAGCGGTCCGCCGGAGTCGCCCTGGCAGGAGTCCTTGCCACCCTGCTTGTAACCGGCGCAGATCTCGCCGTTGGCGACGTACCCCTCACCGGCGTAGACGTCACCGCAGTACGCGTCGCCCAGCACCGGCACGAGGACCTTCTGGAACCGGTCCGCCAGCCCGGTGCCCTCGGTGTCGCCCCAGCCGTAGACGGTCGACTGTGCACCGACCGCATCGGCGGACCGGCTCGACTCGAGCGGCAGGGTGGCGACTCCGGTGAACGGCGTGGTCAGAGTCAGTACGGCGACGTCGTGACCCGGCTGACGCCCGTACTGCGGGTCCTTCCAGATCTTGGAGATCTTCGAGGTCTTGCCGGCCGTGGTGTTGAGGCTGTCCCGGCCCTGGATCGCCGTGTAGGTGCTGATCGGCTGAGTGACGCAGCTTGAGCTTTCCTGTCATGCCTCACACTCCAGGGTGGTCGTGGGTCGCCAGGGCGGTGCGACCCCATGACTGAGAAGAGTCGTACGGCCACGGGGAGTGGAGCAAGCGTTTGACCGGGCACATCGGTGACGGGTCATCCCTGTGTCACCCCGACCACAGTGACCCGCTAGGCCACGTTGAAGGCGACCGGGTCGGGGCCGGTGCTGGAGGCAACCAGTGCCTGGCCGACACCCGCCTCGTCGTTCGGGAGCTGGAAGACGCCGTACCCGAGTTGGGGCATCATCAGTAGCTTCCTTCAGGCAGCAGCGAGGAGACGCGGGCCGGCGTGTGACGGCGATCCAGCAGGCCGGAGACGAGGGCGACGAGCAGGCCGGAGACGGCGAGGGCGGCGCCGACCCAGTTGGGGGCGGTGTAGCCGAGGCCGTGCTCGATGGTCAGCCCACCGAGGTACGCGCCGGCCGCGTTGCCGAGGTTGAAGGCCGCGATGTTGGCCGCGGAGGCCAGTGCCGGCGCGCCCTTCGCCTTGTCCATCACCCGCTTCTGCAACGGCGCCACCGTGGCGAACCCGGCCGCGCCGAACACCGCGATCGTGACCGCGGACGACACCTGCCCGTGGGCGGTGAACACGAAGGCGACCAGTACGGCGGCCAGCAGCGCGAGGATCACGTACAGACTCGGCATCAGCGACCGGTCCGCCGCCCTCCCGCCGAGCAGGTTCCCGACGACCAGTCCGCCACCGAACAGGACGAGCAACCAGGTCACCGTGCCGGCCGAGAAGCCCGCGACCTCGGTCATCATCGGCGCGATGTAGGTGAACGACGCGAACACCCCGGCGAACCCGAGTGCGGTCATCGCCAGCGCCAGCCACACCTGCACGCTGCCGAACACCGCCAGCTCACTCCGCAGCCCCGGCCCCTCGGACGTGTCCTGCCGCGGGACGAGGAAGACGATGCCGAGCAGCCCGATCACACCGAGCGCGGTCACCGCCCAGAACGTCGACCGCCAGCCGAACTGCTGCCCGAGCGCGGTTCCGCCCGGGACACCGAGCACGTTCGCCACGGTCAGCCCGGTGAACATCAGCGCGATCGCACTGGCCTGCTTCGCCTTCGGTACGAGCGATGCCGCGACCACCGAGCCGACTCCGAAGAACGCTCCGTGGGACAGCGCGGCCACGATCCGTCCGGTCATCAGAACGCCGTACGACGGAGCGACCGCGGACAGCAGGTTGCCCGCGATGAAGACGCCCATCAGCGCGATCAGCACGGTCTTGCGGGACACCTTGGACCCGATCGCGGTGAGCAGCGGGGCGCCGACCACCACACCCAGCGCGTAGCCGGAGATGAGCAGACCGGCGGACGGGATGCTGACGCCGAAGTCGGTCGCGACCTCGGGCAGCAGGCCCATGATGACGAACTCGGTGGTCCCGATCCCGAACGCGCCGATGGCCAAGGCGAGCAATGCCGCGGGCATGGGTTCTTCTCTCCCTCGAATGTAGTCTTATGACTGTTACCGGCGTGCGCGATAGTTGCACACGCGGGCTATTGCACAAGCGCTATGATTGCGCATGCAATCGTGAAGTTCAAGTGGAGGAGCCGTGGGCCTACCGGATGACGCCGCCGAGGCGCGGGCGCAGGGGTGGCGAACCCTGGCCGCCCTGCACGCCCGGATCGAGGACGAGCTGGAGCGCGCGCTGCAGAAGCAGCACGGCCTGTCCGTGAGTGAGTACAGCGTGCTCGACGTCCTGGCGCGTCAGGACGACTACCACCTGCGGATGAACCAGCTGTCCAACGCCGTGGTGCTGAGCCAGTCCGCGACGACCCGGCTGGTGAACCGCCTGGAGGACCGCAAGCTCCTCCAGCGGTACCTGTGCCCGACCGACCGCCGCGGCATCTACACCGAGGTCACCGAGGCCGGCCGTGACCTGCTCGACCAGGCCCAGCCCACGCACGACGCCGTACTCACGGCCGCCCTGGCGAAGGCCGCGGAGCTGCCTGAGCTGGCTCCGCTGGTCGACGCCCTGGACAGGCTGACACTGAAGGTCTGAGATGGCCCGCCGGTACGACAACCGGAAGCTCTACTACTGGCTGATGGGCAGCTGCCTGACCCTGATCGGCCTGGCCTGGTTCGTCGTACGCTTCTTCTCCATCCCGGCCGCCATCGGCATGAGCGCGGTCGCCGCCGTCCTCCCACCCATCGCCGTCATCGTCGCCAACTGGGGTCAGGACTGAACCCGGTCACCGGGTGTCGGGTCCAGGTAGAGATGGCGGACCATCGGGTGCTGCCGGCGGACGTCGGCATCGATCCGCTCGGCCAGCTGTTCGATCGCCGAGCCCGTGGTCCGCATGTCGGCGAGATCGACCGTCGCCACCACGAGCACCTGGTCGGGCGCGAGCCGCAAGCTGAGCAACTCGAGGACGCCTTCGATCCCGGGCGTACCGTCGATGATGCCGCGAATCTCGCGCTGGACGTCGTCCGGCAGCGCGCGTCCGATCAGCATGGCCTTGTTGTCCCGGCCGAGCGTGAACGCGACGACGATCAGCAGCAGTCCGATCGCGATCGACGCCGTACCGTCCCAGACGTGGTGGCCGGTGAGGACGGCCAGCGTGACCCCGATCGCCGCGATCAGCAGGCCGATCAGGGCGGCCGAGTCTTCGAACGCGACTGTCTTCACCGCCGGCTCGGCGTTCTTCAGGTGAGTCAGGAAAGGCACGCCGTGTTCGCGGGCCTCACGCCGTACCTGGGTGACCGCGCGGAGCCAGGACGTCCCCTCGAACACGAACGAGAGCGCCAACACCGAGTAGATCACTGCGACCGCCGCGATCGGCTCGGGGTCGACCACAGCCCGCAGACCTTCGGCGATCGAGAAGCCGGCGCCGAGCACGAGGATCCCGACCGCGGCGAGCAGGGACCAGAAGTACCGTTCCATCCCGTAGCCGAACGGATGCCGCGCATCGGCGGGTTTGCGGCTGCGCCGGAGCGCGGTCAGCAGGAACGCTTGGTTGAGGGTGTCGGCGACCGAGTGCGCGGCCTCGGCCAGCAGCGCGGTCGACCCGGACAGCAGGCCGGCGACGGTCTTCGCGATCGCGATCGCGAGGTTGGCCGCGCCCGCCAGGAGGACTGTGCCGTCGGATTCTTCCGCCATCAACTCCGCGTGCCCGCGCCGGCGCTGCTCCAAACCAGGACGTCGATGAAGGCGGCGGCGAGCGGGTCGGGTTCGCCGCGCGTGTAGGCCGTGAGGGTGCGGTGGACCGGCGGGTCCGGGTGCAGGATGTGGCCGTCGAAATCCTTCGGCAGGATGTTGTCGGGGACCAGCGCGGGTCCGAGGCCGGCGGCGGCGAGGGCCGGCGCGGCGGCGGTCTGCTCGGTGCGTACGGCGACGCGCGGCTCGAAACCCGCTTGTGCACAAGCAAGATCGAGTACGTCGGCCAGCCCGTGGCCCGGCGTGTAGTGGACCCAGGCGCGGTCCGCGAGATCCTTCAGCGCGATCGTGTCGCCGACCGCCGCGGGATCGTCCGCGGCGACCACCACGACGAGTTCTTCGGTGCCGAGCGTACGGGCGGCACCCGTCCAGCCGGCCGGCTCGGGGCCGACGGCGAGGTCGGCCTGTCCGGCATGCATCGCTGCGATGAGCTCGTCGGTGTGCCGGTGCTCGAACAGGCGGATGCCGACCTCGGGGTACGTCTGCCGCCAGCGGCGGAGCGCCGCAGGCAGCACTCCCAACGTGATCGAGTACAGCGTCGCGATCTGCAACTCGCCGACTTCCAGGCCCGCGGCCTGCCGCGCGGCACAGCGCGCGCGATCCGCGTCGGCCAGGGCGGCGCGGGCGTGCGGCAACATCGCGCGGCCGGTCGGCGTGAGCCGGACGTTGCGTGGCAACCGCTCGAGCAGCGGTCCGCCGGCGGACCGTTCGAGCGTACGGATCTGGTGCGACAACGCCGGCTGGCTCACGTGCAGCGCCTCGGCCGCCTTGGTGAAGGACCCGAGGTCGACGACGGTGACCAGGTACTCCAGCTGCCTGAGCGTTGTCATGAACTCAGTTTATGGCTCCCGTGAAAAGCATGTCTTGGATTTATCCGCGCAGGTCAGCAACGCTGGTGGACATGGAGAACGTGGCTTTGGTGGTCGGTGCCCGCGGTGTGATCGGGACGAATCTGGTCGAGCATCTGTCGTCGTTGCCGGACTGGCGGGTGGTCGGGCTGTCCCGCCGCGGCGGGACCGACGTCCCCGGCCGGGTCCGCCACGTCGCCGTCGATCTGCTCGATCCGGACGACACCCGCGCCCGGCTGAGCGGGTTGTCCGAGGTGACCCACATCTTCTACGTCGCCTATCAGGACCGCCCGACCTGGGCTGAGCTGGTCGCACCCAATCTCGCGATGCTCGTCAACGTGGTGGAGGCGATCGAGCCGGTCGCGCGCGGGCTCCGGCACGTGAGCTTGATGCAAGGCTACAAGGTGTACGGCGCGCACCTCGGGCCGTTCAAGACGCCGGCCCGGGAGGACGATCCGCCGCACCTGCCGCCGGAGTTCAACGTCGATCAGCAGCGGTTCCTGGAGGACCGGCAGCAGGGCAAGGCCTGGACCTGGTCGGCGTTGCGGCCGTCCGTCGTGGGCGGTGTCGCCCTCGGCAACCCGATGAATCTGGCCGTCGCGATCGCCGTGTACGCGTCGCTGTCGAAGGAGCTCGGCGTACCGCTGCGGTTCCCCGGCAAGCCCGGCGCGTACGACGCCCTGCTGGAGCTGACCGACGCCGGATTGTTGGCCAAGGCAACGGTCTGGGCGGCGACCGCGCCGGCCGCGGCGAACCAGGCGTTCAACATCACGAACGGCGACCTGTTCCGCTGGAACGAGCTCTGGCCGAAGCTGGCCGCCTGGTTCGGCCTCGAGGTCGCGCCGCCGTTGCAGATGTCCCTGACGGATGTGATGGCCGACAAGGAACCGGTCTGGAAGGAGCTGCAGGCTACGCACGGGCTGGCCGCGACATCCTTCGCCGAGGTGTCGTCGTGGCCGTTCGCGGACTTCGTCTTCGGGTGGGACTACGACTTCATCGCGGACTCGTCCAAGGCCCGCCGGGCCGGCTTCCACGAGTACGTCGAGACCGAGCAGATGTTCTACGACATCTTCACCGACCTACGGCGGCGCCGAATCATCCCGTGATCACTCGCCGCGCAACGGTCCGGAAGTTACCCTCCGACGATCCGGCAGGGATGTGGCATGCTCCGGGCTGTGACGGCGATGGGTGCGGGAAGGCTGCTCGGGACGAATCTGCGGGCGCGGCGGGACGAGCAGGGCATCTCGCTGTCCGAGCTCGCCCGGCGATCCGGGATCGCGAAGGGCACCCTGTCGCAGCTGGAGTCCGGGGCGGGGAACCCGACGATCGAGACAGTGTTCAGTCTGTCGAACGCTCTGGGTGTCCCGGTGTCGGCCCTGCTGAGCGAGTCGCCGACCGCCGACCTGGTCCTGGTGCGGTCCGCGGACATCGACGTACTGTCCGGCGACGCGATCGACCTGCGGATGCTGCGGCGGCTGGAGAATCCGGGCGGGCTGTTCGAGATCTACAACCAGGAGGTCCGGCCGGACGCTGTCCAGCAGTCGGACGGACATCCCGGGACCGAGCACCACATCGTCCTGAGTGGGCGGCTTCGGATCACCTCGCGCGGGCGGACCGAGGAGCTGGGGCCGGGGGACTACCTGGCGTTCCGGGCCGGCGGGCCGCACGGGTACGAGGCGGTGGACGGGCCGGTGCGGTCGGTGCTGCTGCTGGAGTACCCGCCGGACGCGTACCCGATCACGCCTGGCGGGCCGCATCTGCCGGGATAGTTCCTGGAGAGTGCCGGTTGAGTGCATTGACCGGGCAGGCGGAGGGCGCGTACGCTCGGAATCGTTCATTTTAGTGAACGTTTCTGACCAAGGAGTCTGCGATGCCCGGTTCCGCGACACCCGATGTGGTGGTCGTCGGCGCGGGCATGGTCGGCGCGGCCTGTGCCGAGGCGCTGTCCGCGGCCGGGGTCCGGGTGCTCGTGATCGACCGCGACGGCCCCGCGGGGGGTACGACGGCGGCCGGTGAGGGCAACGTGCTCGTCTCGGACAAGGAGCCCGGGCCCGAGCTCGAGCTGGCGATCGCATCCCGGGCCGAGTGGGACGTCGTCCGCGATCGGCTGCCGGCCCGCGTTGCCGACGTGGAGTGGGAGTCCAAGGGCGGGGTCGTGGTGGCGACGGGTGAGCCTGGGCCGCTGCGGGAGTTCGCGGCCAAGCAGTCGGCCGCCGGAGTCGATGCTCGGGTGATCACGCCCGCGGAAGCGTTCGAGCTCGAGCCGTTGCTCACTCCTCGAGTCACGGTCGGTGTGCACTACCCGGACGACGCGCAGGTGCAACCGGTGCTCGCGGCAACGGCTTTGCTGGCCGCGGTGCGCGATCGCGGTGGCGAGGTGCGGTCGGGGGTGACGGCGCTCGGAGTGCGGCAGTCCGGTGGTCGCGTCGTGGGTGTCGACACGTCAGAGGGCGATATCGCATGTGGCGCCGTACTCAATGCTTGTGGCCCGTGGGCGGGGGCGTTCGGTGCCTCGGCGGGAGCACCGATCGAGGTGTTGCCGCGTCGTGGGGTGATCTTGGTGACGGCTCCACTGTCGGAGTGCGTGCGACACAAGGTGTACGACGCGGATTATGTCGGCGCGGTCGGGAGCGGGGACGCCGAGCTGCAGACGTCGACCGTGGTCGAGTCGACCCGGTCCGGGACCGTCCTGATCGGCTCCAGCCGCGAACGCATCGGCTTCGACGACACGATCCGGGTTCCCGTCCTCCGCGAGCTGGCTCGCAAGGCCGTCGCGCTGTTCCCCTTCCTAGGTGAAGTGCCGGTGATGCGCGCGTACGGCGGCTTCCGTCCCTACGCTCCGGATCACCTGCCGGTCATCGGCCCCGACCCCCGCCTCCGCGGCCTCTGGCACGCCACCGGCCACGAAGGCGCCGGCATCGGCCTGGCCCCCGCCACCGGCCGCCTGATCACCGAGCTCTTCCTGGGCCTCACGCCCCACGTTGCTCCGTCACCCTTCCGAGTAGACCGCCCGGCGGTGATCCCCGCATGACCGCCTACCTCCGCCCCAACGCCGACGACCCCGCCCAGCCCGGCACACCTCCCGCCGTCAACATCACCGTCGACGGCCACCCGGTCACCGCCCGAGCCGGCCAAACGGTAGCCGCCGCCCTCCTCGCAATCGGCCGCGACTCCTGGCGCACCACCCGCACCACCGCCCGCCCCCGAGGCGTCTTCTGCGGCATCGGCGCCTGCCACGACTGCCTAGTCATAGTCAACGGCACCCCCGACGTCCGGGCCTGCCAACGCACCATCCAGCAACACGACACCATCACCACCCAGCGCGGCGCCGTCCTTCCCGACTCCACCCGCGAACCACACCAGCCTCCGGCCGCGGACCGGCGCGAGCCCTCCCCGGCCCTGCACGAGCCGTCCGTGCCAGACCCACACGAGCCCCCCGCCACACTGGGCTCGACCCCAACGTCGCCTCACGCCGAGGCGTCGGCGACGCCCCTCGCCTCCGACACGCCGCCGCAGTACACCACCCCCGCAGGCGAACGCCGCTTCGCCTCCACCCCGCCGCCGAAGGCGGCTGATGTGGTTGTTGTGGGAGCCGGACCTGCGGGGATCGCCGCGGCTTTGGCGGCTGCGGATGAGGGTGCCGCCGTGGTGTTGATCGACAGTGGCAGGGATGTGGGTGGGCAGTTCAACCGGCAACTGCCCGTGGAGTTTGCGGCGCGGCGGCCGGAGCGTCTGCAGCACGGCTGGAAGGACTTCGCGGCACAGCGGGACCGCGTAGCCGCGCACGCCCGGATCACGCATCTGTCCGAGAGCTCAGTCTGGGCAATCGAAGACCTGCGCCTGTGGGTGCAGCGTGGACCTGCGGATGGCGTAGGACGGGAAGTCTTCCCGATCGACGCGAAGGCCGTAGTCCTGGCAACCGGTGCCTACGACCGCGTACTTCCCTTCCCTGGCTGGGATCTCCCCGGCGTCTACAGCGCCGGCGCCGCCCAAGCCCTCGCGAAGGGCCAACGAATCTCCGTCGGCCGACGAGTGATCGTCGCCGGCACCGGCCCCTTCCTTCTCCCCGTAGCCGAGTCCCTCACCGGCGTCGGCGCCCGCGTAGTAGCACTCCTGGAAGCCAACTCCCTCCAAACCGTGCGCAAAGGCTGGTCGACCGACCCACTGGTTGCCCCCAGCAAGCTTCGCGAAGCCGCCGGGTACGCCGCCCTGCTCGCCCGCCACCGCATCCCCCTACGCCACGGCTGGACCGTCACCGCCGCCCATGGCACCGACCACGTCGAGTCCGTCACCATCACCCGCCTGGGCAACGACTGGAACCCCATCCCAGCCACCGAACGCCGCATCGAGGTAGACGCCGTCTGCCTGGGCTTCGGCTTCACCGCCCAGCTAGAACTAGCAGTCTCCGCCCGCTGCACCCTCACCACCGGCCCGGACGGCGGCCCAGCCGTCACCGTCGACGCCAACCAGCAAACCACCACCCCAGGCATCTTCGCCGCCGGAGAACTCACCGGCATAGGCGGCGCCGACCTGTCCAAAGCCGAGGGCAACGTAGCCGGCACCGCCGCAGCCCACCACGCCCGCACCAGCCACACCCCACCCGTCAACCACCGCCCCCCGGATTCGCCAACGACCCCAGCCCCAACCGCCCCCGCCGACCAACGGTCGGCCCGCGCCCCTGACCCGATCCACCGCGACGCGGAGCAGCCGGGCAGCACCTCGTCCACCACGCCCACGGCTGCAGGCCAGACCCTCGCCGACCGGGCCACGCGGAGAGCCGTGGAGAAAGGGCGGCGGTTTGCGGTGGCTTTGGCTGCGGCTTATCCGGTGCGGGACGGGTGGAAGAAGTGGAGCAAGCCGGACACCGTCGTTTGCAGGTGTGAGGAAGTGAGTCGCGGGGAGATCGAGGAGGCGGTTGCCGACCGTGGCGTGGGGGACGGGCGGGGATTGAAGCTCAGCAGCCGCGCAGGGCTCGGGTTGTGTCAGGGGCGTGTGTGTTCGCGCACCGTCGCCGAGTTGGTTGCCGGGCAGGACGACGTACCTAGACCAAGCATGAAACGACCGATCGCCGTGCCTGTCAGGCTGCGGGATCTGGCTGAGGCTCAGGAGGAGCTGTGAGCGAGAAGTTGGACGGCGTGATCGTCGCCACCGCGTTGCCGTACGTCGAGGACGCGTCGGCGCCGGCGGGGTTGCGCCCGGATCTGGACAAGTTCGCCGAGCATTGCCGCTGGCTGATCGACAACGGCTGCCGCGGCGTCGGACCGAACGGCTCGCTGGGGGAGTACTCGTCGTTGACCGACGACGAGCGCCGAGCCGTCGCACGGACCGCGATCGAGGCCGTCGGCGACGACGGCGTGGTGGTCGTCGGCGTCCACGGTGTCGGTGCGCACCAGGCACGGGCCTGGGCGGAGAAGGCGGCCGAGGACGGCGCGGACGGCGTACTCTGCCTCCCGCCGACCATGTACCGCGCGAACCGCGGCGAGGTGATCAACCACTTCACCGAGGTCGCGAAGGCCGGCCTGCCGGTGATGGTCTACAACAACCCGCACGACACCAAGGTCGACCTGACGCCGGATCTGCTCGCCGAGATCGCGCAGATCGAGAACATCGTCGCGGTCAAGGAGTTCTCCGGCGACGTCCGCCGGATCCTCGAGATCCGTGAACTCGCCCCGGAGCTGGCCGTCATCGCGGGCGCGGACGACCTGACGCTGGAGGCGCTGCTGATGGGCGCGACCGGCTGGTTCGCCGGGTTCCCGAACGTGTTCCCGAAGGAATCGGTCCGGTTGTTCGACCTTGCCGTCCAAGGCAAGCTGGAAGAGGCCCGGGCGCTGTACGAGCCGCTCGTCGCCGCGTTCCGGTGGGACTCGCGGACCGAGTTCGTCCAGGCGATCAAGTACGGCATGGACTACGTCGGCCGGTACGGCGGTCCCTGCCGCCCGCCGCGCGGGCCGCTGGTCCCCGAGCACGTCGCCCAACTGGAGCAGGACATGAAGAAAGCCGTGGAATCACTGCGATGAGGTCCATCCGGACGATCAGTGCGATCGACTCGCACACCGAGGGGATGCCGACCCGCGTCGTCACCGGCGGGGTCGGCGTCGTCCCGGGTACGACGATGGCCGAACGGCGCGAGTACTTCGTCAAGCACAACGACGACCTGCGCTTGTTCCTGATGAACGAGCCACGCGGTCACGCGGCGATGAGCGGCGCGATCCTGCAGCCGCCGACCCGGTCCGATGCGGACTGGGGCGTGCTGTACATCGAGGTGTCCGGCTGCCTGCCGATGTGCGGGCACGGCACGATCGGCGTCGCGACCGTACTGGTCGAGTCCGGCATGGTCGAGGTGACCGAGCCGACGACGGTGGTCCGCCTCGACACCCCGGCCGGCCTGGTCGTCGTCGACGTTGCCGTGAGCAACGGTCGGGCGGAGCACGTGACGCTGCGGAACGTCCCGTCGTACAGCCATGCCCTGGACGCGAAGGTGGACGTGCCGGGACTCGGGACGGTGACCTACGACCTGGCGTACGGCGGGAACTTCTACGCGATCCTGCCGTTGGAGCAGCTCGGGATCCCGTTCGACCGCGCCGAGAAGGACCGGATCCTGAAGGCCGGCCTGGACATCATGGACGCGATCAACGCGACCGACCGTCCGGTCCATCCCCTCGACCCGGGGATCAACGGCTGCAAGCACGTCCAGTTCACCGCACCCGGCTCGGACGGCGCCCACTCGCGCAACGCGATGGCGATCCATCCGGGCTGGTTCGACCGCTCACCCTGCGGCACTGGCACCTCCGCCCGAATGGCCCAACTCCACGCCCGCGGCGAACTCCCCCTCAACACCGACTTCGTCAACGAGTCCTTCATCGGCACCCGCTTCACCGGCCGCCTGGTAGAAGAAACCACCGTCGGCACCCACCCAGCCGTAATCCCCACCGTAACCGGCCGAGCCTGGATCACCGGCACCGCCAACTACCTACTAGACCCAGACGACCCCTTCCCAGCCGGTTTCGTCCTCTAACCCACCCAAACCGCCCGCCGTGCCCAGGCCCCGCCTCACCGCGGAGCTCCACCGCCGACCCAACCACGCGGTCCAACCCATCACCCACGCGAGCGCCCCACGCACCCCTCCGCTGACCACAAAACCGAGCGGCGGTTCGGTGACCGCAGAACCCCTCGGCGGTCGCTGACCACAGAACCCTCGGCGGTTCGGTGACTGCAGAACTACTCGGCAGTTGCTGGCCACGACAGCGCTCGGCAGTCGCTGACCCCAGACCCCAGCGTCGGTTCGGTGGCCGCAGAACCCCTCGGCAGTCGCTGGCCACGACACCCCTGGCAGTCGCTAACCCCACACCCCAGCGGCAGTTCGCTGACCACGGAACGCCTTGTCAGTTGGCTGACCGTTCGACGGCCGAGCTTCATCGTCGACGACCCAGCCCGGATTCGACCGAAGACGGCTCCGCCACGCGGCGTGCGCCGTCTGGCAATTCGCTGACGCTCGACAGCCGAGCTCACCGCCGGCGACCCAGCCCGGGCTCGACGGGAGACGGCTCCGGCGCGCGACGTGCGGCCCGACCGGCCAGTGAGGTTGCGTGAGCGGCCGTCGGGCAGGCGGTGGTCGTGGGTGGTGCGGCCGTCGGGCAGGCGGTGGTCGTGGGTGGTGCGGCGGTTGGGTGCCGTGGGTGTTGTGGGCCGCGCGGCGGGGGGTTAGCGGTGGAGTTTGGTTCGCCAGTCTTCGGGGACGTTGCCGCCGGGGACTGGTTGGTCCTCGGGGCGGGACGCGGGTGGGGCGAGTTCGGGGCCGTCGTAGTACTGGGACTCGCCGTAGTGCCAGAACCAGTCCTCGCCCGGCTCGAAGCTGCGGACGATCGGGTGGTCGGCCGCGGCCGCGTGGGCGGACGCGTGCTGGGCCGGCGACGAGTCACAGCAGCCGATGTGACCGCACTGCGCGCACCGCCGCAGATGGAACCACCAACCGCCGACCTCCAGACAATCCGCACATCCGGTCCCACTCGGCGGGACCGAACTGTCGATCCCCGGAATCCCAGAACTCTCCGTCATACCGCACATCCTCGCCTCTCCCCCCGCCCCGGACAAGCAACCCTCCACGCGCCTGCTTCCTCACGTGCGGCGCCCCGGACCAGCAACCCTCTACCTGCCCACCTGTCCCCTCGCATGTCCGGCGCCCCCGAACCAGCACCCCTCCGCCGGCTTGCGCCTTGCCGATCCAGCGCTGCGCACCAGCACACCTACCCGGCTGCCCTCGCCGGTCCGCCTGGTTGGGCTAACAACCGTGGCGCCGCTCCCGGACAGAGGAGGCGACTGCTGGCCCGGGAGAGGCGACCTCGGGTGTAGGCCCGTGGCATGCGACCCCGGTACGGCTCCTGGGTGGCGAGCACACGCGCTGATCCTCGCGGGATGTCAGGTGCTGGCCTGGACGTGCGACGCCCGGGGCGCGGCGCCGGACCAGGCGACCCGGGTGTGGCGCTTGGAAAGGCGGCTCCCGGCGGTGGCGTCGGGACAGGCGACGCTAGGTGCTGGCGGGGAGACGCTTGGCTGGGTGCTGGCACGCGGGGGTGTGGCTGGGTGCGGTGGCACGCGCAGGAGTGGCCGGGTGCGCTGGCACGCGGAGGTGTGGCTGGGCGGGCGCCGGATCCGCCGGGACCACGTGGGGCTGGTGCTGGGTGGAGGGGGAGCGCGGTGGTTACTCGGGCCAGTTGGAGGTCTTGATTACTTCTACGAAGTTGGTCGGGTGGAAGTTGGGGAGGAAGTGTTGCAGGACGTCGGATTTGACGTTGCCGAAGGTGGTGGTGGGGCGGTTCTTGAGGCCGTTGGTGAAGGTGGTGAGGATTTGGTTCTTGAAGTCGGGGCGGGGGTGGGCGGCAACCACGGACTCGCGTTGTGTGCGGGTGATGGCGTCGTAGCCGATGCCGAGTACGTCGAGTTCTACGCCGCGGGTGACGAGGACGATCTCGGGGGCCATGTGGAGCGGGATCTCCGGGGTGGTGTGGAGGGCGATGCCAGTCCAGACCCGGTCGGCGGCGTCGCCGGTGATGCCGTGGGTTCGGAGGAATCGGCGGGCCTCGTCGGCTCCGTCGAGTTCGAAGCGTTGGTCGGTGCGGCCGAATCGTTCGGTCAGACCCAGGTCGTGGAACATGGCGCCGACGTACAGCAGTTCGGGGTCGAACTCGAGACCCTGCTCCTGGCCGCGGAGTGAGCCGAAGAGGTAGACGCGGCGCGAGTGGTGGAAGAGCAGCGGGGGAGCGGCCTCGCGGACCAGCTCGGTCGCTTCCCGGGCGAGGGTGCTGTCCGGGATCCGTACCCCGGCGATCTCTTCGGTCATCGTGCGCTGCCTTCCCTGTCGACCTGCGTGACTCTGCTGTCCGCAGGTGTGGTGTCCAGGTTTCCGGGAAGGGCTACGGTGGTGCCATGTCCATCGGGCCACATGAACCACAGATTCGGACACGACGGGTCGCGTTTGTGGTGTACGACGGGGTGACGCTGCTCGACGTCACCGGGCCGCTCGAGGTTCTGCACGAGGCGAATCGGGCTCGCCCCCGGTACACGTCCGTGCTGGTCTCACCCAAGGGTGGGGACGTGACGTCGTCGTCGGGTCTGACCCTGGCCGGCACGGTCGCGGCGGCGGAGGCCGGTGCGTTCGACACTGTGGTGATCGCCGGAGCGGACCATCTCGTCGACGGGCTTCCCGATGAGTTGCTCGCGGCGGTCGCGGAGCTCGAGCCGGCGGCAGGCCGGGTGGCTTCGGTGTGTAGCGGGGCGTTCGTACTCGCGGCGCTCGGGCTGGTCGATGGGCGTCGAGTGACCACGCATTGGCGGCATGCCCAGGTCCTCGCGCGCCGCTATCCCAAGGTGCGGGTCGAGCCCGATGCGCTGCACATCAGCGACGGGCGCTTCGTCACCTCGGCCGGGATCAGCGCGGGCATCGACCTGGCGCTCGCGCTGGTCGAGGCCGATCACGGAGCCGACCTGGCGCGGGAGGTCGCTCGTGAACTGGTCGTCTTCCTGCAGCGGCCGGGTGGTCAGTCGCAGTTCTCCACCGCGATGGCGACGCCGCCGGCTCGCAGCGATCCGCTCCGGGAAGTGACGTCGGCCGTGGTCGCCGACCCGGCGGCCGATCACAGCCTGCCGGTGATGGCTGCGTCCGCGGCTGTCAGTCCGCGGCACCTGACGCGGTTGTTCCAGGCAGAGCTGCGTACGACGCCCGGCCGGTGGGTCGAGCGGGTCCGCTTGGACCGTGCCCAGCAGCTGCTGCTCGACGGTCACAGCATCACGTCCGCCGCGCGGCTCAGCGGCCTCGGCAGCGACGAGACCCTCCGCCGGGCCTTCGCCCGCCACCTCGGCACCACCCCCACCGAATACCGCCGCCGCTTCCGAGCCACCGTCTAGCCGAATCCGCATCCACCCAACCGATCCGACGTCCGCCGAGCCGGCATCCGGTCAGGTAGAGGACGGATCGTGTCCTTTACCTGCGACAGGGTGGAGGCATGACGACGCAGGAGATTCCCGGGGGCAAGTCGACCGTGACGCCTTATGTGGTGGTGAAGGGGGTGGATCGGTTTCTGGAGTTTGTCGAGCGGACCTTCGAGGTGCGTACGGCGCTGCGGGTGCCGAATCAGGACGGGACGGTTGGGCACGCCGAGGTGCGGGTGGGGGAGTCGGTGCTGATGGCGTTCGACGCGGCGCCGGACTGGCCGGATACGCCGAGCTTCCTCAGTGTGTACGTCGATGACGTGGACGAGGTCTACGCCCGCGCGCTGGACGCGGGCGCGACCGTCGTCACCGGTTTGATGTACTCGCGGATCACCGGGGACCGGGGCTGTCGGGTGAAGGATCCGGTGGGGAACATCTGGTGGTTGCAGACGCACCTCGAGGACGTGGATCCGTCGACCCTGGGGGAGCTGTTCGCGGATCCGGCCGAGGCGGCCGTGATGCGCGAGGCACAGGAGTCGTTCGCGACAGAGATGCGCAACCGAAGCTAGCTCGGAGGGGCTAGGTCAGGTGGTGCTGGAAGAACTGGAGCGAGTTCTCGGTCTCCAGCCGGGGTACGTCGCCGTGGTTGCCAGGGTTGGCGTGGAGGGTTTTGGCGGGGGAGGCGAAGGCGTCGAAGAGCTCCAGTCCCTGGTCCCGTGGGACGAAGCGGTCGTCCCACTGCAGGAGGAACTGGATCGGGACGGTGATCCGGGCGGCGAACTCGGACAGGCCGACGGCGCCGGCCAGGCCCAGGACAGCCGCGTTGATGCGGGGCTCGGCGGCGAGGAAGGGAACGCCGAGGCCGGAGCCCATCGACAGGCCCCAGTAGCCGACCGGGCCTGGACCGAGATGGGCGAGGATCGCGGTCAAGACCGACTGCCACTCGGGGACGGACTGCGAGGCGAGCGTCGTGTGCAAGGCCGCGATCCGCGGTACGACGTCCTCGCCGGCGAGCATGCTCGCCCGGTTCTCGGCCGCCGTGCGGGCGAAGTCCTCACCGCGAGGCCGATCACCGTGGTGAGGGGCGTCGACCGCGACCACCGCGAATCCGCCGGCCGTGACGAAGTGATGGGCATTGGCGACGAGACCGGGGGCCTTCTTGTGCTGGCCGCCGCCGTGTCCCATCAGGATCAGCGGACGTGGGCCGACGGCGCCTTCCGGTGTCCACAGCACGCCGGGGATCTCGTCGAGGGTGAAGAGCTGTTCGGTGACGCCGTCGGACGACGTCGGGGAGCTGAAGCGCATGGCAAACCTCTCGGGTTGCGGGCGCTCCCTAGCTCACGCGGAGAAGGGAGGCCCGGCCAGTCGTAGTGATGATGGGACTCACCTCCTCAGGTCGAAGCAGCGGCGCCGAACGTACCACGCTGCCCGCACCACGCGAACCTGATTTACGAGGCGACCAGACGGACCGATTGCCCCGGACGGACCTGGGCGCAGGCGTCGACGTCGGGCGCGGCGACGTACGCGATGACGGGGTAGCCGCCGGTGACCGGGTGGTCGGCGAGGAAGATGACGGGGGTTCCGGACGGCGGGATCTGGATCGCGCCGAGGGCCATCCCCTCGCTGGCGAGCTCACCGTCGAAGGCGCGCTCGAGTGGCTCGCCGTCCAGTCGTACGCCGACCCGATTGCTCTCACTGCTCACCCGATAGGTCTGCGTGACCAGCGACCGCCAGCCCGCCTCGGTGAACCACTCCCGTCGAGGGCCAGGAGTCACGCGGACTACGACCTCACCGCCCAGCGGATCGGCCACCGGCGCCAGATCGACCCCCGGCATCGGCCCGTACGAGCGGCCGACGCGCACCGTTTGTCCAGCCGAGAGCGGCGCTGGACCAAGTCCGGAGAGCAGGTCGGTGGAACGAGAACCCAACACAGGCGGTACGTCGAACCCGCCGCGAACGGCGACGTACGTCCGCAGACCGGTTCGTGGCGGGCCGAGTCGGAGCACGTGGCCGGCCTTCACCAGCGAAGGTGCGTTGAGCGGAACCCCAGCACACGGAGCGCCGGTGATCGCCAGCACGAGGTCGTTGTCGGCGTGCAGCGTCAGACCGCCGAAGGTGACCTCGATGGCCGCGGCCCCCGGCTCGTTCCCGACCAACCGGTTGGCCAGCGCGTAGGAAGTACGGTCGCAGGCCCCGGACGCCGGGATCCCCAGGGCGGCCTGTCCGGCCCGACCGCGATCCTGGATTGTTGCCAAAGGCCCCGATTCGAGGATGGTGAGGCTGCTCATCCACGACCCGCGTCGACAAACCGGACCCGGTGGCCGGGATGGAACAGCGCGGCCGGATCGCGCTCCTGGTCGAAGATCCGCACGTCCGTCCGGCCGATCAGCTGCCAGCCACCCGGCGACTCGCGCGGGTAGACCCCGCTGAACTCCCCGGCGAGCGCGACGGCGCCGGTGGGCACCTTCGTCCGCGGAGACTTCCGGCGCGGGATGTCCCAGGACCCGGCCGAGGTCAGATAGCCGAAGCCGGGCGCGAAGCCACAGAACGCGACGGTCCACTCCGAGCCGGTGTGCCGCTCGACCACCTCGGCCGCGCTGCATCCGAGCAGGTCGGCCACGTCCTGGAGGTCCTCGCCGTCGTAGCTGACCGGAATCTCGATCAGGTCGCCGAGGGTCCGCGTCCCAGCGGTCGGCGTCACCCCCTGAAGCGCGCGGGTCAGCGCGTCGAGGCTGCCCGAGGTCGTAACCAGGATCGTCCGGGCCGCGGGCACGATGTCGACCACCTCGGCGGGCGGGTCGGCGGTGAGCGCGGTGTAGTAGCCGAGAACCTGGTCGAGGTCGTCGAGCTCGACCAGCACCCCATGGTCGCCGGACGGCAGGATCCGCATCAGGGCGTGAACGGGCGAAGCGTCACGCCCGCTCCCTCCAACGCGGTCCGCACCCGGCGGGCGATGTCGACGGCACCGGGGGTGTCGCCGTGAACGCAGATCGAGGCCGGGCGCACGGTCAGCGAGCCGCCGGCGTTGTCCCGGATCGGCTGCCCCGTGGCCATCGCCGTACACCGGGAAGCGATCTCGTCCGCGTCGTGCAGGACCGATCCGTCCAGCCGTCGCGACACGAGCGTGCCCTCGGGCGTGTACGCGCGGTCCGCGAAAGCCTCATGGACGACGGTGAGCCCGGCGTCCGCGGCGAGCCGGAGCCAGGCCGAGCCGGGCAGCCCGAGCACGGGCAGTGACTTGTCGTAGTCCGCGACCGCGCCGACCACGGCCGCCGCCTGCTCCTCGTGGTGGCCGATCGTGTTGTAGAGCGCCCCATGCGGCTTCACGTAGCGGACCCGGTCACCGGCGATCCGGGCGAAGGCGTCCAGGGCACCGATCTGATAGACGACCTCGTCGCGCAGGACAGCCGGCTCGATGTCGACGAACCGCCGACCGAATCCGGCCTTGTCGGCGTACCCGACATGCGCCCCGATCGCGACCCCGCGCTCGACCGCCTCACCGGTCACCCGGCGCATGATCGACGGATCGCCGGCGTGGAAACCGCAGGCCACATTGGCGCTGGTGACGACGTCCAGCAAGGCGCTGTCGTCACCCATCGCCCAGGATCCGAATCCCTCGCCGAGATCCGCATTGAGGTCCATGAACACTCCTACAAGTTAGAGCAGTCCTACAACAGATCGGACGGCCAGATAAACGGTGAGCAGCCACGCCGCCCCACCCAGACAGAGCAGCCACCGCGGATACCGGTGCCCGCGCAGCAGGTCCGCACGCTGCCACGCCACCCACAGAAGGACGCCGATCCCCAACGGCAAGAGCAGCCCGTTGAACGCACCGGCGAAGACGAGCAGCCGTGCCGGCGCCGTACCGACGGCCAGATAGATCACCGTGGAGACCGCGATGAACAGGACCACCAGCACCGTCCGGGTCGCGTCCGACGTCTTCGTCCGCGACGTGACGAACGTGACGGTCGTGTACGCCGCTCCGATCACCGAGGCGATCGCGCCCGCCCACAACACGACACCGAAGACCCGCAACCCGACCTGACCCACCGCGTGCTGGAACGCCGAAGCCGTCGGGTTCGCCGGATCGAGCGTCGCCCCGCCGGCCACCACACCGAGGACCGCCAGGAAGACGACGACCCGCATCAAGCCGGTGAGCAGTACGCCGCCAACCGCGGCCCGGTCGATGTCCCGGGCGTACTGCGGCCCGCACACCCCGGAATCGAGCAGCCGGTGCGGACCGGCGTACAGGATGTAGCCGCCGATCGTGCCGCCGACCAGGGTGAGGATGACCAGGAACTCGGCGTTCGCGGGCAGTACGGCGTTGCGCAGCGCGGTGCCGACCGGTGGGTCCGAGGTGATCGCGACGTACCCGGTGAGCAGCAGGACGACCGAGCCGAGGACGATCACGACCCGGTCCATCGCGACCCCGGCGCGCTTCGCCAAGAAGATGCCGATGGCAACCACCGCGGAGAGGACGGCGCCGATCCGGGGCTCCAGGCCGGCCATCGCGTCGGTCCCCAGCCCGGTCCCGGCCACGTTGCCGACCGTGAACGCCAGCCCACCGGCGAACAGCAGCGCGGCCATCGCCGTACCGAGCCGTGGTGCGACCAGGTTGCCCAGCTCCTGAGCCCGCCGGCCGGACACGCCGATCACCCGCCACACGTTCAGCTGGACCGCGAGGTCGATCAGCACCGACACCACGATCGCGAAGGCGAACGCCGCGCCGAGCGAGACCGTGAACAGTGTGGTCTGCGTCAGGAACCCGGGCCCGATCGCGGAGGTGGCCGTCAGGAACATCGCGCCCACGAGCGTCGACCGGCCCCCGGCCTTCATCACGCTGTCTGGCGTCTTCCGGCCGGCCGCCGGGGCGAGCTGCCGGGCATAGGGATTGGTACGGCGGACCACCGGCTTGGTGCTGGGCCGGCGGGTCGGCGGCTTCACGCGGCGCGGTCGTCGGGCGAGGGGTTGGGACATGGCGGCGGCTCCCGGAGGTGGCGGTGAACTGTCGGATGGTCTCCATGGCTGTGAGTAACGAGTGATCACACGATCGTAGAGATTGTTCAACAATCCTGCAAGAGTCTTGTTCTACTAAACTTCCCCTGAGCGGTCGGAGTGGGCGATGATGCGGTGATGAACACGGGTGGGGAAGACGCCGGACGGCAGGCCTGGTTGCGGACTGTCGCCGCCGACGTGGCACGACTGGACCGCAGCAGCTCGGCCGAGCGGGCCGCCGACATCCTGCGGCGCAGCATCACCGAGGGTGCGTTGCCGCCGGGCGCGCAGCTGTCCGAGATCGAGCTGACCGAGGTGCTGGAGGTCAGCCGCAACACGCTCCGCGAGGCCTTCCGGCTGCTCACCCACGAAGGCCTGCTGGTCTACAAGCTGCACCGCGGCGTCTTCGTCCCCGAGCTGGACGAGGCCGACGTGGTCGACCTGTACCGCCTGCGCCGGGTGCTCGAGGTCGACGTCGTCCGCGGGTTGATCGACCGCGACCCGGAGCTGCCGGCCGGCCGGCTCGAGCCGTTGCAGGACGACGTCGAGGCCGCCGAGGCGGCCGCGCGCGCGGATCGCTGGCCGGCCGTCGGGACGGCGAACATGCGGTTCCACGAGCACCTGATCGGCCTCGCCGACAGCGCCCGGATGGACGCGATGACCGGCCGGCTGCTGGCGGAGCTGCGGCTGCTGTTCCACGTGATCGCGGCGCCGCGCGAGCTGCACGAGCCGTACATCGCGCGCAACCGCGGGCTGTTCGAGTTGCTCGAGGCGCGCAAGTACGACGAGGCCGCGGCCGACCTGCATCAGTACCTGCTGGACTCCGAGGAAGGCATCCTCGCGGCGTTCCGTTCGCGCTGAGCGGACTCGATCCGATAAGGGCTTGCGCGGCCCCGCGAAGACTCCTTTGATGAACTGTGACCGTCAGCTGCAAAGGGGAGTTCAGCTCATGACCGAAGACGACCGGACCGATCAGACGCCGAAGTCCTACCGCCCCATCGACGCCAAGGGTTTCCGGGAGTTCATCTCGCGTGGCTGGGGCCCTGTGGACCGGTCGGTGACGCTGCCGGAGGGGCTGGCCGAGGCGGCCGCCGAGCACCGGCGGAAGCTCTCCGCCGCGCTGCCGGGCCGCCGGATCGCGCTCGCGGCCGGCCGGGCGCCGGTGCGCTCGAACGACACCGACTTCCAGTTCCGCGCCGACAGCGACTTCGTCTGGCTGACCGGTTGCCAGGCCGAAGGCGCCGTACTCGTGCTGTCGGCCGACGGTGAGGCGACGCTCTACCTGCGCGAGACCGCGGGCCCGGACGAGGCGGACTTCTTCGCCAACGCCCGCGACGGCGAGCTGTGGATCGGCCCGGTGCCGGGTCTCAAGGACTGGTCGGACGCGCTGCAGATCGCGTGCCGCCCGATCGAGGAGCTGCCGGCCGCCGTCCGCGGCGCCGTCCCGTTCATGCTGTCGACACCCGGCGTCGAGCCGATGCTGGACGCACTGGTCCGGACCTCGCCGACCGACGGGAACTCGCTGCGGCAGACGCTGGCCGAGCTGCGCCGGATCAAGGACGACTGGGAGCTGGACCAGCTGCGCGAGGCCGTCGCGGCCAGCGTGCTCGCGTTCGGCGATGTCGCCCGTGAGTTGCCCGAGGCCATCCGCGGTGGCGGCGAGCGCTGGCTGCAAGGCACGTTCGACCGGCGCGCGCGGACCGCGGGCAACGGGGTCGGCTACGCCTCGATCGTTGCTGCGGGCAACCACGCGCCGGTGCTGCACTGGGTCCGCAACGACGGCCCGGTGAACGAGGGCGACGTGATCCTGCTGGACGCCGGCGTCGAGACCCGGACGCTCTACACCGCCGACGTGACCCGGACCTTCCCGGCCACCGGTGAGTACACGGCCGCCCAGCGGCAGGTGCACGACCTCGTGCACAAGGCGCAGGTCGCGTCGCTGGCGGCCGTCAAGGTCGGAGCGCCGTACCGCGCCTTCCAGTACGAGGCACTCCGCGTGCTGGCCGAAGGCCTGCGGGACTGGGGTCTGCTGGACGTGTCGATGGACGAGTTGCTCGGCCCGGACGGGCAGCAGCACCGGCGGTACATCGTCTGCGGGACCGGGCACTACATCGGCCTCGACGTCCACGACTGCGACGCGTCCCGGCCGGAGGCGTACTTCGCCGGTGACATCGAGGCGGGCATGGCGCTGGCGGTCGAGCCGGGCCTGTACTTCCACCCGAACGACGAGACCGTGCCGCCGGAGCTGCGCGGGATCGGCATCCGGATCGAGGACAACGTCGTGGTGCATCCGGACCGGCTGGAGATCCTCACCCAGGACCTGCCGATCACCACCGACGGCCTCGAGCAGTGGACCCGGTCGCACCTCGACGGTCGGTGATCGCGCGCTGACGGAAAATTAACCCGTCACAAGCAGTAACACTCGGCGCCCCGGCTCCGATGTAGCGAGCGGGGGAGGGTCGAACTTCGGCCCGGCGCGTGGCAGTGGGGGGCCGCGTCCGCGCGCCGGGGCCGAGGCGGCCGCGACTGGGGCCATGGGGGACCCGGGATCCCCGGGCACGGGGAGTAGTCATCATGAATCTGCGAGTGCGAGTGGTCCACTACGGAGATCAGCACTGGTACGCCGACATCGACGACGCCGACGATCCGCAACCCGACGACCCGTTCTGGTTCGTCGATCATTGCCCATCGCAACGGCAGGCACTCGAGACCGCGTGCGCCGAGCTCCGGATGCTGTCGAACCGGCTGGTCCACGGCGACCACCTCGACCGCGTGCTCGACGTGACCGGCGTACCGGTCTGAGGTCACCCGGTCACCGGGGCCGGTGCTGGTTGGGAGCGCCGGCCCCGGATCATTCTCAGCCCACCGGTGGTACGGCGGGGCAACCGGCGCCGCGCTTCGGCACCTGACGCGACACCAGGTAGGCGTCGATCGTCGACTGCATGCAGGGGCCTGAGTTGTAGCTGCCGTGTCCCCAGCCCTCGTAGGTCAGAAGTACGCCGTACTTGCCGAGCTGCCGCTCCACACTCTTGGCCCAGTCGTAGCCGGTGGCCGGGTCGTGGATCGCGTTGGCGAGCAGGACCGGGGTCTTCAGGTCGCGGACCTTCAACGTGTGCTGCGGATTGTTGGCCTCGGGTGCGCCGAGGCAGTTCGTGACGGCCATCAGCTGGCCCGGGTACGGCATGTCGGGGTTGTTCCGGCCGATCCGGTCGACGAGGCCGGCGAACTCGCGGTAGTTCCGGACCGGCAGGTTCCAGTCCTGGCAGAACGGCGCCAGCGTGTTGTTCACCAGCCCGGTCGGCACTGAGGCCTGCTTGCTCTCATCGAGGGTCTTCAGGGTGTCCGCCAGCTTGCGCCATTCCGGGTCGTAGAGCAGCCGGAACACCTGGAAGCTCAGCTTGAACGGATCGGTCGAGACCTTCAGCAGGTCTGCCCAGAGTGCGCGGACGTCGCTGCCGTGCAGGGCGCAGGTCGTTGTCTGATCGCACCATTTCACGAACTCGTCGAACGAGTCCTGCACCGGCGCCGCCTGCTCGTCGAGGAACGTGCGCGCAGTCGGCGAGCTGTGGTCGAGCACGCTCTCCAGAACGAGTGCGCGCGTACGCCGCGGGTAGGTCTCGGCGTACTGCGCGCCGAGCATCGTCCCGTACGACGAGCCGTGGAACGAGATCTGCGACTCGTCGAGAGCCCTCCGGATCGCGTCCACGTCCCGCACCGACTGCCAGGTGTCGATGTGGTCGTAGAGCGGTCCGGTGTGCTCGCGGCAGTCGGCCGCCAGCGTGCGGTTGTAGCGGACGGTCGCGTCGAAGTCGGCCTGGCTCTTCATCAAAGGCGACGGCTGCCGGGACAGCAGGGCCGCGGAGCACAGCACCGGGTTGCTGCGGGCGATCCCGCGCGGGTCGAAGCTGACGATGTCGAAGCGATCCTGCAGCGTCTGGCTGAACCGGCTGATGCCGGTCTTGATCCGGTCGACGCCGGAGTCACCGGGACCACCCGGGCCGAACACCAGCACGCCGACCCGCTCGCTCGGCGACTTCGCCGTACGGCGGGCGATCGCGAGGCCGAACGTCGGTCCACCGGGGTCACGCCAGTCGACCGGCACCTGCAGGGTCGCGCACTGCGACCCCTTCACCTCCGCCGGATCGTCCTTGCCCTCGGGCTTGCAGTCCGACCACTGCACGCCCGGCGGCCGGGGGACGGCGGCCGACGCCGGGAGCGTCGCGAGGCCGGCCGCCGTCAGTCCCAGGACCACACCCCACGCGGTGGTCCTGAGAAGTCTGCTGGATCTCATCAGGCGAATCTCCTGTCTGCGGGAAGAAAGGAAGAAAGGAAGGAAGGAAGGAAGACGAGGGGTGGGGCGGGGCGAACTCCCTCGATCCTCGGCAACCGTTTGCTCGGCCGCATCGGGGACGAGCCCCCGGCGGACCCCGGGTGCGGCTTGGGGGACTTGTTAGGGTCGGTCGCTGATGACTACCAAGCACGCGGTGTGGTTCCGGACAGTGGCGATCGCCGAGGCGATCTCGTGGACCGGATTGCTGATCGGAATGCTGTTCAAGTACGTGCTGTCCGACAACGAGATCGGGGTGAAGATCTTCGGCCCGATCCACGGCGGCATCTTCATCGCGTACGTGGTCACGGTGCTGGTCGTGCGCGGCCCGCTGCGGTGGTCGTGGCCGGTGACCCTGGCCGCGCTGGCGGCAAGCGTTCCCCCGCTGTTCACCTGGTTCTTCGAGATCTGGGCGGTGCGAACGGGCCGGATTGACGTTGCCGGGCGGAGCGCCGTACCGTCCAGACCGTCAGTCAATTCAACAGCCGCATGAACCCGTGCGGGAGAGACCCGGGCGTGACCCGGGCGCCGTAGGAGCAACTCTCCCCAAGAATCTCTCAGGCACCTTCACCGCGCGGGCGAGGCACCTCTGGAAGGCATCTGCCTGACAGAGTGGGGAGGACACCAAACGGTCAACGGCGACCGGAAGGAACCTCCGCACGATGGCGATCAGCGTCTTCGATCTGTTCAGTATCGGGATCGGCCCGTCGAGCTCCCACACCGTGGGCCCGATGCGCGCCGCCCGGACCTTCGCACTCGGCCTGGCCGACGCCGGCCTGCTGGCCGCGACGGCGCGGGTCGAGGCGCAGCTTTTCGGCTCGCTCGGCGCGACCGGGCACGGTCACGGCAGCAACAAGGCGGTCCTGCTCGGGCTCGAGGGCGAGGATCCCGAGACCGTCGTCACGCACGCGGTGGACGCGCGGGTCGAGGCGATCCGGGAACGCGGCCGGGTCCGGCTGGCTGGTACGCACGAGATCGCGTTCGACGAGAACACCGACCTGGTCATGCACCGGCGCAAGGCGCTGCCGTACCACCCGAACGGGATGTCCTTCGTGGCCCGCTCGGCGGACGGCGCCGTACTGCGGGAACGCACGTACTACTCGGTCGGCGGCGGGTTCGTGGTCGACGAGACCGCGGCGGCCGGCGACCGCATCGTGCTGGACACGACCCCGCTGAAGTACCCGTTCACCACCGGCGCGGAGTTGCTCGACCGGTGCCGGGAGTCGCAGCTGTCGATCAGCGAGGTCATGCTCGCGAACGAGCTGGCCTGGCGGACCGAGGACGAGATCCGGGACGGCCTGCTGCACATCTGGCAGGTCATGCAGGACTGTGTCCGCGAGGGCTGCGAGACCGAGGGCATTCTGCCGGGCGGGCTGAAGGTGCCACGGCGGGCGCACGCGCTGTACACCAAGCTCAGCCAGGATCCCTGGTCGGTCGATCCGCTGAAGGTGATGGACTGGGTCAATCTGTTCGCCCTCGCGGTGAACGAGCAGAACGCGTCCGGCGGCCGGATCGTCACCGCACCGACGAACGGTGCCGCCGGCATCATTCCCGCCGTACTGCACTACTACCGCCGGTTCGTGCCCGGGGCCACCGAAGACGGTGTGGTCCGGTTCCTGCTCACCGCCGGCGCGATCGGCGTGCTGTACAAGGAGAACGCGTCGATCTCCGGTGCCGAGGTCGGCTGCCAGGGTGAGGTCGGGTCGGCCTGCTCGATGGCCGCGGGCGCATTGTGCGAGGTGCTCGGTGGTACGCCGCTCCAGGTCGAGAACGCGGCCGAGATCGCGATGGAACACAACCTCGGCCTGACCTGCGACCCGGTCGGCGGGCTGGTGCAGATCCCGTGCATCGAGCGGAACGCGATGGCGTCGGTGAAGGCGATCAACGCGGCCCGGATGGCGATGCACGGCGACGGCGTTCACGTGGTCACGCTCGACAAGGTGATCAAGACGATGCGCGAGACCGGTGCGGACATGAAGATCAAGTACAAGGAGACGTCCCGCGGCGGCCTCGCCGTCAACGTCATCGAGTGCTGATCACCAGGGCACGGTCCCGGTCAGGCTCAGGTACTCACCGGTCGGGCCGTCCGGGCCGATCTGGGCCAGCCGGACGATGATCTCGGCGCCTTGCTCGACGGTCTGCGGACCGCTGTGGCCGTTGAAGTCGGTCGCGGTGTAGCCCGGGTCGACCGTGTTGATCCGCAGTGCCCGTAGTTGCCGCGCGTACTGGACCGTCAGCATGTTGAGCGCGGCCTTCGACGAGCCGTAGCCCGGTGCGGGGACCCAGACCGGGACGGCGGTCGACTGTGCCGCCGGATCGACGGCGGTGGCGATCGAGCCGAGCCCGCTCGACACGTTCACGACGACCGGGTTGGCGCTGCGCTCCAGCAACGGGAGGAACCGGTGCAGCATCCGGACCGGGCCGAACACGTTGGTGTCGTAGGTCCGGTAGAGATCCTCGGCCGTCAGCTCGCGGGCGGACTGACCCGACCCGATGATGCCGGCGTTGTTGATCAGTACGTCGAGCCCGCCGGCCTCGGCCTCGAGTTGCTCGGCCGCATTGTCGACCGACTCGTCGCTGGTCACGTCGAGCGGCAGGTAGTGCGCACCAAGGGCAGCCGCCGCCTCCTTGCCGCGTTGGGGATCCCGCGCGCCGATATAGACGGTGTGCCCGGCGGCGATCAGCCGGCGGGCGGTTTCGAATCCGAGGCTCTTGTTCGCCCCGGTGATGAGTGTCGTGGTCATGCATCCACCCTCGTGCCGGGGCTCTCGGGCAGGTAGTACCCGCGGTGTCCTAGGGAATGGCAGTACCAGGCTGTGGCCGGCGGCGCGCGGAATACTGGGGTTGTGAGCGAGCTGGGCCGGACTCTGCATGCGTGGCGCGATCGCGTGACGCCGGATGCGGTTGGCCTGCCGGCCGGCGGGAAGCGGCGCGCGCCGGGACTGCGCCGGGAGGAACTGGCGCACCTCGCCGGACTGTCGGTGGACTACATCGTCCGGCTCGAGCAAGGCCGCTCGGACTCGCCGTCGGTGCAGGTGCTGACCGCGCTGTCCCGGGCTCTCCGGCTGTCCGATGCCGAGCGCAACCATCTGTTCGTGCTCGCGGGTCAGGTGGAACCGTCACCCGGCCGGATCTCGGCGTACATCCCACCCGGTGTGCAGCGGGTGGTCGACCAGCTGGAGGGTGCGCCGCTCTGCGTGTGCGACGCGGCCTGGAGCCTGATCACCTGGAATCCGCTCTTCGCGGCCCTGATCGGCGACCCGTCGGAGTGGCACGGCCGGTGGCGCAACATCATCTGGAGGCACTACGCGGCGCCCGGGGAACGCGTGCTGCAGACACCTGAGCAGCGGCGAAGCTTCCAGATCGCGATGGTGACCGACCTGCGCGCCTCCCTCGCCCGCTATCCGCACGACCCGGATCTCAGGGCGTTGATCGACGAGCTGCGCGCCGGGTACGACGAGTTCGCCCAGCTCTGGGACCAGCCCGTCGTCCGCTTCCATCAGACCGAGCAGAAGACCATCCGCCATCCCGGCCTCGGCAGCCTCGTCATCGACTGCGACGTCCTCACCGTGCCGGGCAGTGATCTCCGCATCGTCGTCTACACGGCTGCGCCGAACAGCGAGGCGGCCGAGAAGCTGCGCCTGCTGTCGGTCATCGGTCTCCAAGCCCTTACCTGACCAGCGCGGCGACAGCCTCCGGGTCCTCGACCTGTGCGTTGTGCCCGAGATCGGTCAGGGTGACGACCCGGTCATGCAGGGCGAGGAGCTCGGCATCGGTGTTCATCGGGTCGCGCTCGCCGCGTGCGAGGATCACCTCCGCCTTGCTCTCGGCGATCAGCTTCGCCATGTCCGGAGCGCCGACGCCGAACGTGCCGGGATCCATGGCCAGCCGCCATCGGCCGTCGACCTCGCGGAGGCCGTGATCCACGACTGCATCCGCCGGGTCCACGAGCCCTTGCAGACCGGAGACCTTGAGGAACCGGGTCGCGGCCTCCGCGCGGTCCGCGAACCAGGCGACCGGCTTCTGTGCCAGTGCGGCCGCCCGTCCGAGATCGTCGTCGGACCACGTCAATTTGACCCCGAGTGCGACGACGCGGCTCACGTCGACGCCGTACCCGCCACTCGCCAGTTCGAGTGCGATCACGCCGCCCAGTGAATGGCCGAGGACGACGAGGTCACGCCGTACCTCCAAGGACTCCGCCACCGCCGCGGCCAGCTCGCCGAAGCTGTACGACGGGAGCGCGGGAGCCGTGCCGTGTCCGGGAAGGTCGGGGGCGAACCGTGGTTGCGGCCAGCCGTCCCAGACGCGTCCGTTGGCCCCGAGACCGTGCAACAGCAGCAGTGCAGACATGGGAGCAGGCTGACATAGGAAAATCACCAGTGCAGGAATGTAGGCGCGTCATCAGCTAACTCACCGCATTGCTACGGTTGCGTAGCAGGTATCGAACTGTCCAATGGTTGCGATCTAGTGTGGAATTTGTTCCAAGGGCTGTTTGAAGCGCTGGTTCAACCGCTACTGTGCGGGACCGTGAAACCGTTCTCTGCCACGGCACCCGGCCGCCCGCCCTGGCAGGATCCGCGCCGACTTCGCCAGGTCGCCGCCGGCGCCGGAGCACTGCTGCTGCTCTACCTCGTGCTCGCGTTCGTCGCCTTCGTCGGCGGACCGCGGATCGGCGCCTCGTTCCTGCCTCTCCCCGGTGGCGGCCCCGACCCGGCCACCCCGGTCGCCGGCCTCGAGCCGAGTCAGCCGACGCAGAACGTCCCGGCCATCCCGCGCGGCACCACGCCCGCTCCCGGGACGACCCCCACGACCTCGCCGACCGCGTTGCCCACGGCAACCACTCCCGGTACCGGCACCGTCACCGCCCCGGTCCCACCCGGCACCACCCCCTGCCCCACCCCGACCCCGGGCCTCCCGACCACCCAGATCGTCGACCGCTTCGAGCCGACCATCCCGGTCGCCACCCGAACCCCACCCACCCGCACCACCGAGCCACCCACCACGAAGCCCACGTCTGACCCCACGGGCAACCCGACCACCCCGCCACCGACCACCCCCACCACCCCGCCAACCACCCCCGACGACCCAGAACCCCAGAACCCGCCCTCCCTGGGCGGCCTCCTCGGCACCCTCCTGAACAAGCTGGGCCTCTGACGCGCATGTACATGTGTTAGGGTTGGTACATGTCGATGAAGCGCACCAACGTCTACGCCGATCCTGAGGACCTGGCGTTGATCAAGGACGCTGCCCGTCGGCGGGGCATTCCGGAGGCGGAGATCATCCGCGAGGGCATCCACCTGGCCGCGATGGCGAACCGGGTCTGGGACGAGCCGCTCGATTGGCCGACCTTCGAGGGCTCCGGTGAACCGGTGACGAAGGACGAGGTCCGCGCCGAGATCGCGCGTCGTACCGGCCGGTGATCGTCGTCGCCGACACCTCGGGGATCATCGCGGCGTTCGACCGCAACGCAGCCGAGGGGCCGCACTGCCGGCAACTCCTGCAGGAAGCCGGGACTGTCATCCTGTCGCCTCTGGTCATGGCCGAGGTGGACCACCTGGCTCGCGTGCGGCTCGGCGCGGAGGCCAGGTCGACGATCCTTGACCTGTTGCTGGCGCAGGTGCGGCGGATGCGTTTTCAGGTGCCCGACATCGGCGCCGACACCCTCGCGACTGCTCTCGCCGTGATGAACCGGTACGCCGATCTCGATCTCGACCTGGCCGATGCGGTCAGCGTCGCCTTGGCTGCCGACTACCGCACGGACGCGGTGCTCACGCTCGACCGTCGAGACTTCCGGGCGGTCCGCCCACTCACCCCCCACAAAGCGTTCCGGCTGCTCCCCGACGACCTGTAGGTCAGTAGGCCTCGACCTCGGTGGTTCTGGCGTTGCCGCCGATGGTGGGTTCGAGGTTGATCTGCCAGCCCTTGTTGCGCTCGAAGGGCTGGTCGAACTTCTGGAACGAGCAGTCCGCGCTGAACTGGCGGCGGGTGGAGTTCCAGTCGGTGCCGCTCTTGAAGTAGATGTGGTACGCGCCGCCGATCCGGCTGATGGTCGCGGTCTTGCCGGCCTGGATGTACACCATCACGTGCGGCGAGCCGGGTGGCTTCCCGTCGCTGACGACCGAGACCGCGACGTCCTTCGCCGTTCCGTTGGTGACCCGCAGCCGGCCGGATCCGGCCTCGCCGCTGCGGACCAGGACCTCGCCGTTCGACGGGCGCTCGCTCTCCGGTTCCGGTCCGGGATCGGGCAGCGTCTCACCGAACTTCAGCTTCAGCCGGGTCAACGGCAGGATCGCCCCGCTCAGATCCGCGCGCAGTTTCCGCTGCACCTTCTGCGAGGTGTACGCGACGCCTCGGCACCGCGCGTCCAGCTCGGTCTGGTCGGAGTTCGTCAGCGACTCGGCCGCCGCCGCGAGCCGGTCCTGCAGCACCTCGTGAACGGCGGTCAGCCGGGTACTCACCGTGAGACCGCCCAGCTGTGACGACGCCATGGTGAGCGAGTCGGCGAGCGTGGTCATCGCCTCGGTCAGCCCTTCGGCGGTCCGCACCCGCGTGAGCGCCCGCAGTTGACCGGCCAGGCCTTTTTCGATCCTGGTCAGCTCGACCTGGTACGCCGCCGACCCGACGACCCCGCCCGGTGGGATGGACGACGCCGGCGCCGGTGCTGCCGACGTACCGGTCGACGACGGTGACGACGCCACCGGAGTCTCGTCCGGCGCGCCACTGCAGCCGGCCGGCCAGACCAGCATCGCCACCCCTGCGCAGAGCGCAGCACAACGCTTCACGTACTACCCCCCAGGTCGCCCCAATCCCCTGTGTGCGCACAGGGTATGCGCACACAGGGCCCACGACCTAGTCTCGCAGCGCGGGGCGAACGAACGGGAAGGCGAGCGTGGCGCGGATGTTCTGCCCGGTGAGCATCATCAGGACCCGGTCCACGCCGATGCCGAGCCCGCCGGTCGGGGGCATGGCGTACTCCAGAGCGGTCAGGAAGTCCTCGTCCAGGGACATCGCCTCCGGGTCGCCGGCGGCCGCCTTCAAGGACTGCTCGGTGAGGCGGCGGCGTTGCTCGACCGGGTCGACGAGCTCGGAGTACGCCGTACCGATCTCGGCGCCGAACGCCACCAGGTCCCAGCGTTCGGCCAGGCGTGGTTCGGTCCGGTGGGTCCGGGTCAGCGGTGACGTCTCGAGCGGGAAGTCGGTGTAGAACGTCGGCAGGGTGGTGTTCGGCTCGACGAGCTCGTCGTACAGCTCCAGGACCAGCTCACCGGCCGACATCTCGAAGGTCGTGTGTACGCCGTGCTCCGCGCAGAGCTCCCGGAGTCGCTCGACCGGCGTGTCCGGGTCGAGCGTGGTCCCGGTGGCCCGGCCGACCGCGTCGTGCACGGTGACGACCGGCCACTCGCCGGAGATGTCGACGTCCCCGTCCGGCCGGCGGAGGATCGGCTTGCCGAACACCGCGGTCGCGGTCTCGATCAGCAGTTCGCGGGTGAGCTCGCGCATCACGTGGTAGTCGGCGTACGGCTGGTAGGCCTCGACCGAGGTGAACTCCGGGTTGTGGGTGGCGTCGGCGCCCTCGTTGCGGAAGTTCCGGTTCAGCTCGAAGATCTTGCCCATCCCGCCGACGCTGAGCCGCTTCAGGAACAGCTCCGGCGCGATCCGCAGGAACAGCTCGGTGTCGTAGGCGTTGATGTGGGTGGCGAACGGCCGCGCGTTCGCCCCGCCGTGCACGGCCTGCAGCATCGGCGTCTCCACCTCGATGAAGCCGCGCGCCTCGAAACCGTTGCGCAGGGCCCGGACCGCGGCGCTGCGGTGCCGCATCATCCGCAGCGAGTCCGGGTTCATCACCAGGTCGATGTGGCGCTGGCGGACCCGTGCCTCCGGATCGGTGAATCCCTTCCGCTTGTCCGGCAGCGGATGCAGGCACTTGGCGGCCATCAGCCACGAGGTGGCCGCGATCGACAGCTCGCCGCGGCGGCTCGTCACCACCTCGCCGGTGACGCTGACATGGTCGCCGATGTCCACCAGCCGCCGCCACTGGTCGAGCAGTACGTCGCCACAGGCCTCGGCCGTCAGCATCACCTGCAGCTGGGCCAGCCCGTCCTGCAACTGGGCGAACGACAGGCCGCCGTGGTCCCGCATCCGCATCACCCGGCCGGTCACGGACACCGTGTGGCCGGTGTGGTGATCGGGCGGCAGGTTCTCGTGCAGCTCCAGGATCTGCTCCAGCGTCTCCGTCCGCGGCACTTCGACCGGGTAGGGATCCATGCCGGCGGCAACGAGCTCGGCGAGCTTGGTCCGGCGGATCCGTTCCTGCTCGGTCAGCTTGCGATCGGGCAGCGCCGGCCGCAGCAGCGCGTCCTCCTGCTCCCGTACGACGGACGCGAAATGACCACCGTCCGCCGCGTGGATCGCGTGCCGATCCGCCGTCTCGTCACTGTCGACCCGCGTCCACGGGCGGGGCGCCGGCAGGAACCCTTCCGCGGTCCCGGCCGCCAGCAGCACCTGGGCGAGCGACGCACCGCGGGAGTAGCAGATCAGCCGGGGCGACCAGCGCGGCAGGTACTTCTCGTTCGACTGGTAGAGACTCTCCAGCTGCCAGAACCGCGAGGCAGCGGTGAGCAGCGCGCTGGTCAGGCGCAGCACCGGCCCCGCGCCGACCCGCTCGGCGTCACTGAAGATCTCCCGGAACATGGCGAAGTTCAGCGAGATGCGGTGCAGCCCGAGATCACCGCAGGCGTCGACCAGCGATGTCACCATGAACTCCATCAGCCCGTTCACGGACTCCGGATCGCGCCGCATCAGGTCGAGCGAGACACCCCGGACACCCCACGGCACGAACGACAGCAGCCCGCGCACGACCCCGTCCGCGTCGCGGGCGATCACCATCACGCACCGCGCGTCGGCCGGGTCCCCGAGCCGCCCGAGCGCCATCGAGAACCCACGCTCGGTCCGCGCACCACGCCACTTCTCGGCCAGGTGCACGTACTTCGTCAAAGTGTCCGGAGACAGGTCGCCGGCCCGGACCACCTCCGCGTGGTAACCGGCACGCTGGACCCGGGTGACCGCCTGCCGGACCGGCCGCATCGTCCGCCCCTCCAGCGTGAAGTCGGCGACGTCGATGATCGCCTCGTCACCCATCGACAGCGCGCGCAGGCCGGCATCGACGTACGCGTGGGCGGCCTCCTCGCTCGCCGAGAGCACCGCCGGCGACCAGCCGTACGTGCGTGCCTCGGCCAGCCAGCGCTGGATCGCGGCGGGCCAGGCGTTCGGATCGCCCAGCGGATCACCGCTGGCCAGGCTGACCCCGTTGACCACCCGGTAGGCGATCGCGGCGTCGTTGCCGGGGGCGAAGACCACCGCCTTGTCCCGGCGGGTGGCGAAGTACCCGAGCGAGTCCCGCTCGCCGTGCAGCAGGAGCAGGCGGCGGACCTCGAGCTCCTCGGGCTGGGTCAGGTAGCGGACCCGGCGGACCGAGCGGAGGAAGATCCAGAACGCGATCACCAGCGAGGCGGCCGAGATCGCGCCGACCGTCAGGCCGATCCAGCCGTGGCCCTCGTGCCCGCCCATCTTGCTGCGGGACTGCCCGAGCGCGGCGACCACGGCCCAGCCGATCTTCTGCCGCTGACCGCTCAGGGTCCGCGGGAAGATCTGGGTCAGCGTGATGCTGACCGCGATCGAGATCATCAGCCCGAGCACCAGCGCGCCGATCGCGAGCCGCCGCGTTCCGGGCGCGAGCCGGGCCGGGAACGCGGCCCGGATGTTCCACAGCAGCACGATGATCGCGGCCACCACGATCACCTGGACGATGCCCCACTCGAGGTCCTGGACGCTGGCCGGGCCGAAGTCCCGGAGCAGCTCGGCGTCGTTGGGGTTGGCCAGCCGGACGCTGGTGAACGCGATCCCCGCGATCTGCGCGAGCAGCCACAGCGCCTGGAAGACCCACAGCACCCAGAGCAGCGCCGCCCGCTTCCCGCGCAGCAGCGCGCTGCCGACGACAGCCAGGTAGACGGCGGAGAAGAACGTGTGCCCGGCCGGGATACCGAAGAAGTCGAACGCCATGTCGACGCGTTTCACGTACGCGGGGGCGAAAACGTGCAGCGGGATCGCGATGAACGACCACACCGACGCGACCACGACGACGCGGCCTACCCAGACCGCGGCGCGCTGTTTCCACGCGGGGATCACTTCCTGCTGTTCGGGCCGCACCAAGCGATCATCCCACTTGCTCAACGAGACTTCGGTCGACCTAGGTCTACCTCGACGGTATAGCTGACGCCACAGTCAATACTTTGGTTGACGTGCCAGGCTTGCCGGCGTGAGAACCGTCGCCGTCGCCGTCCCGTATCGCCTGCTGCGCAACGTGATGATCGCCGCCGGCGTGCTCTACTGCAGCCTGCTGCTGGAGGCGGCGGCCGGCTTTCCGCTGGACGTTCCTCAGTCGTTTCTCAGCGAACTCGGCGCCCGGGACCAGGCGACCAGTCCGTACGCGCGGGCGATGGATCTCGGCGCCGGTGTCCTCCTGCTGATCGCGGCGATCCTCGGCCGGGGTGCCGCCCGCCTGCATCGGGAGATGGCCGGTCTGCTGATCAGTGCGGCGGTTTTCGGCGCCGGGACGCTGTTCGACTCCTTCTCGCCGATGGACTGCGCGCCCTCGGTCAGCGCGGCGTGCCGGGCGGCCGAGGCCAACGGCCAGGCGGGTACGGCGCTGGTGCTGCACGAGGTCACCTCCACGGTGGCCGGTCTCGGGAGCATTGCCCTGGGCATCTTCGCGGTGCTCGTGCTGCGCCGGGCCGGATGGGGTGGTGTGTGGGGCCGGGTGGTCGCAGTACTCGCCGCCGGGGTCGTGGTGACGCAGACCTGGCTCGGGATCGAGACCGGGGTCGAGGTGCTCACCGGTGACGATCTGCACGCGCCGGGCATCCTGCAGCGCGTCTCGGTGCTGCTGGTCTGCTTATTGTTGGCGACAGTGCTCCCCGGTCTCAGGCAGGCTTTCCCTCGATGACCGTGATCTGGATCGTGCTGCCCGGCCTGGCCGAGACTCCGGAGGAGTTCGCCCGGGTCGTCGAACTGTTGCCGGGCGAGGACCTCCGCGTCGTCGATCCCTGGCGTACGCCGATCACCTCGGACGTCGACGAGTTGCGGACGGCGGCCGGCGTACCCGCGGAAGCCGAGATCGGTCTGGTCGGGCATTCGATCGGCGGACTCGCGGCGTTGCGCTGGGCGCTCACCCGGCCGGTCGAGGTGACCAGACTGGTGCTCGTCGACACCAGCCTCACTTCGGAGACCGGTCTGCGGTGGCTGTACCCGGGGACGCGCGGTGACCGGGCGGTGCGGGCGTTCCTGCGGTTCCTCGGGCGGATCGGCGTACCGCAGGTGCTCGGGCCGACACTGCGGCGGCTGATCGTCCGGATCGGCAGTGCGACCAATCAAGACCTGTTGTCGAAGGCAACCGCGAAGGCCCGGTACGGCGCAGCCTCGTCCTGGCTGCTGTTCTGGGACGAGCTGGCGAGCAGCTGGGAGCTGGCCGCCGAGGTCGGGAAACTGATCGCCACACCGGTCGGTGCGGTCGCGCCGACGGTGCTGCTGGTCGCGACCGGTGGCAGCTCGCGGTTCACCGCGGACCGCTGGCTCGCGGGTCAGCGGCGATTGGCCGACCCGCTCCGCGGCGCGGTCGAGGTGCTACCCGACTCCGCCCATCTCGTTCACCTGGACCGCCCGGACGCTATCGCCGGGGCCGTCCAGCCGACTAGGTAGTGCTCGTCAGGGCGGGCGTGGGGAGCTTGCGCTGCCAGACCTCGTCGAGGGCCATCCGCATCGCACCGGTGACCACGGCGTCCTCGGCCAAGGCCGACAGCTCCAGCTTCGGGTGGTTCAGCGTCAGCAGCCGCAGCTGGTCCGAGATGGCGTCCAGGAGCACCGCGCCCGCCCGGGCGACACCGCCACCGATCACCACCGCCGTCGGGTCCAGCACCAGTACGGCGGGGGCCAGAGCGCGGGCGAAGTCCCTGGCGACTCGCTGCACGACCGCCTGCGCCACCGGGTCACGCTCTGCCGCGGCCGCGAACACATCGGCCGTGTCGAGCTGCTCTCCGCCCAGCTCGGCCAGACGGGACTGTGGGTTGTCCAGTGCGGCCTGGCGGCCGAGTGCTGCGATCGCCTCCGAGCCGACCGCGCGTTCCAGCGGGCCTCGGCTGTCCTCGGGGTTGATGACGTCGTCCGGTGCGGTGGCGATGAAGCCGATCTCACCAGCCGCGCCCGTGCCCCGGTGCAGCCGGCCGTCGATGACGATGCCGGCACCGAGCCGCTCACCCCACTGGACGGCCAGCAGCGTGCCCGTGCCGCCCCGAGCGGCCGCGATGGCCAGTGCGGCCAGGTTGGCGTCGTTGTCGAGCATGACTGGGCAGTCGAGCAGCCCGCGGACGTGCTTGATCAGGTCGATCGCGGACCAGCCCGGAACGCTCGGGACCAGCTGGACCCGGCCGGTGTGCTCGTCCACGATGCCGGGGCTGGCGGCGACCGCGGCAGCGATGTCCTCCGCCGGCACCTCGGCTTCCGCGAGCGCCTCGGTGATCACCTCGCTGATGACCCCGAGCAGCTGCTGCGCGGTCCAGCCCGGTCCGGAGCGACGGACCAGGGACAGCTTGCGGCCGGCGAGGTCGGAGACACCCACGGTCACCCGGTGCGGGCCGACATCCAGGCCGAGCACCGGCGCCGCACGGCCGCGCAGCGAGACGCGGATGGCCGGGCGGCCGAGTGACCGGTCGGCCGAATCCGGGCCGTGCTGCTGCAGCCAGCCGGCGTCCAGCAGCTCGTCGACGGCCTGCGCCACGGTTGGTCTGGCCAGACCGGTGCGCTCGACCAGTTCGGCGACGCGCAGCGGTGCGGGCGCGGACCGGCGCACCGCGTCCAGGACCGCGGCCACGTTGATCCGCCGCAGCATCGTCGTACCGCCGCCGCCGACCGTTCCCTTGCTCATGTCCGACCCCTTGCCTGCCACTCGCCCAGTATAGATAGCGAGCGTTCATAAATTACCGTGATGATCTTGTGCCGCGCGGCGGGCGGTCGCCCCGATGCGTGAGTCGACAACTATCACCCTCCGGCCGCCCGATGTTCCAGCACACGCGTCAGTGCCGGAATCGGACTGCATCCAGTGTCAGTCCTGGACCACCGTCCGGGCGAAACTGCTCAGTGCCTCCCGATCCGGTTGCTGCGTCTTAGTCATCAGACTGGCCACGTGCTTCTCCACGGTCCGGGGAGAGATGTGCAGCCGGGACGCGATCGACTTGTTCCCGATCCTGTCCACCAGTAACCGGCACACCTCGTACTCGCGGCTGGTGATGCCGAGCTGCCGCAGATGCGGGGGCACCTGCTCGGTCCCACTCCGCCGCTGCGAGACGGTCGCACCGAGTTGCCGCAGCAGACTCCGGCACGCGCTCGCCACGGCCTGGATGTCGGCGTTGTGGAAGTAGTCCTCGGCCTGCCGCAACCACGCGACCGGCTCACCCCACCCGTCGGCGTGGGCGGGCTCGGCCACCATCCGCAGTCCGAGGTAGCGCGCCAGGGGATACAGCGACGCGGTCTCCAGCGCCTCCAGCACCTTGGCGTTGGCTGCCTCCACCCGTCCGTCCCGCCCCAGCAGTACGGCGTGCGCCAGCTGGACGAACTGCTTGTTCCACCGCATCCCGCTGCCGGCCGTCGCGGTGACGGCTTCGAAGTGCGCCCAGCTGTTCCGGCCGGAGAGTACGCCGAGTAACAGGCCCAGCCCGTTCTTGCCCGACGTATGGAAGGTCGTCGGGTTCTGAGCGTCGTACGCCAGGGCCTGGGCCAGGTCGGAGTCGGCCAGCTCGCGGTTCTCCTCCAGCAGCGCACAGAAGGCGCGGGCCAGGCCGTAGGAATACGGCAGCTCGTACGACGCGCGCTCGCCGCCCCAGCTGGCGACCTCGGCGAGCGTTTGTTCCATGGCGGCCCGCCGGCCGCGGTGCGCCTCGAGAATCGCCTTGGTGGACAGGAAGTACGTCGCCGACCGGCCCATCCGCAGTCGCCGGGTGACCTCCAGGCACTCGTCGATGATCGCCGCGGCCTTGTCGTACTCCGCCCGCAGGATCGCCTGCTGACCGAGGATCCCGTCGACCTCGTACACCAAGGGGATCGCGCCGATCCGCAACGCCTGCTGCCGGGCTCGCTCCAGCTCGAGGATGCTGCCGTTCGCCAGGCAGATCGTCCCGGCCTGGAAGATGTGCGAGCACACCCGCTGGAACGTCATCCCGTGTTCCTCGGCCACCTGCCGGGCCCGATGGAAGTAGTCGATCGACTGGTCGAGATCGTGCTCGCGGGCCAGGATCCCCAGCAATTGCAGGGAATCGCAGGCGACCGCGGGCAGCTTGGCGCGTTCGGCGGCCTCGGCCGCGCGGGTCGCCAGCTCGGTCGCCGCCTTCAGCCGGCCGGGGCTCGACCGGGCGAGCTCGAGGTTGGCGGCGATCGCGTCGACCGGCGCGATGTCGGCGTCGCCCGCGTCGATGCCGAGCAGCGAGCGGGCGGTGGCGACCTGGGTCAGGGCGGCCGACCAGCGACCGGCCATGTGTTCGAGGTTGGCCAGCTGGACGTGCAGCGAGGCGACCTTGCGGCTGTCCAGATTGCGGTCGGCCAGCTCCTCGATCGTCGCGGCGTGGGCCGCGCTGGTCTCGAACTGCCCGGTCTCACCCAGCGCGATCAGCAGCGAGCCCAGCACCTCGGCCCGGCTGTTGGTGTCCGGATCGCCTGCCAGCAAGGCGTTCGAGCGCTCCAGCAGGTTCACCGCCGAGGCCATCGACCCTTCGTCGAAGGACCGTCTCCCGGCCATTGCGAACAGCCGTCCGGCCCGGGCCTTGTCACCACCGGTCTCGGCCAGCTCGGCGACCATCGGGCACCACTCACCGGGCAGACCCGGGTGCAGCTCCTCGATCGCGTCCGCACAGCGCCGCGCCAGGGTGGACCGCTCTGTCGGGGTCAGCCCGGCCAGCAGTGCGTCAGCGGTGAGCGGATGCCGGAACGCATACCAGTCCGGCACCGGCTCGTCCGGCCCGACCAGCTGCGCCGCGAGCCCGGCACGCAGTGTGGCCAACAGCAACCGTTCGTCGGTCCCAGTGGCCTTGCGTACGACGCTCAGCGGAAAACGGTGGCCGATCACCGCGGCCAGCACGAGCAGGTCGCGCGACTGCGGCCCGAGCTGGTCCGTGCGGCTACTGATGCTCCGGACAACGGCCGCGGGCACATTCGTGTGCAGTCCGTCGACGACCTGCACACTGCCGTCGGCCTTGGACAACTGTCCGGTCCGGCTGGCCTCCTGCAGCAATTCCTCAACGATGAAAGGGATTCCGGCGCTGTCCCGCCAGAGTCCGTCGACCAGCGCATCGGGCACGCCGCTGGGCGGAACTTCGAGGCAGCCCGCGGCCAGCTCACCGACCTCGGCCCGATCCAGCGGCTGCAACTCGATCAGCTCGGCCGAACCGCGCTGGGCCGACAGTCTGGCGAGCTCGAGTGCCGCACAGGTCTCCGAGCGCAGCGTCGCGACCAGCGCGATCGGCTGGTCGTCCAGGTTGTCGAGCAGGTACTCGATCACTGCCAGCGTCTCGGGATCGGAACCGTGCAGGTCCTCCAGGACGAGCAGGCAACCACGGTCCTCGGCGACCAGTGCGAGCAGCCGGAGGACGGCCTCGCCGAGCACGACGGTCGAGGTCGCGGTGTCGTGCGCCGTACCGTCGTCCCACTCCGGGACCAGGCGGCCGAGCACTTGGCGGTAGGGACCGAGGCCGTCCGCCGGGGGCATCTCGCCGCGCCGGATCAGGGACAGCAACGCCTCGGTGAACGGGCGGAACGCGACCATCGCGCCGATGGCTCCGACCCGGCCGCGAAGGGTCGCCATCGCGTCGTCCAGGGCCTTGGTGGTGGCCACCGCGGCCAGCCGGCTCTTCCCGATCCCGGGTTCGCCGACGAGAAAGACCGCACCCCCTTGACCGCTTCGGGCCGCGGCCAGCAGGCGATGGAGATGATCGATCTCCTGGTCCCTGCCGACCACTGTGGGTGAACGGGTCTGCATGCTTGCCAACTCTAACGACGGATCGTTGCCACCGCAGGAAATCAGCGAGGCCAGTCGGTCATTCCGGTGACCGACTGACCTCGCGGTTCAAACGTTCGCTGGATCAGTTGACGCTGATGGTCGGCCAGGTGCTGGCGACATCGTTGCTGACAGCTGCGATCGCGAACGTGCTCATTCCCACCGTGCCGACCAGGGCCAGCGCGCGAGCGCCGATCTTGGTCCGCTTCGGCGGCGTGATCGGGCCGAGCGGGTCGGTCGTCTTCGCGGTGGTGGACGGGACGTCGGTCTGTGATGCCTGGTGCTGGGCGGTCATGCTCTTCCCCTGTCGCTGAATGGGTTTCGGCGCAATGGTGGGCGCTTCGACCCGGTGGTCGGTTCGAGCAGCAGCACGGACGGAACACGTTCGGAGAACGCCAGCCGGAGCAAGCCGTAGCCGATTCCCGCCAGACCGGTCAGCAGACCTGGAGATGGAACCGCCCGTGGTGTCCCGCACTGTGGCCCGTATTGCTGGAGTGCAGCGAGCACCAGCCCGGTACGGCGTCGCCGTACGCCCTCAACGGCTGGATGATCGCGTTCGGTCAGCCACGCCAGTGGCTCGACCGCGCCGAGCTCGCCATGACACAGACTCAGGTCTGCGAGCACCGGACGTTCTGTTGCGGCCCTCAGGTAGGCGTCGAGGTCCGCGGGTACTCCGGCCGCCAGCCGGGCCAGTGCGGTCCCGGCGTCGCCCGAGCACCAGCCATGACCGCCAGGCCGGTCCACCCGATCCAGATCGGCGGCCGCCCGCGCGGCATTCAGGTACCTGTCGCCGGGTACGCCGTACTGGCCGAGAGACCACGCGATGCCTTGGTAGCCCCGCGCGAAGCCGTAGTGCTGTGCACCCCGGCCATGACGTACGCCGAGTTCCACCGTGGTCACGAGTTCGTCGGCGTACCGCTGGGCCAGTCGGGCGGCGATCGGGAACCCCTCGATACTCCGCATCGCGGCCAGTCCGCCGGCCGCGCCCTCGGCGTACGTCGGGAACTCGGTGGGCTCGGGGATGAGCCGCTCGGTGAGCTCCAGCGAGGCGGTCAGCCACTTGGTGAGGTCGGAGTCGCCGAGCAGCATGCGCAGCTGGTTGAGGCCGTAGCTGATGCCACCGAGTCCGTGGAACCCGGGACCGACCAGTTGGGCGGACTCCAGGTCCGAGGTCAGGGCCTCCAGCAACAAAGGGAGTGGGCGGATCGCGTCCCGCGCGAGCTCGCAGTACTTCTCCGCTCCGGTGAGAACACCGACCTGCGCGAGGAAGAGCGCCGTACCCGTGTAGCCGTTGGAAAGGCCCGCACCCATTGGCCGGATGGCCCAGTGGTGGTCGTCGAGCAGTTCGAGACCGAGCCAGTTGGCCGCACCGCTGCGTTCACTGATCACCTGCGCGACGATCTCGTCGGCGATGTCGGTGGCCGCGGCCAGCAGGCATTCGGGGTCGGCCTCGGTGGCACCCAGTCCGGGCCGGCTGGCCGCTGTGGTGTGCACGATCGGCTCCGGCCGGGTGGCGAGCGATGCCGAGATCAACCACTTCTGCCGATGCTCGTCGATGTCGCCGAGGCTCTGGATCTTCGCCTCGACCGCCGCCAGGCCTTCGGTGACCAGCACATCGGGGATGCGAGTGCCGTCGGAGGACCAGACATCACGGCTGTCCGGCCGCGCAGTGAAGAGGGGTACGTCGCCCGCCCACAGGTCGGCCAGCTCGTACGGCACCACCTGGCGCAACGACTCGTCGGCGTCCCACAACAGGTCGAGCAGCTGACTGCGACCGGCCGCGTCGCGCAGTGCGTCGGGATGCGTCGACTCGTCGAGGAGACCGGTGTACAGACTGGTGTTCCGCGGGACGAACCGGATCTGGTCCTCGGCGCACCGGGCGATCAGGCCATCCGGTCCGATCAGCTCGTAGCGATGCCAGGCGATCGCCTCGTACGCGGCCCGGAACCCTGTGAGCACAGCGATCTCGTGGTCGCGCGGCTCGATCACGGCACCGTCGAGCAACGGCCGGTTGGCGGCGCTGTGCGTACGGCCCGGCCGCCTGACCAGGTGCATCGAGTCCAGGCCGGCATCCGCCCAGTCGGCCACATCCATCGGCGTGGTCGCATCCGCGTCACCGCCGAGCCCGGACATGTCGGCCACCCCGTGCTCGCCGCTGACGAGTAGTGGCAGCAGCGCAGTGCGGTAGACCGAGCTCAGGAGCGCGCGATGCGCTGGGTCACGGCTGAGAGCGCCCACTGGCGTGTGACTGGGATGGAAAAGCGTCTCCACATCCACGAGCACCGGCTGGTCGCCGACGGCGATCAGGTTCTCGAAGTGCATGTCAGTGCCGTCCAGCACGTACAACAGCGCGAGGAGAGCGCCCTGCCGGTGGTAGAACCGCCGTACTCCGGCCAGGTCCTGACAGGGCTCATGGACGACGTACTCCAGCCAGCCGTAGCCCTCGCGGGGGAGCACGTCGACCGCGCGGATGTCCAGGCCGGTCTTGTCGTTCAGCCAGTCCACCAGCCCGTTGAAGTGCTGGTGGAGGTCGAGCGATCGGGGCTTGTAGATCAGCCGCCGTCCGTCCGCGAAGGTGAGGGTCGCCGTACACCGCCCGCCCCGGTGGGGATCGCCGCCGGGCTCGATGGCGGTCAGTGCGCCGGGGTCACGGCCGTCCAGCAATCCGGTGACGAGCGACTCACGGTCCTCGGCGAGCCGTGCCAGTAGCTCGAGGTGACCCTCGACGCCCTGCCGGCACGACTCGCCCAGGACCCGGGCCAGCACCGGGTAGGTGGCCAGGAACTCCGCCAGCTCGCTCCCTCCGACGAGCCGGTGGGTGAAGTCCAGGAAACGTTCGGCCGGAGTGTCACCGGCCAGCTCACCGCGGTCGCGGGCCCGGGCGAGCTCGAGGACCAGAGTCCGGGAGGCGAGCTTCACCAGCCGCAGGCCGAGCCGCTGCAGGAACTGCTCGGCCAGGACGCCGGTGTGACCGGCGGCGGCGAGGTCGCGACGGGCGGCGGCGAGCAGGGGCTCCAGGCAACGCATAAGCGCCTGCCGCCAGTCTGTGCCAGGCCCACCCGTTGCCTCGGCCGCCCCACCTGACGTGTGGCCGCCGATGACACCGGTCCCTGCAGGGCCTCGACCGGCGGCAGGCGCGCTCGGTGGGAGCGAGGTACTGCGCTCCACGTACTCGGCCCAGGCCGGGGCGGACTGGGTCAGCTCGTGCGGACGCATCCCCGCGGACCACCAGTCGTTCGGCTGGCTGGTCCGGGTCCGCCCGGCGGTCACTGAGTTGAGCACGCGCACAGGCTGCCATCGGCGGATGGGTCCGGGCATGGGTAAGCAGCCCCCATATTTGTACTGGGAGCGGGAGACAGCGGTGGCCGGATCGGGCAAGCGGTGCCTGCCGCGGGGTGACGACTGGGGGTTGACCACCCCGCGGCAGCAGCGCCCGGCCGAGCGGCCTCTGGTGGAAGGCCGGCCGGCTCAGGCCGGGAACGTCAGCGTTCCCAGCTCGGTGAGTGCACTCGTCGTCGGCCTCCTCTGTCCCGCGATTCCGGAAAACGAACGCCGGGAACGATGCCCCACGCACCAGAGCCGGACAAGGGCTCCGCACCCCCATTTTCGGGCCGCCGGACCGCCCCGGACACATGGGTGTGGAGCGGCCGGAACTTGGGGGCAGTACCCCCATGTGCGAACGTGCGGACACTGCGACGGTGAGCACGTGCATTCCCCTGTCGCTCCTGGACTGCCCGTCTCAGCTCACTCGGTGCTGGACGTCGTACCGCAGCTGCCCGGTCAGTCGGCTGCGGCCGCGCTCCGGGAGACCTCGGAGGTGGCACAGGCCGCCGACGACCTCGGTTACCGCCGGTTCTGGGTGGGGGAGCAGCACGGCGTCCGAGGCGTCGGCGGCGCGGCACCAGCCGTCCTGGCAGCGGTTCTGGCCGCGCGGACGGACCGGATCCGGCTCGGCGCCGGCGGTGTGCTGCTGACCAACCATCAGCCGCTCGTCGTCGCGGAACAGTACGCCGCACTCGCAGCGGCGTACCCGAGCCGGATCGATCTTGGCGTGGGGCAGCAGCTCGGTATTGCGCCCAGTACGGCGGCCGCACTCGGTGGTGGCGCCCGTGACGCGTTCCCGCAGCGGCTGGACGAGTTGTGCGGGTTCCTCCGGGATGGACTGCCTGGCCGGGCGCCTGTTGGCGACGTACGGCTCGCACTGGCCGGCCTGCCGCCACCGGTGTTCGTACTGGCCGATCACCCGGGTGCTGCGGTGACTGCCGCCGCACGGGGACTGCCTGTGTTCGTGGCGCATCACTGTGCGTCCGCGGTCACGTCTGCGGCGATAGCGGCGTACCGGGATCACTTCGAGCCGACCGGGCCCACAGTCAAGCCGTACGTCGCTGTCACGGTCGGCGTGGTCGCGGCCGACTCCGAGGAAGAGGCGATCATCCGGTTCGCGGAGTATGTGCGAGTCAAGACACGGCTCGGTACGGCGGGACCGCGAGCGACCCCAGCTGAGCTGATGATGCTCCTCGACCAGCCACTGACCGGACGTGAGCGCGGCCGGGCCGAACGGATGCTGGACGACGCCGGCATCATCGTGGGCTCCCGAGCCACCGTGGTGGCCGAACTCGGCGAACTGGTGGCCGACACCACCGCCGACGAGATCATGCTGGTCCCGCTCGCCTTCGACGGCCTGGTCCGCTCAGCCATCCTCCGCACCATCGCCGCCGGCCTCACCCGCATGATCCGCACCATCCCCAGACACGCCCCACCCCTGATCGCCACGGCCTAATGTGGGTACTGCCGACTAACGAAAGGCAGGCTCATGTCGCGGGAGCGGGAAGTCGTCGAGGCGTGTCCGACCGAGCTGTTCATCGGGGGGAAGTGGGTGGCGGCCGAGGGGAGCAAGACTCTCGCGGTCGAGGACCCGGCCACCGGTACGACGATCTGTGACGTGGCTGATGCCAGTCCGGCCGACGGCAAGGCGGCGCTGGACGCCGCGGTGGCAGCGCAGGCGGACTGGGCCGCCACCGCACCACGCGAGCGTGGCGAGATCCTGCGCCGTACGTACGAGCTGATGACCGAGCGGGCCGACGACCTCGCGTTGCTGATGACGCTCGAGATGGGCAAGCCGGTGGCGGAGTCGAAGGGCGAGATCGCCTACGCGGCCGAGTTCTTCCGCTGGTTCGCCGAGGAGGCGGTCCGGATCGACGGCGGCTACCAGATCGCGCCGAACGGCAAGGGCCGCTTCCTGGTGATGCGGCAGCCGGTCGGGCCGTGCCTGCTGATCACCCCGTGGAACTTCCCGGCCGCGATGGGTGCCCGCAAGATCGGCCCGGCCGTCGCGGCGGGCTGCACGATGGTGATCAAGCCGGCCGCCCAGACGCCGCTGTCGATGCTCAAGCTGGCCGAGCTGATGACCGAGGCCGGACTGCCGGCCGGTGTGCTCAACGTGATCACCACGCACAACTCCGGTGGCGTGATGGAGCCGCTGATCCGCGACGGCCGCGCGCGCAAGCTGTCGTTCACCGGCTCGACCGAGGTCGGCCGGAAGCTGATCGAGCAGGCCGCCGAGCAGGTGCTGCGGACGAGCATGGAGCTCGGCGGCAACGCGCCGCTGCTGGTGTTCGCCGACGCCGACCTGGACAAGGCGGTCGACGGCGCGATGCTGGCGAAGATGCGCAACGGCGGCGAGGCCTGTACGGCGGCCAACCGGATCTACGTGCAGTCGCCGGTGATGGACGAGTTCGCGGCCCGGCTGAGCGAGCGGATGGCCGCGCTGAAGGTCGGCCGGGGGACCGAGGACGGTGTCGACGTCGGTCCGCTCATCGACGCGACCCAGCGGGACAAGGTGCGGGAGCTCGTCGACGACGCCGTGGACCGGGGCGCGCGGGCGCTGACCGGCGGATCGGTTGCCTCGGGCAACGGGTACTTCTACCCGCCGACGGTGCTCGCCGACGTCCCCACGAGCGCGCGCCTGCAGAAGGAGGAGATCTTCGGCCCGGTCGCGCCGCTGACCGCCTTCGAGACCGAGGACGAGGCGGTCCGGATGGCCAACGACACCGAGTTCGGCCTGGTCTCGTACCTGTTCACCAACGACCTCACCCGCGCGCTGCGGGTCTCCGAGAAGCTGGAAGCCGGCATGATCGGCCTGAACCAGGGCATCGTCTCCAACCCCGCCGCCCCCTTCGGCGGTGTCAAACAGTCCGGCCTCGGACGCGAAGGCGGCACCGTCGGCATCGACGAGTACCTGGACATCAAGTACGTCGCCGTCAACATCGACTGATCGGCCTACTCGACCGTCAGGTTGAGGCGCTGGATGCCCCAGTCGTCGGCGGCCGGGCCGGGTGGGAACCAGACGTCGACGATGTCGTCCTTGATCCAGCTGCCGATGTCGGCGGCGTAGCAGTGGCCGTAGCCGGGCACCCAGAGGCGGGTGCCCCACGGGATGACGCGGGCGTCGACGGCGCAGATGCCGGTGCCGGCGTTGTAGCCGAGCGCCGTCTGAGCCACGTCGTTGTACGCCGACACCCGGTAGTTCAGCGTCGTCCCGGGAGCCAGCGTGAACGACGCCAGCCGGTTCGACGAGTTCAACCGGTACGACGTAGTGATCTGGCCGATCGACGACGCCGCGGTGTCCTCCGCGGACATCGCATAGACCTGGTAGTGCGCACCTGCACAGGGATTCGCATCCGTGACCTGCAAGGTCGGCTGACCCCAGTCACTGATCCACTGCAGCGCCTGACCGTTCTTGAACGCGCGATACGCCTTCGCGCCGGCCACCCGGTTGAACGTGAACGTCACCTTCCCGTCCGCGCCGAGCCCACCGTTGATCCCGGTCGGCGCGGGCAGCCGCCCGCTGACGTCGTACGGCGGTGCGGTCGTTCCGTTGCCGTGGCCACCCGAGATCGGCCGGTCGGGAATCGGTCCGGTGTAGAAGTGCTGGCAGGCCGGCAACGCCGCTGAAGCGGTGGCCGGCGCGACGAGCAGGGCGGCGAAGCTGACGAGAACGATGCTCAGAACACGCGATCGAGGCATGACGGCAAGACCTCCAAGGTGGGGCGGGACCGTGAGGTTTCACCCTCAAGTAGCGGTCCCGCCCGTCACTTAGTCAAGGTCTCGACGTAATTCAGTTCACCAGTTCGTTGGCCGACCGCAGCACCGGTACGCCGACCTGCTCGGGAGCGGCCGCGCCCGTGACATGGAACGTGTGGCTCTCGCCTGCCGACAGCGTGACCAGGCACGAGTTCACCCGCGCCGCCGGATCCAGCCGGTCCGGGAACAGCGCCAGGTCCTTCGCCAGCGCGGTCGCCGTGACCGTCACGTCGTACCCGTCCTCGGTCGGAGTGACCTCGGCCGAGTAGGCGTCCCCGGCCAGCCGCAGCGCTGTGTCCTCGGTGAAGTACCAGTGCGCCGTACTGCCGTCGGCGCCGCGGACCTCGAGGTACTCGCGGGCCGGGTCGGCCGCCTTGGCCACCGACTCCGGAAGCGAGCTGAGCACGGCCGACCGCGGCGCGACCTCCAGGGCGAAGGTCTCCTGCGCGAGCGCCCGGCCACCGTGATCGGTCGACCGCCGCGTGACGGTCACCTCGGCGCTCCAGGCCGCGTCCGTGTCGTTGTGCGCGGCAACGACCAGCTCGTCCTCCCGCGGCTGCACGGTCAGCAGGCGCTCGGCGTACACGCGCTTCAACGCGAACCACAACGGCTTGCGGATCCCGTGCCCGTCGACCGCTGCCCACGACACCACCGGCCAGTTGTCGTTCAGCTGCCAGACCACCGCGCCGGTGTTCAGCGGGAACAGGCTGCGGAAGTGCTCGATGCCGTAGATGATCGCCCGGGCCTGGTTCAGCTGCGTCGTCCAGTGCCAGTCGTCGATGTCCTTCCACCGCGGCAGGTGATCGCCGAGCCCGCGCTCCAGCTTGAGGTTTCCCTCGAACGCCTTCTGGTGCACGAGCATCTGCTCGCCGTACGGATCCAGCGGCGCGTCATGCACGACGGAGACCAGCGTCGACCACGCCGGCGGGCCCTGGAACCCGAACTCCGACACGAACCGCGGCTTGTACTTGCCGTACGTCGCGTAGTCCACCTGGTTCCACACGTCCCAGATGTGCATCGTGCCGTGCCGCTCGTCGTTCGGGTGGATGAAGTGGTCGTACGAGTACGGGCTGCCCGGCGAGTACGGCGTCCGCGGATCGAGCTCGGCCACCACGCGCGGGAGCACGTCGAAGTAGTACCCCTCACCCCAGGCGCGGCCGGCGAGCGGCACCCGCCAGCTCCACTCGACATACCCCCAGATGTTCTCGTTGTTCCCGTTCCACACCGCGAGGCTGGCGTGCTTGCTCAGCCGCGTGACCGCCTGCCGGGCCTCGGCCTCCACCTCGCCGCGCAGCGGCTCGTCCTCCGAGTACGCCGCACACGCGAACAGGAAGTCCTGCCACACCAGGATTCCCAGCTCGTCGCAGACGTCGTAGAAGGCCTCGCTCTCGTAGATCCCGCCGCCCCAGACGCGCAACAGGTTCATCCCCGCGTCGACCGCGTCCTGGATGCTGGTCCGGTAGGTCTCCGGCGTCAGCCGGGTCACGAAAGCATCGTCAGGGATCCAGTTGGCGCCGCGGACATAAATCGGTTTGCCGTTCACGGACAGGACGAACGGTGTCCCGTCGTTGTCCGGGGCAACGTTCAGCGAGACGGTCCGGAACCCGACCCGCCCGTGCCAGCTGTCCTGGTCGGCCAGCGTGACGGTCACGTCGTACAAGGGCTGCTCGCCGTGGCCGCGCGGCCACCACAGGTCCACCGCGTCGACCGTCGCGACGAGCTCGACGGACTCGGTGCCAGCGGCAACTGTTGCCGTCTGCTGGGCGCCGCCGACCTCGACGGTGACAGTGGCGTCGCTCGCCCCGTCAGCCCAGGCGAGCGCGATGTGGGTGGTCAGGATGCCCTGGTCACCTTCGACACCGGCCAGCGGGCGGACCGAGTCGATCCGTACGCCGGACCACGACTCGATCCGGATCGGCTGCCAGATGCCCACGGTCGCGACGTCCGGTCCCCAGTCCCAGCCGAAGTTCGACGCCATCTTCCGCAACTCGTTGTACGGGTGGAGATTCGTGTGCGGCCAGTCGCCCACCTTCGCGCGGATCGCTTCGGCCGCGGTCACCGGTCCGGCGAACTCGATCACCAGCTCGTTGTCACCGGCAACCAGTACGCCGGTCACGTCGAACCGGTACGACCGGTGCTGGTTCGCGGTCCGGGCGATCTCCCGGCCGTTCAGGGTCACCGTCGCCACGGTGTCGAGGCCTTCGGCCACCAGTTCCTGACGGGCGTTGCCGTCCGGCGTCCAGGTGAACTCGGTCCGGTAGCGCCACGACGTTCGACCGATCCAGGACAGTGCGGACTCGTTGTCACCGTCGAACGGATCCGGGATCTCTCCGGCCGCGAGCAGGTCGGTGTGCACCTCGCCGGGCACGGTGGCGGCGATCGACGTCCCGATCACACCGTCCGGCGTGGGGCCCTCCACCGCGGTTACGGTCCAGGCGGCGCCGCCGTCGGTGGTCAGCGGAACGAGGTTGGGGGTTGTCACAGGCCTCTCCAAAGTGAACCGGTTTAGTAGAGCCGAACCGCTCCCCGCACGAATCGGGGAGCGGTGATGTCAGTCTTCGAGCACGACCCGTCGCCACAGGTCCGCGATCGCGCGATGCCCTGCGGGCGAAGGATGTACGCCGTCGCCGGCCAGCGTGACCGCGCCGACGGCCGTGGCCTGCCGGTTCAGCTCGAGGTCGGCCGGCACCAGGATGGCGCCGTACTCGACCGCCAGCTTCCGGACCACGTCGAGCTTCGGGTCGAGGTCCTCGCGCCACTCCTCCTGCCCGGCCTTCACCGGCAGCAGGAACGGCTCGATCAGGACGACCGGACAGCTGAGCGGGTCGAGCAGCGCCCGGTACGACGCCTCGAAGGACTCGGCCGTCGTCGGGTCGTCCTCGTCGTACCGCCGCCAGGTGTCGTTGATGCCGATCAGGATCGACACCAGCGACGGGTCGTGGGCCAGGACGTCGTCCGACCACCGGACGGCCAGGTCGGCCGCCCGGTTGCCGCTGATGCCGGCGTTGACGATCCGCGGCCGGCGCGGGCCGAGGTCGTCGTACAGGTTGCGCACGTAGCCGTCGCCGAGCCCGTCCGGGTCGGTCCGGCGGCCGCAGTCGGTGACCGAATCCCCGGCGAACACCACGGTTCGCCGGGGATCGAGGAAGATCGTGGTCACAGGGTGGCCGCGGTGACGTCCCAGTCGTCCGGCAGGATCGGAGCGACCTCGACCGTGCTCTGCACGTCGACGAACGCACCGGTGTCGATCGACTCGGTGATGGAGGCCATCACATCGACGATGTGGAAGGCCAGCGCCCCGGTCGCCCGGTGCGGACGGTCGGCCCGGATCGCCCGCGCCATCTCCAGGACGCCGGTGCCACGCTGGGCCACGGCCTTGGTCTCGGCGATGGTCTCCCAGTCGTCGGTCCCGCGGCGGCGGATCTTGATCGCACCGTCGAACCCGTTCGGGTCCGGTACGGCGAGGGTCGCGTCGGAGCCGGTGATCTCGACGAACCCGCCCCGCGACAGCGGCGAGTCGAAGCTGAAGATGCTCTGCGACGACTGCCCCGACTCGAACCGCGCGATCGTGCTCACGTGGGTCGGCACGGTCACGTCGAAGTCGGTCCCCGCCAGCGGACCGGATCCGATCGTGCGCTTGTCCCGCGACTTCGAGCCGATCCCGGCCACCGCACCGACCGGGCCGAACAGCTGCACCAGCGTGGTCAGGTAGTACGGGCCGATGTCCCACAGCGGGCCGGCGCCCTCCTGGAACAGGAAGGCCGGGTTCGGGTGCCAGGACTCCGGGCCGGGCGACTGCATCAGGGTCAGCGCGGTCAGCGGCCTACCGATGTCACCGCGCTCGATGATGCGGCGCGACTCCTGCAGGCCCGGACCCAGGATGGTGTCGGGTGCGCAGCCCAGCCGCAGGCCCGCGTCCTGGGCCGTCGACAGCAGCTTCAGGCCGCTCTCCTGGTCCAGCGAGAACGGCTTCTCGCTCCACACATGCTTGCCTGCGGCAACCGCCGCCAGGGCCACCTCGACGTGCGCGACCGGGATGGTCAGGTTGACCACGATCTCGACGTCCGGGTGGTTCAGCACGGCGTCGGGACCACCGTGGGTCTCGATCCCGTACTGCTCGGCCTTCTCCCGGGCCGCCTCCGGCCGGAGGTCGCCGATCGCGACCACCGTCAGGTCGGGGAAGCTCTGCATGCTCTTGATGTAGGCGTCGGAGATGACTCCGGCGCCGATCACGCCAACGCCGACAGCACTCATGCGGGTGCGCCCTCTCCGGTCAGGAACGTGTAGCTGCCCTCGACCGCGTCGAAGATCTCGCCGGTGAAGTCGTCCAGCTCGACCACCCGGAGCGCGTTCGGGACCGCCGCCAGGATGTCCCGGACCGCGATGCTGCCGTCGCCGACCGCGACCTGGGCCTTGTTGTCCAGCGTGCCGTCGCCGTCCTTGACGTGGATCGCCTTCACCCGGTCGCCGAACTTGCCGAGCAGCGCCGGGACGTCGGCACCGCCGACGGCGGCCCAGTAGGTGTCCACCTCGAGGATCACCTCGTCGGACAGGTTGTCGACCAGGATCTCCAGCGCGTGCACGCCGCCGATCTTCGACTCGAGCTCGAAGTGGTGGTTGTGGTAGCCGACCGTGATGCCGTGGTCGGCGGCCTCGATGGCGGCCTTGTTCAGCCCGTCGGCGATGACCTTGATGTCATCGGCGTTCTGCCAGCGGGCCGGGTCGGTGTGCGGGTCGATGACGGTCCCGATGCCGAGCCGCTTCGCCGCGGCGTAGATCGGGCCGGCCTCGTCGCGCAACAGGCCCGCGTGGGTGGTGGGAGCCGAGAGTCCGTGCTTGGGCAGCGCCTCGGCCAGCCGGTCCGCGAAGGCGGTCACCCCGAAGGGCTCGACCTTCGTGTAACCGATCTGCGCGATCCGGGCCAGGGTGGCGTCGAAGTCCTCTTCGAGCTTGCCCCGGACCGTGTACAACTGGAGGGACAGGTTGTCCACTGCGACCATGGTTTCTCCTCGTCGCCGACGCCTCGCCCGCTGCCCTGGGGTCCGCGCCGACTGATAAGCCGAACCGGTTAAGTAACGACGGCAACGGTATCCCACCCGCCCCCGCCCACACCACCCTCCGCCCAACCACTGGGCGGTCACCTCACACTTTTCGCGGTGGGCTGAAGTTTGATCAAACGGTTACGCTGTGCGCTGGATTGATGACAGGGTGTGGAAATCGGCGCACACTGGAGGATTCCGGATCGACCGTCAGCGGTCCGGTCGCCCGTGAGGAGTTCGTCGTGTCCCGAGTGACCATCAAAGAGATCGCCCGCCGGTGCGGGGTCTCCCAAGGCGCGGTGTCGTACGCGCTGAACAACCAGCCCGGGGTGTCCGAAGCCACCCGGGCGCGCGTTCTGAAGGTGGCCGCCGAGCTCGAGTGGGTGCCCAACCGGGCCGCCCGGCAGTTGTCCGCGGCCCGCAGCGAGACGTTCGGGCTCATCCTCGCCAGGACCGTGCAGACCTTGGTCGAGGAACCGTACTTCATGGGCTTCGTCGGCGGAGTGGAGTCCGTGCTGGGCGAGAAGTCGTACGCGCTGGCCCTGCAGGTCGTCGCGGACCTCGACGAGGAGCAGGCGACGTACCGGAAGTGGGCTGCGGAGCGCCGGGTGGACGGTGTGATCGTGATCGACCTGCGAGTCGCCGATCCGCGCATCCCGTTGCTGCGGAAGCTCGGTCTCCCGGCCGTGCTGGTCGGCGATCCGGCACTCGCGGACGGGATGTCGTGTGTCTGGACCGACGGTACGGCGGCGATGAACGCGGCGCTCGACCACGTCGCGTCACTCGGTCACCGTACGGTCGCCCGCGTCGCCGGTCCGCCCGAGTTCGGTGACGTGTGGATCCGCGACCAGGCGTTCGAGGTCGCCGTACGGCGACTCGACCTGAGCGGTCAGGTCCGGCACACCGACTACTCCGCCGTGGAAGGCGCCGCGGCCACCCGCGAACTACTGACCGCCGCGCCGCGCCCGACCGCGATCATCTACGACAACGACCTGATGGCCGTAGCCGGCCTCTCCGTCGTCCAAGGCCTGGGATTACGCCCGCCGGCTGACGTCACGCTCGTCGCCTGGGACGACTCGACCCTGTGCCGGATCACCCACCCGACCCTCACCGCGCTGAGCCACAACATCGTCGGCTACGGCGCCGAGGTCACCCACCGCCTCTTCGACCTCCTCAACGGAGCCACCCCCCAAGCCCACCTCTACTCCACACCTCTCCTCATCATCCGAGACAGCTCAGGACCGCCGCCCGCCTAACGGCGGGCGGCGGGAGAGGCGGGGCCGCCCCCCACCCTCCTCTACCCGCCGCAGGCGGTCACCGTGACCGGTACGCCGTTGACGGCGGCTGTGCCTCCGACTGGGTCGGTGAGGTCGGCGTCGGTGATGTCGTTGGCACTGGGCCCGGCGACCTGGTTGGCGATGGTGAGATGGGCGCCGGGGCGGTTGTGGCCGAAGCCGTGCGGGAGGCTGACCACGCCGGGCATCATGTCGTTGCTTGAGGCAACTTCCACCGAAACCGAGCCGGCCGCTGACGTCACCGTCACCAGCTGCCCGTCGGACAGCTCGCGCTTGGCCAGGTCGTCCGGGTTCATCAGCAGCTGATGCCGCGGCCTGCCCTTCACCAGCCGGGCCGAGTTGTGCATCCAGGAGTTGTTGTTCCGCAGATGCCGCCGCCCGATGAGCAGCAACTCACCGTCGTTGCCGGTCGCCAGCGCGTCCAGCCGCGGCAGGTCGTCGAGGATCATCCGCTGCGCCAGATCGATCCGCTTCGACTTGTGATGCAGCGCCCCGGGCAGCGCCGGCTGCAACGGCCCGAGGTCGATCCCGCCCGGCGACTTCCGCAGTTTCGCCAGCGACAGCCGGTACGGCCCGATCCGCAGCCCGAGGTCGACGATCCGCCGCGGCGACATCCGCAGCCGCGCCGTGGCCTCGATCCGCCGCCGGCTCCACGACGTACGCCGGACGAACGCCAGCCCGAGATCGCGGAAGATCTCCCAGTCGTGCCGAGCCTCGGGAGGCTTCGGCAGTACGGCGTCGTTCCAGCGCGCCGTGTTGCGTACGGCGAGCTGGTGGAAGATCACGTCGTAGTGGTCCCGCTCGAGCGGCGGCGCGGGCGGCAGGATCACATCCGCGTGCCGAGTGGTCTCGTTGATGTACGGGTCGACCGCGACCATGAACTCGAGCGTGTCGAGCGCCTCGTCGAGCTTCCGGCCGTTCGGTGTGGACAGCACCGGGTTGCCGGCCACGGTCACCATCGCCCGGATCCGCCCCTCGCCCGGCGTCAGGATCTCCTCGGCCATCGTCGACACCGGCAGCTCACCGCCGAACTCGGGCAGCCCGCGCACCCGGCTCTTCCACACCCCCAGATGCCCGCGACCGAGTCCGAGCAACGCGTTCACGGCCGGGCGCGGGAACATCGTCCCGCCGGGCCGGTCGAGGTTGCCGGTGATGATGTTGAGCACCTGGATCGCCCACTGGCAGACCGAGCCGAACTGCTGCGTCGACACTCCGACCCGCCCGTAGACGGCGGCCCGGTCAGCCGTCGCGAACTCACCGGCGATCCGCCGGATCACGTCCGCCTCGATCCCGGTGATCCCGGCCGCGCGTTCCGGCGTCCACGACTCGACCGCGGACTCGACCTCCGCGAAACCGTCGACGTACGCCGCCGGCCGTGCGTGCCCGTCCTCGATCACTTGATGGATCAGCGCGAGCAGGAAGGCGGCGTCCGTGCCCGGCCGGACGAAGTGGTGCTCGTCGGCGACCGCAGCGGTCTCGGTCCGCCGCGGGTCGATCACGACCACCTTGCCACCGCGCTTCCGCAGCTCCTTGAGCCGCCGGCCGAACCCCGGCGCGGTCATCATGCTCCCGTTCGACGCGAGCGGGTTCGCGCCGAGCATCAGCAGGTACGACGTCCGGTCGATATCCGGTACGGCGACCATCAGCTGGTGCCCGTAGAGCAGGTACGACGCGAGCATGTGCGGAAGCTGGTCGATCGAGGTCGCGCTGAACCGGTTCCGGGTCCGGAGCTGCCGCATCAGCGTCGGCAGGTGGGTGAGCGCGCCGAGACTGTGCACGTTCGGGTTGCCGAGGTAGACGCCGACCGCGTTCCGGCCGTGCTCCCTCTGGATCCCGGTGAGCTTGCCGACGACGAGCTCGTACGCCGCGTCCCAGCCGATCTCCTGCCACCCGTCGGGCGTCCGCCGGACCGGAGTGGTGAGGCGGTCGGGGTCCTCCTGGAGATCGCGCAGCGCGACCGCCTTCGGGCAGATGTGACCGCGGGACAGCGGGTCGGACTCGTCGCCGCGAATGTCGGTGACCCGGCCGTCCTCGACCGTCACGAGCACACCGCAGATCGCTTCACACAGGTTGCACGAGGTCCGCCGTACCGTGGTCGCCATCCAGCCAAACTACCCTCGGGTAGCCAGGCTCGCCATCACTCGAAGCGCGCCTCGTCGAGCCGGCCGAGGATGGCGTCGACCGTCTCGCCGGCGGACAGGTCGGAGTTGTCGAGCCAGAGCCCGCGGCGCGGGCTGAACGCGTGCAGCTCGTAGTCGAGCTCGTCGACCAGGTGGTGTGCCCCGCCGAGCCGGTCGGAGATCACCTCGGGCCGCGGCGTCAGGACGACGAGATAGCGCGGACGGGTCCGGATCCCGTCGAGGAACTCGCGGAGCAGTTCGCCGATCACCACGTCCTCGAGGACCACGGTGAAGCCGGCGTCGGCGTACCCGTCGGCGACCGTACAGGCGAGCCGGTAGCGGAGCTGGAGCTGGCGCTGGGCCTCGGCCATGTCGTCGCGCATGGAGGCCTGTCCGCTGACGATCATCCGCCGGAAGACATCGCCGCGAAGATGCACGCCGTACTGGAATCTCTCGGCCAGTATTTGGGAAACCGTCGACTTGCCGGCCGCCATGATTCCACTGACGACGATCACCCCCTCGGACTCCATGCTGGTGATCGTGCCACGCCCCGCAAGGTTTTAGTCCGGCCCCGGCGATTCTTCTCGCAAAACCTAGATTCTCAAGGGATGTCAGGCCAGCAGGGTCTCGATGTGGTGGCGGAGGAGCTGGCGGACGCGGGCCGGTGTGGTGCGGCCGGGCTGGATCGCGGCGTGCAGTGCGAGGCCGTCGATCACGGCATGCAAACACTCGACCTCGCGGCGTAGATCAAGACCGTCTTTCAGTGACCCGGCCTCGGCCAGAGAGTGCAGCAGGGACTCGCAGAGCCGGCGCAGTCCGTCGTGCACGGCGTCGACGTGCCGCTGCAAGGTGCCGGCCCCGGATTCGGCCTGGGCCTGGGCCATGAACGCGAGCCAGACGTCGAACTCGGCCCGCCGCTCGGCGTCGAGGGGGAGAGCCTCCTCGAGGTAGCGCAGTGCGACCGCGATGGCGGAGCCCTTCGGGTCCAGCCGGCTGATCCGGTCAGTGACCCGGCGCGTGACCAGGTCCATCGCGAAACTCAGCAGACCGTCCTGGTCCGGAAAGTAGTAACGGACCGCCCCCGCGGACCATCCCGCCTCGGCGGCGACGGTGCGGACCGAGGCGGCCCGGATGCCGTCGCGGCGGACCACCCGCCAGAGCGCCTCGGCGATCTCCTCGCGGCGGGTCTCGTGGTCGACGATCTTCGGCACGTGGTCCTTTTTAGCACAGCCGTGTTAGTGTCGTTTTACAACACAGTCGTACGGAAACAACTGGGGAGGGTGAAGCACTGTGCTGCTCGCTGTGATCGCCGCGTGTGAGGTCGGCTTCTGGGTCCTGCTCGCCGCCGGCCTGGTGACGCGCTACCTGCTCCGGCTGCCGAAGGCGGGCATCGTCCTGCTGGCCGCCGTGCCGCTGGTCGACGTGGTGATGCTGGTCGCCAGCGTGATCGACATCCACCGCGGCGGAGAGCCGTCGTTCAAGCACTCGCTGGCCGCGATCTTCATCGGTGTCAGCGTCGGCTTCGGGCATCAGACGCTGAAGTGGGCGGACAAGTGGGCCGCGCACTACCTCGGCGGTGCGCCGCGCCCGGTCAAGCCGCCGAAGCGCGGTCCGGAACGTGCCCGCCGCGAGCGCGCCGGCTGGTACCGCCACCTGCTCGCGTACGTCGTCGGCGTCGGCATCATGATCGGCCTCGGCCTGCTGTCCGGCCGCGGGTACGACGCCGCCCTCGGGCCGGCGTGGACCTGGACGATCGTGCTGGTGATCGACGCGATCGTCTCGTTCAGCTACTCCTTCGAGGGCGACGACGCGGAGACCCGGGAGAAGCAGTCCGTCTGACCTCCCGGTCCGGAGCGGTCACTCGTCGTACATTTCCAGCATGACGACGGTAGGGCGGATCTGGGCCGCGGTCACCGCGGCGGTCGTGGCGTGTGGCATCGTCGTACAGCTGGTGGTGACCGCGAACGGGCACGAGGGGTTCTTCCCGGACAACCCGGACCGGGTGTTCAACGTGTTCGCGTACTTCACCATCCAGTCGAACCTGTTGCTCGGCGGGACCACGCTGATGCTGGCGCTGCAGCCGGACCGTCCGCAGAGCACCCTGTTCCGGACCCTGCGGCTGAACGGGATGCTCTGCATCGCCGTGACCGGGATCGTCTACCACCTCGTGCTGGCGAGTGAGGACGATCCGCACGGCTGGGCGGCCGTGGCCAACTTCCTGCTGCACACGGCCTCTCCCGTGATCGGGGTGCTGGGCTGGCTGTTGTTCGGCCCGCGAGGGTTCACCGACAGGCGGATCGTCGCGTGGTCGATCGTCTATCCGCTGCTGTGGCTGGTGTTCACCCTGATCCGCGGTGAGTTCGTCGGGTTCTACCCGTATCCGTTCGTGAACGTGGACGAGCACGGGTACGGAAGGGTGCTGCTGAACTGTCTGCTGGTCGCGATACTCTTCCTGGCTCTGGCGGCCGGGGCGACCTCTCTCGACCGCCGGTTGCGCCGGAGGACAACCGTCGAAAGGTAGACCTGTGCTGGTGACCTCGCGCTCGTACGCCGAGTACGAAGCGATGTTCGACCTGAAGCAACTCCCCGAGTCCGTGCTCGACTGCTGCGCGGGTGGTGCGGGCTTCACCGCCGAGGCCGCCGCCCGTGGCGTGGACGCGATCGCCGCCGATCCGGCGTACGAGCTCGATCACCCCGAGCTCGTGGACACGGTCCGGCGCAGTCTGCCGGCCACCGCGGGGATCGTGGACGAGCACCAGGGGAGCTTCGTCTGGCACTGGTACGGGTCGCCGGAGCGCAAGGACCAGTACCGGATCGAGGCCGCCGACGCCTTCCTCCAGGATGTCGCGGCCGCGCCCGAGCGGTACGTCGCGGCCGGACTGCCGGAGCTGCCGTTCGGCGATCGTCGATTCGAGCTGGTGCTGTGCTCGCACCTGCTGTTCACGTGGGCCGACAAGTACGACCGCGACTGGCACGAGGCCGCGCTGCGCGAGCTGATCCGGGTGAGCAACGCCGAGGTCCGCATCTTCCCGCTGGTGATGCAGGGCGCCGGCGAGCCGGTTCCGTACCTGCCGGAGTTGCTGGACGGGTTGGACGGCGTCAGCTGGGAGATTCGCAAGGTGCCCTACGAGTTCCAGCTGGGCGCCGACGAGATGCTGGTCATCAGCCGCGCCTGAGAAGACTGACGTTTGGTGCTTCCCACCCGTTCGCCATCACGGATGAGTTGCGCACTGACCCGCCGCGAGGGGTGGGAAGCGCCAAACGGCAGGGGCGAGGCCGGCCGGGCGGTGGGAGGACGGTCTGCCACCGTCCCGACCGGTCGGATCGGTGCGGCGAACGACTAGCGCAGGTACTTGCCGCAGACGGGCCAGGGGGAGGCACCGCGCTGCGCGTAGAGCTTCTTCGCGCGCATCAGCTGCTCGGCCGCGGACGCCTTCGCCGGGTTGCCGGAGCCACCGACGCTGCGCCACGTCTGCAGGTCGAACTGGAACAGCCCGTAGTACCCGGCCGGGTTGACGGCCCGCGGGTTCCCACTGGACTCACAGTTGGCGACCTTGGCCCACGCGCCGCTGAGGTTGGCCTTGGCGCTGGACGCCGGGCGGTCCTCGGACCGGCTGGACCGGACCTTCCGCTCGGTCTTGCGCACCTTCTTCGTCTCGACCTTCTTCGCGGTGACCCTCTTCTTCGCGGGAGCGGTGGCCTTCTTCACGCCGTCCAGCGACAGGGTCTGCCCGATCAGGATCAGGTCGGGGTCCTTCAGGTTGTTGATCTTCGCCAGGTGATGCCAGTCCGCACCGTTGGCCTGGGCGATTTCGGAGAGGGTGTCGCCGGCCTTGACCTTGTAGTCGGCCGCGAACGCACCGCCCGCACCGGCGGCGGTGATACCGGCCCCGAGACCGGCAATGGAGAGGGTCCGAACCACCCGGCGCGTACTACGCCGGGGGCGCGCATGTCGAGCCTTGGACATCAGAGAAGCGCTCCTCGTGAGCTGGGCATGGTGGAACTCACCAGGCCCCCCGTCAGGGGATGGGGGCATCCGGGCAGGTCACAGGACAGCGTCCGAATGGTCACGCCACGGTAACGACGCGACCTGAGTCATCCTGGGCGACCTGGGGCCGAAGCGCAAGGCCAATCCGGCAATCTGCCCCGGTTTTTTCGGTGGCTTGACGTAGCGAAAGCCCAACAACAGAACGGTTTCCGCCTCGACACGCCGATGGTTTGGGCTCCGCCGGACCGGGGTAGTCGAACGTTTGAACCGATCGGTTTCTCACCGCCGGAAGTAGCGTTCCGGGACCAGTTCGACGGTCAGTTCCCGGATCACGTCCCGGTCCTCGGCCGGCCAGGATTCCCAGACCTCGCGGGCCCAGCCGATCAGCGCCGTCTCCACGTTCTCCGCGGTGAGGACGTCGTACGCCGTGAGCCGGCCGACCGTCGCGGGTGGGGTCAGGGCGGGCCAGTCGTCGTACGAGTTCGCCATGATGCCGTGAGCGGTGCGGACGTCGAGGTTGCCGGAGCCGCGCTCGAAGTACATGTAGAGGCCGTTCAGTGCGAACACCGGGCCGATCCGTGGGGCGTCCGGGGCGACGTGCTGAGCGCCGTACGCGTCGATCCGCAGCTGGTGCAGGTACCCGAGCTGGGCGGAGTGTTCGACCTCGTAGCCGAGAAGCTGTCCGGCGACCTCGAGGCATTCCGGTGAGGCGTTGTACTTCGCCTCGCCCGGCCAGTCCGATCGCGGGAGCACGGCGCCGCAGCCGGGACAGATCGTGGATCCACGCGTGCCATCCGGGGACTTCACTCGTTGATCGAAGCACGGGCCCCGCCGTCCGGCAGCTGGTTTTCGCCGCCGTGATCGCGGTGACCGGTAGATGAGGCAACGGAAGGTCTGGGGGAGAGCGGTGATCCGAGTGGCTCTCGGCCATCGCGGCACGTTGGTGCGTGGCGCACTGGCCGCGGTGCTGTCAAGGGAGAACGATCTGGACGTGGTGGCCGAGCTGGACCGCTCGGAGGACGTCCTGCAGGTGGCCGGACGGCGGCCGCATGTCGTGCTGCTCGATCCACAGCTGCCCGGGCGGATCCGGATCGAGGAGCTGTGCCGAAAGCTGACCGGGCGCGGCGTTCTCGTGCTGATCGACCACGAGGCGATCGCGGCGACCAGTCTCGCGCTGGTGAAGCAGGCGCCGCGGATCGGGCTGATCGCGACGGACGCGACGACGGACCAGTTGGTGCAGGCGGTGCGCGATGTCGCGAAAGGGCTGCCGGTGGTCGACGTACGGCTCGCGGTGGCGGCGTTGAAGGCGGGGGACAACCCGTTGACCGATCGCGAGTGCGAGGTCCTGCGGCAGGTCACCACGGGTGCCACGGCGCAGGAGATCGCGCGGACCCTCAGCCTGAGCGCGGGGACCGTCCGCAACTACCTGTCCCGCATCCTCGCGAAGACCGGATCGCGGAGCCGGATCGAGGCGATCCGCAAGGCTCAGGACGCGGGCTGGATCTGACTCCGGCTGATCGTCGGGGTCCAGTTGCCGTGCAGGTCGCGGTACATGCGCGAGGTGCGCATCAGACTCACGTGCGTACCGAGGGCGGCCTTGTTGCCGTCGAGGACCAGGATCCGCCGCGCGCGCAGCGCCGAGCTGATCCGGTGCGCGATGACGATGAGCGTGCCGTCGCGCTTCGCGAACGCCTCCTCCGCCTGACGCTCGGCTTCGGGATCGAGAAAGCAGGTGGCCTCGTCGAGGACGACGAGCGGCGCCGGTGACAGGTACGCACGGACCAGTGCGAGCAACTGCTTCTCCCCGGCCGACAGCTCACCCGGCTTGACCTCGGCCGTCAGTCCACCGATCCGCTCGATCAGGTTGCTTGCCCCGACCGCCTCCACCGCCGCGGCGACCTGGCCAGCGGTTGCTGACGGCAACAAATAGATCAGGTTGTCGAGCACCGAGCCGCTGAAGACGTACGCCTCCTGCGGGATCAGCACCCGCGTCGCCGCCAGCCGCTCCGCCGTCACCGCGGCCGGAGGTACGCCGCCCAGCAGCAGCTTCCCGCCCGTGGGCCTGAGCATTCCGCACACCAGTCCGGCGAGCGTGGACTTCCCGATCCCGCTCGGCCCGACGACCGCCAGGTGCTCGCCCTCGGGGATGGTGAGCTCGAGCTTGTCCAGCACGGGTTCGGCGCTCGGACCGTAGGCGAAGGTCAGTCCACGCAGGTGGACGGTGAAGCCGGTGGGCCGGTCTGCCCGCCTCGGCTGCTTCACCGGTGTCGAGGTGTCCAGGATCCGTCCGAGCGTGATCACGTACCGCAGACCACTGTCACCCAGCGCGCTCATCACTGTATTCAGCGCCGGCTGCAACCCGATCAGCACATACGTCAATCCACCCAGCAGCGTGCCGGTGCCGACCCCACGCCCGACGAGCCACGGCCCCGCCGCCAGCAGGATCAGCAACGGCAACCATCCGCCGACCGCGAAGCACAACGTCCGCAAAGCCCCGACCTTGGCCAAGGCTCGCTCCGCCGACGCGTGTGCCTCGATCGGCGCACCGACCAACTGCCCGGCGAACTCCTCCGTCCCGGCCGCCGTGATGTCCCGCACCCCGCCGAACACCATCCCCGCCGTGGCCGCGAGCTCCTCGTCCGCCTGCAACGACGCCCGAACCCGATCCGCCGCCATCCCCAGCACCGTCAGCGACAACGCGAACCCGAGCAGGAACGGCGGTACGACGAACATCGCAACAATCGGAGCCAGTGACAACAACCCGGTCAGTACGCCGAACAACGTGACCGCGAAGCTCCGCAGCACCAGAACCAGCCCGGCGAACGTGTCCCGAACGATCTCCACCTGCCGGTTCAACCTCGCCACGGCACTGTCGTCCCCGGACCGCAGTGCGCCGCCGACAACCCGCCGTACCAGATCGTCGCGCAGGGGCTCGACCAGATCGCCGAGCCTCCCGTAGACCTGCCGAGCACCGGCCGCGCCCAGACACGCGGTCGCCACCAGCCCGCCGAGCCACGCGATGCCCTGCCAGGAGTGCCCGCCGAGAAAACTGTCCGTCGCTCGCGCGACCGCGACGCCGTAGATCGCCGTCGGCAGAATCTCCGGCACCGACCACGCGACCAGTCTGACCGTGGCGCGTTTCCTCAGCGCCGCGGCGCCGTACGCGAGCTCTCGTTTCATCCAAAGACTTCTCGGTACGACGTGTGGTGCCACAGGTCGGCGTGCGGGGCGACGGCGCGGACCTGGCCGCGGTCGAGCCAGACGACCAGGTCGGCGCGGGCCGCGGTCGCCGGGCGGTGGGTGACGATCAGGCGGGTGCGGTGGTGCCGGTCCTCGGTCAGGGTGCGGCTGATCTGCCGCTCGGTGGCGGTGTCGAGGCTCGAGGTCGCGTCGTCGAGCACGAGCAGGCGGCTCGCCGACCAGGCCCGGGCCAGGCCGAGGCGCTGCCGTTCACCACCGGACATCGGTGCCCTGCGCAACGACGTGAAGTAGCCGTCCGGCAGTCGGCTGACGAAGTCGTGGGCGTGCGTGGCGCGCGCGGCGGCGAGCGTCCGGATCGGGCTGATCGCGTCCGGGGCGATCGCTTCGCCGATCGTCCGCCCGACCAGCTGTGGGCGCTCGAACGCGCACCCGACCGCACTGCGCAGCGCCCGCCGGCTGACGGCCTGCAGCGGTACGCCGTCCAGCGACACCTGACCGGTCGACGGATCGCGCAGCCTCGCCGCGATCGCGGCGAGCACCGACTTCCCGGCGCCACTCGCCCCGACGACTGCGACGGTCGCGCCGCCAGGGAGGTCGAGATTCACGTTGTCCAGCAGGAGATTCCCGCCGGCGACGACGCTGACACCGTCGAACGTCAACTGACCGGGACCGGCCGGGATCGGCAGCGTGCCGTGCGCGATCGAGTCGATCGCCAGCACCTCGGCGGCACGGTGGACCCCGGCCTTCGCACGGGCGATCTCCCCGAGGATGCCGGTCAGGTTGCCGAGGCCGGCGCCGAGCACGGCGTACTGCGAAGCGGCGAACAGCTCGCCCGCGGTGATCCGGCCGGAGACGAGTTGGAGGCCGCCGACGGCCAGCACGGCGACGAGCACGAGCGGGCCGACGACTGCGGCTTGGGCGCCGGAGCGGGCCAGGATGCGCCAGGTGACGACGCCGTGTTTGTGGAGCTCGGGGAGGAGTCCGAGGATGCGGCGCTCCTCGCGGTCCGTCGTGCCCGCGGCGGTGATGGTGCGGATGCCGGTCAGCGATTCGGACAGCAGTGCGGCGATCCGGCCCTGGGTCTCCTGGTAGGCGAGGCTGACGCCGGCCGTCCGTTTCGCGAAGGTCCACAGGACCACGATCACGAGCAGCACCCCGCCGAAGAACGCTGCGGCGAGCCACGGGTCGATGAGCGCGAGCAGGACGAGGCTGCCGACCGGCGGAGCAATCGCGGCGACCGCGGTCACCGCCGCTGGACCGGCTTGGGCGGCGTCGGTGGCGTTCGCGGAAACCCTGGTGACGAGGTCGCCGGTCTCGAAGTCGCGAGAGCCCTCGGGGCCGCCGTGAACGACCTGCTTGACCAGGCGATGGCGCAGCCAGGCGGTGGTCTCGGCGACACAGGCCGCGCCGGCGAACGCGTCGACGATGCTCGCCGCGATCCCCAGCGCGATCAGTACGGCGGCCGCGATCAGCCAGCGGGTGTAGCCGGTGCCGGCCACGATCGAGTCGACCGAGCGTCCGAGGATCGCCGGGAGCGCGAGGGTGACGCCGCTGCCGATCAGCGCGTTGAGACCGATCAGCGGCAACCAGCCGCGACCGCGCTTGGCGACGTCCTTGAAGGTGATCATGACGCCGACCCGGTCTGATCGGCGAGGAACGCCAGCATGTCTGCAGCCAGACTGATTCCACCGGTCGCGTGCCCGGCGTCTTCTTGCAGTCGCAGCAACACCGGCTTGTCGCTGTCGGTGGAATGCTGGAGCGCGGCGCACATCTTCCTTGCATGCAAGGGATCCACGCGTGTGTCGTTCCCGAAGACGGTGAACAGCACGGCTGGATACTTCACGCCTTCGGCGACGCGATGGTACGGCGAGTACGACAGGAGGTTCCGGAAGTCGTCGGGATCCTTGACGGACCCGAACTCCGGCACCCAGCGCTCACCGAGGCCCGACAACTCGTACCGGGCCATGTCGGTCAACGGCGCCGAGCAGACGGCGGCCGCGAACAACTCCGGTCGCTGGGTGACTGCCGCGGCGACGAGCAGACCGCCGTTCGATTCGCCGCAGAGTGCGAGCTGATCCGGCGTGGTCCAGCCTTCGGCGATCAGGTGCTCGGCCGCGGCGATGAAGTCGTCGAAGACCTGCTGTTTGTTGTGCCGCATCCCCGCATGGTGGGATGCGGTGCCGCGCTCACCACCGCCGCGGACGTGCGCGGTGACGAACACTCCGCCGGCCTCGACCCAGGCCAGCGCGAACGCCGAGTACGTCGGCGTCAGTGTCTGCCCGAACCCGCCGTACCCGTAAAGGATCGTCGGCCGTGGTCCCTCAAGACCGGGCGTCGTGATCGCCCGGAGTTCGAGCTCGCTGCCGTCGGGGGAGACGTAGGTCAGGGTGTGCGTCTCTGCTTGTATCTTTGTGGATGCGACCTGCGACCAGGGCGTCGTACGCCCGGTCTCGGCGTCGTAGCAGTAGACCGTCGGTGGCGTGACGCTGTCGGTGTACGTGAACCAGGCCTGCGTCCCACCACCGGCGCGGAGCGAGCCGATCGAACCCGCACCCGGCAGGTCGACCTCGCCGCGGCGGCGCCCGGTCTCACGATCGTGGACGGTGATCTCGGCGGCCGTCGCGACCAGGACCACGTCGTCGAGGATGGCCAGGCCGGTCAGCGGCGCGTCCGGCACGAGGTAATCCCGCCAGACCGTCGGATCCGCGGGATCCCCGACACAGATCCGGCCCGTGGGCGCGTCCCGCGTGGTGACGACGTACAGCCGCCCGTCCCGACCGACCGTCATCACAGTAGTCGCGTCGACGCCCTGCTGCACCGGCACCGGCGGCTCATCTGTGGACAGATCAGCCAGCCAGAGGTCGTTCGCCGTACCGCGCACCGCCGAGATCGTCAGCCACCGCCCATCAGCGCTGATCTCGAGCCCGTACGACGCCTCGTCGGCGAAGATCGTGGTGTCGTCAGGGACACCGACTTGGCGGCGCCTCACCTGACGGAAACGCACGTAGAAAAAGGACCTCCCGTCGGGAAGCCATGCGACAGGGGAGTAGCGGCACCCGTCGATCGGCCCGTCGACGATTTGCCCGGTGGCGACGTCGACGACGGACAGGATCGCTTGCTCGTCCCCACCTCGCGAGAGCTGGTAGGCGAGTTTGCTGCCGTCCGGAGACGGCTGCCACCCGTCGAGCGTGGTCAGACCGCTCGGGTCGAGCTGCTTCGGATCGAGCAGCGGCGTGTCGTCGACGTACATGACCGAGTGCTGCTGACCCGCGTCCCGGCGGACCATGAAGCACCGCTCGCCGCGCCACACGGGGGCGGACACGCTGTCGACGCTCGACAGCTCCCGCACCCTGTTGCGCAGGCGGAAACGGCTCGGCAACGAGCCGGCGTACTCCAGCCAGAGCTCGTCCTGGTCGCCCAGCCACCGCACGGTCGCAGCGGCTGAGGCATCCTCGAGCCACCGGTACGGATCCGCAACGGCACAACCGTGCACCTGCTCCACGAGCGGAAGCCGCTCGGCGCATGGATAAGTCTGCACGGAATCCCTCACCCCTCTCTTCCGTCCTGACCAATCAACGACCACCCGGGCCCGGGGCTACCCGGATTTCCTGATGTCGTGCCGGCCTGGACCGCCAACCAGCGGGGCAAGCAGGTCGGCCTCTCACCGCCGGCGACCGAGGCGAGTCGGTCACCGGGTGCGTCGGGAGCCTGGATGCAGGTCGGCCCTGGGCGGGTATGCCGCCCACCCAGGGCCTCAGAAACCTGGCGATCCAGGTGCCCATCAGTGGCAGAGCAGGAGGCTCAGGTTGCTCGGGGTCTGCGACGCGCAGCCCAGCACGGTCAGCGTGGAGCCGCCGTGGTGGTGGCCGCCGTGGCCGTAACCCGGGGTCTCGAGACCCTGAAGGTCGAGAAGTGCCATGTTTACACCTCCTTCGGTGCGATTCGTCGGGATGGGGACTCGGACCACTGGGGAGGTCCGAGGAACGGGAGGGACACCGGCGCGTCGTGCAGCGCCGTACCCAGAGCCAGCAGGACGCCGGCCGATCCGGTCGCCAGGTCCATCGAGAGACGGAGCAACTGGTTGCCCGGGTACGCGAGACCACCTTCGAAGGGCATCGCGTGCCAGCCGAGTCCGTACACCAGGTCGTCGACCGTCGACTGCTCCTCGCCGAGTGCGGCGGCGGTGAGGAGCAGACCGGCGCGACCCATGAACAGGCCGGGCTGGACGTAGTAGGAGCAGTGTGTGACCCGCTTGAGCTCGTCGAGGGTCGTGGTGAGCTCGTCCGACGGCCGGTGGCGCAGGTACCGCTCGAGCACCAGCGCGACCCCGGCCGAACCTTCTTCGAGATACGGCAACGTCCGCCAGCCCTGGTTCACCTGACGCATGCCGTCGTCGGTGAGGACGGAGCGCTTGAGGTCTTGCCTGATGGCGATCTCGGCCAGATCCAGCAAGCCGGTGTCGCCGAGCCGCTCGAACGCTTCCAGGAACAACAGCGCCGGCCCCGACGATCCGTACATCAGCCCGGCCCGCGCGTGCTGACCGCCACTGATCTCGGGTACGTCGTTGACGTCGCCGAGCCGGTCGGCGACCAGATCGAGCACCCGGACCGCCTTCGCCCGCAGGCTCGGCTCGGTATCGAAATGCAGCAGGTTCAGACCGATGCCGGCGAGGCCGGAGTGCAGCCCGAGCTCGCGGGAGCTCCAGTCGTCGACGAGCGTACGGTCGACCAGGTCCAGCGCGTCCTGGCGGTGCCCGAGCTCGTCGAGCACGTGCGCGACACCGTGGAGGCCGTCGTACAGGCCGGGGCCGGTCTCCGTGTCCACGGCCCGCTTGCGCAGCCAGTCGTCGTACTCCGGGAATCGTCCGGCGCCGGTCTTCGCGAGAGCGTAGAGGACGCCCGCGGCGCCGGTGGCGAGGTCGATTCCGCCGCCGTCGCGGAACTGCGCGATGTCGCCGGGGAACAGCCTGTCGGTGCGCTCGGGTGTCGCACTGGCGGCGATGGCTCGGGTCAGTGCGTCTCGGACTTCGGGCCATTCGGCTTCGCCGGGCAGCGCGAGATCGACCATCTCCGGGTCGTGGGTCGCTGAGCCGGCGATCGTCCGGACCGCTTCCTCGATCGTTGCCCTGGGCACCGGGAAGGTCTCGGTGATCATGTCGGCGAGCTGGAACGCCTTGCCGGGGTGCATGTTCAGCAGGATCGTGGCCTGCGGTGCGTAGACACCCAAGGCGATGCAGGCCAGCGCGTACCGGTCGACGTCGACGCCTTGCCGGTCCGGCGGCGCCGCGTACCCCGGGTGCGCGAGGGTCGAACGGGCCTTGTCCTCGGCCCTGGTCGCCACCTCGAAGTCGATCAGGGTCAGCCGGCCGTCGACGTCGAGCAGGACGTTGTCCGGATGCAGGTCGCAGAACACGACACCGCGGTCATGGAGCTGACCGACCGCCTCGGCGACCTTGGTGATCATCGCGGTGGCCCACTCGGCGTACTCGGCCTTGTCGGCCTCCGTCGCATCCGGGTGGGTCAGCGGATATCGCCGTACGAGCTCGCGTTGCAGCGAGACCGAGTCGATGTGCTCCTGGACCAGGAAGTGATGCTCACCCAGCTGCAGGAAGTCGTGCGTCTTCGGGACGACGTCCAGGCCGTCGAGCTGATCGAGGATGTCCTTCTCGTGTGCGATCCGGGCGACCGCGTCCCGGCCGGCCAGGTCGAGACCGGCGTACGGGCGTCCTTCCTTGAGGACGACGCGGTCACCGGTCTCGTTGTGGTGACCGACGTACACACCGCCGCCGTTGGAGAACTGGATGACGCCGTCGATCGTGTACGCGAGGTCGTTGGTGGTGACCGCGTTGCGGGCGTCGAGGTGCGGCTTCAGGAAGTCGGGCATCGCGACCCACGGCGGCGTTGCGAACGTGGGACCGCGATGGTCCGGCACGAGCCGGCCCTGGTCGTCCTCGATGGCCAGCACCCGCTCGCCGGTCGGCGACAGGCAGTGCCTGCTCACGAAGGCGCCGTACCGGACGAAGAGCGGGCCTTCGCCGTAGCGCAGGTCGCTCAGGATGTACGGCCCCTGGACGCCGTGGAGGATCTCGTCGAGCTCCTTGAGGATCAGCTCGCACTGCGCGTCGTCGGTCGGGTAGATCGTCACGAGCTTGCCGCTCGACCCACGGGGAGCGGCCTTCGAGTTGACCATCACCAGCACGGGCTCGTTGCGCAGGAACTTGAACGCGATCCCGCGCGGCACGCAGTACTCCCACACGGCCTCGAGCGTCCGCTCGACGTCACTCAGCCTGGCCGAGACGTGAATCTTCCAGCCCTGCTGCGGCAGCCGGAGGTTCGCCGGCGCGTAGTGCATCCAGGTTTCCCCCGGCACCTGCCGCCACCCGTCCGGAACCGCCCGCGCGCAGATCCCGAAATCCGGATGCTGGGCACCACGATTGGCCGGCGTCTCGTAGAACCGCCGATCCGCAAGGCAGTAGAACTCGTAACTCTCGTGCATGACTGTCCGACCCCCCTTTCCGTGGTGCCCCGCACATCTTGGGCACCCCGACCAGGCGAGGCGTAGTGCACGATGTCATCACTCTCATGTGAAGAACCCACACACTACGAGTGAGTAACTAAACACTCTTCGTTACTTCTCAGCGTACTTCGAGCGCGAATCGGCCCGTAACAACATGTCAATCCGCGACAGTGCTGTCACGGCCCGTAACTTCCCCGACCATCAGTCGTGCCCGCTACTGTCAACCCGTGACCGCCGAGTCCGAGAGCACAGTGTGGAAGATCCACGACGAACGCCTGATCGACGACACCCGCCGCCTCCGCCTGAGCATCGCGTCGGTCGAACTGCCTGACGGCGTCCGGTTCGAGCAGTACGTCCTGCGCATGCCGAAGGCCGCCATGATGGTCGTCCTCGACGACGCCCGCGACCACGTCCTGATGATGTGGCGCCACCGCTTCGTCGTCGACCGCTGGGTCTGGGAACTCCCCGGCGGCTACGTCGACCCCGACGAGGACCCGGCCGTCACCGCGGCCCGCGAGGTCGAAGAGGAAACCGGCTGGCGGCCCCGCAACGTCAAGCCGCTCGTCGCTCTCCAACCCTCAGTAGGTACGACCGACGCCGAGAACCTCCTCTTCATCTCCCACGGCGCCGACCACATCGGCGATCCCCCCGACATCAACGAGGCAGCCCGCATCGCCTGGCTCCCGTTGGATTCGTTGGATGCTCGAATCCGATCCGGCGAGATCATCGGCGCCGCGTCCCTGGTCGGCCTCCTCCACGTACTAGCGTTCCCGCAGTCATGACCGAGCAATGGCTAGAGGTACGCCGCCAACTCCAACAGCACCGCTACCAATGGGCAGTCGAAGCCGCCGCCAACTATCCCGCGGACCTCCACGTAGCCGGCACCCCACTACTCGCACCCAAGTCCTGGATCCCACCCCACCCGATCCCGTTGACCTCGATCCACCTGGACTACGACCCCGACGCCGACTTCCACGGCGTAACCGGCCCCGACCCGGCCACTCTCCCGTCAAAACCAGACGGCACCCACTACGCCACCTACGCCGACGCCATCGCCGCCCTGGCTCCACCGGCCGTCTTCGAGAACCGCCCCACTTACAGACTCCTGGCCGCGGACCTAACCGCCCAGCAGCCCTTCCTCCGACTCGGCCGAGGCACCTACTTCGACAGCCTCAACACCGGCGAAGCCTCCGCCCACGAATACGCCGCCCACCGACTCGGCCTGGCGACGTCGACGAGCTTGCGCAACGCAATCTCCAACCCCTGCGACCCGGCCCGCCGACCGATCAACCTCGCGATCAGCACCCTGACCATCCGCCGGGACGAGGCCCCCACCTTCTTCCTCCACTGGCGCGACCCCGTCAAGGTCGCCCACGCCGGAGGCCTCTACCAGGTAGTGCCCTCCGGCATCTTCCAACCCAGCGCGGACCCGTCCTGGAACGAACTCAACGACTTCTCCCTCTGGCGAAACCTCACCCGCGAACTGGCCGAAGAACTACTAGGCGAGTCCGAAGACCACGGCAGCGACACCGCCCCCATCAACTACAACACCTGGCCCTTCGCCACCCACCTGACAACCGCCCTCTCCACCGGCGCAGCCAGTGCGTACTGCGTAGGCCTAGGCGTAGACCCCCTAACCTTCGCCACCGACCTACTAACGGTTTTAGTCATCGACTCCGACATCTTCGACACCCTCTTCACCAACCTCACCGCAGCCAACACCGAAGGCCGGATCCTCACCCCCCAACCCTTCACCGCCGACACAATCAACACCTTCACCCACCACAAACCAATGCAAGCCGCCGGCGCCGCAATCCTCCAACTCGCCGCGATCCATGCGCTTGCCTAGCGCATCTGCCGCACGGGTCTAAGCAGTTGTCCGCGTCCGACCCGCGTCATCGCGGTGCGAGGCGATTCGCTGGCGCTGCATCAACAGTCGGACGACCCCTCGAGTCCCCACCTGATGGCCAGCTGGCGACATCGCAGGTACCTTCTATGCCTCAGAGGTCGATCAGGGGGGAACTGAGTGACCAGCATCGAGGCCGAACGACAGGCTGAACAGGACTACTTCGATCGGGCGTGGCAGGCGCGAGAAGACTCGCGCGCCACACTGGGACGAGCCCAGGGCGCGGCCACCAGCGACCGGGGGACTCGCCAAAGGGTCGCGAGGAAGGCACAGGAGTACGCAGACGCGCTCGGTGCGCCGGATGAGGCCGTCGCAATTGGGCGGCTCGACATGGACGACGAGGTCTATTACGTCGGACGCCACCCGATCAGTGACGTCGATCGCGAGAAGTTGGTGGTCAGCTGGAAGTCTCCGGTGGCTGATCCGTTCTACCGAGCGACGATCCAAAGTCCCATGGAGTGGACCGGGTTCGCAAGTTTCAGACGACGAAGAACACGATTGAGTCCTTCGAGGACCTCGTCCTGGCCGACCTTGCATCGCGAGTCGCCGAACTTACTCAAGACGAGCGGCTTGGCGTTAATGACACTCTCCTGGCCGAACTCGACAAGAGTCGGTCTGGCGAGATGCAGGACATCGTCCAGACAATTCATGCCTCTCAGCACGAGCTGATCAGCTACCCGCTCGACCGCCTTCTTGTGATCCAGGGTGGCCCAGGGACGGGCAAGACTGCGGTGGCGCTGCATCGAGTCTCGTGGCTTCTGTTCAATCACCGAGAGCAGCTCGGACTGGGGGACGTGCTGGTTGTCGGTCCGAGCGACACCTTCTCGAACTACATCAAGAAGGTGCTGCCAGGGCTCGGTGACGCCGATGTAGAGCAGCGCAGTGTGAAGACTCTAGGGCCACAACGCAGCGATGGCCGCGAGGAGTTGCTGGAGACCGCGCGTCTGAAGGGCAGCGCCGCAATGGCCAACCTTCTCAGCTCGGCTCTCCGCCAGCGCGTTCGCTTTCCCGAGCGTGACTCCGAACTCGTTATCGGGCAAGGGCAGAACGCACTGCGTCTCTCACGGGCTCAAATCGAAGCTCGGTTGGAGGAGTATCGCGCGGCCACCACCTACAACGCGGGGCGCCAGGCGATGCGTAGTTGGCTCGTCACTGAGATCGAGAAATATCAGATCGACCGAACACCAGCAGGTTCGACCTTGGCCAGTGTCGAGGTCGACCAACCCGCGGTTGATGCCGCACTTGAGCGGATCTGGCCGCAGCTGTCACCGCAGCAGTTCCTTCAGGATCTCCTTGGGTCCCGAGACCGGCTCGGCGATGCGGCCGGTGACGACTTCACTGCAGGAGACATCCGTCGCCTCTACCGTCAGTCAGCGGCAAGGCTGGCCAGCGAGACGTGGACCGATAGTGACGTGGCGTTGCTCGATGAGGCCGAGGCACTGATCCGTGGTGGTGTCGCCACGTTCCCTCACATCGTTGTGGACGAAGCGCAGGACATGTCTCCGATGCAACTGAGGTCACTCAGGAGGCGGTCGCGTACAGGCTCATACACGATCGTGGGAGACATTGCTCAGTCCACTGGTCCCTGGTCAAGGGAGAGCTGGGATGACGTGATCGATTCGTTGGCGCTTCAATGCGACTCAGCTATGAAGGAGCTCGAGCTCGGATATCGTGTTCCGCGGCAGATCTTCGACTTCGCAGCCAAGCTGCTTCCCACTGCGGCTCCACAGGTTGCGCCGCCGACCGTCGTGCGGCAAGGTCCGGCCGATCCGGAGATTCTCGATGTCCATCACGAGGACCTAATCAGCAGGGCCATCACCTCAGCGCAAGCTCACGCCGGCAAAGGACGCTTCGTCGGGATCGTTTGCGCGGCGGCCGACCATCAGAGCCTCGCAGCGTCGCTCCACGCTCAGGGCGTGACCTTCGACGACGCGTCGACAGGCCGCATTGGCAGCTCGATCAATCTCATGACCGCAGAACAGTCGAAGGGCCTTGAATTCGACGCGGTGGTCGTCGTAGAGCCGTCCTCCATCGCAGGTACGGGTCGGATCGGTCTACGGCACCTCTACATCGCGCTCACTCGCGCAACCAAGTACCTGACAGTGACGTACAGCCAGCAGATGCTTGAGCTGGGCCTTGAGGGCGGGGCTCCAGCTGTTGACACGCTAAAGGATGCATTAGGCAACCAAGATGCTCCGCAGCCGCCGCGACAGCCTGCGGAGGAGCCCCTTCGCTCAACAGTGACGACGGCGCTTCACGACGGAACAGGCCCGCTCGAATCCACGAGCCGACTGCCCAAACGCGGAGGTGCGGCAGGTCAGCGGGTCTCCAGCGGTGTCGTCGAGGCGGCTGCCGTCGAGCTAGCGCTCGAAATGAGGGAGACTCTCGTCCCACAGCTCTGGACGGAAGTTGTCGTTCGGATCGTCGAGGAGTTGGGCATAACTCACGATGACCTCCTAGATGCCCTTGTCGAGACAAGGGCATTGCCGACGAATCGCGACTCCTGACCGGCCGACCCCTGTTCTGCCTTCAAGCAACGAGGTCTGACCGGTGGAGTCTGACGAATGCTCAGTCTTCGATAGAGGCCACAGGTGGCATCGGTAGCGGGCAGATTCAGGGATGGGGTCGCCCTGGGTACTCGATCGCGTGCGACGTAGGAGCGCGCAGGTGCGGGCGGTAGCCCGCAGATGTTCGGGTGGGTGGGAGCGCGCGTAGCGGGTGTGACGGAGGAGTGGCCGCGTAGCGCGCGTGGGAAGGAACCGTCAGACCGGGTAGGTGTGGATTTCGGTGGCCTTCAAGGTCGCGTGGAGGGGTTGGCCGGGGGTTAGGTGGAGGTCGGCTACGGCGGCGGGGGTTATGTCGGCTAGGAGGACTGCGGGGCCGGTGGGGGTGGCGTCGAGGCGGACTCTGACTGTGTGGGCGTGTTGTTCTATGCCGGTGACTGTGGCGGGCCAGGTGTTGCGGGGGCTGCCGGATGGTGGTGAGAGGTAGAGGCTGACGGCGGTTGGTGGGAAGGCGACGTGGACCTCGCCCTGCGCCGGTTCGGCGAGGGTGATGGTGCCGCCGGATGCTGAAGCGCGGATGGAGCGACCGGTGGCGAACCCGACTGTGGTCTCGTCGGCGGGCGGCCTGGCCGTGATCTCAGTGTCGGTGGGGCGCCTGACCGTGTCGGCGGGCGGCCTGACGGTGGTGGGGTCGGTGGTCGGCCCGACCGTGGTGTGGTCGGTGGGGTGCCTGACCGTGGTGGGGTCGGGGGCTAGGCGGACTGTGGTGCCGGTGGCGGTGCCTCGGTAGAGGTTCAGGCCTACTAGTTGGGCTACGTAGTCGGTGCGGGGGCGGCGGGCTATGTCGGTGGGGCGGCCTTCTTGGACTACTCGGCCGTTTTCGACGATGACTAGGCGGTCGGCGAGGACCATGGCGTCGAGGGGGTCGTGAGTGATGAGGAGCGTGCGGCCCTCGTAGCGGGCGAGGTGCTGGCCGAGTTCGGCGCGGACGTGGAGCGTCGTACTGGCGTCCAGGGCGGCGAGTGGCTCGTCCAGCAACAAGAGTTCGGGGTCTGTGGCCAAGGCCCGGGCCAGGGCTACTCGTTGGGCTTGGCCGCCGGACAGGGAGCGCGGGCGGGTACGCGCGTACGACGACAACCCGACGGTGTCGAGCCAGCGCGCGGCCTCGGTTCGGGCGGTGTGTTTGTCGACGCCGCGGGCGCGGAGGCCGAAGGCGACGTTCTCCAGGCAGTTGAGGTGGTCGAAGAGCAGGTAGTCCTGGAAGACCACGCCGATCGGCCGGCGGTCCGGCGTACGGAAGGTGCGTGGGGGCTCGTCCCACACCTCGGAGTCGAGAGCGATGCGGCCGTCACCCAGAGGCAGTAGACCGGCGATGGCCCGCAGTGCGGTGGTTTTGCCGGCGCCGTTGGGTCCGAGCAGCGCCACGACCTCGCCCGGCTCGACAACCAGGTCCAGCGCGAGGTCGAAGGATCCACGGGTCACTCGCACATCGGCGTACAGAGTCATCGGAGCCCACTGATCCAGCGCTCGCGCAGAGACGCCAGTACGACGACAGACACGAGGAGAAGCACGAGGCTCAGTACGACGGCCACATCCGGGTCGGTCTCCAACGCGAGATACACCGCGAGCGGCATGGTCGTCGTACGGCCGGGCAGGTTCCCGGCGAACGTGATGGTGGCGCCGAACTCACCCAGTGCGCGAGCCCAGCACAGTACGGCGCCTGCCACGACCCCTGGCGCGATCGACGGTAGTGTCACGCGTCGAAAGGTCAGCCAGCGACCTGCGCCAAGTGTTGCGGCCGCCTCCTCATACCGAGGGTCCGCAGCTCGCAGTGCGCCCTCCACGGAGATGACCAGGAACGGCATGGCAACAAACGCCTCTGCCACGATCACTCCGGCAGTTGTGAACGGCAAGGAGATGCCGAACCACAGATCGAGGTACTCACCGACCAGTCCGCGTCGACCGAGCACCAGCAGCAGCGCGACGCCACCGACAACCGGCGGCAATACCAGTGGGACCGTCACGAGAGCCCGGATGAGCCCGCGACCCGGCAGCGCACCCCGGGCGAGCACCCACGCCAGTGGGATCCCCAGAATCAGGCAGATCACCATGGCAGACGTTGCGCACACGAGAGAGAGCCTCAGAGCGGTCCAGACGTCCGCACTGTACAGATGGCTCGGCAGCGACGACCAAGGTGCCTTGGCGAGCAGACCGATCAGCGGGACGAGCAGGAACGCCAGTCCGAGCAGAGCGGGCAGCAGGAGCACGAGGGGCAGCTGCCCACTGGTGCTCCTGCTACGACGGCTCACAGTGCGTCGAAACTACTATGACTTCGGCGCGTCGAACCCGGCGGCGCTCAGAACGGCCTTGCCCTTGTCGGACAGGACGTAGTCGACGAACGCCTTCGCGCCATCCGGGTTGGGGGCGTTCGTCAGCGTCGCGATCGGGTACTCGTTGATCGCCTTGTCCGCTTCGGGGAACTCGATGCCCTCGACCTTGTCCTTGGCCGCCAGTACGTCGGTCTTGTACACGAGCGCGGCGTCGACCTCACCGAGGCTGACCTTGGTCAGCGCGGCCTTCACGTCCTGCTCGAGGCTGTCCGGCTGCGGCGTGATCCCGACCGCCTTGAACACCTTGTCGGCCGCCGCGCCGCACGGCACCTGCACGGCGCAGAGCGCGATCTTCTTGTCCTTGTCGGCGAAGTCCTGCAGCCCGGTGATCTTGGCCGGGTTCCCCTTCGGTACGGCGATCTCCAGCGTGTTCTGCACGAACGTCGTCGGAGTGTTCTTGTCCGTCGCCTGGTCCATGTTCTTCGGTGCCGCCGAGGCGAACACGTCCGCGGGCGCGCCCTGGTTGATCTGCTGCGCCAGCGCCGAGCTCCCGGCGAAGTTGAAGGTCACCTTCACCCCGGGGTGGGCGGCCTCGAAGTCCTTGCCCAGTTGGGTGAACGACCCGGTCAGCGAGGCCGCCGCGAACACGGTGACGGTCCCGGACAGCGCCGGCGTACTACTGCTGCCCGAAGGCGAGGACGACGCGGCCGGGCTGTCGTCACCGCAGCCGGCGAAGGTGAGCGCGCCGACGGCGGCGAGCGCGGCGAGCGCGGTACGACGGAACATCAGGCCTCCGGGATCTCGACGACGACATGAGTGGACTTGATCGAGGCGACGGCGACCACACCGGGCTCGAGACCGAGCTCGTCGGCGGCCTCGCGACTCATCAGCGACACGACGCGGAACGGCCCGGCCTGCATCTCGACCTGGGCCATCACACCGTCCTTGAGCACCCGCGTGACGATCCCGCGCATGCGGTTGCGGGCCGAGGCGGCCGTCGTGTTCCCCGGCTCCGGCGACTCCGCCAGCTCCTGGGCGAAGGCGGCGAGCGCTTGCCCGTCGATCGCCATCCGGCCGTGGTCCTGGACTGACGGCAACCGGCCCTGGTCGATCCAGCGACGGACCGTATCGTCGCTGACCCCGAGGAGAGCCGCCGCCTCGCTGATCCGCAAGTTCGGCACGAAAGACAGCATAGTGCCGCAGATGCGGATTGCGACTGGAGTTTTCCACAGTCATCGAGTGGTCACGGAAAGTGTCCGCGAATCCGCATAAGTCAAAGGCATGAGGACATCGGGGATGCGGGACTACCTGGACGGGCCGCACAAGGTGGCGCGCGACGTCGTGCGCGCTGGGCTGGCGGCGGAGCCTGAGCTGTTCGACCTGGCCGTGCGCCTGCCGCGGGACGAGTATCGCGACAAGGTGCTCGAGCTGCTGCAGCAGATCACGGCCGAGGGGCACCCGGCGCGCGGCTTCCCGAAGGAGTACGGCGGTGCGGGCGATCTCGGCGGGTTCATCGCCGGGTTCGAGATGCTCGCCTTCGGGGACCTCTCGCTGATGGTGAAGGCGGGGGTGCAGTTCGGCCTGTTCGCCGGCGCGATCCTGCATCTCGGGACGGAGAAGCACCACGAGCGGTATCTCGCCGACGCGGTCGGTGGCCGGCTGCTCGGCTGCTTCGCGATGACGGAGACCGGCCACGGGTCGAACGTGCAGGCTCTCGGCACGACGGCGACGTACGACGACTCGACGGGGGAGTTCGTCGTGCACACGCCGACCGCGGCGGCGCGGAAGGACTACATCGGCAACGCGGCGCGGCACGGGCGGATGGCGGCGGTGTTCGCGCAGCTCGTGGTCGGCGGTGAGAGTCACGGCGTGCACTGCCTGCTGGTCCCGATCAGGGCCGAGGACGGTACGGCGATGCCCGGTGTGACGCTGTCCGACTGCGGCCCGAAGCTGGGGCTGAACGGGGTGGACAACGGGCGGATCGTGTTCGACCAGGTCCGGGTGCCGCGGGAGGCGCTGCTGGACCGGTATGCGCAGGTCGATGCTGATGGCAACTACCACAGTGAGATCGAGAATCCGGACCGGCGCTTCTTCACCATGCTCGGGACGTTGGTGCAGGGGCGCGTGTCGGTCGGTGGTGCGGCGATCAACGCGAGCAAGGTCGCCCTGGACATCGCGATCCGGTATGGGGCTCAGCGCCGGCAGTTCGGCGCTCCGGGGAGTGCGGAGGAGGCGTTGCTGCTGGACTACCGGATGCATCAGCGGAGGTTGTTGCCGTTGCTCGCGCGGACCTACGCGTTGCACTTCGCGCAGGGCGAGCTGGTCGACGAGTTCGTGCGGGTGTTCGAGGACGGCACCAGCGAGCACGACCGGCGGGCGTTGGAGGCGCAAGCGGCCGGGACAAAGGCGCTCGGGACCTGGCACGCGACCGAGACGATCCAGATGTGCCGCGAGGCGTGCGGCGGCGCCGGTTACCTGGCGGAGAACCGGTTGGCGACGCTGAAGGCGGACACCGATGTGTTCACCACCTTCGAAGGGGACAACACGGTCCTGCTGCAGTTGGTGGCGAAGGGTCTGCTGACGGACTACCGGGAGTCGTTCGGGAAGCTGGATCCGCTCGGGACGGCCCGGTTCATCACGGCGCAGGCTGTGGAGATCGCGGTCGAGAAGGCGGCCCTGCGGGTGTTGATCGAGCGGTTGCGCGACGCCGTACCGAATCGGAGTGACGCGGCCGATCCGGATGCCGGGTTGCGGGACGACGCGTACCACTCGGGGCTGCTTCGGTTCCGGGAGGAGCACATGCTGTCCGGGGTGGCTCGGCGGTTGAAGGCGGGGATCGACGCGGGCGACGAGCCGTTCGAGGTGTTCAACCGGTGCCAGGACCATGTCATCGCGGCCGGGCGGGCGCACGTGGACCGGATCGTTCTCGAGGCGTTCCAGGCCGCTGTACCGGAGGCGCCGGAGGAGATTCGCGACGTCTTGAAGGACGTCTACGACTTGCACGCGCTGGCGACGATCGAGGCCGAGCGGGCCTGGTACCTGGAGCACGGGCGGCTCTCGCCGGGCCGGTCGAAGGCGATCACGGCGCTGGTGAACGAGCTGTGCGCGGCCGTCCGGCCGGTCGCGGTCGAGCTCGTCGACGCGTTCGGCGTACCGGGCTCGGCGGTGGAGGTGCCGATGGTTGTACCGTCGCAGCATGAGTGAGCCGATCGAACCCGCGTCGGCCGCCGAGGCCGCCCGCGAACTCGCCCGGGTGTTGCTGGAGCAGGCTGACGCTCTGGACCTGCACGACCTGCGCGCCACCGGCGCGATCGAGAACGTCCGGGTCCAGGCCCGGGCGCTTGCCGACGCGGTCCACGAGCGGGGCTGGGGCGACATCTTCCTCGGGATCGACTCCTACGACCCCGACGAGCTGGACGGACTCCCGCTCGGGCCGGACGACTTCGACGATCCCGCGGACTACCGCGAGATCGCCGAGGGGGTGGACGACCTCGACGAGCTGGAGGAGACGCTTCCGGAAGACGGTGTCCGGGTCAGCTACCAGGCGCGGTACGACTTCGTGGTGACGGACCCCGAGGCGTTCGTGCAGTACGTGCGGAGCCGCGCGGACGAGGCGCAGAACGACGAGGTCATCGACGACATCGAGGACGCGCAGTCGGCGTTCGAGCTGCTCTGCTACCTCGACGGGCTGGGGTCCAAGGACTACGACTCCACCGGGCTGATCCCGGCCGGCGGCGAGGAGTCCCACAAGATCGTCGAGTTCTCCCTCTGGGACCTCGACCCGACCCGCCGCGACGACACCTACCCGTACTGAACGACCCGCAGCCCGAGCAGCTTCTCGTTGCGCCCACACCTACCCGTACTGAGCGGCGACAACCACCCGTACCGCTCCTGCCGCCTGACAGCCCAGCCGCGGCCCGTCCGCACCTACCGAGGTGCGGGCCGGCCGCGACCTTTGTTGTTGCAGAAGGCAACATCCGTACGGAAAGTGAAGGTTCTTATACAGAGAGTTGTCTTGTTCAAAGGCAATGCAAATGTTTGATCGGGGGAGTTCCCGGGGACCGCGGGCCATGACAACGTTCTGCTGTCGGCGGCGGACGGGTCGCTGACACAGGCTCCAGGTGGTTCCCGGCGTACTCCCGTCCGCGACCGGACTGTACCTCCCCTGCCGGTCTCGGAATGAGGCGCCGGGCCCGCCCTCCTTCGGGCCGACTGCCCTCTCGGGGCAAACAGCAGGACGCCGGCCGTGCCGCGAGGGCAGCCGGTCGCCAGTGAGGTGGCGACCGACGCCCGGCACGGCCGGCGTTTCTTTCGCCGAGAACTCCCCGATGTACTGGTGCTGCTGGGGACCAGTACATCGGGGAGTCGCTGTCTGTCAGGCCAGTTCGAGCTCGGTGGCCGCGCGCTGCGGGACCTCGCCGTACGTCGTCGTCCGCTGGCGGGCCGGCCGTCCAGCCGCGGTGGCCATCGCGGTGAGTTCGGCGATCGACTTGCGGCTGCCGTGCTTTGACCCGGCCATCCGGCTGATCGTCTCCTCCATCAGCGTCCCGCCGATGTCGTTGACGCCGCCGTTCAGGACCGCGACGCAGCCGTCGACGCCGAGTTTCACCCACGAGCACTGGATGTTGTCGATCCGCCCGTGCAGCATGATCCGCGCCATCGCGTGCACCGCGCGGTTCTCGTCGTACGTCGGTCCGGGGCGGGCGACGCCGGCCAGGTAGATCGGCGAGTTCTGGTGGATGAACGGCAGCAGCACGAACTCGGTGAAGCCACCGGTCTGGTCCTGGACGGAGGCGATCGTCCGCAGGTGCTGGACCCAGTGGTGCGGCGCGTCCACGTGGCCGTACATCATCGTCGAGCTCGACGGCAGCCCGACCTTGTGCGCCGTCGTGATCACCTCGATCCACGATGCGGTCGGCAACTTCCCCTTGGTGAGGATCCAGCGCACATCGTCGTCCAGGATCTCCGCCGCGGTGCCGGGGATGCTGTCCAGCCCGGCCTCCTTCACCGAGATCAGGAAGTCCTCGATCGACAGGCCGGTCCGCACGGAGCCGTTGACGATCTCCATCGGCGAGTACGCGTGCACGTGCATGTCCGGCACCCGGTCCTTGACCGCGCGGACCAGGTCGGCGTACGCCGTCCCCGGTAGGTCGGGGTGGATACCGCCCTGCATGCAGACCTCGGTCGCGCCGATCACCCAGGCTTCCTCGGCGCGCTGGCCGACCTCGTCCATCGACAGTGAGTAGGCGTCGGCGTCGGTCCGCCGCTGGGCGAACGCACAGAACCGGCAGCCGGTGTAACACACGTTGGTGAAGTTGATGTTCCGGTTCACCACGTAGGTCACGTCGTCGCCGACCGTTGCCTTGCGCAACTCATCCGCCAGGGCAGCCAAGGCGTCCAATGCCGGACCCGTTGCCGTCATCAAGGTCAGGGCCTGTGCGTCCGACAGCCCGGCCGGGTCGCGTTCGGCGGCCGCGAGCGCGGCCTTCACGTCACCTTCGACACGCTCGGGTGCCGACCGGTGAGCAACGTCCTCGCGGAGGACGTCCCAGTCGCCGTACGCCGCGTCGAAGTCCGACCGCGTCTCGGTACGACGTCCCTCGGTGTCGATCGCGGTGTGCAGATCCGTCCGCCCGACGCTGTCCCACCCGCCGTCCGGCTCCTGCCACGGCAGGCCCACCGGGAGAGCGGACTCGTTGGCCAGACCAGTCGCCGGGTCGACGAGAGCCTCGACATGAGAGATCAGGCGAGGGTCGAGCCACGGCTCCCGCAGGTACTCCGGATGCGCGGTCAGCCTTTCCCGCAAGACGAAACCGGCATCCGCCGTCACCTTCGCCAGGTCGTCGATCTGCGGCCAAGGACGCTCCGGGTTCACGTGGTCCGGCGTCAGCGGCGACACCCCGCCGAAGTCGTCGACACCCGCGTCGAGCAGCGCCCGGCACTCGGCCAGGTCGACCAGGTTCGGTGGCGCCTGCACGCGGACCCGCGGCCCGAGCACGACCCGGGTGGCGGCGATCGCGGCCAGCCACTCGTCCAGCGGTACGTCGGCGTCGTTGCGCATCGCCGTGTCCGGCTTCACCCGGAACCCCTGGATGATGACTTCCTGGATCCCGTTGTACTGCCGGGCGATCTTCCGCAGCGCGAAGATCGAGTCCGCCCGCTCCTCCAGCGTCTCACCGATCCCGATCAGCAGACCGGTCGTGAACGGCACGTTCGACCGGCCGGCGTCCTCCAGCACCCGCAGCCGGATCGCCGGGTCCTTGTCGGGCGAGCCGAAGTGCGGCTGGCCCTTCTCCTCGAACAGCCGCCGGGACGTGGTCTCCAGCATCATGCCCATGCTCGGTGCGACCGGCTTCAACCGCTGCAGGTCCTGCCACGACATCACCCCGGGGTTGAGGTGCGGCAGCAGCCCGGTCTCCTCGAGGACCCGGATCGCCATCGCCCGGACGTAGTCGAGCGTGCTGTCGTACCCGGCCTCCTCCAGCCACTGCCGTGCCGCCTCCCAGCGATCCTCGGGAGCGTCGCCGAGGGTGAACAGCGCCTCCTTGCAGCCGAGGGCGGCACCCTGGCGCGCGATCTCCAGCACCTCGTCCGGAGAGAGGTACGGCGAGTGCACCCGGCCCGGCGTGGTCGCGAACGTGCAGTAGTGACATCGGTCCCGGCATAGCCGGGTCAGCGGGATGAAGACCTTCTTCGAGTACGTGACGATGCCCGCGCGGCCGGCGTCCGCCAGGCCCTGGTCGCGGACCCGGGCCGCGGTCGCCATCAGGGCGGTCAGTGCGTCGCCGCTCGCCCCGAGCAGCACCTCCACCTCCGCCGGGTCGAGGGTCTTGCCGTCGTCCGCGCGCTTCAGGGCGCGGCGCATCGCCGTACTGATGTCGTTGGTTGTCACGTCATCCGAGCCTAGGTGCCGGACGGCGGTCGTTCCCGCGATTCCGGGGACCAAAAACAATCCGTACAGACGTCCTGATAGTTTGCCGTTCATGCAGGTCAGCAGGGGTGTGGACGGCCGCCGGATGCGCGGTGAGCAGCGGCGGAGCGAGCTGCTGCGGGCCACGCTGACCGTGATCGAGCGCGACGGAGTCGCAGGTGTGAGCCATCGCGCGGTGGCCGCGGTGGCCGAGGTCTCGGTCGCGTCGATCACCTACCACTTCGCGACGCTGGACGAGTTGCTGGTGGCGGCGCTGGGGTGGGCGGCCGAGGACTTCGCCGCCGAGCTGCACGCTCGGGGCAGTGAGTCCGGGGCGCGGCCGGCCGACGAGTTGGTGCGCCTGATCGAGCACAGCGTCGTACGCAGGCGGGGACGAACCCTCGCGCTCTACGAGCTCTATCTGTACGCCGCTCGCCGTCCGGAGCTCAGGCCCGCCGCAGGAGCCTGGCTGGAGCCGTTGACCGACATCGCGAGAGCGTTCACCGCGGATCCACAGAAGGCGCGGCTGCTGGTCGCCGCACTCGACGGTCTGCTGATGCAGGCGCTGATCGGCGTCCGGGACGTGGACCGTGCCGACTTCGCCGCGTTATTAGAGGTGCTGAGGTAGGCGGTGCCGGGTATGGTCGCGAAGGACTCGCCATCGGGAGGTCCGAGTGTCTGACCCCGCAGTTCAGCCACTGTTCGCGTCCGCTGTCCGCGCCGTTCGAAAGCTGCAAGATCTCGGCGATCCGCTGCCCGCCGATGTGGTCACTCAACTGTCCAAGCTGGAAAGCAGTTCGCTGAGCGAGGCGGAGCGGCGTAGCCAGCTCGAGACCCTGTTGCGGCCGTTCGTCCTGGTGGACGTGTCGATCGACGAGCAGGGGATCGCCGTGTGCGCTCCGGGTGCCGCGCCGCCGCGACTGGTTCAGCACGGCTGGCGCAGTTTCCTCGTGCGGGTGGCGAACCCCCACCGGATCGAGGCCAAACTCGCCACGATGAACGGCGGCGTGTACGGATTGATCGACTACCAGAGCCATTCCGCCCGCATCGCCCTGCACGACACGTTGACCGTCGTTCCGCGGATCAAGGACGCCTGGCTGGACGCGAAGCTCGCTGCACCCGGTGACCTGTCCGGCCTCGAGGTCGAGTACAAGGTCATCAGCCTGTACAGCCGCGAGAGCGGCGTCCGGCCGGGTGGGCTGTCGCTCTTCGCCGCGGACGAGCACAACCACCACAGCCTGAGCCGGTCGCCGCTGCGGTTCGCCGGTTTCCGGACCAACTTCGAGCTGCGCGAGTACGCCGCGTCGTTCGACTTCGACTGTGCCCCGGCGCGCGATATCCAGCTGGACATCCGTGAGCCGGACGGGCGGAGCTGCATGGCCGCGATCACGGTCCAGGATGCGCACGGACGCTCGTACCCGTCCAAGGCGATGCGGCTGGCGCCGGACATGTTCTTCCACGAGCACGTCTACCGCGCGACCGGTGAGATGATCCGGCTGCCCGCGGGACGGTACCAGGTGTCGGCGATCCGCGGGCCCGAGTACCGGCCGGTGACGTTCGAGGCCGACGTCGACGCGGGAACCGAGACGGTTCCGATCACGCTCGACCGCTGGGTCGATCCGGCCGGCCACGGCTACTACTCGGGCGACCCGCACATCCACGCCGGCGGTTGCTCGCACTACAACGTCCCGAGCGAAGGCGTGACGCCCGAAACGATGATCCGGCATGTCCGCGGGGAGGGCCTGTGGCTCGGCAGTGTGCTCACCTGGGCGCCGTGCTACTACCACCAGAAACAGTTCTTCAGCGGTGAGTCGATCAGTCCGCCGGCCGACCTGGAATACCCGGCGATGCAGGCCGCGCAAGGCATGACGTGGACCCCGCAGCCGACCGACCGCGACGCCGAGAGCGCGTTGCGGTACGACGTCGAGGTGTCCGGGTTCCCGTCCAGCCACTCCGGTCACTTGATCCTGCTCGGGCTCACCGACCAGGACTATCCCGGGACCAGCCTGATCGAAGACTGGCCGTCGTGGAACCTCCCGGTCCTGCGCTGGGCCAAGGAACAGAACGCACTGGTCGGGTATGCACACTGTGGCGTCGGTCTGGGAGTCGGCACCGAGGAACTGCCCAACTACATCGTCCCGTCGTTCCAGGGCATCGGCTCCAACGAGATCATCGTCGACGTACCGCTCGGGGCCGCCGACTTCCAGTGTGGCGGCCAGTTCGCGCCCGCGGCCGAGCTGAACATCTGGTACCACCTGCTCAGCGTCGGCTACCGCACGCTGATGCTCGGCGAGACCGACTACCCCTGCATGTACGACGAGGGCCCGGGAGTCGGGCGTACGTACGTCCGTCTGGCCGAGCCGCCGTCAGGTCCACAGGCGATCGAGGCCTGGATCACCGGTCTGCGTGAGAGTGCGTCGTACTTCGGTGACGGCCGCAGTCACGTGTTCGACCTGGCCGTCGACGGCGATGTCAGCCGTGAGCACCCGCTCGACGAGCCCGGCCCGGTGCGGGTCAGCGCGACCGTCGCCGCCTGGCTGCCCGAGGAACCGCCGCCACCGCCGGCGGGCCGTCCGGTCTACAGCGCTCCGGTGGGCTGGCATCTCGAGCGGTCCCGGATCGGCACGTCCCGTGCCGTGGTGGTCGAGGTCGTGCTGAACGGTGCCGTGGTGGCGACGCAGGAGATAGTTGCCGATGGCACCGAGCAGGAGGTCGCGTTCGACGTGACGGTCGAGCGTTCGTCCTGGCTTGCGCTGCGGATCCTGCGCAGCGTGCACACCCAGCCGATCTTCCTCGAGATCGCCGGGCGGCCGATCCGCGCCTCCCGCCGCAGCGCCCAGTGGCTGCACGACTCGGTCGACCAGCTGTGGAAGGTGAAGTCGGGATTCATCCGGGAGAGCGAGCGGGATGCCGCCCGGCATGCGTACGACGAGGCACAGGCCAGCTACCTGTCGAGGCGAGAAGAGTGCGAGGCCGACTGATGATGCACCAAGCACCTGCTATCGGCTGTTGCGGGCCGGTCCAGACCGACGCGCCGCTCGCGGTGACCATCAACCCGGAAGCGCGGGTGAACGTCGCCCGCAGCGGTGCGCCGATCGGCACCTTGAAGCCGGGTGAGTGGCACACGCTCGCCGTGACGGTCGTCAACGACGGCTTCGTCACCGGGCCGTTGGCGATCGAAGCCGAACCGGTCAGCGGACTCCAGCTCGATCTGCCGGCGCACGAACTGACCGGTGAGCATCGCCAGGAGACGGCGTTCCGGGTCCGGCTCGATGCGCCCACCGTCGTCGACCTGACCCTGACCTTCCGCGCTCTCGGTGCGCTGGGTGGTCTGGCCAACCACAGCACTGTGAGCCTGCTGCTGTCGGCCCGCGCATGAGGTAGCGCGGAAGCTACCCGCGCTGGGGTGTCTGAGCCAGGGCGACCGGCAGCTCCCACCTGTTGGGTAGGAGGATGCTGAGGTTGTCTGTGGGCGCCGTGCGTACGAGGTGGCAGTTCTTCGCCGGCGCAGTGGTCGCCGTCGCGCTCGGAGTGGGGCTAGTGCAGTCGGGGCTGCAGATGCTCGCGGCCACCGATCGACCAACGCTCCCTGCCGGGCTGTCGGCGTACGACCGGGCCAGGGTGCGTGAAGGGTACGTCGGTGCCGCCACGCTGCTCGGGATGTCGGTGATGCTGGCGGTGTTTCTCACCGTGTTCATCGTGAGCACGACGTTCGGCTTCACGGTGGTGCAGCGGCGTCCGGAGCTCGGACTGCTGCGGTTGGTGGGGGCACAGCGTGGATACCTCTGTCTGATGCTGGTGACGGAGGCCGGGTTGCTCGGTCTGATCGGGATCGTCCTGGGTGTGCCGCTGGGGTTGATCGGGACCTGGGCACAGTCCTGGTTGCTGACCAGGCTCGGGATGCTGCCGTCTTGGTTCGATGCACCGTGGGACCAAGGCGCTCTGTGGGCGGCGATGATCATCGGCGTGAGTACGGCGTTGGCCGGCGTGCTCGCGGCGGCCTGGCGAGCGTCCCGGATCAGGGCACTCGAAGCCCTCGCCGACAGCCACGCGGCGCACAAGGTGATGACTGGCTGGCGGTGGTTCTGGGGACTCTCGGCGGCGTTCTGCACGGTGGTGCTGGTGATCGCCGCGCAGGCCGCGCGTGATCTGGTCGCCGGACTGATGATCGGCCTCGTCGTGATGATCAGTGGCTCGGTCGCACTCAGCCAGCTCAGTCCGGTCGTCGTACCCCTGGCCGGTCGGCTGCCCGCGGCCGTCCTCCGTGGCAACCTGATCGCCGACCTCGCCCGGGCCGGCGTGCTTCATGCGGTACGGCGAAGCGCGGCCACGGCGGCGCCGCTGATCGTGCTGGTGGGGCTCGTGGTCGGGTTGTGGGGGACGTTCGGGTCGCTCGCGAAGGCGGTCGGGGTGGAGCAGGAGCGGTTGATCACCGCGGACCTGGTCGTCGATCACGCCGTCACCAGGGGAGTCGCGGTGGCGTCCGTGCAGACCGCTGTGCCCATCGCTGTCAGGCGTGGGAAGAGCACGGTCTACTCGGAGGCGATCGGGATCGATCCTGTCGCATACCAGCAGACGCACAGGCTGCGGCCGCGGAAGGGATCGCTGGAGCTGCTGACCGGCCGGGCGATCGCCATCGGTCCGGGCATGGCGGCGGAGGGATACAAGCTCGGGTCCACCCTGACGATTGCCCTTGGCAACAGAACCGTCAAGGTCACGGTCGTGGCGATCATGCCCGAAACGCTCGATGTCAGCGAGAACTTCTTCATCCCGCGGGCACTGTTGCCGTCCGGCGGCCGGACCGAGACGTTGGTCAAAGGTGCTACCGCGGACCTTCGAGGCAAGACAGTCCAGCAGTGGGCCGAAGAGCGGGGAGCGGCTCAGCAGCGGAGCAACTCCGGGTTGTTCGCCGCGTTGATGGGGCTGGCCGGGATCTTCGCGGCCGTTGCCGTGGTCAACGCTGTGGTGATGTCGACGGCGGATCGGCGACGGGAGTTCGCGCTGGCCCGGATGGCGGGGCTGACGCGCGGGCAGGTCGTCGCGGTCGCACTCGTCGAGTCCGCCACGGTCGTCCTCGTCGGCGTACTGCTCGGATCGGTTGTCGCCGGCGCGGCGCTGGCGGGCATTGCCGCCGGTCCGTACGGCCTTGCAGCGTTGGCGATTCCGTGGCGGCTGCTCGGCCTGATCTTCGGCGCGGCGCTGGTGGTCGTAGGTGCGGCAGCGGCTCTCACCGCTCATCGAGCGACGCGGCCGCACCCGTTGTCAGCGTCCCGCGAATGAGGTCTCGCCGGCCCGGCACATGCTGAGCAGCACGAGGTGGTGGAACGGGCGGATCAGGTTGTAGTAGAAGCGTCCGACCGGCCGCAGGTACTGCACCAGGGTGACGACCTTGAACTCCGCAGGCTGCTCGTTGTCCGTGATGATCGCCAGCCAGGCGATCAGATGGTTGTCCGAGACCTTCAGCAGGAGATAGTGATCGTCCTCGCCGCGGACGACGGTGAAGAACGACGCGCGATCACCCGGCGTGAAACTCACCGTCTCCGGCCGCAGCCGGAACGAGTCGGGGACGCCTGTGGTCTCCAGCCGAAGCACCAGCGCCACCAGCATCCGGACTCCGAAGAGCGCCTTCACCCACAGCGGCGCATGGCCGAGAGCGCCGGCCGTGAACTCGCGCAAGGACACCGGACCGCGAGCGGTCTTCACGTCGACGACGTCGACGATGGGGAGCAGGTCGTCCAGCTCAGGCAGATCGGTGCGGGTCGGCATGGCGACTCCTCTAGTCGATGGAGGCGAGACGCAGGGTCATCGCGTAGATGTCGCGCAGGTCGGCCTTCGCGACGGGCGGCAGCACCTGCTCGGCGCCGATCAGGATCAGGTAGAGCAGTTGTGCGAACCGGTCCGGATCCACGTCCGCCTTCAGCCCGCGACACAGCTCCTTCAGGTACGCCGTTCGCGCCCGGTCCACCCGCTCTTGCGCAGCCCGGACCTCGGGGTCCTGCAGGGCCCACGCCCGTACGGCGATCTCCAGCCGGGCGTTGTCGGGGTCGGACAGCACGATTCGCAACAGGTGCCGCAACTTCTGCGAAGGCTCGGCATCGCGCTCGACGATGTCGATGAGCCGGGTGGTGAACCGGGCTTCGAAGTACTCCAGGAGGGCCGTCCGGTAGCCGCCGGCGCCTTTGAAATGGTGGTAGTACGAGCCTTTGGTGACGCCGAGCTTCCCGGTCAGCCGCTCGATCGTCACCGCCGGCGCACCTTCGTCCGCCAGCAGCTCGAGACCTGCGTCCAACCATTCCGTCCGCGTCACCATGCCGGGACCATACCATACCGTTTGGTATGGTCTCGACTGCTCAGGCGTCGGCCGCGGTGAGGGCCTGGGCCTCGACCGTGGAGTGGTTGGCCGGGACGCGCAGGTGGGACAGGGGCTTCCAGCCGCTGGCCAGCACGCCGACGGCGAGCAGCACCGCGAAGGCGCCGACGTAGAACGGGAGCTGGATGTTGACCTCCTCGCCGAGCTTCCCGGCGAGCCACGGCGCGATCGCACCACCGGAGAACCGGACGAAGGAGTACGCCGCCGACGCCGTACCGCGCTCGACCGGGGCGGCACCCATCACGGCCTCGGTGATCAGCGTGTTGTTGATGCCGAGGAAGAGGCCGGCCACGATCACGCCGACCGCGAGCACTCCCTTGTGGTGGGCGTAGATGCCCATCACCGCGAGGTCCGCGCCGAACAGCAGCAGCGAGGTCATCACCACCGGCAGCGTGCCGAACAGGCGCTGCAGCCGCGGTGCGACGAACACCGACGTGACTGCCAGGCCGATGCCCCAGCCGAAGAAGATCAGGCCGATCTGCCGCGCCGACATCGCCAGCGGGAACGGGGTGAACGCGAGCAGCGTGAAGAAGCCGAAGTTGTACAGCAACGCTGTGACGGCCACAGTCGCCAACGACCTGTGCCGCAAGGCCTTCAGCGGTTCGAGGATCGACGTACGACGTCCCTGTGGCGGCGAAGCCGGGAGCAGGAAAGCAGTGGCGGCCAGCGCGACCGTCATCAGTACGGCGACGCCGAAGAACGGACCGCGCCACGAGATCGTGCCGAGCTCGCCACCGACGAGCGGGCCGGCCGCGATGCCGACACCAAGGGCGGCCTCGTAGAGGATGATCGCCTCGGCGACCGAACCGCTGGCCGAGTTGACGATCGTGGCCAGCGCGGTCGCGATGAACAGGGCGTTGCCGAGGCCCCAGCCGGCGCGGAAGGCGACGATCATGCCGATCGAGTTGGACAGGCCGGCCAGCGCGCTGAACACGACGATGATGGCCAGGCCGATGAGCAGGGTGCGCTTCGCGCCGATCCGGCTGGAGACCGCGCCGGTGATCAGCATCGCCACACCGATGACCGCCATGTAGCTGGTGAACAGCAGAGAGACCTGGGACGGGCTCGCGTGCAGCTGCTCGGCGATCGGCTTGAGGATCGGGTCCACCAGGCCGATGCCCATGAATGCGATCACGCAGGCGAACGCGACCGCCCAGACGGACTTGGGTTGTTTCAGGAACGACGAGTTGCTCACCGGGGCGTGTCCTCCAACGGTTCGAGGGTGAGGAGCTTGTGGATGACGGCGACTGCGGCCTCCAGGGTGGTGAGGTCGGTCGCGGGGAGTTGGCTCAAGCGGGCCGATAGAGCGACGCCGGCCTGCCGCCGGGCGCTCCGCAGCTCGGCCAGGCCGGCGTCCGTGAGGCTGATCAGGCTGGCACGGGAGTCGGCGGGGTCGGCCGCACGATGCACCCAGCCCTGCTCTTCCAGGCGTTGCACCAGGGTGGACATGGTCGGCTGGGAACACCGGTCGGCCTTGGCCAGCTCACTGATCCGGGCCCGGCCCAGCTCGTCCAGCCGCCCGAGCACCCGCATCGCGGCGTGCGGCAGCGTGTTCACGTCCCTGGTCGCCATCCGCGTCAAGCGCGACGACGCGACCACGACATCCTCGCCGAGCCTGGTCAGATCCGTAGCCATCACACCCACAAATATACATAGGAAAGCTATGCATCTCCACCGAGCGCACGGTGAACCAGGTCACGCCCGGCCTGCTATCCGACGTACAGCGGGGAGCGGGAACGTGGCTGGGAAAGATCTCCTACTCACTGAAGGTGGCGGGGAACGTGCGCTTTACAGGGCGAGCTCCCTCGAGCGGTGCTGAGCCGGCTGCTCAGAGCGCCCGAGCGATGACCGCGGCGGCTTCGGCCGGGCCGTCGACGGCGGCGTAGAGCTTCTGGATCCGCTCGGCGGCCTCGGCGTGTGTGGGGTCGTCGAGCATCCGGGTCGCCAGGTCGGCCAGTGATCCGATGCGGGCGCGGCGGGCGGCGCCGAGGCGTTCGACCAGGGCGACGTTCAGGTCCTGTTCGATGTGCAGGGGGATGCCGAGGAGCGGCGTACCGCCGGCCATCGCGGTCTGGACGCTGCCCTGGCCGCCGGTGGTCACGGCGAGCTCGACCTGTGGCATGACGAGATGACTCGGCAGCACGCCTTCGATCAGGATCCGGTCGGTGGCGAGGTCGCCGAGGTCGTGGATGGTGCCCGCGACCAGGATCCGTACGTCGAGGCGGCTCAGCTCGGCGATCGCCGTACGGACCTGGGCGGGCGGGGTCGACGTCATCGCGAGATAGATCGTCGGTCCGGGCCGGTCGAGGAACTGCTGGACCTCGGCCGGCATCGGGAGATCGAGTTGTGCAAACAGTGGCCCGACCGCCCTGAGCCGTGCGCCGGCGCGATACCCCTTGCCCGGGCTCCATGCGGCCAGTTCGTCCGCTGAGACGCCCAGTACTTCGGGAACTTCGGGGACCAGCGAGACATCGCCGAGCAGGAGCGCCGCCAAGCTCGGGATCCCTTCCACGCCGAGCTCGGCGGCCACCCGGTTGAAGCCACCGCAGTACGCCGTGATCCGGTTGGGCGTCCTGTTGACGACGAACCGGGCCAGCCAGTCAGGCGCGTGCTTCAACCGTGGATCCACTGGCCGGGTCGGTGCCGGAAGCAAACGATGCTCGAAGACCGGCGGCACGAAACTGCCGGCATGTTCGGTGATCACTCGTACGCCGGTCAGTCGCGACGACAGCAGCGTGGTCAGGGTGAACCCGGTGACCGCGACGGTGATCCCGTGGGCGCGGAAGTAGTCCGCCTCCGCCGCGACGTACGTCCGGATCTCGTTGTCGTCGTACATGCTCTGCCGGGGATCGCCGAGACCGACGGCCGAACCGACGAACGCGGCCGCGCGGGCGGGGGACAGTCCGGGGCCGAGGACGTCGTACTCGAGACCGGCCTCGGCGAGGAGGCGTTCGTGCGGACCGCCGTGGGTGGCGACGCGCACCTCGAGGCCGAGCTCGGTGAGGGCTCGGTGGAGCTCGAGCATCCGGGAGGTCTCGGACAGGTAGGCGCAGTGCGGCAGCAGGCAGATCATCATTGCCCCCTTCGGCGATGATAGGTAATATATTGCCTATGTCGTCGTGGAACAAGGCCGAGAAGCTGTTCGGGCTCGGAGCGGGTTCGGAGTTGGCGCCGCCGGTGCGGGCGTTCCGGACGACGCTGATGCTTGCCCAGCGGCTGCGCTACGAGATGGACGAGCGGCTGCGGGCGGACGGGCTGACCACCCAGCAGGCCGCCTTGATCACCGTCGTCCAGGCGATGGGGAAGCCGTCGCTGGCCGAGGCGGCCGCCGCGCTCGGCAGTACACATCAGAACGTCGCGCAGATCGTCGCGGCCCTGCAGCGCAAGGAGTTGCTGCAGGTCGAGCCGGATCCGGCCGACCGGCGGCGTAAGTTGCTCTCAGCAACGAATCACAGTGCGGCGTACTGGCGGCAGCGGGACGCGGGTGACGTCGCCGCGGTGGCCGACTGGTTCGCCGACCTGAGTCCGGACGAGCTCGAGACCTTCTGTGAGCTGTCCGAGCGCGTGATCGGGAGACTCGACCGTGATTAAGGCGGTGCTGGGCAGCACGGTGTTCTTCTTCGCGGCGCCGTGCGTGGTCGGCGGGGTGGTGCCGTGGTGGGTGAGTGGATGGGCGGCGCCACGGTTCTGGCCCGGGTTCGTGCTGGTCGCGGCTGGTGCGTTCGTCGTACTGCGTGCCTTTGTGCGGTTCGTCCGCGAAGGGCGGGGGACACCGGCGCCGGTCGCGCCGACGGAGGAGTTGGTGGTGGGTGGCGACTATCGCTTCGTCCGCAATCCGATGTATGTCGGGGTGGTGACCGCGATCTTCGGGCAGGCGCTGGCCTTCCTCGACCCGTGGGTGCTGGCGTACGGCGTACTCGCGTGGGCCGTGATGGCGTCGTTCGTCCGGTGGTACGAGGAGCCGGTCCTGCTGGAGCGGTACGGCCGGCAGTACGAGGACTACCGCCGGGCCGTACCGGCGTGGATCCCTAGACTCCGAAAAGCCTGACCGGAATAGGCCCGCGGTGGAGGACATGCGGGATGTCAGCCCACGGCAGGAGCGGCTCGGTGGAGTTGAGATTGCGGAGCCGGTGAAGAGCCCGCTCCGACGGCGTGGCGAGAGCCGCCACGGCCGAAGATCGGGGCCGGGAGTTGGTTCAGGGGCAGGATGTCGGTGCCGCGGATGTCGCCGGCGGCCTTGTAGAGAAGTGTCGGCATACACGAAAGCCTCCGGACGCGGGAACGCGTGCCGGAGGTCTTGCGCCGCATTTTATCGGAGGACGGGGTCGTGCCGGCGCGGGTACGTTGTCGGGATGGACAAGCGCTTTCTTGGTCGGACCGGGCTGGAAGTCAGTGAGTTGGTTCTGGGCGCGATGACGTTCGGCAGTGAGACCGATCAGTCGACCGGACACCGGATCCTGGACGAGTTCGTCGCGGCGGGCGGGACCACGATCGACACCGCCGACACGTACGCCGCCGGTCGCTCGGAGGCGATCATCGGCAGCTGGCTGAAGACCCGGAACCGTGACGACCTGGTGATCGCGACCAAGGTGTACGGCGAAGCCGGGCCCGGACTACCCGTCCGCGGGGCCGGGCGCAAACACATCCTCGCCGGAGTGGAAGCGAGCCTCCGCCGGCTGCAGACCGACTTCATCGACCTCTACCAGATCCACGTCTTCGACGACGCGACGCCGCTGGAAGAGACGCTGACCACTCTCGACACCCTCGTGACCAGCGGGAAGGTCCGGTTCATCGGCGCCAGTAACCTGACCGGCTGGCAACTGCAGAAGGCGATCGACCTCTCCCGGCACCACGGCCTGGAGCCATACGTCTGCCTGCAGCCGCTCTACAACCTCCTCGACCGCGACGCCGAGCTCGACCTGATCCCGGTCTGCCAGAACGAGGGTGCCGGCGTGATCGCATGGAGCCCACTGGCCGGTGGTTGGCTGTCGGGCAAGTACACCAAGGACGCGGGCGGTCCGCCGCCCGGCTCCCGCTCCAACCAAGCCGACTGGGACGCGCACGACAACGACCGAACCTGGCGAGTCCTCGACGCCCTCCGATCAGTCGCGGCCGAGACCGACCGCACCCCCGCCCAGGTAGCCCTCCGCTGGGTCATGCAGCGCCCCGGCCTCACCGCCCCCATCATCGGCGCCCGAACCCTCGACCACCTCACCGACAACCTCGGTGCCACCGGCTGGACCCTCACCCCAGACCAGCTCCACCGCCTCACCGAAGCCGGCGACCGCCCCCTCCCCTACCCCCACAACATCCTCAACCTCCCCCAATTCACCCGCCGCCCAAGCTGACTCGCTGTACGACCTCAGGGCGCTGCACCCACGGGTGCTGCGCCCTGCTTCTTGCCCGAAGGTGCAGGTGTGCAAAGTTTCACCGTTAATAGTTTGCAGTGAGTGCAAGTTTGTCCGTACGCTGGCTGGGTGATGCAGGTCGAGGGTGGGTTGCGGGAGCGGAAGAAGCGGGAGACGCGGGCGGCGCTGGCTGAGGCGGCGTTGCGGCTGGCGTTGGAGAAGGGGCCGGATCACGTCACGGTCGAGGAGATCGCCGAGGCGGCGGACGTGTCGGTACGGACGTTCTTCAACTACTTCCCGCACAAGGAGCACGCGATCCTCGGGCGCAACCCCGAGCACCTCGAGCGTGCGCTGGACCGGATGCGGACGGCGCCGGCCGAGGAGTCGCCGCTGACCACGATGTGGTTCATCGTCCACGACGTACTGCGTGATCTCGAGAGCGACGGTGGGTTGTCGCGGCGCGGTGAGCTGATCATGGGGTCGCCGAACCTGCTGTACCAGCTGATGATGGCGAGCTTCGACGACGAGCGGCAGCTCACCGCCGCCCTGGCGGAACGCATGGGTGAACCCGCGGCGTCGGTCCGGCCGGCGCTCATCGTCAGCGCCGCCGGCGCCGCCTGCCGGGTCGCGATGGAACTGCACAAGAACGCCCCCGGCCGGCCCGTCCGCGAGCTGGTCGACGAGGGCTTCCAATTGCTTGCCCAAGGCATCGATCCCGCCTTCGGCACGAGTTAACCAGAAAGGTCATCCATGACAACGACCTCGTCACCGGACAGTACGGCCGAGGGGGCCGGTCCCGCGGTCGCGCTCACCCCACGCCAGACCGTCCAGGCCATCTCCGGCCTGATGATGGGCATGTTCGTGGCGATCCTGGCCGGCACCGTGGTGTCGACCGCCTTGCCGCGGATCATCCACGACCTGGGGGCGAGCCAGTCGTCGTACACCTGGGTCGTCACTCTCGAGCTGCTCACGATGACGGCCACGGTGCCGTTGTGGGGCAAGCTCGCCGACCTCTACAACAACAAGCTGTTGGTCCAGCTGTCGCTGGGCTTCTTCGTGATCGGCTCGCTCGTCGCCGGCTTCGCTCCGAACATCGAAGTCCTGCTGGGCAGCCGGATCCTGCAGGGCCTCGGCGCCGGCGGGCTGACCGCGCTGGTGCAGATCGTGATGGCCGCGATCATCCCGCCGCGCGAGCTCGGCCGGTACTCCGGGATCTTCGGCGCGATCTTCGCCTCGGCGACGGTCGGTGGACCGTTGCTCGGTGGTTTCCTGGTCGACTCGCCGCTCGGCTGGCGAGCCTGCTTCCTGGTCGGCGTGCCGTTCGTACTCGCGGCGATCGTGCTGCTGCAGCGCACGCTCAAGCTTCCGACCGTTCGCCGGGAGGTGAAGATCGACTGGTGGGGCGCGTTCCTGATCACCGCCGGGGTCAGCACGCTGCTGGTCTGGTCGTCGTTCGCCGGGAACAAGTTCGAGTGGGTCTCCGGGTGGAGCTTCCTGCTGGTCGTGGTGGCGCTCGCGGCGCTGCTGGCCGCGGTGCTCGTCGAGCGCCGGCACCCCGAGCCGATCATCCCGATGGACCTGTTCCGCAACCGCACGGTGACGCTCGCGATCGTGGCCAGCGCGCTGGTCGGCGTGGCGATGTTCGGTGGCTCGGTGTTCCTGGCGCAGTACTTCCAGATCGCGCAGGGCTACACGCCGACCAAGGCCGGGCTGATGAGCCTGCCGATGATCCTGGGGATGATGGTCGCGTCCACGATCGCCGGTGGGCTGATCACGAAGTACGGGAAGTGGAAGGTCTACCTGGTCGTCGGGAGCGTGCTGCTGCCGATCGGGCTGGCGCTGTTCGGCACGATCGACGCGCATACCTCGAAGTACATGCTGTGGTCGTTCATGATCGTCCTCGGTGTCGGCATCGGCCTGGTGATGCAGAACCTGGTGCTCGCCGCGCAGAACGACGTACCGGCGCGGGAGCTGGGCGCGGCCACCTCGGCGGTGAGCTTCTTCCGCAGCATGGGCGGCACCATCGGGGTGAGCGTGCTCGGTGCGATCCTGGCGAACAAGGTCACCGAGACGCTGAACCCGGGCGGCGCCTCGTCCGGTGGCGGCGGCACGGTGCCGAACATCGCGGAACTGCCGGAGCAGGCCCGGGTCGTCGTCGAGAACGCGTACGGCGCGGCGACGGCGGACCTGTTCATGATGTCGGTGCCGTTCGCGGTGCTCGCGCTCCTCGCCGTCCTCTTCATCAAGGAGAAGCCCCTCCTCACCACCAGCGGCGCCGAGCGCCGGGCCGCGGAGGAGCCTGACATCCTGGACGCATGATCGTTGCCTTCAGTATCAGTCCTTCCGGCGGTGACGAGACCGGAGGCGTGAGCCAGGCGGTGGCCGAGGCCATTCGCGTGGTCCGCGCCTCCGGTCTACCGAACGAGACCAACGCGATGTTCACCAACATCGAAGGCGAGTGGGACGAGGTGATGGCCGTCGTCAAGCAGGCCGTCGACGCGGTGGCCGCCGCCTCCCCCCGCGTGAGCCTCGTCCTCAAGGCCGACATCCGCCCCGGCTACACCGGCCAACTCACCGCCAAGGTAGAACGGATCGAGCAAGCGCTAGCCGACTGAGTTGAGGGCTGTTACTACGGCGTCGTAGCGGTTTTCGCGTTCGGCGTTGCGGAGGAAGTGGACGCGGTTGACGAGGATCTCGTCGGCGTCGGGGTGTTGCTGGAGCAGGTCGATCGTCTCGGAGAGGTACTCGTCCAGCGGCATCCATTCCGGGTCCGGGGTGCCGTTCAGGAGGCCGGTTTGGACAGCCGGCGGGACGAGTTCGATCACCTGGAGGCCGGTGTCGGCGAGCTGGACCCGCAGGCTCTGTGTGTAGCTGTGGACCGCGGCCTTGGTCGCGCTGTACGTCGGCGTGGCCACCAGCGGCACGAACGCGAGCCCCGACGACACCGTCATGATCACCGCGTCCGGCTTGGTCAGCAGGTACGGCGTGAACGCGGTGATGGTGCGGATCGTGCCGAGCAGGTTGATGCCGATCGTCTCCTCGCTCGCCGCCAGGTGAGCGGGATCGTGGAGGTCCTCGAGTTGCATGATCCCGGCCATCGTGACGACCACGTTGAGGTCGGGGTGCCTGGTGGTGACCGTCTCGAAGGCCGCGGCGATCGAGTCGGGGTCGGCGACGTCCAGCGGAATGCCCTCGATGCCGTCCTCGGCGGCGATCCGGTCGAGCAGGTCCTGGCGGCGGCCGCTGATGATCACGGTGTTGCCGAGGTCGCGGAACCTGCGGGCCAGGCCGAGGCCGATACCCGACGTACCGCCGGTCAGAAAGATCGTGTTGCCAGTCGGTTTCATGTCTCCAGGCTGCGATCGGATGCCGATGGCAACCAGGCCCGGCTCAGCCTCTGCTCGGCAAGCAGTGGATAACTACCGCCGGTTCGCCACACTGGAGTCATGGAGTACGCCGACCTGTCCGATTTCCTCCGCAAACGCCGCGAGGCCCTGCAGCCCGAGGACGTCGGGATGCCCCGCGGCCGGCGCCGCCGTACGCCGGGACTCCGCCGCGAGGAGGTGGCCGCGCTGGCGTCGATGTCGACCGACTACTACAGCCGGCTCGAAGGCGGCCGCGGACCGCAGCCGTCGGTCGAGATGCTGGGAGCGATCGCCCGCGCGCTGCGGCTGACGCTGGAGGAGCGCGACCACCTGTTCGTGCTCGCCGGGCACGGTACGCCGCCGCGCACGACCCGGGCGTGTCACGTCGACCCGGGCATGCTGCGGATCCTCGATCGGCTGCAGGACACGCCCGCGATGCTGCTCAACCGCTGCGGCGAGACGCTCGCGCAGACACCGGCGCACGTCGCGTTCGCCGGCGAGCAGACCAACTTCGAAGGCATGGAGCGCAGCGAGTTCTACCGCTGGTTCGCCGACCCGGACTCGCGCTACCTGTATCGCGAGCCGGAGCGGTCGACGCACAGCCGGATGCTGGTCTCCTGGCTGCGCTCGGTCGCGACGGCCGACGGACCCAAGTCGTACGCCGCCTCCATGGTCCGCGCCCTTCAGAAGCTGAGCCCCGAGTTCGCCGAGCTCTGGGACGCGCACGAGATCGGGATCGCGCACAGCCGGACCAAGCGGTTCAACCACCCCGCGGTCGGCGAGCTCGACCTGTACTGCGAGGTGATCGACAACCGCGACCAGCAGCAGACCCTGGTGGTCTTCACTGCGGAGCCCGGCAGCGAGAGCGCGGACAAACTACGACTGCTGACGGTGCTCGGAAGTCAGGCGCTCGATCCCGCCCTCTGAATCGTCGTCCGGCGGCTGAGGTAGTACGCGAAGGCGGCCGTCGGGAAGAACATCACGATGCCGTAGACCGCGACCGGGATGCCCATCTCGCTGTTGTCGAGCAGCGCCGGACTGAGCGCGATCGTGAGTGCGAGCGTGGCGTTGTGGATGCCGATCTCCATCGAGCAGGCGATCGACTGCCGCTCACCCAGCCGGGCCAGCTTGGGGACGACGTACCCGAATCCCAGACTCAGCACGTTCAGCAGTACGGCGACGATGCCGACGGCGGCCAGGTAGTCGAGGACGTTCGCCCGCTCGGTGTAGATCGCGGCGAAGATGACCAGCGCGAGCACGAGCATCGAGCCGACCTTGACCGGCCTGGCCATCCGGTCCGCCACACCGGGGCGCCGAGCGCGGATCAGCATGCCGATGGCGACCGGGACCAGCACGATGGCGAACACCTGCAGCATCTTCGCCGGCTGCAGTCCGAGCTGGCCTTCGCCGAGGAAGTGGTCGAGGGACAGGTTGACCACGATCGGCAGCGTGAACACGGCGAGGACCGAGTTGACCGCGGTCAGGCTGACGTTGAGGGCGACGTCGCCGCCGGCCAGGTGGCTGAAGAGGTTGGCCGTGGTGCCACCGGGGGATGCCGCCAGCAGCATCATGCCGGCCGCGAGCGCAGGCTCGAGGTCGAACAGCTTCACCAGCCCGAAGCAGATCGCCGGGAGCAGCAGCACCTGGACGCCGAGCGCGATCAGGACGGCCTTGGGCATCCGCAGGACCCGGCGGAAGTCGGCGACGGTCAGGGTCAGGCCGAGGCCGAGCATGATGATCGCGAGCGCGATCGGCAGCAGGACCGAGGTGAGCACGGAGTCGTTCATCGGCGGCTCCTTCGAAGGTCGGTGGCTCAGGGTGACAGCGGCGCCGGACGGCGGCAAGATCTCGCGCTTGGTTCCGGGACCGGCGGAGTCTTTACCGCCTTTACGTCATGAGTTAATTTAAGTTCTGAAATCTCATTGCGTAACCGCTCCGTGACTGAGGGGATCCGCCCATGCCCGCTCGGAAGGTGTTGCCTGTCCTGTTCGCGTTGCTGCTCTGCCTGGTGTCGGGCAGTACGGCGTACGCCCAACCCGCTCGAGCTCAAGCGAACTTCAATGTGCTCGCGTTCTACAGCGGCACCTGGGACGCCGCGCACATCGACTTCGAGAAGGAGGCGAACCAGCGGTTCCCGCAGTTCGGGGCCCAGAACGGGTTCAACTACACCGCGACGAACAACTGGGACCAGCTGAACAACCTGAGTGCCTCGCAGTACCAGGTGGTGATGTTCCTCGACGACTCGCCGCACACCGACGCGCAGCGCACCGGGTTCCAGCGGTACATGAACAACGGTGGCGCGTTCTTCGGCTTCCACGTCGCGGCGTACAACGACGCGAGCGGCAACTGGCCGTGGTTCAACAACACGCTGCTCGGGACCGGCCGGTTCCAGTCGAACACCTGGGGACCGACCGCGGTCACGCTGAAGGCGGAGAACCGTTCGCACCCGGCGCTGGCGAACACGGGTGCGACGTTCCGGTCGTCGGTGAGCGAGTGGTACAGCTGGCAGAACGATCTGCGGACCAACCCCGACATCCAGATCCTGGCCTCGATCGACCCGTCCAGCTTCCCGGTCGGCACCGACCCGAACCAGACCTGGTACAGCGGCTACTACCCGATCATCTGGACCAACAAGAACTACAAGATGATCTACGCGAACTTCGGCCACAACGCGATGAACTACGAGACCAACACCCGGCTCTCGTCCACCTTCGACAGCCCGGCGCAGAACCAGTTCATGATGGACGCGCTGAAGTGGCTGGGAGGCGCCGGTACGACGCCGCCGGTGGACCAGCCGTCGCCGACCGCCTGGTACACGCTCGCGAACAAGGGCAACGGCAAGTGCGTCGACGCCCGCGCCGCCGCGACCGCCAACGGGACCGTGATCCAGCAGTACAGCTGCAACTCCACCCAGGCCCAGCAGTTCCAGTTCCAGCCCACGTCCGGCGGCTTCACCCGGGTCAACAACCGCAACGACGCGACCAAGGTGATCGACGTGACCGGTGTGTCGGCCGCCGACAACGCCGGCCTGCAACTGTGGACCTACAGCAACGGCACCAACCAGCAATGGCAGGCCGTCTCCGAAGGCAGCGGCTACTTCCACTTCGTCAGCCGCTTCAGCACCAAGTGCCTGACCGTCCCGGGAGGCTCCACCGCCGACAGCACCCAACTCGTCCAACTCACCTGCAACGGCACAGCGGCGCAGTCTTTCAAGCTGACGATCGCCTGACCATCGACTAGGTTCACGCGCATGAGATTCCTGCGTGTGGCCGCGATGGCGGCAGGAGGTTTGCTGTTGATGTCTCAGCTCGTCCCCGCCCAGGCGAGTGGTGGGCCGTCGTACCGCTGGGACCTGACGCCGACCGGGAGTACGGCGCAGTTCCGCGGGCTGGCGGCGGTCAGCAAGGATGTCGCCTGGGTGGGCGGGACGGAAGGGCAGGTGCTGCGGACCGTCGACGGCGGGAAGCACTGGCAGAACGTCAGCCCGCCCGGTGCCGGCGCACTGCAGTTCCGCGATGTCGAGGCGTTCGACGCGAAGCGCGCGGTGGTGCTGTCGATCGGCACCGGCGAGGACTCGCGGATCTACCGGACCGTCGACGGCGGCAGGTCGTGGACCGAGACGTTCCGGAACACCGACGCCAACGCGTTCTACGACTGCTTCGCGTTCAACGACACCAAGCACGGCCTGGCGTTGAGTGACCCGGTGGACGGGAAGTTCCGGATCGCGGCGACGTCGGACGGCGGCAAGTCCTGGAAGGTGCAGCCGACCGCCGGGATGCCCGCCGCGCTGACCGGTGAGTTCGCGTTCGCCGCGAGTGGGACCTGCCTGGTCGCCGGTCCGGGCCGGACGGCGTGGTTCGCGTCCGGTGGTGGCGATCGGCCGCGGGTCTTCCGGACCGTTGACGGCGGCAAGCACTGGACGGTGGCGGACTCGCCGATGGCCAGCGGCGAGGCGGCCGGCATCTTCAGTCTCGCCTTCCACGGGCCGCGGTTCGGCGTCGCCGTCGGTGGCGACTTCCTGAAGCCGACCGAGGCCGTGAAGGCCGCGTCGGTCACGTCCGACGGCGGCCGGACATGGAAACTGGTTCCGGCCGACAAGGCGCCGAAGGGGTACCGCAGCGGATCGCACTTCGTGCCGTGGTCGCCGTCGACCGTGATCGCGGTCGGTCCGTCCGGGAGCGATGTGAGCCACGACGGCGGACGGAGTTGGAAGCAGTTCTACGACGGCAGCTTCGACAGTGTCGAGTGCGCCGGGCACGGCTTCCAGGCCGGCTGCTGGGCATCCGGGGCGAAGGGCGCGGTCGCACGGCTGGTGCGCTGACGTTCAGACCGGCGACACTCGCTCGTTGTGCGGGTGTCGCCGGTTTCCCGGAAAGATGGGTGCATGCGTAAATTGTTAACCGTCCTGGTGGGGTTGTTGATGGTGGTTCCGACCGTTGCCGCGGCTAAGCCCGACGGTGGGCGTCCGGCGCGGCCGCTGACCGTGATGACCTACAACATCCACCACGGCGCCGGGATCGACGGAGTGCTCGACCTCGAGCGGATCGCCGTACTGATCGAGAAGTCCGGCGCGGACGTGATCGGGCTGCAGGAAGTCGACCGGCACTGGGATGTGCGCAGCAACTGGGTCGACCAGCCGGCCTGGTTCGCGCAGCGGCTCGAGATGCACTACGCGTACGCCGCCAACCTCGACCTCCCGCCCGTGAACCCGGGCGAGCCGCGCCGCCAGTACGGGACGGCGATCCTGTCGAAGTACCCGATCAAGGACTTCACCAACACCCTGCTGCCGAAGTACCCGACCGGCGAGCAGCGCGGGCTGGCGGTGGCGTCGGTCAAGGTCCGTGGCGCCGACCTGCGGTTCGCGAACACGCACCTGACCAGCAACAACAACGCCGAGCGGCTGGAGCAGGCACAGAAGGTGGTCGAGTTCCTGGGGACGTCGAAGGTCCCGACCCTGCTCGTGGGTGACCTGAACGCGACACCGGACGCTCCGGAGATCAAGACCCTGACCGCCGTGCTGGCCGACACCTGGACCGAGGTCGGTGCCGGACCTGGCTACACGATCGAGGCGGACAACCCGACCAAGCGGATCGACTTCCAGTTGCACAGCGCCGGCCTGCGGCCGACGTCGGCCTCGGTGCCGGTCACCCCGGCCTCGGATCACCTGCCGGTAGTGGCCTCTTTCACGCTCCGCTGACAGCTCTTCCCGCGGCGCCCGTCCGGTCTCCGGACGGGCGCCGTTTGCATGCCGCGAGAATTACAAGCTTGTAGTTTGTCAAGTCGACACACGGGTGCAACAAAGATACTTGTGTGAAAGGTGTTCCCAATGGGGCTACAGGCAACTAGTGTCACGTATGTGGTCCAGGAGGACCAAAAGTTCACGAACCCTGGGGAAGGGGTTCGTGACCGGCGGAAGGAACGATCCCGATGCGGACCCCCTCGCGGGCCACGTCCGGCGGGCGGGTCGGGAGCACTGGGAAGACCGGCAGGGCGCTGCTCTCCGGGGTGCTCGCGATCTGTCTGGCCGGCTCCATGGCCGTCCAACCTGTCCAGGCCGAAGCCGCCAAGCCGAAGCCGCCGGTGATCCCGTCCAAGGCCGCGGTCGAGCGGGCGAAGCAGGCCGCCGCCTCGAAGGCGGCCCAGGTGGCCGCGATCGAGGGCCGGCTGGCCGCGGCGAACGCGCGGCTCGAGGAGCTCGGCGTCCAGTCCGGGATCGCGGACGAGGCCTACAACGGTGCCGTCTACAAGTTGCAGCTGGCCAAGGCCGATGCGGCCGCCGCGGCGGCTCGCGCGGCGAAGGCGCAGCAGACCCTGATCACCCAGCGGCAGCAGATCGGCCGCTTCGCCGCGGCGTCGTACCAGGGTGGTGGCGACGTGGCGAAGATCGCGCCGCTGTTCACCGCGGACGGTCCGCAGCAGTTGCTGGACTCGGCCGGCGCCGCCCGGTCGGTCTCGGCCGCGATGCAGGGGTCGTACCTGCGGTACACGGCGACCCAGGTGGTCACCAACCTGTTCAAGGTCCAGGCCGACCAGGCCGTGGTGAAGGTGAAGCAGGCGACCGACGAGGCGGCCAAGGCGAAGAAGGCCGCCGAAGACGCTGAGGCTGCCCAGGCCGCGGCGGTGACCGCGATGGGTGTGCAGCGGACGCAGTCGATCGCCCAACTCGCCGTACTGCAGAACACGTCGGTCCGGGTGGCCGCCCAGCGGCAGCGAGGGCTCGAGGAGCTTGCGCGACAACGAGCCGCCGCACTGGCCGCGAAGAAGGCCGCCGAACTGAAGCGTCGGATCGCCGCCCGGGAGGCCGCCGAGCGGGCCCGGGAGGCTGCCGAGCAGGCGCGGGAGGAGCAGGAAGCCCGCGAGCAGGCGAAGAAGAACCACGGCAAGAAGCCGCCGAAGCAGCACAAGCCGGACCGGCCCAGCAACGACAACGGCACCAGCCACGGCACGCGCCGGGGTGCGCAGGCGGCGATCGACTTCGCGCTGTCCCAGCTCGGCGACATGTACCTGTGGGGCGGGACCGGCCCGTCCCGGTGGGACTGCTCCGGTCTGATGATGGGCGCGTGGGAGCAGGCCGGTGTCCAGCTGCCGCACTACAGCGTCGCGCAGTACGAGCAGGTCCGGCACATCGACGAGGACGAGCTGCGGCCGGGCGACCTGATCTTCTGGGCACTGAACCCGGACGACCCGGGGACCATCCACCACGTCGCGATGTACCTCGGCAACGGGCGGATGATCCACGCGCCCCGGACCGGCAAGCCGGTGCAGATCGACAGCGTCTACTACTGGGAGCCGCCGGACTTCTTCGGCCGCCCGTGACCAGTCGCCCCGGCACTCCGAGGTGCCGGGGCCCCTTCTAGACCAGCCGGTGTCCGCCGTCGGCGTGCAGGACGGTGCCTGTGATGAATCCATTGCGCAGCAGGGCGATGATCGCGTCCGCGATGTCCTGGGTCCGGCCGATCCGGCCGGCCGGGAGGCGTGCCGCCATCGCGGCCAGCGTGTCCGCGGCCGCGTCGCCGGCGACGTCCTGCCAGATCGGGGTGTCCACCCAGCCGGGTGACACCACGTTGACCCGGATCGGCGCCAGCTCGACCGCGAGCGCGGCGGCGAGGGACGCGAGTGCGCCGTTGAGCGCCGCGAGCAACGAGGCCCGCGGCCCCGGCCGGTACGCCGCGATGCCCGAGGTGAACACGATCGAGCCGCCCGGCTCGAGCATCGGCGCCCCGTGCTTGGCGAGTAGCAGCGGGCCGAGCAACTTGGAGTCGACCGCGGACCGGGCCGCGTCCACGTCGTACTCGCTGATCGGCTGGTAGGCGCCGCCGACGTCAGCGGCCGTGGTGACGATGTGACTGACCTTGCCGGTGGTCGCGAAGAGCCGCTCGATGTCCCGCTCGACCCCGATGTCCATCGCGACGGTCCGTACGCCGAGTTCGCGGCGGACCGTGCCGAGTTTGCCGGCGGACCGTCCGGCCACGGTCACTTCGCTGCCCTGGGCAACGAGTTCGGCGGCGAGTGCGCGGCCCATCCCGGAGCTGCCGCCGACGATCACTACGTGTTCCTGCACTGAGAACTCCCTTTGCTGGTTGACGTTTCGAGCCAACCACCGGGATCGTCAGTCCACCACGTCTTGTTGCCTAACCACCGTTAGGCCGGGACTAACGGTCATCGCCTGGAGCACCGGGTTGCGGGAGTCGGTGCGCCAGATCGCGGCGTACCGGGCGATCAGGGGCCGGTCCTTCAACGGGCGCCAGACGACGTCCGGGGTCGCGGCGCGGCGTGAGCCGAGGCTGATCGCGGACCGGCGGACGAGCAGGGCGGAGCGGAGCTGGGAGTGACTCATGCTGATCTCGCTGAGCCGGATCCCGGGGCCGAGGCGGCTGATTGCGTCGTCGTGGAACTCCGGTGCGGCCGCGCGGGGGATCCAGATCAGCTCGTGGCCGGCGAGATCGTCAAGGGTGAGCTCGGGGCTCGCGGCCAGTGGGTGGGTCGCGGTCAGCAGGACGCCGAGCTCCTCGGTGGCCAGCTCCTCCAATGTCGTTGCTGGGGGCAACTTGATCGGCGTACGGACCAGGCCGAGGTCGATCTCGCCGGAGGTCAGCATCCGGAGCTGGTCGGTGGTGGTGCCGGCCTCCAGGGTCACGGTGCTGTTGGGGAAGCGTTCGGTGGCGAGCTGTTCGAGGGCCGCGGGCAACCAGCCGGGGATGCCGTTGAGGAGACCGAGCCGGAGCACGGGTTCGTCCAGGCCGGCGGCCCGGCGCGTGTCCTTCAGCGCCAGGCCGGCCGCCTGGATCGTCTCGCGGGCCCGGGCCAGCAGGATCTGCCCGGCCGGGGTGAGCTCGACGCCGCGGCTGTGCCGGATCAGCAGGGTGGTGCCGATCTCGCGTTCGAGCTGTTTGATCTGCTGGCTGAGGGTCGGGGTGGAGATGTACAGCCGCTCGGCGGCCCGGCCGAAATGCAGTTCCTCGGCGACACCGACGAAGTACCGCAACTGCCTCAACTCCACGGGGGGAGTTTAGGTCGTCGCGACGAGTCTCCCGAGGTTGGCGCGGGCGTCGAGGGTTTCGTGGATGCGGGCGACGTCGGTCAGTGGGTGGGTGGCGTGGACGACCGGGCGCAGGTCGCCGTTCTGCCAGCGGCGGGTGACCTCGGCGATGTCGGCCCGGGCCTCGTCCGGACGGGCCTGGCGCCAGCCCAGCATCGAGACACCGCTGACGGACCGGAGACCGAACAGGCCGCCTGCTGGGACGGTCGGGAGTTCGGTGGTGATGGCGCCGTACGTGACCATCGTGCCGAGGGGTGCGACGAGGTCGAGACCCTGGTTGAAGACCGTGCCGCCGACCGCGTCGAGGACCGTGTCCACGCCGTCGGGGGCGACCTCGCGGACCTTGGCCGGCCAGTCCGGGTCGGTCAGGTCGACGGCTTCGGCGCCGAGCCCCCGGATGAAGTCGAGCCGCTCGGCGGAGGACGCCGTACCGATGATCGTCTTCGGGTCGAAGAAGCGGGCGAGCTGGACGGCGAGGTGGCCGACGGTGCCGGCCGCGGACTGGATCAGGACGGTGCCGCCGGCCGGGACCCGGCCGGCTTCGAGGAGGCGGAGGGCGAGCGGCGCGGTCATCGACATCATCGTCGCCGCACCCGCGTCGGCGTCGTCCGGGATCGGGGCGAGGAACGCGGCGTCGGCGACGGCGAAGTCCGCGAAGGCGTCCTCGGTCAGGGCGGCGACGCGTTGACCGACCGCGGCGCCGGGTGGAGAGTCCGGGCCGAGCTTGCTGATCCGGCCGACGACATCGCCGGTGAGGGTCCCGGGCAACGGCCGGTCCCAGGGGGTGCCGCCGCGGCGGAGGACGGTGTCGATGGCGTTGGCGCCGATCGCCTCGACCTCGATCAGGACCTGGCCGGTGCCGGGCTCCGGTACGGCGACCTCCTCGAGTTGCAGGACGTCGGGACCGCCGTGCCGGTGGAAGCGCACTGCGCGCATGAGCTACTCCAAATCGTGGGAGTCATAAATAATGGGAGATTCCCACGATAACGCCACGCGGAGCCGCTGCCAATAGAGTGGGTGGGTGAAGAAGGCGCCGACGCATCGTCTGGCCGACCGGGTGCTGTGGGCGCTGGGGCGGTCGAGCCAGCAGGCGCAGCGCCTGGTCCGGCAGCACATGACCGACGCCGGCGTCCGCACGCAGCACTACCACGTCCTGGCCAGCCTGGCCGACGACGGCGAGGCCGCGCAGGCGACCGTGGCCGACCGGATCGCGCTGGACCGCAGCGACCTGGTCACGCTGCTGGACGAGCTGGAAGACCTGAAGTACGTCGAACGGCGGGTGGACCCGGCGGACCGCCGCCGCAAGATCGTGGCGATCACCCCGGCGGGGCAGAAACAGCTGGTCACCATGGACCAGCTGATCTACGCGGCCGAGGCGGAGCTCCTGGAACCGCTCAGCCAGGCCGAGCGGACCACGCTCCTGGAGCTACTGCACCGGCTGTCCGCCGACTGACCTCAGTGGCCTTCGGTCTTCAGGCGCTCGAAGGAGGCGGTGATCTCGGTCTCGGCGTCGGTCCGGCCGACCCAGGTGGCGCCCTCGACCGACTTGCCGGGCTCGAGGTCCTTGTAGACCTCGAAGAAGTGCTGGATCTCCAGCCGGTCGAACTCCGGCACGTGGTGGATGTCGCGCAGGTGCTCCTGGCGCGGGTCGCCGGCCGGGACGCACAGGACCTTGTCGTCCGGGCCCTTCTCGTCGGTCATCCGGAACATGCCGATCGCGCGGGCGCGGATCAGGCAGCCGGGGAAGGTCGGCTCGGTCAGCAGGACCAGCGCGTCCAGCGGGTCGCCGTCCTGGCCCAGGGTGTCCTCGATGAATCCGTAGTCGGACGGGTACTGAGTGGCCGTGAAGAGGGTCCGGTCCAGCCGCAGCCGGCCCGTCTTGTGGTCCAGCTCGTACTTGTTGCGGGTGCCCTTGGGGATCTCGATGAAGACGTCGAACTCCATACGGCAGATACTGTCACGGTTCCGACCGACCGATTGACAGGAGCAGCCTGGTGGCCCGTCCTCCCCGTGCGGTGTTCGTCACGATGCTCGCCATGACCCTGTGTACGGGCCTGGTGAGCGGTGCACGCGCCGTACCCGGATCAGTGCAGACCGCCCAGCAGGCCCCCGCCGTCCTGGCGCCGGCCACGACCGAGGGCGTCGCACCGACGGCGGCCGGGGTGCAGAAGGCGCTGGCGGCGATCCTCGCGGATCCGTCGCTGGGCAAGCACCGCGGCATCTATGTGTACGACGCCTCCCGCGGCAAGGCCGTGTTCTCGGCCGGTACGGCGCTGCCGTTCACCCCCGCGTCCACGCTGAAGCTGCTGACCACCGTGTCGGCGTTGGAGACCCTCGGAGCCGACCACACGTTCACCACCAAGGTGGTGAGTGCGGGCAGCGGCTCGATCGTCCTGGTCGGCGGTGGCGACCCGCTGCTGGCCACCAAGCCCTCGTCGAGCTCGGAGTTCCCGACCCGGGCCACCCTCCAGAGCCTGGCCGCGAGTACGGCGAAGGCACTGAAGGCGCAGGGCGTCGCGAGTGTCAGCCTGGGCTACGACGCCACTCTGTTCACCGGTCCGTCGGCCAACGCGAACTGGGAGGCGAACTACCTGCCCGAGGGGATCGCGGCCCGCACCTCGGCGCTGTGGGTGAACGAGGGACGGCTCTCGCCGGGGATGGCCAAGCGCGCGGACTCCCCGGCGCAGGCCGCGGCGACCGCGTTCGCGAAGCTGCTGACCGGCTATGGGATCAAGGTGGGGGCGACGGTTCGTGCCGCAGCCGCTCCGGCCGCGGCCAAGCCGATCGCCCAGGTGGCGTCGCCGACGCTCGGGCAGATCGTCGAGTACGTGAACCTGCACAGCGACAACGACGGCGCCGAGGTGCTGTTGCGGCACGTCGGTCTGGCGACCGGCAACGGCGGTTCGTACGCCGGTGGGGTCAAGGGACTGCGCGCGACGCTCACCAAGCTCGGTCTGGATGTCAGCAAGGCGAAGATCTACGACGGCAGCGGGCTGACCCGGGCCAACAAGGTGCCGCTGGAGCTGCTGGCCGGTGCGGTCCGGGTGGCGGCTTCGGAGGACCATCCGGAGCTGCGGCACCTGCTGACCGGTCTGCCCGTCGCAGGCTTCACCGGCAGCCTCGAGGACCGCTTCGAGGCGCCAGGCACCAGCACGGGCACCGGACTGGTCCGGGCGAAGACCGGCACGCTCACCGGGGTGCACAGCCTGGCCGGACTGGCCCGTGACCGCACCGGCACGCTGCTGGTGTTCGCGATCGCCAGCGACAGCGTGCCGGTGCCCAAGACCCTCGACGCGCGCGCGGCGCTCGACCGGGCGGCCGCGGCGCTGGCGAACTGCGGCTGTGCTGTCTGACGCCGGCTGACGCCGTCCGTTCAGGCGCGCATGTTGGGACATACGACTAGGGTCTGAATATGAGTACGGCGGAAGGCGGGACCACGGCCGACATGGTCGACTGGCAGCTGGCGACCGGAGTGGCGCGCAAGCTGCTGCGCCCCGGGCCGGCGGTCAGCCGCGCGGAGGCGGACCAGGTAGTGGCCGAGCTGCGTCAATTCGCGGCCGACTCCGAGCACCATGTGCGGGAGTTCACCGGGCTGCAGGCCACCTCGGCGACCGCGCCCGTGGTGATCGTGGACAGGCCCGGCTGGGTGCAGGCGAACGCGGACGGGTTCCGCACCGTGCTGCAGCCGCTGGCCGACAAGCTGCGGGAGAAGGCTGAGCGGACCGGCGGACTGTCGTCGGCGGTCGGCTCGCGGGTGACGGCCATCGAGGCCGGAGCGCTGCTCGCTTTCCTCTCTTCCCGGGTGCTCGGTCAGTTCGACCCGTTCTACCCGGCTGAACCGGATCCGGACCGGCCTGGCCTCACTGGTCGCCTCCTGCTGGTGGCGCCCAATGTGATGCACGTGGAGTCCGAGCTGGGCGTCGTACCGCGGGACTTCAGGTTGTGGGTGTGTCTGCACGAGGAGACGCACCGGGTGCAGTTCACCGCGGTTCCCTGGCTGCGGGACCACCTGCGGTCGGAGATCGCGCTGTTCCTGGACCAGGCCGAGCTGGACGCATCGGCGTACGCGGCGATGTTCCGGGAGGCGGTGCAGCGGCTTGGCCGGTCGGTGCGGGGAGAGGCCGAGCTGAGTCTGGTGGATCTGATGCAGTCCCCGGAGCAGCGTGCGGTGCTGGACCGGTTGACCGCGGTGATGTCGTTGCTGGAAGGCCATGCGGACTTCGTGATGGACGGGGTCGGGCCATCCGTGATCCCGACTGTGGAGAACATCCGGTCCAAGTTCACGTCGCGCCGTCAGAGTGGCAACCCGGTGGACCAGTTGCTGAAGCGGTTGCTCGGGCTGGACGCCAAGCTCCGGCAGTACAAGGACGGTGCCGCGTTCGTCCGCCGGGTCGTCGAGCGCGTCGGCATGGAGGGGTTCAACCGGGTCTGGACCGGTCCGAACACGCTGCCGACCAAGAACGAGATCGCGAACCCCGATGCCTGGGTCGCGCGACTCCACGGCTGAGCCGTCGGGCCAGGCGGCGGCCGAGGAACTCGTGGAGCACCGGCGGGGCAAGCTGCACCCGGCGGTAGCGCGCACGCGGGAGGCGGTCCGGGCCATGCTGGCCGAGTTGCCGCACGGTACTACGGTGCTGGTCGCCTGCTCGGGTGGCACGGATTCCCTCGCTCTGGCGGCCGCGACCGCCTTCGAGGCGCCCAAGCTGAACCTGCGCGCCGGTGCGGTCGTGGTCGACCACGGTCTCCAGGCGGACTCCGCTCATGTCGCGGAGACCGCGGCCGCGCAGTGCCGGTCGCTCGGACTCGACCCGGTCCAGGTGCGCCCAGTCGAGGTGGGCTCCGAGGGCGGTCCGGAGGCGGCCGCGCGGACAGCCCGGTACGACGCTCTCCGCGATGCAGCGGATGAGCTCGGGGCGGACGTCGTACTGCTGGCTCATACGCGGGACGACCAGGCCGAGACTGTGTTGTTGGGGTTGGCCAGGGGGTCGGGGGGTCGCTCGCTGGCCGGGATGGCTCCGGTCGCCGGACTGCTCCGCCGGCCGTTGCTCGAGCTGCCCCGCGCGACGACCGCGGCTGCGTGTATCGCGTCGGGGCTGCGGCCGTGGCACGACCCGCACAACGACGATCCGCAGTACACCCGGGTCAGAGTCCGCCACGAGGTGCTTCCCGTGCTGGAAGAGGCGCTCGGGCCCGGAGTGCTCGAGGCACTCGCCCGTACGGCGGGACTCCTCCGAGCGGATGCGGATGCGCTCGACTCTCTCGCCGCGGACCTTGCGGAGACGGCACTCCGGCGTACTGACGATGAGGTGCACTGTGACGTCGGGATGCTCGAGGACGAACCGGCCGCGCTGCGGACCAGGGTGCTCCGGCAGGCAGCGCTGGAAGCCGGTTGCCGGGCCACGGACCTCACCGCCGGGCACATCGCGGCCGTCGACGCTCTGGTGACGGACTGGCGCGGCCAACGCTGGATCGATCTCCCACAGGGCGTCCGAGCAGTCCGCCGTACCGGGTTCATCGTATTGGGCATGGATGTGACAGGCTGAGCGCGTGGATGCGGCGGACATCGAGAAGGACCTGAACAAGATCCATTACACCGAGGACCAGATCCTGGCGAAGCTGCGGGAGCTGGCGGGGCGGATCGAGCAGGACTACGAGGGCAAGGACCTGCTGATGGTCGGCGTCCTGCGTGGCGCGGTGATGGTGATGGCCGACCTGGCCCGGTCGTTCAGCCGGCACGTGGAGATGGACTGGATGGCCATCTCGTCGTACGGCTCGGGGACCAAGTCGTCCGGTGTGGTCCGGATCCAGAAGGACCTGGACACCGACATCACCAACCGGCACGTGCTGATCGTCGAGGACATCATCGACACCGGACTGACGCTGAGCTGGCTGGTCAGCAACTTGGAGTCACGGAAACCCGCCTCGCTCGAGCTCTGCACGGCGTTCGTCAAGCCGGACGCGGCCAAGATGCGGGTCCCGGTCAAGTACGTCGGGCTGGAGCTGCCGGACGAGTTCGTGGTCGGGTACGGGCTCGACTACGCGGAGAAATACCGGAACCTGCGCTGCGTGGCCACGCTCGCGCCGCACGTGTACTCCTGATCCCCTTCTTCGGGGCAGACTTGGTGACAGCCTGTACAACGGGTCGTACCGTCTTTGGTGACCCTCGTGGTGTGTTGTCTTGTGCGACACGAGACACTTGGACTGGTGTTACCGTCTCAAGCCCGCATACCCGGGCCTGCCGAGCTAGGAGGGACGGGGCGTAGGCCTCGATCATGGACGTGAAGCGCATCTTCCGCGGACCCCTGTTCTGGATCGTCGTCGCCTTCTTGGGCGTACTGGTGATCGGGCAGCTCCTGACCGGCTCGACCGGCTACAAGACCGAGCCCACCGGCACGGTCGTGCAACTGATCCAGCAGGCCAAGTCGTCGAGCGACAAGACGATCAAGTCGGTGACGCTGATCGACCCCGACCAGGAGATCCGGCTCGAGAAGACCGACGGGACCAAGGTGCGGGCACACTGGGTCGACGGCCAGGCCAACACCCTCGGCACCGACCTGCAGACCCTGTTCCAGGACGGCAAGATCGAGCGGTACGACGTCGAGAACCCCAAGCCCAGCTTCATCGGCCAGGTGTTCTCCACGCTGATCCCGTTCCTGCTCATCGCGGTCGTGTTCATCTTCTTGATGAACTCCATGCAGGGCGGCGGATCGCGGGTGATGAGCTTCGCCAAGTCCAAGGCCAAGCTGATCACCAAGGACACTCCGAAGACCACGTTCGCCGACGTGGCCGGCTGTGACGAGGCGATCGAGGAGCTCGGCGAGATCAAGGAGTTCCTGCAGGAACCGGGCAAGTTCCAGGCGGTCGGGGCGAAGATCCCCAAGGGCGTCCTGCTCTACGGCCAGCCCGGTACCGGTAAGACCCTGCTGGCCCGTGCGGTCGCCGGCGAGGCCGGGGTGCCGTTCTACTCGATCTCCGGTTCGGACTTCGTCGAGATGTTCGTCGGTGTCGGTGCCTCCCGGGTCCGGGACCTCTTCGAGCAGGCCAAGACGAACGCCCCGGCGATCGTGTTCATCGACGAGATCGACGCCGTCGGCCGGCACCGTGGCGCGGGCCTCGGCGGCGGTCACGACGAGCGCGAGCAGACGCTGAACCAGCTGCTGGTCGAGATGGACGGCTTCGACGTCCGCGGCGGTGTGATCCTGATCGCGGCCACCAACCGGCCCGACGTGCTCGACCCGGCGCTGCTGCGGCCCGGCCGGTTCGACCGGCAGATCGCCGTCGACGCGCCGGACCTGCCCGGTCGTGAGCAGATCCTCAAGGTGCACGCCCGCGGCAAGCCGATGGCCCAGGACGTGGACCTGCGGGCGGTCGCCCGCCGGACGCCGGGCTTCACCGGTGCCGACCTGGCCAACGTGCTGAACGAGGCGGCCCTGCTGACCGCCCGGTCGAACATGCAGGTGATCGACAACAAGGCCCTGGACGAGGCGATCGACCGGGTCATCGCCGGTCCGCAGCGCCGGACCCGCCTGATGTCGGACAAGGAGAAGGTGCTCACGGCGTACCACGAGGGCGGGCACGCCCTGGTCGCCGCGGCGCTGCCGCACTCCGACCCGGTGCAGAAGGTGACGATCCTGCCGCGGGGCCGGGCGCTCGGCTACACGATGGTGATGCCGGACGAGGACAAGTACTCGACCACCCGGTCGGAGATGCTGGACAAGCTGGCCTACATGCTCGGTGGCCGCGCGGCCGAGGAGATGGTCTTCCACGACCCGACCACGGGCGCGAGCAACGACATCGAGAAGGCGTCGGCGCTGGCCCGGGCCATGGTCACGCAGTACGGCATGACCGAGCGGCTGGGCGCGATCAAGTTCGGCTCGGACAGCAGCGAGCCGTTCCTGGGCCGCGACTTCGGCAGCCAGCGGAACTACTCCGAGGAGATCGCGGCCGCGGTCGACGAGGAGGTCGGCAAGCTGATCCTGAACGCGCACCAGGAGGCCTTCGACATCCTGGTCGAGAACCGCGCGGTCCTGGACCACCTGGTCGAGGAGCTGCTGGAGAAGGAGACCCTGGACAAGAACGAGATCGCCCGGGTCTTCGCACCGGTGATCAAGCGGGAGCGCCGGCCGGCGTGGACCGGTTCGTCCACCCGCGTGCCGTCGGACCAGCCGCCGGTGATGCCGGTGCCGACCCGCGCCGAGCAGAACGGATCGCTGTCCGACGTGCTGCCGGGCGGAGCGGTCGGCCCCGACGAGAACGTCAAGCCGCCGACCTACGGCAGCGGGCCCATCCCGCCGTCCCCGAAGGACTGAGCAGACACCAGGAGCGCCGCCACCCGAGAGGGTGGCGGCGCTCCTGTCTGGGCGTGTCTAGAGTGGCGCAATGACGTCGCCGAAGTTCGACCATGCGCGGGCTGAGCGGGCTGTGCGCGAACTGCTGATCGCCATCGGGGAGGACCCGGATCGCGAGGGTCTGCAGGACACCCCGGCCCGGGTGGCACGCTCGTACGCCGAGATGACCGGTGGGCTGGGTCAGCGCGCCGAGGACGTGCTGACGACGACGTTCGACATCGGGCACGACGAGATGGTCCTGGTGAAGGACATCGAGGTCTGGAGCCTCTGTGAGCACCATCTGGTGCCGTTCACCGGGGTCGCGCACGTCGGCTACATCCCCAGCCGGGACGGCCGGATCACCGGGCTGTCGAAGCTTGCCCGGCTGGTCGACGTGTACGCGAAACGACCGCAGGTTCAGGAACGGCTGACCACCCAGGTCGCCGAGTCCCTGGTCGAGCTGCTCGAGCCGCGCGGCGTGATCGTCGTGATCGAGTGCGAGCACCTCTGCATGACCATGCGCGGCGTCCGCAAGCCCGGCGCCAAGACCATCACCTCCGCCGTCCGCGGCCAGCTCCGCAATCCCGTCACCCGCGCCGAGGCGATGAGCCTGATCGTCGGCTGAGCCGTAGCCTCCCGGCGTCCGCTCTCGTTGGAGTTTGAAAGCCGGTAGCTGTGGACATTCTGTCGCTGAGCGTTTACTTTCCGTAGTGGTGCTTGGCCGACGGGGACCAGGCGCCGGTGTGAGGAGGACAGGATGTCGGGGCGTTTCCGGGTCGGCGCCGCACTTGCCGGGGTCGTCATACTGACGGCCGGTGGGCTGGTCGCGGCGAACTGGGCCACCGCCGAGACGCGGACCAGGCCGACCGGGCAGAAGTCCGACCCGGTCGGGAAGGTGACCGACCGGTCGCCGCTGGTCGCGGAGTCGGTCGAGGCGCAACTCGGATCGGATTCGGGCGTCGTCGGGAGCTACTACGACGATGCCGGTGAGCTGGTCGTGGCGGTCTCCGACCTGACCACGGCCGAGCTGGTCCGTCAGGTCGGTGCGATCCCGCGGCTCGTCCAGTTCACCGCCGGCCAGCTGAACGCCGTGCAGGACAAGCTGAACCGGCTCGCCGCCAACTCGAGCGCCGGCAAGGTCCGGTCCTGGTACGTCGATCCCCTGTCGGGCACTGTGGTCGTCACGGTGCCGAAGGGCGCGCACGACCTGATCACCGACCGCTTCCTGGCCCGCGCCAAGGCGAACGGCGACCAGGTGACGGTCCGCCGGGTCTCCGGCACGGTGACGACGACCGCCGACGACTTCAGCCTCCGGGGCGGCGTCCAGGTCGACAAGAACACCGGCTACGTCTGCTCGCTGGGCTTCAACGCCCGGACCACCAAGGGCACCCGGATCTTCCTCACCGCCGGGCACTGCACGGCCGGCAAGCCGTCGTTCTCCCGCAACGGGTACATCCTCGGCAACACCCGGACCTCGAGCTTCCCGGGCAACGACTTCGGCACCGTCGGCGTGATCGACGGCTGGGACCAGCAGGGATACGTCGAGGGCTGGGGAGCCGGCAACATCGCGGTCCGCGGGATCGCGGACGCGACCGTCGGATCCACGCTCTGCAAGTCGGGCAAGAGCACCGGCTGGACCTGCGGCAAGATCGTCGCCCGCAACGTCACCGTGAACTACGGCAGCAACAGAGTGGTCCGCGGGCTCTTCCAGCACACCGCGTGCGTGGAGGCCGGCGACTCCGGTGGCGCGAACATGACCGGCAACTACGCACAGGGCATCACCAGTGGCGCCGCGCTCATCAACGGCCAGTGCCTGGAGAAGTACGGCCAGACCAACGAGTCCTACGCGCAGCCCGTGGCGGAGGCGCTGCAAGCGACCAGGTCACGCTTGATCCTCAGTAATTGATCCCACCCCGCGGGATGGGGGTGGTGGCCACTACGGTGGTCGGGTGAGTGATGGGTCGTGGGGTCACGTCGACGGGCTACCGGTGCTGGACCGGTGTCTCGTGATGGGCGTCGTCAACGTCACACCGGACTCGTTCTCCGACGGCGGTGAGTGGTTCGAGCCGGCCGCCGCGATCAAGCACGGCCGCGAGTTGCTCGCCGAGGGCGCCGACCTGCTCGACGTCGGTGGGGAGTCGACCCGGCCGGGTGCCGACCGGCCCGCGCCCGAGGAGGAGATCCGCCGGGTGCTCCCGGTGATCGAGACGCTGGCCGCCGAGGGCGCGCTGATCTCGGTCGACACCATGCGGGCCGGCGTCGCCGAGCTCGCCCTGGACGCGGGCGCGGTGATGATCAACGACGTGTCCGGCGGCCAGGCCGACCCGGACATGCTCGCGCTGGTGGCCGAGCGGCGTACGCCGTATGTCTGCATGCACTGGCGTGGGCACTCGATCGACATGCAGAACAAGGCCGAGTACGACGACGTGGTCGCCGAGGTCATCGCCGAACTCGGGCTGCGGATCGACGCGATGCGCGCCGCCGGCGTCGACCTGAACCGGGTCGCCCTCGACCCCGGGCTCGGTTTCGCGAAGAACGCGGATCACAACTGGGAGGTTCTCCGGCGGTTGCGGGAATTCGCCGTACTGGATCGGCCGTTGCTGATCGGTGCGTCCCGGAAGGCGTTCCTCGGTAGGCTGCTCGCCGACGAGCAGACCGGTGAACCCAGACCGGCCGTACGACGAGACGATGCGAGCGCGGCCGTATCCGCCCTGGCCGCCGCGGCGGGAGCCTGGTGTGTCCGGGCCCACGCGGTGGCGCCGAGCGCGGACGCAGTCCGGGTGGCGAAGAGATGGGGAACGGTATGACCGACGGTCCGCGGCAGGGCGCGGCAGGTGAGGGCGGCGCGCGCGGTGCCACGGTCGAGGACGTCGTGCTGACCGCGAACACCGCGTTCTACAACGCGTTCGAGGCCGGCGACCTGGACCTGATGGCGGCGGTCTGGCTGCCGGACCCGGACCCGGTCTGCATCCATCCCGGCAACGCGGCCATCTCCGGGTACGCCGAGATGATGCGGGCCTGGGCGATGATCTTCGCGAACACGCCGTACATCCAGTTCTTCCTGACCGATGTGCAGGTACGGGTAGATGAAGACGTGGCCTACGTCACGTGTACGGAGAATGTCCTGTCGTCGGGCGAAGGGGCGCCCGAGGAGGGGTTCGCGGGGGGCAAGGCACTGGCCACGAACGTTTTCCGTCGAACTTCTACCGGCTGGCGGTTGTGGATCCACCATGCCTCCCCGGTACTGTCGTCGTCTGGGGGCCGACAGGAGGAGGCGCCGTGAGCGAGCGAAGCGAGTTCACCATCGAGCACAGCGCATACCGTGCCTCATCCGCGCCCGGAGCGAAGCGAGGACGTGGATGAGCCTTCCCGTGCTCTCTTCTGACGTGATCGAGATCCGTGGTATCCGAGGCTTCGGGCGCCACGGGGTGTTCGAGCACGAGCGGACCGACGGGCAGGAGTTCGTCGTGGATGTCCGGCTGGAGCTGGACACCCGCCCCGCCGCGGCCTCCGACGACCTGGCCGACACCGTGAACTACGGGGTGGTGGCCGAGCAGGTGCACCACGCGATCGAGAACGACCCGGTGGACCTGATCGAGACCCTCGCCCAGCGCATCGCCGATCTCTGTCTCGCCGACAAACGCGTGACAGCGACCGCGGTGACCATCCACAAACCCTCGGCGCCGATCACGGTGCCGTTCGACGACGTTGTCCTGACCGTGCAGCGCAGAGCCGGAGAATCCTCGTGACTGAGACCCCTAGTCCCCACGTCATCGACGCGGACACCCTGAGCGGCGGCCTGAAGCCGATCCGCCAGGTCATCTTGTCGCTCGGCAGCAACCTGGGCGACCGTGAGGCGAACCTGCAGGGCGCTGTCGACGCGCTGCGGGACACCCCTGACGTCGTGGTGGTCGAGGTCTCACCGCTGTACGAGACCCAGCCGATCGGCGGTCCCGAGGAGTCCGGTCCCTATCTGAACGTCGTCCTGCTCGCCGACACCACGCTCCCGGTCGACCTGCTGCTGGACCGCGCGCACGCGATCGAGCAGGCGTTCGGCCGGGAGCGCAGCATGCCGGGCGCGCCGCGGACCCTCGACGTCGACCTGATCACCTACGGCCAGAAGACGATCGAGTCCGAGGACCTGACCGTGCCGCACCCGCGGGCGCACGAGCGTGCGTTCGTGCTGGCGCCCTGGCTCGACATCGAGCCGGACGCGGTGCTGCCGGGCCACGGCCCGGTCGTGGAACTGCTCGCCAAGGTCGGGACCGACGGCGTGACCAAGCTCGACCTCGAGCTGCAGTAGTGGTGTCCGGCGGTTCCGAGCCCGGCCGCGCGCGCGGAGACGAGCCCAGCGACGAGCCCGGGAACGGGCAGGGCAACGGGTCCGGCAAGGAACCGCCGCGCCCGGGCTCGGTGCGGCCGACCTCGCGCCGGCTGCTGATCGCGATCGCCGTCCTCGGGGCGGCGATCGGCGTGACCATGGTCAAGGCGATCGAGTCCGGCGGCGGCGTCGCGCCGGCGGTGTCCTGGCTGACGCTGATCGCGTGGGCGTTCCTGGCCGCGCTGCTGTTCGCCGCGGCCCGCAACACCCATCAGCGGATCCAGGTCCGGCGGGAGCGGATGGAGCCGTCGCGGGCGGTGTTCCTGCTGCTGATCGGGAAGGCGAGTGCGTTCGTCGGCGCGTTGTGCGCCGGTGTTTACGCAGGGTTCGCGTTATCCTTCCTGGAGGCGATGGGGGCTTCCGGGCCTCGTAACCGTGTGATCATGGCCGGTGCCGCGGCGGTGGTCTCAGTGCTGGTCGTCACGGCCGGATTGTTGCTCGAACGCGCGTGTCGTATTCCCGAGGACCCCGACGAGACCCCCTAACATGTCGGTCCATGGGGTCAAGGGGTAGCCGCCGTCGAACCAGGACCACAGTTCTCACCGTTGCCAACGGTCTGCTGATCATTGTCTGCCTGGGCGTGAGTATCGCGCTGTTCACGCAGAACGCCTGGATTCTGCGGGCTGCCGCGGTGGCTGCCGTCCTGGTCGCGATCGCGGCCACGGTGCTGTTCCGCCACCAGTTGCTGGTCGAGCGGCTGGCCCATTCCGACGAGCGCGCCCAGGTCGCCCAGGAGTACTCGCGGATCACCAGCGCCCGCGTGGTCGAGAACGCGGAGTTCGTCGACCTGATGCAACGCCGGCTGGACAAGATCGACGCCCGCCTGGACAAGATCGACGAGGAGGTCGCCACGGTCGTTGCCGCCGGCGACAAACACTCCCAGGCCGACGCCCCCACCGTCGTGGACCTCAAGCTGCGAGGTCTGGCCGCCTCGTGACTCCGGCCCCATACTGCGGTGTGGGGAGGGATGAGCATGGGGCTGGACGCGAACTACCCGGCCGTGACGATGAACGACCCGAACGGTCATGTCACGGTCTTCAACGAGGATCATCTACCGATCGGGCAGCTCGGCCCGCCGCCGTTCGAGTCGGCGTCGGTGAACGTGACCTGCAAGCGGAAGGCGTGGGACGACGCCTACTGGTACCGCCTGCTGAGCGCGGAGGGCTGGCCGTTCCCGGCCGAAGAGGCCTACGTCGCGGCCGACGAGACGCACGAGCTGAACCCGGGTCAGCCGTACGCGATCCCGGAGTGCGCCAGTGGGTGCCCGATCAAGATCGGCCAGGCTGCGGCCGGCGTGCTGGCTGTCGGCGGGCTGGCCGCGGCGGCGGCGTGGCGGCGCCGGCGGAGGGCGCTGGGCACGGCCTGATCGGCGGTCGCGTAGGTTCGTGGGTGTGGATCTCGCGAAACTGCTGAAGGTTGCCGAAGCCGCCGTCGATCGCGGGCGGGTGATCACCGACTCGCGGGGACCGGGCGCCCTGACCTTCAAGGGCGACCGCGACATGGCCTCCGAGGTGGACTTCGCGGTCGAGCGCGAGATCCGTACCTTCCTCGAGCGGGAGACGCCGGACATCGGCATCCTCGGCGAGGAGGAGGGCGGCGCGACGGACGGCACGCGGTGGGTGCTGGACCCGATCGACGGGACGGTCAACTTCGTCCACGGCGTACCGCTGTGGGCCATCTCGCTGGGCCTGATCCACGAGGGCCGCGCGGTGGCCGGCGTGATCGACCACCCGGCCCTCGGGACCAGGTACGCCGCTGCCGAGAGCCTCGGCGCGACCTGCAACGGCAAGCCCGTCCGGGGCAGCGAGTGCGCGAACCTGACCGACGCACTGGTTGCCGTCGGCGACTATGCCGTCGGTCCGGACGCGGACCGGATCAACGCCGAGCGGCTCGCGCTCACCCAGCGCCTGACCCCGCGCGTCCAGCGCCTCCGGATGATCGGCACCGCCGCCACCGCCCTGACCTGGACCGCGTCGGGTTATTTCGACGCGATGATCATGTTCTCCAACAAGCCCTGGGACACCATGGCCGGCGTCTCCATCTGCCGCGAAGCCGGCGTCACCGTCCTGGACCTGGACGGCTCGGAGCACAGCCCCGAGTCCCGGGCGACGTTCGCGGTCTCGGCCGGCCTCCGTGAGCCGTTGCTGGAACTGATCGGCTGACCCTACTTGTCGATGTCGCCGACGACGAAGAACATGCTGCCGAGGATGGCGATCATGTCCGGGATCATGGTGCCCGGGAGCAGGGCGGGGAGGGCGGAGATGTTGTTGAAGCTGGCGGAGCGGAGCTTGAGCCGCCAGGGCGTCTTGTCGCCGCGGGAGACCAGGTAGTAGCCGTTGATGCCCAGCGGGTTCTCGGTCCAGGCGTAGGTCTGGCCCTCGGGGACCTTGAGGATCTTCGGCAGCCGGACGTTGATCGGCCCGGCCGGCAGGGCGGACAGCTTGTCCAGGCAGGCGTCGACCAGGTCGAGGGACACCTTCACCTGCTCGAGCAGTACGGAGAATCGCGCGAAGCAGTCGCCGTCGGTCCGGGTGACCACCCGGAGTACGCCGTCCTGCAGCAACTCGCCGTACCCGAGGTAGGGCTCGTCGCGGCGGAGGTCGGCGTCCACACCGGACGCCCGGGCGATCGGGCCGGAGACGCCGTACTGCGCGACGAGCTCGGGGGAGAGCCGGCCGACGCCGACCGTGCGGGCCCGGAAGATCTCGTTGCCGAGGATCAGGTCCTCGATGTCGGGCAGCCGCTTGCGGACCGCGGCCGAGGCGTCGGCGGCGCGACCGAGCCAGCCGTACGGCAGGTCCTCCTTGAGGCCGCCGACCCGGTTGAACATGTAGTGCATCCGGCCGCCGGAGAGCTCCTCCATCACCGCCTGGATCGTCTCCCGCTCGCGGAAGGCGTAGAACACCGGCGTGATCGCGCCGAGCTCGAGCGGGTACGAGCCGAGGAACATGAGGTGGTTCAGGACCCGGTTCAGCTCGGCCAGCAGGGTGCGCAGCCAGACCGCGCGGACCGGCACCTCCAGGCCCATCATCCGCTCGACCGCGAGGACGACGCCGAGCTCGTTGGCGAACGCGGACAGCCAGTCGTGCCGGTTCGCCAGCACGATGATCTGCCGGTAGTCGCGGACCTCGAACAGCTTCTCCGCGCCGCGGTGCATGTAGCCGATGATCGGCTCGCAGCCGACGATCCGCTCGCCGTCCAGGGTCAGCCGGAGCCGCAGGACGCCATGCGTCGCCGGGTGCTGGGGCCCGATGTTGAGCACCATGTCGGTGGTTGCCAGCTCGGAGCCGGTCCCGGTCCCGCCGCGCTCGTACGCGGGGTCGAACCCAGCCGCTCCCGCGCCGATACCGACCACTCTTTCGGTACTCATAACCCCTATCGTGACAGGCTTGGGTTGTGGATGACCTCTTCGCACCCTCGGATGTCAGCTGGACGCCGGTCTCGCCGAAGCTGGCCACGGTCCGCCGGCTGAACGCGGCACTCATGTTCGGCGTGGCCGGGATCGCCGCATTGCTCGTGCTCGGGCTGACCGTCGGCTGGGCGTACGGCGTACTCGCGCTGGTCGTGCTCGCCGCCGGGCTGGCCTGGGCCTGGGTGCTGATCGGGCGGAACCAGCGGTCCTGGAAGTACGCCGAACGCGAGGACGAGCTGCTGGTCAGCCACGGGATCATGTTCCGCGAGCTCGTGGTCGTGCCGTACGGGCGGATGCAGTTCGTCGACGTGGCCGCGGGGCCGCTGGAGCGCGCGTACGGGATCGCGACCGTGGAGCTGCACACGGCCACGCCGGCCACGGACGCCAAGATCCCCGGCCTGCACCCGGACGAGGCCGCCCGGCTGCGCGACCGCCTCTCCGCCCTCGGCCAGGCGCAGGCGTGGGGCCTGTGACCGAGCCGGCGCCCGGGCAGACCGCGGTCGTGGAGCAGACAGGGGCCCGGCTGCACCCACTCACCCCGTTCGTGAAGGGGTGGGGTTACTTCGTCATCGCGGCCATCGCGCTGGTCAACAACGAGGGCCTGCGGAGCAATCTGCAGCTGGCCGGCATCGGTCTGGCCCTCGTACTCGTCGGCGGCATCCTGCTCGGCGCGTTGTCGTGGTGGTTCACCAAGTGGCAGCTGACCGACGACGCGATCCGGGTGGACAGCGGGTTCCTCTTCCGGCGGACGCGGATCATCCGGTTCGACCGGATCCAGGCGATCGACGTCGCGCAGCCGTTCGTCGCCCGCCTGTTCGGCATGGCCGAGCTGCGGATGGATGTGGCGGGCGGTGGCAAGAGCGACGGCAAGCTGAGCTACTTCACATACGACGAGGCCGGCAAGCTCCGCACGATCCTGCTGGACCGGGCCAAGGGCGAGCGCGTCGCCGAGCAGCAGGAGCAGCAGGTCGAGTCCGAGCCGCTTCTGGTCGTCCCGACGAGCCGCCTGCTCGGTGCGACGCTGCTGTCGTCCACAGTCCTCGGTAGCGCGAGCGCTGTGATCTGGCTGATCGTCGCCACGATGGTGCTGGACTTCCACATCGGTCTGTTCGCCGCTCTGCCGCTGCTGTTCGGTGTGGTGCAGCCGATCTGGAAGCAGGTGGTCGGCAATCACGGCTTCACCCTGTCGGAGACCGGCCATGGGCTGCGGACCAAGCGCGGCCTGCTCGATGTGCAGCGCCAGACCGTGCCGCCGGGCCGCGTCCAGGGTCTGCTGATCACCGAGCCACTCATCTGGCGGCTGCTCGGCTGGGCCCGGGTCGAGCTGGACATCGCCGGTGTGGCGGGCAACAAGGAGGACGGCGACGACGAGCGCGAAGGTGCCCAGCTCCTGCCGGTCGGCGACCGCGGTGAGGTCGCGAGCGTGCTCGCCCGCATCCTGCCGGGGCTCGACCTCGCTCGCATCCCCATGCACGTCGCACCGGAGCGCGCCAAGTGGCTGCGCCCGGTCGGCTGGCGCTACCTCGCGTACGGCGCTGACGACCAGGTGCTCGTCACGGTCCGCGGCTGGGTGAGCCGCCGTACGTCGATAGTGCTGCACCACAAGACCCAGTCCGTCCGGCTGGAGCAGGGTCCGCTCCAACGCCGCCTGGGCCTGGCCAACGTCCACGTGGACACCCCGCTCGGTCCGACGGACGCCATCGCCCTCCACCGCGACCAGCGCGAGGCCGCGGCCCTGGTCGAGGCTCAGGCCGACAGAGCCCGCGAAGCCCGCCGTACGGCGTCCGCCCCGGCCGCTGTCCACACCCAGCCGAACGCACCGAGCCCGGACGGGTCCAGCAGCTCGGCCGCCTCGCCGGCCGACGACAGCTCGGCCAGGTAGCGCAGCGGTTCCGTCTGGGCCAGCTCCAGGCTCGGACGGGCCGCACTGACCCCTAGAGCGCGCAAGGCGTCCCGCTGCCGCACGATCTCCCCACCGAGCGAGTCCAGGGCCACGTGGGCTGTGATGTCGCAGGAGCCGTCCAGCACGGGTTCACACTCGCGTCCGGCGCGGAAGCCGGTGAGAGTGCCGTACGGCGGGCGGTCGGCGAGGACATGTCCGTAGTCGATCGCCACGGCGACCGCACCGTCGGTCAAGCGGCTGATCACGGATGCCCAGGCCTCGTCGCGGGTGCGGCCGATCTCGGCCCGGTCACCGGGCTCGCCCGGCCACCAGTGCTTGAGCCACTCCAGGTCGTTGCCATCGACAACATCTCCCGGCGTGAGGCCGGCGGTCAGATAGTGCGCCACGCCGTCCGCATCCCACTCCGCAAGCTCACACGGGACGTTGTCGAGCCACTCGTTCGCGATCACCAGACCGGTCAGTTCCGACGGCAACTCGTCGTCGAGCTCGATGCCGGTGACGGACAGACCCTCACGACCCAACACCTCGCCCAGCTCGCCGGAGCCGGCGCCGACGTCCACGACCTGCTCGGCGCCCACCGCGCGAGCCAGGCGGGCGATGGCCTGCCCGAAGAGGGGTGACGCGTGCACGGACGTCCGGAAGTGCGCGGATGGGCGCTCCCGGCGGTAGAAACCGTCACGTCCGTAGAGCGCGGTCTCCCAGGCCTCCCGGAAGCTGGTCATGCACGGCATGCTCTCATCACCTACGCTGACCAGTAGATCGTCTGGTACCCCGGAGTGGGACTGGAACGAAGAGAGTGAGTGATGGAACGGATCGGCTTGATCGGAGCCGGCCGGGCCGGGACCGCCCTGGGAGCAGCCATGGCGGCAGCCGGGCATCGGTTGGTCGGCCTGACCGCACGGTCGAGCGCGTCACGTGAACGCGCCGCCCGGCTTCTTCCGCATGTGCCCGTGCTGACCGCCGACGAGGTCACCACCCGGGCCGACGTCGTACTCGTCGCCGTACCGGACGACCTGATCCATGACGTGGCCCACGCGCTGCCGCTGACCAGTGCGCAGTACGTCGTCCATCTGTCCGGAGCCCACGGACTCGGACCGCTGGCCGGCCTGGATGCGGTACCGGTCGCGCTGCACCCGTCGATGACCTTTCCCGGTGGTCCGGTCGAGCTGGAAGGCGTCATGTTCACCGCGACCGCGCCGGACGAGGCGCGAGCGCTGGTGGAGCGGCTGGTGAAGTCGCTCGGCGCCCAGCTGCAGTGGGTGGCCGACGACCAGCGGGTGCGGTACCACGCGGGTCTCGTGCACGGCGCGAACCACCTGACAACGTTGCTCACACAGGCGATCGGCGTACTGCGGGAGGCCGGGGTCGAAGATCCCGTGGCAACGCTTCGGCCACTCGTGGCCGCAACGCTCGACAACACGCTGCGATCCGGTCATCATGCGCTCACCGGGCCGATCGCCCGGGGCGATGTCGACACGGTGGCAGCGCATCTGGCTGTACTGCGGGACCCGACGGTGAGCACCTACGCGGAGCTGGCCCGGGCGACGGTACAGCTGGCGGCGGCGGACGGACGACTGGACCCGGAGACAGCGGCTCGCTTCGGCGAGGTGCTGAGCGGGCACCGGACCGGGCGGGATCGGACAGGGGAGGCACCGCGATGAGACTCACCCAGACGAAGGCCGAACTGCGAGCGGCCGCGGCGATCCGGCCCAGAGCGGTCGTGATGACGATGGGCGCCCTGCACGAAGGGCACGCGGCCCTGCTGGCCGAGGCCCGCGAACGGGTCGGGCCGGACGGCAGCGTCGTCCTGACGATCTTCGTGAACCCACTGCAGTTCGGGCCGTCGGAGGACTTCGACCGCTATCCACGCACCCTGGCCAGCGATCTGGCGATCGCCAAGAACGAGGGCGTCGACCTGGTCTTCAACCCGTCCCGTGACGAGCTCTACCCGAACGAGCCGTCCATCACCGTGCATCCCGGCCCGCTGGCTGACGAGCTCGAGGGCATGGTCCGGCCGGGCCACTTCGCCGGCGTACTGACCGTGGTGGCGAAGATGCTGCACCTGACCGCGCCCGACCTGGCGTTGTTCGGCGAGAAGGACTACCAGCAGCTGACGCTGATCCGCGAGATGGTGTGCGACCTCGACTGGGACGTCGACATCGTCCCGGTGCCGACCGTCCGCGAGGCCGACGGGCTGGCGATGTCCTCACGCAACCGCTACCTCGACGAGACCGAGCGTGACGAGGCGCTGGTGCTCTACCGCGCGCTCACCGCCGGGGCGAAGGCCGGGATGAACGGACCGGACGCCGTGCTGGCCGCCGCCCACGCGGAGCTGGAGGCGGTCCCGTCGGTGGGGATCGACTACCTCGCCCTCCGCGCACCGGACCTGGGTCCGGTGATCGGTCCGGGCGAGGCCAGGATGCTGATCGCCGCTCGGGTGGGGACGACCCGTCTCATTGACAACATTTCCATCACGCTCCGATGAAATCGATTGATACCGTCGCGGGATGACCGCTCCAGCAGTCCCGCAACGGTTGGCCGCGCCCGAGCCCGGCTGGACCGACACTGTCGACGTGGTGGTGATCGGGTCCGGCATCGCCGGGCTGACCGCCGCCCTGAAGGCCCGTGAGCTGGGCTCCGTGCTGGTGGTGACGAAGGATGTCGTCGCCTCGGGCTCGACCCAATGGGCCCAGGGCGGGATCGCTGCCGCCCTGGATCCGGAAGACTCGCCCGAGGAGCATCTGCAGGACACCTTGGTCGCGGGCGCCGGGCTCAGCGACCCGGAGGCCGTCCGCGTGCTGGTGACGGAAGGCCCGGACGCCGTCCGGGACCTGATCGACCTGGGCGCGCGGTTCGACACCTTGGCCGACGGTGATCTGTCGCTGGGACGTGAAGGCGGGCACCACCGCAACCGGATCGCGCACGCGGGCGGGGACGCCACCGGCGCGGAGATCGAGCGCGCACTCGTCGCCGCGGTGAAGCGGGCCGACGACATCCGCCTGATCGAGCACGCGCTGGTCATCGACCTGCTGACCGCCGCGGACGGTACGGTCGCCGGCGTCACACTGCACGTGATGGGCGAGGGCCAGCTCGACGGCGTCGGCGCGATCCGCAGCCGCGCGGTGATCCTCGCCTCCGGCGGTATCGGCCAGCTGTACGCCGCCACCACGAACCCGAGCGTGTCGACGGGCGACGGCATGGCGCTGGCGTTGCGCGCCGGTGCCAAGGTGCGCGACCTGGAGTTCGTGCAGTTCCACCCGACCGTGCTCTGGCTGGGCAAGAGCGCGAAAGGCCAGCAGCCGTTGGTGTCCGAGGCCGTCCGCGGCGAAGGCGCGTTCCTGGTCGACCACGAGGGCAACCGGTTCATGCAGGGTCAGCACGAGCTGGCCGACCTCGCCCCGCGCGACATCGTGGCGAAGGCGATCATGCGGCAGATGCTTGCCACCGGCAAGGATCACGTCTACCTGGACGCGCGCCACTTCGGCGACGAGAAGTGGCGGGTGCGGTTCCCGACCATCCTCGCGTCCTGCCGCTCGCACGGTATCGACCCGGTCCGCGAGCTGATCCCGGTCGCACCGGCCTGCCACTACTCGTCCGGCGGCGTGTGGACCGACCTGAACGGACAGACCTCCGTGCCCGGGCTGTACGCCTGCGGCGAGGTCGCCTGCACCGGCGTGCACGGCGCCAACCGCCTCGCCTCGAACTCCCTGCTCGAAGGGCTCGTCTTCGCCCGCCGGATCGCCGCTCACCTGGCGAACGGTCTGCCCGCGCAGCGCGAGCCGGGCGAAGACACCCGGGTCCCCGGTCTGGTCGACGCGGACGTCGTACCCGAGCTGCAACGGGTGATGACGGTCGGGGCCGGTGTGATCCGCAGTGCGGCCGGACTGTCGGAGGCGGGCGCCACTCTCGGCAAACTGATCGAGCAGCCCGCCGACGAGCCCGGTACGCCGGGCTGGGAGGCGACCAACCTGGTCACGGTGGCCTCCGCGCTGATCGCCGCCGCGACCGCGCGCGAGGAGAGCCGCGGCTCACACTGGCGTGAGGACCACCCGGATCGCGACGACGCTCGGTGGTCGGGCAATCTGGACCTGACCCTCCCGTCCGAGGGCGAGACCGCGAGACCGACGACGACGTTCGTCCCGCACGAATCCGAGGAGAACCACCAGCATGGATGAGACCGTCGACCGGCAGTGGGTCGGTGACCTCGTGCGGGCCACGATCGAGGAGGACCTGGCCGGGGGCGTCGACGTCACCACGACCGCCACGGTCGACCCGGACCAGATCTCCGTCGCCGAGCTGGTCGCCCGGGCCGACGGCGTGGTGGCCGGCCTGGAGATCGCCGAGCTGGTGATCCGGCAGGTCGCCTCCCCGGACGAGGTCGAGCTCGAGTACTCCGTCCGCGACGGTGCCACGGTGCATCAGGGCGACGTCCTGATGACGATCCGCGGCAAGACCCGCCAGCTGCTGACCGCCGAGCGGACGACGCTCAACCTGCTGTGCCACCTGTCCGGCGTTGCGACCCTGACCCGGCGGTGGGTGGACGCGGTCGAGGGCACCGGCGCGGTGATTCGCGACACCCGCAAGACTATGCCGCTGCTCCGGTCACTGGAGAAGTACGCCGTCCGCTGCGGTGGCGGCAAGAACCACCGGATGGGCCTGTCCGACGCGGCGCTGATCAAGGACAACCACGTGATCGCGGCAGGCGGTGTCGCCGAGGCGTTCCGGCTGGTCCGGAAGGCGTACCCGGACATCGCGGTCGAGGTCGAGGTGGACTCGGTCGACGACGCGCTGATCGCGCTGGAGTCCGGCGCCGACCTTATCCTGCTGGACAACATGGACATCCCGGTGCTGGCCGAAGCGGTCGAGAAGGTGGCCGGGCGGGCACGGTTGGAGGCCTCCGGCGGGCTGACGCTCGATCGGGCCCGGGCGGTCGCCGAGACGGGCGTCGACTACCTCGCGGTCGGGGCGCTCACGCACTCCGCGCCGGTGCTCGACATCGCCCTGGATCTCCAGGAAGCCTGATGCTGCTAGCCGTCGCCGTCGAGAACACCAGGACCTTGGTGGGCCTGGTGTTCGAGGGCACGGTCAAGCGGCACTGGTGGGTCGGCACGGACCCGCGCCGGACCGCGGACGAGTGGGCCGTGCTGTTGCAGGGGCTGCTGGCCGGCGAGTCCCCGGTGGCCGGGATCGCGGTGTGTTCCGCCGTACCGCATGTGCTGCACGAGTTACGGGACGTGGTCGCGCGGTACTACCAGGACGTGCCGAGCGTTGTGGTCGAGCCGGGCGTGAAGACCGGGCTGCCGGTGCTGGTGGACAACCCGCGCGAGGTCGGCACCGACCGGATCGCCAACGCGCTCGCGGCGGTCCACCGGTACGGCGCTCCCTGCCTGGTCGTCGACGTCGGTACGGCGATCACCATCGACGTGGTCAACCCGTCCGGTGCCTTCATCGGCGGAGTGATTGCCCCCGGCATCGAGACCGCGACCGATGCGCTCGGCAACGCGGCGGCCCAGTTGCGCCGGGTCGAGCTGGTCCGGCCGCGGACGGTCGTTGCCAAGAACACCGTCGAAGCCCTGCAATCCGGTGCGATCCACGGCTTCGCCGCCCTGGTCGACGGACTGGTGCAGCGGATCCGGAGCGAACAGTCACTGGATCCTGACACTCCGGTGGTGCTGACCGGCGCGCTCGCTCCGCTGCTCGCCGGCGAACTGTCCGCGCCGATCCGTCACGAGCCGTTGCTCACCCTGCACGGTCTGCAGCACGCCTTCGCCCGCAACCACCAATAGCTGCCTGATCGGGCAGAAGCTCTTGTGCCCTCAGGTGACCTGCATCACCATGAAGGCAGCTTACGTGGGGGGAGATCATGAGAGCTACTTATCGGGTACTGGCCGGTCTCATTGCGATCGGCGTTGTTCTGCAGGCGATGTTCATCGCCCTCGCCTGGTTCACGGCGATCAAGGACCTGGACGACGGTCTGGTGATCGACAAGAACTACGACGGCAACACCGGGCACATGCTGCACGGCCAGTTCGGGATGATGGTGATCCCCCTGCTCGCGCTGTTGCTGCTGGTCGTGTCGTTCTTCGCGAAGGTGCCGGGCGGGATCAAGTGGGCGCTGTACGTCGTCGGCCTGGTCGCGCTGCAGATCGCGCTCGCGTTCGTGTCGTTCGGCGCACCCGTGGTGGGGCTGCTGCACGGTCTGAACGCGTTCGCCGTGGCCGCGGTCGCGAGTCTGGCGGCCCGCCGGGCAGCGGCGGCCGCACCGGTGGCGGTCACTGAGCCCACCACCACCGTCTAGATGCCTTTGGCAACCAAACTCGACGGGCACCGCAGGCTGCTGATCGCGATCCTCGCGACCGTCGTCGTGCTGGCACCGATCGGCTTCTTCTGGCAACGCAGCCTGGTGCCGAACGACCTGTCGCCGATGGCGATGGGGTACTCCGACTTCGGCGGCGGACCGACGTCGGAGCACGCGCACCACGGGGTCGACGTCAGTACGCTCAAAGGTCCGTCCGGTCCTGCCGACGTGTCGGTGGATCTCGTGGCCCGCAAGGAGAAATTCGACATCCCCGGGCGCGGGCCGATGGACGGCTACACCCTGAACCACACGTCGCCCGGACCGCGGATCGTCGCAAAACAAGGCGATCTGATCCAGGTGACCCTGCACAACGAGTCCGTGCCCGACGGAATCACGCTGCACTGGCACGGCGTCGACGTACCGGCGGCCGAGGACGGGGTCGCCGGAGTCACCCAGGACGCGGTCGGCGTCGGGAAGTCGTTCGTCTACCGCTTCGTCGCGAAGGACGCCGGCACGTACTGGTACCACTCCCACCAGGTCTCCCACGAGCAGGTGAAGAACGGGCTGTACGGCGTACTGATCGTCCAGCCCACGCCCACCGACGTGATCGCCGCCGTCCACACCTACGACAAGGTGCGAACGGTCAACGGGGCGTACGGCGAACGCCGGGTGGCGGCACCGGGTCCGACGGTCCGGGTGCGGCTGATCAACACCGACAACGGACCGATGGCGGCCTGGGTCGACGGAGCGCCGTACCAGGTGGTCGCGGTGGACGGGACCGACGTGAACGCACCGCCGGAGGTGAGCGGCAAGGGCGTGCTGGTCACCGCGGGCGGCCGGATCGACCTCGAGGTGACGATGCCGCAAGGGTCGGCGGTCCGGATCGGTCTGGGCGGTGGGCCGACGACGCTGGTGATCGGGGACGGCAACGCGCCGACCGGCGCCCAACCCCGGGATCACGTCGACCTGTTGAGCTACGGCGCACCGAAGGCGCTGCCCTTCGATCCGGTGAAGGCGACGCGGGTGTTCCAGTACAACATCGGCCGGCGGATCGGGTTCTTCGACGGCAAGCCGGGGCTGTGGTGGACGATCAACGGGCACCAGTACCCGGACGTGCCGATGTTCGTGGTCACCGAGGGCGATGTGGTCCGGATGACGATCAAGAACACGTCCGGCCAGGTCCATCCGATGCACCTGCACGGCCACCACGTCGTCGTCCTGAGTCGCAACGGGGTGGCCGCGGCCGGCAGTCCCTGGTGGACGGACTCGCTGAACGTCGAGGACGACGAGACGTACGAGGTGGCGTTCGTGGCGGACAACCCAGGGATCTGGATGGACCACTGCCACAACCTGCCGCACGCGGCTCAGGGCCTGGTCACCCACCTGATGTACACCGGCGTCACCACGAACTTCCACCTGGGCGGCGGACCGGACAATCAGCCCGAGTGAATCGGGCGCCCGACGGTGAGCGCCGTACGGAGGGTTTCCGGCAGGTTGTTGAAGGCGGTGTCCGGTGGAGTGCCGGTCGCCTCGAGCGTCTTCGAGAAGAAGGCGCGCGCGGCGGCGGCCAGGACGACGTCGAGAACGTCGTCGTCGGACAGGCCGACGGCCTTCAGCTCGTCCACGTCCGTCTGGGTCACGGTGTCGGCCGCCAGGGCGACCTTCCGGGCGAAGGCCATGACCGCCCGGTCGACCGGGTCGACGGGTGGCTCGGTGACCAGGGCGGCGACCTCTTCGGCCGTGTAGTACTTGTCGGCCAGCACCTGCCCGTGCGCGAGGGAGCAGTAGCTCGATTTCAGCGCGGTGGCGGCGGCCAGGGTGGCGAGCTCGTACCGGCGCAGGTCCATGGACTCCTTGATCGCGCCGTTGAGCTGCTTCCACGCGTCGTACACGGTCTGTCGCGCCGCGAACGTGGTGACGAAGTTGGGCACGTGCCCGGCCGGTGCGCGGTTCTGCTCGAAGAACTCCGGGTCCTTCGGTGTGTCGATGAATGCCATGCTGGTTTCCCCCCTTGTGGCTCCTTCACGGTAGAAGCGCCGTACCGATTCGGCAACGGCCCCTCAGGGTGGGCGCCCCGAACTGGGTATGGTTCACCCGGTCGGTTGTGAGGCAACTGAGACGAGGTGGTCCGAGTGCGGCGGTTGCTCGCCGTGGCGCTGGCGGTGGTGGTCGGTGCGACCGCGCTGACCGCTTGCGCGTCGGACCCGATGCCCACGGATGTCGCCGTGGCCTGGGCTCCGCAGGGGCGCCCGGCGGTGGTGGTGACGTGGAAGGACGACAACGCGCCGAACCGGATCACCATCGAGGGTGTGCTGAGCGAGAGCCCGTCGTACGTGAAGTACATCCCGGCCGGGGACCCGAACCGCTGGGAGATCCCGACGTCGGCGTTCCCGCCGGACGGGAACTACAAGGTGGCGGTCGCGACCGGGACGTCCCAGGACGGCGTGAGCAGCAAGCTCGCCCGGTCGGCAGTGTTCGACACCGACGGCCCGGTGCGCCCGAGCGCGGCCGGGGCGACCCCGCTGGGCCGGGGCGTGCTGATCAAGTGGTCGGTGCCGGCGGCGCCGCAGGACTTCACCCCGAACGACCCGCTCGACGTGAAAGGCCCGCGCACCCAGCGGTACGTCCCGATGATCGGCCGGACCGGGCAGCAGTTGCGGGAGATCGGCCCGGCGACCACGTCGACGCGGCAGGTGATCAAGAGCATCAAGCCGCCGTACGTCTTCCAGCTCCGGACCCAGAACGAGTGGAGCACCCGGATGGGCGGGGAGGTGTTCGGGCTGACCAGCTCGATCAACTCGGCCGTGCCCGCCCTGGCGCAGTTCAGCGTGCCGATCGTGGTCCGCGGGCGAGTCGTCCTGCAGCAGGTCACCTGTGAGGTGGAGACGACCTGCGTGCAGCAGCGGGCGACACCGGCCGGTGTGCCCGTGGTGGTGCTGACCCAGGTCACTCCGGGCGCCCGCTGGACCCCGGCGGCCCGGGGTACGACGACGGCCGGTGGCCACTACAACATCGCCGTACCGACCGGGGCGAGCCGGCCGTACAAGCTCTCGGTGCCGGCGTACAGCAAGGCCGGGATCATCACCGGTCCGTCGACGGACAAGCCGGCGTACACCCGCACTGTGGTCCGGATCGCGACGGCCGGGTTCATCGGCGGGGAGACGGCGAAGAAGCGCGGCTCGAGCGTCACGGTGTTCGCGACGGTCAAGCCGGCCATGAACTCGACCGCGATGCTGCAGGCGTGGAACCGGCAGACCCGCACGTGGGCCAACCTGAAGGCGACGCCGATCCGCAAGGGCCAGACGTCGCTGACCTTCGTCGCCGGGCAGGCCGGCGACTTCGTCTACCGGTTCGTGATCCCCGGCGCGATGATGCTCGGCCGGCCGATGAACGGGACCACCACGCCGGGGCTGGCGCTACACGTCCGCTGACTGGCGCTCCGGTGCCGGCGGGGCCGTGTGGCGGCGGCGCCGGATCCGGTGGACGACGTACGCCGCGACTGCAAGCACCGCGATCACGGCCAGGGCCCAGACCGACAGGCGCCCGAAGATCTGGTCCGCATTGTCGCCGATCTTGTACGCCACCAGGCCGATCGTGGTCGCCCAGGCGATACCGCCGGCGGCGTTCGCGGCCAGGAACCGCGGGTAGTGCATCCGCAGCATGCCGGCCATCGGACCGGCGAAGATCCGCAGCAGGGCGACGAAGCGCCCGAAGAACACCGTCCAGACGCCGTACTTGTGGAAGTACTTCTCGGCCCGGACGATCCGGTCCTCGGAGAAATGGTGGAACCGGCGGCCGAGCCGCTCGAACAGGCCGCGACCGGCCTTCCGGCCGATCACGTAGCCGATCGAGTCGCCGACGATCGCCCCGGTCGCGGCGGCGGCGATCACCAGCTCGATGTTGAGGTGCCCCTGCGAGGCGAGCAGCGCGGCCGCGACCAGCGTGGTCTCACCCGGTAACGGGACTCCCATGCTCTCGACGCCGATGACGAGTCCGACCACCAGATACGCGACGATCGCCACCCCACCGGTCGGGATCACGATCGCCAGCGCGTGCCATGGTTCCCCCATGCACCCATAGTGACATCGCGGGTCAACCGTTTACCTGATCGGTGGCCTATTCAGGGGGAAGTTCAGGGTTGTGGCTGGTTCCGTTGAACGCCTTGCTGACGTTCTGTAGCGCCGCGGTGACCTCGGAGGGAATCACCCAGAACGTGTTCCCGGGGCCCTTGGCGAGCTCGGGGAGCATCTGCAGGTACTGGTAGGCGAGCAGCTTCGGGTCCGGGTCGTTGCGGTGGATCGCCTCGAACACCGTGTCGATCGCCTTCGCCTGGCCCTCGGCCCGCAGGATCGCCGCCTGCCGGTCGCCTTCCGCGGTCAGGATCCGGGACTGCCGCTGGCCCTCGGCGGTGAGGATCGCGGCCCGCTTCTCCCGGTCCGCCCGCATCTGCTTCTCCATCGACTCCTTGATCGACGGCGGCGGGTCGATCGCCTTCAGCTCGACCCGGTTCACCCGGATGCCCCATTTGCCCGAGGCCTCGTCGAGTACGCCGCGCAGTTGCGAGTTGATGTGTTCGCGCGAGGTCAGCACCTTCTCCAGGTCCAGGCTGCCGATCACGTTGCGCAGTGTGGTGACGGTGAGCTGCTCGATCGCCTGCTCGAAGTTGGCGATCTCGTACGCCGCCGCGCGGGGATCGGTGACCTGGACATACAGCACCGTGTCGATGTCGACGACCAGGTTGTCCTCGGTGATCACCGAGCGCGGCTCGAACGAGATCACCTGCTCGCGCAGGTCGATCAGTTGCCGTGGCCGGTCGACGAACGGGATGAGGATGTTCAGCCCGGGTTCGAGGGTGCGCAGGTACCGGCCCAGACGTTCGACGTTGCTGGCCCGCGCCTGCGGCACGATCCGGACCGTCCGGATGACCAGCACGATGGCGAGCAGGGCGACGACCAGTCCGATGATCAGTTCGGCCATGGATCCTCCTGAGGATGCACGAGGGCGGTAGCCCCCTCGATGGCGAAGACGTCGACCCTGGTGCCCGCGGGGATGAGCAGGTCCGGGTCGTACGAACGGGCGCTCCACTCCTCGCCGCCGATCTTGACCCGGCCGGGTTCGCGGCCGCACGGAGTCAGGACGACGGCCTCACGTCCGATCAGCGCGGCCACGCCGGTGCGCAGCTGGGGGTGTCCCATCAGGTGCCGGCGGGCGACCGGACGGACCAGCGTGACCATCGCGGCGGCGGTGACCGCGAACGCGAGCAGCTGGAGCCCGATCCCGAGACCCAGCCCGGCGACCCCGGCCGCGGCCAGCGCGGCGACGGCGAGCAGGAGCAGATCGAAGGTCGCGGTCATCAACTCGGCGGCGCCGAGGATGCCGGCGACGATCAACCACAGAACCCAGGACTGCATGGCGACCACCCAGCGGCGGAAAGTACCTCTGCTTCGACGGTACTCCGGGATACGCGGATCTGTAGCTAACGGTTCAGCTATCTTGCGGCGGCTTGCCGGTCGGCACGACGGCCAGCAGCGTGCTGATCGAGCGGGTGCCGGCCGGGTGGGACGTCGCCGTCCGGCCCTTGCGGAATCCGTCGATCACGTCGTTCAGGTCCTTCACGAGCTGCGCGGTCTCCTCGCGGGTCAGCCACAGCCGGCTCCGGCCGAGCGAGCTGAGGTCCTCCCAGGGGTCGTCGACCGACAATTCCTCGAACTGTTCCAGCACCCGGTCGACGTTGGTCCGCATCATCGCGTGGGTCGCCACCCGGCCGGACTCGGCCGACTGGGACGCGATCTGCAGCCCGGTGCCGAGCGCGCGCCACGGGCGCTCCCGGCCGTCCGCCGACGCCTCGGCGCGTTCGACGATGCCCCAGCGCTCCAGCGCCCGCAGGTGGTAGCTGATCGCGGACGGGGTCAGGCCGGCCAGCTCGGCGCACTCGGTCGCCGTCAGCACGCGGCCGCTGTAGAGCTCGTCGATGATCCGCTGCCGGGCCGGATGGGCCAGGGCGCGGATCGCCCGTGGATCGCTGATCACCACGCGCTTGTTCCGGGTCTTCTTCGCGGCCACGAGGTCAGCGTAGCGAAGCCCTTGACGGGAGTAAATGTGAAGCATTAACTTCATAACTATGAAGCAAACCCTTCAGACTTCGATCTGGTCGTTCCGCGACATCCGCCTGGTGCTGCCGGCTCGTGCGCTCTCCTACGCCGGCGACTCGGTCGCGCTGATCGCGTTGATGCTGCGGGTCTCCGACAGTGGTGGCGGCCCGGCCGCGATCACGGCCCTGCTGCTGGCGTTCGCCGTACCGATCGTCGTGATGATCCCGTTCGCGGGACGGATCGTGGACAGCTACGACTCGCGCACCGTCCTGGTGTGGGCGTCGATGGTGCAGGCGGTCGCGGGTGTGGGGCTTGCCTTCAGTCACGGACTGGTGGAGACGGTGGCGCTGGTCTGTCTGTTGCAGTTGGGGCAGTCCGTCGCCGGCCCTGCGTGGGGTGCGCTGATCCCGCGGATCGTGGGGGAGGACCTGGTCGGGCGGACCACCGGGACCAGTCAGGCGTTGATCGGTGCGGCGACGCTGGCCGGCTCCGCGGCGGGCGGTGTACTGGTCGGGTGGTCCGGGGACCGGGGTGCGCTGCTGGTCGATGCCATGACGTTCGTCGGTCTTGCTGTGGTGGCCCAGTTGGTATGGACGCGCCGGCGGCCGGAGCCGGGGAGTGTCGAGCAGAGCGGTGGTCTGATGGCCGGTCTGCGGAGCATCTTCGGTGACGACCTGCTGCGGGTGCTGCTGCCGGCGCTCTGGGTGTTCGTGGTGGTCGGGGAAGCTGTGAACGTCGTCGAGGTCTTCCTGGTCACCGACGAGATCGGACTGGGCCCGACAGCCTTCGGTCTGGTCGGAGCCCTCACCGGTGCGGGTGCGATCGTCGGTGCGTGGAGCAGTGGCCGGCTGCGGGACGACCGGATCCGGTCCAGGGCCGTGCTGGCCGGGATGGCCACGATCGGCGGCTCGAGCGTGCTGATGGGTGTCGCCGCCGGTGTGGTGACGCTGGGCCTCGGCGCCCTGACCATCGGCGTCGGCAGCGGCATGCTGAACGCCTCGGTCAGCTCCCTGGTCGTGACCAGGACCGCCGACCACCTGCGCGGCCGGGTGAACGCCGCCATGAACGGAACGATCCGCTGCTTCAGCATTCTGGCGCTGCTGCTCGGTGGGATCGTCGGTGCGGTGCTCGGGCCGCGCGGCACCTTCGTCGGCGGCGGGGTGCTGGGAGTGCTGACCGCTCTGGTGGCCGGCGTACTGCTCACGGTGAGTGGGGTGCGGGCGGGAAAGGATTCGTTGGTGAAGGCAGTCAGTCACTAGCCTTTAGGCATGACTGACGCACACGTGGACCCGGTGAACCCCGACAGCGGGCAGGACGACCTGCCCGAGCAGATGCGGGTCCGCCTGGAGAAGCGTGAGCGCCTGCTGGCGGAAGGTGAGCAGCCCTACCCGATCTCGGTGCCGCGGACGCACCTGCTGAAGGACCTGCGGGCCACCTACGACAGCCAGGACCTCGAGCCCGACACCAGGACCGGTGAGCAGGTCTCGGTGACCGGCCGGGTGATCTTCCTGCGCAACACCGGGAAGCTGTGCTTCGTCCGGCTCCGTGAGGGTGACGGGACCGAGCTCCAGGTGATGCTGTCGCTGGCGGACCTCGGCGAGGAGGGCCTGGCCCGGTTCAAGCAACTCGTCGACATCGGCGACCTGCTGTCCGTCCACGGCGAGGTGGTGACGAGTCGCCGCGGCGAGCTGTCCGTGCAGGCCACAGGCTGGCAGATGGCCGCCAAGACGCTGCGCCCGCTCCCGAATGAGCACAAGCCGCTGAACGAGGAGGCCCGGGTCCGGCTCCGGTACGTCGACCTGATCGTCCGCCCGGAGGCCCGGGAGATGGTCAGGACGAAGGCCGCCGTCCTCAAGTCGCTGCGGTCGACGTACGACGAGCACGGCTTCATCGAGGTCGAGACGCCGGTGCTGCAGCTGACCAACGGCGGCGCGGCCGCCCGGCCGTTCTCGACCCACCTGAACGCGTTCGACCAGGAGATGAAGCTGCGGATCGCGCTCGAGCTCGATCTCAAGCGGGCCATGATCGGCGGCGTCGACCGGGTCTACGAGATCGGCCGCACGTTCCGCAACGAGGGCCTGGACTCCACCCATGCCGCGGAATTCTCGATGATCGAGGCCTATCAGGCGTACGGCGATTACGACACGATGGCCGAACTCATCGAGGAGCTGATCCGGAACGCCGGCCGGGCGATCGGCCGGACCGTGATCACCGCGCGCGACGGTTCGACCATCGACCTGGAGCAGCCGTTCCGGCACGCGACCCTTTTCGAACTCGTCTCCGAGGCGGTCGGCGAGACCGTCGACTTCAGCACCGACACGGCCGCGCTGACCAAGCTCGCCGAGCAGCACGACGTCGAGCTGCAGCCGGGCTGGAATGCCGGTGAGATCGCGCTGGAGTTGTACGAGAAGCTGGTCGAGCACACCCTGATCCAGCCCACCTATGTCCGCGACTATCCGGAGTCGGTGCGGCCGCTGGCCAAGCCGCACCGCGAAATTCCGGGCCTGGTCGAGGCCTGGGACATCATCATCAACGGGGTCGAGCTCGGCACCGCCTACTCGGAGCTGAACGACCCGGTGATCCAGCGTGAACGCCTGGTAGCGCAGTCGATGCTGGCCGCCGCCGGTGACCCGGAGGCGATGGAGCTGGACGAGGACTTCCTCCGGGCGATGGAGTTCGGCATGCCGCCGGCCGGCGGCATGGGGATGGGCCTGGACCGGCTGATCATGCTGTTCACCGGGGCCGGTATCCGGGAGACGATTCTGTTCCCGCTGCTCCGGCCGGAGTGATTCCTGCTAACCCGGCCAAACCCCGGCCCCGGGCGTTGCCGAGATCGTTGCATAGCACAACGGACGGTCACGGCAATTCCCGGGGTCCTTTTGATTCTGGTCCAGCCGGTTTCTGCACCGGCCGGACCGGCGTGAATACTCAAGGTGACCTCGGATGCGCAGCGTCGATCGCCCGCACCTGATCCGGAGGATTTGGTCACATCTTTCCGGCACATTCCCGGAGGTGAATGACACGAACCCGGTTTGTGCGGTACAAATCAGGTGCTAACAATTCGGCAGGGGGATTGTGCCCGATGGCGGGCGCGGAAAGGTTGTCATCGATGGCACAAAGGGTGCAGGTGGTTCTCGAGGACGATCTCGACGGCGGTAAGGCCGACGAGACCGTGGTCTTCGGGCTGGACGGCACGATGTACGAGATCGACCTGTCCAAGAAGAACGCCGCCAAGCTGCGTGACGCCCTGGCCGGGTACGTCGGCTCGGCGCGCCGGGTGTCCGGTCGCCGCGGTGCCGCGGGCCGGTCCCGGGGCCGTGGCCGGTCGGCGTCGGACTCCGCCGACATCCGGGCCTGGGCCAAGGAGAACGGGTACGACGTGAGCGAGCGGGGCCGGATCTCCGCCGAGGTGCGCGCGGCGTACAACGAAGCCAAGTAATTTCCCAGCACCGCCGGTCCCGGCCCCTTCGAGGGTGCCGGGACCGTCCGCATTCCGGTTGTTTCACAGTGTGGACAGATCGCGGCCGGGCGGGCCGGGACGGATAGCTGACCGGGCAGGTAGTCCGGTGAATTCGCTGGTGGCGAACACGCTGTCCGATCGGGCCCGGGCGGGAACACCCTGGAGTTCAGCAGGGTTGTTCCCTTGTGATGCCTCCCGGCCGGCCGCGGAAGCGGTGATGGCGTGTTCGCCCAGAGCGAGCGTGTCGGTGCCGGGGACTAGCATGCATGTACGGGGGTCGGCCTACACGGCACGTCCGACTCCTCTGAGGCAAGGAGCGCTTTGGCGATGTTTGAACGATTTACGGACCGCGCCCGTCGGGTAGTCGTCCTGGCTCAGGAAGAGGCCAGGATGCTCAGCCACAACTACATCGGGACCGAGCACATCCTGCTCGGCCTGATCCACGAGGGTGAAGGGGTCGCCGCCAAGGCTCTCGAGAGCCTGGGTATCTCGCTCGAGGCCGTCCGCTCCCAGGTCGAGGAGATCATCGGCCAGGGGCAGCAGGCACCGAGCGGGCACATCCCGTTCACCCCCCGCGCCAAGAAGGTGCTGGAGCTCTCCCTGCGCGAGGCCCTGCAGCTGGGCCACAACTACATCGGCACCGAGCACATCCTGCTCGGCCTCATCCGCGAGGGTGAGGGTGTCGCCGCGCAGGTCCTGGTCAAGCTCGGCGCGGACCTGAACAAGGTCCGCCAGCAGGTCATCCAGCTGCTGAGCGGGTACCAGGGCAAGGAGCCGTCGAGCGCCGGTGCGCCCACCGAGGGTGCGCCCAGCAGCTCCCTGGTGCTGGACCAGTTCGGCCGCAACTACACCCAGTCCGCGCGCGAGGCGAAGCTCGACCCGGTGATCGGTCGCGAGACCGAGATCGAGCGGGTCATGCAGGTGCTGTCGCGGCGGACCAAGAACAACCCTGTCCTGATCGGTGAGCCGGGTGTCGGCAAGACCGCGATCGTGGAGGGTCTGGCCCAGCAGATCGTCCGCGGTGACGTCCCGGAGACGCTGAAGGACAAGCAGATCTACTCCCTCGACCTGGGCGCCCTGGTGGCCGGTTCGCGCTACCGCGGTGACTTCGAGGAACGCCTGAAGAAGGTGCTCAAGGAGATCCGCACCCGCGGCGACATCGTGCTGTTCATCGACGAGATCCACACCCTCGTCGGCGCCGGCGCGGCCGAGGGCGCGATCGACGCGGCGAGCATCCTGAAGCCGATGCTGGCCCGCGGCGAGCTGCAGACCATCGGCGCCACCACCCTCGACGAGTACCGCAAGTACGTCGAGAAGGACGCCGCGCTGGAGCGCCGCTTCCAGCCGATCCAGGTGGCCGAGCCCTCGATCGCGCACACGATCGAGATCCTCAAGGGCCTGCGGGACCGCTACGAGGCCCACCACCGGGTCACCATCACCGACGCCGCGCTGGTGAACGCCGCGCAGATGGCCGACCGGTACATCTCCGACCGGTTCCTGCCGGACAAGGCGATCGACCTGATCGACGAGGCCGGGGCCCGGCTGCGGATCCGCCGGATGACGGCTCCGCCGGACCTGCGCGAGTTCGACGAGAGGATCGCGACCGTGCGCCGGGAGAAGGAGTCGGCCATCGACGCGCAGGACTTCGAGCGCGCCGCCGGTCTCCGCGACGACGAGAAGAAGCTGATCAACGCCAAGTCGGAGCGGGAGAAGCAGTGGAAGGCCGGCGACATGGACGTCGTCGCCGAGGTGGACGAGGAGCTGATCGCCGAGGTGCTGAGCACCGCGACCGGCATCCCCGTCTTCAAGCTGACCGAGGAGGAGTCGTCCCGGCTGCTCGACATGGAGAAGGAGCTGGCCAAGCGGTACGTCGGCCAGGAGGACGCGGTCAAGGCGCTGTCCCGCTCGATCCGGCGGACCCGCGCCGGCCTGAAGGACCCGCGTCGCCCGAGCGGCTCGTTCATCTTCGCCGGCCCGTCCGGTGTCGGTAAGACCGAGCTGTCCAAGGCGCTGACCGAGTTCCTGTTCGGCGACGAGAACGCGCTGATCAGCCTCGACATGTCGGAGTACTCCGAGAAGCACACCGCGTCCCGGCTGTTCGGTTCACCGCCCGGGTACGTCGGCTACGAAGAGGGCGGCCAGCTGACCGAGAAGGTCCGCCGCAAGCCGTTCTCCGTGGTGCTGTTCGACGAGGTCGAGAAGGCCCACCCGGACATCTTCAACTCGCTGCTGCAGATCCTGGACGAGGGTCGTCTGACCGACGCCCAGGGCCGCGTGGTCGACTTCAAGAACACCGTCATCATCATGACCACCAACCTGGGCACCAAGGACATCGCCAAGGCGGTCAGCCTCGGGTTCTCCCAGGCCAGCGACACCGGCGGCTCGTACGAGAAGATGAAGGCGAAGGTCACGGAGGAGCTCAAGCAGCACTTCCGCCCGGAGTTCCTGAACCGCGTCGACGAGATCGTGGTGTTCCACCAGCACGACATGGCGGCGATCGTGCGGATCGTCGACCTGATGGTCGCGCAGGTGGAGGAGCGGCTGAAGGACAAGGACATGGGCATCGAGCTCACGCCGGCGGCGAAGGAACTGGTCGCCAAGCGGGGCTTCGACCCCGTGCTGGGTGCTCGCCCGCTGCGCCGCGCACTGCAGCGCGACGTGGAGGACATCCTGGCCGAGAAGATCCTGTTCGGGGAGCTGCGTCCCGGCCAGATCGTCCTGGTCGACGTCGCCCCCGAAGGCACGGTCAACGAGGACGGCGTGACCGAGTACTTCACCTTCACCGGCAACCCGAAGTCGACGACTCCCGACCTGGAGCTGACCGACCTCGCGGCCGGTGGCAGCTCGGGTCTGCAGGACTCGTAACCCGCACCAACCGCCAGCAGGCCCCGCGCACCGCGCGGGGCCTGCTGTTTTTTCGGGCCGGAGCCCCCACGGCGCCCGGCGGCGAAGTAGGCTTCGCGAGGTCGGGGGGAAATGCAGGTGGGGGAGGAACCGGTCCAGGCCGCTGCACGGGTACTGCGGCGGCCGTGTGCGTACAGGGAGACATGCTTGAGTTACGCGGTGCGACTTCGTTGTCGTATCGTCCTGCGGAGCGTGATCTCTTCGATACGGACCCGGGCCGCCAGAGCCTTCGATTCGGTGGGAGGATCTCGCCGCGGCAGGAAAAGGCAAGTTGCTTCCCACCCGAGTACCGCGTTGTAACCCTGTGACCACGCTGATGGACCCGGACTGTCGGAAAGGGGGCCGGGGATGGAATCATCTCGTCGCATGGACGCTCCGCGTCTGCCCTTGACCCAGGAACCGGTCGCCGACACCGGTTCCTTTGGCGTGCGGCAAGCGGGCGGCGTGCTCGAGCGGGCGCAGCGGATCGCCGACACCCTGCGCGAGCAGGCGGAGTACGAGAACGATCTGGCCCGCGACGAGGCCGACCGGGTCCGGTCCGAGACCGAGCAGCTCCGGGCCGAGGCCGAGGACGCCGCGCAGAAGCTGCGGTCCGACGCGATGTCCGCCGCGCAGCGCCTGCTGAACGACGCCGAGCGGGCCGCCGAGCAGCTCCGGAACGAGTCCGAGGCCGAGGCCGAGCGGGTCAGCTCCGAAGCCGAGGAGACCGCCGAGCGGCTCCGCGCCGAGTCCACCGCCGAAGCCGAGCGGGTCCGGCGTGATGCCGCCGACGCGGCGCACAGACTCCAGGCCGAATCGACCGCGGAGGCCGAGCGGGTCCGGGCCGAGGCCATCGCGATCGCGGAGCGGCTGAAGGCCGATTCTGAGGCCGCGGCCGAGCAGCTCCGGGCCGCGGTGGCCGAGGAGGTCGCCAAGCGCCGGGCCGACACCGAGGCCGCGGTCGAGAAGCTGCGGACCGAGAGCCAGGCCTCCGCCGACCGGTTGCGGGCCGATTCGCAGGCCGCCGCGGATCGCCGGATCGCCGCCGCCGAGGCCGAGGCCGGCCGGCTGAAGGACGAGGCCGACGAGCTGCTCGACGAGGCCCGGATGGTTCGCGAGTCGGCGCAGCAGACGGTCGACCGGGCCGGCCGTGAGGCGCAGCAGCTGGTCGCCGATGCCGGCGAGCAGGCCGCGCTGGTCTCCCAGGCGGCGGTGCGCAACGAGGCGGACCTGATCGCCCGGGCCGAGACCGAGGCGAGCGAGCTGCGGGCCGCGGTCGAGCGCGAGGTCGAGGTCGCGCGGGAGAAGTCCCGGATCGAGATCGCCGAGGCGCACGCCGAGATCGAGCAGTTGCGCGGTGAGAACCGGGCCGAGCTGCAGCGCCGGACCGCGGAGCTCGAGGAGACCGAGCGGGCCAAGATGGCGTCGATCTCGCTCGAGGTCGACCGGCTCCGGGCCGAGGCGGTCGCGGAGATCGCGGAGCGCAAGGCCGAGGCCGAGGCCGGCAACGAGCGGCTGATGGCGGACGCGCGGGCGCAGGCCAAACTCGTTGTCGACAGCATCGAAGCGGACCGCCGGATCGCGTCCGCCGAGGCCCATCGGATCATCGAGGACGCGAACCAGGCCGCCGAGACGGCGATGGCCGAGGCCGAGCAGCAGACGCTGTGGAGCAGGAAGACCGTCGACGACCTGATCGCCGCGGCCGAGTCCGAGGCGCAGTCGATCCGTGACCAGGCCGCCGCCGAGGCGACCGAGCTGCTCCGGCGCAAGCGGGCACACCTGCGCCGCGTGGTCGGCCGGTCGACCAGCCGGCTCAAGCAGACCCAGGAAGCGATCGCCAGGGAGAACGCGGAGCTGACCGCGCTGGCGGAGACGACGTTGACCTCGGCAACAGAACAGGCCGAGGCGACGCTGGCGGCGGTCAAGCACGACGCCGAGAAGGTCACCGCCCAGGCGCAGGCCCGGGCCGACCGGCTGCGGGCCGCGGCCGGGTCCGACGCCCGCGAGATCATCGAGCGGGCGAACCGGCGCGAGGCCGAGGCCGAGGCCAGCACCCAGGTCCTGCGCGAGCGCGCGGCCAACGACCTGGCCGAGGCGCAGCGCCAGTCGCACGACCTGATCCGCAAGTCCCGCGCCGAGGCTCAGCAGATCGAGGCGCAGGCCCGCGAGCACGCCGACGACCTGCGTGCCCAGGCCCGAAAACTTCTCGCCGACGCCGAGGCGAGGGTCGCGGCGCTGAACCAGCGCCGTGATGAGATCACCAAGGAGCTCACCCAGCTTTCGGGTGTGATCGAGGCACTCGCTGTACCCGGCTTCCGCTCAGGTGGTGGAATGTCCTCCAGCGAGGGTTCCACGGGGGAATCAGGATGAGGACGTGACAGTCAGATCCTTGTCAGTGACAATGTGTGATCCACCCACCCACCGAAGTGAGCATCAGAAGACATGAGCAGTGAAAGCCCAACCCCGTTCCGCACCGTTCTGCGTGGCTACGAGCCTGCCCAGGTGGACCAGCACATCCGTGAGCTGACCACCTCGCTGACCGCGCTGCAGCAGCAGTCCGAGCAGCTGCAGCGGCATGTTCAGGAGCTGCAGAGCCGCACGGACGCCGCGGAATCGGCCGTCATCTCCGCCCAGGAGGAGAACAAGGACCGCACCCCGACCTTCACCGAGTTCGGTGAGCGGGTGGCGAAGATTCTGTCGCTGGCCGACGACGAGGCCCGTGACCTGGTCACCCGTGCCCGCACCGACGCCGAGGCGATCGTCGCCGACGCCGAGGCGCACGCCAAGAAGGTCCGCAAGGAGGCCGAGCAGTACTCCCTGGACTGGAAGAGCGAGGTCGACGCGGAGGCGGCTCGCATCCTCGAGGAGGCGCGCACGCAGGCCGACGACATGCGTGACGAGGCCGAGCGCGACGCGACCGCGCGCCGCAGCGAGGCCCAGGCGCTGTACGAGCAGGAGCGGGCCAAGTCCGCCCAGGCCGCGGCCGCCTTCGAGACCACCCTGGCCGAGCGCCGGGGCAAGGTCGAGCAGGAGTTCGCCGCCCGGACCGCGCTGGCCGAGCAGCAGCTGGCCGCCGTCACCGACCGCGCCGCGCAGGTGCAGCGCGAGGCCGACCGGGCCCGTTCCGAGGCCGAGCGCCTGGCCCAGCAGCAGCTGGCCGACGCGAACCGGCAGGCCCAGGAGATCGTCGCCGCCGCGAAGGACAAGGCGGAGCGGATCCGGGCCGAGTCCGAGCGTGAGCTCGCCGCCGCGACCCAGCGCCGGGACAGCATCAACGCGCAGCTGACCAACGTCCGCCAGATGCTGGCGACGCTGTCCGGCAGCCCGGCGATGCCGCTCGACCTGCTGGCCGACGACGACGAAGAAGCCACCACGGGCAGCAAGAAGAACTGACACCGAAACACCTGAAGCCGGCCCGGATCCTCGGGCCGGCCCTTCAGTTCGGCAACCGGTAGCGGCCGCGCGGCAGCGGCTCCACCAAGCCATCGGCGACCAGGCCGTCCAGAGCGCGCTCGCGCTGGGTCTGGTCGGGCCAGCAGGCGTCCAGGTCCTTCCTGGGTACGGCGCCTCGCTCGGCGCGCAGCACCGCCAGCAGGCGACCGCGGACCTGACGATCGGTCCCCTCATACGTCTGCCCCTTGCGCGGCGGACCGTCGTACGGCGGACTGCCGGCCAGGACCCACGCGCATCGGCCGCGGATCGGGCAGTCGTCGCATCGCGGCGTACGCGCTGTGCAGATCAGTGCGCCCAGCTCCATGGAGGCAACCGCCCACCGGGCTGCTGTCGCTTCGTCGGCGGGCAGTGCGGCCACCGCAATCTGCTGGTCGGCCGCAGTGGGGGAGATGGTGGGCTGGGCGACGCCGGTGAGGGCTCTGGCGAGCACTCGGCGGACATTGGTGTCCACGACCGCGTGCCGCTGGCCGAAGGCGAACGACGCGATCGCGGCAGCCGTGTACGTGCCCACACCGGGCAGAGCGAGCAGTGCGGCGTGGTCGTCCGGCACCTCACCGCCATGACGCTCCACAATCGCCTGAGCCGCCGCGTGAAGCCGCAGGGCGCGCCGTGGGTAGCCGAGCCGGTCCCAGGCCCGCACAGCCTCACCTGGCGGCTCTACAGCCAGGTCCACCGGCTTCGGCCACCTCTCGAGCCACGCGGCGTACGCCGGGAGCACTCGGGTGACCGGTGTCTGCTGCAGCATGAACTCGCTCACCATCACCGCCCACGGGCCCGCGTCCGGCTCCCGCCACGGCAGTACGCGCGCGTTGGCGGCGTACCACTCCAGGACCGGCCCGTGCAGGGCGACGGCTGCGCCGGTCATGGGGCCTCCCGGCCTGGACTGAGGAGCGCAGGGAGCGTAGCGACCGGAGCGACGAGGGAAGGCCGGGAGTCAAAGCCCCCTGACCCGCCGTGCCGGAGGCACGGCATGAGCACAGGGGTGAGCGGCGAGCCTGACTGGTCGAGCACAGAGCCGATATTAGGGTGCGATCATGAGCAGCCTGCTCCGTCCGGTCGGGCACCTGCCCGCCAGCGTGTACTGGTTCCGCCGGGGACTGGTACTTGCGGTAGTAGTGCTGCTGTTCTTCCTGGTCTCGCGGCTGTTCAGCGGTGGCGGTGACGACGCCAAGAATTCGGCCGCGACGGACCCGCAGCAGAACCCGAGCGGCGCCCCGCCGGCCACGCCGACGACGACTCCCACCTCCACGCCGACGGAGAAGAAGTCGACCAAGCCGACGCCTCCGGCCGACCAGAAGTGCGACGGATCCGACGTCCAGCTCGAAGCACTGCCGGCGAACCGGAAGATCGTCTCCGGCTCGGTGCTGAACTTCGTGATCCAGTTCCAGGCCGTCTCCGACGAGTGCAAGGCGACCGTCGATCCCGACAGGCTCACGGTCACGGTGATGTCCGGCAACGACCTGATCTGGACCACGACCCACTGTGCACAGACGATCCAGCGGGCCACCCTGGTAGTTGCCAAGGGCAAGCAGGCCGCGACCACGGTGCCGTGGAACGGACACCGTTCCGGGCCTGGCTGTCTACCGGGTCAACCGGCAGCCAAGCCCGGAACTTATGTCGTCAAGGCTGTCTACGACGGGCGATCGTCAGCCGCGCAGGCTTTCCAGGTCATCTGAGGGCCGCTGCTGCAGGTACGTCGGCTTGGCGAACAGGAGTGCGGCCACCAGGCCGATCAGCAGGACGACCGCCGGCAGGATGAGCGCCTGTGCCATCGAGTCGCTGAAGCCCTGGTGCAGCACTTCCGGCAGCTTGCCGCCGAAGCTGGCTTCGCCCGCGGGTGCGCCACCCGCCACGGCCGGCAGGTTGTGCGCCAGCCGGGACTCCATCAGTACGGCGATGCCCGCGCTACCGAGGACCGCGCCGATCTGCCGGGTCGTGTTGTAGACGCCGGCACCGGCTCCGGCCTGGTGCAGTGGCAGGTTGCGCGTCGCCGTACTGCCGATCGGCGCCCACATGAAACCGTTGGCCACACCCAGCAACGCGATCGGTAGCAGCAACTGCCAGATCGGTACGTCGGGTTCGATCACCTGGCTCAGCCAGAACAAGGCGGCCGAGCAGCACGCCAGCCCGAAACCGGCGAGGTAGCGCGGATGCGTCCGGTCGGTCAGCCTGCCGACCCACGGCGACAGCGCACCGGTGATGACGGCCATCGGGACCAGCAGCAGCGCCGACTTGGTCGGGGACAGGCCGCGCACCGACTGCGCGTACAGCATCAGCGGGAAGGTCATCGCGGTGATCGCGAAACCGACCGTGGTGATCGCCGTGTTGGCCAGCGAGAAGTTGCGGTCCTTGAACAGGCCCAGGGGCAGCAGCGGTTCGCCGCGGTTGAGGGACTGCCAGACGACGAAGATCGCCAGCACGACCAGACCGGTGATGATCAGCGACCAGACCGAGATCGGTCCCTTGATCGTGCCCCAGTCGTACTTCTGCCCTTCCTGGATGCCGAACACCAGACAGAACAGGCCGAACGAGCTCAGCACCACACCCGGGATGTCGAACTTGTGCCGGTGCGTCGGGAGGTCCGGCACCAGTCGCATCGCCAGGACGAAGCCGATCACGCCGACCGGCGCGTTGATGAAGAAGATCCACTGCCAGCCCAGCCCGTCGACCAGCACGCCGCCGAGGATCGGGCCGACCAGCGTCGCGACGCCGGCGGTCGCGCCCCACAGGCTCATCGCCTTGCCGCGCTGGTCCGGCGGGAAGATCCGGGTGATCACGGCCATCGTCTGCGGCGTCATCATCGACGCGCCGAGACCCTGGAAGACCCGGGCCACGATCAGCATGCCGATCGAGGTGGTGAATCCGCACCAGACCGACGCGAGCGTGAACAGCGCCAGTCCGGTCAGATAGACCTTCTTGGGACCGACCCGGTCACCCAGCCGCCCGGTCACCAGTAGGGGTACGGCGTACGCGAGCAGGTAGGCGCTGGTCACCCAGATGACGTTGCCGACATCGGTCCCGAGGTGGGTCAGGATCGCCGGGGTCGCGACCGAGACGATCGTCGAGTCGACCAGGATCATGAAGAAGCCGACGACGAGTGCCCACAGCGCGGGCCACGGCCGCACCTCCGGAGGCCTCACTTGTTCTTGGGGGGTTGCCATGGCAGGTCCTTGCTCTCGATCCGTTCGATGGTGGTGGCGAGCCAGTCGCGCTCGGCGGCGATCTGATGGCGGATGAAGGCGCCGCCGATCCAGTACGGCTCGTGCACGCCGCGCTCGCGGGCACCGCCGAGCGCTTCGTCCAGGTCGGCCAGCCAGTCGTCCAGGTCCGCGATCCGGCGGCGGAACCGGAGTACGGCGTCTTCCTCGGTCAGGTTGTGCGCCTCGCTGAGGACGACCGGGAACAGCGGGTATTCGTAGACGTACTTCTCGATCCCGCTCTCCACCCGCTGCCGCAGCGCCTCGGCACCGGCCGGAGTGATCTCGTACGTCGTGCGTTCGGGGCGGTTGCCGGCCCGCTCGGTGCCGATCGCGCGGACGTACTCCTGTCCGGCCAGCCGCTCGACCGTGTGGTAGAGCGAACCGGGCCGGACCTTGACCATCCGGTTGTTCTGGCGGCTGATCAGCAGTTGGTACATCTCGTAGGCGTGCATCGGGTTCTCGTGCAGCAACGCCAGGACCGAAATCGCCAACGGCGTGAGCTCGGCCATCATCCTCCACCTGGATTGTTCCACGCGAAATGTTCCACGTGGAGTATTACTCGCGCCGGCCGTCGAAGGCAAGTGCCCCCGGAGCTCGATCACGAGCCGGGGGCACTGGGTGGTGAAGGGGCAGCGGTCAGACGTACCGCTCGAGGATGCTGGACTCGGCCAGCCGGGACAGGCCCTCGCGGACCGTGCGGGCCCGGTTCTCGCCGACGCCCTCGACCGTCTGCAGGTCGTCGATGCTTGCCGCGAGCAACTTCTGCAGGTGGCCGAAGTGATCGATCAGCCGGTCGATCACGGCCCCCGGCAGCCGCGGCACCTTGGCCAGCAGCCGGTAGCCGCGCGGCGTGACCGCGGCGTCGAGCTGCTCGGCGCCGCCGAGCTGCAGGGCGCGGGCGACCTGACCGATGTCGAGCAGGTCGGTCGGGCTGACCGCGTCCAGCTCGAGCAGTACGTCGTCAGCCGTCTTCGGCCGGCGTCCCGCGGCCGGCGGCAGGTAGTCGCGGACCACGAGCTCGCGTTCGCCGGCGACACCGGCGACGAGCTCGTTGAGTTGCAGGGTGAGCAGCCGGCCGTCGGTGCCGAGCTCGACGACGTACCCGTCGATCTCGGTGGCGATCCGGCGGACCATCTCGAGTCGCTGGGCGACCGCGGCCACGTCCCGGACGGTGACCAGGTCCTCGATCTCGAGGGCGGACAGCGTGCCGGACACCTCGTCGAGACGCAGCTTGTACCGCTCGAGGGTGGCGAGTGCCTGGTTGGCGCGGGACAGGATCGCGCCGGAGTCCTCCAGCACGTACCGCTGGTCGTCGACGTACAGCGCGATGATGTGCATCGACTGCGACACCGAGATGACCGGGAACCCGGTCTGCCGGGCGACCCGGTCGGCGGTGCGGTGCCGGGTGCCGGTCTCGTCGGTCTGGATCGACGGGTCCGGCATCAGGTGCACGGCGGCCCGGATCAGCCGGGTGGCGTCGCGGTCGAGGACGATCGCGCCGTCCATCTTGCTCAGCTCACGCAGCCCGGTCGCGGTGAACTCGACGCCGATCTCGAAGCCGCCGGTCGAGATCGAGTCGACGGTCTTGTCGTGGCCCAGGACCAGCAGGGCGCCGGTGCGCCCGCGCAGGATCCGTTCCAGGCCTTCGCGCAGTTCGGTCCCGGGTGCCACCGCCGCGAGGGTCGCGCGCATCCGGGCGCCGGTGCTGTTCTTGTCGGAATTCGGAGCCACGGAACCTGAGTCTATGCGGTCGCGAGCGGACGAGCGGCCGCAAGTCCCACGCCCGGCGTCGGTCGGAGGGTGTGGTCCCGCCCGCGCTTGCACGTGCGCGTGCAACCGCCCGTGCATCCGGTCCGTGCAGTGCCGCTTTCCCGCGTGAATCGGATCGTTCGCAGGACGACGCCTGCCGCGTCAGGGGCAGCGGATGACCTGACCGGCGTACGACAGACCGCCGCCGAATCCGAACAACAGCACCGGCGCGCCGGACGGGATCTCGCGCTTCTCGACCAGTTTCGACAGCGCGATCGGGATGCTCGCGGCGGACGTGTTGCCGGACTCGACGACGTCCTTCGCGACCACCGCGTTGACCGCGCCGAGCCGCTTCGCGAGCGGCTCGATGATGCGCAGGTTGGCCTGGTGCAGGACGACGCCGCCGAGCTCCTCGGGCTTCAGGCCGGCCTTCTCGCAGACCTGCTGCGCGATCTCCGGCAGCTGCGTGGTGGCCCAGCGGAACACGCTCAGCCCCTCCTGCTGGAACGGACCATCGCGGCCCTCGATCCGGACCGCGTCCGACATCTCCGGAACCGAGCCCCAAACCACCGGCCCGATCTCAGGCTCGTCGCTGGCCACCACCACGGCCGCGCCGGCGCCGTCGCCGATCAGCACGCAGGTGGTGCGGTCGGTCCAGTCCGTCCAGTCGCTCAGCTTCTCCACGCCGATCACCAGCGCCTTCGAGGCAGCACCGGCGCGGATCGCCTGGTCGGCGGTCGCCAGTGCGTACGCGAAGCCGGAGCACGCGGTGTTCAGGTCGATCGCGGCCGGGCTGCCCAGGCCCATCCGGGCGGCGACCCGGGCGGCGATGTTCGGCGACCGGTCGATCGCCGTACAGGTCGCGACCACGACGTAGTCGATCTCGGTCTTGTCCAGGCCGGCGTTCGCGACCGCCTTGTCGGCGGCCCGCCAGGCCATCTCGTCGACCTGCTCGTCGGGTGCCGCGATCCGGCGCTCCCGGATCCCGACCCGGCTCTGGATCCACTCGTCGTTGGTCTCGACCATGGTCGCGAGCTCGTCGTTGGTGAGCACCCGTTCCGGCTGGTAGTGGCCGAGCGCGACAACTCTGGATCCGGTCATCTGGGGCTCCTGCAGTCATCCGGTGTTACGCCGGGTGGGCTCCAGGTTCCACGCTGAACCCGGCGGGGGGGCGCCACCAGCGTACGTTCCCGACCCGCGACCTGTGGATCCCCGTCTCACCCGCACCCGTGCGGTGTGGCCGGGAACACAGGCCCCATGACCCGCCGTGCCGGAGGCGCGGCCAAGAGCACTGTCAGGCGAGGCCCGCGGCGAGCAGGGCGGAGGGGAGGTCGGGGGCGGCGAAGACGCGGAGGCCGTACTTGGCCTGCATGTCCATCGGCTTGAGGTCCTTGCTCCGGTTCGGGACGTCGGCGGGCACGATCGCCTTGGTGAACCCGAGGCGGGCGGCCTCGGCCAGGCGCTTCTCCAGGCCGCCGACCCGGCGGACCTCGCCGGCCAGGCCGACCTCGCCGATGGCGATCAGGCCGGGGTGGATCGGGCGGTCCATCACCGAGGACGCGACCGCGATCGCGACGGACAGGTCGGCGACCGGCTCGGTGATCTTCACGCCGCCGACGGTGGCGACGTACACCTCCTGGTCGGTCAGCTTGAGGCCGACGCGGTTGCCGAGGACGGCGAGGACCATCGCGACCCGGGACGTCTCCAGACCCGACGTGGTCCGGCGCGGCTGTGGGGCGGCAGACGGGCCGACGAGTGCCTGGACCTCGGCCAGCAGCGGTCGCCGGCCCTCCATCATCACCGTCACGCAGGTGCCGGCGACCGGCTCGGCGTGCTCGGAGACGAACAGCCCGGTCGGGTCGCTCACCTCGACGATCCCGGTGTCGACCATGTCGAAGCAGCCGACCTCGTCCGACGGCCCGAACCGGTTCTTCGTCGCGCGCACCATCCGGAACCCGGAGTGCCGATCGCCGTCGAACGCGAGCACGACGTCGACCAGGTGCTCGAGCATCCGCGGTCCGGCGATCGCGCCGTCCTTGGTGACGTGACCGACCAGCACGACCGCGAGGTGCCGCTCCTTGGCCAACCGCACCAGCGCACCGGTGACCTCGCGGACCTGCGTCACCCCGCCGGGCGCGCCGTCCACCTCGGGGTGGGCCATGGTCTGCACCGAGTCGATCACCAGGAACGACGGATCCACCGCGTCGACCTGACCGACCACCGCGCCCAGGTCGGTCTCGGCCGCGAGGTACAGCTCGTCGACCAGTGCGTCGGTCCGGCCGGCACGCAGCCGCACCTGGGCGGCGGACTCCTCACCAGACACGTACAGCGTGCGTTGACCGCGGCGCGCCGACTGCGCCGCGACCTCGAGCAGCAGCGTCGACTTCCCGACGCCCGGCTCACCCGCGAGCAGGATGACAGCGCCCGGTACGACGCCACCGCCGAGGACCCGGTCGAGCTCGGCGATGCCGGTCGGGCGGGACTCGGCCTCGATCGCGGACACCTTGGCGATCGGCATCGCGGGTGACGACACCGGGCCGGCGGTGATCCGGGCGGCCTTGGGCGCACCGACCTCGGCGACTGTCCCCCAGGCCTGGCACTCACCGCACCGGCCGATCCAGCGCGCCGTCGTCCACCCACACTCCGAGCACGCGTAGGCCGCCTTGCCCTTCGCCTGCGCCGCCGCCGTCTTCGCCATGCCGACCAACCTAGGCGAATCCGCCGACAGAATCGGGGCGCCATCCACAGGGTCAGCGGGTGAAGTGGCTGCGAAGGCGTTCGAGCCGCCGGCTGAGCCAGCTCATCGCGACATGACGCGGGGCGTCGTCGGCGATCACGGGCGGCTCGGAGGTCTCGCGAGCGGCTTCGAGGTACTTCGTCAGGAGTTCGCTCTCCGAGGCGCGGAGGAGGGCACTCTGTTCGAGGAGCTCGACAGCCGGCTTCAGGCGACCGGCCGCGACCTCGGCGGATCCCAGGTGCTGAAGACAGCGAGCACGACCCTCGTGTTCGTCGATCTCGGCGTACAGGTGGGCGGCGTGCTCCCACCAGCGCTTGGCCTCGTGCGGACTGCCTTGCATCCACGCGGCCACACCAGTCAGCTCCAGTGCGTGTGCCTGACCGCTCACATCGCCGGCAGCCGTCGCGCGAGCAACGGCCGGCCGGAGCTGGTCCAGGGCACCTTCGGCGTCCTGCTGGTACAGCTGCACGACCGCGAGGTTGATGAAGATGGCGATCTCGGCCGCGAGATCAGGACCGGGCCGGCTCAGCCGTGCGTCGTCCAGCCGGTCGCGTGCGTTCAGCACCGCCTCTACGCGGTCGTTCCCGGCCGGTGCCTGCTCGGCCCGAGCCAGGTGCAGCAATGCCCGTTCGACCTGGCGGCGAGTCGTCAAGGCGGCCGACGTCCGGCTGTGGGTCGCCACGTTGTCCGAGATGCCCAGCCGCGTACTGGCCCCTTCCAGGTCGCCCAAAATCCGGTACGCCGTTGCCGCGCGAGCAGCAGCCAGCTCCGCGAGGTCCCGGCGTCCACAGGCGTCCGCGACCGCGGACAGGAACTCGCTCAGCTCCAGCAGTGCGCTCGGATCAGAGCGACGTACGTACCAAACCTCCAGTGCGTCGCAGATCCGGGTCAGGTCGTCGGCGGTGTCGTCGCGCGGCTTCTCGGTCAGTAGGAGTTCTCGCAGCCAGGGTTCGTTCACGGAGTACCACTCGGCCGCCGCCATGCCGCCCGCGTCGGAGCCGAGCGCGATCATCCACTGCTCTGCCTCTTCCGCGGCCGTGCGCAGTTCCGGTGCTGGCGCCACGACCGCACCGCCCCGCCGCCACCGCCGATAGGCGTGGAGTGCGGCGGGCGCGTTGTAGATCGCCCAGATCAGCAGGAGGACGACGGCCACGGTGACGCCGACGATGCGCACCCAGCCGGTCGCACTGAAGCTCTGTGACCACCCATCGGTCAGGAGCCCGACCAGCAGGCCGGATGCGAGTCCACTGATCCCGAAGACGCGCCCGCGGCGCCGCCTGGGCGCTGTCTCCTCGGGCTTCGGCTCTTCGGCACTCATGGCCTGCTCCCAGCGGTCAGTCCACGAACCACGGTCTGCCAGAACGTCAGCAGTAGCGCCACTGGCACCACCGAAGCGACCACGGCGGCAGCGGCCACAGTCCCACTCGAGGCCGAGAACTGCCGGGCCTCACCCCACAACACCAGCGACAACGGCGTCGTACCCGGTCCGCTGATCAGGAAGCCGACGATGAAGTCGTTCCACACCAACGCGAACTCCAGCACCGCAACAGCCACCAGTGCGGGCCGATACGTCCGCTGCACAGTCGCCAGTACAGCGCTCTGTCGCGCAGGACCCTGCAATGCCTCAGACACCAACGCAGGTGGAGCGGAAGCGAACGCGGACCGCAGCAAGAGCACAGCGAACGGCAGACCAGCAGCCGCGTGCACAAGCGCCAATGCGATCCGCGAACCCGCCAGCCCCGCAGTGCCGATCGCGTCCCGCAGTGGAGCGGCGTACATCTGCACGGGCGTCACGGCCAGCACGACAAAGGTCGACGTCACCACGCGACCCAACCACTGCGGCAAACCACCCCACGCGACCAGATAGGCCGTCGGTACGGCGATCACCAACAGAACAGCCGTGGCCACGCCGGCAATGAGCACCGTGGACAGCAGAGCCCGGAACAGACCGATATTCGCGGCCGCGGCGAACGACGAGAACCCAAGCCCGGAAGGCGACCACCAACCGCGCAGACCGGCTTCGCGTGGTGAGTGCAGTGCGGTGGCGACGAGCACCACGGCCGGGAAGATCCACACCAGGCTCACTGCGAAGCCGACCGTCCAGCCGATCCGCCGTACTCGTTTGCTCGGCTTCGACCGACCCACCGACGGATCAGGTGGGACGACCGCTATGGGCATCGCCCAGCGACGCCGCCGCAGCCCACGGACGCCGATCACGCCGACTGCGGCCACGATGGCGAACAGCACCACTCCGAGCGCCGCCGTACGACCGGGGTCGTCGCCACTCGTGGTCGCACGCCACCAGTTCAGACCCAGCACATCCGCGGATCGCTGCATCGAACCCGGTACGACGATCAGCACCAGGTCGAAGACCCGGACCGCCGCGATCACCAGGGTCAGCGTCACGACACCGGTGATCGGCCGCAGCAGTGGGATCTCGAGCGCCCGTAATCGTCGCCACCCGGTCATGCCTTCCGCGGCGACGGTCCGGGTCACGTCGTCGGGGATCGCGTCCAGTCCGGCGCGGAACAGCGAGACGACGTACCCGAGCCAGGTCCAGCCGAAGGCGGACACCAGGACGAGCCAGAACAGCCGGCTCCAGACCGCCGTCACGGTCCCGCGCTCCGGCGTCGGATCGAAGATCAGCCGGAACGTCGCACCGGACACCAGGATCGACACCGCGAACGGGATCACCAGTGCCGGCTGCAGGAAGGACGTCAGCGCGGGGAGCCGATAACTCAACAGGGCAAGGAAGAACCCCACGACCACCAGGCCGAAGGCGACCAGCACCCAGAGCAGACTGTTGCCCACGGCACGTAATGCGCCGGGGTCGCCCATCACCGCGAAGTTGCCGAACCCGAAGCCGCCCGGAGTCCGGAAGGCCTGGACCACGGTCACTCCGATCGGCACCAGCAGCAGGCTGCTCAGCAGCAACGCCGGTAACCCCAGCAGGTACGGTCCGGCCGGTCGCCGCGGCTTGCCCGGTACTGGCCGGCCGCTCACCTCCCGGCCGACGACCTCGAGCGACAGGCCGTTCGTCTGCAGGCCCATCAGCCCTCCACCTTCCGCAGCTCGGTCATCGCCGCGTCGACAGCCTCGGGTACGACGGAGGCCCCGCGGCCACCGATCTGGGTCAGGAAGTCGGTGAGCACTCGCCAGAGTCCGTTGATGTCTCCGAGCCGACCGAGCCGGTCGGACAGGTCGAACTGCAACAGCTCTCCGGACCGGGTCAGCTGTTCGGCCAGCCGGGTGAGCTCAGGGGAGTAGCCCGACACCTGTCCGTCGACCAGGAACCCGCCTTCCTTGATCCACGGGTCCGCAGCGGTTGGTGCGGCCAGCCGACGGACCAGGTCACGAGCGTCGTCGCTGGTCGGCTTCGGCAACACCATCACGTCGGCTCCCACGACCACGGGCGCCGCCGCGCCCGGTGTCATGGGCGGGAAGGTGAAGAGGCCGATGTCGTCAGGGTCCGCGGCGAACGACCGTACTACTGGTTCGGCGAAGTCGGATGCCAGCACCATGGCGGCTCTGCGGTGTCCGAACACCTCAACCAGCGCATCGGGGAACTGCTGCACCAGTGAGCGCTTCACGCCGCCTGCCAGTGCATCCGGAGCCGACCACATCGACCCGAGCAACCGCAATGCGGCCGCGAACTGCGGCTCCCGTGACGGACGCGGATCAGCAGCTGTCGCAAGCCCCTCATAGACAGCCGGTGCAATACCCAGCAGCACGTTCTCCAGGAAGTCTGTCAGCACCCAGCCGTCACCAGCGGCGAGGGACAGCGGCGTGACACCGGCCTGCGTCAATGTCTGGTTGAGCTCCAACCACTCCTCCCACAACCGCGGAGGTTGTCCGCCGACCTCGCGGAAGACCGACGGCCGGTACCAGACCGCGGACTTGTGAGCCGTCTTGAAAGGCACGCCGTACGTCGTCCCGTCGTGCACCAGAAGCTCTTTCCACAGGCGGGCCTGGCCGTGTTCGGCGACGTCGTCGGGCATGGGTTCGAGGTCGCGGAGATGACGAGGGACCAGGCCGGGCTGCGGCAGCATCACGATGTCCGGACGGCGTGTGGACCGAGGTCCGAACGCGGTCGAGATGTCGTCGCCGAGCGGTACGACCTCGACGGGATAGTCCAGCTTGCCAAGGCCGTCGAGCACCTGGTGGAAGGCGCGCAGCTCCTGACCGCTCCAGCTCACCGCAATGCGCACGCTACGGCGGAGGCCGAGCACGTCACTCGAGCAGCCGGTGACCAGAAGCGTGGCGGCGGCGCCCAGGAACGCTCGTCGACTACTCCGCATCGAGGAACCCCGTCGTACGTGCTGCGTTGGTGGTGATGAGCAGCAGCGCGGCGGAGGAGAGATCCGGGTTGTGTTCGATCCGCAGCAGGGATCCCCACGTCGGCAGGCCGTTCGCGTCCTCCAGGAGGATCACCCGTGGGTACGCGCCGAGCGCGCGGGCCACACCGGCGAGCCGTCGCCGGCCTGGCGTGATCTCATGCGGATAGCGGTCGAGCACGTCCTCCAGACCGCAGCGAGCGGCCTTGACCAGACTCTGTTCCTTGGCGGCCTGTCTGGTCACCGGATGCGCCACTCGGTGCCCGTGGATCACGTTGTCGAGAACAGTCAGGTGTGGCAGCAGTCCGCCTTCGGCCGGCACCAGCCGGACCGGTCCGCCGGCCTTCACCACCGCACCGTCCGGTGGATCCTCCGTGCCGATCACGAGATCGGCCAACCTGCGGGCTGCGGCGGCAGAGGGCATCACCAGGGCTCGCTGCTCACCCACATCGATCCGGAGTCGGTCCGGCGCACCCGGCACGCGTTCGAGCAGCAGTCCGTCCATCCGTGGCTGGCGCCTCCCCAGAAAGGCCGGTCGAGTGGTCCGTCAACCCTATGGGTCTCCGAGGTCCGTCCGCAGCCCTGCTCAGGGTGTCGGCTCAGAAGGTCTTGCTCCACAGGTTGATCGCGTAGTCGACCTCGACGCCCGAGTGCGACGCGATGATCCGGTCCGCGTCGGCGGGGGTGAACTCGATCCGGACGACCGCTTCGAAGTCCGCTCGCCGCTCGAACCGCCAGCCCATGTCCAGCGGCGTCCGCGTCCACCCGCGCTCGGTGAAGAACTTCTCCACGACGGCCGGCTTGATCATCGGGTACGCCGCGGCGAACCAGCCGCCGAACGTCGACCGGCTGGCGTCGTTGTCGATCACGAACGCCGTGCCGCCACGCCGCATCACCCGGTCCAGCTCCGCCAGGCCGGGCTCACAGCCGGGCCCGAAGAAGTACGCCCAGCGCGCATGCATCACGTCGATCGAGGAGTCCGGCACCGGCAACTGCTGCGCCGTACCCTGCCGTACTTCGACGTTGGCCAACGCGCGCGTCCGCCGACGGGCCGCGTCGGCCAGCGCCCCATGTGGCTCCACGCCGATCACTCGTGAGGCGGTCGCAGCGAACATCGGCAGGTGGTATCCGGTCCCGCACCCGATGTCGAGCACGGTCAGCCCGGCCCAGTCCCGGATCGCCCGCATGGCCGGCTCGATCACGCCGTCCGGATCCACCGCCCGGTTCTCGACCTCGTACACCTTCGGGTGATGCCAGATGTTCGGACTGGGAATCCCGCCCTCCGCAATGCTCACGTCGCTAAACCTTAGTTGCCGTCGGCAGCGGTCTGGTGGTGGCGACGGCCAGCAGGGCGACGGGGATGAGCAGCAGGCCGCAGAATACGGCGAGCCAATGGAAGCCGAGGTAGGCCAGGACCGGGCCGGCGGCGATGCCGGCGATCGAGGCGAAGACACCCATGGTGAGGTCGGACAGACCTTGGGCGGACGTGCGGATGTCCTCCGGGACAGAGCGGGACAGCAGTGTGGACCCGGCGACCAGACAGGCGGACCAACCGAGGCCCAGCAGGCCTAGAGCGACTGCCGTCAGGCCGTGGGCGTCGTCCGGAGCCAGTGCGGCCACGGTCATGGCTATGGCCAGGATGGCCAGGCCGATGCCGATGGTGGGGATGCGGCCGAGGCGGTCCGCCAGCCAGCCCATGACGGGGGACAGGGCATACATACCGGCCACGTGACCACTGATGACGAAGCCGACGATCGTCAGCGAAGCACCGTGGTGCCGCAAGTGGACGGACGTCATCGACATGACTCCGACCATCACCGCGTGCGCCACCGCGATGGACAGTAGTCCGAGCCGGGCATCGGGGATCGCCACCACGCGCCGGAAGGTCGGAGCCAGTGGCTGCCGCTCCACCTTGGCCCTCGGCGTGACCTGCTGCAGCCGGCGCAGCCCGAACCACACTGTGGCCAGACTGATCCCGAAGGCGATCACGGAGAACACGTACGGGCCAGCGAGCGCCATGATGCCGAGCGACGTGCCCACGGAGCCGCCGACGCCGGTCAGGTTGGGTCCGACGACCACACCGATCGTGGTGGCCCACACGACCAACGACAACGACCGGGCGACCCGGGATGGGTCGGCCGCGTCGGTAGCGGCGTACCTGGACTGCAGGTTGGAGGCCGAGCCGCTGCCGAACAGGCATCCGGCGAACAGCAGCAGTACGAGCGAGTCCACCTGCGCGGCGACGATGCTGAGCAGCGCACCGGTCGTGGCGATCAGATAGCCGACCGTCAACGACACCCGCCGCCCGTGCGACCGCGCCATCCGAGCCAGCGGTACGGCGAGGAGCGCAGCACCCAGCGTGGTCGACGTGGCGACCAGTCCGGCCAGTGAGGTCGAGCCGGAGATGTTCTCCGCCAGCAGGCCGGCCACCGCGAACCCGCTCGCCACGGCCACCCCACCGAGCACGTTGCTCGCCACCAGCACCCGCAAGGTCGACTTCTGCAGGTCGGCGGGTCTCGGGTCGGCGCTCACCGGCTCACCCTCTCATCATCCTGACTTCGAAGGCAGTCGATTACGGAGTGTTCAGCAGCGTTCTCAGCATGTGGGTTGCGCGCACTTCCGAACGTGGACGGACAGCGATCTGCGCTTATAGGATCGTCCTGACGTAATTCGACCCTCTCTTGGAGTCCGGATGCCTGACATCGCGATCGTCCCTGCCCCGCGTGAACTCACCGTCGCCGAAGGGCAGTGGATCACCGGCGATCCCGTCGCCGACGCGATCCGGGACGTGGTCGAGAACCTCGGCGAGACCGAGTACCGGATCGACGTGACCGCGGACGGCGCGCGGCTGTCGGCCGGCTCCGAGGACGCGCTCCGGCACGCGGAGACGACGTACCGGCAGTTGCTCGACGCCGCCGAGCCGGCCGCGGACGGCCAGGTCGCGGTGCCGACGGTGCGGATCGCGGACGCGCCGCGGTTCGGCTGGCGCGGGATGATGCTCGACGTCGCCCGGCACTTCATGCCGAAGGAGTTCGTCCTCAAGGTCATCGACGTGCTCGCCCTGCACCGGCTGAACGTGCTGCACTTCCACCTCACCGACGACCAGGGCTGGCGGGTCGAGATCGAGGCCTACCCGCGGCTCACCGAGATCGGCGCCTGGCGGGACGAGACCATGGTCGGCAAGATGTCCCGCGGCCAGAAGGACTTCGAGTACGACGGCCAGCGGCACGGCGGCTTCTACACCAAGGACGAGCTCCGCGAGATCGTCGCGTACGCCGCCGACCGCGGCATCACCGTGGTCCCGGAGATCGACCTGCCGGGTCACATGCAGGCCGCGATCGCGGCGTACCCGGAGCTCGGGAACAACCCGGACACCCAGCTGAAGGTCCGGCAGTACTGGGGGATCAGCGACGACGTTCTGAACGTGAACGACGAGACCGTCGAGTTCGTCCGGACCGTGCTGCGCGAGGTGCTGGAGATCTTCCCCAGCCCGTACATCCACCTCGGCGGCGACGAGTGCCCGTCGGTGCAGTGGCGCGACTCGGAGGCGGCGCAGAAGCGGCAGGCCGAGCTCGGCCTGACCGAGCCCGGGCAGCTGCAGGGCTGGTTCACCGAGCAGGTCCAGACGGTCCTGACCGAGGAAGGCCGCCGGCTGGTCGGCTGGGACGAGATGGTCGAGACCGACTGCCCGAAGGACGCGGTCATCATGGCGTGGCGCAGCGCCCACCGCGGCGAGGTCGCCGTGCAGGCCGGGCACCAGACCGTGATGGCGCCGTGCGAGTCGGTGTACTTCGATTACTACCAAGGCGACCCGGCCAGCGAGCCGCTGGCGATCGGCAACTTCATCCCGCTGGAGAAGGTCTACGACTTCGAGGTGATCCCGGCCTCGCTCACCGAGGAGGAGGCGGCCCTGATCATCGGCACCCAGTGCCAGATCTGGACCGAGTACATGCCGGACGAGCAGCAGGTCGGCTACATGCTGCTGCCGCGGCTGTCCGCCTTCGCCGAACGCGCGTGGGGCTCGCCCAGGACGTCGTACGACGAGTTCCTCGGCCGCCTGCGTCCGCACCTGGCCCGGATCGAGGCGATCGGCGTCAACTACCGCCCACTCGACTGACGCTCGATTGCTTCTGCTTCAGTTGCTGAGGGGATAACAAAATCTCCGTAAGCGCTGTTGGCAGGGGTAGACGGACTGGGCTCACGGTGACGACGATGAAACGTCACGAGCCCAGTCCGGGAGCGGAGGAGTCATGACCGCGGTGGGGCCGCTGGACGCGATGTTCCTGCTGGGGGAGACGCGCGAACAGCCCATGCATGTCGGCGGACTGATGCTGTTCGAGCTTCCCGAGGGGGCCGGGCGGGACCATGTTTTCCCGGAAGGATCCCGGGACTACGTGTCGCAGCTGTACCACGACATGGTCGCGACGCAGTCGGTCAATCCGCTGTTCGCCCGGCAGGTCCGCCACCGCGCCGTGGATCTCGGCTACTGGTCGTGGGACCGGGACGACGAGGTCGACCTCGAGTACCAGGTCCGGATGTCGGCATTGCCCCGACCGGGTCGCTACCGGGAACTCTTCGAGCTCACCAGCCGCCTGCACGGCACTCTGCTGGACCGCCACCGCCCGCTCTGGGAGATGCACCTGATCGAGGGCGCCGAGGGCCGGCGCTTCGCGATCTACAGCAAGGTCCATCACTCGATGATCGACGGTGTCACCGCGCTGCGCTGGATGGCCGATACCCTCACCGCCGATCCAGAGCGCACCGACATGCCCGCGACGTACGCCCTCCCGGAGTCCACGCCGGAGAATCCGTCGACTGGCTTGCTGACCACGGTGGGCCGCATGCCGGGCAGCACCGTGCGATTCCTCGCCGACCTGGCCGGTCTCACGCCGGTCGGGCTGAAGAGCATGATCCGGTCGGTGGCGGCCGAGCACTCGGCGGCGCCATTCCAGGCACCGCGGACGATTCTCAACCAGTCGATCACCGGGTCGCGGCGGTTCGCGGCGCAGTCCTGGCCGATCGAGCGGCTGGAGAAGGTTCGCGCGATCACCGGCGCGACGCTCAACGACGTCATGCTGGCGATGTGTTCAGGTGCCTTGCGCAACTATCTGCTCGAGCTGAACGCCCTTCCGGACAAGGCGTTGACGGCGATGGTGCCGGTGTCGCTGCGCGGTGCGGCCGATGCTCCCGGCGGCGGGAACTCGTTGAGTACGTTGATCGCCGAGCTCGCCACCGACGAGGCGGACCCGGAGCTGCGGATCCGCCGCATCATGGCGTCGACCACCTATGCCAAGGGTGTGTTGTCCGAGCTGAGTCCGTTGCAACGACTGCTCGTCGGCGCCTTCGGCTTCGGCGTCGCGGGGCCCGCCGCGATCCTCCCGGGGGTGGCCGGCCGTACGACGCCGCCGTACAACTTGGTCATCTCGAACGTGCCCGGGCCGGCGGAGAGTCCGCTGTACTGGAACCGGTCGCGGCTGCTGGGGATGTATCCGGCGAGCATCGTGCTCAACGGGCAGGCGCTCAACATCAGCGTCACGAGCTACGACCATCAACTGCACTTCGGCCTGACCGGCTGCCGGCGGACGGTGCCGCATCTGCAGCGGCTCCTCACCCACCTCGAGACCTCGCTGGCTGACCTCGAGAACCTCCACTAACCCTCGTCGAGGAGCGCGTCCATCTGCGCGATGCCTTGTGCGAGCCCTTCGGCCATGCCCATGCCGAGCAGCTGCTCCATCTGCTCCCGCGAGTCGAACACCGACCGCAGCTCCATCCGTGTGCCGCCGTCGTACGCGCTGAGCTCGATCCGGATGGTGTTCGCCGGCATGTCCGCGACGGGCTTCCCCTCCGAGTCCGCGAACGCGTCGACGAACTCGAGCGAGGCCGGCGCGTCCACTGCCGTGACGGTCCACCGCCCGTGGAACTTCTCGCCCTCCGGGCTGGTCATGTAATAGAACACCTCGCCGCCCGGCGTCAGATCATGCTCGATCACCGTCGCCGGATGTGTCGGCGGTCCCCACCACCGCTCGAGCTTGCGCGGGTCCGCGAACAGATCCCACACCCGCTCCGCACCCGCTGTGAAGTCCGCCACCATTTTCAGAGTCAGCCCGTCAAAGTCCTTGTCAACACTGCTCACACTCATCGCTCTCGTCCCCTCACTCAGTCCTGCGGTCCACCCGGCTAGGTCAGCCCTGTGGTTCGTCCGGCTCGTTGGTCTCGGCCAGAAGCTCCGACATCCGGTTCACGCGCCCGCGCCAGGTCGCCTCGAGCTCGTCGAGCGCGTCCCGAGCCCGCCGTACGGCGTCGACCTCAGTCCGCACGAGCTGCTCCCGCCCACTGCGTTCCTTGCTCACCAGCCCGGCCCGCTCCAACACGGCAACATGCTTCTGCACCGCCGCAAAGCTCATCGGATAACCCTCAGCCAACCGCGACACCGAAGCGGTCTCCACCAAGCACCGCCGCACAATGTCCCGCCGCGTCGCATCCGCCAACGCCTGCAGCAACCTGTCAACCACAACCTCATCTACAACCATTTGGTTGTACGTTAGGCCGACGCCACCCCCAGGTCAAGCACGTACGACGGATTCACAGCCCGCCGCGGACGACACCGCCGGGCTTCTCCCGCTCACCGCACCCAGGGCTCACTGCCGACCACATCCCGGACTCACCCGCCGAGGGTTCCCTCCCCAGGCTCACCACGTCAGCCCGGGAACTGGCGGCGCTGAGCCGGACCCGCGGCGGCAGCCGCGTGACGGCGGGCGGTAGCCCGCAGACGTGGGCGCTGAGCCCACCTGACGTGGGCGACAAGCCCACAGATCGCGGGCGGCAGCCCGCAGGGGAACGTCGGGCGGGCGGGGGCGCGCGTAGCGGACGCGACGAAGGAGTGTCTGCGTAGCCCGCCGGGGATGAACTACAGCCCGCCGGGAGATGAAAACTACACGCGGACCAGGCCGTTAGGGGTGTCGAAGACGGCGGCGACGAGGCCGGGTTGGCCGTTGGGGCCTACCCAGGCGACGTCTAGGTCGTCGAGGAGGTGGTCGGCGGGGTGGCCGATCCAGTCGGTGACGCGGACGGGGTCGCCGGCGATCTCGAGGGCGGTCAGCTTGATGCCTTTGCCGCCGACCGACGGGTGTTCGCTGAGGTCGTCCCAGTGGATGAAGAACGGGAGTTGCGGGTCGGCGATCAGGCCTTTCACGCCGATCTGCCGCCAGGTCAGGTTCACCCCGTCGGGCCGGTGCCGGTTGCCGGGGACGGCTTGGCGGCCGAGGCGTTTCTCCATCCGCTCCATGTCGCGGACGGCCACCACCCAGCCGAGCCAGCCGCCGCCGAGCTCCTTGCGGGCGCGGACCGCCTGACCGAAGGGGGCCTTGTCAGAGGCAGGGTGGTCGAGGACGTCGACCACCTCGATGTAGCGGTCGTTCTCCAGCGGCAGGATGTGGTTGACCGTGCCGAAGCGCGGGTGCACACCGCCGTCCACGAAGTCCGCTCCGAGCAGCGCGGACAACCGCTCGATCGTCGCACGGCACCCATCGGGTCCGCACGCGTACGACAGATGATCCAGACGCATGCCAGTCATTCTGTCCTCACCCACCGACAGTCGCCGCGCGGGGGGTGTGTCGCTAGGGTCGGACCATGCGTACGGTCGTCATCGGAGGCACGGGTCATATCGGCACTTATCTCGTTCCGGGGCTCGTGCGCCTCGGGCACGAGGTCACGGTGCTCAGTCGCGGCGAGCGTTCGCCGTACCAGTCGGACGCGGCCTGGAAACAGGTCGAGCTGATCCAGGTCGACCGCGCGGCCGAGGACGCCGCCGGCACTTTCGGGCAGCGGGTCGTCGACCTGCAGCCGGACGTGGTGATCGACCTGATCTGCTTCACCGAGGACAGCGCGCGGCACCTCGTCGAGGCGCTGGAAGGAAAGATCCAGCACCTCCTGCACTGCGGCACGATCTGGGTGCACGGCCCGAGCCAGATCGTCCCGACCCGGGAGGACGCGCCGCGCAAACCCTTCGGTGAGTACGGCGTGCAGAAGGCCGCGATCGAGTCGTACCTGCTCGGCAAGGCCCGTCGCGACGGGCTGCCGGTCACGATCATCCACCCCGGTCACATCAGCGGGCCGGGCTGGACGCCGATCAACCCGGCCGGCAACGTCGACCTCGGCGTCTTCGAGAAGCTTGCCCGGGGCGACGAGTTGGCGTTGCCACATTTCGGCCTGGAGACCATCCACCACGTCCACGCGGCCGATGTCGCGGGAATCTTCCTGGCCGCGCTGTCCAGCCACTCGACCGCGGTCGGCGAGTCCTTCCACGCGGTCGCCGACGGCGCGATGACGCTGCGCGGGTACGCCGAAGCCGTGGCGAACTGGTTCGGTCAAGAGGCCGAGCTGAAGTTCATGTCCTGGGACGAGTGGTGCCACACCGTCACCGAGCAGGAAGCGGGGACCACGCGGGACCACATCCTGCACAGCCCGAACTGCTCGATGGAGAAGGCGGCCCGCCTGCTCGGCTTCCGGCCGCGCTACTCCGCTCTCGAGACCACCCTCGAAGCGATCGGCTGGCTCGTCGAGAACGGCAAGATCACTACTTAGAGGCGGGGTGCGGCAGCAACGGCCGCGCCGCCTCCAGGTGCTGCTTGCACAGGTCCGCGAGTACGTCGTAGGCCTTGTGACCCATCAGCGTCTGGAGCTCGACCTTGCTCGACTCGAACACGGCCTCGACGCCGATGTGCGCCTCGGTGTTCCCGGTGCAGTACCAGTCCAGGTCGTGTCCGCCCGGACCCCAGCCGCGCCGGTCGTACTCGGCGATGCCGACCTCGGTGTACGTCGTACCGTCCGGGCGCTCGACCTCGCGGAACGTCCGGCGGATCGGCAGTTGCCAGCAGACGTCCGGTTTGGTCTCGACGAAGTGCACGCCGCGCTTGAGCGCCAGCCCGTGCAGCGCGCAGCCGGCCCCGCCGGGGAAGCCGGGGCGGTTCAGGAAGATGCAGGCTCCGTCCCAGACGCGGGTCTTGCGGTCGCCTTCGTCGTCGGTCTCGACCCAGCCGTTCTTGCGGCCTTCCTTGCGGAACTCCCAGTCGTCCTTGGTGAGCTCCTTGACGTACGCCTTGACCCGTTTCTCGTCGTCGGCGTCGGAGAAGTGCGCGCCGAGGGTGCAGCAGCCGTCGTTCGGCCGCCCCTTGTAGATGCCCCGGCAGCCACCGCCGAAGATGCAGGTCCAGTTGGACGTCAGCCAGGTCAGGTCGCAGCGGAAGACCTGGTCGGGGTCGTCGGGATCGGTGAACTCGACCCACGCGCGGGGAAAATCGAGAGAAACCTCAGGCACTTGGAAAGCGTACGCGCCAAACCCGCACAACTGTGAACGACGACTCCGGAACACGCTGGTACTCCGGGAGTCCAGTAGCGTGAGGGTATGCGGCTCGGCGTACTCGACGTGGGATCCAACACCGTCCACCTGCTCGTGGTGGATGCGCATCGCGGTGCCGCGCCGTACCCGGCGTACTCGCACAAGACCGAACTGCGGCTGGCCGAGCACCTGGACAAGGACGGCAAGATCGCGCAGTCCGGGTCCGACGGGCTGGTGTCGTTCGTCAAGGAAGCGGCCGAGCTGGCCGAGGACAAGGGTTGTGAGTCGGTGCTCGCGTTCGCCACCTCGGCGCTGCGGGAGGCGCCGAACGGCGAGAAGGTGCTGGACCGGGTCCGGGCCGAGACCGACACCGAGCTGCAGGTGCTGAGCGGCGAGGACGAGGCCCGCCTGACCTTCCTGGCGGTACGGCGCTGGTTCGGCTGGTCGTCGGGTCGCCTGGCGGTGTTCGACATCGGCGGTGGGTCGCTGGAGATCGCGGCCGGGTCCGACGAGGAGCCGACGGTCGCCGTCTCGGTGCCGCTCGGCGCCGGCCGGCTGACCCGGGAGAGCCTGACCACCGACCCGCCGGACAAGGACGAGGTCCGGGCGCTGCGGAGGCGGATCCGGATCGAGATGGCCGCGGTCGCCGGTCCGGTACTGCGGGCCGGCAAGCCGCAGCGTTCGGTCGCCACCAGCAAGACGTTCCGCTCGCTGGCCCGGATCTGCGGCGCGGCGCCGTCGGACGACGGGCCGTACGTGCCGCGCGGCCTGGACCGGGACGACCTGGCCGAGTGGGTGCCGAAGCTGATCAAGATGTCCGCCGCCGAGCGCGCCGAGCTGCCCGGGGTGTCGGTCGGCCGGTCGTCCCAGCTGCTCGCCGGCGCGATGGTCGCGGACGCGGTGATGGACCTGTTCGACCTGCCCGCGCTCGAGGTCTGCCCGTGGGCGCTCCGCGAAGGCGTCATCTTGTCCCGGCTCGACCAGCTGCAACCCCGATAGGCTCCCGATGAACACCAGCAAGACCGCGCGGATCGGCCTGTCCACCGCCTCCGTCTACCCCGAGTCGACCGCCAGCGCGTTCGAGCTCGCCGCCCGGCTCGGGTACGACGGTGTCGAGGTGATGGTCGGCATCGACCCCCTGAGCACCCAGATCGACGCGATCCAGCGGCTGATCGACTACCACCAGCTCCCGGTGCTCGCGATCCACGCTCCCTGTCTGCTGATCACCCAGCGGGTCTGGGGCACCGATCCGTGGGGCAAGCTCGAGCGCAGCGCCGAGGCCGCGAAGGATCTCGGTGCCGACGTGGTCGTCGTCCACCCGCCGTTCCGTTGGCAGCGCGACTACGCGCGGGGCTTCGTCGAGGGGATCGCCCGGCTCGAGGCGGAGACCGGGGTGATCTTCGCGGTCGAGAACATGTACCCGTGGCGCGCGCCCGGCAAGGGCCTGCAGGCGTACGCGCCGAGCTGGGACCCGACCGAGCAGACCTACGCCCACACCACGCTCGACCTGTCGCACTCGTCGACCGCCGAGCAGGACTGCGTCGAGCTCGCCGCGACCATGGGTCGCACCCTCAAACACATCCACCTCACCGACGGCACCGGCTCGGCCAAGGACGAGCACCTGGTGCCCGGCCGGGGAACGCAGCGGGCCGCGGACCTGCTGAGCGGCCTGGCCAACCAGGACTTCCGCGGTCACATCATCATCGAGATCAACACCCGGCGCGCGACCAGCCGGTCCGAGCGCGAGGTCGACCTGGTCGAGTCGCTCGAGTTCACCCGCAAACACTTCGTCCGTTCGTCCCGGCGTACGTCGTTCGCCGTCACCCCGGAGGGCGAGATCTCGGAGCTCACCCCGTGAGTACCCGTCGTACGGCGGACTCCACGCGCCGGCGTACTTCGGGGGCAGCGGGACGGCCCGGGCGGCGGCCCGGCGGCCCCGACACCCGCGGCGAGATCCTCCGTGCGGCCCGGGAATCCTTTGCGGACAAGGGATTCACCGCCACCTCGATCCGCGCCGTCGCCCGCGAGGCCGGCGTCGACGCGGCCCTCGTGCACCACTATTTCGACAGCAAGGACGAGCTGTTCATCGAGGCGATGTCCATCCCGGTCGACCCGCGCCAGATCGCCGCGCACATCCTGGACGGACCGCGGGAGGAGCTCGGCCGGCGGATCGCCACCGTCTTCCTCGGGGTGTGGGAGTCGACCGAGGGACAGCAGCGGATGAAGGCGATCTTCCGCAGCGTGGTCAGCAGTGACGAGGTCGCCCGGGTGATGCGGGAGGGCATCACGCAGCTCATCATCCAGCCGGTGTCGCGGGCGATCGACGTACCCGACGCGCATCTCCGCGTCAGCCTGGTGGCGACACAGCTGATCGGTCTCGCGATGGCCCGCTACCTGGTCGAGCTCGAACCGGTGGCCGGCGCCGACGTACAGACCCTGATCGACCGGCTGGCTCCGGTGCTCCAACTCCACCTGACGGGCTGATGGATCTCCCCACCGACCGCGAGATTCTCGCGCTGCACCGCGAGGCCGCTCCCACCCGCGAGGCCTTCGAGTCCGTGCATCCGCACTGCATTCTGGTCTGCCAGATCGCCGAGCAGTTGTTCGACGGTCTGGACGTGGATACCGATCTGGTCCGCGCGGGTGCGCTCCTGCACGACATCGGTGTCTACCGGCTGTACAGCCCGGCCGGTGAACTCAACACGGTCGAGTATGTGCGGCACGGCGTACTCGGGCATGAACTGCTCGCGGACCTCGGCTTTCCCGAGGAGATCTGCCGGTTCGCGTCCCGGCACACGGGCGTCGGCATCACGCGGGACGACGTACGTCGTCAGTCGCTGCCCATTCCCGTCGACGACTATCTGCCGGCCTCCCGTGAGGAGGAGTTGGTGATGTACGCCGACAAGTTCCACAGCAAGCGCACGCCACCGGTGTTCCAGACCGCCGACACGTACGCCGCGAGGGTCGGGCGCTGGGGTGCGGACAAGGTCACGGCCTTCGCCTCGCTCCGCGCCACCTATGGCGACCCCCACCTCGCCGCGCTGAGCGAGTCCAGCGGGCACGCCGTCATCTGACCCTCCCTCGATCTCGCTGTTCCCCGGTCTTGCCAAGTGGTGCCCGCGGCGCTAAATTCATCACATGATGAAAAACGCGGTGAGTTGCCGGGACGTCGTGGTGGTGCGCGGCGACCGGGAGGTCCTGCACGGGGTCGGGTTCGATCTCCGGGCCGGGACGGTGACCGGACTGCTCGGGCCGTCCGGCTGTGGCAAGACGACGCTGATCCGGGCGATCGTCGGCCTGCAGGCTCGAGTGACCGGCGACGTCTCCGTCCTCGGGTCGCCCGCCGGTGCGCCGAAGCTGCGCGGGCGGATCGGGTACGTCACCCAGGAGCCCAGCGTGTACGGCGATCTCACCGTCACGGAGAACCTCCGCTTCTTCGCCGCGGTGCTCGGAGTCCCGGCCGCTGACGTGGACCGCGTGATCGACGCCGTGGATCTGCGCTCGCATGCGGACGCCCGGGTGGACCGGTTGTCCGGTGGGCAGCGGTCGCGGGCCTCGCTCGCCGCGGCCCTGCTCGGGAATCCCGAACTGCTCGTCCTCGACGAACCGACCGTCGGCCTGGATCCCGTGCTGCGGCGCGACCTGTGGAACCTCTTCCACACGTTGGCGGATGCCGGTGCGACGTTGCTCGTCTCGAGTCACGTGATGGACGAGGCTTCGCGTTGCGACCGCCTGCTCCTGATGCGCGACGGCGACCTGCTCGCCGATGACACTCCGCAAGCCCTGCTCGACTCGGTCGGTACGGACGACATCGAGCAGGCGTTCCTCACCCTGATCGAACGAAAGGCTGGTGCGCGATGACGCCCCGGGTCACCTTCGCCGTCGCCGCCCGGGTGCTCGCCCAGTTGCGGCGCGACCACCGCACGGTGGCGATGCTCATCGTCCTGCCGGCGTTGCTCGTCAGCCTGATGTGGTGGATGTTCGTCGACTCCCCGAACGCCTTCGACCGCTTCGGCGGACCGTTGCTCGCGGTCTTCCCGGCGATCGTCATGTTCGTCGTCACGTCGGTCGCGACCCTGCGCGAACGCTCGACCGGGACGCTGTCGCGTCTGTTCACGATGCCGATGGGAAAGTTCGACTTCCTCCTCGGCTACGCGCTGGCCTTCGCCCTGATCGCCGTGGTCCAGGCCGCCGTGGTCGTGTCGATCGCCTTGTACGCCTTGGATCTCGACATCCAGGGTCCCGCGTGGCAACTCGGCGTCGTTGCCGTCCTGGACGGCGTACTAGGCACAGCCCTGGGCCTCTTCGCCAGCGCCTTCGCCGCCACCGAGTTCCAGGCCGTCCAGATGATGCCCGCCGTGATGATCCCCCAGATCCTGCTCTGCGGCCTGCTCATCCCCCGGGACCAGCTCCCCTCCGTCCTGCACGCCATCAGCGACGTACTCCCGCTCTCCTACGCCGTCGACGCCGTCATCGGAGTTGCCCAAGGCAACGGCTTCACCACCGGCACCGGCACCGACGCCCTGGTAGTCCTGGCCTTCATCCTCGCCGCCCTGGGCCTAGGCGCCGCCACCCTGAAACGCCGCACGCAGTAACCCATGCGTAGCGGGCGCGTGGGTTGGACGGGTTACCCGGCGAGGTGGGAGACGTTGTGCCAGGCGGGGTCGGGGGTGGTGGTGACGGTGACTCGGCCGTGGGGCCAGCCGGTGGTGGCGGCTTTGAGTTGGGCGCCGGCGGGGGTGGTGCCGTCGGTGTAGTAGTGCAGGATCCGGGTGCCGGCGGAGGTTTCGTGGGCGAGGAGGTTGCCGGAGCCGCCGAGGCGGTCGGTGAGGTGGTCCTCGAAGCTGCGGAGCTCGTCGAGCATCTCGGCCTCGGGCAGGCCGTCGTCGCGGACCACGGGGTAGCCGATCGAGACGGCGACGTGGGTGTCGAGGTGCGGGCGGCGGATCGAGCGGAGTGGGTACTCGGCGGTCGCGATCAGCCGGTGTCCGTCGCGCGTACCCTCGAGCATCTTCCACGCCGGGCTGCCGTCCTCGAGCGTGTGCTCGGCCGCGAACCCGGCGACCTCCGGCAGCAGCGCCTCGATGGGCCGGGCGTCGGCCGGCTCCGAGGCGAGCGTCTCGATGGCGCCGACCCAGGTCTCCACCATCTCCTCGCCGAGGACCAGGTCGAGGATCAGGAAGGTCACCCGCCGCTGGACGTCGACCGGCAGTTCGGGAAAGACGGGATGATGTACGCCGACGTGGATCGAGGCGGCATCGGGTTCGACCGACACGACGGCCTCGTCGACCGGGATCGGCGGCAGGCCGTCGAAGCGGATCGTGAACGCGGGCCCGGGCCGGCGCAGGTCGGCGTACTCCCAGGTGGGGTCCGACGGCGGCGCGGCACGCAACCAGCGGCGGGCGACGGCGCGGTGTGCCGGGTTGCCGGCGGCGGTGACGACCAGGACGTGCTCGGCGTGCAGGCCTGGACCGAGCTCCCACTCGAGGTCGGGGTGGATCTGCCCGATCCGCTCGGTCAGGGCGGTGCTCGTCTCGGCCGGCTCCTTCCGGGCGATCGAGTCGGCGACGACGCCGGCCCCGGACTCGGACCACCACGACCAGAACGCGCCGATCGGGTCGGCCTCCACCACGGTCCGTCGGCGACGCTTGAAGATGGGCATGCCCGCATCCTTCCTGACGAGGGGTGCGAGCACCGACCGTGACCGAACCAGTCAACCCGGTGGTGTGGTCCCCGCCACACGATTAGGGACGGTTCGGTTCACGCGCGTAACCTGCTGACACCACTGGCAGAGAGGAACACCTAGTGCTTCGGCGAGTCCTGCTGGGCATGTCCCGCAGCCCCCAGATCAAGAAGGCCGTGTCGTCGCTCCCGGTGTCCAGTGGCATCGTGGCGCGGTTCGTGGCCGGCGAGACCGCTCCGGAGGCCGTGCTGGCCACCGAGAAGCTGGTCAGCAACGGTCTGAACGTCACGCTCGACCACCTCGGTGAGGACGTCACGGACCTGGCCGCCGCGCAGGCGACCGCGGATGCGTACCTCGAGCTGCTCCGCAAGCTGGCCGAAGCCGGCCTGACCAAGAACGCCGAGGTCTCGGTGAAGCTGTCCGCGGTCGGCCAGGCGCTGCCGGGCGACGGCGAGAAGATCGCGCTGGAGAACGCGCGGACCATCTGCCACGCGGCCCGCAACGCGGGTACGACGGTCACCCTCGACATGGAGGACCACACCACCACCGACTCCACCCTGGGCATCCTGCGCGAGCTGCGCCAGGACTTCCCGGAGACCGGCGCGGTGCTGCAGGCGTACCTGCGCCGGACCGAGGGCGACTGCCGCGACCTGGCCCACGCCGGATCCCGGGTCCGGCTCTGCAAGGGCGCGTACAAGGAGCCGGAGTCGGTCGCGTTCCAGGAGAAGCGCCAGGTGGACAAGGCGTACGTCCGGGCGATGAAGATCCTGATGAACGGCGCCGGCTACCCGATGATCGCCTCGCACGACCCGCGGCTGATCGCGATCGCCGGCTCGCTCGCCGAGCGCGCCAACCGCCAGCCGGGCAGCTACGAGTACCAGATGCTCTTCGGGATCCGCCCCGAGGAGCAGCTCCGGCTCTCCGGCCTGGGCCACACCATGCGCGTCTACATCCCGTACGGCGAGGACTGGTACGGCTACCTGGTCCGCCGCCTCGCCGAGCGCCCCGCCAACCTCCAGTTCTTCGCCCGCTCCCTGATCAGCAAGAAGTAGTACGCCGCCCGCCTGCCGGGCACGCGGGTTCACCGCGGCCCCGGATCAGTAGTCTGTTGGGCATGACTAGTCAGGTGGCCATTCTCGGGGCCGGTGTGATGGGGGAGACGTTGCTGTCCGGGCTGATTCGGGCCGGGCGGCGACCGGAGGAGCTCCTGATCACCGAGCGCCGGGAGGAGCGTGCCGCCGAGCTGCGGGAGCGGTACGGCGTCGACGTCGTGTCCAACGTGGACGCGGCGGCCAAGGCGGACACCCTGGTCCTGGTGGTGAAGCCGCAGGACATGCCGGATCTGCTCGGCGAGATCGCCCCGGCGGTGCGCGCGTCCCAGACCGTGGTTTCGCTGGCCGCGGGGATCACCACCGGCTTCATCGAGTCCCGGCTGCCCGAGGGCGTGGCCGTCGTACGGGTGATGCCGAATACGCCGGCGCTGGTCGACGAGGGCATGGCCGCGATCTCCCGCGGTGCGCACTGCGACGAGAGCCACCTCGAGCTGGCCGAGAGTCTGCTGGCCGCGACCGGCCGGGTCATCCGGGTGCCGGAGAAGCAGCAGGATGCGGTGACCGCGATCTCGGGGTCGGGTCCGGCGTACCTGTTCTTCGTCGTCGAGGCGATGATCGAGGCCGGCGTTCACATGGGCCTGCCCCGTGCCACCGCGTCGGAGCTCGTCGTCCAGACCGTCGTCGGCTCCGCGAAACTGCTGCGCGAGACCGGGGAACACCCGACCGTCCTGCGCGAGCGCGTCACCTCACCAGGCGGTACGACGGCCGCGGCGATCCGCGAACTGGAGGACCACAAGGTCCGCGCCGCCTTCCTCTCCGCGATCGAAGCCGCCCGCAACCGCTCGCGCGCTCTGGCCGCCGAATAACACCTCTCCACCAGCTGGCGTTATTGTTGGCGCCGCAGTTTCCTGCCGTGTTCGAGGGATGAGTCGACTATGGTCCCGCCCATGGGTAATGGTTCGGTCGATCCGGCCACCGCGCCTGCACAGCAGCAGGAGGAGGTGCCGCCGCTGCCGTGGCGAGTGCCGCTGGATCCTGCGCCGTGGTGGGCGTGGGCGTTGTTCGTCGCGCCGTTCATCGTCGTCCCGGCGCTGAACTCCTGGCTGTGGATGGGTGCGCGCGACATGCTCGCGGTCGGCCTGCTGACGATCATCGGCGCCTCGGTGGTCCGCGTCGCCGGTGGCGTCGTGCTCTACCGCGTCGAGCTGACCGCCACCGCCCTCAAGGCCCGCACGAGCATGCTGATCCGTAGCCTCGCCTGGCAGGACGTCGACAAGATCGAGATCGGCGACGACAACGTCGTGCTCAGCCGCGGCCAGGACGAGAGCGAGATCAACGGCATCCCCAAGGACCGTGCGGCCGAGGTCGGCGCGGTGATGGAGGCCATCCGCCGGCAGGCCGACGGTACGCCGGTCCGCCGCCACCGCCCGCGCCCCGGCATCGGCGCCCTCCTCGTCCTCACCTACCTGATCCTCTCGATCGGCGCCTTCCTCCTCCGCTGGCACATCGTCGTCTAGCCCAGCCAAGGCCCTTCGCCCGCCACCCGGTCCACGGTGATGCGGGCGATCATGCCGGTGTCCCAGATGCCTTCACCGAAAGGGAACTCGGGCACGCCGAGGTAGCGCTGCGACAGGCGATCCATCAGCGCCTTGTAGTCCGCCGGGATCCCCGGCCCTTCGAGCTTCGCCGTACCGCGCAGAACCAGGTACTGCGTGATCCCGCGAGAGCTCACCTGGTCGTCCTGGACGAGGAGCGTCACCCGCGGGTCGCGCCGCAGGTTGCGGGCCTTGCGGTGTGGCTGCTGGATGCCGACCACGATCTCGTCGCCGTCGCGGGCGGCCCAGACGAGTGAGGCCTGCGGCGAGCCGTCGGGGTCGATCGTGACGAGGGTGACGTCCTTGGGTTCCGTGAAGAGTCGATGGGTGTTTGCGGGGAGGCCGGTCATGCCGAGGACGGTAGCCAGCGCCGTGGGAACCGCTGGGTACCCTGGTCAGCCGTGGATGGTTTGGATCCCGGCAACGTCTTCCTCGCCGACTGCCCGGCCCGCCTGGCGGTCGAGGTGATCGCCGACAAGTGGGCCGTGGTCGTCCTGTGGGGCCTGAACGAAGGACCACGGCGGCACTCGGAGCTGATCACGCTGATCGGCGGCATCTCGAAGAAGGTGCTCACCCAGACCCTGCGCAGACTCCAGGCGAACGGCCTGGTCACCCGCACGGACCACGGCGGCGTCCCACCCCGCGTCGAGTACGAGCTGACCGACCTCGGCCGCACGCTGATGGGCCCGATCCGGATGCTCACCATGTGGGCAGAGGAGAACGGCGAGGCCGTCCTCGAGGCGCAGGAGAGAGGATGACGTCATGGACTTCTCTTTGTGGCCCGCGGCATCCAGGACCTGGTCGGAAGTGCTCGAAGGCGCCGAGTACGCCGAACGCACCGGATGGCACGGGGTCTGGATAGCTGATCACTTCATGCAGAACGGCGACGACCTGTCCGTTCCCGTCAACGAAGCCTTCGCCCTGCTGGCCGGGATCGTCGCCCGGACCGAGCGGGTCCGGGTCGGCTCGATGGTGCTCGGCAACACCTACCGGCATCCCGCGGTCGTCGCGAACACGGCGGCGACGATCGACCAGATGAGCGAGGGCCGGTTCGTCCTCGGCATCGGCGCCGGCTGGCAGGTGAACGAGCACGAGGTCTACGGCATCGAGCTGCCGCCGGTGCGCCCACGGCTGGCCCGGTTCGAGGAGGCCTGCCAGGTGATCAAGGGCCTGCTCACCCAGGAGCGCACCACCTTCGACGGCACCTACTACCAGCTCGCCGGCGCCCCGCTCGAGCCGAAGCCGGCCCACCTGCCGATCCTGATCGGCGCCGCCGGCGAGAAGGTTGCCCTCGGCATCGTTGCGAAGTACGCCGACGAGTGGAACCACTGGGGTGACCCGGCGCTGGCCGCGCAGAAGGGCGAGGTCTTCACCGCGCACTGCGAGCGCATCGGCCGCGACCCGAAGACGGTCCGCCGGTCCGCGCAGACGATGCTGGAGGTCGTCGTACCGGGTGACTCCGAGGCGGCTGAGCGCAAGGAGCGGCTGGAGAGCCGGGGCGGGCACGTGATCATGGGGTCGGCGCAGGAGGTGCTCGACAAGGTCGCGCAGTACCCGGCGGCCGGAATCGACGAGTTGCTCGTGCCCGACGCGTTCCTCCGCACCGGCAACCGCCGGTTCGACGCGCTCGAACGTCTTCGCGAAGAGGTTTTCGCCAAGATCTAAAGGGACAGCGTCGCGAGCACCGGCCAGTGGTCGCTGGGCAGCCGTCCGTCCGGGCGGTAGTGGGAGACGGCTGCCTCGACCACTGTCCACTCGGCGCTGACCAGGATGTGATCGATCCGGTCGTCGTCCTCCGCGCCGGTGAAGTCGTGCCAGCTGCCGCCGGCCTCGATCGGTACGGCGAGGCGCAGGCCGGACTCGGCCAGCGTCTTGAGCGGCAGCGAGTCCGGTGTCGCGTTCAGGTCGCCCATCACGATCCACGGCAGGTCGCCGGCGGTCCAGCGAGCGATCAGCCGCGAGGACTGCAGCTGGGCGACCTCGCCGGCGTGGTCGTAGTGCGTGTTCGCGACGGCGATCGTCGTACCGTTCTTGTGCCGGAGCCAGACCAGGGTCGCGATCCTGGTCAGGTCCGCGTCCCAGCCGACGGATCCCGGCGTACCGGGGTCGTCGGACAGCCAGCGGGTCTCGTGCTTCTCGACGCGCCAGTCGCCGGGCCGGACCAGGACGACGGAATGCTCACCCGCGTTCATCCCGTCGTCCCGGCCGACGCCGACGATCTCGTGTTTCGGGAACCGCCAGCGCAGGTACTCGAGCTGGTCGGGCAGCACTTCCTGCAGCCCGACCACGTCCGCGTCGAGGAGCTCGATCGCCGCCACCGTCGCGTTCCGCCGGACCGGCCAGGCGTTGTCGCCGTCGGGTGCGGAGGAGTTGCGGATGTTGAAGGTGGCGACGCGAATCTTCATGGGGCCGATCCTGCCAAACCCATGGCTCGCACCGCCGCCTGGAGTCGGGGTGCACTGGTGTCGATGGCCCGATCGCGGCCCTGGGCGAGCAGGGTGTCGATCGCGCCCGGGTCGGTCGCGAGCCGCGCGTACTCCTTCTGCAGCGGCTCGATCACGGCCAGGACCGCGTCCGCGACGTCCTGCTTCAGTGCGCCGTACGACGAGTACGAATCCGCCAGCCGGACCGGATCGCCGTCGGTGCAGGCGGCCAGGATCTCGAGCAGGTTGGTGACTCCGGGCTTGGCCACCTCGTCGTGGCGGACCTCGTTCTCGGAGTCGGTCACCGCGCGCATGATCTGCCGGCGGATCACGTCCGGCGGGTCGAGCAGCCGGATCGTGCCGATCGCCTCGTCGGCGTCGGACTTACTCATCTTGCTGGTCGGATTGGCCAGATCCTTGACCCGGGTGGCGAACGCGGCCTTGGCGAGCTGCGGTACGACGAAAGTCTCGCCGTACTCGCGGTTGAACCGGATCGCCACGTCCCGGGCCAGCTCGACGTGCTGGTCCTGGTCGCCGCCGACCGGGACGCGCTCGGCGCCGTAGAGCAGGATGTCCGCGGCCATCAGGCAGGGGTACGTGAACAGCGAGGCCCGGGTCATCGGCCGGCCCTTGCCCTTCTCCTTGTACTGGATCATCCGGGAGAGCTCCCCGACGTACGACGTACATTCCAGGAGGTACGCGAGTTGGGCGTGCGCGGGGACGTCGGACTGGACGAACACAGTGCCCTCGGGGACGCCGGCCGCGAGCATCAGCGTCGCGAACTCCCGGGTGAGTGCGGCGAGCCGGCGCGGGTCGTGCTTGGTGGTCATCGCGTGCAGGTTCGCGACGAAGTAGAACCCGTCGGGGTCGGTGAACCGGCGCAGGGCGCCGAGGTGGTTGCCCAGCGTCAGCCGGCCGGACGGTGTGATACCGGATAGCGATGTCATGACTGTTCCTCTCGGTGGTGTGGGCGCCCCAGCCGAGAGAGGGCATCAAAAAGGCCGCCTCGGCGAGGCGGCCTCTTGGATGCGTGTGAACGCCGGGTGACCGCCCTAGGCGGCCCACCAGCTCTGCAACAAGTTCGTGTTCACACGTCTAGCCTAACTCATCGCTGTGTCAGCGCTTGGACGATCAGTTCGTTGCGGGCGTCCTGCCCGAGCGGCACCGTCGGGTGAACGCCGTCGCGAAGGTAGTTGAGCAGCCGGTACGGCTTCACCCAGAGCCATTCGGCCCAGCGGATGACGTGCAGGTTCGGGTACTTCTTCTGGGCGTCGTACATCTGCATGTTGAGCCAGGAGCTGTTGCGCTGGTCGGCCAACTGCACGGTCGCGGTCTGGGCTTTGCGGACGGCCTGGATGTTGACCCAGAACAGTGTCCGGGTCGGGCCGACGATGCTCATCGCCCGGTCGATCTGTGCCGCGAACTTCGGCGGGTCGAAGATGTCGTTGGACCCGCTCGCCATCAGGATCCGGCGCGGCAGTCCGTACGCCGACGCCCACTGCTGCAGCGCGTCGACCGCGCCGGAGGTCGGCCGGCTGGACCAGTTGTTCACCGCCATCTGGCTGCCGTCGCGGTTCAGCAGCCGGATCGCCAGCGCCTTGCCGTCCTGGACGGAGATGCTGTCGCCGAACATGTAGACGCCGTTGGTCTCGCGGACGTGCTGGATCTGCGCCGTGGTCGAGATGGCCCGGGTCGCGTTGGCCCAGGAGCCGAGGGTGCCGGAGCCGTACAGGCCGCCGGACGTGGCGGTGGTGGTGCTGGTGGTGGCCGTCGCGGCCAGGGTCGGGACGGCCACGGTCGACGCGGCCACAGCCGCCCCCGCCGTGAAGATTTGCCGTCGGTTGGGTTTCAACGAGCTCAAGCGCTTCCTCACGGGAAGGAACTGTGGGGCCTGGACATCGATCCGCGCAAGTCCGATTCTCGCCGTTGCAGGAACGTGCAACGGGCCGCTGGGCGAGCCGGGACAGAGTACAGGACTAGACCGCCTTTGTGACCCTCCGCAACCGATTTGCCCTCGGGTTTTGCGTGTTCCTGCAAATCTTGTAACGCCTTGCAGTCCTTGAGCGATGAAGCATCTGTCGGACCAACGCCTGTGGAACGGGCCGGCGCGGCTCAGGAGGGGTGTCGCGCCGCCCGTGTCCACGTGCGGGTCCGTCGGGGCTTCGGGACGGGGTCATGCAGTCGGCACCGGACTGAGGTCAGGCATCGATCAATGCGGTGATCAGCGGGCCTGCCACCGCCATCACCTCGTCCGGGTCGGAGTCCAGGCCGTCCAGCCGGACCAGATGCCGCCCGATCACGAGCCCGAGGGTCAACGCTCCGATCACTCCGGAACGCAGTACGGCGTCCTCGCCGGGCAACTGCGCCGCCACCTGACGCTGCTGCGCGGTGATCGCCGACCGGACCTCGTCGGCCGCCTCGGGGTGACTGAACATCGCCCGCAACGCGGCCAGCGCCACGGACGGCTCGTCCGCCAGTTTCTGGGTGAGGCCGGCCGTCAACTGCTCGGCGATCTGCTCCGGCGAACCCTCGATCGGCCCGTCCGCCGGGATCGCCGATGCCTGGGCGAACAGCTTCTCCTTCGACCCGAAGTACCGCATCACCAGACCGGGGTCGCTGCCGGCCGCCGTCGCGATCGCGCGGATCGTCGTCCGGTCGTACCCGTGCTCGCCGAACAACTGCCGCGCCGCCGTCAGGATCCGCGTCTCGGTCCGCTGCCGCTGCTCCACCCTCGTCGCCATCGTCTCAGTCTACGCATGTTGACTGAAGTCTCGTGACGGGTCTACGGTTTCAGTCAACGCCTGTAGACTGAAATGAGGAGAGATGATTCACGCGATCGTGCTGACGTTCCTGGCCGGATTGATGGGCACGAACGGCATCCCGCACTTCGTCCAGGGCATCAGTGCCCGGGAGTACCCGAACCTGACCGGCAACTCGCCGACCCGGAACGCCGTCGGCGGCCTCGGCGCGTTCGCGATCGCCGGCGCGCTGACCGCGTGGGCGCACGTCGGCGCGCACCCGTGGGCCGCGCTGATCGCCGCCGCCGTCGGCATCCTGGCGATGACCGTCTTCCACGCCCAGCGAGGCGCTTACCGATTGAGCGCCCGGTTTGGCAAACCACTTCCTGGGATTTGACGGTTAAGGTCGGTTCATGGACGAGCGGAGCGAGTTCATCAACGAGCACAGCAGCAAGGCTCATCCGCGCCCGGAGCGAAGCGAGGACGCGGATGAGCGGTGAGGCGATGCTGGTGTTCGACGACGGACTGACGGCGTACGACTTCGGCCGCGGGCATCCGATGAGTCCGATCCGGGTGCAGCTCACGATCCGGCTGGCGAGTGCGCTCGGCATACTCGACGAGCTCAAGGTCGTGCCGGCGCCGATGGCCGACGATGCGCTGCTGGAGACCGTGCACACCGCCGAGTACATCGCCGCGGTCAAGCGGGCCGGCGACGACCCGGACGGCTCCGATCCGGTGCATGGGCTCGGCACCCACGACACCTACTGCTTCCCGCGGATGCACGAGGTCTCCGCGCACATCGTCGGCGCGACCGTCGAGGCGGCTCGAGCGGTCTGGGAAGGCGATGTCCTGCACGCGGCCAACATCGCCGGCGGCCTGCATCACGCGATGCCCGACCGGGCCAGCGGATTCTGCGTCTACAACGATCCCGCCATCGCGATCCAGTGGCTGCTCGACCACGGTGCGGAGCGGATCGCGTACGTCGATGTCGACGTGCATCACGGGGACGGCGTACAAGCGGCGTTCTACAACGACCCGCGGGTCCTCACGGTCAGCCTGCACGAGTCGCCGACCACGCTCTTCCCGGGCACCGGCAGTGCGGGGGAGACGGGTGGACCGGACGCAGAGGGTACGGCGGTCAACGTGGCGCTGCCACCGGGGACGGGGGATGCCGGTTGGTTGCGGGCGTTCCACGCGATCGTCCCGGACGTGGTGAAGGCGTTCCGGCCGACCGTGATGGTGACGCAGCACGGCTGCGATTCACATGTCGAGGATCCCCTGGCCCACTTGACGAAAACGATCGACGGGCAGCGTGCGGCGTACCTGGCCCTGCACGATCTCGCGCACGAGGTGGCCGGCGGGAAGTGGATCGCCACGGGTGGTGGCGGGTACGCGATCATCGACGTCGTCCCGCGGGCCTGGAGCCACTTGCTCGCGATCGTCGCCGGCAACCCGATCGACCCGTTGACGCCGGTGCCGGAGGCGTGGCGCGAGGAGATCCAGCTCCGGTTCGCCCGGGTCGCGCCGCTGCGGATGACCGACGGCCGGGACGCGACGTACGTCGATTGGTCCACCGGCTACAACCCCGACACCTGGCTCGACCGCGCAATCAAGGCGACACGCGACACCAGCTTCCCTCTTCTTGGTCTCGATCCTTCGTATTGAGTCACAGAAGTCCCCCTCTTTCCCATTCGTACCAACAGCCACTACGCTCGTTGCATGCACGGACGGAGGTGCCGGAGGGGAAGCCGGCGCACGATCCGTGCTGGAAGTGCGGTGCGCAATGGCATCAAAGAAGTCCGGTGGTGAGCAGCCGCTCGCCGAGGTGAAGTTCCTGACCGTGGCGGAGGTCGCCACGGCCATGCGCGTGTCCAAGATGACGGTGTACCGCCTGGTGCACTCCGGTGAGCTGCCCGCGGTGCGGGTGGGTCGTTCGTTCCGGGTTTCGGAGGACGCCGTGCACGACTACCTCAAGGGCGCCTTCTTTCAGGCCGGATAACCACGAGAAGCCGAGGCGGCCGGATCCCTCTGGGACCGGCCGCCTCGTCATGTCTCCGACCGTCCCGAGAGCGCCCGCAGTGCGGCGGTCGCGCGCTGGACGGTCTCGTCGGGCAGGCCGTCCCAGAGCTTGTGATGTGCCGCGGAGCTCGCGATCACAGCCTCCTCGGCGATCGCCACTCCCTCGGCGGTGAGCCGGATCTGTGTGCCGCGCCCGTCGTCCGGGTCGGGCTCGCGGGCCACGAATCCCCGCCGTACCAGCTGGTTGACGACGTTGCTCGTGCCGCCGGAGGACAGCAGCAGACTGCGGCTCAGATCCGAGGGCTTCTGCCGGTACGGCGTTCCCGAGCGGCGCAGCGCGACGATCACGTCGTACTCGGCCGCGGTCAGGCCGAGCTCCCGCAGAACCGGCCGCGTGGCCTGGTCCAGGGCGTCGGCCAGCACCATCAGGCGCTTGCTCAGCTCGCTGGTCGGGTGCAGCGCGTCCGGCAGCTCGTGCTGCCAGGCCGCGAGGATCCCGTCCACCCGGTCGGTCGTCATGGTTGACAGTCTAGATGCCTTTGGTGATAGCTTTTAAGAAAGCTTTCTACTGAGGGGATTTCTCATGCGCATGCTGGTGCGAGGCGGCCTGGTGATCGACACCGCGCCGGAGGTGGTGGTCCGGCCGGAGACCGACGTACTGATCGAGGACGGCCGGATCGCCGCGGTGGGACCTGATCTGGTCGCGGTCGACGCGGAGGTGATCGACGCGCGAGGGCGGATCGTGCTGCCCGGGTTCGTCGACACCCATCGGCACGTCTGGCAGACCGCGCTGCGCGGGATCGGGGCCGACGGTGACCTCGGGTACTACTTCGACCGGGTGATGCAGGCCCACGGCACCCGCTACCGGCCCGAAGATGTTGCTGCGAGCAACCTTGTGGGTGCGTTGGAGTGTCTGGACGGCGGCGTCACCACCGTGCAGGACTACTCCCATGTGCAGGGCTCGGCGGAGTTCGCCGAAGCCGCCGTCGACGCACTGGATCGCAGCGGCATCCGGGCGGTCTTCGGATTCGGGCCGTCGCCGCTGGCCGGTGGTGCGGTGGATCCGGAGGGCCTGCGCCGCGTCCTGGGCCACGTCTCCGATCGGATCGGCGTCGCGGTGGCATCCATCGGTCCCGCCTATGCGCCGTTCGAGACCGTCGAGGCCGACTGGGCGCTGGCCGCGGAACTCGGGCTGCCCGTCGTGACGCATATCGACGGCAGTGAGGTCACGCCCGCGCCGATCGCCGGACTCCGGGACGCGGGGCTGTTGCGACCGGACACGTTGTACGTGCACGGCAACAACCTGTCCGAGTCCGAACTCAAGCTGATCGCGGAGTCCGGTGCGTCCGTCTCGGTCACGCCCGCGGTCGAGTCGCGGCTGGAGATGGGCGGTCCGGTCGCCGCCCGGCTGAAGGCCGCGGGGGCCGGGGTCGGCCTCGGGATCGACACGGTGACGAGCGGCGCCGGCGACATGTTCAGTGTCATGCAGCAGATCCTGGCTCTCGGCCACCGCTCCTTCACCGCGGCCGAGGTGCTCCAGCTGGCGACTGTCGGAGGCGCCCATGCACTCGGACTCGCCGACGTCGGATCGCTTGCCGTTGGCAACCAGGCTGACCTGATCGTGCTGCGCGCCACGGATCTGAACCTGGCCGGCGGTGCGCAGGACCCGGTCGCCACCGTGGTCACCTCCGGGCACCCGGGCAACGTGGAGACCGTCCTGGTCGGCGGTACGCCGGTCAAGCGCGACGGTCACGTGGTCAGCACCTCGCTGCCCGCCGCGCTCGACGCCCTCGCGGAGTCGACGGCCTACCTCACCGCCCGAGCAGCTTCCTGAGCGCGCCGGCGATCTCGGTCGGGGACTCCTCGGCCATGAAGTGACCTGAGGTGGTGGTCTCGTGGTGCAGGTCGGTGGCCCAGGCCTGCCACCGGGCCGCGGCGTCGAAGCCGAGGGCGGCACCCCAGTCCTGCTGGATCACCGTCACCGGCATCCGCAGTTTGTTGCCTTTAGCAAGATCACCCTCGTCGTGGCTGACGTCGATCGTGGCCGAGGCGCGGTAGTCCGCGACGATCGACGGGACGGCTGACCGGCAGGCGTCGAGGTAGTGGGTGCGGGCCTCGGCCGGGATTCCGTCCTTGGTCCAGGCATCGAGGAAGTACCCGAAGAACGCGTCGGCGCTCGCGGCGATCAGCTCCTCCGGCAGACCGGGCGGTTGCGCCATCAGATAGAGATGGAACCCGACCGCGGCCCGCGTGCCGTGCATGACCTCCCACATGTCGAGTGTCGGCAGGACGTCGAGGCACATCAGGTGCGTGATGGTGCCCGGATGGTCGAGTCCGGCGCGGAAGGCGACCAAGGCGCCGCGGTCGTGACCGGCCAGGGCGAAGGTCGGGTGACCGAGCTCGCGGGCGGCGGCGACGATGTCGGCGGCCATGGCGCGTTTGGAGTAGCCATCGGCGGGCTTGTCGCTCTCGCCGTACCCGCGGAGGTCGGGGCAGATGACGGTGTGGTCGGCGGCCAGGTCGGTGGCGACGTGTCGCCACATCACGTGCGTCTGCGGGAAGCCGTGCAGCAGGACGATCGGCGTACCGGAGCCGCCGACGGCGACGTTGAGCTTCACGCCGTCCACGCCGGTGATGCGGTGGTAGTCGAATCCGTTGATCTTCATGCCGGCCAGCGTCGTGGATCCGGATGAGCATCCGATGAGCGCTACCGTGGCCGGGTGGAATTCGGGGTGCTCGGGCCGGTGGTGGCCTGGGACGGTGCCGGGCGGCCGGTGGCGCTGAAGGGGCCGCGGCATCGGGCGGTGCTGGCGCGGTTGATCGTGGCACGCGGCCGCGTCGTACCGGCGACTCTGCTGGTGGACGAGTTGTGGGTCGATCCGCCGGAGGGTGCGCTGAGTGCGGTGCGGACGTTCGTGGCCGCTCTGCGGCGGGCGTTGGAGCCGGAGCGCGTGCCGCGGACACCTGCGCAGTTGCTGGTGACCGAGGGGCCGGGCTATGCGTTACGGACGGATGCCGTCGACGCGTGGCGGTTCGAGGATGCGGTGCGGAGTGCGTCGCAGCCGGAGGAGCTGGTGAAGGCTCTGGCGCTGTGGCGCGGACCGGCGTACGCCGACTTTGCTGAGGAGGGCTGGGCTCAGGCAGAGCGGTCCCGGCTCACCGAGTTGCGGTTGCGGGCCGTGGAGCGACTGGCGGAGACCCGGCTGGCGGTAGGGCTGGCTGCTGAGGCTGTGCCTGAGCTGGACGGACATGTGACAGAGCATCCGTGGCGTGAGGACGCGTGGCGGTTGCTGGCGTTGGCGCTGTACCGGAGTGGCCGGCAGGGCGACGCTCTCGCCGTACTGCGTCGTGCCCGGGCGATGCTGGTCGGTCAGCTCGGTGTGGATCCCGGTACGGCGCTCAGCCGGGTGGAGACCGACATCCTCAACCAGGCCGCGCATCTGTCGGCCGGAGACGTGTGGGCCGAGACGGCTGCGGCGTACGACCGGACCGTCGGTGCTCGTGCCCGGTTGGAGTCCACGGTGGGTCTGCTGCGCAGTCTTGCGGTGACAGGTGGACTCGAGGCCGCACGCCGGCAGCGGCTCGCGGCGATCACGGCAGCCGAGGAACTGGGCGATCCCGACCTGACGGCGCGGGTCATCGGGGCGTACGACGTACCCGCGATCTGGACGCGCTCCGACGACGAGCCCCTCGCCGCCGCGATCGTTGCCGCAGCAGAGCGAGCGTTGCCGACTCAACAACACCCCAAAGCCCGCGCGCGGCTCCTGGCAACCATCGCGCTCGAGTCGCGCGGCGTACGAGTTCCTCAGGCTGCGCTTGAAGCCGAAGAGCTCGCCCGCGGACTCGATGACCCGGTGCTGCTCGCCTTCGCCCTCAACGCTCGCTTCATGCAGACCTGCGACCGCGCCGGCCTGGCCCCCGAACGCGACGCCATCGGCGCCGAGCTCATCACGCTGTCCCAACGACACGAGCTCACCACCTACGAGGTCCTCGGCCACCTCATCCGGCTGCAGTCCGCCTGCGCCATCGCCGACCGTGCCGCCGCCGACCACCACGCCGCAGCCGCCGACGCCCTCGCCGCCGGCCACGAACTCCCGCTCGTCGCCGTCTTCACCCGCTGGTACGCCGCCCTCCGCGACGACACCGAGGACTCCTACCGCACAGCCGCCACTCTCCTCGACACCGCCGGCATGCCGGGCCTGCAGGAAGGCCTGCTCCCACTCGCGCTGGCCTGCCGAGCCATCCGCCACCACCAGCCGATCCGAGTCGCCGACTACGGCCCCCACGACCCGTGGATCCGTCCACTCCTCCTCGAAGATGCGAACGAAGCAGTCGCCGCCCTCAGGGCCGCACCGGATCCACCGCCCGGCCTGCTGCTGGAGGCCCACTGGGCCCTCATCGCCCACGCGGCCCGCCAACTCGACGAGCCCCACATCCTGGAACGCGCCCAGTCCGCGCTCGCCCCCGCCGCCACCGAACACGCCGGAGCCGCCTCCGGCCTGCTAACCCTCGGCCCAGTCTCCAACTACCTCTAAGGAGGCCGGTCGGTGCCCTCGGACTGGAGCAGGTGGGCGAGGTCGCGGGTGGTCGCGGCGACGATCTCCCGCTCGCGGGCGTGCAGCGACGGACTGCCGTCGACCACCTTGGCCGCGGTCGTGATGAGCTCGACGGCGCCAGGATCGCCGGAGTGGGCGACGTTCGCGACGGTGAAGCGGCGGAACGCGGCGATCGCCGACTCACCGGCCGGGCGATCCCGGACCGCGGCCGGCGTCCCGGCCTGGAACTGCTCGACACCGTCGGCGGTTTCGTCGAACGTTGCCGAGAGCAAGCGTCATGGGGGATCGACCACGCGATCGTGATCCGCTCCGGCCCGTGGACCCCGGAATCCGTGCGGATCCTCACCGCGCGGTGCCCGAGGTGGCCGCGTTCTGACTCCCAGCCGGCTCCCAGGTTTCTCCCAGGACGGTCGCAGTCCTGGCTATCAGGATGGAGTCATCGACCCGAGGAGGAACCCATGATGCCGATCAAGATCGTGAAGACCGTTGCCGTAGGCACCATCGTCGGCCTGGGCCTGGCGGCCGTCGCCTTCACGCCGGCGGCGTACGCGGCCACCGCCAAGCAGGCGACCTCACACCTGGCCGTGCTCACCGACCCCATCGTCCAGATCCCGACCCGCAAAGCCGCCTAGCCGCGCCTGGCCCGAACGGCCAGGCTGTACGGCACGCCCGCGGTGTCAGGCTCCACGAAGCGTTCGACGGTGAGCCCGGCCGTGAGGAAGGCGTTCAGATAGTCGGCGAGCGTGAGGTGATGCATGCCGACGTGCCGGCGGATGCCGTCACCCCAGTACGGCGACTCCTCGTGCCAGCCCGGTTGGCGGTAGGAGGGGTGGACCAGCCGGCTGCCGTCCTCGTTCCACACGACGTGCGGACCGTTGAAGCAAGGATGGACGCCATAGACGACCAGGACGCCGTCCGGCCGGAGCACACGCGTCGCCTCCCGGACAACCTTTGCGAAGTCGTCCACGTCGGTCGAGATCCACATCACCATCGCGGTATCGAACGACGCGTCGGCGAACGGGAGCACGGCGGCGTCCGCGACCATCAAGGGCCCGTCGGTGCGGGTCCGGGCCAGCCGGAGCTGGTCGGCCGAGAAGTCCAGCCCGACCACACTGCGCCCGCTCGCACGGATCGTCCCGAAGTTGCGGCCGGTGCCGCAGCCGATGTCCAGGCACGGCCCGGATCCCGGCCCGAGGAGGTCGAGCAGCCCGGGCTGGTGATCGTCCTGACCGGCCACGTAGCGGGCGTCGTACCAGTCGGCCAGCCCGTCGTAGCGAGCCGTCGTACCTGTCGTCATCGCGCCTCCCCAGGTCGTTCCCACCCTATCCAAAGGGCCTGCTTTAGGTTGAGTGCGTGACCTGCAGGTAAGCTTTGCCGACGTTCTCTTTGAGTTTGGATGGTCAACTGTGGGTTCGGTAATCAAGAAGCGCCGCAAGCGTATGGCGAAGAAGAAGCACCGCAAGCTGCTGAAGAAGACGCGGGTGCAGCGCCGCAAGCTCGGCAAGTAAGCAGTTCCCACCGCGCCGGCGATCGGCGTGGTCTGCTGTGGGGTTGCTGTCTGGCTGGGGGTTTCTCGTGGCACAGGTGGTGATGGTGACCGGCGTCTCCCGGGACGCCGGGGCTCGCTGTGCCCGCAGACTGGCCGACGATCCGTCGATCGGGACCGTGCTCGGCATCGATGTGGTGCCGCCACGGGCCGAGCTGGGCCGGGTCCGGTTCGTCCGGGCGGACATCCGCAACCCCGTGATCGCCAAGGTGATCGCCGCCGAGGGGGTCGACACGGTCGTCCACACCGGCGTCGTGGCCACCCCGGGCAGCGCCGGCGGCCGGTCGTCGATGAAGGAGATCAACGTCATCGGCACCATGCAGCTGCTCGCCGCCTGCCAGAAGGCGCCCGGCGTGGCCAAGCTGGTGGTGAAGTCGTCGACCACGGTGTACGGCGCGGGTCCGCGGGACCCGGCCCTGTTCACCGAGGAGATGGCGCCGCGGGCGATCCACCAGACCGGGCTGAGCAAGGACGCGGTCGAGGTCGAGGGGTATGTGCGCGGGTTCGCCCGGCGCCGCCCCGACGTCTGCGTGAGCACGCTCCGGATGGCGAACTGGATCGGCCCCAAGACCGTCTCCCCGATCACCCGGTACTTCGCGATGCCCGTCGTACCGACGGTTCTCGGGTACGACGCCCGCCTGCAGTTCCTGCACGAGGACGACGGCGTCGAGGCGATCCGCCACGCCACCGTCAACGACCTCCCGGGCACCTTCAACCTCGCCGGTGACGGCGTCCTCGCGCTCTCCCAGGCGATCCGCCGGCTAGGCCGGCCGACGCTGCGGTTCCCGTCCTTCACCGCGGCCAGCACGGCGGCCGCCGTTCGGCGCGCGCGGCTCGCGGACTTCTCGCCGGACCAGATCACCTTCCTGACCTACGGACGGGCCGTGGACACGACGCGGATGCGGACGGAGTTCGGGTTCGAGCCGGGGTACACGACGGCGTCGGCGTTCGACGACTTCCGCAGATCGCTCGGACCGGGCACGGTCACCCGGGTGTCGGGGTTGCTGTCGGCGGGGCTGGGAGCGCTGCGTGGTTGACGCGGACGTGATCCCGATCGGTGCCGGCGGACGTCCGGGTCGCGGTTCAGGACGCCGTACGACGCCGTCCGCCGCGGCGCGCGCACTCGCCGGGCAGGCCGGAGCGAAGAAGAAGGCCCGCGCCACCGGTGGCAAGCGTGCAGACGCTGCACAGCCGAAGCCGGCCGAGCGGCTGGCCGAGCCGGCCGAGATCCAGCTCGACGCCTCCCCGGCTGCCGCCCAGATCCCCGGTGCCGTGGCCGGATTCGACTTCGCCGGGCTCGAGCGAGTGGTCCGCCAGCTGTTCGGCGAGGACGGCGAGCGGCGGGTCGCGGAGTGGCTGGCGTTCCTGCGGCGGCGGCTGAGCGGCGTGTACGACGTCGACGAGTTCGGGTACGACGCGGATCTCACCGATCAGGTGCTGCTGCCGGTGCTGCGACCACTGGCGGAGAAATGGTTCCGGGTCGAGGTCCGCGGGGTGGAGAACATCCCGGCCGACGGCGGCGCGCTGATCGTGGCGAACCACTCCGGGACGATGCCGCTGGATGGGCTCGTGACGCAGCTGATCGTCGCGGACCACGCCCACCGGCCGCTGCGGACGCTGGCCGCGGATCTGGTCTTCCAGACGCCGTTCGTGGGTGAGCTCGCCCGGAAGGGTGGTGCGACGCTCGCGAGCAACGACGACGCCGAGCGGTTGCTCGGGCGCGGTGATCTGGTCGGAGTCTGGCCGGAAGGGTTCAAGGGAATCGGGAAGCCGTTCTCGGAGCGGTACAAGCTGCAGCGCTTCGGCCGGGGTGGTTTCGTCAGTGCGGCGATGCGCACCGGCGTACCGATCGTCCCGTGCTCGATCGTCGGCGCCGAGGAGATCTACCCCCTCGTCGGCAACATCGCCTCGCTGGCCCGCCTGCTCGGTGTCCCGTACATCCCGATCACCCCGTTCTTCCCGCTGCTCGGTCCGCTCGGCCTGATCCCGCTGCCGTCCAAGTGGCTGATCGAGTTCGGCGAGCCGATCCGCACCGACGAGTTCCCCGACGGTGCCGCCGACGACCCGATGCTCGTCTTCAACGTCACCGACCAGGTCCGCGAAACCATCCAGCAGACCCTCTACACCCTGCTCATGCAGCGCCGCAGCGTCTTCTTCTAGCTGTGATGTCCAGGGAGGTTGGTCAGCCGGGTGATGGGTGGTTGGCCTCCGATGGCGGAGTGGGGTCGGTGGTGATTGTAGAAGTGGAGCCAGGCG
>NZ_JBVJHF010000008.1:0-58156 GCF_055586945.1 Kribbella sp. NPDC048837
CACCCCGCACGAAGCCCTCACCCACCACCAACAACCCACAACAGCCGCCTAACCAACACCCCCGCAACTGTCCACAATCCTTGACACAGCCCAGGGACCACGGTGCGGTCGAACTGAGCGGCAGCCGCGTGCGGAAGGGTGGGTGGGGCGCCCGGCGTAGCACGCGACGACAGGAGCGCGCGGAGCAGGGCGCGTGGGGCTTTCCCGGTTAGAGGTTGAGTAGGTTGCGGAGGGTGGTGCCGGTTTGGGGCCAGGTCCAGGATTGGCGGACCCAGTCTCGGCCGGCGGTGCCCATGGCTTGGGCTTGGGCGGGGTTGGTGAGGAGTTCGGCGATGCGCACGCCGACGGGGACGGGGTTGTACGGGTCGACCAGGTAGCCGGTCTTGCCGTGGATGACGGTGTCGGGGGCGCCGCCGGAGTCGCCGACGACGACTGGCTTTCCGGTGGCGGATGCTTCCAGGGTGACGATGCCGAGGGCCTCCGGCTCGAGGCCGAAACGCCGGGTCCGGCATGGCATCGCGAAGACGTCCGCGGCGTCGACGTACGGCGGGATGTCCGCCCACGGCACGGCTCCGGTGAACACCACCGACGACCGCACCCCGACCGATGCCGCCAACCCCTCGAGCCGCTCGCGGTCAGGACCGCCGCCGACCAGCAGCAGGATCGCGGACGGTACGGCGGCCAGGACCCGCGGCCACGCCCGGATCAAGGTGTCCTGCCCTTTGCGCGGAATCAACCGCGACACACACGCCACGATCGGGACACCTTCAAGACCGAGCCCTTTACGGACCTGCTCTCCCCCGCAATCCGGGAAGAACCGGTCCGTGTCGACCCCGGGCGTCAGCCGCCGCATCCGCCGTACGGCGTCCGCCGACAACGCCGGCGCGATTCGGTCCGCGCACCACGTCGACACGGTGGTCATCGCGTCCGCCGCGTCACCGATCCGCCGCAGCGCCTGTCGAGCACCCGGTACGCCGGCCCACCACGTCTCATGCCCGTGTGTCATCGCGACGATCCGCCGCGCCCCGGCCCGTCGCAGCGCCGGCCCCATCAGCCCGAGCGGTGCGGCCGCGCCGAACAGCACCCGGTCCGCGTCGTACTCGCGCATCAGCCGGACGGCGTTCTTCGTGATCCGGGCCGTCGGCAACAACGTCGTCTTCCGGTCCCGCACCACCGGGAACGGCAGGCCGGCGTCGTGCGCCGTGTCGCCGGGCTCATGTGAGGTGTAGACGACAAGCTCGGGAAGCTCGTCGCACAAGGACCGGACGAACGTCTCGATCCCACCCTGCCGCGGCGGGAAGTCGTTGGTGACGACAAGGACCGTCATCGAGACACCAGAGGCGGGACCGGTGTTCCGTACTCGGTCGCCCAGGCGCGGCCCATCGCGATCCGTTCCGGCGCGGTCGGGTGCGTGGCGAACATCCAGTACCGCCAGCGTGCCGGATCCAGCCCGGAGATGTTCGTCACGGCCAGGTCGTGCTGCATCGCGACGAAGTCCCTCGGGTCGTTCGTCAGCTGCAGCGAGTGGTAGTCGGCGCGGGCCTCGATCTTCCGGCTGACCAGGTTCTGCACCGGCGAGGCGAGCGTCGTACCAGCGACGATCAAGGCCAGCAGCAGCGCCGTCCGCCGCGGGTCGGCCATCTTTGCCCCGAGCAACAACCCCAGTAGGGTCACCGCGAACGCAGCACCCAGGACGCCGATCAGCGTGCCATGCAGTACGTCGTCCTCCGCCGCGTGACCCAGCTCATGCGCGACCACGAGCCGGACCTGCGCAGGCGGCACATCCTTCAGCAGCGTGTCGTAAACCACCAGCCGACGGGTCGATCCGAACCCGGAAACGTAAGCATTCAAGGCGGTTGTCCGCCTCGACGCGTCAGCGACCAGCACGTCCTTGACCGGCACTCCGTCGTCCGCGGCGAGCTTCAGGAAGTCTTCACGGAGCGGTCCGGCCGGCATCGAGGTGAACTGGTTGAACCGTGGCTCGACCAGCACCGGATAGGCGAACGACACGCCGAGGACGAGGATCGCGCTGACGATTGCCGCTGGCAACCACCATCCGCGGCGCCAGCGCCTGGCGAGGCCGATGAGGACCAGAGCTACGACCGCGAGCGCGAGCGACGTGAGGAGCCAGTTGACGGCCCGGTCACGGGTCCACAGCGCCCAACTCTGCACCGACAGGCCGTACTTCCGGGTGACTCGCTCGGCCATCACGTCCGTCGGCACCGTGACGACGCTGGTGAGGAGTACGAGCCCGAAGACGAGCACTGGTACGGCGAAGTACCACCGGCGGATCCGGATGGCGTCGTACAGCCGCCGGCCGAGCGGGCTGAAGCCGATCGCGAGCGGGACCAGCACCGACAGCACCCAGGAGGTCGTTGACCACGGCAACAACTCGTGGCGGAACGCGTTCTGGCGGGCGATCTCCGCCGCGGTGAAGTCGAGCGTCGCGTCCGGTGTGGGCAGGTCGATCAGGTGCCAGGGCGTGGTGACGACAATCGTCAGGACCAGCGCCACTGCGAGGATGGCGGCGGCCGCACGTGGTGCCCAGCGCGCGGCCGGCTCAGGCACCGGCGAGCCTCTTCAGGTACTGCTGCCACTCGGCGACGAACTCGGCCTCGGTCATCCCCAGCACCGACTTGAACGCGTCGGTCAGACCGGTGGGGCTCTTCGACGTGTGCACGGCCCGGTAGAACTTGACCAGCTTCGCCTGTCCCTCCCGCTCGGCGATCAACCGGCAGGCGAGCCAGGCCGACTCGTAAGCCTGCGGCAGCTCGGTCGCCGAGGCGGCGAACGCCTCCGGCGCGGGCAGCGAGGCCGGCACCTTCCCGGCCCGGACCGCCTTGAACAGCTCCTTCGCCGCCGACTCGTCCTGCACGGGTACGGCGGTGAACGCGACGTAGTCGGCGAATCCCTCGGCCAGCCACAACGGCACCGGCGAGGCGGTCGCGGTCGACGCGACGTGGGTGGTCTCGTGCGTCAGCACGATCTTGCGGCCCTGTTTGCCGAGCTCGACGAACAGCTTCGGGTTCGCCACGATCCGGACCGGAGCGCCGGCCTGCGGAGTGTCCAGCTCGGCCATCGTGACCGCGGCGATCTGGGTGTAGGTGTTCGGCTGGGCACCGAGGATGTACTCCATCTGCGCCTGTTTGGCCGGCAGGTAGACGATCACCTTCTGCCGCCAGCCCTTGCCCCACACCTTGGTGACCGACTCGACCGCGCGATCCGCGACCGGGACATAGCTCTTCGCGTCCGACTCCGAGTCGAGGCTGATCACCAGGCTGTGCTCGCCCTTGGCCACGTCGATCGGGCCGAGCGCCCAGATCGGCCGCCGCTGACCGGCCACGAACCGCTCCGAGAACGAGGCGGCGTACGTCGTTCCGTCCCGGGTGACGAACGTGACCGGGAGGGTCTCGCGGGCCGGCTTGGCGTCGAACCCGGCGAGCTGCCAGGAGACCTCGACCTGGGCCAGCCACGACTGACTGCCACCGAGCTCGGCCTGCCGGTCCGGGGTGAGCGCGCCGGTGTCGTCGCTCACGTAGCGCAACTGGAAGCTGTCGATCGGCAGGGTGCTCAGGTTCGCGAAGATCGTCCGCGCGCTGGCCCGGAACTCGGTGGCCTTCGGGTCGATGGTGTCCAGGAACTCGGTGCGCTTGTCGCTCTCGACCGCGTCGGCCATCTTCTGCAGGACGGCTTCTCCGGCGACGGCACGGCGTACCCCTTCGGCGGCGTCGTCCGGAGTCGAGGAGGTCAGCGGTGAGTGCGTGCCGGGCGCGTTCGGGTCGGCGGGCGCGTTGGCGATCTGCTGGAGTCCGGCGTACCCGGCTCCGGCGACGAGGCAGACGGCCAGGCCGAGCGCGACCTTCTTGGCGATCGGGGCGAACGACGGCGGCAACTCACGGCCACTCAGCTTGAACCACGTGCTCGACGGAGGCTGACCGGACCGTTCCGATCGGTCACCACCCGGCTGCGATCGGTCACCGGCTGGTGGGACCACCGGGAGCGGCACCGTATCGCCCTGTTCGTCGATCACCTCGGCCCCTCGCTGCTCACCTGCCCCAGTCAGGCGGGACACTACGTGCCACCTCCGACATTACGGCACCCGGACGAACGTGAAACGACTCGGCTCCGGGGATGGATCCCCGGAGCCGATGAGTATGTCAAGGTCGCAGGTCAGCCCGGGCGGACGGCGCCGTTGTAGGGCATCTCGTCCAGCGGGGCGATCTGGACCGACTTGCCCGGGCGGGGGGCGTGCACGATCCGGCCGTTACCGATGTACATCGCGACGTGGCTGGTCGGGCTGTAGTAGAACACCAGGTCACCGGGCATCAGCTGGTCCTTGCTGACCCGGCGGCCCGAGCTCTGCTGGGCGCTCGACGAGTGCGGCAGCGAGACACCGGCCTTGCCCCAGGCGTACATCATCAGGCCGGAGCAGTCGTAGGAGCTGGGACCGTCGGCGCCCCAGACGTACGGGTCACCGAGCTGGGACAGCGCGGCCTGCACCGCCGTCGCCGCGCGGCCGCTGGCCGGCACCGGCAGGTCGTCCATCCGGTCGCCGTCGCGCGACGGGCGCTGGCTGCGTGCCTTCTCGGCCTCGTCGGCGTTCTCCTGCTCGATCCGCTTGCGCTCGGCGTCGCTGAGCTTGTCGAGCACCTTCTGGGCGGCGTCGAGGTTGGCCTGGAGCTGCTTCTTCAGCGCGTCCTGCTGCGACTGCACGGCCTGCAGCGCGGTCAGCTCGGTCTGCTCACTGGTCTGCAGGTCGGTCAGCTTGCCCTGCGCCTGCTGGTAGCGGCGCAGCGCCGAGTCCTGCTGGCCGGCGAAAGCCTGGGCGGTGGAGGCCTGGCTGAGGAACTGGTCCGGGTCGGGCGACAGCAGCAACTGGGCCGTCGTCGACATCCCGGAGGTCTGGTACCCGGCGACCGCGAGGGATCCGATCTGCCGCTTCACCGTGTCCACCTGGGCCTGCTGCTTGGCGATCGCGGCCTTGAAGGAGTTCACCCGGGCGGTCGAGGCGCTGATCTGCCCGCGCAGCGCGTTCGCCGCCTCACCGGCCACCTCGGCCTTGTGCTGCAGATCGGCGACCTGCGTCTTCGCCTGGGCCAGGGTGGGCTTCGGATCAGCGTCCGCCGCTCCCTGGATGAAGATCACGCCCGCGACGACGGCGGTGCTGGTGATGGCGGCGAGGGCGATTCCCTTGGTGCGGTTGATGCGTCCGGTGGACACAGCCCGGTCGGTCCCTTCCTCTGCTCGCGCCGTCCCCGTCAACCGCGCCGGCTGTGGATGTCTCACCCACGGGTGCCGGCCGGTTACTCCCTCGGCTTGCCGTTGCCCGGTCGGCCTGATCGACCGACGCCCTGAGGCAACGAGACGTAACAGTAGTGACCGTTTCGTGACCAGTGCAATTCGCCCCTCGGGTTTGATCCAAAATTAACGAAGGATCATCCCGACCCAACGGCCGTTTCGCCTTCCTCGTCGAGGGTTTCGACAACAGTGTCCGGATCGACACTGCTGACAGCGTGCACGAGGCGCAACGGTGGAACGAGACCGGACCCGGCCAGCGCGTCCAGGGCGGCCTTCTCGTCGTCGTCGATCCGCAAGCTGCCGGACCGTTCGGCGGACAGGCCGAGCACCACCGTGACCACACAGTCCTGGCAGCCCGGACCCCTCATCACACATGCGTCGCAGTCGATCAGCACAACGTCCTCCAAAGTGGGGAAGCACCCGGACTTGCACCCGGCTGAAAAGGACGCTAGAGAAGGCCGCCGACAATTTCTGTTGTCAGGCGCGGGCTATGCGTGAGATGAGGCTGCTGGCGGAGAGCGCGCGAGCACCCAGCTTGATGATGCTCTCGGCAACCTCGCGGTCGGTGGAGACCACGACAACCGGGCGCCCGGGCGGCTCGGCACGGACAAGTTGCCGGATCACCTCGTCGGCGATCACACCGGCGGGACTGAAGCGCACGCGGACGCCACGCGGTGGATTCAGTTGCACCGGGCCAGAAAGCTCCGCGCCGTCGAAGACGACGGTCACTTCGATCCGGCGTTGCGCGACCAGCGCACCCAAGGCAGTCACCAACCGCTGACGCTGCGAGTGCAGCGGCGAGTTCGGCCAGGCGGTCTTCGTCACGTTGTAGCCGTCGATGATCAGATGCACCTGCGGCAACGACAACAACTCGTCGAACAACGCCGGGTCGTCCTCAGGCGCCGTACGCCCGATCGGCGCGGCGTCCGGCTCCGTCCCAGCCACTGTGTCGGCCGGCCGGAGCTCTCCCCCGGGTGGCAGCGCCAGCTCACGCCGCAGCCCACTCGCTGCCTCGAGCAACGTGTCCAGCAACAGTCGCGTCCGCGTCGACGCGAGCTCGCGTTCCTGTCCCGCCGTCCGGCGTGCCGCGTGTTCGACCGCTTCCAGTTCGGTGATGCGGGCGCGGAGTTTGCGCAGCTCACGGTCCACTTCGGTCCGCGCGGCGTCGACCCGTTCGTCGGCGGTCTCGGCCTGGGTCGTCTGGTGCTCGAGCTCGCTCTGCAGACCGCTGATCCGCTGCCGCGCCTCGTTCAGCTTGCGGCGGAGCGTGACGTTCTCGGCCTTGAGCTCGTTGACCTGTTCGCGGAGCCGTTCGCGGACCTGTCGGGTCTCGGTCCGGGCCTGGTCGAGCTGGTCGGCGAGTCGGTTGACGGCCTCCTCGTCGGCGTGCGACGTCTCGACCGGCACTTGCGCGGCCGCGGCGACGTGCTGCTCCCAGTCGTCCGGGCGGAGGAGGTAGGCGAGCGCCGCGACCTCGACCGGATCCGCGGTCGGGACCGGGATGCCCTCGGCCACGGCGTCGCCGAGCTCCGGGTGCTCACGGCGTACCTGGAAGGCGGTCAGCCGGCGGAAGTGGTCGTCGGTCTCGAGGATCGGACCGAGCACGGACGCCGAGAGTTTCGCGCGCTTGGCCGGCGCGAAGCTGGCGAAACGGCGCAACGGAGCCGGGATGTCGGACGCGGGAAGCTGGCCGAGGGCATGCGCGGCGAGGGTGAGGACCCGTTGCCGGACCGGTTCGGGCAAAGTCGTAGCGGCGGAGCTCGCGGCGGTGCCTGCCTCAGTCACCGGTCCGCAGTCCGGCCGGAACGATGGCCTGGCAGCGGGAACCGCTGGGCCAGTGATGCAGACCACAACGCCCCGGCTCTCCGGCCGGTTTCGCGGTGATCGCCTGTGTACGCATACAGAGAGCGTAGTCGACTCCCTCGCGTGTCACCTGCGGAATTGTCGGTGGCGGCTCTTAGCGTCGTTGCCATGACCAGCCCCGTGCGCGCGCCGGCTCCGGAATCGCCGATGCCCATCCGCGGCGTCCAGCCGAGTTTCGACGACCTGGGTACGCCGCTGCGCGACGTCACGTTCTGCGTCGTCGACCTGGAGACCACGGGCGGCGCACCGGGCGAATCCGGGATCACCGAGATCGGCGCGGTCAAGGTCCGCGGCGGGGAGGTGGTCGGCGAGTTCCAGACCCTGGTGAACCCGTCGGACCCGATCCCGCCGTTCATCGCCGTACTGACCGGCATCACCAACCTGATGGTTGCCTCGTCACCCCGGATCGAGTCCGTGCTGCCCGCCTTCCTGGAGTTCGCCCACGGCTGCGTGATGGTCGCGCACAACGCGCCGTTCGACATGGGGTTCCTGAAGCACGAGAGCCTCGTGCACGGGTACGACTGGCCCGACTTCGCGGTCGTCGACACCGCCCTGCTGGCGCGCCGGGTGATCACCCCGGACGAGGCGCCGAACTGCAAACTCGGCACGCTGGCCAAGCTCTTCCGGACCAGGACGACGCCGAACCACCGGGCCCTGTCCGATGCGCGGGCGACGGTCGACGTACTGCACGGACTGTTCGAGCGCGTCGGCTCGCTGGGCGTGCAGACGCTCGAGGATCTGCAGACGTTCTCGTCCCGGGTCGCGCCGGCCGTGCGCGCGAAGCGGCACCTGGCCGAAACGTTGCCGCACGCACCGGGTGTGTACCTGTTCACCGACGACCGCGGCGAGGTGCTGTACGTCGGGAAGTCGAAGGATCTCCGGACCCGGGTCCGCTCGTACTTCACCGCCTCCGAGACCCGCAACCGGATCGGCGAGATGGTCGGCATCGCGACCGGCGTCCGCGGGATCGAGTGCGGGACGTCACTCGAGGCGGAGGTCCGCGAGCTGCGGCTGATCGCGGAGCACAAGCCGCGGTACAACCGGCGCTCGAAGTTCCCGGAGCGGCAACACTGGCTGAAGGTCACCGTCGAACCGTTTCCGCGGTTGTCGCTGGTCAAACAGGTGCGCGACGACGACGCCGGCTACCTCGGCCCGTTCAGCTCGCGGAAAACGGCCGAGCGGGCGATGGCCGCGCTGCACGAGGCGTTCCCGATCCGGCAGTGCACCGCGCGGATGTCGCGGCACCCGCAGTTGTCGCCGTGCGTGCTGGCCGAGATGGGCCGCTGCGTGGCCCCCTGCGACGGGCGGATCTCCGCGGATTCGTACGGCGAGTTCGTGACCGCGCTGCGGACGGCGCTGACCGTGGACCCGACGCCCGTGGTCGAGGCGCTGGACCGGCGGATCGACGTACTGTCCGCCGACGAGCGGTTCGAGGACGCCGCCGTCCACCGGGACCGGTTGAGTGCGTTCGTGCGGAGCTCGGCGCGGATGCAGCGGATGGCGTCGGTCACCGGTTGCGCCGAGATCTGCGCGGCCCGGCGGACCGACGACGGCGGCTGGGAGCTGCACGTGATCCGTCGCGGCCGGCTCGCCGCGGCGGGGATCAGCCCGCGTGGGACGGATCCGCGGGGGTATCTGGCCATGCTCCGCGCGTCGGCCGAGACGGTGCTGCCGGGGATCGGCCCGGTCGCCGCGGCCTCGCCGGAGGAGATCGAGCTGGTCCTGCGCTGGCTCGACCAGCCCGGCATCCGCCTGGTCGAGATGGACGGCACCTGGACCTGCCCGGTCGGCGGCGCCGGCCGCCACCTCACCCGCCTCGACAACGCCCACTCCGACGTCCACCACCACCCGACCGAGCGCCGTCGTCATCTGCGCCCGCTCGGGCCGGCCAGGGTCGGTTAGGCCTCGATGAACTGGTAGTCGCTGCGGATCCGGCCGTCGGGCGCGAGCAGCAGCAGGTCGATGCCGACGGCAAGTACCTCTCCCCCGCCGGCGGGCACCATCGCCCAGCGGAGTTTCACCATGTCGTGCGAGGTTGCGACCTCGCCGTGCCGGCGGAACTCGAACTGCCCCGGTGCCACGAACTCGTCGTACGCCCGAGTCACCCGCTTGACCAGCGCCTGGTGCCCGCGGGCCTCCAGCGTGGCCGTGATGCCGATCTCCTTGGCCCGCTTGACGATCTCCTCCGGGGGCTGGAGCAGATGTCTGCCGTCCTCGGTCCACAGCTCCTGGATCGCCTGGCGCCGGGTGTCCGGGTCGGGCTGGTTCCACACTGCGACGTACCGATCGGCCAGTTCCTGCGCGTCGGACAAGGCGTTCTCCTTCGGTCCGGGCGACCCGTTGCCGCCCTGCCTCAGCAGCTTGCCGAGTACGCCGTACCCCGGACAATTCCCTGCTGGGTATGGACTGTCGGTGCGATGCGCTAGACCTGAGACATGCTGACCTCTCGATCTGATCTGTCCGCGGGACTGCGGCAGTGGCGGACCCGTCGCCGGGTCAGCCAGCTGGAGCTCGCCATCCGGGCGGGCACGACGCAGCGGCACGTGAGTTTCATCGAGAGCGGCCGATCGACCCCCGGCCGGGAGATGGTCATCCGGCTCGCCGAGTCGCTCCAGGTCCCGCTTCGCGATCGCAACGCGCTGCTGTTGGCGGGCGGGTATGCGCCGGCGTACGACGAGACGCCGTACGACGGACCGGGTCTCGGCGCGATCCGGACGGCGCTGACCGCGATCCTCGACGGCCATCGCCCGTACCCGGCGGTCGTCGTCGATCGGCGCGGTGATCTGGTGCTCGCCAACGGCAGCTTCCATGCCTTGATGGCCGGTGTGTCGGAGCGGCTGCTGACGCCGCCGGTCAACGTTCCCCGGCTGCTGCTCGACCCCGCCGGGCTGGCTCCGCGGATCGTCAACCTGGATCAGTGGGCGTGGCATGTGATCGACGCGCTCACCCGGGAGGCCGCGCTGAATCCGGATGCCGAGGCGGACGCGTTGATCGAGGAGCTGATCGCGGTGGTGCCGCCACGGCCGCCGACCGGGCCGGATCACCTCGGCTTCGCCGTACCGCTGCGGCTCCGGTCGGAGCTGGGCGAGCTGCGGCTGATCACAACGCTGACCCGGTTCGGTACGGCGATCGACGTGACGGTCTCGGAGTTGCGGATGGAGGCGTTCCTGCCCGCGGACGAACCGACGGCGACGGCGCTGCGGGAGCTCGACCACACTATGCTTCAGCGGGTTGGGGTGTGAGTTCGAGGAGAGGACGGCATGGTCACCGCGATCGTGTTCATCAAGGCCGACGTCGCACGGATCCCGGAGGTCGCCGAACAGGTGGCCGCGATCGAGGGCGTCAGTGAGGTGTACTCCGTCACCGGCGGGCTCGACCTGATCGCGATGGTCCGGGTCGCCCACCACGACGACCTCGCCACCGTCATCCCCGACCACGTGAACCGGGTGCCCGGCGTACTCAGCACCGAGACGCACATCGCGTTCCGCGCGTACTCGTCGCACGACCTGGAAGCCGCCTTCAGCCTCGGCCAGGAGGACGGTGTCTGAGGGCTGGGCGAGCACGGCCGGACTGACACGCGCTGAAGTTACGGTGAACGCATGAGCAACCCTCCCGAAGGCTGGTACCCGGATCCCACGGGCCAGCCCGACACCATCCGCTGGTGGAACGGGAAGCAATGGACCAACCGAACCCAACCCGCCGAGCCTGAGCCTCGCTCACTCGCGGAGACGTGGTCCAGCACAGACACCGAACCGGCCACGCCCGCGCAGCCCGAGACAGCACGCCCCACCGCCGTCCCCGCCTCCGACGGCGCGGAGGAGCAATCAGGTTGGTGGCGGCCAGCGACGTTGGCCGACGCCGATCCGCAGTCCGGCGAATCGACCCAGGCGGCCGACGGTCCACGCCTGTCCGCGGTCACCCCGGCCAACGACGCCGAGGAGCCAACCGACGCGGATGAGCGCACCGCTTTCGAGCGCGCCCGCGCCACCTGGGACGCCCCGGTCATCGCCCCGGCCCCACCAGAACACTGGTCCCAACGCGAGATCTCGGACGACGAACTCGAAGACCCCCTCAACGAGCCGCTCGCCGAATCCGCCGCTACCCCGGCGCCGACGACGACCACCGGCTGGACCCTGAAGCTCGCCCCAGTCCCCGACGACCCCGACGACGCACCGGCCGACTCAGCAACCTCCAAGGCCAGCACCACCGCAGCCGCCGCTGGCACCGCCGCGCAGCAGACGCAAGCCTGGTCGGACGTGAGCTGGACCGAGGCACCGACCGTGGCGCCGACACCGCGCCCCGACCCTCCGCCCGCCGACACCGACGAGCCCACCCAAGTACAGCCCGCCTGGGGCAGACAGTCGGAGTCCGCCACCCCGACCTGGGGCGCAGAGTCCGAGCCGACCCAGCCAGCCTGGGGCACCCAGTCCGAGCCCACCCAGCCAGCCTGGAGCGCCCAGTCCGAGCAGAACCAGGCCCAGCCCACGTGGGACACACAGCCCGAGCAGGACCAGGCGCAGACCCAGCCGACGTGGGGTACGCAGCCCGAGTCGGACCAGACGCAGACCCAACCGATGTGGGGAGCTCGGACCGAGCAGGGGCCGGTCCAGCCGGCGTGGGGTGCGCAGTCTGGGGAGGAGCAGCAGGCGTGGGGTGCCGAGGCGAGCGGGTGGGACGCGCAGGTGGCTCAGGGCTCTGGCGCGCGGCAGGCCAACGGGCAGTCCGACCAGGGACCGGGCCGGGGTGTTCAGCAGACTGCTGGCAACTCGGACCAGGGCCAAGGGTGGGGTGCCGAGGCCGGGCAAGAGCCGAGCTGGGGTGTGCAGAAGCAGACTGGTGACGACGCCGGCCAGGGCCAGCCGTGGGGCGGGCAGAGCTGGCCTCTGCAGCAGGGCGGCGGGAACGACGCTGGACAGGCAACCGGATGGGGGCCTGAGCAGACCGGCACCGACCCGTGGCAGGCAACTGGAGCCAACGGCGCCGGCCCGCAGACCGGAGACAACGCCGCCTGGGCCACCGCCGAGCAGCAAGCCGAAGGCAACGGCTGGCAGGCCGGCGCACAGCAGTCCGGCCCGTGGGACCAGCAAACGACCGCCGACAACCAGGGCGCCGGGCAACAATCCGCCCCGTGGGACCAGCACGTGACTGCCGAGAACCAGGGCGGCGGACCGTGGGGCCAAACGGCCGGCGACAACCAAGGCGCCGGGCAACAATCCGCCCCGCGGGACCAGCAGGCGACTGCCGAGAACCAGGGCGGCGGACCGTGGGGCCAAACGGCCGGCGACAACCAAGGCGCCGGGCAACAACCCGCCCCGCGGGACCAGCACGTGACTGCCGAGAACCAGGGCGGCGGACCGTGGGGCCAAACGGCCGGCGAGAATCAAGGCGCTGGGCAACAGTCCGCGTCGTGGGACCAGCAGGTGACCCAGGGCGGTGGGCAATCGTCCGCGTCGTGGGGTCAGCAGGTGGCTGGCGACGGCCAGGGGGGCGGGCAAGACGGCGGACCGTGGGGCCAGCAAACGGCTACAGACAACCAGGGCGGCGGGCAACAGACCTCGCCGTGGGGCCAGCCGACCTCTGGTAGCGGGCAGGGCGGTGGGCAAGACGCTGGACCGTGGGGCCAGCAGACCGGCGCCGAGGACCAGGGTGCCGGACAACAGGCGGGCCCGTGGGGTCAGCAGGCGGCTGGTGAGAACCAGGGTGGGGGGCCGCAGACGGCTGCTGAGGCTTGGGGTAGTGCTGGGCAGCAGGCCGGCGAGGCGTGGGGTTCGGGGCAGCAAAGTGCCGGTGAGGCTTGGGGTGCGGGGCAGGCCGGTAGTGGTGGTGAGCAGAGCTGGGGCGGAGGGCAGCAGACCGCCACGCAGGCTTGGGGCGAGCAAGGTGCCGAGGCCTGGGGTGGCGGGGCGCAGCAGGAGGTTGGGGGGAAGCGGGAGAAGAAGGGGAAGGGAGCTGGAGGCGGCGGCGGGCCTTCTGGGGCGAAGATGCCGTTGATGATCGGGGGTGGGATCGCGCTGGTGATGTTGGTGGCGGCAGCGGTCTTCCTGATCGTCAATCCGGGTGCCGACAAGAAGGCGGATCCGCAGCCGACCGGGACGCCGACGGCGACCGGCAGTCAGGCGACCAACGAGCCGACGGGCCAGAGCAGTACCAAGCCAGGACAGTCGAAGAACCCGAAGCTGCACGAGGGCGCCCGCATCTCGTCGGACGCGATCTCGTTCCCCCGCCGTACCGCGCCGTGGTCGGACCGGAAGCGGCTGGTCCCGCAACTGCTCAACTCGAGCGGGCAGTACATCCTGCTGCAGGAGAAGTTCGACGGGAAGAACGACTGGTACGCCGACATCTTCGTCGGCGCGCTCGGCACCGGCTCGGGGTTCAACGGCGACCCGAAGGCGACGGCCGCGGCGCTGTCGATCCAGCTGCGGTCGAACATGTACGGCGACATCCCGGTGACGTTCAAGACGATCGCCAACGGCGCGGTGAAGCGGTCGGACAAGTCGGGCTGGTTCTTCCAGCAGTCGGTGACCGCGAAGTCGGCCAAGGTGACCGCCCGAGTGCTTACCCTGACGGTGGCCGTTTTCGACCTCGGTGACGGCACCGCAGTCGCGTACATCAGCGACATCCCCACCACCCGGCCGGATCTGAGGACGGCCGAGAGTCAGGCCTACAAGGGAATCAACGTTGGCTGAGAACGAAGACCACACCCCACCCCCGCCCCGGCCCCCCGCCCGGCACAGCGCCCCACCCCCCGGCGGCCCCAACCCGCAATACCCCGACCACCCACAGCAACCCCACCCCGCGCAACAGCCGGCCACTTCGCCGTCCTCCGAGCAGGGCGGTCAACCGCAGGGACCGGAGCAGGGTGGTCGCCGACCGGCACCCGAGCACGGCGTCACACCGCAGGCACCCGAGCAAGGTGGTCGCCCACCGGCACCCGAGCACGGCGGCCAACCGCAAGCTGCTGGGCACGGTGGTCCACCGCAGGCGCACGACAGTCGCGCACAGGCACCCGCGCACGGCGGTCCCGCACAGGCACCGGAGTACGTCGGCCAGCCGCAGGTACCTGGGCTAGATGGTCGGCCGCAAGCGCTCGCGCACGGTGGTCTGGCACAGGTGGCTGAGCAGGGCGGGCAGCCGCAGGCATCCGGGGAAGGTGGTCGGCCGCAGGCGCCCGCGCACGCTGGTCGGGCAGAGGTGGCTGAGCAGGGTGGGCAGCCGCAGGTGTCCGCGGGTGGTGGGCGTGGGCAGGGGCCTGGGTACGGCGGTTCCGCGCAGGCTTATCCGCCTAGCCCGGCGGGTGGTTCGGCTGATGCGTTGTTCGGGCAGTCGCCTGCACCGGCGCCGCCGCCACCACCTACGCCGGCGCACTCGGCTGGATCACAGCAGCCACAGGCCGGCATGCCGTACGCCGGACAACAGCCGGGTCAGCCGACTCAGCAGCAGCCCAGTCAGCCGCAACATCAGCAGCAGCCCGCTCAACAAGCTCCGGCGGCGCCACAGCACTCGGCGCCCCGCGCGAACCAGCAGGCCGGCTGGCAGCAGCCTGGACCCCAGCAGCCACCGGCACAGCAGGGTCAGCAGATGTGGGGGCCGCAGCAGCTTCGGCCGCAGCAGGGCGGTCCACAGGGCGCCCAGCATCACCCTGGCCAACCGCAAGGCGGTCAGCAGCCTAGTGGGCAGCTCAGTGGCCAGCAGCCCGGTGCCCAGCAGTTCGCTTCGCAGCAGCAGGCGGGGCAGCAGATGTGGGGTGTGCAGCAACCAGCTGCCTCCCAGCCACAGCCGTCACACCCGCCTCAGCCCCAGCACGGCCTGCCGGGGGGCGGGCAGCAGGTGCAGGGCGGACCGCAGGCGCAGCACGTGCCGCAGGGGCAGCACGCCCTGCCACAGCAGGGGCCGCAGTCGTTCGGGGCGGCGCAGTCAGCGCCCTACGGGCAGCAGGCGGCCGGGGCAGGGCAGTCAGGGCCCTACGGACAGCAGGCGGCCGGGGCAGGGCAGTCGGCGCCCCACGGGCAGCAGGCGGTCGGGGCCGCGCAGTCGGCGCCCTACGGGCAGCAGGCGGGCGGGGCGGGGCAGTCGGGGCTGTATGGGCAGCAGGGGGCTCGGCCGGGGCAGGCTGCCGGGCAGGCGGCGTATGGGCAGGTGGGGGCTGGGCAGCGGTTGCCGTCTGGCGCGGGGGGCGCGGGTGGCGGGAAGCCGCCGATGGAGGCTGGGGCCAAGGCGCGGTTGATTGGTGCGCTGGTGTTGGTGATTGCGGCGTTGGCGACGACCGGATTGAGTGTGGGGTGGATCTGGACGAAGGCGGACGCGGTGACGCCGGTGGCGCTGCCGTCGGGGAATCAGGCGCCGATCGAGACCGTGAGTCCGTCGGTGAAGCCGTCGGAGACGCCGACGCCGGTGGGCAAGGTGCTCGGCACCGAGATGGTTGCTGCTAACAACGACACGATGCCGATCATGAGTTCGGCCTGGACGAACTACTCCGACGAGACCGGGCTGGTCGGCGGGGCCGCGATCTGGTTCACGGTGCATGACAACTACAACGGCAAGGGCGCCAAGTGGGGCAACGTCACCTCGTTCGGCCAGCTGGCTCCCGACATCGCGTACAAGAACACCGCGGCCGGGCTGAAGGAGGCCGCGGTGCAGGCGGGTTCGCGGGCGATCATCGCGCTGTACAGCAAGGACGTGAAGGTCCTGCCGGGGACCACCCACAAGGCGATCACTGTCGGCGGTCACGTCGGCCATGAGCTGGTCGCCAAGGTCGCGGTGAATCAGCCGGGCGTCAAGGAGACCTTCTCGACCGTGATGGTCGCGGTGATCGACCGCGGCGACGGCACCGCGGCCGTGTCGATCGCCGACATCGCCGGATCCACGCCGCTGTGGCAGAACGTCTGGCGCTTCAAGGTCAGCCAGATCAAGATCAACAAGTAACGCGCGAAGGGCCGGCGGAATCCGCCGGCCCTTTCAGCCTCGCACTTCGGCGCAAGCAGCGATCCACCGGTCGAGTGCTTCCTTCGCCGCACCCGAATCGATCGCCTCCGCCGCCCGGTCCATCCCGCTCCGGATCCGGCTCGTCACATCCCCCGGCTCCGGCTCGTACGCCGCCAGAGCCGCGCCGGCGTTCAGCAGTACGACGTCCCGCACCGCACCGGGCTCTCCGTCGACCAACGCCCGTACGACCTTCGCGTTGTACGCAGCGTCCGCACCCTTCAGCGCATCCGCGGACACCGGCTCGATCCCGAGCTCCCGGGGATCCACCGTGAACGGCCCGTCGACCGATCCGCCGCCGACAGTCCACACCTTCGACGTCGTCCGGGTGGTCAGCTCGTCGAGCCCGTCATCACCATGGAAGACCAGCGCATCGATCCCACGCCGCGCAAGCACTCCCGCGATCAGTCCGGCGATCCGCTCGTCCGCGACGCCGACGGCCTGCGCCGACGGATCGCCCGGGTTCGCCAGCGGTCCGAGCAGGTTGAACGTCGTCGGTACGCCGAGCTCACGCCGAGGCACCGCGGCGTGCCGAAGAGCCGGGTGGAACGCGGACGCGAAGCAGAACGTGATCCCGACCCGCTCCCCCACCTCGGCGACCTGCGCCGCGGTGAGGTCGAGCGGAATGCCCAGCTCCTCGAGAACGTCGGCCGCACCGCAGGCCGACGAGGCCGCACGGTTGCCGTGCTTGACCACCTTCGCGCCGGCCCCGGCGGCGACGATCGCCGACATCGTGCTGATGTTCACGGTGTGGGCTTGGTCACCACCGGTCCCGACCACGTCGAGCGTCCGGCCGGAGACCGAGACCTTGCCGGCGAAGTCGCGCATGGTCGCGACCAGGCCCTCGACCTCGGTCACCGTCTCGCCCTTGGCCCGCAGCGCGATCACGAAGCCGGCGAGCTGCGCCGGCGACGCGGCGCCGGACAGGATCTGCTCCATCGCCCACGCGGTGGCGGCGGCCTCCAGGTCCTCACGCCGCAGCAGCGGATTGAGCACCTGCGGCCAGGTGTAGGCGGCCATGGGGCGTCAGGCGGTGGTGGCGGGCAGCTTGGCCAGCCGCTGCCGGAGCAGGTCCGCGGTGACCTCGGCCAGCCGGATCGGGTCGAGCGGGTGCGAGACCGCGCCCTCGGCGCGCGACCAGGTCGCCAGCCAGGCATCCTGCGGACGGCCGGTCAGCACCAGCACCGGCGGGCACTGGAAGATCTCGTCCTTGAGCTGCCGCGCGATCCCCATGCCACCGGCCGGGACGGCCTCGCCGTCCAGGATGGCCAGGTCGATCCCGCCCTTGTCCATGGTCTTGATCACGGCCGGCTCGGTCGCGCACTCGACGTACTCGAGCTCGGGCAGATCGGCGGCCGGACGCTTGCCCAGGGCCAGCCGGACGGACTCCCGCGTCGTACGGTCGTCGCTGTAGACCAGCACCTTCAGCGGACGCTCTGAACTCATCGATCCATCCCAAGCTTGGTTCTAGGAAGACTGGACACCGCGAATGCTACCGGGGTGTCTGCCCGGCCCGGCGAGCCTGTTCCTCCAACCGGTCCAGCCGGCGGTCCTCCCGGCGGGCCTCGCGCTGGGACTCGCGCACCCATTGGACGAACAGGACGGCGAAGAACACCACGCCGACGAGGTCACCCGAGCCCCACAGCAGGCCGCCCGCGATGTACTGGTCGTGCAGCGGCGACGGCGGCCAGGACCGGCCGAAGCTGGTGTACCAGTCCTCGGCGATCAGCTTGTTCGCGGACATGATGGTGATGCCGAGGAACGCGTGGAACGGCAGTGTGAGGAAGATCAACATCAGCCGGAACGGATAGATCACGCGCCCCGGCACCGGGTCGATCCCGAGCAGCGGCCAGAAGAACAGCGAGCCGACCAGGATGAAGTGCAGGTGCAGCAGGTCGTGCAACACGGGCGAGTGCAGAGTGGCGACGTACCAGCCGCTGAAATAGAGCGCCCAGGGGCTCAGCACGAACAGTGTGAAGCCGACCAGCGGGAAGCAGAGCACCTTCGCGACCCGCGAATGCAATACGGAGAGCAACCATTTCCGGGGACGCTGCGGAAGGGTCCGCAACGCCAGCGTGATCGGCGCGCCGAGCGCCAGCATCAACGGCGTCAGCATCGACAGGATCATGTGCTGGGCCATGTGCACGCTGAGCAGCACCGTGTCGTAGGTGCCCAGCGCCGACTGGGTCGCGATCACGGCACTTCCGAGCCCCACGCCGACGAACGAGAAGGTGCGGGCCCGGGACCATTTGTCACCCCGTTTGCGCAGCTTGTGGACGCCGTACAGATAGAGCCCGCCGAGGAGGACGATCACACCGAGTAACACCGGTTCGAGGGTCCAGCCCGTCAGCAACCGCAGCGGCGTGAACGGCTCGATCTGGTCGCCCGGCGTGGCGTGGAGGGGAAGCACGCTTCCACAGTAGAAACCATCAGTTGCCGACATGCACGGGGGTGGTCGTGGCGTTGAACAGCAGGACCGACATAATGACGGCGTGGCCACTGCAACCGCGCTCCCAGCGTCTCGTGAACACGGACACCACGACCGTCCCAGCATGGTCAGTGTCGGCACGATCGTCTGGCTTTCGAGCGAACTGATGTTCTTCGCCGCCCTCTTCGCGGCGTACTTCACGATCCGGTCGGTGACGACCGCTTCCGCCGCTGCCGGGACCGAGACTCTCTGGCAGACGTCGACCGAGATGCTGAACGTGCCGTTCGCTTCGGTGAACACGTTCATCCTGGTCGCGTCGTCGTTCACCTGCCAGGCCGGTGTGTTCGCCGCCGAGCACGGCAAGGTGGGCCGGAGCGGCGCGCTGGCGAACCCCCGGTCCTGGGGCATGCGTGAGTGGTTCATCCTCACGTACGTGATGGGCGCGGTGTTCATCGCCGGCCAGGTGACCGAGTACGCCAAGCTGGTCCACGAGGGCCTGACGATCTCGTCGTCGCCGTACGGATCGGTCTTCTACCTGACCACCGGGTTCCACGGTCTGCACGTGACCGGCGGTCTCATCGCTTTCGTGTTCGTCCTGGCCAGGACGTACATGGCTCGTAAGTTCACCCACGAACAGGCCGTCTCGGCGATCGTCGTGTCCTACTACTGGCACTTCGTCGACGTGGTCTGGATCGCCCTGTTCGCGACCATCTACCTGCTCAAATGAGTGAGAAGAGACTTTCCTTGTCACCGGCGCGCTTCCTCTCCGCACGTCGACGGCACCGGTCAGCCGGCCTCGTCGTGCTCCTGTTCGGCCTCCTGGCAGTGGGTTCGGCGTACGCCGCCTTCGCCCCTGACAACGCGGTCGCGGACAACTCGGCCCAGTCCCAGCAGATCGAGGAGGGCAAGAAGCTCTTCGCGGTCGGCTGTTCCAGCTGCCACGGCCTGAACGCCGAGGGCGGCGGGAACGGCGAGGGCAAGATGGCCGGCCCGTCGCTGATCGGCGTCGGCGCGGCCGCGGTCGACTTCCAGGTCGGCACCGGCCGGATGCCCGCGATGCAGCCGGGTGCGCAGATCCCGCGCAAGACGCCGGCGTACACGCAGGAGGAGATCGAGGCCCTGGCGGCGTACGTCGCCTCGCTGGCCCCCGGCCCGGCCGTCCCGGCGCAGGAGTCGTACGACGTGAGCAAGGCCACCGACGAGCAGGTCACCCGCGGTGGCGAGCTGTTCCGGACGAACTGCACGGCCTGCCACAACTTCGCCGGCCGCGGTGGCGCCCTGCCGAACGGCAAGTACGCGCCGTCGCTGATGGGTGTGAGTGAGAAGCACATCTACGAAGCGATGCTGACCGGCCCGCAGCAGATGCCGGTCTTCTCCGACCAGGTCATGCAGCCGGAGGACAAGCGCGACATCATCGCCTACCTGAAGGCGTTGCAGACGCAGAAGGACCCGGGTGGCTTCGGCCTCGGCCGGCTCGGCCCGGTCTCCGAAGGTCTGTGGGGCTGGCTGGTCGGTATCGGCCTGCTGGTGTGTGTTGCAGTGTGGATCGGCGCCAAGGGCGTCAAGGCCAAGGGAGCGAAGGCCGAATGAGTGACGACAAGCTTCCCGTCGTGAAGGCGGAAGAGGAGCACGGTCAGGTACAGGTGGCGGAGCCGATCCCGGACCCGGGTATCGAGCCGCACGAGTACCGGATCACCGACATCGACCCGAAGGCCGCCGACCGCGTCGAGCGCCAGGTGGCGACGATGTTCACCCTGGCCGGCCTGCTCGCGCTCGGGTCCTGCGTGGCGTACTTCGCCATCCCGCGGGAGTCCGTGCTCGAGTTCGGCCCGCTGTCCGGCAACGCCAACAACATGGTGATCGGCCTGTGCCTCGGGCTGGCGCTGTTCCTGATCGGCGCCGGCGCGATCCAGTGGGCCAAGAAGCTGATGGTCGACGAGGAGATCTCCGAGGACCGGCACGACGCGCACTCCACGCCCGAGCAGATCGCCGACATCACCGACGCGTTCCAGCAGGGTGTGGCGGAGTCCGGCTTCACCCGGCGCAAGCTGATCCGCCGCTCGCTGATCGGCGCGATGGCCCTGCTCGGTCTGCCGACCATCGTGCTGCTGCGTGACCTCGGTCCGCTGCCCGGCCGCACCCTGTACAACACCATCTGGGCCAAGGGCATCCGGGTCGTCAACGACGTCACCGACCGGCCGATCAAGCCGTCCGACATGGTGATCGGCCAACTGGTGAACGCGGCGCCGGCCAACCTGGCGCCGCTGCAGGAGGAGAGCCCGGTCGCGTACCAGAACGCCAAGGCGAAGTCCGCGGTGATCGTGGTCCGGATCAAGCCCAGCGAGATCCGCACCAAGCCCGGGCGGGAGAACTGGGGTGTCGACGGCATCCTGTGCTACTCCAAGATCTGCACCCACGTCGGCTGCCCGATCTCGTTGTACGAGCAGACCACCCACCACGTGCTCTGCCCGTGCCACCAGTCGACCTTCGACCTGGCCGACGGCGCCAAGGTCGTCTTCGGCCCCGCGGCCCGTCCGCTGCCTCAGCTACCCTTGGCGGTGGACAGCGAGGGTTACCTGGTCGCACAAAGCGGCTTCACCGAGCCGGTCGGCCCGAGCTTCTGGGAACGAGGGTGACACCAGTGTCAGAGACGAAAGAGTTTCCGCCCCCGGTCAAGTGGGTCGACGACCGCCTGGGCATCGGCAAGATCGGCCGGAAGAACCTCCGCAAGGTGTTCCCGGACCACTGGTCCTTCATGCTCGGCGAGATCGCGCTCTACAGCTTCATCATCCTGATCCTCACCGGCATCTTCCTCACCTTCTGGTTCCGGCCGTCGATGGCCGAGGTCGAGTACCAGGGCTCGTACAGCCTGCTCAAGGGCCTGCACATGTCGGAGGCGTACGCCTCGACGCTGGACATCTCGTTCGACATCCGCGGCGGTCTGCTGATGCGGCAGATCCACCACTGGGCGGCGGTGCTGTTCATCGCCGCGATGATGGTGCACCTGCTCCGGATCTTCTTCACCGGCGCGTTCCGCAAGCCGCGTGAGCTGAACTGGGTGATCGGCTTCACGATGCTGTTCCTCGGCATCATCGAGGGCTTCATCGGTTACGGCCTCCCCGACGACCTGCTGTCCGGTACCGGTCTGCGGATCACCAACGGCATGATCCAGGCGTCGCCGGTGATCGGCACGTACCTGAACTTCTTCATCTTCGGCGGTGAGTTCCCCGGCGACGAGTTCGTCTCCCGGTTCTTCACCATCCACGTGCTGCTGATCCCGGGGTTGATCCTGGCCCTGGTCACGGTCCACCTGTTCCTGGTCGTGTACCACAAGCACACGCAGTACCCGGGCCCCGGCCGGACCGAGAAGAACGTGGTCGGCTACCCGCTGATGCCGGTGTACATGGCCAAGGCCGGCGGCTTCTTCTTCGTCGTCTTCGGCATCACCGCGCTGATGGGGGCGCTGCTCCAGATCAACCCGGTCTGGCTGTACGGCCCGTACAACCCCGCGGAGGTGACGGCGGGATCCCAGCCGGACTGGTACATGGGCTGGCTGGAGGGCGCGGTCCGGATCTTCCCCGGATTCGAGTCGCACTTCTGGGGCGTCACGCTGAGTTGGAACCTGCTCATCCCGGCCCTGATCATTCCACCGGCGTTCGTCACCCTGGTCGCGCTCTACCCGTTCATCGAGGGCTGGATCACCGGTGACAAGCGCGAGCACCACCTGCTGGACCGGCCGCGCAACATGCCGACCCGGACCGGTATCGGTGCCGCCTTCATCACCTTCTACGGCCTGCTGTGGATCGGTGGTGGCAACGACCTGGTCGCCACCCACTTCGGCGTGTCGCTGAACCACGTGACCTGGTTCCTGCGGTTCGCGGTCTTCCTCGGCCCGGTGCTGGCGTTCTGGGTGACCCGGCGGGTCGCGATCTCGCTGCAGCGCGCCGACAACGACCGGCTGATGCACGGTCTGGAGACCGGCGTGATCATGCGCTCCCCCGAGGGCAAGTACACCGAGAAGCACGAGCCGATCGGCCTCTACGAGTCGTACACGCTCACCGCCCGGGACCGCGTCCTGCCGCTCGACATCGGTCCGGAGACCGACGACAACGGCGTCCGCGCCCCGCGCCGGGCTCTCAACAAGCTCCGCGCCCGGCTGTCCCGCTTCTACTACGCCGACGCGGTGCAGAAGCCGACCGCCCACGAGCTCGAAGAGGCTCACGAGCACGCGCACGACGCGGACGAGATCCACGAGCTGACCGAGGAGACGGAGACCTACCGCGAGGTCACCAGCGACCGCTCCTGACGTCGTACCAGCACGGCATTCAGCGAAGGGCCCCGGCATCACGCCGGGGCCCTTTTCGTTTTACCCGAGGGCGTCGGAGACGGCGGTCAGGTAGTCCTTCACGAGGGTCTGCTCGCGTGGGTCGAGCGCTTCGGTGGTGGCGATCAGACGGTCCAGGAGCGGGCCGAAGAACTGCCAGCCGAGGGCGATCGCGGCGTCGGACACCTGGAGGCGGGCGCTGCGGCCGTCTGAGCGGCTTCTGAGGCGTTCGACGTGCCCGGCGGCCTCCAGCCGGTGAATGACGGCTGTCGTCGCCTGAGAGGTCATTCCGAGCTGCTGGGCCAACCAGCTGGGCGTCGCCTCGACACCGGCCCGTTCGGCGTCCAGGAGGCGGATGAGCGCCCGTACGTCGGTGCCGTGCAGCCCGGACGTCCGGGCGAACTCCCCCATCGCCAGCTCGAGCCGCAGCGCGACGTCCCGCAGCCGGTGCACCAGGTCCAGCGCCGCCGCCCGTTCGGGGTCGGCCGGCCGCACTCCTTCTCGCATACCCGGCAATTTACCTCACTGAGTGAGCTATTCTCGCGCCATGACCTTCCAGGACGCGTACGACGCTCTCCTCGCCCGCTGGGACGTCCCGGTGGAGCAGCTCGAGCTCACCGACGAGTTCGGCACCACCCACGTGAATGCCTGTGGTCCGGACGACGGCCCACCCGTCGTCCTGCTCGCCGGGCACGGAGCGACCTCGCCGGTGTGGTTCGCCGTGGCGCCCCGCCTGGCCGAGCGCCACCGCGTGTACGCCGTGGACCTGATCGGCGACGCGGGACGCAGTACGAACACCGGCCGGCGGCCGAAGACGCCGTCCGACCTGCACACCTGGCTCACGAATACCCTCGACGGCCTGCGCATCACCCGGACCGCGCTCTGCGGTCACTCGTACGGCGCCTGGATCGCGCTGACCTACTCCCTCGCGCACCCGGACCGCGTTGACCGCCTCGCCCTCGTCGACCCCACCGACTGCTACCTCGGCCTCCGACTCCCCTACGTCCTCCGCGCCCTACCGAGCCTGCTGCGCCCCTCCCAGGCCCGCACGAAGTCCTTCCTGCGCTGGGAAACTCAAGGCCTCCCCGTGGACCCCGACTGGCTCGACCTCGCCGCCCTGGCCGCCGAGCAGCCCGCAACCCCGTTCGTCCGCCCGCGTCGCCCCACCGACGACCAGCTACGCAACCTCCACCCCAGTCCCCTGGTCATCGTCGCCGGCCGCAGCAAGAGCCAGAACCCCACCAAGCTGACCCACCGAGTCACCACCCTCACCCCCACAGCAACCGTCGTACACCTCGACGACGCCACCCACCACTCACTCCCCACACTCCACGCCGACGAGCTCTCAAGCGCGCTGCAGAAGCTCCTTGGGTGATGCGCCGATGTCCTGACACACCGTGACTAATGCGGACCATACCTGAACAGCCGATCATCGTTATATGCCGAAGTGCAGAGCAGCGACCGAGGACGGAGGACCCTGCGACAGGCCAGTGAAGGAAGCAGGTCTGCGCTGTTATCAGCACCTTGGTGAGCCCGCCTTGGCTCCCGGCCAACGGGCTCGGAGGCCGAAGACCTCAACCAAGAGTCGTCGGTCCACAGCTGCCCGTCAGCCGGGTCCCCGACCGGCGCGCGGGCGTCGAAGCTCGCGCAGCAGACGCAAGCGGCGTTCGGGCCGGTCTCAACAGGCCCGCGGACGACCCACACATGCGCCGGAGAATCTCACGCCGCGGCAGCGCGACAGAGTCGACGCGGCAGCGAAACTCTGCGCAGACGCCCTGACAGAGGGCTGGCGCGAGACTGTCGCCGAGCGGGCGAGTGAGTACGTCACGGACACGACCTTCAGGAAGCTGCTGCGCAACCGCCGGCGCCGACGCTGCCGGCTTCTGGCTGGCATCGCGAAGGCGATCCTCGACGGAAAGGCCAAGATCCACGATCTGGTCGGCGGGATTGGCGAGCGCCTGGCATCGCTGCTGGGCGCCGACCGGCTCGAACGGCGGTTCGTTCGCGAACTCGTCCGGAAGATCCCACTCCCTGGTGACGCCAAGCTCGTAGCCGTGGCCCGTGGCGTGCAGATCACCGGAGTACTGCTGTGCCTCCTGAACGGAGATGACCTCACTCGATGCCAGTGCTTCATCGAGCTTGCTCTCGAACAGGCCAAGTCCAAAGTGAAGGAGATCCTGGACTCAGCCTTGGATGACTGGAGTCAGCTCGCGTCGTTCCCCTCGAAGGCTTTGGCCGGATACACCTTCAACTGAAACGACCCCCTGCCCGCGGGTATGCGGGGAAGGGGGTCGCGTCGGGTGTGGCGGTCAGGAGAGGGCTGAGCCGGCCTTGTAGGCGGCCCAGGTGGTGTTCCAGTCGGTCCAGCCGTTGCCGGGCTCCATGTGGCGGGTGGTGCCGGTGACGATGACGGGGTCGCCGCGCAGCGTCTGGTTGAAGTACCACTGGGCGTCCGCGAGGCTCATGCCGACGCAGCCGTGGCTGACGTTGGCGCTGCCCTGGCTGCCGGCGGACCACGGGGCGCCGTGGATGAACTCGCCGGAGCTGGTCACCCGCTGGGCCCACTTCACGTCGCTGATGTTGTAGTAGTCCGGGTCGCCCGGCTTGATGCCGACCGTCGCGGCGTCCATCCGCTTGGTGGTGAACTTCTCCATGATCACCTTCACCCCGCTGCGGGTGGTGAAGCCGTCCTTGCCGGCGGTGATCGGGATGGTCCGGGCCAGCTTGCCGTTGATCGTCACGGTCATCTGGTGCTTCTTGACGTTCACGTTGGCGACGACCGACTTACCGATGCTGAACGCGATCTTGCGGCTGCTCGAGCCCCAGGTGTTGTTGCCGGCGTTGACGCCCTGGGTGTCGATGCTGACGGTCACCTTGGTGCCGGCCGGCCAGTAGTTCATCGGCCGGTAGTTGACCTGCTTGCTGTTCACCCAGTGCCAGCTGCCGGTGACCGGGACCGAGGTGGTCACCTTGAGCCGCTTCTCGACCGCGGCACGGTCCTTCACCGGGTTGTTCCAGTAGATCTGGATCGGCAGCGCCACGCCGACGGTCTCACCGTTCAGCGGGACGACCGAGGCCTTCAGGCTCTTGGCCGCCTTCAGCGTCTTGAAGGTCGAGCTGATCGGCACGCTCGCGCCGTCGGTGCCCTCGGCGGAGCCGCTCACGGTGTACGTCGCGTTCGGCTTGAGGTGGTCCGTGGAGGTCCACTGCGTCTTGTCCGTGTTGAAGCTGCCGTCGACCTTGTCGCCGTCGTCGTCCTTCAGCGTGACGTCGCTCAGCTTGCCGGTCGAGGTGGACACGGTCACCGGCTTGTCCGGCTGCACCGAGCTCGCTCCCTTGGCGGGCACGATCGAGATCGCCGCCGCGGCCGGATCCTGGGACGGGGTCGAGGCGCCCGGGGTGGTCGAGGCGCCCGGAGTGCCATTGCCCTGCGTCGTCGTCGCACCGGGTGCCGACGAGTTGTTCCCACCCGCGTCCGTGTCGCTGCACGCCGTGCCGGCCAGCAGCAGCACACAGATCCCCGCCACGGCAAGGCCGTGCTTCCTCACCGAACCGCTCACCATTCCCCAGCTCTCCCCTGTTTCGTCAAACCGTCGTCAGGGTAACCCGGCGTACGGACAGACCTTGGCAACGCACCGCCACCGTAGTGGTACGGACCACAACGGCCCGTTACCGGTGACGTCTCTAAAGACGCACGAAAACGCCGCCCGGTTCGTTCCCAGACGGCGTTTTTCGTATAACGCTCAACTAGGTCGCCTCTCCTCATCCCCTGCAGTCGCAGCACGCAGGGGGTGAGGAGAGGTGGCCTCAGTGAGCGTGGTCACCGCGGTAGTACTCGAAGATGAAACCGCTCAGGGTCACGATGCCCAGGGCGCAGCCGACGATGAAGAGCCACCAGCCGAAGACGACGCCGAGCACGACGACCGCCAGCGTCAGGCCGCACCACAGCGGCCACCACGAGTACGGCGGGAAGAAGCCGAGTTCACCGGCTCCGTCGACGATCTCGGCTTCCTTGCGGTCCTCCGGCCTGGCGTCCATCCGGCGGGCGGTGATGCTCAGGTAGAACGCGACCAGCAGCGACAGGAAGAACGTCATCACCAGCGCGGTGGTCCCGGTCGGGTCCTCCGACATCAGCCAGTAGATCGGCGTGACCACCAGCACGAACACGCTCAGGATCCCGAAGACCCAGGCTTCGACCTTCACGCCTTGTCCTTCCCTTCGGTCTCGGTACTCGCGATCTCCTCGAGATGCTCGACCCGGCCCTGGTCCTCACCCGCGTCCAGCAGGTTGTCCTTGCCGGCCCGGTTGGCCGGGTACTCGGCCAGGGCGAGGTCGGCGTGGTGCAGGTCGAACGCCGGGCTCTCGGACCGGATCCGCGGCAGCCGCTCGAAGTTGTGCCGCGGCGGCGGCGAACTGGTCGCCCACTCCAGCGACCGGCCCCAACCCCACGGGTCGTCGACACCGACCAGCGGGGACTTGCGCGACTTGTAGACGTTGTAGAAGAACGGCAACATCGACAGGCCGAGGATGAACGCACCGACGCTGGACACCTCGTTCAGCGTGGTGAAGCCCTCGTTCGCGCCGTACGACGCATAGCGCCGCGGCATCCCCTCGACACCCAGCCAGTGCTGCACCAGGAACGTGGTGTGGAACCCGATGAACAGCAACCAGAAGTGCAGCTTGCCGAGCTTCTCGTCGAGCATCCGCCCGGTGAACTTCGGCCACCAGAAGTAGAACCCGGCGAACATCGCGAACACCACGGTCCCGAACACCACGTAGTGGAAGTGCGCCACCACGAAGTACGAGTCGGACAGCTGGTAGTCCAGTGCCGGCGAGGCCAGGATGATGCCGGTCAGACCACCGAAGAGAAAGGTGGTCAAGAAGCCGATCGCCCAGAGCATCGGCGTGTCGAACGACACCGAACCGCCCCAGATCGTGCCGATCCAGTTGAAGAACTTCACCCCGGTCGGGACCGCGATCAGGAACGTCATGAACGAGAAGAACGGCAGGTTCACCGCGCCGGTGACGAACATGTGGTGCGCCCACACCGCCACTGACAGCACTGCGATGCCCAGGGTCGCGCTGACCAGGCCGATGTAGCCGAAGACCGGCTTGCGGCTGAACACCGGCAGGATCTCGGTGATGATGCCGAAGAACGGCAACGCGATGATGTAGACCTCGGGATGCCCGAAGAACCAGAACAAGTGCTGCCACAACAGTGGCCCGCCGTTCGCGGCATCGAAGACGTGAGCCCCCAAGGCTCGATCCGCCTCCAGCATCAGCAGCGCGCCGGCCAGGATCGGGAACGCGATCAGCACCAGGATCGACGTGACCAGGATGTTCCAGGTGAAGATCGGCATCCGGAACATCGTCATCCCGGGCGCGCGCATGGTGATGATCGTGGTGACGAAGTTGACCGCACCGAGGATGGTGCCCAGACCGGCCATCCACAGACCCATGATCCACAGGTCCCCGCCGATGCCCGGCGAGCGGACGGCGTTGGACAGCGGGGCGTAGGCGAACCAGCCGAAGTCGGCGGCGCCGCCCGGGGTGAAGAACCCGCTGAGGGTGATCAGACCGCCGAACAGGAACAGCCAGAAGCTGAACATGTTCAGCCGCGGGAACGCCACATCGGGGGCGCCGATCTGGATCGGCATGATCTCGTTCGCGAACCCGACGAACAGCGGCGTCGCGAACAGCAGCAGCATGATCGTGCCGTGCATCGTGAACAGCTGGTTGTAGACCTCTTCGTTCACGATCTGCAGGCCCGGCTTGGCCAGCTCGGCACGCATGACCAGCGCCATCACGCCGCCGATCAGGAAGAACACGAACGAGGTGATCAGGTACATGTGGCCGATCAGCTTGTGGTCGGTGGTGGTCAGCCACTTGACCGCGATCTGGCCCTTGCTACGCCGCCTGGGCAGCGCGGTAGTAGCACCGATAGCGCCGGTGCGCTCGGCGTAGTCGGTCACTTGCCGCCCTCCTGCTCCCCGTGACCGGGAATGGTCGTCGCATCCGAGCCGCCGGTGGCGGCGCCGGTCTGGCCCTTGGCGGCCAGCTCGCGCAGATGCGCGTCGTACTCGTCCCGGTTGACCACCTTGACGGTGAACACCATCCGGCTGTGGTAGAGCCCGCAGAGCTCGGCGCACTTACCCGCGAAGGTGCCGATCCTGGTCGGGGTCAGTTCGAACTTGTTGGTCCGGCCCGGGATGACGTCGAGCTTGAAGTAGAACGCCGGCACCCAGAAGGAGTGGATCACGTCCGGCGAGTTCAGGTCGAAGTGGACCGACTCGTTCACCGGCAGCCACAGGGTGGCCGGCTTGTCCATCGTGCCGGTCTCCCAGACGCCCTGCTGACCGTCGACGGTGTCCTTGTAGTTGAAGGTCCACTGCCACTGCTGGCCCACCACGTTGACGGTGTGCTGCGGGGCGTTCGACATCGCGGTGATCTTGTCGCCGTGCTCGACGGTGTAATAGAAGAGCACGCCGATGATCGCGAACGGCGCCAGCGTGTAGAGCACCTCGAGCGGCAGGTTGTACCGCACCTGCCGGGGTGCCTCGTCGTTGCGCTTGCGGTAGCGGACGCTGACGTACAGGATCAGGGCCCAGACCAATACACCGACGATCAGCGCGGCGATCCAGGCGCCGATCCAGAGGCTTCGGACGGCCTCGGTCCGGTCCGATGCGCCCTCGGGGAGACCGAGTCGTTTCCACTGCTCAGTGGTTTCCGACGAGCAACCGGTCAGCAGCAGGGTGCCGAACACCACTGCACTACCGACCAGCAGGCGTCGCTTCGCCGGACGTGTGGCGCCGGCAGGACCTGCCGATCGCTCGTCCACTCCGGGCGTGCCGTTCGAACCCACGGGGCGCCTTTCCCTTCCCAAGTGAGACTGACGACCAAACACTACTGGACACCTTTCGCGTTCTTGCGCAGAGGTAGGGCTTAGCGTTTCCCGTGTGAGTGAGCGTGCGTATCTGGACGCGGCGTCGGCCGAGCAGTTACACCCGGCAGCACGGGAAATGTTGCTGTCGGCAGTCGATTCGGGGTGGGCCGATCCGGTCCGGTTGCACCACGAGGGACGGACCGCGCGGCTGCTGCTGGACAACGCCCGCGCGGTGCTCGCGGACGCGGTCGGAGTGCGTCCGGACGAGCTGTACCTGACCACCTCGGGTACGGCGGCCGTCCACACCGGACTGACCGCGATAGGGGCCGCCCGCAAGCGGGTGGGGAGCACCGTCGTCCACAGTGCCGTCGAGCATTCCGCCGTACTGCACACGGCGGGATCCACGGGCGTCGAAGTGGGTGTGGACATGGCCGGGCGGGTCGACCTGGAGGCGTTCTCCGAAGCGGTCCGGCAACCCGGTGTAGCCGTGGCGGCGCTGCAGTCCGCCAATCATGAGGTCGGTACGCGGCAGCCGATCGACGCGGCGGTCGAGGCGTGTGGCGACGTACCCCTGTTCGTCGACGCGGCCGCGTCCATCGGGCACGACGCCGTACCGTCCGGATGGGCGGCGTTGGCGGCGAGCGCGCACAAGTGGGGCGGACCGGCGGGTGTCGGATTACTGGCGGTGCGGAAGCGGACCCGGATCGCCCCGGCCTGGCCGATGGACGAACGCGAGGACGGGCTCTCCCCCGGCTTCCCGGACGTACCCAACGCGTTGGCGGCCGCCGCTGCGTTGCAAGCCCGGCTCAGCGAGGCCGAGGAGCTGAACAAGCAGCACCGGGCCTGGATCGACGAGATCCGGCGCCGGATGGCCGCCGACATCCCCGACGTCGAGGTGGTCGGCGATCCCGAGGACCGGCTGCCGCACATCCTCACGTTCTCGTGTCTGTACGTGGACGGCGAGACCCTCGTGACCGCGCTGGACACGGAAGGGTTCGCGGTCTCCAGCGGCTCGGCGTGTACGTCGAGCACCCTGAAGCCCTCGCATGTCCTCGCCGCGATGGGCGTCCTGACGCATGGAAACGTCCGCATCTCGCTGACGCGCGGCACGACGTACGCCGAGATCGATCGGTTCTGTGCTGTGGTTCCTGGTGTGGTCCAGCGGATCCGGGCGGAGGTGGGGATGTGAACGTCGACCTCGACTGCCGCGGCCTGCTCTGTCCACTCCCGGTGATCAACCTGGCCAAGACGCTACCGACCGTTGCCGTCGGCGACACCGTCACGGTGCTCGCCGACGACCCGGCGGCCGCCACCGACATCCCGGCCTGGTGCCGGATGCGCTCGCAGGAGTTGGTGTCCGCCGCCGAAAACACGTATGTCGTTCGACGGGTCGACTGACAGACTCCGTGCTGTGACCGACTTCGCGCACAAGCCGACGCTGACCGGGGAGCTCGTCGTCCTCCGGCCGGTGGACGAGGGTGACTACGACGCGCTCGCCGTCGCGATGGCCGACCCGGACGTGACCCGGCTGACCGGGAGCCACGGCGAGATCGGCGAGGAGAAGGCCCGGCAGTGGTACCGGACCCGGAAGTACCAGACCGACCGGCTCGACCTGGCCATCGTCGACCAGGCCTCCGGCGAGGTGGTCGGCGAGGCCGTCCTGAACGAGTGGGACCCGGACAACCGGTGCTGCAACTTCCGGATCCTGATCGGGCCGGCCGGTCAGGGCCGCGGGCTCGGGACCGAGGCCACCCGGCTGATCGTCGGCTACGGCCTCGAGGAGATCGGCCTGCACCGGATCAGCCTCGGTGTGTACGCGTTCAACCCCAGGGCCCAGCGCGCGTACGAGAAGGCCGGCTTCGTGGTCGAGGGACGGTTCCGCGACGCGCTCCTGTGGGACGGCGAGTGGGTGGACGAGATCATGATGTCGGTACTGGCGACCGAGTGGGAGCCGCTACGGTCGGAGGCGTGATCGACGCCGACCGCATCGCCGTACTCACCGGAGCCGGGATCTCGACCGCGTCCGGGATCCCCGACTTCCGCGGCCCGCAGGGACTGTGGACGAAGAACCCGGCGGCGCAGGCGATGTTCGACATCGACGAGTACGTCGCCAGTCGCGAGGTCCGCGTGGAGGCGTGGAAGCACCGCCTGGCCGCGCCGGCCTGGACCGCCGAGCCCAACCCGGGCCACCTGGCCCTGGTCGAGCTCGAACGCCAGGGCCGCCTGACCGGACTGATCACCCAGAACGTCGACGGCCTGCACCAGAAGGCCGGCTCGTCCCCGGACCTCGTCCACGAGCTGCACGGGACGGTCTGGTCCGTCGACTGCCTCGCCTGCGGTCGCCGGATCCTGATGGCCGACGTCCTCCCCCGCTTGGACGCAGGCGACCAGGACCCGGCCTGCGAGGTGTGCGGCGGCGTACTGAAGTCGGCGACCGTCTCGTTCGGTCAGTCCCTCGACCGCGCCGTACTCGACCGTGCAGTCGCGGCCACCGAATCCGCCGACGTCTTCCTCGCCGTCGGCACGTCCCTCCAGGTCTACCCAGCAGCCGGCCTCTGCGACATCGCACTCACCGCCGGCAAGCCGCTGATCATCCTGAACGCCCAGGCCACCCCGTACGACGACGAGGCCACCACAGTCCTGCACACCCCGATCGAGACCACCCTCCCGGACCTCGTGACCTTACCGTGACATTCGAGCCCTCCTCACGGTGAACGTTGCGAGTTAGCGTCCGCCCAGGGTCACCGGCTGGGAGGGGAACCGTTATGCGCGGGTTCAGGCGTTGGACGGCAGGCTTCACCGCGGCGGCGGTGATCGTTCTCGGACTCGGTACGGCGTCGTCCGCGCCGGCCCAGGTGGCCGCCGAGCGGGTGATCACGCTGGCCGGGTCGCTGCAGAGCGAGCTCGGGTGCCCGGGCGACTGGGACCCCGGGTGTGACGCGACCAGTCTCGGTGCGGCAGCGCCGTACACGAAGGTCTTCGACGTGCCGGCCGGCTCGTACGAGTACAAGGTCACGGTCAACAAGGCCTGGGACGAGAACTACGGCGCCGGCGGCGTGCTGAACGGCCCGAACATCCCGCTGCGGATCGAGGGGCCGGCCAAGCTCGCGTTCAGCTACGACGACACCAGCCACGTCGTCACCGTGAAGCCGGTGGACCTGGCCGGCTCGGCGGTGACCCCGGCGGACAAGACGCTGGCGTCACCGAGTCTGCGCAAGGACCTCACCAAGGAGCGGTTCTACTTCCTGATGGCGGACCGCTTCGCCAACGGCAACACGGCCAACGACGCCGGCGGCCTGACCGGCGACCGGCTGCAGACCGGCCTGGACCCGACCGACAAGGGCTTCTACCACGGTGGCGACCTGCCCGGGGTGATCCAGAAGCTCGACTACATCAAGTCGCTCGGTACGACGTCCATCTGGCTCACGCCGTCGTTCAAGAACCGGCCGGTGCAGGGCACGGGCGCCAACGTGAGCGCCGGGTACCACGGCTACTGGATCACCGACTTCACCCAGATCGACCCGCACCTGGGCACCAACGCGGACATGAAGCAGCTGATCACGCTGGCGCACCGCAAGGGGATGAAGGTCTTCTTCGACATCATCACCAACCACACCGCGGACGTGATCGACTACGAGTCCGGCCAGTACGGGTACATCCCGAAGTCCACGTCGCCGTACAAGGATGCGTCCGGCAACGTGTTCGACGACAAGCAGTACGCCGGTGGCGACACGTTCCCACCGATGGACGCTCAGACCTCCTTCCCCAACAAGCCGTTCTTCCACAGCGAGGCCGACGCGAACGTCAAGGTGCCGGCCTGGCTGAACGACCCGACGCTGTACCACAACCGCGGTGACTCGACGTTCGCCGGCGAGAGCGCGGAGTACGGCGACTTCGTCGGCCTGGACGACCTGTTCACCGAGCAGCCGCGGGTGCGGGACGGGATGATCGACGTCTACAAGACCTGGGCCGAGTTCGGTATCGACGGCTTCCGGATCGACACCGTCAAGCACGTGAACATCGAGTTCTGGCAGAAGTTCTCCCCCGCGATCCTGGCCGCGGCCAAGAGTGCCGGGTCGAAGGACTTCTTCATGTTCGGCGAGGTGTTCGACGCGAACCCGACGTTCATGTCGACGTACACCACGAAGGGCGCGCTGCAGGCCACGCTCGACTTCGGCTTCCAGCAGAGCGCGGTCGCCTACGCGAAGGGCGACTCGGGCACCAAGCTGCGGGACCTCTACGCGAACGACGACTACTACACCGACGCGGACTCGAACGCGTACCAGCTGCCGACGTTCCTCGGCAACCACGACATGGGCCGGGTCGGCACGTTCATCAAGCAGGGCGGCGCGAACGGCCAGGAGCTGCTCGCGCGGGACAAGCTCGCGCACTCGCTGATGTACCTGACCCGGGGTCAGCCGGTCGTCTACTACGGCGACGAGCAGGGCTTCACCGGCCCGGGCGGTGACAAGGACGCGCGGCAGGACATGTTCGCGACCAAGACCGCCGACTACACCGACGACGAGGTCGTCGACGGCACGGGTACGACGACGATCGGCAGCAAGGACCGGTACGACGTCAACGCGCCGATGTACAAGCACATCGCGGCGCTGTCACAGCTGCGCGCGAAGTACCCGGCACTGGCGGACGGTCGCCAGGTGCACCGGTATTCCTCGAACACCAATGGCCTGTACGCGTTCAGCCGGCTCGGCGCCGACAACGTCGAGTACCTGGTGGTCGCCAACAACTCGACCACGGCCGCGTCCGCGACGATTCCGACGTACGGTCCGAACACCTCGCTCAAGCCGGTCTATGGCGGTTCCAAGGCGGTCAAGACCGACCGTGAGGGCAGGGTGCTGCTCAGCCAGGCACCGCTGTCGGTGACCGTGTACCAGGCACAGAGCAAGGTGCCGTCGCGGTCCAAGGCGCCGGCGGTCTACATGAGCTCGCCGGAGCTCGGTGCGACGGTCGGCGGTCGTGCTGAGATCGCGGCGGCCGTGCCCGAGAACACTCCGGTGACCGTGACCTTCGGCTACCGCCCGGTGGGTACGACGGCCTGGCAGCGGCTCGGCTCCGACGACAACGCGCCGTACCGGGTGTTCCAGGACGTGTCCGGGCTGCCCAAGGGGACCCTGCTCGAGTACCGGGCCGTGCTGCGGGATGCGTGGGGCAACTACTCGGTGTCCGGTTCGTACGGCATGGTCGGCGACGCTCCCACGCCGGGTGGCGGCGGTGGTGGCGGCACTGGTCCCGTCGTACAGCCCGCCAACGTCAGCGTGCCCGGTGATCACAACAGCGAGATGGGTTGCGCGGCGGACTGGTCTCCGGACTGCGACCAGGCACAGCTGACGCTCGACCCGAAGGACAAGGTGTGGAAGGGCACCTACACCAGCCCGGCCGGTGAGCACGCCTACAAGGCGGCACTCAACAAGAACTGGGACGTGAACTACGGCGCCGGCGGCGTCCAGAACGGTGCCAACATCTCCTACACGGCACCCGGGACTCCGGTCACCTTCTACTACGAGCAAGGCCGGCACTTCGTGACGTCCAGTGCCGAGGGGCCGATCATCACCGTGCCCGGCTCGTTCCAGTCCGAGCTGGGCTGTCCGGGCGACTGGGACCCGTCGTGCATGCGACCCTGGCTGACCGACGAGAACGGCGACGGGACCTACACCTGGTCCACCAGCGAGTTGGGAGCGGGCAGCTATGAGGCGAAGGTCGCGCACAACCTGTCCTTCGACGAGAACTACGGCGCCGGCGGGGTTCGCAACGGTCCCAACATCCCGTTCACCGTTCCGGGTGACGGACTGGTGGTCACGTTCTCCTACGTCATCGCGACCCACATGCTGACGGTGACGACCTCCCGGCCGGGTGCGCAGCCGGACCTCAGCCAGGCGAAGGCTTACTGGCTCACGAAGGATCTGCTCGCCGTACCGGCGGTTGCCCACCCGGAGCGGTCGCGCTGGCGGCTGCACTGGTCGACCGACGGCTCGCTGAAGGTCGACGCGGACGACATCGGCGGTACGTCGTCCGGACTGCGTTACGACCCGGCTGGGATCCCTGCGTCGGTTCTGGCCAAGTTCCCGGCCTTGGAGGGCTATACCGCGCTGAGACTCGACCATGGTGATGCCAAGAAGATCTTGACCGGGCAGCTCGGGCTGGCGCAGTACGACGATGCCGGACGATTGCTGGACGCAACCGGTGTGCAGATACCCGGTGTGCTCGACGACGTCTACGGCAGTGCGACCGGACGCTCGTACGGCGTCACCTGGCACGGCAACGCGCCGACGTTCACGCTGTGGGCGCCGACCGCCCAGGCGGTGACGCTGCTCGTCGGTTCGCGCCGGGTGCCGATGCGGCTCGGCAACGACGGCTCGTGGTCCGTGGATGGATCACCGTCGTGGAAGAACGCCTCCTACCGGTACGAGGTCAAGGTCTACGCGCCGTCGACCGGCAAGGTGGAGACGAACGTCGTCACCGACCCGTACTCGGTGGCGCTCACGACCGACTCGGCGTACTCCGTCGCGGTCGATCTGAACGACGCGGCCGGGAAGCCGGCGCTGTGGTCGAAGACACCGGCGCCGAAGCTCGCACGGGGTGTCGACTCGACCATCTACGAGCTGCATGTCCGCGACTTCTCGATCAACGACAGCACCGTGCCGGCCGCGCATCGCGGCACCTACCTGGCGTTCGCGGACGACGGCAACGGGACCAAGCACCTGCGTTCGCTGGCCGCGGCCGGCCTCAACACCGTGCATCTGCTGCCGACGTTCGACATCGCGTCGATCCCGGAGACCGGGCAGCAGACGCCGGCCTGTGATCTGGCGTCGTTCCCGGCGGACTCCGATCAGCAGCAGGCCTGCGTGACGGCAGTGGCGGCCAAGGACGGGTTCAACTGGGGTTACGACCCGTACCACTGGCTGGCGCCGGAGGGTTCGTACGCGACCCAGAAGGACGGCCTGGCGCGCGTCGCCGAGTTCCGCACGATGGTCGGCGGGCTGCACAAGTCCGGCCTCCGGGTCGTGCTGGACCAGGTCTACAACCACACCCCGGCCGCCGGTCAGGCGCCGACCTCCGTGCTGGACAAGGTCGTCCCCGGCTACTATCAGCGGCTGAACGCGACGGGCAAGGTCGAGACGTCGACCTGCTGCAGCAACATCGCGACCGAGCACGCGATGGCCGAGAAGATCATGGTCGACAGCACGGTCAGCTGGGCCCGCAACTACCACGTCGACGGCTTCCGCTTCGACCTGATGGGCCACCACAGCAAGGCGAACATGCTCAAGGTCCGGGCCGCGCTCGACAAGCTCACGCTCGCCAAGGACGGCGTGGACGGTAAGAGCATCTACGTGTACGGCGAGGGCTGGAACTTCGGCGAGGTCGCCGACGACGCGCTCTTCGTCCAGGCCCGGCAGGGCAACCTCGGCGGCACCGGGATCGGCACGTTCTCCGACCGGCTCCGCGACGGCGTGCGCGGCGGCGGCCCGTTCGACGACAACCCGCGGATCCAGGGTTTCGGCTCCGGCGAGGCGAGCGACCCGAACGGCGACCCGATCAACGGCACGCCGACCGAACGAGCGCAAAGACTCGCTCATGACACCGACCTGATCCAGCTCGGTCTGGCCGGCAACCTGCGGTCGTTCAGCTTCCGGTCTGCGTCCTCGGGCGACGTCGTCCGCGGCGATCAGGTCGACTACAACGGTTCACCGGCCGGGTACGCCGACCAGCCGGACGAGGTGATCACCTACGTCGATGCCCATGACAACGAGACGTTGTGGGACACGCTCACGTACAAGTTGCCGACATCGATGACGATGCCGGACCGGATCCGGATGAACACGGTGTCACTGGCCACGACCGCGCTGGCCCAGACCCCGTCGTTCTGGCACGCGGGCGCCGACCTGCTCCGGAGCAAGTCGCTCGACCGCAACTCCTACGACTCGGGCGACTGGTTCAACACCCTCGACTGGACCGGTGCCGACAACGGCTTCGGCCACGGTCTGCCACCCAAGGCCGACAACGAGGCCAAGTGGACGTACATGAAGCCGCTCCTGGCCAACCCGGCCCTGAAGCCGACCGCGGCCGACGTCGCCACCGCCTCCGCCGCCGCGGCCGATCTGCTGAAGCTGCGGTTCTCGACCCCGCTGTTCCGGCTGGGCTCGGCCGATCTGATCAACGCGAAGCTCAGCTTCCCGGTGAGCGGTGCGACCCCCGGCGTGATCACGATGCGCGTCGACGACACCGTCGGCCCGAACGTCGACCCGGCCCTCAAGGGCGTCCTGGTCGTCTTCAACTCCACCGGCTCCCCCGTCACCCAGCAGGTCCCGGGTTTGGCCGGCGCGAATCTGGCCCTGTCCCCGGTCCAGGCCGCGGGCTCGGACCCGGTCGTGAAGCAGACGACCTGGACCGCGTCCTCCGGCACGGTCACGGTCCCGGCCCGGACGGTCGCCGTACTGATCCAGACCTGAACCCGCTGAACCCTTCCCTGGATGCGCTGTGCTCCGTAGCGTCGAAAGCTGACCAATTGCACAGCGCATCCGAGGGGGAGAGATGTTCCGACGAGCGAGTCTGCTGCTGTCCGGAGCACTGGTCTCGGCGCTGAGCCTCGGTCTGGGGACGGGGACGGCACCAGCGTCCGATCACACACCACCATTCACGCCGGGAGCTCTGGGCGCCGGCGATCCGTACTTCGCCACCGACGGGAACGGTGGTTACGACGTCAAGCACTACCTGCTGGACGTGAAGTACGCGCCGACGACCGACCGGCTCACCGGTGTCGCCACGATCAGCGCCCGCGCGACCCAGAACCTGTCCCGGTTCAACCTGGACCTGCAGGGCCTCACCGTACGTTCGATCACCGTCAACGGGCGTCCGGCCGACTGGTCCCGCGCGGCTGACGAGCTCACCGTCAAACCACGGTCCGGGCTGCCCAAGTCGAAGGACTTCACCGCGGTGATCCGGTACGACGGTGTGCCCGAGACGCTCAGCGACGGCAGCGGGTTCGTCCACACCGACGACGGCACCGTGGTGATCGGCGAACCGCACGTCGCGGACACCTGGTACCCGGTGAACGACCATCCGACCGACAAGGCGGCGTACACGTTCAAGATCGCGGTTCCGGCCGGGCTCGAGGCGGTCGCCAACGGCGTCCTGGAGGACAAGCGCACCAGCCGCGGCTGGACCACCTGGACCTGGGACGCTCGCGAGCCGATGGCGTCGTACCTGACCACCGCGACGATCGGCCAGTTCGAGCTGCGTGCGTACCAGAAGCAGGGCATCCGGTACTGGGACGCGTTCGATCCGGACCTGTTCGACGAGGCCGTGCCGCGGACCGGTCAGCAGTACGCCATCTCGCAGCGGGTGGCGACCGGCGAGCCGTCGTACAAGCGGCTGGCGCGGACCATCACCGTGCCGGCGGCCGGGGCGAACCTGTCGTTCTGGATCACCCGGGACACCGAGGCGGGGTGGGACTACGCGTTCGTCGAGGCGCACACGGTCGGCCAGGACGACTGGACCACGTTGCCCGATGTCAACGGCCACACCAGCCAGGACACCGGCCTGGTCTGCCCGTTCTGGCTCGAGCTGCATCCGTTCCTCGAGCACTACCAGACCGCGGAGTCCGACGAGGCTTGCACACCGTCCGGGTCCACCGGCTCCTGGTGGGCAGCGAGCGGCCGCAGTGACGGGTACGAGCAGTGGAAGGTCGACCTGTCGGCGTACGCGGGGAAGAACGTCGAGGTGTCGATCACCTACGCCAGTGACGACGCGGTCCAGCTTCCGGGCGTCGTCGTGGACGACATCGTCGTCTCCACCGGCGCCGGTACGACGTCGTTCGAGGCCGACGCGGATCCGTTCGACGGCTGGACCGTGCCGGGCCCGCCAGCCGGCAGCACCCCGAACCCGAACGACTGGATCGTGGGCAGCGCCGCGGACGCTCCACCCACCACCGGTGAGGTCGTCGACGCGTCGTTCGCCCGGCAGACCGAGATCGTCGGGTTCCTCTCCGACACGTTCGGCCGCTATCCCTTCACGGCCTCGGGCGGCATCGTCGACGACGCCGACGGTCTCGGGTTCGCGCTGGAGAACCAGACCCGGCCGATCTATGCGCGGGACTTCTTCACCGACACCGTCAACGGGCAGGGCGTGATCGTGCACGAGCTCGCCCACCAGTGGTTCGGCGACAGTCTCGCGGTGGCCCGCTGGCAGCACATCTGGCTGAACGAAGGGTTCGCGACGTACGCCGAGTGGTTGTGGAGCGAACGCGAGGGAACGGGCACGGCGCAGGAGACGTTCGACTTCTTCTACAACGTGTTCCCGGCGGACCATCCGTTCTGGACGTTGCCGATCGGCGACCCCGGGCCGGACTTCCTGTTCGAGTTCCCGGTCTATGCCCGCGGCGCGATGACGTTGCACCAACTGCGGCTGGCCGTCGGAGACGCCGACTTCTTCAGCATCCTGCGGACCTGGGCGAAGACCAACCGCAACGGCAACGTCACCACCGACCAGTTCATCGCACTGGCCGAGAAGATCTCGGGACAGCAGCTCGACAGCCTGTTCCAGACCTGGCTCTTCACCACCACGAAACCGGTGCTCGCCAGTGCCGCCAAGCTCACCGCAGCCACACCGGACGCGGCGAGCCTGCTCGGCAGGTACAAGACCGGCCCGCGGCGCTAGAGGGTTGCGAACCTGGCCGCCGCGACGAAGGCGGCCAGGGCGAGAAGGGTGGTGTTGGCGGCTACTGATCTGGGTTCACGGAGAGAGGCGTGCGAGGTCGCCGCGCCGATCATCACGCCGGCCAGGCCGAGTGCGGCCAAAGGCGTGAGGACGCGGGCGGTGTCGGTCAGCCACGGCACGAACAGCGCGACGACCGCGAGCAGTTCGGCGATCGCCACCGCGCGGACGACGGGCATCGGGAACGGCGCGATGCCCGTCTGGCCGGTGGCGATCAGGCGGTCGCGAGACATCGTGGACTTCGCGACACCGGAGATCGTGAAGACCACAGCCAGTGCGGCGGTGAGGATCCAGGTGATCGTGTTCATGTCGATTGCAGACGTTCGGCTATCCGATCCTGTGACACTGTCACCGGGAGACACCGTCGATCGTCTCGAAAGGTGTGATGGAGGAACTCAGGCCACTGCTGCTGTCGATCGCGTACCGGATGCTGGGGAGCTTCGGCGACGCGGAGGACGTCGTCCAGGAGGCGTACCTGCGGCTCCATCGCGAGGACCGGGTGGAGTCGCCGAAGGCGTTCCTGACCACGGTGACCACGCGGCTGGCGATCGATCAGTTGCGATCGGCGCGCCGGCAGCGGGAGACCTACCTCGGACCGTGGCTGCCCGAGCCGGCCATCGACGAGTACGTCGACCTCGCCGACCGGGCCGCCCTCTCGGACTCGCTGTCCACCGCGTTCCTGGTCGTCCTCGAGCGCCTCTCCCCCGACCAGCGCGCGGTCTTCCTGCTGTACGACGTCTTCGGCTACTCCTACGACGACCTCGCCGCGATCATCGGAAAGACCCCGGCCGCCTGCCGCCAGCTCGCCGTCCGCGCCCGTCGCCGGATCGCCGACAATCGGCCACGCTTCGACCCGTCACCCCACGAGCGCGACGAGCTGGTACGGCGCTTCGTCGCGGCCGCCGAGGACGGTCAGCTCGAGGCCCTCGTCGAGCTCCTCACCCCCGACGCCACCTTCACCGGAGACGGCGGCGGCAAGGGCCAGGCGTTCCCGCGGCCGATCCACGGCGGCGACAAGGTCGCCCGGATGGCGATCGGCGCGTTCACCAAACTGGCCGCCTCGGGACTCCGCGTCGTACCGGCCCATGTCGGCGGTCAGCCGGCGCTGCGGATGCACGACGCCGCGGACCGCACCGTCGCGGTCTGGTCGTTCGTCATCGCCGACGGCGCGATCACCGCCGTCCACGGCATCGTGAACCCGGACAAGCTCGCCCACCTGCAGCCGTCAGGGCACGCGCACGACCAGGGCTGACGGATCGACGGACGCGCTCAGCGTGCGACCGTCGGAGATCGTGTCCCCGTCCAGTTGCCGTCGTACCGTCTTCGCCGCGGTGATCCGGATCCGCTTCCCGGTGAACCGCTGGATGTGCTGTTCGCGCCACGACTTGATCACCAGGCTCAGCGCCAGCCGGGGCCATTGACTGATCCGGCGCGGCGTCAGGACGACGGCATCGATCAGCCCGTCGTCCGGGACCGCGTCCGGCAGCAGCGGGATGTTCGCCTGCAGGGTGCCGACGTTGCCGATCACCACGGTCCGCGCGCGGCGGCGTACCGGCGGCTGGTCGTCGACGGCGATCTCGACCCGCACGGACGGATGGTTCAGGTTCTTGATCGTGGACACGACGTACGCCGCCCAGCCGACGCGCTTCTTCAGGTCGTCCGGGGCGTCCGCGATGATCGCCGCGTCGAGCCCGAGGCCCGCCATCACGACGAACCGGTCGCCGGCCAGCTCGTCGCCCTCGATCAGCACGCTGTCGATCCGCTGCTCGGTGCCGTCGAGCACCTCGGCCAGCGCGGCGTCGAGGTCGAGCGAGATGCCGAGGTTGCGGGCCAGCAGGTTCCCGGTCCCGGCCGGCAGGACGGCGACCGGGATGTCCGTCCCGGCGAGCTCGGCGCAGACGACGCGCACGGTGCCGTCACCGCCCGCCACCACGACCAGGTCGACGGCGTCCTTGATCGCCCGCTGGGCCATCGTGACTCCCGCGTCCTCCTCGGTCGTCTCCAGCCACAGCGCGATGTCCACGCCGCGCTCGGTCACCGCGGTCTCGACGGTGGGGCGGAAGCCGTCGGGGACCTTGATCGGGTTGACAATCACAGCTGCTCGTCTGGCGGGACTCACCTGATATCTGTCCGTTCGGGAGATAGCGTGCCTGGAGTGAGCAGACTTCCACGGAGTACACCAGAAGCCCAGGGGTTGTCGGCCGCCGCGCTCGACACATTCGTCGCGGCGCTCGACGCCGCCCCGCCGGAGATCCAGACCGTGATGCTGCTGCGGCACGGTCATGTCGTCCTCGAGGAGGCCTGGTCACCGTACCGGTTGACCGACCCGCACCTGCTGTTCTCCGTGTCGAAGAGCTTCACCTCGACCGGGGTCGGGCTCGCGATCGACGCCGGGCTGCTGTCGCTCGACGACCAGGTGATCTCGTTCTTCGACGCCGGCGAACTGCCGGAGACGATCAGCGACAACCTGGCCGCGATGAAGATCCGGCACCTGCTGACGATGACGACCGGTCACGACAAGGACACCGTCGAGGCGCTGTCCCGGGACCGCCGGATGATCAAGGTCTTCCTCGGTCTCGACGTCGAGCACGAGCCGGGCACGGTGTTCGCCTACAACAGCGGCGCGACGTACATGTTGTCCGCGATCCTGCAGCGGCTGACCGGTGAGCGGCTGCTCGACTACCTGCGGCCGCGGCTGTTCGAGCCGCTCGGCGCGACCGAGGCGAGCTGGCAGGTGTCGACCGAGGGCATCACGGTCGGCGGCTGGGGCCTGAGCATCAACACCGAGTCGCTGGCGTCCTTCGGGCAGCTGCTGCTGCAGCGCGGCGTCTGGGAGGGCAAGCAGCTCGTCCCGGCCGAGTGGTTCGAGGCAGCGACCTCGAAGCAGGTGCCGAACGACACCGAGGAGAATCCGGACTGGAAGCAGGGGTACGGCTTCCAGTTCTGGCGTGGTCGCCACAACACGTACCGCGGCGACGGCGCGTTCGGTCAGTTCTGCCTGATCTTCCCGGCGTTCGACGCGGCGCTCATCATCACCAGCGCGACCACCGACATGCAGGCGATTCTCAACACCGTCTGGGACCACCTGCTGCCGGCCCTCGAGGGCAAGGAGGTCACGCCGGTCGCGAGGCCGGAGCGCCTGGAGCTGGCTCCACCCACCGGTTCCGCGGGTGCCGGTGCCGGGAACGGGCAGACCTACCGTTTCACCGACGACCACGCGACCGGGCTGACCGCGGTCCGGCTGGATCCGGACGGCACCGGCACGTTCACGTTCGCCGGTCTCGAGCCGGGCGCGACCGACCCGGTGGACATCGTCTGTGCTCCCGGCGACTGGCGGGAGCTCAACTCGGTCGGCGTCCTCAAGGAGGCCGACCCGCAGGTCGGGCAGCGCGTGGTCTCCAGCGCTCACCTCGATGGCGACAGGTTCGTGGCGACGATCCGCTTCCTCGAGACGCCGTTCGTCCTCACGCTCAGCTGCCACCCGCCGGCGGACCAGCTGACCATCGACGTCACCCAGAACGTCTCCTTCGGACCGACCGCCTTCACGATCACCTCGGAGACGTGATCGGCGTCACTGTCACAAGCCGGGACCGGCGCGTGTCCTCCGGGTCGTAACAACAGACGACGGAGGAATGACATGAAGGTCTTGGTAGCAGGTGCGACCGGCGGACTGGGCCGGTCGTTGGTGCCGCAGCTGGTCGCGGCCGGGCACGAGGTGACCGGGATGATCCGGTCGGAGTCCGGCGCGGCCGGGGTGCGGGCGTTCGGGGCGGACGTCGTCCTCGCGGACGGCCTCGACGCCGGCGCGGTCGCGGCCGCGGTGCGGTCGGTCCGCCCGGAGGTCGTCGTCCATCAGATGACGGCGCTCAAGGGCGGGATCGACTTGAAGCACTTCGACGACAGCTTCGCGCTGACGAACCGGCTCCGCACCGAAGGCACCGACAACCTGCTCGCCGCATCCCTGGCTGCCGGCGTACGACGGTTCGTCGTCCAGTCGTACGCCGGCTGGAACTTGCAGCACGGCGGATCCGCCACGAAGACCGAGGCGGATCCGCTGGACCCCGATCCGGTGCCGGCGCAGCGCAAGACGATGGCCGGGATCAAGCACCTCGAGTCGGTCGTCACGAACGCCGACGGGATCGAGGGGGTCGCGCTGCGGTACGGGAGCTTCTACGGGCCGACCGGCGACATCGGCAAGGGCGGCTCGATGGTCGAGATGATCCAGAAGCGCAAGCTGCCGCTGATCGGCGACGGGACCGGGATCTGGTCGTTCATCCATTACGACGACGCGGCCGACGCGACGGTGAAGGCGATCGAGAGCGACGCGACCGGCGTCTTCCAGATCGCCGACGACGACCCGGCGCAGGCGGCGGTGTGGCTGCCGGAGTTCGCCCGCATCCTCGGCGCCAAGCCGCCGCGGCACGTGCCGGCCTGGCTGGGCCGGCTCGCTGTCGGCGACGTCGGGGTCGCCGCCTTCAACGAGATCCGCGGCGCGGACAACAGCCTGGCCAAGGCGACCTTCGGCTGGCAGCCCGGCTACGCCTCCTGGCGCGACGGCTTCCGCAACGGCCTCTAGTCGGCCGGGGCGGAGGCCGGGAGCAGGGTGTAGATCTCGTTCCGCGCGTACTTGCTCATCGCGACTGCAAGGTCGGTGTGCGCAGGTGCCAATCGGTGGCCGCTTGATACGCCTGGCCGACACGCAGGGTGAGCGCATCCGCGTGCCGCGCCGCGACGACCTGCAGCCCGACGGGCAGTCCGGCGCGAGTGAACCCGCACGGCACGCTCAGCGCCGGCTGCTGGGTGAGGTTGAACGGGTACGTGTACGGCGTCCAGCTCGTCCAATCCGGTGACGCCGAACCGTCCGGCACATCCTGTCCGACCGGGAACGCCGTGATCGGCAGGGTCGGCGTCACGAGCACGTCGTACCGCTGGTGGAACCGTCCCATCAGCTGCCCGAGCTCCATCCGGACGTTGGTCGCCTGCAGGACATCAGCGGCGGAGTACGCCGATCCGAGCGCGGCCACCCGGCGCAGTCCGGGATCGACGCGATCGTCGACGTCGTGCGCCGACAGGATCTTCGCGGCACCCGACCACCACAGCACGTGGAACGCGTCGAGAGGATCGGCGAACCCCGGATCGACCTCGGTCACCTCGGCCCCGGCGGCCGCGAGGACCCCGACCGCCGCGCGGACGAGCTCTTCGACCTCGGGGTCATTGTCAGCAAAACCAAGATCGGACGAGAAGGCGATCCGAAGGCCGGCGATCCCGTCATCGAGCCCGCTCAGGAACGAGCCGGCCGGCGTCGGCATCGCGGACCAGTCGCGAGCGTCGTACCCGGTGATCACGTCCATCAGCGCGGCCGTGTCGCGGACCGTCCGCGTCATCGGCCCGGCGTGAGACAACGTCCCGAACGCACTCGGCGGATACAACGGGATCAGCCCGTACGTCGGCTTGAGTGCGACCGTCCCGGTGAACGCGGCCGGGATCCGGACCGATCCTCCGCCGTCGGTGCCGACCGACCACACGCCCATCCCAAGGGCGACGGCCGCCGCCGATCCGCCGCTCGAACCGCCTGGTGTCGTCGCCGGATCCCAGGGGTTGCGCGTCACGCCGTACGCGAAGGAATCCGTGACGCCCTTCCACGAGTACTCCGGGGTGGTCGTCTTGCCGAGGATCACGGCGCCGGTCTCACGCAGGCGGGCGACGGCCGGGGCGTCCTCGAGCCACGGGCCGGCCTCGTCGATCAACGTGCTGCCGCGCAGTGTCGGCCAGCCCTTGGTCCACAACGCGTCCTTGATCGAGGTCGGTACGCCGTCTCCGGGGCCGAGCGGCTCCCCTGAATGCCACCGGGCCTCCGACTCCTTCGCGGCGGCGAGGGCGCCCTCGGTGTCGACCAGGACGAACGCGTTGACCTGGTCGTCGTACCGCTCGATCGCGTCCAGCGCCGCCCGCGTCGCCTCCACCGGCGAGATCGTCCCGATCCGGTAGCCCTCGACCAGTTCCGTTGCCTGCGTCATCGATCTCCCGTCGGGACGTAGCCGAGCTTCTTGTCCACCACGTTCAGCAGGGGTTCTCCGGTGAGCCAGCGGCGCAGGATGGCGACGAACTGGGCCGAGAGCGTGTCCCGCCAGCCGATCACGTCGCCCGACATGTGGGCGGTGATGGTGACGTTCGGCGCATCCCAGAGTGGGTGGTCGGGGGGCAACGGCTCGCGATCGAAGACGTCGAGGGTGGCCGCGATCCGTCCGTCGCGCAAAGCCTTCAGCAGCGCGGTTTCGTCGACAATCGGACCGCGGGCGATGTTGATCAGATGTGCACCGGGCCGCATTCCCGACAGCACCTCGGCGTCGACCAGCCCGCGGGTCGCGTCCGTCAGCGGCGCCGCGACGACCAGGTGATCGGCCCACGCCGCTGCGGCCGACAGGTTGCTGCTGGCAACGACTTCGCCGAAGTCGGGGTCGGCCGGCCGTGCCACGCGTCCGGCCCCACGGACCTGCAGGCCGGCGGCGCGGAGGAGCCGTGCCGTCTCCCGCCCGATCGCACCCGTGCCGACAATCAGCGCGTTCGTACCGAGCACGCTGCGCGTCTCCCGGTGCCGCCACTCGTGCCGCCGCTGGAACTCCAGGCTCCGCCGGCTGTCCTTCGCGTGCGCGATCACCGCGCCCAGCACGTACTCCGCGATCGGCCGGTCGAACACCCCATGCGCGTTCGTCACCACGACATCGGAATCCCGAAGCTCGTCGAACAGCAGCGTGTCCACGCCCGCCGCCGTCACGTGGATCCACTCCACCGACCCGGCCTCGGCCCAGACAGTCCGAACCGCCGTGGAGAAGTAGTCCCACAACAGCAGGCCTCGCGCTCCCTGCACCGCCTCGCCCAGCCCGGACGCATCACAGAACCGGAAGTCGACGCCCAGCCCGTCGAGCCCGGGCGGCATCAGCAGCTCACCGGCGGACGACCGCTCACAGAGCACCGCGATCACGGGGCGCCCGGCGGGAGGTGGCATGCGTCGAGGCTAGGAAGGCGTCCGTAGGATTGTCAACAATCCTCCGCTGGTCGCACACTGACTCGCAGGACCGCGCGCCTTCAGGAGGTAGTCCCTTGCGAACGCTCCCGTACGCCGGCCGCGTGGCCGGACTGGTCGGCTCGGTGATCGACTCGAGTACGTCGTTGCTGCACAAGCAGACGCACGACATCGTGCGGTTCGCGATGGGATCACCGGCCGCCGAAGCGGTCCCATCGGCGGTCCTCGCCGCGATCGCCGCCGAACAACTCAGCCGCCCGGACGCGTACGACTACGCGGCCACCGAGGGAGATCCGCCGCTGCTCGACGCGCTCCTCGAGATGCTGCGCGGGACGAGCGACGAGACCACCCCCGACCGGCTCACGATCACCGCGGGCGGGATGCAGGGGCTCGATCTGTTCTGCAAGCTCTTCGTCGACCCCGGCGACCTGGTCGTCGTCGAGTCACCGACGTACACGAACGGCAGCGCGACGGCATTGTCGTACGGCGCCGAACTGCTCGAGGTCCCGGTCGATGTCGACGGAATGATTGTCGACGATCTCCCCCGGCTCCTCGACGGACGGCGGCCGAAGGCGATCTACACGATCCCGACGTTCCAGAACCCGTCCGGCGCGACACTCTCGCTGGAGCGGCGGCACCAGCTGCTCGAACTCGCCCGTATCTGGGGATCGATGGTGATCGACGACGATCCGTACGGGCTGCTGCGGTTCGCCGGGGATCCGTTGCCGTCGCTGCGTGAGCTCGGTGCGGGCGATCCGCTGGTGTTCGCCGTACGGACGTTCTCGAAGATCGTCGCGCCGGGACTGCGGGTCGGCTGGGTGGACACCGATCCGGAGCTGCAGCCCCTGCTGATCAACGCGAAGCAGGCGATGGACACATGCACGAACCTGCCGGCCCAGCGGCTGCTCGCCGGGTTCCTGACCGGTGGTCATCTCGAGGAGCATCTGGTCACGCAGCGACTCGAGTACAAGCGCCGCAAGGACGCGATGCACACGGCGCTGCGGGAGAACTTCGGCGATATCGCCCGCTGGACCGATCCCGAGGGCGGCTTCTTCCTCTGGGTCACGCTGGAGTACGGTGTCGACACCGGTGAACTGTTCGAGATCGCGCTGGCCGAGGGTGTCGCGTTCATCCCCGGCCCGGCGTTCTCCCCCACCGGCCGGTTCCACGACGCACTGCGGCTGTGCTTCGCGTCGACCCCGCCGGAGCGCATCCACGAAGGCATCGCCCGCCTCCGCCGCTCCGTGGACGAGTTGGTGCCCTAGGCAACTATCCGGCTCTCTGTGCTCTCACCTGCCCGCCACTTGGTGAGAGAATTCGTTAACCGACCTGTTACACCCGAGGACGGCCGGCGAAACCGGCACGCCCTGAACTGGTCGAGACCCGCCGCCACGGCGGGGCGCCCCTAGGGTTCCGCTGCCACTACCGGCAGGACTGGTCCGAGAGGGGAGACGGTGCCGTCGTGACGGCGCCGTTCCACGGCGGGACAAAAGCCCGGGAGGCCTTGAGGGCCCCGGGTGCCGTGTGCGTTCCGGGCCGAACCGACGGAGGCCGGAATGTCAGCCACCCCTGAAACACTGACCTCGCCCACCACCGATGCACTGGGCGCTGAGGATCTGGGCCGGTTCGGCTACGCCCAGCAGCTCTCGCGCCGGGTCGGCAGCTATGCGTCGTTCGCTGCCGGCTTCTCGTTCGTGTCCATCCTCACCACTGTCTTCCAGCTGTTCGGACTGGGCTTCGGCTTCGGTGGTACGGCGTTCTTCTGGACCTGGCCCGCTGTCCTCGCCGGCCAGCTGATGGTGGCGCTGTGCTTCGCCGAACTCGCCGCGCGCTACCCGCTGTCCGGAGCGATCTATCAATGGGCCCGGCGGCTCGGCGGCGCCGTCATCGGCTGGTTCGCCGGCTGGACGATGGTGATCGCGCAGATCATCACGCTCGCCACCGCGGCGATCGCGCTGCAGGTCGTACTGCCCGCGGTCTGGTCCGGCTTCCAGCTGGTCGGGACCGACCCGGCGCTCTCGTCGAAGGACGGCGCGGCGAACGCTGTCGTCCTGGGCTGTCTCCTGCTCGCGGCGACGACCATTCTCAACGCGACCAGCGTCCGGATCACCGCGGTCGTCAACTCGGTCGGCGTCACCTGTGAGCTGGTCGGCGTCGTTCTGATCGTCGTATTGTTGACAACCACGGCCGAGCGCGGCCCGTCCGTGGTCCTGCACACGACGAACCTCGACAGCACCACCGGGTACGTCGTACCCCTGCTCATCTCGGCGTTGATGGCGGCGTACGTGCTGGTCGGGTTCGACAGCGCGGGCGAACTGTCGGAGGAGACGCACAAGCCCCGGGCGACCACGCCGCGGACGATCATCCGGGCCGTCGTCGCGTCCGGGATCGGCGGCGCGTTCCTCATCGTCGCCGCGCTGATGGCCGCGCCCTCGCTGACCGACGGCGATCTCGCCACGCAGGGTCTCCCCTACGTGCTGACCAGCCGCCTTGGTACGACGCCCGGCAAGCTGCTGCTCCTCGATGTCGCGCTCGCGGTGTGCGTGTGCACGCTCGCGATCCAGACCGCGGCCGCGCGGATGATCTTCTCGATGGCGCGTGACAACGTCCTGCCGGCGTCGCGTCAGTTGCGCCAGGTGTCCCGCCGTACCGGTACGCCGGTCGCGGCGACCATCGTGCCCGGGATCCTCGCCGGCGTCTGCCTCGTGGTGAACTTCGGCAACGCGGGCCTGTTCCTCGGCCTGGCCAGCGTCTGCATCATGCTGCTCTACATCGCGTATCTGATGGTGACCGCACCCCTGCTGGTACGGCGCTTGACCGGCAACGGACCGGCCGCCGGGAAGGACGAGGACGGGCGTCCGCTGTTCTCGCTCGGACGGTTCGGTCTGATTGTCAACATCGTCGCGGTCGCCTACGGGCTCGCGATGGCGATCAACCTCGGGTGGCCGCGTGCCGAGGTGTACGACCCGGCCGGCGCGGGCTGGTATCTGCACTATCTACCGCTGATCACTCTCACGATCGTGGCCGTGGGTGGACTGATCGCCTACCGGGCCCAGCGCACCGCCTATCACGCCTCGATCGGCCTGGTGGTCCCGGCCGCCACTCCCGCCATCGCCGAAGGGGCCGGCGCATGAACCACGAGATCCCCGCTGACGCGGCGTGGTCGGCACCGGTCCGCGCCGGACGAAGCATCACCCTGACCGCGTTGGCCGACGGCGCGAACGCGTCGGTGCTGATCATCGGCGCCGATCGGCTCGATCGGCTGAACATCCCGGACACGCTGAAGTCGCAGATGTCCGCGCGGATCCGCACCGGCATGGTCCTCATGTCCGACCGCGGTCTCGCGCTGGCGACGGTCGTCGCGTCCACCCTCGACTGGCACGACTGCCTCACCGGCGGACGCCCTGAGCAACTACTGCTGCTCGAACTGGCCAAGCACGGTTTCGGAGCAGTGGATCTGCACGGCTGCATCAACTTCTTCTCGAAGGTCTGCATCGCGGACGACGCGCGGGCCTCGCTCGCGTTCGTTCCCGGCCACGCGCACGCCGGGGACAGTGTCACGCTGCGGGCGGAGCAGAACCTCTTGGTGTTCATCTCCACCGCGCCGCATCCGTTGTCCGACGGGCCGGCCGCGGGAGTCGCCGTACAGATCGCGGCTGCCGACGGGACGGAGCAGCTCGAACTGCGCTCTGCCGATGGGACGGAGCTCGAGCTGCGCGAGGAAGCGGTCCGTGCGCTCGAGCTGACCCGGGAGCTGATCGCATGACCATCATCGAGACGCGCACCGCCCTGGACACCGTGGTGGAGCCGGGCGACGGCGCACTGATCACCGTGCCGGCGGGTGGTCGATTGCAGATTGTCGACCTGCATGGCAATCAGGCAGTCGACACCTTGCTCTACGACGCGCACGACATCGACAACCGGTACTCGGCCTTCGACACGATCCGCGAACAGCAGGCCGTCTTCCTGACCACAGGTTCACGCCTGCTGTCGACCCGGCTCGACGAACTCGCGGTGATCTCCGACGACACCTGCGGCCGGCACGACACCGTCGGCGGCGCGTGTTCCCAGGAGAGCAACGTCATCCGGTACGGCGTGAGCACGCGGCACCAGCACGCCTGCCGCCAGACCTTCCTGACGTACGGCGGACCGGCGGGCATCGGGCAGCGTCAGCTCACCCACAACATCAACTTCTTCATGAACGTCCCGGTCACCTCGACCGGAGACCTGAAGTTCGACGACGGTCTCTCGGCCCCCGGCCGGTACGTCGAGCTCACCGCCAGCCGGGACATCCTGGTGCTGATCAGCAACTGTCCGCAGATCAACAATCCCTGCAACGGCTGGAATCCGACGCCGATCCAGCTCCTGGGCTGGTGGTGACGGTGGCCGTCATCACGATCATCAGACCGGGAACGCAGACCACGATCCAGGACCTGGCCGGGCGGCCGGGCCTGTGGGACGTCGGCGTACCGCCGTCCGGCGCGGCCGACGAACTCAGCTTCGCACTGGTCAACTCGGCAGTGGGCAATCCGGACAGCGCGGCCGGGCTGGAGTGTGTGGTCAGCGGTCCGGTGCTGACCTGTGACGAGGATCGGCTGGTCTGCGTCGGTGGCGCGGTCAACAATGCGACGATCGACGGGATCCGGTTCCGCCCCGGCCTGGTTGTCCGGCTGCCGGCCGGGTCCACCCTCGACCTGGGCCTGATCGACGGTCCGGGTCTGCGTGGGTACCTGGCGATCGAGGGCGGGCTGGACGTTCCGCGCGTGCTCGGCAGCCGGTCGACGTTCGTACTCGGTGGTTTCGGTGGTCAGGAGGGTCGCGCCCTTGCGGCCGCCGACCAACTTCCCTTGGGCCGGCGGGAGAACCTGCTCACCCCGCTGTCGGTCGACCTGCCGGCGTTCTCCGACAGTTGGCAGGTCCGGGTGATCGCGGGTCCGCATGGCGCTCCGGACCACCTCACGCCTGAGGGTGTCGACGAGTTCTTTGCCAACAGTTGGATTGTCGACCATCGCTCCGACCGCACCGGGATCAGGCTCGTCGGTCCGACGCCGGGCTGGGCCCGGACCGACGGCGGCGAGGCTGGTCTGCATCCGTCCAACGTGCACGACTCGGCGTACCCGGTCGGCGGCATCATGCTGTCCGGCGATACTCCGGTCATCGTCGGCAAGGACGGTCCGTCGCTCGGCGGCTTCGTCGTACCGGCCGTGGTGATCGAGGCCGACCGGTGGATGCTCGGGCAGCTCCGCGCCGGGGACACCGTCCAGCTGGTGCCGGTGACGCCAGCGGCGGCGACCGAGGCGATCCGGGTACGACGTCATTGGCTGAGTGATCTCCGGCAGGACCCGGCGGAGAGCGTCTCCCCGATCAGCACCTCCGACCGTCCGAAGGCCCTGCACCACGGCGAGCGTGCGGCCACGGCGCCGCCGTACACGATCAGATGCGCGGGCGAGCGGCACCTGCTCGTCGAGGCGGGACCGGCCGAGCTCGATCTCACGGTCCGGGTGTGGATCCACCTGCTGGCCCAGTCCTTGCGCGCCGACCTGCCGGGCGGCGTGACGGAGATCGTCGAGGGTGTGCGGTCGATGCTGGTGGCGGTCGACTCGGCACGGCTGACACTGACCGAACTCGCCGAGCGACTCGCGTTCCTCGCCGCCGGGCTGGACGATCCCGAAACCGTGGTGCTGCCGGCGCGTGAGGTGACCTTGCCGATCGCGTTCGACCACCCGGAGGCCCACGAGGCGATGCGCCGGTACGCGACCTCGGTCCGGTCGGACGCGCCCTGGTGCCCGGACAACGTCGAGTTCATCCGGCGGGTCAACGATCTGCGGCAGCGCGACGAGGTGTTCGAGATCATGCAGCAGGCGACGTACCTGGTCGTCGGGCTGGGTGACGTGTACCTCGGCGCGCCGGTCGCCGTACCGATCGATCCGCGGCACCGGCTGGTGACGACCAAGTACAACCCGGCGCGCACGTGGACGCCGCAGAACGCGGTCGGGATCGGCGGCGTCTACCTGTGCGTGTACGGGATGGAAGGACCCGGCGGCTACCAGTTGGTCGGGCGGACGGTCCCGATCTGGCGATTGTCGGCAACCGACGAGCATCCTTGGTTGTTGCGGCAGTTCGACCTGATCCGCTTCACCCCGGTGAGCGCGGAGCAACTCGCCCACGAACGGGCCGAGATCGCGGCCGGTCGGGCGGACCTGCGGGTCACCCCGGCCACGTTCTCGATCGCAGACGTACGCCGGATCGAGCAGGAGGCACCCGTGGACATCGCGACCGTGCGCGCGAAACGACGAGCGGCGTTCGAGGCCGAGCGGGCGAGGTGGGGCGCATGAACGACAACCCTGTCTGGATCACGCGGGTCGACCCGATCGAGCCCGCACCCGGTCCGCTGCGCGGACTCACGATGGCGTTGAAGGACAACATCGACCTGGCCGGTGTGCCGACGACCGCGGGCGATCCGCGCAACACCTCGCCGGCGACCTCCAACGCCTTCGTGGTCGATCAGCTGCTGGCGGCCGGCGCCGTACCGGTGGGGAAGACGAATCTCGACCAGTACGCGACCGGGCTGGTCGGGACGCGGTCGCCGTACGGCGCTTGTCACTCGGTCTACTCGGCCGAGCACGTGTCGGGTGGATCGAGTTCGGGCAGCGCGGTCGCGGTCGCCCGTGGGGAGGTCGACTTCGCGCTCGGCACGGATACCGCGGGGAGTGGCCGGGTACCGGCTGCCTTCAATCGGATTGTCGGCATCAAACCGAGTCGCGGGATCGTGTCCGCGCGTGGCGTCGTACCGGCGTGCCGGTCGCTCGACTGCGTGACGGTGATGGCTCGGTCGGTGGCTACGGCGCGGCGGGTGTTCGACGTGATGGTTGCCTTCGACCCGGACGACGCCTGGTCGCGGCGAGTCTCGTCGCTGCCCCGGTCCCGGCCGGGTCGGGTGGCCCGCGCCTCGGCGGTGATCGGGGTGCCTGATGTGGGGCTGGACCTGTCTCCACAGCATGAGGTGGCTTGGCAGGCGACGCTCGATCAGGCGCACCGGCTCGGTGAGGTGGTCAAGGTCGACGTACGGCCGTTGCTCGAGGCGGCGGAGTTGCTGTACTCCGGGCCGTGGCTCGCCGAGCGGTGGCTCGCCTTCGGCTCGAAGCTTGTCGACGATCCTGCTGTCGACCCGACCGTCCGCGCGATCGTCAGTCAGGGTGCGTCCCTGACCGCCGCGGAGGCCTTCGCCGGATTCGACCGCCTCGCGACACTCGCCCGCGCGAGCGAACATCTGTGGACGCAACTCGACGCACTCCTCCTGCCGGTGACGCCCGACCATCCGACCCTGGCCGAGGTCGCGGCGGACCCGATAGCCGTCAACAGCCGCCTGGGCCGCTTCACGAACATGGTCAACCTCCTGGACCTCTGCGCCATCGCCTTCCCCGGCCCAGACCGCCCCGACGGCCTCCCCTTCGGAATCCAACTCCTGGCCCCCGCAGGCCACGACGAGGTCGTCATCAACCTCGCCGCCACGTGGTCCGGCGAGCAGGATGGGCCGGCGAACGTCGGGGGTGCGGGTGTTGGGTCGGCGGACGGCGAGATTCTGCTGGCAGTCGCCGGAGCACACCTGAGCGGGCAACCGTTGAACGCCGAGCTCGTCCGACGGGGCGCCCGCCTCGACCGGGTTGCGCGCACGGCTCCGTCGTACCGCATGTATCTGGTCGACGGACCACGCCCCGGCCTGACTCGAACCGTGCCCAACCTCGACGGCCCCGCCCGTGAGGACGGGCTCGGCATCTCAGGTCACAGCGGACCAGGCAGCTCTGGTTCGGACGGGCCTGGCCTCGAGGTCGAACTCTGGAGCATGCCGGCTGCCGAACTCGGCGGCTTCCTCGCAACGATCGCTCCACCACTCGCGATCGGTCCGGTAGAGCTGTCCGACGGCGGCCAGGTCCTCGGCTTCGTGTGCACCGCCGACGCGGCGGATCCGTCCCGCGACATCACATCGTACGGCGGCTGGCGCGCGTACCTGGCCGCGGACTCCGGCTCTGGCGAGGAGGTCAGCCTAGGCTAGGGCGGCATGAACGTAACGCCCACCGAGCAGGCCATCCTGGACCGAATCGACGAGGACCTCCTCGTGCGCGTCACCGTCGCCCTCCTCCAGGCCCACGGCCAGAACCCACCCGGCGAAGAGGCGCCAACCGTCGCAGTCCTCGCCGCAGCCGCCCGCACCCTGGGCCTCACCGTGACGACGACCCAGGTCGAGCCAGGCCGCGACAACCTCACCATCACACTCACCGACAACCACGCCAGCCCCGGCACCACGGACACCGAGGACAACCGTGCCGCCGACACCGGATCCGGTGCCGGAGCCGATGCCAGTGCAGCGACCGGGGCCGGTCCCGGAGCCGGCGCCGGTGCCTTTGCTGGAGGCGGTGCCAGTGCTGCAACCGGAACCGGGCCCGATGCTCCAGCCGGTGCCAGTGCTAGAGGCGGTGCCAGTGCTGCAGCCGGAGCCGGTCCTGGTGCTGCAGCCGGAGCCGACAGCGGGGATAAAGGTGCTGGGGGCAACGGTTCTGTTGGCGGTGGTCCGGGACTGTTGTTGCTTGGACACACGGACGTCGTGCCGGTTGGGGAAGGGTGGACGACGGACCCGTTCGGCGGGGAGATCCGCGACGGGCGGATCTACGGCCGCGGGGCCTCCGACATGAAGGGCGGCCTCGCGGCGGCGCTGATCGCCCTCGCCGCCCTCCGCGGATGCTCCTTGAGCGGACCGGTCGAGCTCGCCGCCGTGGTCGACGAGGAGGAGACCGGCAAGGGCATCCGCGCGTACGTCGCCGAGACCGAGCGACCCTTCATCGGCTGCATCACCGCGGAACCGACCGACCTGCAGACAATCATCGCCGCACGCGGAGACTCCTACCTCCGCGTCGCCATCCACGGCCGCTCCTGCCACGCCGGCAACCCCGACGACGGCGCCAACGCCATCTACGGAGCCTCCGCCATCGTCGCCGAGATCGAACGCCTGCACGCCACAGTCGCCGCCGACCCGCACCCCCTCCTCGGCCCGGCAACCTGGAGCGTAGGCCAGATCAACGGCGGCACCGGCGGCTCGATCGTGCCAGCCGAGTGCGTGATCGTCGCCGACCGCCGACTGCTCCCAGGCGAGTCCCCCGCCACCGTGCTCGAAGACCTCCGCCAATGCGTCGCCGAGCTCCACCTAGAGGACCGCGGACTGACAGTCGACCTAGACATGCCCATGGAGATGCCCGCCTTCGAAACCCCAGCCAACGCCGACCTCGTCCGCATCACCGAGACAGCCCGCGTAGACGCCGGCGGTCCCGCCCTCCCACTAGCCGGCTGGACCGCCGCCTGCGACGGCGGCTACATCGCCCGCGACCTCGGCGCACCCGTAGTCGTCCTAGGCCCGGGCTCCGTCACCACCCAAGCCCACCGCGCCGACGAGTCCGTCGCGATCTCCGAGCTCCTCACCGCCGCCCGCGCGTACACCCTCACCGCCCTCCGCCTCCTCACCTAACTCCCTCACAGTTGTGCGTGGGTTAGTGGTTGGCGGGGCTTACGTGGACCGTGGCGGTGTGGAGCTTGGGCAACGAGCGCGACAGGCGGTGATGGGCGTCGTGCGCGATCGCGTGAGCGTCGGCGAGCGTGAGGGCCGGGTCGACGAGGACGCTCGTCTCGGCGCGGATGCGGTGTCCGGTCCAGCGGAGGCGAAGGTCCTCGATCGCGGTGACCCCGGGCGTACCGCGGAGAGTCGCCTCGGCCGCGGTCAGCAACTCCGGGTCGATCGCATCCATCAGCCGCCGGTACACGTCCGTCCAAGCACTCTTCAGTACGACGAGAATCGCGATCGTGATCACGAGCCCCACGAGCGGGTCGGCCAGTGGGAATCCCGCCAGCACACCCAACGCACCGAGCACGACCGCGAGCGACGTGAACCCGTCCGTACGAGCGTGCAACCCGTCCGCCACCAACGCCGCTGAGCCGATCCGGCGGCCGACGCGGATCCGGTACGCGGCGACCAGCTCGTTGCCCGCGAATCCGGCCAGCCCGGCGGTGATCAACGCGACCAGATGCCCCGGCGGCTGCGGATCGATCAGCCGGCGCACCGACTCGTACCCGGCGACCACCGCCGACAACGCGATCATCCCCACAATGAAGATCCCAGCAAGGTCCTCAGCCCGCCCGTACCCATACATGTAGCGCCGAGTCTCCGGCCGACGCGCCAGTACGAACGCAGCCCACAACGGCACCGCCGTCAGCGCATCCGAGAAGTTGTGCACGGTATCGGCCAGCAACGCAACGGACCCAGTGACCGCGACGAGCAGCCCCTGCACGATCGCCGTCACCCCCAGCCCCGCCAAGCTGACCTTCACCGCCCGAATCCCGTCCGCACTCCCTTCGAGCGCCGCATCCACAGACTCCGCAACATCGTGCCGGTGCGGCCGGACCACCCCCGCCACCCACCCCACCGGCCCCCACCACTCGCCCCGCCCCGCCCGCCCATGCCCATGGCCGTGCCCATGCCCAACCTCACGCCCCCACCCATCCCCGCGCCCGTACTCGTCCCGGTGCCCGTGTCCGTCTCCGCGCCCATCCCCGTGCCCGTGCTCGTCCCGGAGCCCGTGC
>NZ_JBVJHF010000008.1:58254-174806 GCF_055586945.1 Kribbella sp. NPDC048837
GCTCGTCCCGGTGCCCGTGTCCGTCTCCGCGCCCATCCCCGTGCCCGTACTCGTCCCGGTGCCCGTGTCCGTCTCCGCGCCCATCCCCGTGCCCGTGCTCGTCCCGGAGCCCGTGCTCGTCCCGGTGCCCGTGTCCGTCTCCGCGCCCATCCCCGTGCCCGTACTCGTCCCGGTGCCCGTGTCCGTCTCCGCGCCCATCCCCGTGCCCGCGCTCGTCCCCGTGCCCGTGCCCATCCCCGTGCCCGTGACCGTCTCCGCGCTCGTCCCCGTGCCCACGCTCGTCCCCGCGCCGATCCTCGTGCACGTATCCGTACCCGTGCTCGTCGCGGTGCTCGTGCTCGTGTCCGTGCCCGGGCCCGTGATCGTGCTCGTGGCCGGCTGTCGGTTCGTGCCGTTGGTTCATGGAAGCATGCTACTTGCGTATCCATGCATATACGCAAGTAAGCAGATGGACGGTAGAGTTCCGAGCATGCATGCGTCGATCGAGGACTTCGAGATGCCGAACGAGGAGCAGGTGCATCTCGCCGCCGAATCCTTCCGCCTCCTCGCCGACCCGACCCGGATCCGCGTGCTCTGGGCGCTCCTCCAGGGCGAGTCGTCGGTCGCCTGCCTGGCCGAACTCACCGGCGCCGCGCCCGCGGCCGTCAGCCAGCACCTGGCCAAACTCCGCCTGGCCGGCCTCGTCCGCGGCCGCCGCGAGGGCACGTTCGTCTACTACTCGGCCGCCGACCACCACGTCCGCAAACTCCTCGACCAAGCGCTCTTCCACGCCGACCACCTCGACCGCGACCTCCCCAGCTGACCGGCTCCCCGAGTGGGCCTCCACAGCTGACCGGCATCCCCGAGTCGGATCTCCCCAGCCGAGCGGCATCCCCGAGTCGGACCTCCCCAGCCGAGCGGCATCCCCGAGTGGCTCGTCCCGGGCACGCCCAACGCCACCCAACCTCACCCACGCGACTCTCGGCGGCGTTCTGTGCGGTGGTGTTGGTGATCGCCGCGCAGGCCCCCAAGTCTGAGCGTGCGATCCGGCCGGGCCTCTACTCGCGGTGTGGCGGCAGCGCCGCGGCGAGGAGTTCGGCGAGGTGCTGGGGCCGGCGTGAAGTGCCCTGAGTGATCTGCGTGCGGCAGCTGAAACCGTCAGCCAGGACAGCGGTTGCTTCGGGCAACGATCGTACGGCGGGGAGGAGGACGCGCTCACCGATCGCCTTCGAGACCTCGTAGTGGTCGCGTTCGAAGCCGAAGTTGCCGGCCAGACCGCAGCACCCCGAGTCGGGCACGGTCGCGTCGATGCCGGCCGCGGACATCAACCGGCGGTCGGCGTCGAAACCCAGTACGGCGTGCTGGTGGCAATGGGTCTGGACCAGCGCCGCTCCCCCGACGTGCGGTGGTTCCCAGCCCGATTCGACCAGGAACTCGGCGAAGGTCCGCGTCGCCCGCGCGGCCTTGTCGACGAGTGGATTGTCGGCAATCAGATCAGGTGCGTCATGCCGGAGGGCCGCCGTACAGCTCGGTTCGAGCCCGATGATCGGCGTACCGGCGGCAAGATGCGGCGCGAGGACCCGGAGCGATCGGTTGAGAACGCGCCGAGCCGTCGTCAGCTGGCCGGTCGAGATCCAGGTGAGACCGCAACACACAGGCTTGTCCGGCAACACCACCTCGAACCCAGCCGCCTCGAGCACCTCGACCGCCGCCCGCCCAACCTCAGGCGCCAGATGATTGGTGAACGTATCCGGCCACAACACAACCTTCGATCCGCCCGCCGACACCCCACCCCCGACCTGCCGCCCACCTGATGACGATCCACCGCCGGCCGGCCGTCCGCCAGACGACGGTCCACCGCCGGTCCGCGGTTCACTTGGCGACACTCCATTGCCGGCTTGCTGTTTGCCTGGCGACGATCGACTCCGCTGGGAGAACCACTGGGTGAAGGACTCGGTGGCGAACGTCGGCGCCTCGCGCTCGGCGGCGATCCCGCCCAGCCGCTTGGTCAACGGCAGGCGTGCAAATCGATTCGCCAGACCCGGTGCCCGCGACGCCAACCGGGACCACAGCGGCAGCCAACCCATCGACCAGTGGGACATCGGTCGCGCCCACGGGCGGCGTGCGTAGTGGTGATGAGTGAACTCGGCCTTGTACGTCGCCATGTCCACGTTGACCGGGCAATCGGACAGACATCCCTTGCAGGACAGGCAAAGGTCCAACCCGTCGCGTACTTCGGTCGACCGCCAGCCGTCCGTGATCAGGTCGCCCTGCAGCATCTCCCACAGGAGATGCGCGCGTCCCCGGGTCGAATGCAATTCCTCGCGCGTGACCTGATAGCTGGGGCACATCACCCCGCCCGAACTCTGCCGGCACTTCCCGATCCCCACACACCGGCGCTGCGCCTGCGCGAAGTCGTCACCGTCGTCCGGATACGTGAAGATTGTCGGCAATCGACGATCCTTCGCCGGCCCATCGTGCCGGATCGCCAGATCAAGCGGTGGCGGGTCGACGATCATCCCAGGGTTCATCACGCGGGCCGGGTCCCAGATCTCCTTCAGCTCCGCGAACAGCCGCACCCCGTCAGTGCCGTACATCCGGCTGAGCAGTTCCGACCGCGCCCGCCCGTCACCGTGCTCACCCGACACCGAGCCGCCGAGCTCGACGACGAGATCCGTCGACTGCTCGACGAACTCCCGGTACGTCGCGATCCCGCGCGTACTGAGCAAGTCGAAATCGATACGCATGTGCATACAGCCCTCACCGAAATGCCCGTACGAGGCACCGGACAGACCGTGCCGGCCGAGCAGTTCGTCGAGGCCGCGGAGGTAGGCGCCCAGACGCTCCGGCGGTACGGCGGCGTCCTCCCAACCGCCCCACGCCTCGGCCCCGTCCGCCCGCCGAGTCGCTAGCCCGGCGGCGTCCGTACGGCACCGCCACAAAACGTTTTGCGCCTTCGCGTCTGTCACCAACGTGGCCGTCGCCGGCGAGCCCGAGTCACGCAGTTCTTCGAGCATGGTGCGTGCGGCCGCAGTCGCAGAAGCCTCGTCCTCGCTGCCCATCTCCACCAGCAGCCATGCTCGGCCGTCCGGCAGACCGGCGCGTACGGCGGCGTCGCGGACCTCGGCCGGGAGGTGTTCGACGAGGTCGCTGTTGATGGACTCCATCGTCAGCGGATGATGCCGCAGCACGATCGGCACACAGTCCGCGGAGGTGATCGAGTCGCCGAACCCGAGCACGCACAAGACTTTTGCCTTGGGCAACTCACTCAACCGCACCGTCGCCCGCAGGGTCGCGGCCAGGCCGCCTTCGCTGCCGGACAGCAGCGCGGCCACGTTGTATCCGTATTCGGGCAGCAACCGATGCAGCGCATACCCGGAGATCTGCCGACTGAACTGCCCGAACCTTCGCCGGATCAGCAGTTCATGGCGATCCACGAACGCCTGCAGCGCCCGATGCACATCCCCCTCCCGACCCGCCCGCGCAGCAAGCCCAGCCCGGTATCCCTCGAAGTCCCCATCAGCCCGCCCGCTTCCCGCGCCACGCAGGTCGTTCCCCGCGCCGCCCCACCCGCTTCGCGCGCCGCGCAGGTCGTTCCCCGCGCCGTCGCGCTCGCCTCCCGCGTGGCCGCGCTCGCTCCCAGCTCCAGCCCGCCCGCTGCCCGCGTCGGCTGTCATTCGGGTGCTGTCGGCAAGCACCAGGTCCAGTGAGAGCAGGTTGTCGGCAGTCGTTCCCCACGCTACCGAGTGCGCCCCGCACGCATTGTTGGCAATCATCCCGCCCAGCGTCGCGCGGCTCCCCGACGACGGATCCGCCCCGAACGCCAACCCGTACGGCCTCGCCGCCGCGAGAAGATCCGTCAACACCACCCCAGGCTCGACGACTGCCGTCCGCGTCGCCGGGTCGATCGACAGGATCCGGTTCACGTGCCGCGACGCGTCGATCACCACGCCACCGATCGCGTTGCCGGCCATCGACGTACCCCCGCCGCGCAGCACCACCGGCGCCCCGGCCGCCGCGATCAGCGTGACCGCGGTCGCCAACTCCTCAGCGTCGGTGGGTACGACGACCAGCTCCGGTACGGCGCGGTAGTTCGAACCGTCGGCCGCGTAGAGCGCCCGGGTCCGTCGATCGTCCGCCACCACGCCCCGCAGTTCCCGGCGCAGGACGGTCGCCAGCCGCGCGACGTCGTACCCGAAACCGGGCCCAGACGGCGGAACGACTCTTCCAGCAGCAGGATTGTCTGGGGTTAGCATTGTCGACAATCTACCGATCTGCGCGCTGCTCAGCCAGGAGGACGCATGGTCACCGTCGGGCTGCTCCACCCCGGACACAGCGCGGAGGACGGCTACCCCGCACTCGAGGCGCGGCTCGACGGGTCCATCCGGCTGCCGGTGGTGATCACGTCGGTACCTTCTCTGCCAAGCTTGGGCGGTCTGTTTTCAGTAAGGGGGACGCGCGCGTGACCAGTTACATCGAGCCGTTGGCGCAGGAGTCGACGCCGAGCATCATCGCCGGCAAGCTGCGCAAGGCGATCGCCCACGGCGAGCTCAAACCCGGCGCGCAACTCGGCGAGGCGGAGCTCGCCCGCCAGCTCGGTGTCAGTCGCGGGCCGCTCCGCGAGGGCATGCAGCGGCTCACGCAGGAAGGGCTGCTGGTCTCGATCCGCAACCGCGGGCTCTTCGTCATCGACATGACCTTGGGCGAGATCCGCGACATGTACCTGGCGCGCGCGGCGATCGAACGCGCCGCAGCCGGCAAGATCGTCGCCGACGGCAACCACGAGGCGGCCGGCGAGGAGCTCCTCACCCTGGTCCGCAAGATGAGCGACGCCGAGGGCGACCCCGCCGCCGTCGGCGAGATCGACATCGCCTTCCACGAACTCCTCGTCCACCTCGCGGCCAGCCCTCGCCTCAGCCGGATCCACAAAACCCTCATCACCGAAACCCGCATGTGCATCCAGGCGCTCGCATCCACCTACACCACCACCGAATCCCGCGTCGGCGAACACCAGCAGATCGCCGAAGCCATCGCCGCCGGCGACCACCTCCTCGCCGACGACCTCCTGGTAGCCCACATGGAAGACGCCATAACCCGCCTCACCACCCGCTAGCCCGGTCACCCGTGCTGGTTGGGTAAGGCGAGAACTTCGGCGACGAACTGGCTGAGGTAGGCCTGGCGGGCCTGGTTGGAGAGCCCGGCGGGGCTGGTTGGGGAGCCCGGCGGGGCCTGGTTGGAGCTCGCCGTCCGGCCGTTCGAGCCAGTCCGCCTGGTTCGGCGGGTGAGGACCCCGGGGGTTGCGAGGATGCCGGGGTGACTCGTCGACTCTTGCTGCAGGGTGGTTCGGTTCTTGATGTTGTGTCCGGGGAGGTGAGTACGGCGGACGTCGTATTCGTCGACGATCGGATTGTCGACATCGGGAACGGGCTCGACGGGGACGAGCCGATCGACTGTTCTGGTGGGTTGCTCGTGCCGGGGTTGATCGACTGTCATACGCATGTGTGTGTCGCGGAGACTCGGCGCGATCCGTTCGGGTTGCCGCGGTCGGTGCGGCCGTTGTCCGCCGTACCGGTGTTGCGGACGTTGTTGAGTCTCGGCGTTACGACTGTGCGCGATGCGTGGGGCGCGGATGCCGGTGTGCGGATGGCCGTGGAGAAGGGGTGGATCGACGGGCCGGAGGTGCTGATCAGCCTGCGACAGGTGTGTACGACGGGTGGCATCGGCGACCTGTGGGCACCGCGGACCGGGCCGGTCGACTTCTTCGAGGATCCGTCGCTGCCGGATCCGGTGTTCAACGGTGCGGACGAGGCGAGAGCCGTCGTACGGCGGATGGTGCGGGCCGGCGCGGATTGGATCAAGGTGACCGCCACCGGGTCGATGGCGATCGGGACCGGTGTCCACGATCTGCAGTTGACGGTCGAGGAGATGACGGCGCTGGTCGACGAGGCTCGGCGGCAGGGTGGTCGTCGGCTGATGGTGCATGCGCACGGAGCGCGGGCGGTGGAGATGGCGGCGCGGGCCGGGGCGGGGAGTGTGGAGCACGGGACGTACCTGGATGAGGCCGCGGTCGGGGCGATGGCCGAGGCCGGGACCTGGCTCGTGCCGACGCTGTCCGTGACGCAGTCGGATCCGGCGAGCGTGCCGGACGGGGCGGCCGAGGCGCATCGGGAGTCGGTGCGGCTGGCGGCCGAGGCCGGCGTACAGATCGCGATGGGGACGGACAACCCGGTCCGGCCGCATACCGAGGTGCTGTGGGAGCTCAGGCACCTGGCCGCCGCTGGGCTGGGCGACGCCGGAGCGTTGCGCGCGGCAACAATCGACGCTGCCCGGTTGCTCGGTCTCGCAGATGATCGTGGGGAGATCAGCGTCGGAAAGCGCGCCGACCTGGTCCTCCTCGACGGCACCGATCTGGACTGCACCTCCCTGCAGACGCGCATCCGCCACGTCTTCCACAACGGCCGCACAGTCGGGCGTTGACTCTCACACTGTGTCAGGCCGTAGACCGGCGGCATGATGACAACGGCTGCGGAAGTTGCGGAACAGATTCGGGGCGGCGGGTTGACGTCGCGCGCGGTGACCGAGGAACTGCTCGACCGGATCAGCACCGACGACCGCGTGAATGCGGTGGTGGTGACGCGGGCGGACGACGCGTTGCGGGCTGCGGATGAGGCTGATCGGGAGGTTGTGGAGGGGCGCGTGGTGGGACCGCTGCACGGGGTGCCGGTGACGGTGAAGGAGTGTTTCAACGTTGCGGGGATGCGGACGACCTGGGGTGAGCCGGCGTTCGCGGGCTACGTCGCGGAGCGGGATGCCGCTGCGGTCGAGCGGCTCACCAAGGCCGGCGCGATCATTGTCGGCAAGAGCAATGTCCACACGATGCTGGCGGATTTCGGGCAGACGACCAACGAGATCTACGGGCGGACGAACAACCCCGCGGATCCGGCCCGCACACCGGGTGGCTCGGGCGGAGGCGGCGCGGCCGCGCTGGCGGCGGGACTGACCTACCTGGAGTACGGGTCGGACCTGGCCGGATCGATCCGGCTGCCAGCGGCGTACTGCGGTGTCTACGGGCTGAAACCGACCACGGGACTGGTCCCGCTGGACGGGTTCCAGGTGCCCGGACCACCCGAGGTGCGTAACGAGTTCCCGAACGTGTCGACAATCGGACCACTCGCGCGATCGGCCGCCGACCTGCGTACGGCGCTCAGGGTGACCGGCGGCCCGACCAAGCCGTACTCCTGGGAACTCCAGCCGCCGCGGCACGAACGTCTCGCGGACTTCCGCGTCGGCGTCGTCACGGACCACGCGGCCGCACCGGTCTCGAGTGAGGTCGGCGACGTACTGTCCGACACGATCGACCGCCTCGCCCGGAGCGGTGCGAAGATCGTCGAAGGCTGGCCGGAGGGAGTCGACCCGGCGGAACAGGCCGAGGCCTTCGGATTCCAGGTCGACCTGTTCTTCACGCTGCACGGCGGCGCGCCGGCGTCCGCGAGTCTCGCCGAGGTGATCGAGCAGGAGCGCCGGCGGATGATCGCGCGGATGAAGTGGCAGCAGTACTTCGAGGACGTCGACGTGTTCCTCTGCCCGACCAGCTTCACCACCGCGTTCCCCCACGACGACCGGCCGTTCGACGAGCGGGCGATCACGACGTCGTACGGCGAGCAGCGGTACGACGCCCAGGTGTTCTGGATCGCCCACGCATCGCTGACCGGTCATCCCGCACTCAACATGCCGATCGGACGGACACCGACCGGACTGCCAGTCGGCGCCCAGGTGATCGGCCCGTGGCACGAGGACGACACCGCCATCACCTTCGCCGAGCTCCTGGCTGCTTGACTGAGCTTCGGAAGGGAGTACGGATTGTTCGCCATCGGAGAGTTTGCGCGGCACGGCCGGGTGTCGGTCCGGATGCTGCGGCACTACGACGCGATCGGCCTGCTGCGACCGGCGCACGTCGATCCGGCGACGGGCTATCGCAGCTACACCGCCGGGCAACTCGCCGACCTCAACCGGATCGTCGCGCTGAAGGATCTCGGGTTCTCGCTCGAGCAGGTACGGACGATGATCGTGGACGAGATCAGCCCGGCCGAACTGCGCGCATTGTTGACAATCCGACGTGCGGAACTGGAATCGACCGTCGCCGAGAGCTACGCCCGGCTCGCCCAGGTCGAGTCACGTCTGCGCGGCATCGAAGGCGACCTCCCCGCCGCCGACGTGGTGATCAAGGAACTGCCCGCGATCCGGCTGGTCGGACTCACCACCACGGCCGCGAGCTTCACGCCCGAGGACATCACTCCAGTCGTCCGTCCGCTCTGCGCCGAACTCGGCCGCCGCCTCCCCGACGCCGCCGTCCACCCATCCGGCCGCCTGACCTGCCTGTACGAGCGCGCCCCAGAGGCCGGCGCCGACGAGGACGAAGTCGTCGTCCGAGCGACCGTGCCGGCCGCAGTCGATGCCCCAGGCAACCCGGATGCTGCCGACGGCACCCTCAACGGCCTCGAGGTGATCGACCTGCCCGCAGTACGCGCGGCCACGTTGGTGCACCGCGGCCCGATCGACCAGGTCCTGCCCGCCTGGCAGGCACTCGCCCGCTGGATCGACGACAACGGCTACCGATCCAGCGAACCGGCGCGCGAGCTCTACCTCGACTGCCCGGACGACCCAGCCGACTGGGTCACCGAACTGCAGGAGCCAGTGGTCAGGCCGTAGCCGGTGTGGAGCGCGTCAGTTCTTGACTGCGAGCGAGGCCAGACCGGCAGTGAGAACCTGGATGCCGAACTCGAACCGCTCGTCACCGCTGGCACCTGACGTCAGAGCAGGCGCCAGAGCGACCGTCAGCGGGAAACGATCGGCGGGGAGGGACCCCAAGAACCCCCGGAGTTCGGAGACGAAGCCCTCGACGTCTTCCGCGGTCCAGGCCCACGCACCTTGGACGCTTTCCTCGAAGGCGATCGCGGTCACGTAGAGCGGGATCAGGTCGACCGCCCACGCGGCAGCTTGGTCGGGAAGATTGCCGGCTTTGAGCAGAGCGAGGATTCGTTCGGTGCTGAGCAGAGCCCGCTCCCCCAGCGGAACCTGACCGATCGCGGCCCGCGCGACGCCGGGATTCGCCCGCATCACCCGGAGCATCTCGCGCATCGCGTCCTTGAGCTGCTCCTGCCAGCGGTCAGGATCCGCCTGCTCCGGGAGCTGCATCTGCTCGGCGGCGCGCTCGACCAGCAACTGGTCGAGCTCCCGCTTGTTCGCGACGTGCGCGTAGAGGGAGGCCGGCCCGGTGCCGAGCTCCTGGGCGACCTTGCGCATCGAGACCGCGTCGTACCCGTCCTTGACGATCAGCCGCATCGCCGCGTCGACGATCCGCTCGCGGGTGAGCGGCTCCTTCGGCGTACGCGCGGGTTTCGCGGGACTGATCGGCTGCCACGGCGACTGGGTCATGGCACCACTGTAGCGAACACCGTACTTGACAGGAACAGTGTTCGTGTATAGAACAGTGTTCGTTAGCGAACACCGTTCGACTCAGGGAGCCACCGATGAGCACCTCGACCACCATCCCGCCGGAATCCACCGACACCGCCACACCGGCGTCCAGCGGTACGCCGTACCGCTGGCGCTGGCTCGTGCTGGCGACCGTGCTGATCGCCGAGATCATGGATCTCGTCGACGCGACGATCGTCAACATCGCGGCACCCTCGATCCGGGCCGAGCTGGGCGGATCGGAGTCGGCGATGCAGTGGATGCTGGCCGGCTACACGCTCGCGTTCGCGATCGGGCTGATCAGCTTCGGCCGCCTCGGCGACCTGGTCGGCCGCCGGCGGATGTTCCTGATCGGCGCGGTCGGGTTCACCGTCGCCTCGGCGATCTGCGGATTGTCGACCAGCCCGGAGCTGCTGATCGGCAGCCGGGTGGCGCAGGGTCTGCTCGGCGCGGTGATGATCCCGCAGGGGTTCGCGATCCTGAAGGCGGTCTTCCCGGCGGACGAGATCGGCAAGGCGTTCGCGCTGTTCGGCCCGGTGATGGGCCTGTCGGCGGTGGCCGGCCCGATCCTGGCCGGCGTACTGATCGACGCGAACTGGTTCGGTGCCGGCTGGCGGATGATCTTCTTCATCAACGTGCCGATCGGCCTCGCGGCGCTCGTCGGCGCGCTCCGGTTCATGCCCGAGCTGAAGACTCCGGGCGCTTCCCGGCTGGACACCGCCGGCGTCGTCCTGGTCAGCCTCGCGTCCGGTCTGCTGATCTACCCGCTGGTTCAGGGCCGCGAGCTCGGCTGGCCGGTCTGGACGATCCTGATGATGATCGCGTCGGTCCCGACGTTCGCGCTGTTCGGCTGGCGGGAGCGCCGCTCCGGGAACCCGGTGATCGAGCCGTCCCTGTTCCGCAGCCGCGGGTACGTCGCCGGCCTGGCCGTGATCACCACGTTCTTCCTGGCGATGTCCGGCTTCACGCTCGTCTTCAACCTGTTCACCCAGCTGGGTCTGCACTACAGCCCGCTCAAGGCCGGCCTCGCGATGGTGCCGTTCTCGCTCGGGATCGCGATCGGCGCGCCGCTGTCCGGCGGCCTGCTCGCCCCGAAGCTCGGGCGGAAGGCGCTGCAGCTGGGCGTCGCGGTGATGACGCTGGCGATGGGCGGAGTCTGGTTCACCCTGCACACGTACGGCGACGCGACGACGATCTGGAACCTCGTCCCGGCGACGCTGGCCACCGGGATCGGTGCCGGCCTGGTGTTCGCGCCGCTGTTCGACATCATCCTGGCCTCGATCGACGACCAGGCGGCTGGCTCGGCGTCCGGCGTCCTGACCGCGATGCAGCAGTTCGGCGGTGCGATCGGGGTCGCGGTGATCGGCACGATCTTCTTCCAGCTGCTCCCGGCGCACGCCTTCCTCGGCGCCACCAAGACGACCGTGCTGGTCGCGATCGGGCTGTTCCTGGTCAGCCTCGCCGTCACCTGGCTGCTGCCGCAGCGGGCCCGCGAAGGCGCCCAGGCGCACTGATCCGGGCAGGACGAAGCCCCCGGCACCACCTGGTGCCGGGGGCTTCGGTCAGCTCAGTTGAACGAGTCGCCGCAGGCGCAGGAGCCGGTGGCGTTCGGGTTGTCGATCGTGAAGCCCTGCTTCTCGATCGTGTCGACGAAGTCGATCGAGGCGCCCTTGAGGTACGGCGCGCTCATCCGGTCCGTCACGACGTTCACGCCGTCGAAGTCGGCCACCACGTCGCCGTCGAGCTGACGCTCGTCGAAGAACAGCTGGTACCGCAGCCCGGAGCAACCACCCGGCTGCACGGCGACCCGCAGCGCGAGGTCGTCGCGGCCTTCCTGCTCGAGCAGCGCCTTCACCTTGGCGGCGGCCCCGTCGGTGAGGATCACACCCGTGGCGACGGTCTGCTCGGTCTGCGCTTCAGTCATTCCTGACTCCAGTCATCTCTCAAGTGCCTACTCGGACGCCAGTCGGCACGGAAAATCCGCTGTCATCACGCGCCAACATCCGTCGGCTCGCGATCATTCCCATGGTCGCACACCAATTTCCAGGATCAACTACCCCGGTCGCGGGCTGGTCAGCACGCGGCCGGCCCGTCGTCACCGCGCCCAGGTCCGGGCAACACGCTCCGCAACCGCCGCCAGCGAGCCGTGCGGGTCCGCGAACGCCCGCTCCTCCCCCACCGCGTCGACCAGCGAGTACGCCGACTCGACGCCCATCGTCCGCATCTCGCGCGCGCCGATCTGCACCTTGCCCGCCAGTACGACGCACGGCCGCATCGCGTCGTTCGCCACCTTCGCCACGCCCGCGATCACCTTGCCGTCACGGGACTGGAAGTCGAACGCGCCCTCGCCGCTGAGGACCAGGTCGACGCGGGCGGCCTTCTCCTTCAGCCCGGTCAGCCCCGCGACCAGGTCGATGCCGGACACCCGCTCGGCGCCGAGCAGCAACAGCGCGTAACCAAGACCGCCCGCGGCACCGGCCCCCTTCTGGTCCGCGGTCTTCCGGTCCGCCAGCTCGGCGAAGTGCGTCAGCCAGCCGTCGACCGCGGGCTTGCGGTCGTCGGTGATCCCTTTCTGGGTGCCGAACACGTTGGTCGCGCCGCGCAACCCGAGCATCGGGTTCTCCACGTCACTCGCCGCGACGAACTCGATCCCGGCCATCCGCGTCCGGGCCGGCTCGAGATCCACCGACGTCAGCCCGGCCAGACCGGCAGCGCCGCCGTCCAGTTGCCCGTCGACCGCTGTCGCGCCGAGCGCGGCGAGCAGTCCGGCGCCGGCATCGTTCGTACCGGAGCCGCCGAGTCCCAGGATGATCCGCTTCGCCCCGGCATCGACCGCGGCCGCGATCAGCTGACCCACGCCGTACGTCGTCGCCTCCTCGGGCCGCCGGTCCTTCGGCTCGACCAGATGCAACCCGCACGCCTGCGCGGTCTCGACGTACGCCGTCTCGCCCGCGAGCAGCACGGTCGCCGGGGTGTCGACGCCGAGCGGGCCACGTACGGTGACCGAGAGCAGTGTCCCGTCGACGACCGCGGAGAGCACGTCGATGAAGCCGGGACCGCCGTCGGCCATCGGCGCCACCAGCACCTCGGCCTGCGGATCCCGCCGCCGCCACCCCTCCTCGATCGCCGCGGCCGCCTCGACGGCGGTCAGCGTGCCCGCGAACTTGTCCGGCGCAATCAGCACTCGCATGCCGCCATCCTCTCCTACCCGCGATCGTTGACGGGTCCCGTGGTCGACAGTTGGATCGTCGGCATGAAGACGATCCTGTTCGCGCTCCGGGTCAGCGACCTCGACCGTTCGCTCGCGTTCTACCGCGCGGTCGGTTACACCGAGCTCAGCATCGTGCCGTTCGACGACGGCTCCAGCCTGGTGTGGCTGAAGCTCGACGACGAACCGTCCGTCTCGCTCGAACTGGTCCACAAGCCGGCCGGGGGCCGCCGGCGACCTAGACGTCACAACCTGTTCGGGCGGGTGATCAGGTCGGGCGACAACTGCCAGAGCAAGCTGGCCCCGACCAGCGGCACGAGGTTCCACGCGGCGGTCGCGCGGCCGTCGGCGACGGTGATCCGCACCCGGCTGGGAGTGGTGATGACGTAGAGGTCGGCAACGAAGACTCCACCCTGCCAGCCACCGGACGCGACGACCGGTCGGCCGAAGGGGCGGCTCTCTCGCCAAGCACCGTGCCCGACGTCCACCGCGAACGCGGTGCCGTCCGCTTCCAGCCGCAGCGACCAGCCGTCCGGCCCGGCCTCGATCGACAGCGCCGATCCAAGCGGCAGCGCAGCATCCTCCGCCGGTCCGTCGACGATCGCGGTGGCGCTGCCCTGCGGCCGGTGTTCGCCGCTGACCAGCGGCAGTGCCAGTCCTCGCAGTCGGTCCGAGAGCTTCGAATCCAGCCCGTGGTCCACCGGCTGGTCGATGGCCGGGAGCAGGCAGTCCCAGACGCCGTCGAGGACGGCCTGCGCGTCCGACACGGCAGCCGTGATCGCCACGACCAGGTCCGCGCCCGGTACGACGAGGCAGAGCTGACCCATCGCGCCGTCGCCGCGGAAGCCGTGGCGCGACATCCAGAACTGGTACCCGTAGCCCTGCAGCCAGTCCGCCGTCCGGGCATCGTCGTCGGACAGCACAGTCTCGACATGGCTCCGGGTGGCCAGGTCGACCCACTGCCGCGACACCAGTTGCCGATCGTGCCATCGTCCGCCGCGCAGCAGAAGTTCGCCGAACGCCGCCACCGACTCGGTGGTGAGATGCAGCCCGTGAAAGCCGAAGCTGGCACCGCTCGCGACGCGCTCCCACTCCGCGACGGTCACTCCCATCGGCGCGAACAGCCGCTCGTGCACCAGCTCGGGCAGGGTACGGCCGGAGACCCGCTCGGCCATCCGGGCCAAGAGGAAGGTGGTCGCGTTGTTGTACTGGTGCCGCGAGCCGACCGGGTCGTTCGGTTCGATCCGGAGAAAGCCACGGACCAGGTCGTTCGGTTCGAGGTCCCAGGCATCCTCGAGGAGGTCGTGCGTGTGGCCGGTCGACATGCTCAGGAGGTGGTGAACGGTGAGCTCCGCGGACCGCGGCGGCACCGGCTCGGGTACGTGCTCGGGCAGGACGTCGACCACCCGATCGTCGAGCGCCAGCAGGCCGTCGTCGACGACGAGTCCCACCGCGATCGCGGTGAACGACTTGGTCAGCGAGTAGAGCAGGTGTGGCCGGTCGGCCGAGTACGGCGTCCACCAGCCTTCGGCGATCACCTGCCCGTGCCGGAGCACGACCACCGAATGACACTCGAGCGCCTGCTCCTCCCAGCGGTCCAGCAACGCCATCAACCCGGCCGAATCGACGTCTTCGTCGGCCGGTGTGGAGCGGGGCAGCAGTGGACTCTGGCTCATCCCGCCGATTCTCGACCCGCGCCGACGAACTAGCCACCGGATTTCGGCCCACCGCCGGCGGCTAGCGGCGGCGGAAGAGGCGGCGGAGGATCAGGGCTGCGATGGCGCCGATGAGGTAGGGAGCGGCGCGGCGGGCGAGCATGGGGAGGAGGGTGCTGCCGAGGTCCAGCTCGACAGCGGCAGTGGACGATTCGGCAGCAGGGCTGGACGACGACGGTTCGGTCGACGGCTCCCGCGTGGTCGGCTCAGTGGCTGCGGCTGGGGTTTCCAGTTTGGTGGCGAGGCAGGTGGTGAACTGGTCCAGGAGCCGGTTGGAGACGTCCTGGATCAGGCCGCGACCGAACTGCGCGGGCCGACCGGTGATGACGAGGTCGGTGTCGACGGTGACCTCGGTGGAGTCCGGGCCGGATGCGGTGAGGTGGGCGGTGACCCGGGCGGTCGCCGTACCGTTGCCCCGGCGGTCCTTGCCCTTGGCCTCGATCACCGCCCGATGAGCGGCCGGATCGCGTTCGGCGAAACTGCCGGTGCCGGTGTACTGCAACGACACCGGCCCCAGCTTCACCTTGCACGAGCCGGTGAACTCGTCACCGTCGTACTCCGTCAGGGTGGCGCCGGGGAAACACGGCACCACCCGTTCGAGATCGTTGAACGCCGCCCAGGTCTGCTCGACCGGAGCCGGTACGACGAACTTGTGCTCCAGCTTCACGAAGTACCTGCCGCGGCCAGGACCGCCCGCCGGGTGAGCACCGTCGCGAGGTGCCGGCGATAGTCCGCGTCACCGTTGAGGTCGGTCACCGGCGACGTCCCGTCCGCCGCTCTGGCCGCAGCCTCCCGGACGGCCTCGGCGGTGGCCGGCCGGCCGATCAGCGCGTCCTCGACCGCGGTCGCCCGGATCGGCGTCGAGCCCATGTTGCCGAGCCCGACCCGTGCCTCCGCGATCGTGTCCCCGTCCAGCCGGACGGCCGCCGCGACGGACACGATCGACCACGCTTGCGCCACCCGGTTGAACTTCTCGTAGTGCGCTCCCCAACCGGTGTACTTCGGCACCCGGATCTCGACCAGCAGCTCGTCGTCGGCGAGCGCGGTACTGAACACCCCTTGGAAGAAGTCCGAGGCGCCGACGGTACGACGACCGCCCGGCCCGGCGATCACGAACGACGCGTCCAGCGCGACCGCCACCGCCGGCAGGTCACCGGCCGGATCGGCGTGCGCCAGCGAACCGCCGAACGTCCCCCGGTGCCGGATCTGCGGATCCCCGACCGTTGCCGTCGCCAACGAGATCAGCCGGGCGTGCTCGCCGACCAGCGGATCGGCCTGCACCGCGCTGTGCGACGTCATCGCACCGATCACGATCGCGTCCCCGTCGTCGCGGACGCCCTGCAGTTCGGCGATCTTCCCGAGGTCGACGATCGTCTCCGGCGCGGCCAGCCGCAGCCGAAGCGCCGGCATCAGGCTCTGGCCGCCTGCCAGCACCTTCGCGTCGGAGTGCTCACGCAGCAACCCGAGCGCCTCGTCCACGGACGTCGGGCTGAAGTACTCGAACGCCGCCGGGATCATGACTGCGCCCCTTCCTGGATCGCCTTCCACACGCGGTACGGCGTACACGGCATCGGCACGTCCGTCACGCCGAGGTGCCGGACCGCGTCGACGATCGCGTTGACGACCGCCGGCGTGGACGCGATGGTCCCGGCCTCTCCGACCCCCTTCACCCCCAGCTGGTTCGTCGTCGCCGGCGTCTCGGTCCGCGCCGTCTCGAACTTCGGCAGATCGGGCGCACCCGGAAGCAGGTACTGGTCGAACGATCCGGTGACCAGCGTCCCGGAGTCGTCGTGCACCGCCTCCTCGAACAGCGCCTGCGCGATGCCCTGTGCCAGGCCGCCGTGCACCTGACCCTCGACGATCAGCGGGTTGACCACCACGCCGACGTCGTCGACGCTCACGTACGACCGGATCGTGACCGCCCCGGTCTCGGTGTCGACCTCGGTCGCGCACAGATGCGTGCCGTGCGGGAACGAGAAGTCGTCCGGCTCGAGCGTCGCGTCGGCGTCCAGGCAGCCTTCGGCCGAACCGTCCAGCTTGTGGCCCTGGAATACCGCGAACGCGAGCTCGGCCATCGTCATCCCCGACTCCGTGCCGCGAACGCCGTACCGCCCACCGGTGAACTCCAGGTCGTCGACGTTCGCCTCGAGCAGTTGCGCGGCGATCGGCTTGGCCTTCTCGACCACTTTGTCGGCCGCAGCGAGCACGGCCATCCCACCGACCGACAGCGAGCGGGAACCGTACGTGTCGAGACCACGCGCGGCGATCTGCGTGTCACCGTGCAGAACCTCGACGTCCTCGAAGGCGACACCCAGCCGGTCGGCGACCAACTGGCTCCACGCCGTCTCGTGCCCCTGGCCGTGCGGGCTCGTCCCGGTGATCACCTCGACCTTCCCGGTCGGCAGCATCCGGACCGCCGCGTGCTCCCAGCCGCCGCCGACGTACCCCATGGAGCCGAGCCAGCGCGACGGCGCCAGTCCGCACATCTCGGTGTACGTCGAGATCCCGATGCCGAGCTGGACCGGGTCGCCGGACTCGCGCCGCTTGAGCTGCTCGGCCCGCAGGTCGTCGTACCCGAACAGTTCCTTGGCCTTCGCGGTCGCGGCCTCGTAGTTGCCGGAGTCGTAGCGCAGCCCGGACACCGTCGCGAACGGGAACTCCTCGTGCTTGATCCAGTTCCGCTCGCGGATCTCCAGCGGATCGGCCCCGACCCGGACAGCGAGTTCGTCCATCAGCCGCTCGATCGCGAACGTCGCCTCCGGCCGGCCGGCGCCCCGGTAGGCGTCGGTCCAGGTCTTGTTGGTGAAGACGTTGGTGATGCCGAGACGGTACGACGGGAACTTGTAGATGCCGTTGTACATGAACGCCCCGAGCAGCGGGATCGCCGAGGTGACCAGGCCGAGGTACGCACCCATGTCTGCCATCAGGTCGACCTTGAGCCCGGTCACCGTGCCGTCGGCGTTCGCGGCCAGCGTGACCTTCTGCCACTGGTCCCGGCCGTGGTGCGCGGCCATCAGCGACTCGGACCGGGTTTCGCTGTATTTACAGGGCTTCCCGGTCTTCCGGGCCGCGATGACCGTGAGGACCTCCTCCGGCGTGAACTGGAGCTTGCCGCCGAAACCGCCGCCGACGTCCGGCGCGATCACCCGGATCTTGTTCTCCGGGATGCCGAGCACCAGCGCGATGAAGATCTTCACGAAGTGCGGCACCTGCGTCGACGACCAGACGGTCATCTGTTCGGTGGTCGGATCGACGACGATCGAGCGCGGTTCCATGAACGCCGGGATCAGCCGCTGCTGGCGGATCTCCTTCTCGATCACGATCCCGCCGTCCCGGGCCGCCGCGATCGCCGCGTCGACGTCGCCACCGGTGCCGGCCTCGGCCGAGTCGTAGGACCAGACCGCGGACACGTTCGTGCCGAGGTCCGGGTGGGCGATCACCTCGTCCCTGGCCGCCGACCTCAGGTCGAGTGCCGGGGTCAGTTCCTCGTAGTCGACGTCGACCAGGTCGGCGGCGTCGTTCGCCTCGGCCGCGTTCCGGGCGACCACCATGGCAACGATCTCGCCGGCGAACGCGACGTGGTCGACCGCCATCGACGGGTGCACCGGAGCCTTCTGGTCCGGGACCACCGCCCACGCGTTCGGCAGGGCGCCCTGCTCGTCGGCGATGTCCGCGCCGGTGATGACAGCGAGCACACCGGTGGCGGCACGGGCCGCCTCGGTGTCGATGGCGGTGATGCGCGCGTGCGCGAACGGGCTGCGGACCATCGCGATGTGCAGCATGCCGGGCAGGACGATGTTGTCGGTCCAGCGGGTCCGGCCGGTGATCAGCCGGGCGTCCTCCTTGCGGAGCCGCGGAGCGCCGACCTCGGTGGCCGGCCGATCCTCGGTGGTGGTCATCGGGCACCTCCCGCGGCGGCCGCGGCGCGGACGGCCTTGACGATGTTCTGGTAGCCCGTGCAGCGGCAGAGGTTGCCTTCGAGCCCCAGCCGGACGTCGTCCTCACTCGGGTCCGGATTGTCGGCAATCAGATCGATGGATTGCATGATCATGCCTGGTGTGCAGAATCCGCATTGCAGGGCGTGGTTCTCGTGGAAGGCCTGCTGCATCGGGTGCAGCTGACCGTTGGTCGAGAGACCCTCGATCGTGGTCACCTCGTGACCGTCGGCCTGGACCGCGAAGAGCGAACAGGACTTCACGCTCCGCCCGTCCAGGTGGACCGTGCAGGCACCGCAGTTGCCGGTATCGCAGCCGACCACGGTTCCCGTCTTTCCCAGTTGCTCGCGCAGATAGTGCACGAGCAGCGTGCGCGGCTCCACGTCGTCCGTGAAGCTGCTTCCGTCGACCATCACCGTGATCCGGGTCATCGCCCCGCCTCCAGATGTCAGCTACCGCGTATGCCGATCGTGCTCTCGTGTGATGTCGACCACAAGGGTCGGATCAGTGGTGAATCGGGCCGGCCCGCCGCGACAGGCGGTCGCCGGCGCCACCCCAGTGCTGGGCGATGAACTCGGCGGCGATGCTGACCGCCGTCTCCTCGGGGGTCCGCGCGCCCAGGTCGAGGCCGATCGGACTGGACAGGCGGGCCAGTTCCGCGTCGGTGAGCCCGGCCTCGCGGAGGCGCTTGAGTCTCTCGTCGTGGGTCCGGCGGGATCCCATCGCTCCGACGTACGCCACTTCCGGAAGACGGAGAGCGACCTCCAGCAACGGTACGTCGAACTTCGGGTCGTGGGTGAGCACACAGATCACCGTCCGGCCGTCGATCCGGCCGGCCGCGACCTCGCCGGCCAGGAAGCGGTGCGGCCAGTCCACGATCACCTCGTCGGCCGACGGGAAGCGGGACGCGGTCGCGAAGACGGCCCGCGCGTCGCAGACCGTCACGCGATATCCGAGGAACGACCCGATCCGGGCCACCGCGGCCGCGAAGTCGATCGCGCCGAACACCAGCAGCCGCGGCACCGGCGCGTACGACGACACGAAGACCCGCATCCCCTCACCGCGGCGCTGCCCGTCCGGCCCGTACTCCAGCGTCTCCGTCCGCCCGTTCGCCAGCAGTCCCCGCGCGTCGTCCACCACCGCGTCGTCGGCCCGCTCGGACCCGAGACTCCCGACCGTCGGCCCCGGCTGTATGGCCTCCGGCGCGTCCGTGCTCGGGGCGGGCCGGACGATCAGATGGCGGCCCACCCGGCTGGGATCGGGGTGGGCGACGACCGTGGCGACCGCGACCGGGCGGCCGGCCGCGATGTCGGCCGCCACCTCGGCGAGCTCCGGGTACGACGTCCGGTCGACGCGCTCCACGAACACGTCGATGATGCCGCCACACGTGAGCCCGACCGCGAACGCCGACTCGTCGCTCACGCCGTACCGCTGCAGGATCGGCTCACCGGACTCCAGGATCTCCTCACCCAACTGGTAGACCGCGCCCTCGACGCAGCCGCCCGACACGCTGCCGACCGCCTCCAGACCGGGACCGACAAGCATCACCGCGCCCGGCGGCCGCGGTGCCGAGTCGAACGTCGCCACGACGGTGCCGACGGCAACCGACTCGCCCGCGTCCCACCAGGTCATCAATCGCTCGAGGACATCACGCATCCGCGACCACCTCCAGAACGTCCGCGAAGCTGGCCAGGCTGTGCCCGGCGACGAGATCGTCGACATGCGGGAGGACGGCAACGATCCCGGCCTGCACCGGCAGGTAGCCCGGTTTGCCCCGGTGCGGATTCAGCCAGACCACCCGGTGCGCCAGGCCGGCCAGCCGCTCCAACTGCGCACCGAGCAACGCGGCGTCACCGCGCTCCCACCCGTCACTGCACACGACCACGACAGCACGCCGCGCCATCCCCCGCTGACCCCACCGGTCCAGGAACACCTTCAGCACCTCACCGAGCCGCGTGCCGCCCGACCAGTCGGGTACGACGTCGCCCGCGGACCGCAGCGCGAACTCCGCATCGCGGCGCCGCAAGGCCGGGGTCACTCGGGTCAGCCGGGTGCCGATGGTGAAGGCCTCCACCGATCGCGGGGCTTGCTGCACCATCGTGTGCGCGAGCCGCAGCAGGCTGTCGGCGTACGGACGCATCGAGCCGGACACGTCGATCAGTACGACGACCCGGCGCGGGCGGGTGCCGCGCCGGCGGTACTGCACCCGGGCGGGCTCGCCGACCTGCCGCAACTGGGCCCGGAGCGTACGGCGGGGATCGATGTCGCCGCGATGGGACGGTCGGCGGCGGACCGCCCGCCGTACCGGGACCCGCGGGCGGAGGGTGCCGAACAAGCGCGCCAGCTCGGCCCGATCGCCGGCCGACAGCTCGGCGACATCACGGTGCCGGAGGACTTCCGTCGTACTCGCGGAGACATTGACCGACCGGTCGCCGTCCTCGCCCGCGGCCCCGTCGTCGGCGTCGAGCGCGGCCTGCACCGAGGCTTGCGGCGTACGACGGACTGTCCCGCCCGCCCGCTCTCCGGAGAACCATGCGGTGAACACCTCGTCGTACTTGGCGATGTCGTCGGGTCCACCACACAGCGCGGCCCGGCCGGCCCAGTACACGTCCGCGGTGACTGCCGCGTCGAGCGCGGCGACGGCCCGGAGGAAGAGGTGGACACGGTCGGCGGTCACCGGCAGACCTGCGTGCCGGAGGGCCGACGCGAAGCCGGCCAACGCGAGGTCCGGTGCCGTCATCGCTGCCTCAGCTCGCCAGCAGCCGGTCGAGGGAAGCGCGGATCCGGTCGGTGTCCTCGCGATACTTCAGCACGGCGCCGAGGGTGGCGGCCGCGGTCTCCACGTCGAGGGTCTCGGTCCCGAGGGCGTCCAGGGCGCGAGCCCAGTCGAGCGTCTCGGCGACACCGGGCGGCTTGAGCAGATCGAGCTCACGCATCCGCTGCACCGACCGGGCCACCTGTTCGGCCAGCCGGTGCGACACCTCAGGCAGCCGGGTCCGGACGATCTCGACCTCGCGGGCCAGACCCGGATGGTCGATCCAGTGGTAGAGGCACCGGCGTTTCAGCGCGTCGTGGATCTCCCGGGTGCGGTTGGAGGTGAGGACGACGATCGGTGGCTCCTCGGCCTTGATCGTGCCGAGCTCGGGGATCGTCACCTCGTGGGTCGAGAGCACCTCGAGCAGGAACGCCTCGAACTCGTCGTCGGCGCGGTCGATCTCGTCCACCAGCAGGACGGCCGGACTCTCGCGGAGCGCCCGCAGCACCGGGCGGGCGAGCAGGAACCGCTCGTCGAACAGGCTCTTCTCCACCTCTTCGACGACCGCGTCCGAGCTGGTCGCCTCGACCGTGCGCAGGTGCAGGATCTGGCGCGGGAAGTCCCAGTCGTAGAGAGCTTGGGACGCGTCGATGCCCTCGTAGCACTGCAGCCGGATCAGCTGGACGTCGAGCGCTTCGGCGAGCGCCGCCGCGAGCGAGGTCTTCCCGGTGCCGGGTTCGCCCTCCAGCAGCAGCGGACGGTGCAGCGCGAGCGCGAGATAGCCGACCGTGGCCAACCCCTCACCGGCCAGATAGCCGGTCGCACGCAGCCGCTCGGCGAGCTCACCAGCGGAGCCGACTGCGTTCATCTGTCCAGAATCGCCCGCCGGACCCACGTTGCCAAGGCTCAGCCCGCGCGGTGCCCGTCCGGCAACTGGTCGGCAGTGTCCACATCAGCTCCGTCGGCGAGGTCCCCGCACTCGATCTCCACCGGCTTGTGCTGCCTGAGATACCCGCGAGCGCCTTCGTCCCCGCGAGCCGACGCGATGATCCCGTCCCAGTGGTCACGCCCCAGAAGAACGGGGTGTCCGGGGGACCCACGGTAGAGCGCCCGTACGAGCGCGGACCGGCTCGCGCCGCCCGCGACGCGCCGTACGACGTCTACTGTCAGCCCGGGAACATCCACGGGCACCACCACGACACCATCGACATCCCCGGGAAGAACCGTCAGCCCGGCTCGCAGCGAGGCTCCCATGCCCTCCGCCCAGTTCGTTGCCTCGACCACCTCGACCGGCTCGTCGGCGAGCTCGGCGCGGACTTGGTCCGCCGCGGCTCCGACGACGACCAGGACCGGCGCGCAGTCGGCGGCGGCGAGCAGGCGGGTGGCGCGGACGACCCAGGCGACGCCGGACGGATCGCGGACGAGCGCCTTCGGTCCGCCCATCCGGCGGCCGGCCCCCGCGGCGAGCACCAATCCTGCGATCTTCACTCCCGGAGAGTACCGATTTCACAGTCTGGGCAGTGACGTGTACCACGCGATCGCGGCCGGGTGGCGTGCGACGATATCTGACGTGACGACGATCGCAGATGGCGCGAAGTCCCTCCCGCTGCTGTTCCTGGGGCAGAACACCGACCCGCACTCCGAGCGCGGCGTCGAGTGCCCCGGAGCGCTCCCGCCGGCCTCCGACCCGGATCTGGTCGAGCGGGCGCTGAAGGCGAAGGCAGCACTGGGTGACCAGGTGTTCGTGCTCGGGCACCACTACCAGCGCGACGAGGTGATCCAGTTCGCGGACGTCACCGGTGACTCGTTCAAGCTCGCCCGGGACGCGGCGAACCGGCCGGACGCGCCGTACATCGTGTTCTGCGGTGTGCACTTCATGGCCGAGTCCGCCGACATCCTGACCAACGACCAGCAGACAGTCATCCTGCCTGACCTCGCGGCCGGCTGCTCGATGGCCGACATGGCCCGGATCCAGCAGGTCGAGGCGGCCTGGGACGCCCTCGCCGACGCCGGGGTCGCGGACGTGACCGTGCCCGTCACCTACATGAACTCCAGCGCCGACATCAAGGCGTTCTGCGGCCGCAACGGCGGCGCGGTGTGTACCTCGAGCAACGCGGACACCGCGCTCGAGTGGGCCTTCGAGCAGGGCGAGAAGGTGCTCTTCCTGCCGGACCAGCACCTCGGCCGGAACACCGCCGTACTGAAGATGGGCATCTCGCTCGACGAGTGCGTGGTGTACGACCCGCACAAGCCGGGCGGCGGACTGACCCGTGAGCAGTTGGCCGCGGCGAAGATGATCCTGTGGCGCGGGCACTGCTCGGTGCACGGCCGCTTCACGGCCGCCTCGGTCGACGACGTCCGGGCGCGGATCCCCGGCGTCAACGTGATCGTCCACCCGGAGTGCCGGCACGACGTCGTCACGAAGGCCGACCTGGTCGGCTCGACGGAGTACATCATCCAGACCCTCGAGAAGGCCGAGCCCGGTGCGTCGTGGGCCGTCGGCACCGAGCTCAACCTGGTCCAGCGGCTGGCCAAGCAGCACACCGACAAGAACATCGTGTTCCTGGACAAGGCCGTCTGCTACTGCGCCACGATGAACCGTATCGACCTGCCCCACTTCGTCTGGGCCCTCGAGAACCTCGTCGCCGGCCACGTCGTCAACCCGATCACGGTCGACCCCGACACCGAGAAGTACGCCAAGCTCGCCCTCGACCGCATGCTCGCCCTCCCCGGCAAGACCGCCCGCGACTAGGGGCTAGTGGGAGACGCGAGCCGGGGCGTACCAGGCGGACAAGATGTCTGGGAGGCGGTCGGGGCCCCAGCGGTCCACGGGGGTGATGCGGCCCTGCAGGGAGGCGAGGCCTTTGGCGAGTTCGCCGACGACGTCGCCGCGCCAGGGGACGGCGACGCCCTCGCCCGGGCCGACGATGACGGCGGGGCCGCCGCGGTCGACGCAGACGACCGGGCAGCCGGAGGCCAGGGCCTCGGTGACGGCCCAGCCGGCGGCTTCGCGGAGAGCCGGGGCGAGAAGGGCGTCGGCGCGGAACATGGCCGCGAGGACGTCCTCGCGGGGTAGCTGACCCATGAACTCGACGCGGTCGCGGACGCCGAGTTCCTCGGCCAGTCGTTCCGCGCGGCGCCAGTCGGGACCGTCGCCGATGATCCGGAGCTCCCAGTTCGACGCCTCCGGACGGGCGAGCGCGCTGATGCCGAGCAGCACGCCCTTCCACGGGATCAGGCGGCCGACGAACAGCGCCGTCTTGATGCCCGGGGCACCGAACGGCTCGTACGGCCCGGACGCGGTGAACCGGCGGATCGCCACGTTCGGCTGGACCACGATCTCACGCGCGTACGGGCGGAACGCCTCGGCCACATCGTTGTTCTGAGCAACCATCAGGTCGGCGCTCCGGGCCAGCTTCCGGCCCGTGACGCGCCGCCGGAGACCGGTGTACGCACGCCGTACCAGCTCGGCCGCCACCCCGCGCGGCCCGAGCCAGTGCGCCATCGACAGCGGCGCCGTCGTGGACCCGCCGACCGGTCCCCAGATCACCTTCGCCGCCGACTCCTCGACCACGCCGGCCGGCATCCAGTCCACCGCGAAGGTCAGGTGGTGGATCACGTCGAACGAGTGCTCCGCCTGCAGCCGCCGGGCGGTCCGGCCGGCCAGCCCCTGCCAGAGCGGGTAGTACCAGTACACGTCCGAGGGCCGGCGCCGCAGCCGCAGGATCCACTTCGGCAGCTCGAGCGGTACGACGGTCAGCGCCGGGACCGGCCGGACCGCCAGCTCCTCGGCGATCTCGTGCGCGAACTTGCCCCGGGTCAGCAACCACACGTCGTGGTCCCGCGCGGCCGCCTTGGCCCAGGCCCAGCCGGCTCCCGGCTCGGAGCCACCCTGCGGCCGGCAGGCGTACGCGCTGAGCAAGACCTTGGGCCGGGCCGACATCAGCTCATTCCCTCCAGGAGCCTGCGCAGATCGGTGCTGGACGTCGAGGCGGTGTACGGGAAGTAGTGCACCTGCGCACCGACCTCGCCGAGTACCCTCTCCAGTCTCATCCCCTTCTCGGTGCCCTTCCAGTCATCACCTTTGAAGAGAACGTCGTAGCGGAGCTGTTTCCACATCTCGAACTTGTCGCTGGACCAGTCGCTGACCACCTCGTCGACCAGGCCGAGCGCGCGGACGACGTCCATCCGCTCGTCGTGCGGGACCACCGGCGGCCGGCCCTTGATCCGGGCCACCACGTCGTCCTCGACGACGCCGGCGATCAGGTGGTCGCAGTGCTCCCGGGCCCGGCGCAGGATGTTCAGGTGACCGATGTGGAACATGTCGTAGACCCCGGGCGCGTAGCCGACGATGCCCATCAGGCGGGCACCCCCAGCGCGGACATCTCCCGGTACCATTTCGCGATCGCCGCGGCCAGGAAGAGCAGGTTGGCCAGGAGCAGAGCGCCGTACAGGACGACGAACAGCGACGGCGTACCGAAGGTCAGGAAGACCAGGCACAGCACCCCGTAGTCGGTCGGTGCGATGAGCAACGACTTGGCGACGGAATCCCCGCGCTCGTTGGGTTTCTGCGTCCTGCCGTGCCGCCGGCGGAGCTGGTCGATCAGGATCAGCCCGAAGAACAGCACCGAGGACATGCAGACGTAGGCGAGCGGCACCAGCAGCACCAACTCGTTGTTGAAGGCATCGAAGCGGTAGAACGAGATCAGTACGGCGCTGTGCAGCAGGACGATCTTGATCGAGTCGATCATGTGGTCGAGCCACTCACCCAGCGGCGACCCGCCCCCGCGCAGCCGGGCCAGCTGCCCGTCCGCGGAGTCGAGACCGTACCCGAGCACCAGCAGCACGGTCACCGCCAGCGCGAGTGTGAGCGACGGGCGGACGGTTGCCACCAGCACGATGCCGACCAGGGAGCAGAATCCGCTGGCCAGGCTGACCTGGTTCGGCGTGCGGTGCCCGAGGAACGCCGCGGCGGCGAACACCCGCCCGATCCGCCGGTTGACGAAGCGCGAGTACGCCGGCGTGCCCGCCGACGGCTTCTGGGCCCGGGACAGCTGCGCGACCGTCTCCCGCAACGCGCTCATGCGACCGAACTACGTGACTGCCGCTGGTCGATCGCGGCGCGCAGGATCGGGCTCCGCGAATCGCGGCCGAGCGGCAGGACGGTGATCAGCCCGGCCGGAATCCCGTCGAGTTCCTCGACCCCCAGTACGCCGTCCAGCCGGCTGGCGGCGAACACCGTCTGAGCCCCCAGTACGCCGGTCAGCCACTCGGGCCGCACGCCGTCGATCACGACCACCTCGTCGACACACCGCAGGTGCTCGACGATCTGGACCCGCTCGACCAGCGGGACGAACGGCCGCTGACCCCAGGCGTCGACCGCCCACTCGTCGGTCAGCACGCCGACGACCAGCCGGTCACAGACGCGGCGGGCCCGCTCCAGCACGTCGACGTGGCCGACGTGGAACAGGTCGAAGACCCCGGCCAGACATGCGATCCGCGGCAAGCTTCCATCCCCCAGAAACAACTGTGCCCCCTGCGACTCTCCTGGGGAGCCCTGTGTCGGTGTGCCCGAGGTGACGCGGCCCCCCACGCCAGGCGCGACTTTATACCGTCCGTTCACGACCCGCTCAGCGTCCTCGCCGAATCCGGCCGCTGTCCGCGTGCCGGGCGATCGCATCGGTGTAGATCCTCTCCGTGGCCGCGAGGTCACGCTCCGGGGTGAAGCGCTCGAGATAGACCTGTCGGGCTCGCTCGCCGAAGGTTACCGAAGTCTCGGGATCAGCCACCAACCCCATCGCCTTCCGCAATCCCTCCGGATCGCCGGGCTCGGTCAGCGCGCCGGTCTCCCCGTCGTCGACCAGCTCCGCGAGCGCACCGAGCCGGGACGCCACCACCGGGACTCCGTGCGCGAACGCCTCGACCACCACGAGACCGAAAGTCTCATACGAACGCGCCGGCACGACGGCGGCGCGCGCGGACCGCAGCACTTCCATGCCGGCCGCCCACGGTAGTTGACCAAGCACCTGTACAGACGGGTCTTTGCGGGCCCGCTCCTCCGCCTCCGCACGCAGCGGGCCGTCGCCGACGACGACCAGCTTCCCGAGCGAGGAATCCCAGGCCTGCAAGAGATCCGCGAACCCCTTGTCCGCCTCCAGCCGGCCGAGGAACACCACGGCCTCCCCCGCACCGCTGCGCACCGCGCCGGAGTGCGGCACGGCGTGCGGCTTCACCACGAACAACTCCGGGTCGTAGCCGGCCGCGACGTACCGCTCTTTGACGAACTCCGACGGCACGACCAGCGTGGTGACGTACTTCTGCCAGGTGTGCAGGGTGTTGTGCACGCCGATGCTGGTGGCCAACGGCAACGTCTGTACGCGCGACTCCCGGTAGCAGCTGTGCCGGACCGCGGCCCAGGGAAGCTTGCCGACACAGGACTCGCACGGCCCGCCGTCGCGCTGCAGGACCGCGTTCGCGCACAGCAGCCGGAAGTTGTGCAGGGTCGCCACCACCGGCAGGTCCAGCCGGTGCGCCGCCCGCAGCACCGAGGCGCTCAACAGCGGGAACGTGTTGTGGATGTGCACCACATCGGGCCGCTGTTCCTGCAATAGATGCGTTAAATCGCGTTTCGCCGAAAATGACCAGACGGAGCGGAACGGTAACAGCGCGCGATCTTTTCGGCTCATCGCGGCGATATCGTCGCTGTTTCGGGCGTAGAGGTCGATCTCATGTCCTGAGTTACGCAATAAATCAACCGTTTGCGCGACGACGGTGTTCTCGCCACTGGGTTGACCCGTCCGGTAACGGTTGTGCAACATGGCGACCCGCATGGCACTACCTTAAGTCTCGCGGTGGCTACACCTGGTTTCAGGGGAGAGCAGTGCATTGAGGAAGTTGTGGTTCGCAGCGCTTATCGCCGCTGCGCTCGCCGTCGTTACGGTTGCGCTCCCGGTCATCGCCAACGAGAACAACGCGACAACAGCGGCCAAGTCACGCGCGGTCGCCGACCGGGACGCGTCCGGTGTGCTCCCCTCACACCGCGTCCCCAAGACCTCCGCAACTCCCACGGGCCCCAAAGCCCCGAAAGCCACCCGGACCGGCCCGTCGAACACCCCCACCACGACGCGGCCGAGCACCACGAAGCCGGCACCGACGACGACCCCCACGCCGACCGGACCGGCCGTCCCCACCGTCGACTCCGACGAGGCCGGTCCGGCCGTTGCCGGTCCGTGCAGCGGCGTGGTGATCAAGCCCGGTGACAACGCCCAGGCGATCGTCAACGCGAAGCCCGCGGGAACGACGTTCTGCTTCGCCGCCGGGGTGCACCGGATCTCGCAGACCATCCGCCCGAAGGCGAACCAGGTTCTGGCCAGCGCCGACCGTGCCGTCCTGACCGGCTCGGTTCCGCTGACCGGCTGGACCAGGTCCGGGGCGACCTGGGTGGTGCGTGGCGCACTGCCGGCGGCGTACGGGATGAGCGGGCAGTGCGAGGACAACAAGGCGAACATCTGCTACCTGCGCGAGCAGGTCTTCGTGGACGGCGCGCACCTCACCCGCGTGGCGAGCGCCTCCGCGGTCAAGGCCGGCACCTTCTACGCCGACTACGCGGCGAACGCGATCTACCTGGGCAGCGACCCGGCCGGGCACGCGGTGGAGATGTCGAAGACGGCGACCGCGATCGAGTCCGGCGCCACCGGCGTCGTGGTGCGCGGCCTGACCATCGAGCACTTCGCCAGCGCACCGCAGGCCGGCGCGCTGGTGTCCGGCCCCGGCTGGAAGGTGACCGCGAACGAGGTCCGCTGGAACCACGCCGTCGGCGTGATGCTGGTCCAGGCGAACAACGCCAAGGTCGACAAGAACCTGATCCACCACAACGGCCAGCTCGGCCTCGGCCAGTACAGCTCGGCCGCGGCGGCCGTGACCCGCAACGTGATCAGCTCCAACAACACCGACGGCTTCTGGATCGCCGACTGGGAGTCCGGCGGGATCAAGTCGACCCGGTCGTCCGGCACGGTCAGCGGCAACGTGATCAAGGCCAACAAGGGCATCGGGATGTGGGCCGACGTCGCCGACGACGGCCGGGTGATCAGCTCCAACCAGATCGTCGGCAACGCCGCCGACGGGATCCGCTACGAGATCAGCCGCAACGGCACGATCGAGAACAACACGATCAGCGGCAACGGCTTCGGCACCGGCCGCGGCTCGGGTACGTCGCTGTGGGACGGCGGCGGGATCAACATCAACACCTCGTCCGGCGTCACCGTCCGCGGCAACAAGGTGTCCGCCAACGTCAACGGCATCACGATCCAGTCCCGCACCCGCGGCACCGGCCCGTGGGGCACGTACCTGCTGCGCGACATCAGCGTCACCGGGAACACGATCGAGATGACCGGCGGCACCCAGGCGACCGGCATGGTGCAGAACTCGGGCTCCCCGATCCCGGCCGGCGAGGTCGTTTTCAGCGGCAACAAGTACGTGCTGGACGCGCTCGGCGCGCAACGGTTCGCCAAGGCCGGCACCAAGCTGACCGCGGCGGGCTGGCGGGAGGCCGGGCTGGACACGATCGGCAGCTTCCTCGCGAACTGATCCCGTGCCTTCCCCGCGCACCGATCTCTTGCCGAACGCAACATATTTGTGCGCTACGTATTGCCACGACTACCTGAGGTAGTAGTAGTCTGCGAAGCGAAGCCGCGCCATGGGGGGTGCGCTCAGGGCTCACCTGTGCCACCGGAGGCTCCGCTCTATGAAGACAGCTACCGCAGTTCTGGCGACCGTTGCAGCCGGCACCTTTGTCGTTGCCGTGACCTCCCTCCCTGCGAACGGATCGCCGTATTCGGCCGACGACCTGATCCCGGGCATCCTGTCCGACGACCAACCGGCGACGCCGCAACCACCCGCGCCGACCGCTCCTCCCCCGGCTGACGGCAGCTTCCGGACCGGCCCTTCGGAGGCGCCGGCCTGCTCCGGCATCACCGTCACGCCGGCCCAGAACGCCGCCCGGGTCGTCGACGACTCCCCGGCCGGGGCCACGCTCTGCTTCACCGCGGGCCTGCACCGGATCACGGAGACCATCCACCCGAAGGCGAACCAGGTGCTCGCCAGTGACGAGGGCGCCGTACTCACGGGATCGGTCCGGCTGACCAAGTGGTCGGCGAACGACGGTGACTGGGTGACCACAGGAGCCCTGCCCCCGGCGTACGCGCAGACCGGGCAGTGCGAGGACAACACGACGAACATCTGCTACCTGGCCGAGCAGCTCTTCCTGGACAGCAAGCACCTGACCCGGGTGGCCACGCGCGACAAGGTTGCCCCTGGCACCTTCTACGCCGACTACGCGGCGAACGCGATCTACCTGGGCAGCAACCCGGCCGGGCACGCGGTGGAGATATCGAAGACGCCGACGGCGATCGAGTCCAGCGCGACGGGCGTGACCGTGCGTGGGCTGACGATCGAGCACTTCGCGACCCCGCCGCAGGGCGGCGCGGTGGTGCTCGGTCTGGGCTGGAAGGTGATCGCCAACGACATCCGCTGGAACCACGCGGTCGGTGCGATGCTGGTGAACGCGGACGGCGCCGTCCTCGAGCGGAACCACATCCACTCCAACGGCCAGCTCGGCGTCGGCCAGTACAGCACGCTCAAGGGGACCATCTCCGCGAACGAGGTCAGCTACAACAACACCGACGGTTTCTGGATCGCGGACTGGGAGTCGGGCGGGATCAAGACCACGTGGTCCAGCGGCGGCTGGGTGACCGGCAACCTGATCCAGTTCAACCGCGGCGTCGGCCTGTGGAGCGACGCGTACGACGACGGCCGGACGTTCAGCGGCAACCAGATCCTCGGCAACAAGGCGGACGGGATCCGCTACGAGATCGGCCGCAACGGTGTGATCGAGGACAACGTGATCAGCTCCAACGGCTTCGGCACCGGCCGCGGCTCGGGCACCTCGCTGTGGGACGGCGGCGGGATCAACATCAACACGTCGTCGAACGTGCAGGTCCGGGACAACGTGGTCGCGAACAACGTGAACGGCATCTCGATCCAGTCCCGCACCCGCGGCTCCGGCCCGTGGGGGCAGAACGTGCTCCGCGACATCGTTGTCTCCAGCAACAAGGTGACGATGCGCGGCGGCACCACCGCGACCGGCATGGTGCAGAACGCCGGCGCCGCCATCCCGGCCGGCGAGGTCCGGCTGAACGACAACGTCTACGTCCTCGACAGCCTGACCGCCGAACGGTTCCAGAAGACCGGCCAGTGGTACACCGCGCAGCAGTGGCGCCAGACCGGTCAGGACACCTCGAGCGCGTTCACCATCGGGAATGCGCTCGTCGACGAGACGGGGCTGCTCACGATAGTGCGTTGACGTGCTCGATCAGGAGGTCGCGGAAGACCGCTGAGTCGCGCAGGTCGGGCGTGAAGACGGAGTCCACGGACAGCAGGGCGTCGACCACGGCGGCCGGCTCCGTGGCTCCCGCCAGGGCAGCTTTGAGCCGGTCCGCCTGCGGGTCGTCCACGCTCGGCGTCTTGAGCACATAGACCATCCACGCGGCGACGGCGATGGAGATGACCCGCGGTTCGGCGCCCGCGGCCAGGCGGTCGCGGACCGTGCCGAGCATCCGGACCGGCAGCTTCACCGAGCCGTCCATCGCGACCTGCGTGGTCCGATGCTTCAACGCCGGGTTGGCGAACCGCGCCAGCACGGTCGCGCCGTACTCGGCCAGGTCGAGGCCGTCCGGCGGCGTCAGCGTCGGTACGACGTCCTCGGTCATCAGCGCCCCCGCCAGGGCCGACAACTCCTCGTCGCGGACCGCCTCGGCGATGGTCTCGTAGCCACGCAGTGCACCGAGGTACGCGAGCATCGAGTGGGTCGCGTTGAGCATCCGCAGCTTGGCCTGCTCCCACGGCGCCACGTCCGCGGTGAGCACCGCACCCGCCCGCTCCCAGGCCGGACGATCCCCGGCGAAGTCGTCCTCGATCACCCACTGCAGGAACGGCTCCGCGACCACCACGGCCTCGTCCCGTACGCCGAGCAGCCGGGCGGCCTCCTCCCGGTCGGCCTCCGTCGTCGCGGGCACGATCCGGTCCACCATGCTGGCCGGGAACCGGGTCGCCTCGAACACCTCGGGGATCTTGCCCAGGGCATCGAAGTACTCGGTCACGAGCTTGCGCAGGAACAGGCCGTTGGCAACCAGGTTGTCGCAGGACACGATCGTCAGCGGCTCGTCCCGCCGGGCCAGCCCGGCCGCGAGCTGACCGACGACGGTCCGCGGTGGGCGGCCGGTCAGGTCCGCCTGGATCTCGGGATCGTTCAGGTCGAGCCCGGTCCCCGCGGCGCGGTAGCCCTTCTCGGTCACGGTCAGCGTGACCACGGACACCGCGGGATCCGCGATCCGGGCGACCACTGCCTCCGGGTCCTCCGGTGCGGTCAGGACTTCGCGGATGCTGCCGATCACCTGGACCGACGGATCACCCGGTCCGCGCTCGAGGACGGCGTACAGACCGTCCTGGGGTGCGAGCTGGTCCCGGACCGTTGCGGAACGCTGGCTGACGCCGCTGATCCCCCACCGCGTCTCGCCGCTGACGACCGCCGCCCGCTCGGTGACAACAGCCTGGTGGGCACGGTGGAACGCACCGAGACCGAGGTGGACGATGCCGACCGACAACGCGCGCGGGTCGACCTCGGGGGCGACGGGAAGGTTGGACAGACTGAGCCTGGTCAAGCGGAGACACCTTTCACTCTGGTTCGTCCTATGCGGAGGGTGCGTGCGGACCGGTGGAGTCGCGGACGATCAGCTCGCCCTGCAGGGTGCCGCGGGTGCCGACCGAGCCGTCGGGGTCGTCGAGCAGGGCCAGCAGGAGCTCGACCGCGATCCGGCCGGCCTCCTGCTTCGGCAGCCGGACCGTGGTCAGCGCCGGCCGGGTCATCTGGGACATCGCGATGTCGTCGACCCCGACCACGCTGAGGTCGCCGGGCACCGCGATGCCGCGGGCGTGCAACCGGGCGAGCAGCCCGATCGCGACCAGGTCGTTGTAGGTGACGACGGCGGTCGCGCCCGTGGCGACGACCTGGTCCGCCGCGGCCATGCCGCCTTCGTACGTCGGCGCGAAGTTGCCGACCGGGCACAACGTGGCGCCGTGTTCCTCGGCGGCGTTGCGCAGGCCGAGGCCGCGGTGCTGGGTCGACCACGAGTCGACCGGTCCACCGACCCAGGCGATCCGGCGGTGGCCGAGCGCGACCAGGTGGGCGACGGCCCGGCGCATGCCTTCCTCGTTGTCGTAGGTGATGCCGGGGATGCCGTCGGCCGCGCGGTTGACCAGGACGACGTTGGTGTCCTGGACGATCGCGGACAGGTCGGAGTCACTCGCCCGGGGCGAGCAGAGGATGAGTCCGTCGACCTGCTTGGCCAGCGCGCGGACCAGGCCGACCTCGGCCGCCGCGTCCTCGTCGGTGTCGGCGACGAAGACGGCCACGTCGGATCGGCGGGCGCGGGCCTGCACGCCTTTGGTGACGCTGGCGAAGAACGGGTTGGCCAGGTCGGGGACGACCAGGCCGATGGTGCCGGTGCGGCCGGTGATCAGGCCGCGGGCGGCCCGGTTCGGCTCGTAGCCGAGCTGGTCGACCGCGGTGGCCACCCGGGCGCGGGTGGCGGCGTTGACCATCGCCGGCAGCGAGAGGGCCCGGGACACGGTGGACGGCGACACGCCCGCAAGCCGCGCCACGTCGCGAATCGTCGCGGGCATGGTCACCTCCTCGGTCTGCAATCGGTTGCAGTCCAGTGTCAAGCTTAGGGAATAGAGTGCCACATCCTCCTTCTGGACAAGCACTTGTGCGGCCAGAGCGCCACTGCAATCCTTTGCAGAGTTCGTTGCAGCCGAGATTCCCGGAGGACCCATGCCGAAGGCCCTGCAGCCTCATCCGGACCGCGCCCTGCCCGCCGGCGAGGCCCGTGACGTCGCCCGCCGGATCCACGCCTCGACGAAGGACCTGCCGCTGCTGTGCTTGCACGGCCACGTCGACATCGAGCTGTTCGCGAGCGACGCGCCGTTCGGTGACCCGGCCCAGTTGCTGGTCGTCCCGGACCACTACGTCACCCGGATGCTGATCTCCCAGGGCATCTCCCCCGACCGCCTCGGTCTGCCGCGCCGCGACGGCCGGACGACCGCGGAACCGCGGGAGATCTGGCGCGAGTTCTGCACGAACTGGCACCTCTTCCGAGGGACGCCGAGCCGGTACTGGCTGGAGCACGAGTTCGCCGAGGTCCTCGGCCTGACCACGCACCCGTCGGCCGAGACCGCCGACGAGCTGTACGACCAGATCTCCGCGCGGCTCGCCGAGCCGGAGTTCCGGCCGCGGGCGCTGCTCGACCGGTTCGGGATCGAGCTGATCTCGACCACGGACGCGGCCACCGACGACCTCGGCCGGCACGCGAAGGTGGCGGCGGACCTGCCCGGCCGGGTGGTCCCGACCTTCCGGCCGGACGCCGTCGTCCATCTCGACCGTCCCGGCTGGCCCGAGCTGGCCCAGCAACTGGGGGCGATGACCGACGTCGACACCTCGACGTACGACGGTTATCTGGAGGCGATCCGGCAGCGGCGGCTGGCGTTCGTCGCGGCGGGTGCGCGGGCGACCGACCACGGGCACCTGAGCGCGGCCGCCGTACCGCTGTCGGATGCCGAGGCGGCCCGGATCTACGCGGGTGCGCTGAAGGGTGAAGTGCCGGCGGAGGACGCGGCGGCGTTCGCCGGCCACATGCTCTACCAGTCGGCGGTGATGTCGGCCGAGGACGGGCTGGTCATGCAGTTGCACCCGGGCGTGCTGCGGGACCACGATCCGGCCATCCATGCGACGTACGGGCCGGACCAGGGGCACGACATCCCGGTGCCGACCGAGTTCACCCGGTCACTGCGACCGTTGCTCGAGCGGTTCGGGCACACCTCCGGCTTCCGGCTCGTGTTGTTCACCGTCGACGAGACGGTCTACTCACGGGAGCTGGCGCCGCTCGCCGGTGTGTACCCGGCGGTGCGGCTCGGCGCGCCGTGGTGGTTCCTGGACAGCCCGGACGGGATGCGCCGGTTCCGCGAGCTCGTCACCGAGACCGCCGGCTTCTACAACACCTCCGGTTTCGTCGACGACACCCGGGCCTTCCTGTCCATCCCGGCCCGGCACGACCTGGCCCGACGGATCGACGCCGGCTACCTGGCCGGCCTGGTCGTCCAGCACCGCCTCGACGAGGACGACGCCTTCGAAGTCGCGAAGGACCTGGCCTACAACCTGGCCCGGGACACCTACCTCGGCTGATGCCCCGCGCCCCGGCGACAGGTAGTCTCACGCAGATCTGTTCGCCGGGGGTGAGAAGGGGCGTGGATGAGGCGTCGGTTTGTCGCGACGGGTGGTGCCGTCGTGGTGTTGCTGCTGGCCGGGTGCTCGGACTCCGGGAGCCCGAGCGCGGCTCCGGGCTCTGCTGAGCCAACCGAGACCGCCGGGCCGGCGACGACGACGGTGGCCGTTCCGACCGGTCCGCCGCCCGCGGCCACCGCCGTACTGGGACCGACCGGACCCGGTACGGCGAAGCCCTGCCAGGGGGTCGCGATCCCGGTGGGCAAGGACCCGCAGTCGGTGATCGACGCGGCGCCCGAGGGCAGCGTGTTCTGCTTCGCGAAGGGCGTGCACCGGATCACCCGGCCGATCGAGCCGCGGACCGGTGACACGCTGGGTGGCGGTGCGGGCGTCGTACTCACGGGGTCCGTGGAGCTGACCGGCTGGAGGCGGTCCGGGAGTGCGTGGGTGGTGCGGGGCGTGCTGCCGCCGGCGTACCCGCTCAAGGGGCAGTGTGAGGACGACCGTGCCGAGCCGTGCCAGCGGGGCGAGCAGGTGTTCGTCGACGGCAAGCACCTGACCCGGGTGATGCGCCGCAGCGACGTGGAGCCGGGAACGTTCTACGGCGACTACGCAAGCGACGCCGTGTACGTCGGGGACGACCCGGACGGCCATGACGTCGAGATGTCCCGGACGCAGACCGCGATCGAGAAGTCGGCCGACAACGTCACGGTGACCGGTCTGACGATCGAGCACTTCGCCAGCCGGGCGCAGGGCGGTGCCCTGGAGGTCGGCCGCGGATGGCAGGTGACCGGGAACGAGGTCCGCTGGAACCACGCGGTCGGGATCATGGTGATCGAGGGCGACGGCGCCGAGCTGAGCCGGAACACGGTCGCGGACAACGGGCAGCTCGGGATCGGCCAGTACAAGTCGGCCGGCGTCCGGATCACCGCGAACCTGGTCACCCGGAACAACACCGACGGATTCTGGATCGCGGACTGGGAGTCCGGCGGGATCAAGTCGACCCGGTCGTCGGGTGAGGTGAGCGGGAACGACATCGTGGCGAACCGCGGCATCGGGATGTGGAGCGACATCGCCGAGTACGACCGCCGGATCACCGGGAACCGGATCCGCGACAACGCCGCCGACGGGATCCGGTACGAGATCAGCTACCAGGCCCTGATCGACCTGAACGTGGTCGAGAACAACGGCTTCGGCACCGGGCGCGGCTCCGGCGGAAGTCTCTGGGACGGCGGCGGCATCAACGTGAACACGTCCGCCGACGTCCGGGTCCGCGGCAACCTGGTCAAGGACAACCGCAACGGCATCTCCATCCAGTCCCGCACCCGCGGCGACGGCCCGCGCGGCACGTACGTCCTGACCGGCGTGGTGATCGAGGGCAACACCGTAGTCATGGCCGACGGCACCGCCACCACCGGCGTGGTCGAGAACAAGGGCTCCCCCACCAAGCCCGGCGCCGTCACGTTCCGCCGCAACAGCTACCAGATCGACGGCCGGTCGGCGAACCGTTTCGCCTTCCACGGAAGGACGATGACGTGGTCGCAGTGGCAGCAGGCGGGCTTCGACCAGGACTCAGTGACCGGCTAGCGCGCGACTTCGCCGGCGTATTCGGTCGGCGTCGCACACCGCGGCGGCGACCAGCAGGTGCAACGTCATCGAGCTGAGGTCGGACAGGCCGCTCTCGTTGAGCGAGGCGGCGGTGACGTAACCGAGCAGAAGGGCTCCGCACGCCCGGATGTACGGCGTGGGCGCGCGGAGCACCGAGATCCACGCGAGGATCAGGGCGATCGCGACGATGGTGACGGCCAGCAGGCCCGTCTCCCAGTAGAGGCCGAGCCAGCTGTTGTCGATCGCCATCACGTCGATGTCGCCCTCACCGCGGCGCAGCAGGACGCGCTTGTTGCCGAGGCCGTGACCGATGATCGCGGTCTGGATGGACACCTTCTCGTCCAGCACCGCCTGCCAGCTCGTGGTCCGGCCGCTGAGCGAACTGATCTGCTGCGTCCCCTGCCCGCGCAACAACCAGGTGTGCAGGGACCCGATGGTCAGGAACGCGAGCCCGATCAGCCCCGGCACCGCCAGGCTGGCGATCCTCCCCATCCACGTCTTGCGGGTGATGATCAAGGCGATCACCAGTCCGAGGGCGACCGCCGCCGCCGAGGTCCGGGTCCGGCTCGCCGCGACGAGTACGCCGCCCAGCCCGATCAACGCCACCGCCGGGAGGACCGACAGTTTCCGGCAGACCATCCCGATCAGCGCCAGCCCGAGCAGGATCGCCCCGACCTCACCGACGCGCGGCGGCAGCATCGGGATGATCACGCCCTGCAGGCGGTACCCGGCCCCGAGCGACCGCAGCGGCCGCCACGCCTGCGATGGTGAGTACGCGAGACTCAGCACAACCGTTGCCGCCAGCAACAGATGGGCCCACAGGTGCGCCCGGATCAATCGCTCCGGCACCTGCACCAGCGGCCGCCAGAGCAGGAACACCAGCACCAGGCCGATCAGGAACCGGGCCAATCGGGTCAACGGCCCGAGCGGCTCCGCCAGCAGGAACGCCGTGGCACACGCGAACAGCACGTACATCACGTACATGGAGCTGGCCGGATTCACCCGGGTCCGGAAACCCGGCTTGGTCGCCGCCAGCGCGATCAGGAAGATCGCCCCCAGCAACAACCCCTTCATCACGCTGTTCGTCGACCCGGTCGTCCCCTGCGGCGCGGCCACCCGCGACGACCACGGCTGGACGCCGAGCACGAACAGGCACCACAGCATCAGCCAGAACCAGGCCGGCTTCTCGATCTCCCCCGCGACGGTCCCCGGCACCGGCGGCGCCAACCGGGTGCCGCCGCGAGGGGACGCGATCGTGGACCGCATCGTCAGCGGATCGGCGGCACAGCCGAGTCGAGCGGCTTGTAGTTCAGCGGGATCCCGAGCGTCTCGTCCTGCGGCGAGGCGCCGATCAGTACGACGCCCAGCACCGGAGCGCCCGCGAACTGCAGCGCGCCGGTGAGCCGCGCGACGTCCATCTCCTTGTCGAGGCCGGTCTGCACCACCAGCACCGACGCGTCGACAGCGGCCGCGAGCGGCGTGATCCCGTGCCGCCCCACCGACGCCGGACCGTGGATGACCACGGAGTACCCGGGCGGGAGGTCGGCCACGATGCCCGGAACCAGCGACGGCCCGACAGCCTCCGCGGTCTCCTCGTGGTTCAAACCGGGCGGCAGCACGTAGAGGTCGGCGACCGTCCCGGGGCGGAACAGCTTCCGGGCCCGGATCGCCCGCGTCGCCGCCGGCTCCATCACCAGGTCCGTCAGACCCTCGTGCCCGGTCAGGTGCGGCAGGACCGGCTGCCCCTCGATGTCGGCCAGGACCAGCAGAGTCTCGCGTCCGTCGCGGGCGTTCGCCTCGGCCATGGCCAGCGCGATGCCCGCCGAGTTCGGCGTGGGCGAGGCCGAGACCACCAGCAGCGCTCCCGGGCCGCCGCCGGCGAAGGCCCGCGGGTTCAGCTCCCGGCGAGCCAGCGCACCGCTCGCCTCGGCGCCCAGCGCGGTGATCTCGTACTGCGGTAGCTCGGGAGCGGCCCGGCGCCAGAACCGGCGGCGGTGGCCCTCCGAGGCCGCGATGACCGGCGAACCGGCCGCCCGCGCCGCCTGGTCACGGGTCAGGATGTACGGCGTCAGGTGGGACCGGAGCAGCGCGAGCCCGAAGCCCAGCACCAGGCCGAGGATGCCGCCGACCAGGATGTCGCGGGCAACCATCGGCGACGAGCTCGCGGTGTCGGTGGTGGCCGGGGTGACCAGCTCGCTGCCGGCACCCACGGCCGTCAGCGCCTTGAGCATCGCGGACGCGTCGTCGGCCGCCTGCCGGGCCTCGGTGGCCAGGCCGACCCGCTGGTCCCGCAATGCGGCGGCGGTCTGGTTGTCGCCGCGCTGGACCGCCTCGTCGATCTGGCTGACCAGGCTGCGCGACTGCTGGGTCGCGGTCTTCGACCGGTCCTGGGCCTGTCCGGCCAGGTTGGTCAGCAGCACCTTGGCCTCGTCGTTGCGCTGCTTCAGGTAGATGGTCGAGATCGCGTTCGCCCGCTCGACCGCCGTCTCCGCGGTCGGGCCGTCGGTGGTGACCAGGTAGGCGTTGTCGGTGACCGCCTTGACCCGGGTCACCGCCGCCAGCTTCTGCAGGGTCTCGTCGTTGTCCGGCATCCCCAGCGACTTCACCACGGCCCGCAGCAAGGTCGGGCTGGCCATCACCCGGGCCTGCGTCTCGGCCGGCAGGTCCATGCCCAGCGGACCGGTCTTGTCCGCGCTCGTGGACAGCTTGCCGACCAGGGCCGGCGGAACCGCGGGGCCGATCACCAGCTGGCTCGAGGCCGTCCACCGGGTCGTCTGGGACAGCGCGAACACGGAGGCGCCGACCAGTCCGAGCAGGATGCAGCCCATGATCAGCCACTTCTGCCGTAGCAGTGACTGGGCGGTCTCCCGCCAGACCACGGTGCCCGGTTCCATCTCAGACCTCACTCCTTCGCGCCAGCGCCCCAGGATATAGGCACCGGGGCGCGGTGTGGTCAGGGCATCTGGTCCCGTGCCTTACTCTCTCCTCGGGGGTTCTCTCGGGGGATCTGGAGAACCAGGGATGGCGCCGTGCGTGGCGCCCGTGTCCGAGGGGGACATCGCAGGATGCAGAAGAGATGGACGTTCGCGCGTCTGGGGGTCGTGGGCGCTCTCATCGCCGGCTCGCTGGTGGTCGTGCTCGCGCCACCCGCGCAGAGCACCGAGAGCTCGCTCTCGGCGGTCAACAGCTCGAGCTGGCAGACCAACAGCAGTGTGCAGGCGATCGCGGTGGCGGCCGGCAAGGCGTACGCCGGGGGCCGGTTCACCAGCGTCCGCCCGCCGGGCGCCGCGGCCGGGACCGGCGAGGTCGGCCAGGCGTACCTGGCCGCGTTCGACGCCACCACCGGCGCGCTGGTCAGCTCGTTCAACCCGGTCCTGAACGGACAGGTCTACGCGGTGGCCGCCACCGCGGACGGATCCCGGATCTTCGTCGGCGGCGACTTCACCACCGTGAACGGCCAGACCCGCAACCGGATCGCCGCCTTCGACACCGCCACCGGTGCCCTGGTCGCGAACTGGAAACCCTCGGTCTCGTATCGGGTCAAGTCGATCGCGGTGTCCGGGACGACGGTCTACTTCGGCGGCTCGTTCGGCCTGGTCAACGGCCAGGACCGGCTCCGGCTCGCGGCCGTCGGCACCGACCTGGGCACGCTGTTGCCCTGGGCACCGGCGACGAACGGCGACGTGTACGCCGTGGACGTCGCCGACGACGCGTCCAAGGTGTACGCCGGTGGCCAGTTCAGTACCGTCAACGGCACCAACCAGAACACCGTGACCAGCCTCGACCCGGTGTCCGGCGCCGTCCTCCCGTTCCCCGGCGCGTCCGCCGTACCCCCGCCGAACGGCTCGTGCACGACCCGGGTCAAGTCGATCGACGCCAGCGGCGACACCGTGTACTTCGGCAACGGCGGTGACGGCGGCGGGTGCTTCGACGGCACCTGGGCGGTCGACATCGCGACGAACACGCTGAAGTGGAAGAACCAGTGCCTGGGCGCGACCGAGGCGGTCAAGGTCGTCAACGGCTGGCTCTACAAGGGTTCGCACGCGCACGACTGCGCCAACCAGGGCGCGGGCGGGTTCCCGCAGGGCTTCGACTACCGCTTCCTGCTGAGCGAGAAGCTGACCGACGGGTCGCTCGGCCCGTGGTACCCGAACACCGACGCCGACCCGAACAGCGTGACCAACGTCGGCCCGCTGGCCTTCGCGACCGGCGGCAACGACCTGTGGGTCGGCGGCGACTTCCTGCACGTGAACGGCGCGGCCCAGCAGGGCCTCACCCACTTCACCAACGCGTCCCCGGGTGCGGCACCGGCCAAGCCGGCGAAGCTCCTCCCCTACAGCGTCGAGCCCGGCGTGGTCCAGATCCACTTCCCGACCGTGCTCGACAACGACGACAGCACGCTGACCTACCGGCTGCTGAAGGGCTTCAGCAACACCACGATCGCGACCTGGACCGCGAGCTCCAAGCCGTGGGACCGGCCGTGGCTGCACTTCACCGACTCCACCGCGGTGCCCGGCGAGGTGACCAACTACCGGGTCGAGGTGACCGACGGTACGACGACGGTCCGGGGCAACTACTCCGACCCGATCACGGTCGCCACCACGGCCTCGACGGCGTACGACCAGATCATCGACTCCGACGGTCCGCAGGCCTACTGGCGACTCGGTGAAGCGGCCGGTACGACGACCTCCGTCGACGCCTCGGGTCAGAGCAACAACGGCACGTTCACCGGGGTGACGCTGGGCAGTGCGGGCGCGATCGCCGGCAACACGGCCATGACGACGAGCACGACCACCGGCCGGATGGTCGGCGAGAAGGCCTACAGCATGCCGCAGCAGTTCACGGTCGAGGCCTGGGTCAAGCAGAGCGGGGTCAACCGCGGCGGCCGGATCATCGGCTTCGGCAACTCCAAGACCGGCAACAGCGGCGGTGGCGGCGACCGGATGCTCTACATGCGCACGAACGGCTCGATCGTCTTCGGCGTGAACGACGGCACCCAGCGCACGCTGACCAGCCCGTCCGGCAAGAACGACGGACTGTGGCACCACGTCGTCGGCAGCTACGACAACGGCGCCATGAAGCTGTACGTCGACGGCATGCTGACCGGCAGCGCCCAGGTCGGATCGGCGTCGCTGTACTACGGCTGGTGGCGGGTCGGGTACGACAACACCAACACCTGGCCCGGTGGCGGTGCGACCCAGACCGGCATGGGCATCGACGAGGCGGCGGTCTACCCGTACGCACTCAGTCCCGTTCAGGTACAGGACCACTACGCGGCTCGCTGACCAGAAGCTGGGAACTGCAGCACAAAGTCATAACGCGCGGAGGAGGTCCGCTTCCGGTGGACCTCCGACAGCGCTAATGTCCGCTGCTGGTGCGTGATGAGGCACGTGCTGTTCGACCCCGCCTGTCCGAAGGACATCAATGAAGAAGTTAGTGCTGGCCCTTGTCACCGGTGCGGCCGTTCTGGCCGCGGCGCTGATCCCCTCCGGACCGCCGGTGGAGGCGGCGACTCCGGGCTTCGCGTCCGCCGTCTCGGCGATCAAGCAGACCTCATGGCAGACGAACAACAGCGTCAACGCGCTCGCGATCAGTGGGAACACCGTCTTCGCCGGCGGCTTGTTCACCAAGATCCGGCAACCGGGCAAGCCGGCCGGCCAGGGGGAGGCGGTCCGCACCTACGTCGCCGCATTCAACCGGACCACCGGAGCTCCGACCGCGTTCGCGCCGAAGCTGAACGGGCCGGTCTACAGCATCGCCACCAGCCCGGACGGCAACTGGGTCGTGATCGGCGGTGACTTCACCACCGTCAACGGGGTCAAGCGCAGCAAGATCGCGATGTTCTCCGTCGTGACCGGGAAGATGGTGTCGGCCTGGGACCCGGTCGTGGCGGCCCGGGTGAAGGCACTGGCCATCTACGGCAACAGTGTCTTCATCGGCGGCGCGTTCGGCACGATCGACGGCGTCGTCCGCAACCGGCTCGGAGCGGTCCGGCTGATCCAGGGCGACCTGCTGCCGTGGAACCCGAACGCCAACAACGACGTGTACGCGATCGACGTGTCCGACAACGGCACCCGGGTCTTCGTCGGCGGGCCGTTCAGCACGATCAACGGCAAGGACCACTACTCGCTGGCGATGCTGAACAACACCACCGGCGCAGCTTTCGCGTTCCCGGCCGCGGCGGCGATCCCGAAGCCGACCGCGACCTGCACCACGCGGGTGAAGGACATCGACACCCTCGGCGACAACGTGTACGTGTCCAACGGCGGTGACGGCGGCGGCTGCTACGACGGCGTCCTGGCCGCGCAGGTCTCGACCGGCAAGCTGCTGTGGCAGAACAAGTGCCTGGGCGCGACCGAGGCGATCAAGGCGATCGGCAACTGGGTCTACAAGGGCTCGCACGCGCATGACTGCTCGTCGTCGCCCAACGGTTTCACCAACGGCACCGGAACGCACTACCTGCTGGTCGAGAGCGCCATCAACGGCAACCTCGGCCCCTGGTTCCCGAACACCGACGCCGATCCGAGCAGCACCACCCAGGTCGGGCCGCTGGCGATGGCCGGCACCAGCACCGACCTCTGGGTCGGCGGCGACTTCCTGAACGTGAACGGCAGGCCGCAGCGCGGCCTGACCCGGTTCACGAACGCGCCGGGTGGCGCGGCTCCCGCCGTACCGAAGGCTCCGATGGTGACGGCGACGTCGTCCGGCCGGGTCTACGTGAAGTACTCCGACGTGTACGACCTGGACAACCTGACGCTGACGTACAACGTGTTCCGCGGATCGACGAACGTCGGGTCGGCCAAGTACACGACGTACTTCTGGCAGCTGCGGAAGTCCTACACCGTCACGGACCGGGGGCTGCAGCGTGGATCGACGTACACGTACCACATCGAGGTCCACGACGGGCGCAACATCATGAAGAGCCAGTCGGTCAGTGTGAAGATCCCGTAACCCGGTCCTCCGCCAGCCGGACCAAGGGGGTCTGCCCGTTCGGGCAGACCCCCTTTGCCGTAGGCAACCGATGGGGGCCGCTCGTCGTCTGGATAGTTGAGGGATGGGAAACCTGCCGGTCGTCCGGCGGGTCTGGGGATGGGGGCATCATGGGGAGAAGAGTGCTTGCCGCGCTCGGAGCCGCCGGCCTCGTGCTCGGCCTGGTGCCTGCGCAGCCCGCGGTCAGCACCGGGGCGGGCCTGACCGCCGTCGCCGGTTCGACCTGGCAGACCGACGCCAGCGTGCTCGGCCTGGCCGTCGCCAAGGGCAAGGCGTACGTCGGGGGCCGGTACCTCAACGTCCGTCCACCGGGTGCGCTGCCCGGGACCCACCAGACGAGCCGGACCTACCTGGCCGCCTTCAACCAGAGCACCGGCGCGCTCGACACCAGCTTCGACCACGAGCTCAACGGGATCGTCTGGGCGGTCGTCGCGTCGGCCGACGGGTCACGCGTGTACGTCGGTGGCGACTTCACCCGCGTCGACGGCCAGGTCCGGAACCGGATCGCGGCGTTCGACACCGCGACCGGCGCACTCGTCGCGACCATCAAGCCGAGCGTGTCCTACCGGGTCAAGGCGCTCGCCATCGGCGGGACCAGCCTGTACTTCGGTGGCTCGTTCGGGCTCGTCAACGGTGTGACCCGGAACCGGGCGGCCGCGATCAGCACGGTCAACGGCAGCCTGTTGCCGTGGCACCCGAACGCCGACAACGACGTGTACGCGATCGATGCGGCCGACGACAACTCCAAGGTCTACCTGGGCGGGACGTTCGCCAAGGTCGGTGGGACGAGCCACTGGGCCGTGGCCAGCGTGAACAATTCGACCGGTGCCGTACTGCCGTTCGCTGCAGCCTCGGCCGTGCCGCTGCCGAACTCCACGTGCACGTCGCGGGTGAAGGACATCGAGACGTCCGGGAACCGGGTGTACTTCGCGAACGCCGGCGACGGCGGTGGGTGCTTCGACGGCACCTGGGCGGCGGATGTGGCCACCGGCAACCTGGTGTGGAAGAGCACCTGCCTGGGCGCGACCGAGGCGCTGACCGTGGTGAACGGCTGGCTGTTCAAGGGGTCGCACGCGCACAGTTGCCCCGGGGCGTTCCCGGACGGGACCGGCACGCATTTCCTGCTGCTGCAGAACCCGGCCACCGGATCCCTCGGGCCGTGGTTCCCGAACACGAACGGCGGGCCGCCGACCAGGGTCGGCCCGCTCGTCTCGGCGACCGGTGGGAGCGACCTGTGGGTCGGCGGTGACTTCACCGAGGTCAACGGCGCCGGGCAGCAGGGTCTGACCCGCTTCACCAACCTCGGGGCCGGTGCCGCGCCACTCGGCCCGGTGCTGCCGACGCTGTCCAGTACGACGGCCGGTCAGGTGAAGGCGACCGTACAGACGTCGTTGGACAACGACGACATCACGCTCACCTACCGCCTCCTCCGCGGCGCCACCAACACGGTCGTCGCCACCACCACGGCCAACTCCACTTTCTGGAGCCGCCCGAACATCACCCTCACAGATCCCGCGGCCCCCAGCGGCACCTCCCAGATGTACCGCATCGAGGTGTACGACGGGCACAACACAGTCCGCGGCGGCTACTCCACGATCACGGTGAAGTAGCCGCGCGGCGGTGGGCCGCTATGGCTCGGTGGGCTTCGTGCCACCAGAGGAGGAGGGTGGTGGAGGAGGCGGCGGCGAGGCCCCAGGCGGCGCCCTTCGCGCCCCAGAGGAAGGCGCCGGTGATGCCGCAGGTGATCAGGATGACCGAGGAGATCAGGCGGACGCGGAGGCCACGGGTGGCGGCGGCGAGGGCGCGGATGATGGCGAAGGCGCCGGCGTTCGAGGCACCTAGGGCCTGCAGCAGGATGACGGGGATCAGGACCTCGTGAGCCTGCGTCCAGACGCCGGGGCCGAGCAGCTCACGTCCCACGACGGGCGGGAGCAGCAGGAAGATCGCACCCCAGGCCAGGGCGCCCGCACCGACGCCGAGAGAGATGGCCAGGCCGACCAGCCAGAGGCGGCGGTACGAGTGCCGCAAAGCCCGCGCGGCCTCGGGGACGGAGATCATCCGGATGCCCTGGTTGAGGACGTTCACCGGGCCGAGCAGGACCTGCGCACCCCGGATGCCGGCCGTGGCCGCGAGACTCGCGGCGGCGGTGATGCCGACCATGTAGACCTGGATCGTCCCGGACACCGCGAGCATCTCCCCCACGTACTTCGGGGTGATGTCCCAGTTCCGCCGTACCCACTCGCGGATCAGCTGCCGGCGCGGCGCCACACCGGCCTGGAACCGCCCGACCACTGCCGCGATCACGGCCCCTAGTCCCCAGGCGAACGTCAGTGAGAACGCCGACGCGGTATCGGTGAGATAGAGCCCGCCGAAGATCGCCAGCATCGCGACCAACCAGATCAGGTCGTTCACGAACGCCCGGCGCCCCTCGCCGACCACGAAGAACGCCCACCGCCAGGCGTCCTGCAGCAACAACCCCGGCATCGTGACGGCGAACGCGATCAGCACACCCCGCGACGGCACCCCCGGGAAGGCCGCGATCGCCAGCCCGACCAGTAGTGCGAGGAATCCGGCCAGCAGCGCGGTCGCCGTACTCGCCCGTACCGCTCGTTGCCAGTCGGGTGTCCGTTCACCGGAGTGGCGGACGGCCAGCGGCTCGGTCGCGACCGCCCGGGACACGTTGAGCGCGATCGTGTAGCCGCCGAAGGCCAGCGCGTACACACCGAAGTCGGCGACCGTGCTCGAGCGCGCGACCACCACTCCGACGGCCAGGTTGCTCAGGCTCGACAACGCCTGATCGGCCAAACCCCAGCTCGCACGGCCGGCCGGTCCGGCCAGCCGACGCAGCTTCGGCCGCCGGAACTTCACCGCCTCACTCTAGAGGGGGCGCGGAGGATGGCGGAGGATACCCAGGCCGAAACGCGGAATGCCCAGCAAGTACCGCCGCCAGAGCCGCTTGGGCTCCTTGTAGAGCCGGTAGCTCCACTCCAGCCCCGACTTCTGCATCCACAGCGGCGCGCGATCCAGCCGGCCGGTGTGGAAGTCGAACGCGGCGCCGACGCCGATCAGGATCGCGGCGTTCAGCCGGTCCCGGTGGTCGGCCATCCAGCGCTCCTGCTTGGGGGCGCCGAGCCCGACCCAGATGATGTCCGGCCGGGCGTCGTTCATCCGCGTGACCACCGCGGCGTCCTCAGCCTCGGTCAGCGGCCGGTACGGAGGGCATTCGGTGCCGACCACCTTCAACGCGGGATGACGCTCCTGGAAGGTGTCACGCAGCTCCTCGGCCACGCCTTCGGCACCGCCGTAGAAGTACTGCGTCCAGCCGCGCTCGGCAGCCTCCGCCATCACCCGCTCGAGCAGGTCCGGCCCGGCGACCCGGTCCATCCGTTCGAACCCGGCCTTCTTGCCCGCCCACACCAACGGCATCCCGTCCGGGACCGTCAGACCGGCGGTGTTGTAGACCTCGGTGAGCCGCTCGTCGGCGCGCGCGTGCAGCAGCGCGTTCATGTCGGTCACGCACACCAGCTGCCGGTCGTCGTTGTCGATCCAGCGCCCGAACGTCGCGACCGTGTGGTCCGGATTCGTCACGCTGACATGGATCCCCAGCACGTCGACGCGGTCCGCGATGGTGGCTGCCGTCTGCAGGTCGGTCATCTGTCAGTCCTCTGGGGTCAGCGCGGCCAGATCCGCGTCGACCATGATCCGGACGAGCTCGGGCACGTGCACCTGGGCTTTCCAGCCGAGCTCGGTGGTGGCTTTGGACGCGTCCCCGATCAGTGAGTCCACTTCGGTGGGGCGCTCGTACCGCGCGTCGTGGTCGACGTACTCCTCCCAGTCCAGGCCGACGTGGCCGAAGGCCAGCGCGACGAAGTCCTTGACCGAGTACGACGTACCGGTCGCGATCACGTAGTCGGCCGGGGTGTCGTGCTGCAGCATCCGCCACATGCCCTCGACGTACTCCGGGGCGTAGCCCCAGTCGCGGCAGGCCGACAGGTTGCCGAGGTACAGCCGGTCCTGCCGGCCGAGCTTGATCGCGGCGACCGCCCGGGTGATCTTCCGGGTCACGAACGTCTCGCCCCGGCGCGGACTCTCGTGGTTGAACAGGATCCCGTTGACCGCGAACATGTCGTACGCCTCGCGGTAGTTCCGGGTCATCCAGTAGCCGTAGAGCTTCGCGGCGCCGTACGGCGAGCGCGGGTGGAACGGGGTCTCCTCGTTCTGCGGCGGTGGCGTCGCGCCGAACATCTCCGACGACGACGCCTGGTAGAACCGGCAGTCCAGCCCGATCATCCGGATCGCCTCGAGCAGCCGGGTCGTACCCATCCCGGTGGTGTCACCGGTGTACTCCGGCTCGTCGAAACTCACCCGGACATGGCTCTGCGCGGCCAGGTGGTACACCTCGGCCGGCTGGATCGAGGCCAGCAGCGTCACCAGCCGCGACCCGTCGGTCAGGTCGCCGTAGTGCAGGAACAGCCGCTTGTCCTTCGCGTGCGGATCCTCGTAGAGATGGTCGATCCGGCGCGTGTTGAACGTCGAGGCGCGCCGGATCAGGCCGTGCACCTCGTAACCCTTGGCGAGCAGCAGCTCGGCCAGGTACGACCCGTCCTGGCCGGTGATCCCGGTGATGAACGCCTTCTTCACGAGGCATGCTCCTGATACCAGGCGTAAGTGGCGGCCACACCGTCGTAGAGGTCGATGGACGGCTTCCAGCCCAGCGCCAGCAGCCGGCTCACGTCGAGCAGCTTGCGCGGGGTGCCGTCCGGCTTGGACAGATCGTTGCTGATGGCACCGGTGTAGCCGACCACGCGGGCGACCAGCTCGGCCAGCTCGCGGATCGTCACGTCCGCACCGACGCCGACATTGATCGGCTCCGGCGCGTCGTAGGACTCGAGGAGGTGCAGGCACGCGTCGGCCAGGTCGTCCACGTGCAGGAACTCGCGCCGCGGCGTACCGCTCCCCCACAGCACGACCTCGGGGGCGTTGGTCCGCCGGGCTTCGTCGAAGCGGCGGATCAGCGCCGGCAGGACGTGCGAGCTGGTCGGGTCGAAGTTGTCGTTCGGCCCGTACAGGTTGGTCGGCATCGCCGAGATCCACGGCAGGCCGTACTGGCGGCGCACGGCCTGGACCTGCATGATCCCGGCGATCTTGGCGATCGCGTAGGCGTCGTTGGTCGGCTCCAGCTCACCGGTCAGCAGGCTCGACTCACGGATCGGCTGCTCGGCGTACTTCGGGTAGATGCACGACGAACCCAGGAACAGCAGCCGCCGGGTCCGCACCTCGAGCGCCGCGTCCATCAGGTTGACCTGGATGCGCAGGTTGTCGCTGAGGAACTCGGTCGGGTGGTCCCGGTTCGCCAGGATGCCGCCGACCCGGGCCGCCGCGTCGATCACCACGGCCGGCCGGTGCTCGGCCAGGAACGCGAACGTCGCCGCGCGGTCGCGCAGGTCCAGCTCGGACGACGACGCGCCGATCAGGTAGCTGAAGCCGGCCGCCTCCATCCGGCGCCAGATCGCGGAGCCCACCAGGCCGCGGTGGCCGGCGATGTACACCGGTGCGTGGAGGTCCATCAGTACGCTCCCGCGCCGTAGATCACCGCGCGCACGGTCTTCCAGAGGATCAGCAGATCCAGCGTCATCGACCAGTTGTCGACGTAGCGCAGGTCGAGCCGGACCGACTCGTCCCAGGACAGGTCGCTGCGGCCGCTGACCTGCCACAGGCCGGTGATCCCGGGCTTGACCAGCATCCGCCGCGAGTCGTCCGCGGCGTACAGCGCCACTTCCTCCGACAGCGGCGGCCGCGGGCCGACCAGCGACATGTCGCCGCGCAGCACGTTGAACAGCTGTGGGAGCTCGTCGAGCGAGAACCGCCGGATCCACCGGCCGAACGGCGTCATCCGCGGGTCGTCGCGCATCTTGAAGATCACGCCGTTGCCGTCGCTCAGCGCGTACAGGTCACCGAGCCGCTGCTCGGCGTCGGCGTACATGCTGCGGAACTTCAGCATGGTGAACTCGACGCCGGCCCGGCCGACGCGCTGCTGGCGGAACAGCACCGGACCGGGGCTGGTCAATCGGACGGCCAGCGCCAGACCGATCAGCACCGGGGCCAGCAGGACGATGATCCCGAGGGCGAGGATGCGGTCGAAGACGGCCTTCATCAGGTGCGGGCCGCCGCTCACCGACGGACGCTCCAGGTGCAGCAGAGACAGGCCGGCGACCGGGCGGACGGAGATCCGCGGGCCGGCCACCTCGATGATGCCGGGCGAGACGATCAGCTCGATGCCACGCTGCTCCAGCGCCCAGGACAACCGGCGCAGCGACTGCCCGGCCAGCTCCGGATCGGTGGCGACGGCGACCACCTCGACCGCGTGCCGGTCGGCGGCGGCGAGAATGTCCGGCTCGGCCAGCTCCTCCGGCTGCAGCGGCCCGTTCGCGTGCGCGTCGCCGCGCGGCCGGCACGTCGCGACCACCCGGAACCCGTCGGTCGGGCGGCTCTCCAGGTGCTCACACAGCGTCGCGGCCGGACCGCTACGCCCAACCACGAGAACCCTGTGCATGCAGCGGCCTCTGACCCGGTGCCGGTGCAGGTCCTTCCGCAGCGCGTACCTCAGCACCAGGGCGGACCCGACCATCACCGGGATCGCGAGCACGACGAAGCCGCGCGCGATCTCCGTCTTGGTCACGTACGACGCCATCGCGACGGCGGCCGTGAGACCGACACCGGAGCGCAGCAGCGACCGGAACTCGTCCGGACCGGCGCCGAAGTACCGCGGGTCGTAGCCCTTCGACAGCGCGACCGCGCCGACCCAGGCCAGCGGCAGGATGCTGCTCACGACCAGGTAGCCACTGCCGACGTGGTAACCGAAACGGGTCAGCAGAGCGATCGAGACACCGAGCATCGCGGCCAGCAGATCGCCGCCGACGGCGGCCCAGCGGTACACACCCACCCAGCGCGGCTCGGTCGACCGCGACGGGCGCGGGACGATCGCGGGCACCTCATGCGGCACCACCCAGAGCGGCCGGCGGCCGTCGACCGCATCCGGCGCCTCTGCTCCGCTCACCCCGGCCCCTCGTCTCGCGCTGCCAACGCCCGAACACGGTGCGTGCCCGGCGCAGTCTGCAGTCTCCCTGTCATCACTGTCAAACGGAGATCGTCACCAAAGGTGACGGCAAACCTACGTGCCTCACATCCCCAGGAGTTCACCCGCCTGTCGGCGGAGCGACATCGCAGAGTACTACGCGCGAGGGCCGGCGACGACGGCGACTCGACAACCCTTGGATAGAATTTGCGTCGGGGCAGGCAATCGGTGGGGTGGGGGTCGAATGCGGTCGGACAATGCTGCGCGAGTGCCTGCCGTCGCGCGCCCGGCCCTGCCGCCGGCCGTCCGCCGGCCCGCCCTCGTCCTGGCCGCTGTGGGACTACCGCTGGTCATCGTGCCGGCCCTGTTGTACGCCGGGGACACCGGCCCCGGCCGGCTCGACCGTCAGGTGCAGCAGGTGGTCGACGACTCACCGGCCGGGGCGTGGAACCTCATCCGTTTCCTGGACTGGCTCGGCGAACCGCTCGGCCGGACGCTGCTGCTGGTCGCGGTCACCGCGGTCTGTCTGATCGCCGGACGCCGCCGGCTGGCCGCCACCGCGGTTGTGGGCATCTTCGCGACCAGCCTCGCCACCACCGCACTCAAGCCGCTCGTGGACCGGCGGATCCACGGCGACTTCCTCTCCTACCCGAGCGGCCACACCGCCGCGGGCACGGCCGCCGCGATGATCCTGGGCATCCTGCTGGCCGATGTCCTCGGCGCGGGCCCGATCGCCGGTACGTCGATCCTGCTGGCGTTCGCCGTCGTCGGTGGCGGTCTGATGGCCTGGGCACAGATCCATCTGACCGCCCACTACCCGACCGACACCCTTGGCGGCTTCGGCTGCGCGCTGGTCGTGATCCCCGTGACGGCGGAGCTGATCGACCGGATCAGACGTACCGGCGGAACACCGGCTTGACCGGGCGGCCGCCGACCCAGTCCGTCGGGTCGCCTGCGTCGAGCGCCTGGCGGTAGACGGCACAGGCCTGTGCGACCACCTCGACCGTGCGGTCGATGTCCGCGTCGGTGAGCGCGCTGCTCACCACGAACGACGGGCCGATGACGCCGCCGAGGATGAGCTCGCGCAGGAACAGCGTGCGGTACGGCTGCGACGGCTCCAGGTTCTCGTCGAGGGTCGCGAAGACCAGGTTGCTCGGCCGGCCGCGAACGACGACGTGGTCCCCGACGCCGGCCGCGGCGGCGACCTCGCCGACACCGGCCGCGAGCTTGGTGCCCAGCTCGTGCAGCCGGTCCGCGATGCCTTCGGATTCGTAGACGTTCATGGTGGCGATCGCGGCCGCGAGGGCGTGCGTCTCGGCGCCGTGCGTGGTCGACAGCAGGAAGACCCGCTCGTGGTTGTCGCGCAGTCCGCCGCGTTCCATCAGTTCGCGACGGCCGGCCAGCGCGGACACGGCGAACCCGTTGCCCAGTGCCTTGCCGAAGGTGGACAGGTCCGGCGTCACGCCGTACAGGCCCTGGGCGCCGGACGCGGAGAACCGGAAGCCGGTGATCATCTCGTCGAAGATCAGCAGCGCGCCGTACCGGTGGGCCAGGTCGCGCAGGCCTTCGAGGTAGCCGGCCGGCGGGTCGTGCTGGGTCGCGGCCTCCAGGATCAGGCAGGCGATCTGGCCCTCGTGCCGGACCAGCAGTTCCTCGGTCGCGGCCAGGTCGCCGTACGGGAAGCCGACCGTCAGCTCGCCGATCTCGTCGGGGATGCCCGCGGACATCGGCGTCCGGGCGATGAACCAGTCGTCGATCGAGAAGAACGCGTGGTCGGCGCAGAGCGCGACCAGCGGGCGGCCGGTGACCGCGCGGGCCAGCTTGACCGCCGCGGTGGTGGCGTCCGAGCCGTTCTTCGCGAACTTCACCATCTCGGCCGTCGGCACCGAGGTGAGGAAGCGTTCGGCCGCCTCCAGCTCGATGATGCTCGGCCGGACGAAGTTGCTGCCGCGCTCGATCTCGCGCCGGACCGCCTCCAGCACCTTCGGGTGCCGGTGGCCGAGGCTGACCGCGCGCAGGCCGGAGCCGTACTCGATGTACTCGTTGCCGTCGACGTCCCAGACGTGCGCGCCGTCGCCGTAGTCGATCACCGGCGCCATGTCGAGCGGGTACTGGTCCTCCCCCTTGGCGTAGGTGTGCGCACCGCCCGGGATCAGGTCCTGCAGCCGTTTGTTGGCGGCGACGGAATTGCCGAAGGATTTGGTCATGTCAGCCTCGCAGTGGCCAGTGCCAGAGATGGTGCCGCCTTGTCCCGGTCGGACATCAGAGTGACCGGCAGCGGCCAGGGGATGGCGAGATCCGGATCGTCGAACCGGATCGAGACATCCTCGGACGGGTCGTGGGCGCGGTCGATCCGGTACGACACGTCGGCCGGATCGGTGAGCGCCTGGAAGCCGTGCGCGCAGCCGGCCGGGACGTAGACCGTGACCTGGTTCTCACCGGTCAGGTCGAAGTACTCCGTGTTGCGGTACGTCGGCGAGTCCGGCCGGAGGTCGACGACGACGTCGAAGACGGCGCCGGACGAGCAGCGCACCAGCTTGGCCTCACCGGCGCCGGAGCGGACGTGCATGCCCCGGACGACGCCCTTCACCGAGCGGGACACGCTGTCCTGCACGAAGCCGTCGGGATCGAGTCCCGCCGCGGCGACCACGTCGCGGTCGAAGGTGCGGCAGAAGAAGCCGCGCTCGTCCACGTGCGGTGTGGGCAGGAAGAGCAGCGCGCCGGCGATCCTCGGTACCTGAATGACGTCCATCGATCCTCCTACTGGTCGCTGCCCGTGGCCACCTGGCGCGCGGCGCCGAACAGCCGGTCGGACAGTACGGCGAACTGCTGCTCGAGCTGCTCGGCGTACTCGGCGTTCTTCTCGCGCATCGCGGACTCGATCCCGCCGGCGCGTGCCTCGAGCGCGTGCAACTGGTCCATCAGCCGCTCCACGTCGAGATCCCGGATCGGCTGGCGGAACTCGGCCAGCCGCATCCCCTCCATCAGCACGTCGCTCTTGACCCCGTAGCTGATCGAGATGGTCGGCTTCGAGAGCTTCAGCGCCGACTGCACGTTGTGGTAGCGCGACGCGACCACCAGGTCGACGCCGGCCAGCTGGTCCATCAGCTCGCCGAGCGAGTCCGCGGGCTCGCGGACCACCCGCTCGTCGACCAGGTCCGGCCGGGTCTGCCGCAGGTCGTCGAGGACGGCGGACACCACCGCCTCGTCGGCCGGGTCACCGGTGATCAGGCGGACCCGGTAGCCCTCGTCGACGACCCGGCGGGCGAACTCGACGATCTTGCCGACGTAGGCGGAATAGATCTCGTCCGACCGGTCCCGGTCGGCGGAGGTCCCGTGATACTCCATCACGCCGAGCGCGATGGTCCGCCGCGGGTCGCGGGACTCCGGCTCCTTGGGTTCGGGCAGGGCGAACGCGAGGTCGGGACAGACCGCGTCCTTGCTGGTGTCCAGTCCCATCTGCCGCAGCGCGTCGCGCGAGTAGGCGTCGCGGTAGGACCGGTACGTCGCCAGCCGCATGGTGTTGACGAACAGGTACCGGATCGACTTCTCCCGGGCAACGTTGGCACCGATGCTGACGAACGCGACCCGGGCACCGGCGATCCGCGCCGACAGGCACATCAGGAACAGCGCGTACGGGAATCCCCAGGGGTTGAGCTCCAGCGTCGTCTCCAGCACGCCCATGCCCGGCACGATGACCAGGTCGTAGCGACGCAGCAGCAACGGCATCCGGACCAGGTCGGCCACCTTGCCGAACACCTTGCGCAGGATGGTCGTCACGCGGGTCCGGCCGGGACCGTGTGCCTGGAACCAGGTCATCGCCACCGCCGGGATGCCGTACTGGCGCTCCAGCGTCTCGGGACCGGAGCACACGCAACTGATCTCCGCCTCCGGGTGGTCGCGCCGGAGGAACCACAGCATCGCGTCCAGCGACCCGTGGTTGCCCAGGTTGCCCGATCCCAGCAGGCCGAACAGCGCGACCCGTGGCGGTCGTCCCGCGTCGCTCATTCCTACGAAACCTCCTGCTGCCGGACGACCCCGGAGCTGTCCGGGATCGCGGTCGGTGGCGTGGCCGGCGCGGTGTCCTCGATCCGGCCCTTCGACCGGCGGACCGCGCGGTCGGCCAGCCAGCGCGCCAGGTGGCCGTAGCACTCCCGGCGATCGGCCGACGACAGCGGTGCCCGGCGGATCCCACCGACGAAGCCGCCGACGTACTCGCCGATCAGCCGCACGGTGGGATTGCGCAACCGGCTCGCCCGGCGCGGCTCCATGTTCGCCGAGCGGGACCGGATGGTCGGCTTGGCCCGCTCGGCCCGGTCCGGGTGGTCGCGGCGGAAGAAGAGCAGCTCCGGCACCTGGTGGAACCGGCCGTACAGCGCCAGCTCGGCCATGATCGTGCGGTCGGAGTGGTGGTAGCTGCCGTTCAGCGGCGTACGGCGCAGGATGTCCGATCGCATCACGCCGTAGAAGTCGTCACCACCGACGTCGAACAGCAGGCTGCGGAACCGGTCCGGCGCGTGCGGGTTCGTGGTGTCCAGCGGGTAGTCCACTTCCAGCACGATGTCGCCCGCACCGTCGATGATCGCCTGGTACGCGTGCGCGAGAACCAGGTACGGGTCGTCGTCCAGCGCCTCGATGCAGCGGGCCAGCAGGTCCCGGCCGTACAGGTCGTCGTACGACGCCCACTTGAACAGCTCGGTGTCGGACTGCTCGAAGCACCAGTTGTGGTTCGGCGTGGCGCCGATGTTGACCGGCTGGCGGTAGTAACTGAGCCGCGAATCCTTGGCCAGGTACTGGCGGCAGATCTCCTCGGTGCTGTCGGTCGAGGCGTTGTCCGAGATGATCAGCTTGTAGTCCCCGTAGCTCTGTCCGAGCAGGGCGTCCAGTGACTCGGCCAGGTACTTCTCACCGTTGTAGACGGGGAGACCGATGCTCAACCGCGGTACGGCGTTCATATGCTCCTCATTTCTGGCATCTCGTCCTGCAACTGCGCGGCCTCGACGGGCGGCGTGGATACCTCGGGGGCGGCGGGTACAGCCTCGCCGGCATCCAGCTGGGCCCACCGCTCCCGGATCCCCACCCCAAAGGTCCACCACCACACGATCGTGCCGACGAACGTCGCGCAGGCCGCTCCCCAGGACGACCCGAGCGCGCCACCGAGCGCACCGCCGCCGACGCCTCCGATCAGGTACGCCGCCGACGCGTACAGCTGGGCGCGCAGGCTCCTCCTGGCCACGCCCAGCGCCCGCAGGCCCGCCGACGCACCGGTGTAGAAGCTGGCGAACATCACCGACAAGGTTGCCGGTAGCAACAACGTGGACGCGGTCAGCCACACCTCGCCGAGCAGCGCGTGGCCCCACCCGTCCGGCAGGAAGAGCAGCAGGGCCAGCCCCCACGCCAGCGCGGCGATCGCCTGCGCTCCGCCGAGCAGCAGGCAGAACAGCGGCAGCGCCCGCGGCCGGCGGCGCAGCACCCGCGCCGCTTCCGGCACCGCGACCAGGCCGATGCCGGACAGCACGATGAAGAACGGGCCGAGCATCATCTCGCCACCGCGGACGCTACCGACCGCGGCGACCCCGGCGAAGGCACCCAGGCCATACATCTTGAACTGGTAGGCCCCGCTGATGGTCAGGTTCTCGACCAGGTACCGCAGGCTGAGGTCCCGATGGTGCCGCAGCCAGTCGAGCGCCCGGAACAACCGGGGTATGACGCCGGCCTGCAGACCACTCACCAGCGCGGCGAACGCGGCCGCGGCACCCCAGGCCAGCACGAACCGCGTGACACTGGCATCTCGCGACGCCAGGTACAGCAGTGGCACGAGGGCGAGCGCCCAGGTGATGTCGGCGATGAACGCCTTGCCGCCTTGACCGGACGCGAAGAACGCGAACCGCCAGCTGTCCTGCAACATCAGTCCCGGCAGCACGATGCCCAACGCGACGAACGCGGCTCCGGCCCGGCCGGGGAGCAGCACACCGACGACGACACAGATGGCGCCGAGGACCAGGCCGACCGCGATCGCCATCCCGGTCGAGCTCGCCACGGCGGTCTTCCACTGCGACCGCCGGACTCCGCTGAACCGCACCGCCAGTGGGTCGGTGGCGAGGCCGCGGGAGATGTTCACCACGACCCCGTACGTCACCCACGCGAGGCTGAAGGCGCCGAACTCCACAGCGCCCAGCGACCGCGCGACGACGATTCCGACCACGAAGCTGACCAGGCTGGTCACAGCCTGATCGGCGAGTCCCCAGGTGAGGCGGCGCAGAACCCCTTTCATCGGTCAGCCCACGACTTCGTGCGGCTCGGGCAGCGGGACGAGGTATGTCGCACCCCACCCGCCGCCGGCCTCGAGTTGCGAGATCACCTCGTCGGCGATGTCCCAGGTCAGCACCAGGACGACGTCCGGCCGCGCGGCCCGCAGCTCCTCGATCGGACGGATCGGTACGCCGCAACCGCCGGGGATCCGGCGTCCGTGCTTACCCGGGGCCATGTCGACGGTGAACGGCAGCAGGTCCGTGGTGACCTTGCTGAGGTCCAGCAGCACCGGCGCCTTCGACGGAGCGCCGTACCCGAGGACCGTCCGGCCGGCGGCCTTGTGCCGGGCCAGCTCGTCGCGCAGTGCGCCGGCCGCGTGCCAAGCAGCCTCTTGCAGGCTGGCGAGCTGTACCTCGTCGGCGATCCCGGCGGCTTCCTCGTCCTCGAGCACGACGTCGACCGAGGCGTCCGGCCTGGCGTCCGCGGTGTGCCGCAGCATCACCATCAGGCTGCCGCCGAACATGTCGACCTGCTTGACCGACTCGACCGTCAGGCCGTGCAGCGCGCCGACCCGCTGCATCGCGCGGAGCGAGATGTACGACCAGTGGCCGTGCCGGATGGTGTCGAACTGGTTGCCGATGAACAGCGGCAGCAGGTGGTGGAACTCCATCACCAGCAGCCCGCCCGGTGCGAGCCGGTCGGCACGCAGCCGCAGCAGCTCCCCGAACGCCGGCTCGTGCACGATGCCGTGCACGTCGACCACGAGGTCGGCCTTCTCACCGTCACCGGCCAGCCGGCAGCCGGCGGCGTACAGGTGGTCGAGCCACGAGCCGCCGTGGTGGCTCGCGAACTCGAACACCACCCCGCCGTTCAGCTCCGGGTACTCGGTGAGGATCTCCTTCACCGACTTCTCCGCGTGCGCGATGCTCGTCGCCGACTCGACCGCCAGCGGCTCCTCCGGCAGCTGCGGCTGGACCGGGCCGAGCTGGACCAGCGTGCAGTCCCGGCACAGCCACAGCTCCAGCGGCCAGCGTGGATCCGGCCCCGGCGTGTCCGCGGTCGGGAAGTAGTCCGCACACGGCTGCGGGCCGAGGTCCACCACGGGTACGACGTTCTCCCCCGCGCACCCACGACACTTGAAGCTCACTTGTCCCCCTCCGGTCACCATGTCAACATCGCCTTGGCCGTGGTGAACGCTTCGGCGTACTTCGCCCGGCACTCCATCCCGCGCAGCCGGGCCAGTCCGGCGAAGACCTCTTCGTCGAACCAGTCGTGCGGGACCTGGGACGGGTAGGCCTTGTGCAGCCGGGCGACCTTCTCGCGCAACTGCTCCTCGGACAGTTCGACGTACAGCCACGGCCGGCTGATGTCGCCGTCCCACTTGGGGATCTCGTAGTGCAGCACCAGGTGGTCGCGCCACACCGTCGGCGCCAGCTCGGCGATCAGCCGGTGGTCCTGGTGCGCGTCGGTGCGGCTCGGCGCCAGCACCAGGTCGGGCCGGCGGCTCCCCCGAGCCGTTGCCTCGAGCAACTCCTTGGTCTCGTTCCAGTACGACGGCAGCCGGCCGTCCGGCAGCTCGGCCGAGGTGACCGTCACCTCGCACTCGGGCAGGAACAGCTCCGCCGCCCGGCGGGCCTCGTCCAGCCGCAGCGACGTGCCGGTCGCGATCACGAACTCGGCGGTCAGCTCCGGCACCGACTCGGCCAGCTTGAGCAGCGTGCCGCCGCAGCCGATCTCGATGTCGTCCGGATGGGCGCCGAGGGCAACCAGATGGACCGGCCTGTCGATCAGGCCGAGCTGGAACGGCAGCATCAGATCGCCACCACTACCGGGTCACCCGGTGTGCTGAAGGGTGCCTTGTCCAGAACCTGGGCCTGCTGCTCACGGGCCTCGTGGCTCCACAGCGCCCACGGCTTCTTGCCGGACCGGTACAGCTCCTCCAGCTGGCTGCGCTCCTTCAGGGTGTCCATCGGCGCCCAGAACCCGTGGTGCGGGATCGCCTCCAGCTTGCGCATCGCGGACAGCCGCGGGAACGCGTCGCCGACCAGGTCCTCGTCCTCGTGCAGGACGTCGAAGATCTCCTTCTTGATCACGAAGTACCCGCCGTTGATCCACACGTTCAGGTCGGCGGCCGACCGCAGCGCGGTGATCCGCGAGTCGTTGTCGAACTCGACCACGTGGAAGGACGCCTGCGGCGGGACCGCGAGCAGGCTGGCGGTGATGTCGCTGGTCATCACGTGGTCGACGATCTTGTCCATCGGCGCGTCGGTCAGCACGTCGCCGTAGTTGGCCAGGAACGCGTCGTCGTCCTCGAGGTACGGACGGACCCGGCGCAGCCGCTCACCGATGGAGGTGTCGATCCCGGTGTCGACGAAGGTGATCTTCCACTCGCTGATGTCGGAGTCGAGCAGCTGGATCCGCTGGCCGCCCTTCGACATCACGAAATCGTTCGAGACCGTCTCCTCGTAGCGCAGGAAGTACTCCTTGACCGCGGACCCCCCGAAGCCCAGGCAGAGGATGAACTCGGTGTGGCCGAAGTGCGCGTAGTACCGCATCACGTGCCACAGGACCGGCCGGTCGCCGATCGTCATCATCGGTTTCGGTGCGGAGTCCACCCCGCTGCGCATCCGCAGCCCGAACCCCCCACAGAAGATCACGACCTTCATCTGACTTCCCTTCCCCCCAACACGTTGTTCAGATCACTTCGAGACGCGGGATCGGCACGACGAACTTCGCGCCCCACTCCCGGGCGTAGCCGAGCTGGTGGACGATCTCCTCGCGCAGGTTCCACGGGAGGATCACGATGTAGTCGGGGCGGGTCTCGGCGAGGCGCTCCGGGGCGTGGATCGGGATGTGCGTGCCCGGCAGGAACATGCCGTGCTTGTGCGGGCTCCGGTCGACGGTGTACGGCAGCAGGTCCTCGCGGATACCGCAGTGGTTCAGCAGGGTGTTGCCCTTGCCGGGAGCGCCGTACCCGGCGACCGTCTTGCCGGCCCGGGCGGCCTGCACCAGGAAGGTGACCAGGTCGGCCTTGATCGCGAACACGTCCTTGGCGAAGCCCGCGTGTCCCTCGACCGTGTGCAGCCCGGCGTCCGCCTCGTCCTGCAGCACCTTGCCGACCAGCTCGGTCGGCTCGCCCGCGGTCTCGATCGGCGTCGAGAACACCCGCAGCGACCCACCGTGACTGGCCAGTTCCTGTACGTCGACGACCTTGAGGCCGGCCTTCTCCAGCGCGAGCGCGGCGGTCTTGAGCGTCAGGTACTGGTAGTGCTCGTGGTAGATCGTGTCGTACTGACGCCGTTCGATCAGCCGCAGCAGGTGCGGGAACTCCAGCGACACCAGGCCGTCGTCCTTCACCAGCGCGCGCAGGCCCTTGGCGAAGTCGACGATGTCCGGCACGTGCGCGAAGACGTTGTTGCCGACGACCAGGTCGGCCCGGCCGTGCCGCGACGCCGCGTCCCGGCCGGTCTCCTCGCCGAGGAAGTAGCTCTCGGTCCGGATGCCCTTCTCGTTGGCGATCTCGGCGATGTTCGCGGCCGGCTCGATGCCGAGCACCGGGATACCGAGCGCCACCGCGTGCTGCAGCAGGTAGCCGTCGTTGCTGGCCGCCTCGACGATCAGGCTCTCCGCGCCGAGGTCGAGACGCTCCTGCATGTCGACGACGAACCGGCGGGCGTGCTCCACCCAGCTGGTCGAGTACGACGAGAAGTACAGGTAGTCGCTGAACACGTCGTCGGCCGCGACGTACGCCGGCAGCTGGACGAGCAGGCAGTTGTCGCAGATCCGGACGTGCAGCGGGTAGAACGTCTCACCGCTGTCGAGCTGGTCGGCGCGCAGGTAGCTCTCGCACGGCGGCGACATGCCCAGGTCGACGAACGTCCGCGTCAGCGTCTCGCCACAGAGGCGGCAGGCAACTGAATCCCCCATCAGTGCTTCTCCTCAAACAGTGCGTCCCCGGGACCGGGGAACTGGTCGTCGGTCTGCCGGCGGAGCTGGTCGTCGACCAGTCCGGCGCCGAGCAGTTGCTGGATCCGGCGGAGCCGGACGAACTGGGCCGAGTTGAAGTCGTCGAGGGTGAGGCCGTGCCGCCGGTAGGCGGCGTACAGCTCCTCGACGCCCTTGCGGACCGTCCACTCCAGCTTCAGGTCCGGGAAGGTGTCGTTGAGCTTGCTGAAGTCGACCTTGTAGTTGCGCAGGTCCGGGCCGGCGCCGTCGGCGATCGACAGGGTCGAGCCGGACACGGCCTCGCGGACCATCTCGGCGATGTCGCGGACCTGGACCACGTCCTCGGACCGGCCGACGTTGAAGGCCTGGTCGTGGATCACCTCGCGGGGCGACTCGAGCACTTTCAGGAACGCCCGGCTGATGTCCTCGATGTGGACCAGCGGGCGCCACGGGGTGCCGTCGCTCTCCAGGCGGACCTGGCCGGACGTCATCGCGATCGCGGTCAGGTTGTTCACCACGATGTCCAGCCGCAGGCGCGTCGAGGCGCCGTACGCGGTGGCGTTGCGCAGGTACGTCGGGCTGAAGGTGTCGTCGGCGAGTTTGGCCAGCTCCTGCTCGGCCAGTGCCTTGGTCTCGCCGTACGGCGTGACCGGGAACATCTCGGCGTCCTCGGCGACGGCTTCCGACCCGGCCGCGCCGTACAGGCTGCAGGACGAGGCGAACAGGAACCGCTCGATGCCGGCGTCCTTGGCGGCCCGCGCCACGTTCAGCGTGCCGTCCAGGTTGACCGAGTACGTCGCGTCCCTGTTCAGGTGGCCCAGTGGATCGTTCGACAAGGCGGCCAGGCACACCACCGCGTCGTACCCCTGGAGCTCGCGCGCGGTCACGTCCCGCATGTCCCGCGGCGCCCGGCTCCCGATCGGGTCCGGACCGCCCAGCAGGTCACACCCCTCGTACAGCCCGGTGTCCAGCCCGTCCACCTGATGCCCCGCATCCCGCAGGAACGGCACCATCACGGCCCCGATGTAACCCCGATCCCCGGTGACCAGAACCCTCATCCGCTTCCCCTCACCCCGGCACAGCCCTGTCGACCAATACAGATCACCGGGCACGGCGGTTGATACAGGCAATTTGAGAGACCCGGGGCGGTGGGGTGGGGAAGGTGTGGATACAGCCAATTTCTGCCGCTGTGTATCAGGGCGGCCCACAGGCTGCTCTCCTCTGCGCTGCGGTACGTGGGGGATTCCCGCGTCATGAGCCTGTGGGGGGCGTTATGAAGGTTGCCGTATTCGGCTTGGGGTACGTGGGGTCGGTGACGGCCGCGTGCCTGGCGGCCAACGGCCACGACGTCTGGGGGGTCGATGTCGACACTGCGAAGGTCGGCCCGATCACTGAGGGACACAGTCCGGTGGTCGAGCCCGGCCTGGACGAACTGGTGGCGGAGGGTGTCAGCGCGGGCAGATTGCACGCGACCACCGATCCGCGCCTCGCGCTGGACCGTGCCGATGTCTCCCTGATCTGCGTGGGGACGCCGTCGACACCGGCCGGCAGTACTGATCTGACCTACATCCGGCGCGCGGTCCGCGACATCGCCGAGGCGGCGAGTGTCGTCGTACCGCCGGATTCGGGGTTCCACAGCATCGTGGTCCGCAGCACCGTGCCGCCGGGCACCGTCGACGAGGTCGTCGAGCAGGTGCTGGCCGAGGTGCCGGCCCCGGAGGACGTCACCTTCGGTACGGCGATGGTCCCGGAGTTCCTGCGTGAAGGATCCGGACTGGCCGACTTCTACGACCCGCCGTTCGTCGTGGTCGGGACGCGGAACCCGAAGGTCGGTACCGCCTTGACCGACCTGTTCGGCTTCCTCGGGGTCGATGTCCAGACCGTCGACGTCCGTACGGCGGAAGCCCTCAAGTACGCGTGCAATGCGTTCCACGCGACCAAGGTCTCGTTCGCCAACGAGATGGGCCGGATCTTCCGCCACTACGGCGTGGACTCCCGCGAGGTGATGCGGATCTTCGTCCAGGACACCAGCCTGAACATCTCGCCGTACTACCTGAAGCCGGGCTTCGCGTTCGGCGGCTCGTGCCTGCCGAAGGACCTGCGCTCGGTCCTGCACCTGGCCCGGGTGAACAACACCGACCTGCCGCTGCTGGCCGGCACGCTGGCCACCAACGAGCGGACCGTCAGCGACGTCGTCGACCGGGTGATCGCCGGACCGGGCCGCGAGATCGCGCTGCTCGGCCTGAGCTTCAAGCACGCGACCGACGACCTGCGCGAGAGCCCGAACGTCGAGCTCGCCGAACGGCTGATCGGCAAGGGCTACAACCTGCGCATCTACGACGCGATCGTGAACCCCGCCCGCCTGGTCGGCGCGAACCTGCGGCACGTGAAGTCCAAGCTGCCGCACCTGCAGCGGGTGCTAACCGACGACCCGGTCGAGGCGCTCCGCGGCGCCGACCTGGCGCTGGTCTCGGCGACCGACACCGCGGCCATCGACGCTCTGCTCAGCGCGCCGCCGGCCCGGACCATCGACCTGATCGGCCGGCTCGGCGAAGCCGTCGAGGCGCTGCCCGGATACGAAGGAGTGGGCTGGTGAGCGGTCCGCGCGTCCTGATCATCATCCAGAACCTCTGGGTGCCGTTCGACCGCCGGGTCTGGCTGGAGTGCAAGGCCCTGGTCGCCTCCGGGTACGACGTGACCGTCGTGTGCCCGAAGGGCCCGGGCGACCCGTCGTACCAGGTCATCGACGACGTCGTCGTGCACCAGTACAAGGCCTACTCCCCCGGCGGCAGCAAGATCGGGTTCGTCGCGGAGTACGCCTACTCGTTCCTGATGACGCTGCGGCTGGTGCTGCGGGCCCGCAGGGCCGGCAAGTTCCAGGTGCTGCAGGCGTGCAACCCGCCGGACATCTTCTGGCCGATCGCGATGCTGCTGCGCCGGCTCGACGGCACGAAGTTCGTCTTCGACCACCACGACCTGTGCCCGGAGCTGTTCCAGTCCCGCTTCGGCGGGACCACGAGCCTGCCGTACAAGGGACTGCGGTTCCTGGAGCGGATGACGCACCGCAAGGCCGACCACGTCACCTCGACGAACGACTCGTACCGGCGGATCGCGATCACCCGCAGCGGCAAGGCGAACCACGACGTGACCGTGGTCCGCACCGGCCCCGACCCGGACAAGTTGCGCCGCGACCCACGGGGTGTGGACGAGTCGCTCCGCCGCGGTCTCCGCTACCTGGTCACCTACATCGGCGTGATGGGTCCGCAGGACGGTGTCGACATCGTGGTCCGCGCGGCGGACCACATCGTCAACAAGCTCGGCCGGACCGACATCGCGTTCACCCTGATGGGTGGCGGTGACTCCTTCGACGAGGTCGTGGCGCTGCGCGACGAGCTCGGCCTCGGCGACCACGTCGAGTTCACCGGCCGGGTGCCGGACGAGACCGTCCGCGCGGTGATGTCGACCGCGGACATCGGCCTCTCGCCGGACCCGAAGAATCCGCTCAACGACGTGTCGACGATGAACAAGACGATGGAGTACATGGCCTTCGAGCTCCCGGTGGTCGCGTTCGACCTGATCGAGACCAAGGTCTCGGCCGAGGACGCCGCCGTGTACGTCGAGCCGAACGACGTCGAGCTGTACGGCCAGGCGATCGTCGACCTGCTGGACGACGAGGTCCGCCGCCGCCGGATGGGCCGGTTCGGCCGGGACCGGGTCGAGCAGGTGCTCGCCTGGAAGCACCAGCAGAAGGCCTACCTCGGGGTGTACGACCAGCTCACCGGTCACGTCAGCCACGTCGGTGACGTCGCCCGGGCGACGGGATCCTGAGGTGTGCGGCATCGCCGGCTGCTACCAGCAGCACGACGGTTTCGCGCTCGCCGAGACGATGAGCGACCGGATCGCGCACCGCGGTCCGGACGCCGACCGGGTGTACGCGTTCGACGAGGGTGATGTCCGGGCGTTCCTGGCGCACCGCCGGCTGTCGATCATCGACCTCTCGTCGGAGGCGGACCAGCCGTTCACCAAGCGCGGCCTGACGATCTGCTACAACGGCGAGCTCTACAACTACAAGGAACTCCGCGCCGAGCTGTCCAGGGCCGGCGTCGCCTTCCGCACCAACGGCGACACCGAGGTGGTTCTGGAGGCCTGGCGGCGCTGGGGCCCGGACGCCCTCAGGCGGTTCCGCGGCATGTTCGCGTTCGCGATGCTCGACGAGGACAGCGGCAGCCTGTACCTGGCCCGCGACCCGCTGGGCATCAAGCCGCTGTACTTCCTCCGCCGGCAGGGCGGCGTGATCTTCGCGTCCGAGCTCAAGGCACTGGTCGCCGCGGTCGGTTCCGAGCTCCGGACCGAGCCCGGCGCACTGATCGCGTCGATGCTCTATTACTGGCTTCCCGAGCAGCGCTGCGCCATCGACGGCGTGGACAAGCTGCCGCCGGGGTCGTGGGCCGAGTTCCGGCCGGACGGCAGCATGCGGCACGAGACGTACTGGCGCGTGACCGACGTCGCGACCGAGGCGGCGGCCGGCCCGCGCGCCGACCTGCGCACGATCATCGAGGAGTCGGTCGCCGCGCACATGGTCGCCGATGTACCGGTGTCCACCTTCCTCAGCGGCGGTCTGGATTCCAGCCTGGTGACCGTGCTGGCGAAGCGGATGGATCCGAGCGTCGACTCGTACACGATCACCTTCCGCGCGCAGGACCAGAAGCTCGAGGCGATGCCGGACGACGCGATCTACGCGCGCAAGGTGGCGCAGCAGTTCGGCATCGACCTGCACGAGATCGAGATCGCCCCGGACGTCGTCGAACTGCTCCCGCGGATCGTCGACATCCTGGACGAGCCGATCGGTGACCCGGCCGCGATCAACACGCTCTTGATGTGTGACACCGCGCGGGACGCCGGAGTGAAGGTGCTGCTGTCCGGGATGGGCGCCGACGAGCTGTTCGGTGGCTACCGCAAGCACCTCGCGTGTGTGATGGGAGCGCAGTACCAGCGGCTTCCCGGCGTACTGCGGAACGGCCTGATCGGACCCACGGTCCGGCGGCTGCCGGTGACCGTGAACGGTCGCGGACTGCGGTACGCGCGCTGGGCGAAGCGGTTCGAGACATTCGCGAACCTGCCCGAGGAGACCGCGTTCCGGCGCAGCTACACGATGTACGACGGGGACCAGCTGGCCGGCCTGATCAGCCCGGACCTCGAGCCGTACGTCGGCAAGCTGCTCGCCGAGCACAGCGACATCTACCACGACACCACGCTCGACGACCACGTGAACCGGATGTGCCTGGCCGACTCGCGGATGTTCCTGCCGGGGCTCAACCTGGCCTACACCGACCGGTCCAGCATGGCCGCGTCGACCGAGGTCCGGACCCCGTTCGTGGATCCGATCGTGGCGCGGGCGGCGTTCTCGATCCCGGGCAGCGAGAAGATCCACCGCCGGGTCAGCAAGCTGGCGCTGAAGAAGGCGGCCGAGGCGTGGCTGCCGAAGGAGATCATCTACCGGCCGAAGGCGTCGTTCAGCGCGCCGCTGCGGGCCTGGGTCCGCAACGACCTGCGCGAGCTGGTCGACGACACGCTGCTGCGCGGCGAGCTCGTCGGCAGCGGGTTCCTCCGGCAGGCCGCCGTACAGCGGCTGGTCGACGACGAGCGCGCCGGGCGTGAGGACTACTCGAAGCAGATCTGGCAGCTGCTGACGCTCGAGACGTGGACCCGGAACATGCGGTCCCTGGGCGTCACCATCACCTCTCTCTGAAGGACGGACATGAAGCAGGTTGCACAGAACTACAAGTCCGGTGAGCTGGCAGTCCTGGACGTGCCTCCGCCCACCTGTGCGCCCGGGGGCGTGCTGGTCCGTTCGCTGTACTCGCTGATCTCCACCGGCACCGAGTTGATGAAGGTCGGCGAGGCGAAGTTGTCGCTGGTCGGCAAGGCGAAGGCGCGTCCGGACCAGGTGCGCAAGGTGCTCGACACGGTCGCCCAGCAGGGCGTGATGAGCACCTACAAGAAGGTGATGAACAAGCTCGACTCGTACACGCCGCTGGGCTACTCGCTGTGCGGTGTGGTGGTCGAGGTCGGCGCCGGGGCGGAGGAGTTCAGCGTCGGGCAGCTGGTCGCTGCCGCGGGCAACGAGTTCGCGCTGCACGCGGAGTACAACTGGGTGCCGCTGAACCTGTGCGTGCCGGTGCCGGACGGCGTGCCGGCCGAGCAGGCCGCGTTCTCGACGGTCGGTGCGATCGCGATGCAGGGCGTCCGGCAGGCGGAGGTGCAGCTCGGAGACACCGCGGTGGTGATCGGGCTCGGGCTGGTCGGTCAGCTGGTGGTCCGGTTGCTGGTCGCGGCCGGCGTGCGGGTGTTCGGCATCGACACGGTCGAGGACCGCTGCCGGATGGCGGAGAAGGCCGGCGCGCTGCACTGCTCGTCGCCCGACGAGGCCGGGGTCGCGACGCTCGAGCGGTCGTTGCTGGAGGCATCGAACGGGCTGGGCGCGGACCACATCCTGCTGGCCGCCGGCGGTCACTCCAACGGTCCGGTCGAGACGGCCGCCCGGCTGGCCCGCGACCGGGCCCGGGTCGTCGACATCGGCAAGACCAAGCTCGACCTGCCGTGGAACGCGTACTACGACAAGGAGCTCGACGTCCGGTTCTCCCGGTCCTACGGCCCCGGCCGGTACGACGACCGCTACGAGCTGCAGGGCATCGACTACCCGGCCGGCTACGTCCGCTGGACCGAACGCCGCAACCTGGCCTGCTTCATCGACCTGATCGCCCGCGAACAGATCGACGTAGCCTCCCTGATCGCCAACACCTTCCCCATCGCCGACGCCACCGAGGCCTACCAGCAACTCAGCTCAGGCGCCCTCCCCGGAGTCGGCTTCCTCTTCGAGTACCCGGATGTCCCACAGCAGGAGAGCGCGCCGCAGACGACAATTGTTGCGCGCCCTGCGAGCCCCACCACTGGATCCGTGAGGCTCGGGTTCATCGGTGCGGGGAACTATGCGTCCAGCATGCTTCTCCCCCACCTGCAGAAGAACGAGGACGCAGTTCTCGCTCACGTGGCCACCAACAAGTCGTTGTCGGCGGCCAACGCGCAGAAGAAGTTCGGGTTCGAACAGATTGCCACGCAGTCGCAGGCGGTGCTGGCGGACGAGTCGCTGGACGCGGTGTTCGTGGTGACGCGGCACAGCAGTCACGCCGAGCTCGCGTGCCAGGCGCTGGAGACCGGGAAGGCGGTCTTCGTGGAGAAGCCGCTGGCGCTGACCACCGAGGACGTGGACCGGATCGTCGCCACCGTCGATGCCACCGGCAACGACCGGCTGATGGTCGGCTTCAACCGCCGCTTCGCCCCACTGCTGACCGACCTGCGCGACCGCTTCGGCGACCCGGGCGGCAACTCCTCGCTGCGCTACCTGGTGAACGCCGGCAAGCTCGACTCCACCAGCTGGTACCTGGACGCGGGCAAGGAGGGCAGCCGGTTCGCCGGTGAGGGCGGGCACTTCATCGACACGCTCAGCTGGTGGCTGAACAGCCCGCCCACCGAGGTGTACGCCGTACCCGGTCCCGACGCCGGCGACGTGATCGTCACCCTGCGGTTCGCGAACGGCTCGGTCGGCACGATCAGCTACGTCGCCGGCGGCAACGCGCGGTTCCCGAAGGAGACGCTCGACATCACCGGCGGCGGCCGCAACGGCCGGCTGGACAACTTCCAGAGCGCCTCGGTGTGGACCGGCCGCAAACCGGCCACCCGCAAGGCCCGTGGCACCGACAAGGGCCAGCGGACCGAGCTCGAGCGCTTCGTCGCCGCGGTCAAGTCCGGCGGCCCGATGCCGATCCCGTTCGACTCGCTGATCGCCACCACCCGCGCCACCATCGCCGTCGACAAGAGCCTGGCCAGCGGCAAGCCGGAGAGCGTATGAGCCGTCAGCCCCTGGGCTGGTACGTCCGCCGCCTGCGCCGGATGTCCCCCACCGAGCTGGTCTGGCGTACCCGCGACCACGCCCGCCGGACCGCCTGGGCCTACCAGCAGGTCCGGCCCGGGCAGGACGCACAGATCCACCTGCCGCTGCGCAAGGAGCTGACCTTCGGTACGACGCTCCCGCCGCACACCGCGTGCGCCGTACCGGAAGAGGTCCGCAAGGCCGTCATCACGACCGCGGACGCGATCATGGCCGGCAAGCTCGAGGTGCTCGGCGTCGACCGGACCGATCTGAAGTCCCCGGACTGGTTCCGGGACCCGGTCACCGGCCGGCGGTCGGACCCGGCGCAGTACGTGTTCAAGGTGAACCACCGCAACGAGGACGTGGTCGGGAACATCAAGCAGGTCTGGGAGCTGTCCCGACACCACCACCTCACCCAGCTGGCCGCGGCCTGGTACCTGACCCACGACGACACGTACGCCGAGCGCGTCGCCGAGCACCTGAACGACTGGTGGCGGTCGAACCCGTTCCTGTCCGGGGTGCACTGGGCCAGCGGGATCGAGCTCGGCACCCGGCTGATCAGCTGGACCTGGATCCGCCGCCTGCTGAACGACTGGCCGGAGATCACCGACCTGTTCGAGCACAACGAGCCGGCCCTCCAGCAGATCTACTGGCACCAGCGCTACCTCGCCGCGTTCCAGAGCCGCGGGTCCTCGGCGAACAACCACGTGATCGCCGAGGCGGCCGGGCAGCTCGTCGGCGCCTGCGCGTTCCCCTGGTTCAGCAAGAGCGCTCGCTGGCGCACCGACGCCGCGGCCCTGCTGGAGAAGGAGCTCGCCGCCAACACCTTCCCGTCCGGCGTGAACCGCGAGCTGGCGACCGACTACCACCGCTTCGTCTCCGAGCTCGGTCTGTACGCCGCTCTCGAGGCGGACCGGTCCGGTCATCCGCTCGGCCCGGACACCTGGGCCTTGCTCACGCGCACCGTCGACGTGGCCGCGGCGATCGTCGACTCCACGCTGCGGCCGCCCCGCCAGGGTGACGACGACGAGGGCATGGTGCTCGTCCTCGATCCGCCGAACGTCCACAGCTGGTCGGCGTTCCTGTCGCTCGGCGCCGCCGTCGTCGGCCGGGCGCCGTGGTGGCCGGAGAGCCCGCCAACCGCGACGTCGGTCATCGTCGGCTCAATGGTCGACGGTGCCCAACCCGATCGCCCGGCGGAACGCCCGGAGCACTTCGCGGACGCCGGCCTGACGATCCTGCGCAGCCGCGACGCGGGTCCGGAGATCTGGTGCCGCGCCGACGCCGGTCCGCACGGCTTCCTGTCCATCGCCGCGCACGCGCACTGCGACGCGCTGTCCCTGGAGGTTCGGGTCGGCGGCGTCGACGTCCTGGCCGACCCGGGCACGTACTGCTACCACGGCGAGGAAGAGTGGCGGAACTACTTCCGCTCGACCATCGCCCACAACACGGTCGAGGTCGCCGGCGCGGAGCAGTCCGTCTGGGGCGGCCCGTTCCTCTGGCTCCGCGGCGCGACCTCCCGCGTACGCCGGTACGCCGACGACGCCGGCGTGATCACCTGGGACGCGGAGCACGACGGCTACACCGCCGGCGAGAACCCGGTCACCCACCGGCGGACCGCCGTACTGGATCACGGGGTGCTGCGGGTCGAGGACCGCCTCGACGCGACGGCCGACGTCCGCGTCGCCTGGCATCTCGGGCCCGAGGTCACCGTCGAGCTCGACGGAGCGACCGGACGGCTGGAATGGCCCACCGGCTCGGCGGTCGCCGAACTGCCGGCGGGTCTGACCTGGACCGCACACCGCGGTGGCGACGATCCGTTGCTGGGCTGGTACTCACCGCGATTCGGTCACAAGGTCCCCATCACCACGTTGGTCGGCGCCGGGACCCTGGCGGCGGACGCTCCGGCGGTCAGTACCTTCCAATTCCGGTCTTGACCGCACTTCCGCTGTATCAGCCTCCGGTCGCCGCCCTCTATTAACAGACAACACCGTGGCGTTCGACTGGAGGGGACTGTGAGCGCACAGCAGCTCGACGTCAAGAAGTCCTGGCGGGCCATCCGAAGGCATCGCCTGATCGTGGCCGCCGTGGCCGCGGCCGGGCTGCTCTGCGGCATCGCCGCCGGGTTCCTGGTGCCTCCCCTGCACACCGCCACTTCGCTCGTGGTGCTGCCACCACCGCCGGCCGCCGATCCGGAGAAGGCCACCGGCACACAGAGCATCGACACGCAGGTCTTCATCGCCGAGAGCGAGCCGGTGCTGAAGAGCGCCGGACAGAACCTGACCCCGCCGCTGCCGACCGAAGTGGTCCGCGGCCGGGTCAAGGTCACCGCCGTCACCGAGGACGTCATCAAGATCGACGCGAAGGGCACGACGGCCAGCCAGTCGATGCGACTGGCGAACGCCGTCGCCGAGGTCTACCTGGTCTTCGTCACCACCGACCAGAAGCTGCCCGGCGACCTGGGGAAGAAAACGGGGGCACGGGTCTTGGAGCAGGCAACCACCGCACGAGGTGGAAATCTGGCAATTCATCTGGGGATCTTCGGCCTGCTCGGCGCGCTGATCGGCGCCGTGGCCGGGTCGATCGGGGTTCTGGCCAAGGAGCGCGGCGACCGCCGGCTGCGGCTGCGCGACGAGTTCGCCGACGCGGTCGGACTGCCGGTGCTGGCGTCCGTCTCGTCGTACCGGGCGAACGACGCCTCCGACTGGGCCAATCTGCTCGAGCACTACTCACCGACCGCGGTCGAGGCGTGGAGCCTGCGCAAGACGCTGCACCACCTCGGCCTGGACGTGAAGGGCCGCGGGCCGGTCTCGCTGACCGTCCTCTCGTTCGCCGGCGACGACAAGGCGCTGCCGCTCGGTCCGCAGCTCGCGGCGTTCGCCGGGTCGATCGGCATCACCACCGCGATCGTGGTCGACTCGCACCAGGAGCCGTCCGGCGACGCCACCCTGAGCATCCACCTGGTCGTCGTCGACCGGGACGCGCCGCACGTGATCGGCGCCGAGCCGACCACGAACACGATCGTCGCGCTGTCGGCCGGCACCGTCACCGCCGAGGAACTCGCCCGGCTGGCGGTCGCGGCCGCGGCCGACGACCGCAACATCGACGGCCTGGTCGTCACCGATCCCGACCCGACGGACCGCACCATCGGGCGCGTCTCGCAGTCGATGCGCCGGTCCAGCTCGCGGCTGCCCACCCTCCTCACCGGCACCGCGAGGAGGACCAAATGAGTAACCAGCCGTTCAACGAGCCCGTGGTGAGCGAGCCGGCCTGGGCCGATGACGACGGGCTGTTCGAGGACCAGCGGTCGAGCGCCTTCCCGCCGGACGCCCTGGTCACCTTCCGTTTTCTCCGCGACGCCGTCCGCCGGCATCTGCGGATCTGGCTCGTCATCGCGCTGATCGGATTCGCCGGCGGGGTGGCGTCGACCTTCGTCCTGCCGGCCGCGCACGTGTCGTCGACCCGGCTGCTGCTGACCCATCGCGACGGTGAGGACCCGGCCAAGGCGATGGCGACGGACGTCAGTCTCGCGACCACGCACACCGTGGCGCAGCGGGTGATCGACCTGCTCAGTCTGCCGGAGACCCAGGACGACCTGCTCAAGCAGTACAGCGCGTCCGCGAAGACCGACCGGGTGATGGAGATCACCGCGGGAGCGAAAACCAGCGACGAGGCGACCAAGCTGGCCACCGCGGTCGCTCAGGTCTTCCTGGTCTACCGCAAGGAACAGATCGCCTTGCAGAACGCGCCGCTGGTCCGCGACCTGACCTCGGCCCAGAACGACGTGTCCGTGGCCGAGCAGGCGGTCACGGCCGCCGGTGACAACCCGGACGAGATGAAGCGCCCGAACAGCCCGGAGGGGGTCCGCCTCGGCGCCGCCCGTGACCGGGAGACGTATGTCCGGCAGCAACTGCTCGACCAGCAGACCCAGGCGTTGCGGATGAACAGCAGCCGGATGCTCGACGTGGCCTCGCCGGTGCCGGTCTCGGCCAAGCGGACGCTCGCGATCAACGCCGGCACCGGGCTGATCGCGGGACTGTTCATCGGTCTCGGTTTCGTCATCGTGCGCGCGCTGATCTCCGACCGGCTGTGGAAGCGCCAGGACATCGCCCAGGCCCTGGGCGCCCGGATCCGGCTGAGCAGCCCACGCCCGTCGCGCCTCCAACTGCTGCCGCGTCCGCGCTACCTGCGGGCCTCGCAACGACGGCAGCCGGAGGTGCGGCTGATGGTGCAGCACCTCGACCAGCGCGTCTTCTGGGGCGAGCTGCCGACACCGGCGATGACCGTGGTGAGCGTCGACGACGTGAAGACCTGCGCGCTCGTGGTGGCGTCGATGGCGGTGGCGCTGGCCGAGGACGGCAAGCACGTCCTGGTCGCCGACCTGACCGAGTCCGGCCGGCTCGCGGGCATGCTCGGGGTGAAGACTCCGGGTACGCACGAGTCCCGCTTCAGCCAGCCCGGCCAGCGCATCGACGTCCACCGCCCAGACCCGGCCGCCGGGCCGGCGCTGGGCTGCTACCTGCACCTCAGCGACTCCAGCCGGCCGGCGAACTCCGGTGACATCCAGCTCGACGCCGCCTGGGAGGTCGCCGATCTCGTCCTCAGCCTGACCACCCTGACGCCGGAGATCGGCGCCGATCACCTCGGCACCTGGGCGTCGCACGCCGCCGTCGTCGTCACCGCGGGCCGGTCGACCACCACCAAGATCCAGGCCACCGGCGAGATGCTGCGGCTGGCCGGGCTGGAGATGGACACCGCCGTGGTGCTGGCTCCGGACCGCACGGACGAAGGCGTCGGCATCACCGAGGCCGAGGCCGGCCGCCCCCGGACCGTGGACGTCGAGATGTTCCGCCGATGACCACGGTCGCCACCCGCCTCGGCACCCAGCTCGCCACCCGGCTGGGTCACCGCCCGACCCGGCGGGTCATCGCGCCCGAGGTCCGCCGGCGGCGGCGCGTCCAGCTCGCCTGGGCGCTGCTGGTGCTCAACGTGATGACGTTCTTCCCGGGGGCGCCGCACATCGTTCCCATCCCGGGATCGGTCGGCAAGCTCATCGCGCAGATGGCGCTGATCGGCGCCCTGACGGTGGCACTGACGGTGAACCGGCCGGTCCGGATCCGGCCGAGTGTCTTCATCTTCCTGCTGCTGACCCTGGCCGTGGAGGGCCTGCTGGCCAGCGTCCGGGCCGAGTTCCTGTTCGGCGCCCTGTTCCGGGCCGGCCGCTTGTGCGGGTTCGCCCTGGTGCTGTGGCTGCTGACGCCGTGGTGGACACGTCGCGACCTGCTGCTGGTGCGCACGCACCTCATGGTCCTGTGGGCGATCCTCGCCTCGGTCGTCCTCGGTCTGTTCATCGCACCGGGACTGGCGCTGACCGAGGACCGGCTCGGCGGCATCATCTGGCCGATCCCGCCGACCCAGGTCGGGCACTACTCCGCGGTGGCCGCCGGTCTCACGATCGTGCTGTGGATGTCCGGCCACCTCCGGCGCGCGGTCGCGCTCACCAGCGTGCTGGTGGCGATCCCGGTCCTGCTGCTGACCCACACCCGGACCGCGTTGATCGCGCTGCTGGCCGGCCTGCTGATCGCCGGGCTGAGCCTGTTCACCGCGCGCTCGCGGGTGCGCAAGGCGTTCGCGGTCGGCATCGTCGTCTTCTCCGTCGGGGCCTTGACCCTCAGCTCGGTGGTGACGACCTGGCTGGCCCGCGGGCAGGACACCCAGGAGCTCGGCGCCCTGACCGGACGGAAGGCGGTGTGGGACTCGATCCTGGCCCAGCCGCGGACGACCTTCGAGACCCTGTTCGGCTTCGGCCTGTCGAACAAGTCCTTCAACGGCCTGCCGATCGACAGCAACTGGCTCGGCACGTACTACGACGTCGGGCTGGCCGGGGTCGCGATCACGATCATGCTGGTGCTGTTCGTCCTGACCGCCGCCTGGTTCCGGCCGCAGGGCCCGCACCGGGCGCTCGCACTCTTCCTGGTCGCCTACTGCGTGATCGCCTCGTTCACCGAGAGCGGGCTCAGCGAGGCGTCGCCGTACCTGCTCGAACTGACGCTGGCCGCGTCACTCGTCTACTCCACGTCCACTCGCGAGGGACCGCGATGAAGATTCTGCTGGTACACAACCGCTACCGGTCGACCGCTCCGAGCGGAGAGAACCGGGTCGTCGATCAGGAGAGCGAGGCGCTGGCCGCGCTCGGGCACGACGTCCGGCACTTCGAACGGCACAGTGACGACATCGAGGAGTGGCCCGCGTGGCAGAAGGCGACGCTGCCCGCTCGCGTGGTCTGGAATCCGACCAGCCGGCGGGACCTCGCCGCGGTGCTGGAGCAGGACAAGCCGGATGTCGTCCACATCCACAACACGTTCCCGCTGCTGAGCCCGTCCGTGCTGTACGCGTGCCGGGCGGCCGGCGTACCCGTCGTGATCACCCTGCACAACTACAAGCTGCTGTGCGCCAGCGGTGACTTCTTCCGCAACGGCGAGGTGTGCCACGACTGCGCCGGCGGCAACCCTGCCTCCGCGGTGATCCACCGCTGCTACCGCGGATCCGCGCTGGCGACCTCGACCACTGTGCTCAATGCACGCGGTCATCGCCGCAGCTGGCGCCGGCTGGTCTCGGCGTACATCTTCATCTCCGAGTCCCAGCGTCGCCTGATGGGCGCGATGGACTTCGATCCGGACCGGACGTTCGTCAAGCACAACGTCGTTCCGTACGACGGCCCGGTCGGCGGACCGCGGGAGCGGCAGGTGACGTACGTCGGCCGGCTCGACGCGGCCAAGGGCGCTCCCCTGCTGATGAAGGGCTGGGACGCCTATCGGGCGGTCGCCGGCGACGAGGCGCTCCGGCTCGTGATCGCCGGCGGCGGCCCGATGCTGGACGAGGTGACCGCGTGGGCGGCCACCCGGCCGTCGGTCGAGCTGCGCGGGCTGATGAGCAAGCAGCAGGTGTTCGAACTGATCGGCCGCTCCCGGGGCGTCGTGCTGCCCTCGGAGTGGGAGGAGACGTTCGGCCTGGTGGTCGTCGAGGCGATGGCGGTCGGCGTACCGCCGCTGGCCTCGGGCCACGGGTCGTTCCCGGACCTGATCACCGACGGCGTCGACGGCGCACTGTTCGAGCCGGGTCGCCCCGACGCGCTCGCCAAGCTGCTGCTCGACGTCGACGCGTCGCCCGACCGGTACGACGAACTCGGCCGGCAGGCGCGCACGACGTACGAGAAGAAGCACCGACCCCACCAGAGCATCGAGCAACTGCTCGAGATCTACCGGTACGCCATCGAGCACCCGGTAATCGCCCGACGCTGAGTTTCGAGGACCCATGCCCCCCGAAGGAAACCCCATGGCACAAGGCGACCCGCCTCCGCCGCCGTCCGGCGACGGACCCGCGTGGTACCGGCGACCGCGGATCGTCGTCCCGGCCGCGCTGGTCGTCGTCACGGCCCTGGTGGCGACCGGAATCGCGGTCTTCACCGGAGACTCGGACTCGCCGGAGGCGGGGCCCGGCGGATCGACCTCGCCCGCGGCCACGCTGACCCAGGTGACCGCGCCGACGACCCCGCCGGCCAAGATCTGCGACAACGCCAAGGCGCTGTCCGGCCCGGCCACCGCCCCGGCCGGCGCGATCGTGGTCGGCCCGAACGAGAAGCTCGACGCGCTCACGCAGTCGAACCCGGCCGGCACGACCTTCTACGTGACCGCCGGAACGCACAAACTCGGAACCGGCCAGTACGCCCAGGTCATCCCCAAGGACGGCAACACCTACATCGGTGCGCCCGGGGCGATCATCGACGGCGGCCGGAAGAACCGCTACGCCTTCACCGGCTACGCGACCGGGGTCACGGTGAAGAACCTGACCATCCAGAACTTCGGTCCGCTCCGGAGCAACAACGACGAGGGCGTGGTGAACCACGACGCCGCGGGCCGGTGGACGATCGCCGGCAACACCATCACGGACAACGCCGGTGCCGGGGTCATGGTCGGCGACCACAACGTGCTCAAGGGCAACTGCCTGAAGGACAACGGGCAGTACGGCTTCAACGCCTACAACCCGGGCAAGGTGGCCGGCATCACGATCGAGGGCAACGAGATCACCGGCAACAACACCGACGACTGGGAGAAGCTCAAGGGCGGGTGCGGCTGCACCGGCGGCGGCAAGTTCTGGGAGGTCACCGGCGCGGTCGTGCGGCACAACTGGATCCACGACAACCTCAGCGTCGGGCTGTGGGCCGACACCAACAACACCGGGTTCGTGATCGAGGAGAACTACATCTCCAACAACCTGGCCGAGGGCATCCTCTACGAGACCAGCTACAACGCCGGCATCCGGGGCAACACGTTCCTGCGCAACGGTCTCGGCAAGGGACCGGCCAACAGCGGCTTCCCGACGCCCGCGCTGTACATCTCCGAGTCCGGCAGCGACCCGCGGGTGCCCGGCCTGTTCAACCAGACCTTCGAGGTGAGCGGGAACGTCTTCACCGACAACTGGGCCGGCGTGATCCTGTGGGAGAACGCCGACCGGTTCGCCGGGTCGGCGGCCAACACCAGCACCGGTTCGGGCACGCTGGTCAACCCCTCGGTGGTCAACGCCAAGACCTGTAACGCGACCACCATCAAGAACCAGCCGTACCTGAGCGACTGCCGGTGGAAGACGCAGAACGTGCGCGTGCACGACAACGTGTTCACCCTCGAGCCGGAGAAGATCGGGGCGACGTGTGCGTTCCGGAGCGGCTGCGGCTACAACGGGCTGTTCTCCAACTGGGGCACGTTCCCGGCCTGGTCGCCGTACCACCGGGCCACCGTGCAGGACGCGATCACGTTCCACCAGGGCAACCGGTTCTTCAACAACACCTACGCCGGCCCGTGGAACTTCATCGTGCACGAGCAGGGCAACCGGGTGAACTGGGCGGCCTGGCAGGGTGCGCCGTACGGGCAGGACCAGGACAGCGTGATCAAGGTCCAAGGGGAGCGCTGAGCAGCCATGATCGGGCCTCCTGAGCGTGCCGCCGGCGAGCAGATCGCACTGCTCCGCTCGGTCGGCTACGCCGCGTTCGGGCGGCACGAGCGGGATCTCGACGTCCTGGACCTGGTCTTCGACAGCCTCGTCGACGCACCGGACACCGGTCACGGCGACATCCGCCGGCTGCGGTTCACCGGCCACGGCATCACCCTGGACGTCGACGTGCGCGGACAGGCCGACCTGACCATCGAGCTGCGGGTCTCGCCGTCCGGTCCGGTCGTGGTCGAGTCCCGGGGCGGCGACACCGACGGCCCGACCGCGGCCCGGCTGGTGAGCTTCCTGCTCCGCTGGCCGGGCGGCACGCAGCGACCGGTCCGGACCGCCTGGATCATCCTCTGATCGCAGGCCGTCCGGACCGGTGCAAGTGCTGCTTCAGGAGGCAAGCAGCAGTCTGAGTTTCTCCAGGCACCGACCGCGGATCGGGCCGATGCTCCCGATCGGGATCCCGATGGTGGCGGAGATCTCGGCGTACGGCGCGGGCGGGTCGGCCATCAGCATGCCGAGCAGCCGCTGCCACCGGTCCGGCAGGCTTTCGAGCGCACGGCGTACGTCGTCGGCCCGCTCGCCGGCGAGCAGATCGGCGTCGAGTTCGGGCTGGTCCCCCGCGACCCCCTCGAACGCGGCCGACTCGTAGGTGAGCAGGACCCGCTTGCGGAACGCCAGTACCCGCAGGCATTCCCGGCGGGTCGTGACGACCAGCCAGGCTCCGACCCGCTCGGGGTCGACCCGGTGGATGTGCTCGAGCAACCGCAGCCAGACCATCTGGGAGACGTCGGCCGCGTCGCTGTCGCTGAGCCGGAAGCTGCGGGTCACGGCCCAGACGAGCCGCGCATAGTGGTCGACCAGCCGGCTCCACGCGCCCTGGTCCCCGGACGCGGCCTGGATCACCAGGGTCGCGGCTTCGGACCGGACAGTGGTGTCTTCGGTCGTCGTGTGATCAGTACCGGGCTCGGCACTGAGGTGTTGCATCATGAATTCCCCCCTCGGGAATGCACCGCGTAATTGACGTCCCCCGACGTTTGGTGCCTTCGTCGCGGCGGCCGGCAGATGGCCGCCGCGAGTACTTCAGTAGGCGCCGTCGCTACCGAGCACGGCGCGAGCGGTCTTCCACAAGATCAGCAGGTCCAGAGCGATCGACCAGTTGTCGGCGTAGCGCAGGTCGAGCCGCATGGACTCCTCCCACGTCAGATCGCTGCGTCCGCTGACCTGCCACAGACCCGTCAGGCCCGGCTTCACGAGCATCCGGCGCGCGTCGTCGATCGCGTACTGCGCGACCTCGGCCGGTAGCGGCGGCCGGGGACCGACCAGCGACATGTCGCCGCGGAGCACGTTCACCAGCTGTGGCAGCTCGTCGATCGAGAACCGGCGCAGATACTTGCCCACCTTGGTCACGCGCGGGTCGTCGCGGAGCTTGAACAGCACCCCGTTGCCCTCGTTCAGCGCGTGCAGCTCGGCCTTGCGGGCCTCGGCGTCGGCGACCATCGTCCGGAACTTCAGCATCGAGAACTGCTCACCGCTACGCCCCACCCGGGTCTGCCGGAACAGCACCGGCCCGCGGCTGGTCAGCTTCACCAGGACCGCGGTGACGATCAGGATCGGCGCGACGCCGAGCAGCAGCAGGCAGCCGACCACCCGGTCGAAGATGCTCTTCAGCAGGTGCGGCCCGCCGGAGACCGACGGCCGCTCCAGGTGCAGCAGCGACAGGCCGGCGACCGGGCGGATCGAGATCCGCGGCCCGGCGACCTCGACGATGCCCGGCGAGACGATCAGTTCGACCCCGCGCTGCTCCAGCGCCCAGGACAGCTTGCGCAGCGTGTAGCCGGCCAGCTCCGGGTCGGCGGCGACCGCGACGACTTCCACGTCGTACTGGTCGACCGCGGCCAGGATGTCCATCTCGGTCCGGCCCAGCCGCTCGACCTCCGGCCCCTCCTCGACGGCGTCACCGCGCGGCAGGCAACTCGCCACCACGATGTAGCCGTCGGCCGGCCGCTCCTCCAGATGCCGCCGTAGCGTGGTCACCTGGTCGTTGCGCCCGACAACGAGCACCCGGCGCATGCACCGGCCGGCGAACCGCCGCCAGGAGATGCTGCGATGCAGCACCCAGCGGCCGATCATCGCCGCCAGACAGGTCATCGGCACCGCCAGGATCACGAAACCACGAGCGACCTCGCTCTTGGTCGCGTACGACGTGATCGCCAGCAGCGCGGTCAGCGCCACCGCGGCCCGGATGATGGATCGGAACTCCTCCGGCCCGGTGCCGAAGTAGCGGGTCTCGTACCCCCGCTGCAGCGCCACACAGGCCAGCCAGGCGATCGGCAGCAACGCGGTCAGCACGAAATAGCCGAGGTTGATCTGGGCCCCGAACCGCGCCACCAGTGCCAGCGAACCGCCGATCAGCGCCGCGCCGACGTCGGCCGCGAGCGAGTACCGCCGGTACTTCGCCACCCAGCGCGCCTCGGTGTAACGGGCCGATCGCGGCAGGATCGCCGGGATCTCGTCCGGAACCAGCCAGACCGGCCGACGACGTTCCCCCGACGGCGCCGGCCGAAGGTCAGCCGAATCGGCCAACCCCTCGGACATGACAAATTCAGTCACGCACAGTCACCCCCCACAGGTGAAAAGCGACGCCCGCGACCAACCCACACCCCGTCACGGACCTCGTTGAACGCCGCCCCCACAACGGCGTGAACCAGAGAGTACTACGTGGATGCGGCGTATAACAGCACTGATCGCGAGTGTTTACCGCTGCGCAACCCGACGGGCATGCAAAAACCCTCAGGCCCGCTGAACGGGCCTGAGGGTCTTCGAGTGACTACCAGTGGTGATCGGCCGCCGGGTCGGGGACGGTGATCGCCGGGTGCGCCCAGCCGGGCGCGGGGGTGTGCTCAGCCGGCGATCAGGCCGTCGCCGCTGATCAGCTCGCGCATCTCGGCCAGCGAGCTGTCGCCCGGCGGCAGGATCGCGTCGGAGTCGTGCAGCTCGTCGTCCGGCACCTTGGCGCCGGACCGGACGAACTCCAGCAACGCGGCGAACGCGGTCTGGAAGGACGCCTCGTCGCCGGACGACACCGCCTTCTCCAGGTCGCCGTCGACCGCGTTCAGCGCGTCCAGCTTCTCGTCGGCCAGACGGTACTGGCCTTCACCCATGATGCGAACGATCATCGAACGTCTCCGTCCTGAGGTCGCACCGGCTCGGCGGCCGGCTGCTGCACTGGCTGCTGGGCGGACTGCGGCGCCGCGGCGCCCTGGGCCTCACCGGAGAGCTCCTTCGGCGCGCTGCCGCCGGAGAGCTGGGCCTTCATCGCGGCCAGCTCGTTCTCCACGTCGGAGTTGGACGACATCCGGTCCAGCTCGAGGGTGATGTTGTCCTTGACCGTGCCGCTGGCGTCGTCGAGCGCGCCGGAGGCCAGCAGCTCGTCGATCGCGCCGGCCCGGGCCTGCATCTGCTGGGTCTTGTCCTCGGCCCGCTGGACCGCCAGGCCGACGTCGCTCATCTCCTCGGAGATGCCGGAGAAGGCCTCGTTGATCCGGGTCTGCGCCTCGGCCGCGGTGTAGGTGGCCTTGATGGTCTCCTTGCGGGTCCGGAAGGACTCGACCTTGGCCTGCAGCCGCTGGGAGGCGAGCGTGAGCTTCTCCTCCTCACCCTGCAGCTGGGCGTGCTGGGTCTGCAGGTCGTCGATCTGGCCCTGCAGCCCGGACTTGCGGGTCAGGGCCTCCCGGGCCAGGTCCTCGCGGCCCATCGAGAGCGCCTTCTGGGCCTGCTCCTGCAGCTTCGACGACTGGGCCTGCAGCTGGGAGGCCTGCAGCTCCACCCGCTTGCGGCTGGTGGCCACGTCGGCCACGCCCCGCCGTACCTTCTGCAGCAGCTCCAGCTGCTTCTGATACGAGTAGTCAAGGGTTTCGCGAGGATCCTCGGCCTTGTCCAGGGCGGAGTTCGCCTTGGCCTTGAAGATCGTCGACATCCGCTTGAAGATGCTCATCGATATCCGTACCCCTTCTGTGCCGGCGTGACGACCCGGCGTGCGTTTTCCACCCTATGTCCCCACGGGTCACCACACCATCAGGACCGGCCCCGATAAAGTGGTGCTCAGGTCCGGGGACCACCCCGAGTCGCGACCTGCCCTGCCGAATGAGGTTCAGACCCCGTGTTCCGTCGTACCAAGTCTGAGACAGCTACCACCGTACCCGCCGAGCCCCAGGGCAAGCCGGGCGGGAAGGGACGCCCCACCCCGACCCGCAAGGAGGCGGAGGCGGCCCGCAAGGCCGCGCTGAAGAAGCCGCGCAACCGCAAGGAGGCCTCGGCGTACCGGCGGGAGAAGGTCCGGACCGAGCGGGCCAAGATGCAGGACGCCATGCGCACCGGCGACGACCGGTACCTGCCGGCCGCCGACAAGGGCCCGGTCCGGCGGTTCGCCCGCGACTACGTCGACGCCCGCTACTCGGTGATGGAGTTCGCGCTGCCGGTGCTGCTGGTGGTGTCGCTGGTCGGCGTGGTGTTCTCGGCGCAGTTCCCGTGGCTGGCCGGCGTGGTCAACCTGCTCTTCCTGGTGATGATCCTGCTGATCGCGGCGGACTGGTTCCTGCTCTCGGCCGGGCTGCGGCGGGCGGTGACGGTGAAGTTCCCGAAGGAGTCGACCAAGGGCCTCGGGTTCTACGCGGTCCGCCGGACCATGCAGATGCGCCGCTGGCGGCTCCCGAAGCCGATGGTGAAGCGCGGCGAGAAGCCGAGCTGACCGGGCCGGTAGGGTCAGGGGTATGGACTTCCGCTATCTCGGCAACAGTGGTCTGAAGGTCAGCGAGATCTCGTACGGGAACTGGCTCACGCACGGGTCCCAGGTGGAGAACGATCAGGCCAAGGCGTGCGTCCGCGCGGCGCTCGAGGCCGGCATCACCACCTTCGACACCGCCGACGTGTACGCCAACACCAAGGCCGAGTCGGTGCTCGGCGAGGCGCTGGAGGGCGAGCGCCGCGAGTCGCTGGAGATCTTCACCAAGGTCTACTGGCCCACCGGTCCGGGCGGACCGAACGACGTCGGCCTGTCCCGCAAGCACATCCACGAGTCGATCAACGGCTCGCTGAAGCGGCTCAAGACCGACTACGTCGACCTCTACCAGGCGCACCGGTTCGACACCGAGACGCCGCTGGAGGAGACGATGGAGGCCTTCGCCGACGTCGTCCGCTCCGGCAAGGCGCTCTACATCGGCGTGTCCGAGTGGACCGCGGAGCAGCTGCAGGAGGGCCACCGGCTGGCCCGGGAGCTGCGCATCCCGTTCGTCTCGAACCAGCCGCAGTACAGCATGCTCTGGCGGGTGATCGAGGCCGAGGTGGTGCCGGCCTCGGAGGAGCTCGGTATCGGCCAGGTGGTGTTCTCCCCGATCGCGCAGGGCGTGCTCACCGGTAAGTACCTGCCCGGTCAGCAGCCGCCGGAGGGCTCCCGGGCCACCGACGCCAACGGCGCGAACATGATCAAGCGGTTCCTGAACGACGACGTGCTGGGCCGGGTGCAGGAGCTGAAGCCGCTCGCCGACGAGGCCGGCCTGGCGCTGTCCCAGCTCGCCATCGCCTGGGTGCTGCAGAACCCGAACGTCTCCTCGGCCATCATCGGCGCGTCCCGCCCCGAGCAGGTCGTGGAGAACGTGAAGGCCTCCGGCGTGAAGCTCGAGGAGGGCCTGCTCAAGCGGATCGACGAGGTCCTCGGCGGGATCGTCGAGCGCGACCCGGCCAAGACCGCGCAGAACTCGCCGCAGACCCGGCCTGGCTCATGAGCTGGAGCTGGCGGTTCGAGACCGCGAGCGGCGCCCTGGTCGACCCCGGTGAGGTCGGCGGGGCGGAGTTCTCCGCGCAGGGTGACGCGGAGAGCTGGCTCGGTGAGAGCTGGCGGGACCTGGCCGAGCGCGGTGTCGGCCAGGTGTACCTGCTGGAGGACGGCCGCGAGGTCTACGGCCCGATGAGTCTCTCCTCCGCAGAGTAGGCTTCGGTCGAACCACTCCTGCGTGCACAGGGAAGCCGGTCCGAGTCCGGCGCTGACCCGCAACCGTAGGCCACCTCGTGTGGCGAGCCGGAACACTGTGCCGCAGGCGACAGGCTCAACTACCCGCCGTGGTCCGCGGGTGGAGCCCCTACCCTGCCTGCGCAGGCGGGACCTCCTCCACCGGGCCATGGCTCCGACCTGGCCCGATCGAGGACATGAGATGACTGCACACCGGACCGTACGACTGGTCCTCGCCACGCTGGCGGGTTTCCTGCTGGCGGGGACCGTCGCCACCACCGCCCAGGCCGAGGACGGCTATCGCTTCTGGGGCTACTACCAGTGGAGCTCGGGCCAGTGGGCCTTCTCGCCGAAGGGCGCGGACGCCGTCGTCCCGGCCGACGGGGCGGTGGAGGGCTGGCGGTTCGCCGTCGGCGGCGCCAAGCCCCGCGTGCCGCGTGCCGCCGGCGACTTCGAGGCGATCTGCGGCAAGACGCCGGCCGAGACCGGCAAGAAGCGGGTGGCGCTGGTCGTCGACCCCGGTACGCCGGAAGACGCCGCCAGTGGTGAGACTCCGGGGCAGGCCACCGGCACCTGCGTGGTCACGGACGTCCAGGCGAACGGCGCCAAGATCCTCGGCGCGGTCGCGCCGGTGCGGATCGAGAAGGGCCTGACCTGCGGCATCGCGGGCTATCCGGCCAAGGGCTGCGGCGATGCGGTGAAGAACATCAACGTCCCGGCCACCGACACCCCGGTGACGCTGCAGATCGGTGCCGCCGTCGGCTCGACCGCCGCGACCTCGCCGGCCGCATCGTCCTCCGACGATGACGGTGGTGCGCCGTGGACCGGGATCATCATCGCCGCCGTGGTCGTCGTCGCCCTGGCCGGCGGCGGTCTGGCTCTCAACCGCCGGCGGACAGCCAAGTAAGTGCGTACTGTCGATCACCTGACGATCCCCCGGGCACTCCACCCGGGGGCCTGGTGGCTGTGGGCGCTCGGCATGGCCGTCGCGGCCAGCCGGACGCGGAACCCGGTGCTGCTCGTGCTGATCCTCGCAGTCACCGGATTCGTGGTGGCCGCACGCCGGAGCGACGCTCCCTGGGCACACAGCTACGCCGCGTTCCTCAAGCTCGGTCTGGTGGTCATCGGCGTCCGGGTGGTGCTGCAGGCGCTGCTGTCCACCCGCTCGCAGGGCAACACGGTGTTGTTCACGCTGCCGCTGATCCCCTTGCCCGACTGGGCGAACGGCGTCAAGCTCGGCGGCGAGGTCACTCTCGAGGCACTCCTGACCGCGTTGTACGACGGTGGCCAGTTGGCCGTCATGCTCTGCTGCGTCGGCGCGGCCAACGCACTGGCCAGTCCCCGGCGGCTGCTCAAGTCGTTGCCCGGGGCCCTCTACGAGATGGGTGTGGCCTGTGTGGTCGCTCTGACGTTCGCACCGCAGCTCGTGACGGACGCGCGCCGGGTTCGCGCCGCCCGCCGTCTGCGCGGCCGCACCCGCGGCTCGTTCCGTACGACGGCCATGCCGGTGCTGGAGGGTGCGTTGGACAGGTCGGTGGAGCTCGCCGCCGCAATGGACTCGCGCGGCTACGGTCGTACGGCGCAGGTCCCCCTGGCGCAGCGTCGGACGACCGCGGTCTGCGTTCTGCTGGGGTTGCTGGGCATTCTGCTCGGGGTCTATGCGTTGCTGACCGACGCCATGGCGTTCCCGTTCGCCGCGGCCGCACTGGCGGTGGGACTGCTGTTGTCCGTCGGCGCCATGGCGATCGGGCGCCAGCGGGTCACCCGAACCCGCTACCGGCCAGATCCGTGGGCCTTGCCCGAGTGGCTCGTCGTCGCGTCTGGCGCGATCGCTGCCGGAGCCATGGTGACCGCGGCTGCCATTGGTGTCGCCGGTCTGCTGCTCGCGGGTCCGTTGGTGGTGCCACCGGTTCCGCTACTGCCGGTGGTCGGCATACTCGTGGGACTGACTCCCGCGCTCGCAGCACCGCCGGTGGTCAGGCGGGCGGTCACATGATCGAGTTCGACCAGGTGACGGTCACGTACGACGGTGCCGCCGAGCCGGCGCTGCGGGACGTGAGCTTCACGGTGCCCGAGGGTGAGCTGGCGCTGGTGATCGGGCGGACCGGGTCCGGCAAGTCAACGTTGCTGCGGGCAATCAACGGGCTGGTGCCGCACTTCACCGGCGGCACGCTGTCCGGCCGGGTGCTGGTGAACGGCCGGGACACCCGCGAGTACCGGCCGCGCGATCTGGCCGATGTGGTCGGTCTGGTCGGGCAGGACCCGATGGCGGGGTTCGTCACCGACACGGTCGAGGACGAGCTGGCGTACAGCATGGAGTCCCTCGGAGTCGCGCCGGACGTGATGCGCCGCCGGGTCGAGGAGACTCTGGACCTGCTCGGGCTGGCCGACGTACGGGACCGGGCGTTGATCTCGCTGTCCGGCGGTCAGCGGCAGCGGACCGCTATCGGCGCCGCGCTCACCTCGCATCCTGCCGTGCTTGTGCTGGACGAGCCGACGTCCGCACTGGACCCACAGGCCGCTGAGGAGGTGCTGGCTGCGCTCCAGCGGCTCGTGCACGACCTGAGCGTCACCGTGGTCATGGCCGAGCACCGGCTCGAGCGAGTGATCCAGTACGCCGACCGCGTGATCGAAGTACCGGGTGGCGCGGCTGCCGTGTCCACCGGGCTTCCGGCCGATCGGATGATCACGGCACCGGTCGCACCGCCGGTCGTGGAGCTGGGACGGCTGGCCGGCTGGTCTCCCCTGCCGTTGTCGGTACGCGACGCCCGGCGGGCTGCTGTCACCTTGCGAAGCCAGCTGGACTCCACCGCGCCGCAGCGGTCGTCGGCCGTCCCCGGTGCCGAGCTCGCGCGGTGCACCGACCTGGTCGTTGCCTACGGCACCTTCATGGCTCTCCGCGGGGTGTCGGTCAGCATCAAGGCCGGTGAACTCGTCGCACTGATGGGCCGCAACGGCGCCGGCAAGTCGACCCTGCTCAACGCCCTGGTGGGCATCGGCCCGGTCCGCTCCGGTACGGCGGTGGCCGCTGGTGCGGACCCACGGCGTACCAAGCCCGCCGAGCTCGTCAAGGCGGTCGGACTGGTGCCGCAGGAGCCGGCTGACGTGCTGTACGCCGCCACGGTCGCCGACGAGTGTGCGACCGCCGACTCCGACTTCCGCGTGCCGGCGGGGAGTTGCCGGGCGCTGCTGAATCGGCTGGCGCCGGACATCGACGTCTCGATGCACCCACGAGACCTGTCCGAGGGACAACGGCTCTGTCTGGCGCTGGCCGTCGTACTGTGTGGCGCTCCGCCGCTGGTGCTGCTGGACGAGCCCACGCGAGGGCTGGACTACGGCGCCAAGCGCCGGCTGGTGGGCATTCTGCGTGAGCTGGCCGCGGCCGGGCATGCGGTCGTGCTGTCGACGCACGACGTGGAGATGGTGGCCGAGGTCGCTACCCGCGTCATGGTGTTGGCCGAGGGTGAGCTGGTGAGCGATGGCCCAACGGCCGAGGTGATCGCGGGGTCCCCGGCGTTCGCCCCGCAGGTGGCGAAGATCCTTGCCCCACTGCCGTTCCTGACCGTCGGTGAGGTCGCGACCGCGTTGGAACGTGCGTCGTGAGACTCGTCCGGCTGAAGCCACGCAGCACGGCGACGATGGTCGTTGCCACGCTGGTCGGGCTGCTGGCGTTCGGGTGGCCGCTGTTCCTTCATACCGACCAGGTGGGTGAGTCGGCGATCGGCCACACCACGGACGCGCCGTGGCTGTTCGTGTTGCTGCTGCCGCTGCTGGTGGCCGTCATCCTCGCGGAGCTGTCCGAGTCGGGGATCGACGCGAAGGTGATCTCGCTGCTCGGCATGCTCGCGGCGGTGGGGACTGCGCTGCGGGCGCTCGGCCCTGGTACGGCGGGGCTGGAGCCGGGGTTCTTCCTGCTCGTGCTGGCGGGGCGGGCGTTCGGTGCCGGGTTCGGGTTCGTGCTGGGGGCGGTGTCGCTGCTGGGTGGCGCGCTGATCACTGGTGGGGTCGGGCCGTGGATGCCGTTCCAGATGTTCGCTTGTGCGTGGGTGGGGTGCCTGGCCGGGCTGCTGCCGCGGGTGGGCGGACGGCTGGAGTTGCTGATGCTGGCGGCGTACTCGCTGGTGGCCGGGGTGATGTACGGCGTGGTGATGAACCTGTGGTTCTGGCCGTATGCGACGTTCGGCAGCGACTTCTCGTTCATTCCGGGCGACGAGCTGACGGCCAACCTGCACCGGTACCTCCTGTTCGTGGTGGCGACGTCGCTCGGGTGGGACATTCCGCGTGGCGTGCTGTGCGCCGTACTGGTGCTGCTGCTCGGGCGGCCGGTGCTCAACGCCTTCCGGCGAACCGCGCGCAAGGCCGCGTTCGAAGTCCCGGTGCGCTTCGACTCCAGGAGCTCAGATGGCTGAACGAATCCTCATCCTCGGCGGCGCGCGATCCGGTAAGTCGATCGCCGCTGAGCGCCGCCTGGCCGCGGAGGCCGACGTACTGTACGTCGCTACCGGCGGGGACGACTCCGGTGACGCGGAGTGGGCCGAGCGGGTCGCCAAACACCAGGCCCGGCGCCCGGCCACTTGGGGTCTGGTCGAGACGATCGACCTGGTCCCCTTGCTCGAGTCCCCCGGTCCGCCGCTGCTGATCGACTGCCTGACGCTCTGGCTGTCGCGCACCATGGACGCGCTGGACGTCTGGTCCGATCTGAGCCGGGCCGGGCAGGTCGAGCAGCGGATCGCCGACCTCGCCGACGCGTGGTCGCGGACGCCGCGCCTGGTGATTGCCGTCAGCAACGACATCGGCTCGGGTGTGGTGCCGGCCGACGCCGGCACCCGCCTGTTCCGCGACCTGATGGGCCGCCTCAACACCACCATCTCGCTAGCCTCCGACCAGGTCCTCTGGACCATCGCCGGCCGAACCCTCCCCCTGACATGACACGCCAAGGCGGTTGGGGTGATGGGGTGCGGCTGGCGGTGGGGATGCTGAGTGTGCTGCCTGCGGGAATGCCTTCGCGGGTTGATCGGGTGGTTGGTGGGCGGGCGATGGTGGTGGCGCCGGCGGTTGGGGTGGTGCTCGGCGGGGTGGCGGCCGGCGTTGTGGCGTTGGCTCAGGTGGTTCGGCCGGATGCGGGGTTGCTGGCCGCGGTGCTCGGCGTACTGGTGGTGGCGGGACTGTCCGGGGCGCTGCACCTCGACGGGCTGGCGGACTTCGCGGACGCGCTCGGCAGCCGGCGGGATCGCGAGACCATGCTCCGGATCATGAAGCAGAGCGACATCGGCCCGTTCGGCGTCGTCGCGATCGTCGGCGTACTGCTCGTGGATGTCGCCGCGCTGACCGCCTGTGTCCAGGCCGGCTTCGGCTGGCAGGCCGTGCTGATCGCCACGACCGCGAGCCGCCTGACGCTCCCCTGGTCCTGCCGCACCACGGTCCCCGCCGCCCGCCCTGACGGCCTCGGCGCCCTGGTGGCCGCCACGGTTCGCCCTCTCACAGCCACCCTCGCCACAGCCGCCGTACTAGCCGCCACCGTCCTCCTGACCTGGCCCGACGCACTCCAGCTCGTGGGCGCCGCAGCCGCGGTCCTGCTGGCCGTCGCCACCAGCTTCGTCACCAGCCGCCGTGCCCGATCAGCCTTCGGCGGCACCACCGGCGACGTCCTCGGCGCCACCGTCGAACTCGCCCTCCCGGTCACCCTCCTGACCCTCGCCCTGACGGCGTAAAGCCCGCCTCCACCACCCTGACGCCAGGGTGCATTACTGTCACCGATGGACGGTGAAGTGGGGTAGTGACGGCGAGGTCGAATGGTGATGTTGGTGGTTCACGGCCGGTGTGCGGCGGCATACGCCCCGCGATCCGTTATCTTTATGTAATGAACGCAACCCGCCCGGCGCCGGGCTCACAGGCTTCGCTGCGCGAAGCCAACCGCGCGCGCGTTCTCGGAGTCGTCCGCCAGCACGGCCCGCTGACCCAGGTCGAGATCGCCGCCGCGTCCGGCCTGTCCGCCGCCACCGTGTCGAACATGGTCCGCGAGCTCGACCAGGCCGGCATGGTCGGCCTGTCCCGCAGCATCCGCAACGGCCGCCGCGCCGTACTCGTCTCGCTGGCGTCCGGCGGCGGCCTGCTGGCCGGCGTCGCGTTCGGCGAGCGGGACGTCCGGGTCGCGATCGCGAACGAGTCCCGCGAGATCCTCGCCCAGCAACTGATGCCGCTGCAGGCCGACCACGTCGCCGACGACGGCATGGAACGCGCCGCCCGGCTGCTCGCCGACCTCGCCGAGACGGTCAGCTCCGGCGTCGAGGACATCGCCGCGATCGGGTTCGGCCTGCCCGCGCCGGTCGACTCGGTCAGCGGTGAAGCGGGTTCCGACGCGGTCCTCCCCGGCTGGCGCGGCGTCAACGTCGCCGAGGCGATGGCCGGCCACCTCCGCGCGCCCGTCGCGCTCGACAACACAGCGAATCTGGCCGCCCTGGGCGAGCTCCGCAACGGCGCCCTGCGCGGCGTGCGGCACGGCTGCTACCTGAAGTTCTCGTACGGCGTCGGCGCCGGGATCGTGCTGGACGGCGAGGTGTTCCGCGGCTCAGCCGGTACGGCGGGCGAGATCGGCCACGTCACGATCGACGAGAACGGCCCGATCTGCCGGTGTGGAAACCGGGGCTGCCTGGACACGTTCGTCGGCTCCCGGGCGCTGATCAACAGCCTGGCCGCGTCCCACGGTCCACTCCGCCTGAAGGACATCGTCACCCGCGCGCTGGGCGGCGACCTGGGTTGTCGCCGAGTGATCGAGGACGCGGGCCGCCGGGTCGGCGTCGCCGTGGCGGGACTGGTGAATCTGCTCAACCCCGAGGTGATCGTCGTCGGCGGCCTGATGGCCGAGGCCGGCGAGCTGATCATGGACCCGCTCCGCGAGGCGCTGGATCGATGCGCCATCCCGAGCGCCGCGGCGACGGTGGAGCTCCGCCGCCCCGAGCTCGGCGACGACGCCGACATCGAAGGAGCGATCCACCTCGCGTCCGTGCTCAGCCACTCCCAGGCCCTGAGTGCGCCGATGTAACGCCAATATGTCTATTTCTTGAATTCAAGTCTTGACGACAAGGCTCCCGGCCGCTTGACTTCGGGGCAGGCCTACTCGGGCCTTCACGTCAAGGAGCCGCCGTATGTCCCTGTCAGCATCCCGTCTCGTCGGCCTCGGCATCGCCGTTTCCGCCCTCGCCGTCTCCCTCGTGGCCTGTGGCTCCGACGACGGCGATTCCGGCAGCTCGGGCGGCGCGAAGAAGGTCGCGCTGCTCCTGCCCGAGTCGAAGACGACCCGCTACGAGGCGCTCGACCGGCCGTTGTTCACCGAGGCGCTCAAGGCGGCCTGCGGCGACTGCGAGCTGATCTACAGCAACGCCGACCAGGACGCCGCCAAGCAGCAACAGCAGGCCGAGGCGGCACTGACCCAGGGCGCGAACGTCCTCGTCCTCGACCCGGTCGACGGCAAGGCCGCCGCCGCGGTGGTCGCCTCCGCGAAGGGCCAGAACGTCCCCGTCGTCGCCTACGACCGGTTCATCGAGAACGCCGACTACTACGTGTCGTTCGAGAACGAGGCGGTCGGCAAGCTGCAGGCCCAGACCCTGGTCGACGTGCTGAAGGCGGCCGGCAAGACCTCCGGCAACATCGCGATGATCAACGGCTCGCCGACCGACCCGAACGCGGCCGACTTCAAGAAGGGCGCGCACAGCGTGCTCGACTCCAGCGGCTTCAAGGTCGCGGCCGAGTTCGACACCCCGGACTGGAGCCCGGACAAGGCGCAGGCCTGGATGGAGGGGCAGCTCAGCGCGATCAAGAACGGCCTGGTCGGCGTGTACGCCGCCAACGACGGTACGGCGGGTGGCGCGATCGCAGCGCTCAAGGGTGGTGGCGTGACCCCGCTGCCGCCGGTCACCGGCCAGGACTCCGAGCTCGCCGCGATCCAGCGGATCGTCGCCGGCGACCAGGCGATGACGATCTACAAGGCCGTGAAGCCGCAGGCCGAGGCCGCCGCGAAGGCCGCGGTCGCGCTGGCGAACGGGAACAAGCCCGAGTCCACCACGGACAAGAGCGGCGTACCGTCGACGATCCTCGACCCGGTCGCCGTGACGAAGGCCAACATCAAGGACACCGTGGTGAAGGACGGCATCTACAAGGTGACCGACATCTGCACCGCCTCGTTCGCCGCCGCCTGCAGCGCCGCGGGCCTGACTACCAACTAACTGACCGCCCCCTTGGTGTTGCCCCGCAGTGAGGTGCGGGGCAACACCGGGCAGCATCCCGGCCCGGGTCCCGTGCGACCGGCCGGATCTGTTGCCCCGTCGCCCTGTCCCGCGAGGCCGAACCTCGGGATCATGGCCTGAACGCAAAGCCCAGGAGGCTGATCGAGTGACTGTTACCCCGACACCCCTCGACGTCGGCACCGGCACGGTGCTGTCGCTCCGAGGGGTCTCCAAGCGTTTCGGCGCGGTGCAGGCTCTGAAGAACATCGAGTTGGACGTCCGCGCCGGCGAGGTGCTGGCGCTGGTCGGCGACAACGGCGCCGGCAAGTCGACGCTGGTGAAGACGATCGCCGGGGTCTACACCGCCGACGACGGGACCATGGTGTTCGACGGCCGGGAGGTCCGGGTCGGCAGTCCGGCCGAGGCGCAGCAGCTCGGGATCGCCACCGTGTTCCAGGACCTCGCGCTGTGCGACAACCTCGACGTGGTCGCGAACCTCTACCTCGGCCGCGAGCTCCGGCGGGGCCGGGTGCTCGACGAGGTCGAGATGGAACGCTCGTCGTGGGAGCTGCTGCGCCAGCTCTCCGCGAAGATCCCGTCGGTCCGGATCCCGGTGGCCAGCCTGTCCGGCGGCCAGCGGCAGACCGTCGCGATCGCGCGCAGCCTGCTCGGCCAGCCCAAGGTCGTGATGCTGGACGAACCGACCGCGGCCCTCGGCGTAGCTCAGACCGCCGAGGTCCTCAACCTGGTCGAGCGGCTGCGCGAACGCGGCCTGGCCGTGATCCTGATCAGCCATAACATGGCCGACGTGATGGCCGTCGCCGACCGGGTCGCCGTCCTCCGGCTCGGCCGCAACAACGGCGTCTTCATGGTGAGTGACACGAAGACCCAGGACATCATCGCCGCCATCACCGGCGCCACCGACAACGCCGTTTCCGAGCGCGCCGCGCGCCGGACCCGGGAGGAGGGCCCCGCATCATGAGCCTGCACGGATCCGGCACCCGCCGCCCTCAGGACGCCCCGCGCCCCGACTCCGCCGACCCGGCCACCGAGAACGGGACCCCGGCGCCGGCCAACGGCGACATCGGTACGACGGACGCCGCCCAGCTGCCCGCCGACCTCCAGGACGAGCGGCTGATCGCCGGTCACGGCATCAGCGGCGCGGTCGCGGCGTTCACCGCCCGGCTGCGCTCCGGTGACCTCGGCTCGGTACCGGTGGTGGTCGGCCTGATCATCATCTGGGCGGTCTTCCAGATCGCCAACAGCTCGTTCCTGTCCAGCCGCAACCTGGTCAACCTGACCCTGCAGACCACCTCGGTCGGAGTGATTGCCCTCGGCATCGTTCTGGTCCTGCTGCTGGGTGAGATCGACCTGTCCGTCGGCTCGGTCAGCGGTCTGTCCGCGGCCGTCCTCGGCGTCACCTTCGTCAACCAGGGCTGGCCGTTGGTGCTGTCGCTGCTGGCCGGCGTCGCCATCGGCGTACTGATCGGACTGTTCTACGGAGCTCTGTACACACGCTTCGGCGTACCGAGTTTCGTCATCACGCTGGCCGGTCTGCTCGGATTCCTCGGGCTCCAACTGCTCGTGCTCGGCAAGGAGGGTTCGCTGAACCTTCCGTACGACTCCGCGCTGGTCGGGTTCGCCACCCGCAGCTTCCTCTCCCCCGCGCTCGCGTACGGGCTGATCGTGGTGGTCGTGGCGGCGTACGTGCTGACCCGGCTGCGGGCCCGTGGCGCCCGTGCGACGGCAGGATTGTCGGCGGCGCCGAACTCGGTCATCGGGATCAAGGCCGGCGCGCTCGCCGTCGTCCTGCTGATCCCGGTCGTCGTCCTGAACGGCGACCGCGGTGTCTCGTCGATGTTCCTGCTCTTCCTCGTTCTGGTGGTCGGGACGGACCTCGCCGTACGGCGGACCCGCTGGGGGCGCTCGGTCTTCGCGGTCGGCGGCAACGTCGAGGCGGCCCGGCGGGCAGGTATCAACGTCCGGATGATCTATCTGTCCGTGTTCGCGGCCTGCTCGACCTTCGCCGCGGTCGGCGGTCTGCTGGCCGCGGCCCGGCTGGTCGCGGTGAACCAGAGCAGCGGTGGTGGGGACACCAACCTGAACGCGATCGCCGCCGCGGTGATCGGTGGCACGAGCCTGTTCGGCGGCCGGGGATCGGCGTACTCCGCACTCCTCGGCGCGCTCGTGATCATGTCGATCTCCAACGGTCTCGCGCTGCTGAGCCTGAACTCGAACGTGCGCTACATGGTCACCGCCGGTGTCCTCCTGATCGCCGTCACCATCGACTCGCTGAGCCGCCGCAGCCGCCAGGCGCACGGCCGCGCGTAATGTGACCCGGTGGGCTCCCTCCTGACCCTGACCAGGTGGGAGCCCACCGTTTCCAGCTAGCCGCCGAGGCCCGCTGCCGATGGCAGGATGTGCGCCATGGCACCATCGCGGAAGCCCATCAGGGCAGCAGTCACCAGTGAGAACCAGTCGGTCACGACACTGGAGTTGTTCTTCGACCTGGTCTTCGTGTTCGCGCTGACACAGATCACGGCCCTGATGGCCCACGACCTGAGTTGGCACGGCGTACTGCGGGGAATGCTCCTGGTCGGACTGCTCTGGTGGAGCTGGATCGGCTTCTCCTGGCTGTGCAACCTCGTCAAGGCCGACGAGGGCTCGGTCCGGATCGTGCTGCTGCTGGCGATGGCGGCGATGTTCGTCATCGCGCTCGCGATCCCGGAGGCGTTCCATGACCTGCCCGGCGGATTGCAGGGGCCGGTGGTCATCGCCGGTGCGTACTTCGCCTTCCGGGCACTGCACCTGGTCCTGTTCTGGCTGATCGCGGACGGCGACGCCGTGCTGCGCCGTACCCTGGTCCGCTTCGCCCCGTCCATGCTCGCGGGTACGGCGTTGCTCCTCGTCGCCTCGCAGTACCACGGCACGACGCAGACCTTGCTCTGGGCGGCCGCGCTCGCGGCGGACTACGGCGGCACGTACCTGATCGACGCGCGGGGCTGGCGTTTCCGCTCGGCCGCGCACTTCGCCGAGCGGCATGCGCTGATCATCATCATCGCGCTGGGCGAGTCGATCGTGGCGATCGGCGTCGGGGTGACCGACCTGCCGATCTCCTGGCCGATCCTGGTCGCGTCACTGCTCGGCCTGGCGGTCTCGACCGCACTGTGGTGGATCTACTTCGACGCCACCGTCCGGTACGGCGAACGGGCACTCGAGGCCGAGCCACCGGAGACCCGCCCGAAGCTGGCCCGGGACGCGTACACGTTCCTGCACCTGCCCATGGTGGCCGGCATCGTGCTCCTCGCCCTCGGCCTGAAGAAGGTCCTCGAATACGTCGGCGACGTCGAGCACCACCACCTCGACGACCCGCTGAAGGGCGTCGGCCTGTCCGCACTGTTCTTCGGGGTCGCGCTCTACCTGCTCGGCCACGTGGGCTTCAAGCGGCGGACGGTGCACCGGTGGAGCATGTCCCGCCTGATCACGGCCCTGCTCACGCTGCTCGCCGTACCGCTGCTGGCCGATGTGCCCGCGCTCGGGCAGCTCGCCGTACTCACGGCGCTGCTGGCCGGCCTGGTCGCCTTCGAGTCGGTCCGGTTCGCGCAGGAGCGCGAGGAACTGAAGCACGGCGGACAGCACGCATGAGAAAGGGCCCCCGGATCACCGGGGGCCCTTCTCCACAAGGTGTTCAGGCGGTGGCGGCGGTCAGGTCGACCTTCGGCTCCGCGAAGTGGCAGGCGGCCGTGTGGCCGGCGCCGGACTTCGGCTTGATCTCCAGCAGCGGCTCCTGCGTGGCGCAGATGTCCTCCGCCTTCCAGCAGCGGGTGCGGAAGCGGCACCCGCTCGGCGGGTCGATCGGCGAGGGTACGTCGCCGACCAGCCGGATCCGCTCCTTCGGCGGAACACCACGGATGGTGCCCAGGTCCGGAGCGGCGGACAGCAGCGCCTGCGTGTACGGGTGCTGCGGCGCGTTGTAGATCTGGTCCCGCGGGCCCTGCTCGACGATCTTGCCCAGATACATCACCGCGACCTGGTCACAGAAGTGCCGGACCACGCCCAGGTCGTGGGCGATGAACACGAACGCGATCCCGAGGTCACGCCGCAGGTCCTCCAGCAGGTTCATCACCTGGGCCTGGATGGACACGTCCAGCGCGGACACCGGCTCGTCGGCGATGATCACCTCCGGCTCCACCGCGAGCGCCCGGGCGATGCCGATGCGCTGGCGCTGACCGCCGGAGAACTCGTTCGGGTACCGGTTGTGGTGCTCGGGGTTCAGGCCGACCCGCTCCAGCAACTCCTGGACCCGCTCGACCTCCTTGCCCTTCTTCACCAAGTTGTGCACGCGCAGCGGCGTACTGATGATGTTGCTGACCGTCTGCCGCGGGTTCAGCGAGCTGTACGGGTCCTGGAAGACGATCTGCAACTCGCGGCGGAACGGGCGCAGTTCCCGCTCCTTCAACTGCGCGATGTCGGTGCCCTTGAACAGGATCTGCCCCGACGTCGGGGTCAGCAGCCGGGTGATCATCCGGCCGGTCGTCGACTTGCCGCAGCCGGACTCACCGACCAGACCGAGGCTGGCGCCCGCGTTCAGGTCGAAGCTCACGCCGTCGACCGCCTGGACGACCTTCTTGGTCCGGGCCAGACCCGCCGCTTCCTTGATCGGGAAGTGCATCTTCAGGTCCCGGACCTGCAGCAGCGGGGTCCCCGCGCCGGACGCCGGAGCACCGCCAGCAGCGCCGATGCTCTCGACGTTGCTCCCCTCGTCACGCACTGTGTCGTCGCTCATCTCTCTCCTCAGCCCCTGTCAGCTCAGTCTCGGCAGGACCTCGGCCGTGTAGATCGCGGCCTTGTCGTGCAGATGACAACGGGACGTGTGGGCACCGGCGCCGTCGACCGGCATCAGCTCCGGCAGTTCGGTGGTGCAGCGCTCACCCTTCACGCGGTCCACGTACGGACAGCGCGGGTTGAAGGAGCAACCGGTCGGCAGGCTCAGCAGACTCGGCGGCAGACCCTTGATCGGGCGCAGCCGCTCGCTGGCCGCGGACACGGTCGGGATCGACTCGAGCAGCCCCCAGGTGTAGGGCATCCGCGGGTTGGCCAGGACGTCCTCGGCCGTCCCGTACTCCACACAGCGCCCGCCGTACATCACCAGGACGTCGTCGGCCATCTCGGCCACCACGCCCAGGTCGTGGGTGATCATCACGATCGCGGAGCCGAACTCCTTCTGCAGGTTGTTCAGCAGGTCCAGGATCTGCGCCTGCACGGTCACATCCAGCGCGGTGGTCGGCTCGTCGGCGATCACCAGCTTGGGGTCGTTGACCAGGCTCATCGCGATCATCGCGCGCTGCCGCATACCGCCGGAGAACTCGTGCGGGTACTGCGCGAACCGGCGCGGCGGGTTCGGGATGCCGACCAGGTCGAGCATCTCCAGGGCCCGCTTCTTCGCGGCCTCCTTGGACACCTTGTGGTGCACCCGGTAGGCCTCCACGATCTGGTTGCCGACCGTGTAGAGCGGGTGCAGCGAGGACTGCGGGTCCTGGAAGACCATCGCCACCGCGTCGCCGCGGACCCGCATCAGCTCGCTCTCCGGCAGTCCGACGATCTCGTCGCCGCCGAGCCGGATCGAGCCGGTGATCTGGGTGCGCTTGCGGTCGTGCAGGCCCATCACGGCCATGCTGGACACCGACTTGCCGGAACCGGACTCGCCGACGATCGCCAGCGTCCGGCCCAGCGGGACCGAATAACTCAACCCGTTCACGGCGCTGACCACGCCGTCCGCGGTCGGGAACTTGACCGTCAGGTCCTCGACCACCAGGTACGGCGTCTCGCCGCTCGGGTTGATCGCACCTTGGCGGCGCTCACGGGTCGCGATCGAAGGACCACGCTTCGCCGCGGCCGCCGTCTCCGGCTGGCCGGCTGCACTCTCGACCATGGTGTCCTTCCGGTCTTCTGGGGCGGGTGTGCTCACGTAAGCCTCACCCGCGGGTCGATCACGCTGTACACGATATCGACGACCAGGTTGGCCGCAACCAGGAACACCGAGGCCACCAGCACGGTCCCCATGATCACCGGCAGGTCGTAGTTGTTCAGGCTCTCCAGTACCAGGTTGCCCAGGCCCGGCAGGTCGAAGATCCGCTCGGTGAAGATCGCACCGGCGAGCATGCCGGCGACGTCCAGACCGAAGATCGTGATGACAGGGATGAGTCCCGCGCGGAGAGCGTGCTTGTAGGTGACCTTCCGGTCCGACAGGCCCTTGGCCCGCGCGGTCCGGATGAAGTCCTCGTTGAGCGTCTCGACCATCGAGCCTCGCGAGTACCGTACATACTGCGTCGTGTTGACCAGGCCGAGACACAGCCACGGCGTCAGCAACCCGACGAACCACTTGGCGGGATCGTCGAAGAACGGCGTCCAGCTACCGCGTGGCAGCACCGAGTAGAAGATGGTGAGGTAGAGCGCGACCATCAGCGCGACGATGTAGTACGGGATCGAACTGATCACCAGCGACGTGGTCACCAACCCCCGGTCGCCGGTCGTCCCTCGTCGTTTCGCGGCCATCGAACCTATCGCGACGCCGACCGGCAGCATGATGGCCGCGGCACCTGCGACCAGCGACACCGTCACCGGTACGCGCTGAGCCAGCATCTGCAGGACGGGACGGTCGTTCTTGAAGGAGAAACCCAGACACGGTGCGGGGCAATCACGCTCGGCACCGGCGGTCACGTAGGTCCGGCCGACCACGATGCCCTTCATGTAGTCGGCGAACTGCGTCACCTTCGGCTTGTCCAGGTTCAGGTTCTTCTTGATCTCCTCGTACCGCTCCTGGGGACAGTTGCGCTGTCCACAGATCGCGCCCGCGGGGTCGGTGGGCGCGACGAAGAACAGCGCGAACGTCGCGACGAGGGTGACGAGCACGACGGACAGGGCGCTCACGATGCGACGCGCCAGGAAGTGCAACACGGGATTCTCCTCACCGATCGCTGGCGGTGGCCGGACCGATTACCGGTCCGGCCACCTACCTGCGATCAGAACGGACGCCTCACGGCTGTCCGGTCACTGGTACCTATCAGGGCTGCTTCAGGAACAGCGAGGTGAATTCGGGCATGCCCTGTGTCGGGTCGTTGATCGCGTTGCCGATGTTGGTACCGACCAGGAAGGCCGACCGCGACTGGTACTGCGGAAGAGCCGGCAGGAAGTCCTGCATGATCTTCTTGTCGAGGTTGATCCAGGCCTTGGTCTTCAGGGCCTCGTTCGGGTCCATGTTCGAGACCTTGTCGATCTCCGCGTCCAGCGCCTTGTCCTCGAGCTGGCCGACGCTGTTGCCCAGGGCGATCGCGTCGGAACGGAAGAGCACCGGCGCCCACGACGAACCGCTCGGCCAGTCGGAGCACCAACCGGTCGGGGCCTTCAGCATGTTGACCGGAGCGTTCTGGTCACCGGTCACGGTGCGGATCTGGGCCTTCGGAACACCGATGGCCTTGACCTTGAAGCCCGCGGCCTCCAGCTTCTGCTGGCGAACCTGGCTGCGCTGGGTGGCGATCTTGTCGTCGTTCGAGTAGTACCACGACAGCTCGAACCCGACCGCGTTGGCGTCGGTCAGCATCTGCTTGGCCTTCACCGGGTCACCGTCACCCTTGCCGTTCAGGCCCGGGAGCTCGTAGTTCTCCCAGCCCGGAACCGACGGCGACATGTACGTCGAGGCTGCCGGCTCGGCCAGCGAGGTCCAGCCCGCGACCTTGCGCTCGGTGTCGTACGGGTACGCGGCCGCAATGGCCTTGCGGACCGGCAGCGGGATCTTGCGGGTGTCCATCGGGACCATCCGGTTGCACGGAGTGTCGCCCTGGATGAGCTGGGACTTGTTCTGGTCGGTCAGCTCAGGTACCAGCGTCGAGTCGATGTTGCTGTAGGTCAGGGCACTCGCGTCCGGGCCGGAGCTGGCCAGGATCTGCCGCTGGATCTTCAGGGTGTCCAGGCCGAACTTGAAGTCGTAGCCGTCCAGGTACTGGTGGCGCACCGCGTCGGTGGCCGGGTCCCAGTTCGGGTTCTTGACCAGCTTGAGCTCGGTGCCGGGGTTGTACGAGTCGACCATGTACGGGCCGGTCGACAGCGGCTTCTGCTCGTAGTTCTGCTTGGTGTCCTTCGCCTTCGGGATCGGCGTGAACATCGTGAACGCCGCGAAGAACGGCATGTCCGGGAACGGCTTGGCCAGGTGGATCACCAGGGTGCTGTCGTCCGGAGTCTCGACACCGGCGTAGTTGTCACCGCCGGCGGCGTACGGGCCCTTGTACTTGTCGCCGTCCTTGAAGAACTGGATCTGGTACGCCGGTCCCGCGTCGTACAGGTCGTGCGCGAAGGACCGCTTGATCGAGTACGCGAAGTCCTCGGCCTTGACCGGGGTGCCGTCGGAGTACTTGATGCCCTGCTTCAGCTTGAAGGTCCAGGTGAGCTTGTCGTCCGAGACCTTGCCGAGGTCCTCGGCCAGGTCGGGCACCAGGACGGGCTTGTGGTCAGGTCCGTCGAGCCGGTACTGGGTCAGCGCCCGGAAGTACAGCTTCTCGATCTGGAAACCGTCGACATAGTAGGTGTTCGTCGGGTCGAAGGTGTCCGGCGTCACGTCCGACAGGATCGTCGCCGTCCCGCCCTTCTTGAAACCGTCGACGTCGGCGGCCGGGCCCTTCGCCGACTCGTCCGTCACCTTGGTCTGGGTCGTGTTGGCCGGCCCGTTCGACTCGCTCGCATTACCGCTGTTCGAGGACGGGCTGCCACAGGCAACGGCGGCCAGCATGACCGTCGCCGCGACTGCGGTGATCCGTTTCCACTGCATGGTCGGGTTTCTCCTTTTCTGCCGCTGGGGCAATCGCCGTACTACCGGCGAGTCTTGGGGTCGAAGGCGTCTCGGATCGAGTCGCCGAGCAGGGCGAGCGCGAGCACCAGGATGGTGATCGCCGCGACCGGAAGCCACAGATACAACGGGTCGGCCTTGAACCAGTTCGTCGCGCTCGCGATCGTCTGGCCCCAGGAGGGCCGGGGCTCGATCAAGCCGACGCCGAGGAACGACAGTCCCGCTTCCGCGGTCACGTACGCCGGCAACGCGAGGGATGCCGAGATGACGATCGGCGCGACCAGGTTCGGCAGCAGTTCCTTGAAGAGGATCCGCCGGGTCGACACACCGATCGCCTTGGCAGCCAGGACGAACTCACGCTCCCGCAGCGACAACACCTCGCCGCGGATGATGCGCGCCAGTCCGGCCCAGCCGAAGAACGACAACACGAAGATCAGCACGTAGAACCGGGTGCTGGCCTGTTCCTCGGGGGAGAGGTTGAACGATCCGCCGCGCCACGACTCGACGATCGGCACCATCGCGATCGCGAAGAGCAGGTACGGCAGGCTCAGGACGAAGTCGATGAACCAGGAGATCACCCGGTCGACCCAGCCGCCGAGGAATCCTGCGAGCAGGCCCATCACCACGCCGACCGTGGTGCCGAAAATGGTGGCCACGAACGCGACGATCAGCGACGGCCGGGCACCGAAGACCCAGCGGGCGAAGTTGTCCCGGCCGGTCTTCGGCTCCACACCGAACCAGTGATCGGGTGTGATGCCGATGACCGGGAAGCCGAACTCGTCGACCAGCTCGGGATGGAACGTCTGCACGTCGCCGCCCTCGAGCTTGGCCAGCAGCGGCGCGAAGATCGCGATCAGCACGAAGAACAGCACGACGCACACGCAGATCACGGCGACCTTGTCCTTGCGGAGTCGGTCGACCGCGATCCGGGTCGGGGACTTACCGTGCGCCACGGTTGCCGCACGTACCGGTTCCGCCGACGCCGGGTGGTCCTCGATCCCTACGGTCGAGTCGGGTGACCCAATACTCATTCGCGCTCCGTCAGCTCTGTCAGCCGGATTTCGGTCCGTGGATCGGCAGTTATCGGTGGATATCGTGCCGAAGCTTCGCTCTGTGGCGGGCGGCCGTCAAATCCCCTTGACAGGCCGATCCCGCACAACCGGGCGCTAGCCTGCCTGACACTGTGACACCAAACCAGCGGTGCTCGGCACCAGTGCACAAATCGTTACCGGAACGGGTACCGGAACGGAACATTTGCCCCGATCCATCACCCTGTGCAGTCATTCCTACGCAAAACGCGTCGGCACAGTCCAGCCAGCGGCCATTTTGTGCCAACTTATGACACAGCGTGAGGAAACCTGGCACGCGGTGATCGTCACGCTTCGTATATCGTTCCGGAGTTCGTTGCCCCTTGTTCATGCCGGCCGAGCCGTTCCACTTGGCGTTCGAGCTCGGTCACGACGTGTGCGGCGGGAGCATTCTCGAGGGCCTCGGTCAGGATGCCTCGCGCGTCGTCCGGACGGCCCCGGAGAATCGCCAGCCGGGCCCATCCCGCGGTATTGGTGGTCTCGCCCCAGTTGTCCGGCCGGCGGGTGAACATATCGGCCGCGCGGCGCAACAGTTCCTCGGCCGCGTCGGGCTGCCCGGACGCGATCAGGGCCATTCCTTCGACGTTGTCCACGTGAGCCAGTCCGAGCTCGTCACCGATGCGCTCGATGATCTCCCGGGCCTCGCGGACCACGCCGGTCAGTTCGTCCACGTGTGCGGTGCCCTGATCCGGACCGTCGAGCAACGACTCCGCGAGCAGCACCAGGCGGATCGCATGGACGCGGCTCCCGGGCTCGCTGTGGGCGCGGATCTCCCGGCGGATCGCCTGTGCCTCGGCGGTCCGGCCGAGGTTGTGCAAGGCTCCGGACCGCTGGTCGAGCGCGTGCAACCTGGACTGTTCAGGGTCCGGGCTCGTCTCGGCCAGGACGAGCATCTCGTCCGCGATCTCCAGGCACCGGGCGAAATCGGCGCGCGCCGCCGCGGCCCACGAAACCTGGTTCAGCGCGCGGATGCGCAGGGCGGGGTCGCCGGAACGGATCGCCGAGTCCAGACCCCGCTCGGCGAGCCGTGCGAGGTCGTCCGCCGACGCGTTGCCCTGGGCGTTGGCCGCGAACAGCGCACGATCCAGCTCGGCCTCGAGGTCGACGTCACCGGAGTCGGCAGTCGTGTCCCGTGCCGTCTCGAGGATGGCGATGCGGACCTCGCGCAGATCGCGGATGGCGAGGAACCCGTGCATCCGCAAGGCCATCAGGCCGGCTTGGCGGGGCGCGGTCCGGCTGGCGAGCTCGACGGCCGCCTGGATCACCGGAGTCTCGACGTCGAGCCAGGCAGCGCCTGCGCCGGCCGCGGCGAGCGTCTCTTGCAGGAGTGGTTCGGCGTCGAGGTCGAGGACCACGCTCGTCGTGACCGCATGGTCCAGCTGAGCGTCCGCGGTCACGACAAGGCGCAGGACGGTGTCGGTATAGAGCTGCTCGAGCCTCGTGACTTCCGCGGGGTCGGTGGTGGCCAGGAGTTCGACGCTGAGGGCGCGGACCAGGCCGTGGAGGCCGTAGCGGGGTGGGGTGAGGCGGCGTTGCTGGACGAGGCCGAGGGAGACCAGGCTGTCGAAGACGGAGGTGGCGGCGGGCTCGTCCAGGCCGAGGAGCGGCGCCGCGACCCAGGGGCCGAACTCGTCCGCGCCGACGAGGGCCAGGCGGGCGAAGAGCAGTCGGGCCTGGGCGCTGGCGACGCTCAGGGTGAGGTCGAGGCTGGCGCGGACGGCCCGGTCCCCGGCGATCAGGTAGTCGAGGCGCTGGGATTCGTCCGCGAGCGTTTTGACCACGTCGGCGACGTCTTCGCGGATCAGCGCCAGCCGGGCGCCGACGATGCGCAGGGCCAGCGGTAGGCCGGCGCAATGCGGGACCACGTCCGTCACACGCGCGGCACCGAGACCGGACAACGCACCCAGCAGCTCCGCGCTCGTTTCGTCGGACAGCGGCAGCAGCTCGCGATGGGTGGCGTCTTCGAGGCCGAGCATGGGCCGACGAGACGTGACGATCACTCCGCAACCGCCGCCGGCCGGGAGCAGTGGACGGAGCTGTCCGGCGTCGATCGCGTCGTCGAAGACCAGGAGCACGTGCCGGTCGGCCAGCCGGCTCCGCAGCAGCGCGGACCGGGCCTCGACCGCGTCGGGGATCTCGCCACCGTCCACTCCGAGTGACCGCAGCAGCTGCCCGAGGACCGTGCGTACCTCTCGTCCTTGCCCGTCCACGTCCTGCAGCCGCGCGAACAGCTGCCCGTCCGGGTAGGCGTCCGCCAGCTGATGCCCCAGCCGCACAGCCGCCGCCGACTTCCCCGTTCCGGCAGCACCGAACAGACAGACAACAGCCGGTACGCCGGGATGCCCGGGGCCGAGCAGGACCCCGGACAACTCCGCGAGTACGTCGTCCCGTCCGACCAGCACGCCCACGTCCGCGGGAAGCTCGTGCGGCACCTGTACTCCGGTCGCCAGCTCCAGCGACGGGTCCTGCCGGAGGATCGCGACCTGGAGGTCCCGCACCTCGCTCCCCGGCTCGACGCCGAGCTCCTCGTCGAGATGCCGCACCAGCTCCGCGTGCACGGCCAGAGCGTCGGCCTGACGACCGGACCGGTACAGCGCGAGCATCGATGCCGCGGCGAACGACTCCCGCGTGGGCTGTGCCGCGGTCAGCTCAGCCAAGGCGGGCAGCAACTCCTGGTGGTGCCCGAGTGCCAGCTCGGTGGTCAGCCGGAGCTCCTCGGCCGCCCACCGCGCTTCCTCCAGTCCCCCACACAAGCGCCGTCGTACGTCCTCGGTGGTGACGTCTGCCAAGGCCGGCCCGCGCCAAAGCGCCAGAGCGCCCGTCAGCAGCTTGCTGCGCTGTTCCAGGTCGTCCGCCCGCCGGGCCTGCTCCACGAGCGATCTGAACTGCTCAATGTCGGTGCTGCCCAGCGGCGCCTGGATGGCGTAGCCCTCGCGCCCACTGGTGAGCTCGACCTCGAGCACAGTGCGCAGCCGCGAGATGTAGACCTGCAGAGCGCGCCGGGGGTTGGTGGGCATCGCCTCGGGCCAGAGCAGCTCCATCAGCCGCTCGGCGGGCACTGCCTTGCCCGGCTCCAGCAGGAGCACCGCGAGCAACAGCCGCTCCTGGCGGCGTTTCAGACCGATCCGCTCGCCCCCGGACCAGATCTGGACCGGACCGAGCAGTCGGAATTCCACCGGGTCAGCATACGGCCGCGGTGGCCGATGGTAAGTGCGCGGTAACGGCCCCGGTCCAGGATGCACGCCTCAGCGACGGAAGGGGACCGCCATGGCTCGGGCCTGGGACTGGGGCTGATCCGATCAGCCCTCCCGCACGTGCACGGTGACGAAGGGCGGCTTGACCACGTCGAACGGCTCCTGCCTACCGCGGATGTCCACGGTCACCTGGTCGCCCTCCTTCACCGTCGCGTCGAGCAGTGCCAGCGCGATGCCCTTCTTCAGCGTCGGCGAGAACGTGCCGGAGGTCACCTCGCCGAGTGCGGTCCCGGACTGGTCGAGGACGGTCATGTGCGGCCGCGGGATGCCACGGCCGGCGGCCCGCAGACCCCGCAGGATCCGGGCCGGTCCACGCTCCTTCTCGGCCCGCAGCGCCTCGTCACCCCAGAAGTGCTCCTTCTTCCAACCCACGGCCCACCCTGAGCGCGCCTGCACCGGAGTGATGTCCGGAGTGATGTCCTGACCGTGCAGCGGGTACCCCATCTCGGTCCGCAGCGTGTCCCGCGCTCCCAACCCGGCCGGGACGATGCCGTACTGCGCACCGGCTTCCAGCAGCGCGTCGAACACACCGACAGCCGCGGCGTTCGGTACGACGAGTTCGTACCCGCGCTCGCCCGTGTAACCGGTCCGGCACACCACGACCGGCGTACCGGCGAAGTCCGCGGTCGCGAAGGACATGTAGTCGTGTCCGGTCGGCAGACCGATCGCGGCCACCACGTCGTCGCTGTTCGTCCCCTGCACCGCGAGGATCGCGTAGTCGTCGTGGGTGTTGGTCACCACGACGCCCTCGGGTGCGTCGGCCTGCAGCAGCCGGACCACCTCGGCGGTGTTGGCCGCGTTCGGGATCAGGAACACGTCGTCGTCGGCGTGCAGGTAGGCGATCAGGTCGTCGACCACTCCCCCGCGCTCGTTGCAGCACAACGTGTACTGCGCCTGGCCCGGCGCGATCTTGCCCAGGTCGTTGGTCAGGCACGAGTTCACGTACGCCGCAGCCCCCGGACCCTTGACGGTCGCCTTGCCCAGATGGCTCACGTCGAAGACGCCGACCGACGTCCGGACCGCGGTGTGCTCGGCGACGACACCGCCGTACTCCAGGGGCATCTCCCAGCCGCCGAACTCGGCGAACTTCGCGCCGAGCGCGACATGACGCTCGTGCAGCGGGGACTTCTTCAACTCCGGCGACTCGGTCATGGAGGGGAAACTACCTGACGCGTAGCATGCGGAGGCAGCTTGTACGTACCGTCACGACCGGCCCGCTGCCTGGCCGGTCAAGGAGGACTGAGGATTTCGTGACCACCATCACCCTGAGCAAGTCCGATGCGGCCGGTGTCAAGACCGACGCCGTGGTCATCGGCGTGGTCAAACTCGGCGGCGGCGTCGCTCTGCCGGCCGGCACCGAGGCGCTGAACGCCGCATACGGCGGGAAGCTGGTGGAGGTGCTGTCCGGACTGGGCGCCACCGGCAAGGCCGGGGAGGTGACCAAGGTGCCCGGGCCGAAGCCGGGCAAGTCGGCCACGCTGATCGCGGTCGGTCTCGGTGCGGCGCCCGACGGTGCGCTGAAGACCGAGGACCTGCGGACCGCGGCCGGCACCGGGGTCCGGGCCGCCAAGACCACCCAGTCGGTCGCGTTCGCGCTGCCGACCCCGGACGCCGGGTGCGTCCGCGCGATCGCCGAGGGCGCGCTGCTCGGCCGCTACTCGTTCACGGCGTACAAGTCCGCCGAGGGCATCACCGAGGCGCCCGGCAACCTGACGATCCTGACCGACCTGGCCCGGAACAAGGACGCCAAGGCCGCGCTGGAGCGGGCCGAGGTGACCGCCGACGCGGTCGCCCAGGTGCGCGACTGGGTGAACACCCCGCCCTCGGACCTGAACCCGGTCGATTTCGCCGCCTCGGCGGTGAAGCTCGGCAAGGAGTACGGCGTCAAGGTCGAGGTGCTGGACGAGAAGGCCCTGCTCAAGGGCGGGTACGGCGGCATCCTCGGCGTCGGCCAGGGCTCGGCGAACCCGCCGCGGCTGATCCGGCTCAGCTACACGCCGAAGAAGCCGGTCACCCACCTGGCCTTCGTCGGCAAGGGCATCACCTTCGACTCCGGCGGCCTGTCGCTGAAGACCGCCAGCGGGATGGTCAGCATGAAGGCCGACATGGCCGGCGCCGCCGCGGTGATCGGCGCGACCGTCGCGATCGCCCGCCTCGGCCTGCCGGTCCAGGTCACCACGTACGCCGCGATGGCCGAGAACATGCCGTCCGGGTCGGCGGCCCGGCCGTCCGACGTGCTGACCATGTACGGCGGCAAGACCGTCGAGGTGCTGAACACCGACGCCGAGGGCCGGCTCGTCCTCGGTGACGCCCTGGTCCGCGCGTCCGAGGACGAGCCGGACCTGATCGTCGACGTGGCCACCCTGACCGGCGCCTGTGTCGTTGCCCTGGGCACCAAGGTGGCCGGCGCGTTCGCGAACACCGACACCGCCCGGGACCGGGTCGTCGACGCCGCGATCGCGGCCGGCGAGTCGATGTGGCCGCTGCCGATCCCGGCCGAGATGCTGGACAAGCTGAAGTCGCACTCGAAGGTCGCGGACCTGGCCAACATCACCGGCGAGCCCTGGGGCGGCGCGCTGGCGGCGGCCGCGTTCCTCGGCGACTTCGTTGCCGAAGGCATCGACTGGGTGCACCTGGACGTGGCCGGCCCGGCCTTCAACGAGGGCGGCGGCTCCGGCTACACGCCGGCCGGCGGCACCGGGTACGCCGTACGCACCCTGATCGAACTGGCCGCGTCAGCGAGCTGAGTAGCGGATCTCGAGCATCGTGCAGCCGCCGGCCGTGGTGTACGGGCCGTGCGGCATCCCCGGCGGCCGGCACGCGTAGTCGCCGGGGCCGAACGTCTGCCCGAGGGTGAGATCAGTCAGCTCACCCTCGAGCAGGTACACCTCTTCGACGTACTCGTGCCGGATCAGCTCGGTGCCCGACGTCGTACCAGGAGCCCAGCGGGCCAATCGGGTCAGCGTGCCGTCGGCGTCCTGACTCAGAACCCGCTGGGTGATCCCGGCGCCCGCGTCGGTCCACGCCACGCTCTGGGCGGAGAAGAACTCCTTCTCTTCCTTCATGTCAGTCCCACGCCGGTGCGAGCTGCTCGACGGTGTACACGACGCGGCTGGTCAGGCCGCGCGGATCGGTCAGCTCCACGCGCCACGCGTCGGCGAACTGGTCGACACCGGGGATCATCGGGATCGTGCCACTGAGCAGGACGGTGCCCGGGACGACCCGGTCGCCGAGCTCCTTCAGCCAGTAGGACGGTGGCAGTAGCTGGGCCAGCGTGCCGTCCTGGATCAGCTGCTCGGTGTCGCCGTGCCTTACCCACGCCTTCAGGGTGAACCGGTCGAGCTCGTCCTCGATCTCCGCGAGCGGCCAGGCGATGTCGCCGAGCAGGTCCGGCGCGGATTGCTTGCTCCAGGCAACGCCATGCACCTCGAGCGCCCGATCGGTGTGGTCACAGGCAGCCGTCAGCAGGAGGTCGTCCTCGCCGACCACCAGCGCCCACTCCGCCTCGCCCGACGTCTTGGCGTGCGCCACCTGGACGACCTCCGGCCGCCCGACCAACGACGCGGACAACGGGTACAGCGTCGGGATGCGGCCCGGAACCGGTACGCCGAGCTCGGCCAGCTCGTCCACGTGGTGCCGGACCTGCTCGGTGTCGCGACCGGCGTACCCGGCGTTGAGGGCGTAGCGGACGGCGATCGCCCGCTCGGTCCCGTCGGGCAGGGTGAATCGCAGAGTCATCGGATAACTCTCACTTGCGCGGCGGCGCTTGCGTGAACACGTCGTATACAACGAGTATGGAACACGTTCGCGGAGGAGTCCACTCGAGGTCCGGGAGGAAGGTCTTGCGCTCAGCCCTGCATGAGGATCGAGCCGGTGGTGCCGAGGTGGCCGAGGATGGCCTTCTCGGCCGCGGCCGCATCGCCCGCCGCCAGGCCGTCGACGATGGCCTGATGCTCGGTGAGCACGTCCTGCCGGCGGGTGGCGCGGCGCTGCAGGGCGACGACGCCGAGCAGCACGTGCTTGGCCCGCAGGTTGTCGTACAGCCGGCCGAGCACCGAGTTGCCTCCGGCCTCCACCAGCAGCGCGTGGAACTGGCTGTCGAGCTCGATGAATGCCTTCGCGTCACCCTGCTCGACGATCGCCCGCTGCTGCTCGAGGACGGCGGACATCGCCTCGACCGGAGCGACGCCGGCGCTGAGCGAGGTGGTCGCGGCCCAGCACTCGATCACTCCACGGGCCTGCATCAGTTCGGCGATCTCCCGGCCGGGCAGCGGCGCGACGAACGCACCGCGGTGCGGAACGAGCTGGACCAGGTCCTCGGCGGCGAGCATCAGCAACGCCTCGCGGACCGGCGTCCGGGAGATGCCGACCTCGGTCGCGACGCTCTGCTCGTTGATGAACGTCCCCGACACGGCGGGGTCGCTCAGCACAGTCCCCCGCAAGTACTGATAGGCACGATCACGGCCGGAGTCCCCACTCAATTGCATACTCAACGTATACAGCCTCGGAGGTCCTCATGACAGAACTGCGCGTGGCCGCCGCCCAGCTCAGCACCGGCCCGGATCCGGTCGCCAATCTGGCCGCGGCAACTGCCGCGGTCCGGCAGGCAGCCGAGGGCGGCGCCGAACTGGTCGCGCTGCCCGAAGCCACGCTGGCTTGCTTCGGCACGGACCTGGCCGGCGTCGCCGAACCGCTGGACGGACCGTTCGCGACGGGCCTACGGAAGGTCGCCGCGGACCTCGGGGTCGTCGTCGCGGCCGGTCTCTTCGAGCCGTCTTCCGACGGGCGGGTGCACAACACGGTGCTCGTCACGGGACCTGGCGTCGAGGCGTCGTACCGGAAGATCCACCTGTACGACGCCTTCGGCTCGCGCGAGTCGGACACTGTTGCTCCGGGCAAGGAGCTGGTGACGTTCCGGTGGCGGGATGTGACGATCGGGCTGGCGACGTGCTACGACCTGCGGTTCGCCGAGCAGTTCACCGCGCTCGGGCGGCTCGGCGCGGAGCTGATCGTCGTACCGGCGTCGTGGGGTGCGGGACCCGGCAAAGAAGAGCAGTGGGACCTGCTGACGCGGGCGCGAGCCGCCGACGCGCAGGCCTGGCTGCTGGCGTGCGACCAGGCGTACGTCCCGCCGCGCGGCAGCGATCCGCTGGGGATCGGCCGCAGCTCGGTCACCACTCCCCTGGGCCAGACATTGATCCGCTTGGACGCCGTGCCCGGCACCTTGCACGCGACGATCGACACCTCGGTCGTGGGTGCCGTGCGCGCCCGGGTCCCGATCCTTTAGGACAGGCCGTTCTTCTTCATGCGGGCGTTGTACTCACGCATGCGGGGCGGGTAGCCGACCACGGCGGCGTCGTACGACGGGATGCCGAGCTTGTTGGCGAAGTCGTGCGCCCACCGGACCGACGGGACCCGGCGCCGGGTCCACTCGCCGTCGATGGCCACCAGCAACAAGGTGTACTCCGTCACCGCCGTCCGCGGCTCGACGAACCCCTCGACACCCTGGCGGGTCTGGGCGAACTCCCGCAGGTGCGCCTGATCGGGGGTGTCCGACCGGCGCATCGTTCCGGCCTTCTGCCGGCGACCGAACCACTTCATGAGGTAAGTGTCCCCTATCCCGGCAACTCTCCGGGAGAAAACCCTCGTAACGGTTCCGGGCCGCCCGGGCGGCACAGTGTGACCGGGTCGAGGGTGGCGGCCGGTGGGATCGGTGAAAAGATGACGCCGGGCCGGAACCGCGATCCGGGGCCGCCCGCCGACCAGACCCACGGAGGAACCTGTGACTGAGAGTGGTACGACGTACGACCTGGTGATTCTCGGAGGCGGCAGCGGTGGCTATGCCGCCGCGATCCGTGCCGCCACGCTCGGGCTGTCCGTCGCCCTGGTGGAGAAGGACAAGGTCGGCGGCACCTGCCTGCACCGCGGCTGCATCCCGACCAAGGCCCTCCTGCACGCCGCCGAGGTGGCCGACTCCGCCCGCGAGGGTGAGCAGTTCGGTGTCCGGACCACGCTCGAGGGCGTCGACATGGGCGGCGTGAACAAGTACAAGGACGGCGTCGTCGACCGGCTCTTCAAGGGACTGCAGGGCCAGCTCAAGGCCCGCGGGGTCACCGTGATCGAGGGCGAGGGCCGGCTCACCTCGCCCACCACGGTGCAGGTCGGCGACACGACGTACACCGGTCGGAACATCGTCCTCGCGTCCGGCTCCTACTCGCGCTCGCTGCCCGGCCTCGAGCTGGACGGCCACCGGGTGATCGCCAGCGAGCACGCCCTGACCCTGGACCGCGTCCCGGAGTCCGCCGTCGTCCTGGGCGGCGGCGTGATCGGCGTCGAGTTCGCCTCCGCCTGGACCTCCTTCGGCACGGCCGTGACGATCGTCGAGGCGCTGCCGCGGCTGGTCCCGGCCGAGGACGCGGACTGCTCGAAGGCGCTCGAGCGGGCGTTCCGGAAGCGGAAGATCGCCTTCAAGACGGGTACGCCGTTCGAGTCCGTCGCGGTGACGGATTCCGGCGTACGCGTGACAGTGGCCGGCGGCGAGGTGATCGAGGCCGAGGTCCTGCTCGTCGCGGTCGGCCGTGGTCCGAACACGTCCGGCCTGGGATACGAGGAGGTTGGGGTCGCGCTCGACCGCGGGTTCGTCACCGTGGACGCGACGCTGCAGACCAGCGTGCCGGGTGTGTACGCCATCGGCGACATCGTGCCGGGACTGCAGTTGGCGCACCGCGGCTTCCAGCAGGGCTTCTTCGTCGCCGAGCACATCGCCGGGCTGGCACCGACCCCGATCGACGAGGCCGGCATCCCGCGCGTCACGTACTCCGAGCCCGAGGTCGCGTCGGTCGGTCTGACCGAAGAGCAGGCCCGGGAGAAGTACGGCGACGTCGAGATCCTCAACTACAACCTCGGCGGCAACGGCAAGAGCCAGATCCTCAAGACGGCCGGCTTCATCAAGCTGGTCCGCGCCAAGGACGGCGCCGTCGTCGGCCTGCACATGGTCGGCTCCCGTGTCGGCGAGCTGATCGGCGAAGCCCAGCTGATCTACAACTGGGACGCCTACCCGGCCGACGTCGCCCCCTTCATCCACGCCCACCCCACCCAGAACGAAGCCCTCGGCGAAGCCCACCTGGCCCTCGCCGGGAAACCTTTGCATTTCCATGACTGAGACGCTCGGGCGGTTCGCTGGACCGCCCGAGTAGGTTTGGGGCCGCTGGGGCGTGCGGGTCGCCGTGACCCGGATCCCGCGCACGCCGGCGGCACCGTAGGCTGACACTCGACCGATCAGACGAAGGAGCAACCACCGTCATGCCGACCTCTGTATCCCTGCCGGCCCTCGGGGAGAGCGTCACCGAAGGAACCGTCACCCGCTGGCTCAAGCAGGTCGGTGACACGGTTGCCGTCGACGAGCCCCTGCTGGAGGTCTCGACCGACAAGGTCGACACCGAGATCCCGTCGCCGGTGGCCGGCACCCTGCTCGAGATCAAGGCCGCCGAGGACGAGACCGTAGAGGTCGGCGCCGAACTGGCCGTCATCGGCGACGCCGGCGAATCCACCGGCTCCGCCCCCGCCGAGGCCGCCCCGGCTCAGGAAGCTCCGGCCGCGCCCGCTCAGGAAGCGCCCGCCGCGCAGGCTGCCCCGGCTCAGGAAGCTCCGGCCGCGCCCGCCCAGGCAGCGCCCGCCGCGCAGGCTCCGGCTCAGCAGGCGCCGGCCACCGAGTCCGCGCCCGCCCAGGCCGCGCCCGCCGCCGAGGCCGCCCCCGCCCAGCAGGCGCCCGCCGCAGAGGCCCCCGCTCAGGAAGCTCCGGCCGCAGCGGCCTCAGCTCCCGCGACCTCCCCGGCCGCATCGGCACCCGCGTCCGGCAACGGCGCAGCATCCGGCACCCCGGTCACCCTCCCCGCCCTCGGCGAGAGCGTCACCGAAGGCACCGTCACCCGCTGGCTCAAGCAGGTCGGCGACGACGTAGCAGTGGACGAGCCCCTCCTCGAGGTCTCCACCGACAAGGTCGACACCGAGATCCCGTCCCCGGTCGCCGGCAAGCTCCTCGAGATCAAGGTTGCCGAAGACGAGACCGTAGAGGTAGGCGCCGAACTAGCCATCGTCGGCTCCGCGAACGCCGCCCCCGCCGCGGCCCCCGCCGAATCCGCCCCGGCCCCCCAGGCTCAGGCCGCCACGGCTCAGGCCCCCGCCGCCCAGGCTCCGGCCGCCCAGGCTCCGGCTGCCGCCCCGCCCGCTCAGGCCCCCGCCGCCGCACCCGCACAGGCCCCGGCTGCGGCCCCGGCCCCCGCCGCCGCGCCGGCTCCGGCTCAGGCCCCCGCCGCCCAGGCCCCGGCAGCCGCCCCCGCCCCCGCCCCCCAGGCAGCCCCGGCCTCTGCCCCGGCCGCATCGGCACCGGCAGCCTCCCCGAACGGCTCCACCTCAGAAGGCCCGAACTACGTCACCCCGCTCGTCCGCAAGCTCGCGGCCGAGCACCAGGTCGACCTCAACGCCGTACAGGGCACCGGCGTCGGCGGCCGCATCCGCAAGCAGGACGTCATCGCCGCCGCGGAAGCCAAGAAGGCCGCCGCAGCCGCCGCCCCCGCCCCGCACGCCTCCGCCGCAGCAGCCCCCGCGGCACAGGCCGCGACCATCAGCCCGCTCCGCGGCACGACCGAGAAGATGAGCCGCATCCGCAAGGCGATCGCGACCCACATGGTCAACTCGCTGCGCGTCTCGGCCCAGCTGACCACCGTGGTCGAGGTCGACGTCACCGAGATCGCCAAGCTGCGGAAGGCGAAGAAGGCCGAGTTCGAGGCCCGCGAGGGCGTCAAGCTGTCCTTCCTGCCGTTCTTCGCGCTCGCCGCGATCGACGCCCTGAAGCAGTACCCGAAGCTGAACGCGTCGATCGACGAGGAGGCCGGCGAGATCACGTACCACGCCGCCGAGCACCTCGGCATCGCGGTCGACGTGGAGAAGGGCCTGATGGTCCCGGTCGTGCACAACGCCGGCGACCTGAACATCGCGGGCCTGGCGAAGAAGATCGCCGACCTGGCCGACCGCACCCGCAACAACAAGGTGCTGCCGGACGAGATGGCGGGCGGCACGTTCACGATCACCAACACCGGTAGCCGCGGCGCGCTGTTCGACACCCCGATCCTGAACCAGCCGCAGGTCGGCATGCTCGGCACCGGTGCCGTGGTGAAGCGCCCGGTCGTCATCACCCACCCGGAGCTCGGCGAGACGATCGCGATCCGGCAGATGGTGTACCTGGCCCTCACCTACGACCACCGCCTGGTGGACGGTGCCGACGCGGCCCGCTACCTGACCGCCGTCAAGCAGCGCCTCGAAGAGGCCCAGTTCGACGTCTGATCCGGTCCGACGATGGCGCCGGTGTTCGTCTCCCCCGAGACGGGTACCGGCGCCTTGTCATCTCACCCCGACCACCCCCACCCGCACCCGGCCCGCCTCACCTCAACGACCACCGACCCCTCGAACGCGAGCACCCGAACGACGATCGATCCATCGACCCCGAGCACCTCAACCACGACGACCCGTCGAACTCAAGCACCTCAACCACCATCGACCCGTCGTGCTCGAGCACCTCAGCCACGATCGACCCGTCGAACTCGAGTGCCTCAACCACGACCGACCCGTGGCGAGACCTCGCCACGGACCCAGCTGATCTAGGAGCCCGGATGAAGTACGTGTTGGCCGGCGCATCCGGCTTCCTCGGCAAGGCGCTCGCCCAGGATCTCCTGGCCGACGGCCACCAGGTCCTCCGACTGGTACGGCGTACGCCGTCCACCGCCGACGAGATCCGCTGGGACCCGGCCCGGGGCGAACTCGATCCGGCCGCGCTCGGCACCCCCGACGTACTCGTCAACCTGGCCGGCGCGAACATCGGCCGCCCGTGGACCCCGACGTACCGCAAGACGATCCGCGAGAGCCGCGTCAGTACGACCGCCACCCTCGCGGCGGTCGCGAGCCAGCTGGAGCGGCGGCCGGTCGTGATCACGCAGAGCGGGATCGGCGGTTACGGCATGGACTGCGGCGACCGCATCCTCACCGAGGACTCCGAACTCGGCGAGGGTTTCCTCTCGGACGTCGTACGACTCTGGGAAGGCGCCCTCGAACCCGCCCGCACCGCCGGCTGCCGCGTCGCCGCCCTCCGCACCGGCGTAGTCCTCGACGGCAAGGCCCTCGCCTTCCAGCTCCTCTCCCTCCCCTTCCGCCTCGGCCTCGGCGGCCGCCTAGGCTCCGGCACCCAGTACTTCCCGCTCATCTCGCTCACCGACTGGCTCCGCGCAGTCCGCTTCGTAGCCGAGAACGACACCCTCACCGGCCCCGTCAACCTCAACCTGCCGGTCCCCGCCACCAACGAGGAATTCACCCAAGCCCTCGCCACCGCCCTCCACCGCCCGGCCTTCATCCCCGTCCCCGCCTTCCTCATGAAAGCCGCCCTAGGCGAGTTCGCCTGGGAACTCCTAGGCAGCAAACGAGCCCTCCCCACCCGCCTCCTCGCCCAAGACTTCACCTTCCACCACCCCACCGCCCCCGCAGCCATCTCCTCCGCCCTCAACCCCTAACCCCAACCCCCCAGGCCGAACTGAAACCGCACCACGCGCGAGCCGCGTCGGGTGGGACGTGGTTCGCCTGGATCCACCACCCAGGCCGGAACACCGCTGGCACCGGCGCGGCGGAAGCTGGTCCACCTCCAGCCACACCCCCGGCCGGAGCAGCGTTAGGCATCCGCGAGGCGAGACTTCGCCAACCCCTCAGCCACACCCAGGCCAGGACTCACGGCGCAGCACGAGCACGCCGAGCGGGGTGGGAAGTGGGTCCACCCCGGCCTCACCCAGGCCCAGCCGCGAGCCGGAACACCGGCGGGCACAAGCAAGGTGGGATCTGATCCACCGCAGCCACCACCCAGCCAGGACGCAGGCCACACCGCGGGGCGAGCACGCGTGGGATGGG